>NZ_JAXHBY010000002.1:0-47130 GCF_042466235.1 Sphingomonas sp. R86521 | reverse complement strand
CGGCAAGCTACGATGTGGCGCAGCTCCGCACGCCCGGTGATGCGATCCGCGACCGTGCCACGTTCAAGGCGGGCTGGGTCGTTCTTGCTCTACTGCTTGCCGGCTTCTTTCTGCTCGAACCCCTCGGCGTGCCGGTCAGCGCCGTGGCCGCTGCCGGCGCAGTCCTCCTGCTCATCATCGCCGCGCGCGGTCACGTCATCCAGACGCGCAAGGTGCTGGCCGGCGCGCCGTGGCAGGTCGTGATCTTCTCGCTCGGCATGTACCTGGTCGTCTATGGCCTCCGCAATGCGGGCCTGACTGACCACCTTGCCAGCCTGCTCGATCGTACCGCGCAAGGCGGTGTGTGGGGTGCAGCGTTCGGGACCGGGATCATCGCCGCGCTGCTCTCGTCGGTGATGAACAACATGCCGACCGTGCTAGTAGGCGCGCTGTCGATCGACGCGACGCACGCCACGGGCGCGATCAAGGAAGCGATGATCTACGCCAACGTAATCGGGTGCGACCTCGGACCGAAGATCACGCCGATCGGTTCGCTCGCGACACTGCTCTGGCTGCATGTCCTCGGGCAAAAGGGCATCCGGATTGGCTGGGGCTATTACTTCAAGGTTGGTGCGACACTAACGATCCCGGTGCTGCTGGTAACGCTCGCGGCACTCGCGATCAGGATCAGCATGGTATGACGGCACTCGTCTATCTTGCCGCGTCGCTTGCGGAAATCGCAGGGTGCTTTGCCTTTTGGGCATGGTTGCGGCTGGACAAATCGCCTCTGTGGCTGGCTCCGGGCGTGGTCTCACTTATGCTGTTCGCCTGGCTACTGACACGCGTGGATAGCGACGCAGCGGGGAGGGCCTATGCTGCCTATGGCGGCGTCTACATCTGCGCATCGCTGATCTGGCTCTGGGCTGTCGAAGGGGTAAGGCCCGATCGCTGGGACGCGGGTGGAGCTGCACTTTGCCTGATCGGCACCTGTATCATTCTGCTTGGCCCAAGGACCGCCTGATGCCGCTCCGCACTCTCTCCGATCCTGATAATCTGCCCGCGCTTGATCGGCGCTATGCGCTCGATCGTCCTGCCCTTGGGCTGGGCGCTGGTGATCCACCTCCGCGCATACTGTTGCTCTACGGCTCCCTGCGGGAGCGATCCTTTTCGCGGCTATGCGTCGAGGAAGCTGCTCGCCTGCTGCAATTCTTCGGCTGCGAAACGCGGATCTTCGATCCTTCGACGTTGCCGTTGCCCGATCAGGTGACGGGGGACGACCACCCGGCCGTTCACGAGCTGCGCGAACTGTCGATGTGGTCGGAGGGGCATGTGTGGTGCAGCCCCGAGCGGCATGGCCAGATTACTGGCATCATGAAGCTGCAAGTCGATCACCTGCCGCTGTCGATGGGCGGCATGCGCCCAACGCAAGGCCGCACGCTTGCCGTCATGCAGGTGTCGGCGGGATCGCAGTCGTTCAACAGCGTGAACACCCTGCGCGTCCTCGGCCGTTGGATGCGAATGGTGACGATCCCCAACCAATCCAGCGTAGCCAAGGCGTTTGCGGAGTTTGACGACGCCGGTCGGATGAAGCCGTCCAGTTATTACGATCGGATCGTGGATGTGATGGAGGAGCTGGTGCGCTTCACGGTCCTGCTACGCCCGCACACCACGCAGCTTGTCGATCGCTATTCCGAGCGAAAGGAGGCAGGTATGCCGATCGATAGCGCCACGGACCTTTCGAGCATCGCAACCTCACCAACGTATCGGAAAGGCCAGTAAAGTCCGCTTAGTGTGGCAAACCGCTCCTGCGACATTGTGCATCACTGAGTGTGCTTCTAGATGCATCCAATGAAACGCCGGGCTCGCCCACTGTCCAAGATATTGCATTCCATGGCGTTTTTCGTCCTGGCCGTGATGTTGCTGGTCCGGCTTGGCCCGCTCTGCGAGACGATGGCGATGGCCGCGCCTCCGGCTGCGTCCGCGATGATGGACTGCGCCAGCAAATCAGCAGGCGCTCCCATCAAAAAGGCGCCTGCGTCGGCTTGCGCTATACCGTGCGTTGCAGTTGCCGGCGAAACCGTCGAACATATCGAGCTGGTTCCGTCCTCCCGTCTATCGCCATGGCCAGCTCCACAGACGGGCCTTTTAGGCGTGGCATACGCTCCGGCCACACCCCCTCCGCAAACCGTGTGAAATTGAACATCATCACACGTAAGTTTCGGAGAATATCATGACCAAGTTTAAGCTCATCAGCGCTGCCTTCGCCCTCACTCTGTCGACTGGCGCATTCGCCGCTGTCGCCAATTGCTGCGCCGACATGGCGTGCTGCAAGGACGGTGCGGACTGCTGCAAGGATGGCGCAAAAGCCAAGGCCGCGGACTGCTGCGATCATGCTAAGGGCGGCATGAAGCACGGCTGAAGCTGGATAGGGGCGGGCAACCGCCCCTATTTTTCTAGTCTACGTCTACTCGGCGCGGCACGCCGTCCCGCCACGGTCGCTGCGACGAGCGGAGAGTTACCTTCAGGGTTGAGGCTCTCCCCCGAACCGCATCCATCGTTCGTCCCATCTCGCGCGCGATTACCGCCAGAGTCTGCTTGGCCTCGATACGCCGACGAAGCTCGGCGTCATCATTATCGGTCCAAGACGTTCCACGTCGAGCGGTCAGCCCAATACCTCCTCGATCAGGAGCAGGCCCAAAAACCCGATGAAAAACATCGCGCTGATAAGCGGAGTGTCCGGCTTCTCGTGTGCCTCAACCAACAGCTCTTCCGTCACGAGGTAGAGCAGCGCCATCAGACCGAAACTGAGAAACCCGGCGATCACGACGGGCGGAAACGTCGCAACGGGAGTCGCTATCGCCGCACCGATCGGCAGCAACAAGGCGATCCCCATCGTAATCGCGATGATCCGCGCCTTGGACTTGATCGTCTCGCCCAACTCGGTCGTCACGGTCAGTCCGAGAAACAGCACCTCCAACGTCAACGCGATCGTCAGCAACACGCCGGCCTTCCCGCCAGCGACGAACGCCAACCCGAGAACAAGCCCGTCGATCAGGATATCCACTGCGACCGCGCCCAACATAGCGATCGGGCCACTGGCGCGACCCTCAAGAGCTTTGAGCGACAGCATCACGAGAATGCCAAGCGCGCCGCCTGTGAATGTCGCGATCGGTGAACCTTCGTGCATCACCTGGGGCAAGATCTCGGCTGCCGCTGCGGCGAACACGACGCCTGCCGCCAAGTGCTGCATAGCGCTTACGAAGGCATCACTTGGCCGTCTCGATACCGCGAATAGCGAGCCGATCAGTACGGCGACGACGGGAATGAGCGTGAAGGCAACGGCCTGCATAGCTTAAGCCCTCACGCTGTCATGATTCAAAGGCGGCAGTTCGATGTGTCCCCCTGATGGGGCTGGCAGCTCGCGCCGTCCGAAACGAGCGTAGAGCGTCGGCAGCACGAACAAGGTGAGCAAGGTTGCGGATATCAGGCCACCAATGACGACGGTCGCCAGCGGCTTTTGCACCTCGGCTCCAGCACCATGACCAAGTGCCATCGGCACAAAGCCAAGCGATGCGACGAGCGCCGTCATCGCAACCGGCCGGAGCCGCGCCAGAGCGCCTTGATGCGCCGCTACCGCACGATCCATGCCTTGCCGCATCAGATCATGGATGGACGACACCATGACCAGCCCGTTGAGAACCGCGACACCCGATAGCGCGATGAAGCCGACTGCCGCTGAAATGGAGAACGGCATGCCTCTTAGCACCAGCGCAAGGATGCCTCCGACCAACGCCAGCGGAACGCCGGTAAACACGATCAACGCATCCCTGACGGAACCAAGCGCGCCGTAGAGCAGGAACATGATGACCACGAAGCAGATCGGCACCACAACGCTGAGCCGATCGCGGGCAGATGCCAGGTTCTCGAACTGACCGCCCCATTCGAGATACGTGCCGGGCGGCAATTTCACCTGAGCGTCGATGGCTGACCGGGCATCAGCCACGACACCCGCCACGTCTCGATCGCGCACGTTGGCCTGCACCACGACACGCCGCTTGCCGTTCTCGCGACTGATCTGGTTGGGACCATCGACCACGGCGATATCCGCCACAGTCGATAGCGGTACGAAGCCGCCACTGCCGGTCGGCACCGGCACCTGAGCAACCGCCGTCAAATCGGATCGTGAGCTTTCTGCCATCCGGATCACGACGGGGAAGCGACGATCGCCTTCAAAGATCACGCCAGCCTGTCGGCCGCCAATGGCTGCGGCAACCGTGTCCTGCACGTCACCGGCCGTTACCCCGACGCGGGACATGGCGGTACGGTTCGGCCGGATATCGAGCATCGGCAAACCTTCGGTTTGTTCGACCCGCACGTCTGCTGCACCCCGCGTCTTTCGAAGGATGCCGGCGATCCGATCTGCGGTCGCGTTCATCTCGCCAAAGTCATCGCCAAAGACCTTGATCGCGATATCGCCGCGCACGCCTGCAATCAGCTCGTTGAATCGCATCTGGATTGGCTGGGTGATCTCATAGGCGTTGCCCGGCAGGGTGGAGAGGCGCTTTTCCAGCCGCTCCACCAGCTCTTCCTTGGACAGGCCGGGGTCGGGCCACTCCTTCTTCGGCTTCAAGATGACAAACGTGTCAGTCGCGTTAGGCGGCATTGGGTCCGATGCGATTTCGGACGTGCCGGTGCGGGAGAAGGCGAAACGGACCTCAGGGGCCTTGGCGAGTGCCTTTTCCACCTGGAATTGCATTGTCTGGCTCTGATCGACCGATGTGCCGGGGATGCGAACTGCCTGCACGAGAATGTTGCCCTCATCGAGCTGCGGCAAGAACTCTTGCCCCAATGTCGTGAAAGCTGCCCCGGCAAGCGCCAGCGCACCGATCGCAACGCCGATGGTAAGGGTGGGCCGGCGCATCGCCGCATCAAGTCCCGGCTCATAGCGCTGCCGGAGGAACGTGACGACGCGGCTTTCCTTCTCCTCGACCCGCTTGCTGAGCCAGATCGCAATCGCTGCCGGTATGAAGGTCAGCGACAGGATGAAGGCGAACACCAAAGCAATGATGACGGTGAGCGCCATCGGCTCGAACATCTTGCCTTCGACACCCGTGAAGGTGAGCAACGGCGCATAGACCAAGATGATAATAGCCTGCCCGTACACCGATGGGCGGATCATCTCGCGCGCCGATGCCGCGACAATCCCGAGACGTTGCTCGATCGTCAGCACGTCATCGCGACCATGCTGCGCCTCGCCCAAACGCCGTAATGCGTTCTCCACGATAATGACCGCGCCATCCACGATCAGACCAAAGTCGAGCGCACCAAGGCTCATCAGATTGGCCGAAACGCCCGCCTCCAACATGCCGATGCTGGTCAGCAGCATCGTAATCGGAATGACGCAGGCCGCGATCAGCGCCGCGCGGAAATTGCCAAGCAGCGCAAACAGAACGACGATTACCAGCACCGCACCTTCGGCGAGGTTGCGGGCAACCGTCGAAATTGTGGAGTTCACCAGCTCGGTCCGGTTCATGACCGGCTTCACGACAACATCGACCGGCAAAGAGCGGCCGATCTGCGTCAGCCGTTCGGCAACGCCGGTCGATACCGTGCGGCTATTCTCCCCGATCCGCATAACCGCGGTGCCGACGACAACTTCATGGCCGTTTTCTGACGCCGATCCCATGCGTAGCGCCTGCCCGGTGCGAACGGTCGCGATCTGGTTAAGCAGGATCGGAACGCTCTCGCGGGTGGCAACGACGGTACGTGCCAGCTCGTCGGCGTTGCGAACACGCCCATCCGATCGAACCGCCAGCCCTTCTCCGTTGCGGTTGACCACGCCAGCGCCCGCGCTGGTATTGCTGCGCTGAAGGGCGGTGGTGAGATCCTGAAGCGTTAGCCGCATTGCCGCCATGCGCTGTATGTCCGGAATAACGAGATATTCCTTGGTGTAGCCACCAAGGGAGTCGACGCCAGCAAGCCCGGCCGTGCTTTTGAGCTGCGGCGTGACGATCCAATCCTGTACGGTGCGCAGATAGGTCGCCTTGTCGGCGTCGCTGACAAGGTGATCCCCCTCGGGGGTGATATAGCTGGCATCGCGCTGCAAGCCGGGTTCGCCGTTGCGGTGGTGAACTTGGTCCAGCTCGCGATATTCGACCGTCCACATGAAGATATCGCCGAGGCCCGTAGCGATCGGCCCCATCTCGGGGTTCACACCTTCGGGAAGGTCTTCCTCAGCGGTTCGCAGACGTTCCGCGACCTGCGCTCGCGCAAAGTAGATATCGGTCTTTTCACCGAAAACCGCTGTGATCTGGGCAAAGCCATTGCGACTTAGCGAGCGGGTATATTCAAGGCCAGGAATGCCCGCGAGCGCGGTTTCGACCGTGAACGCAACCTGCTTCTCGATCTGATCGGGGGAGAGGGCAGGAGCAACGACATTGATCTGCACCTGGTTATTGGTGATGTCGGGTACGGCGTCGATCGGAAGCTGACGCAGCGCGCCAATCCCGAGCAATGCAGCCGCGATGGTGAGAAGCAGGACGAGCCAGCGCTTCTCGACGGAGAGGGTGACGATGCGACCGATCATGGCTCAGTCCTCATCCCCGCCTGCACCCTTGCCGAGTTCGGCCTTGAGCGTGAAGCTGTTGGTGGAAGCGATGCGCTCCGAGCCGGTAAGGCCTGCCGTTACGGTGACTTGCCCGCCGTTGGTGCGACCAAGCGTCACGGGAATTGCCCGGAATCCTGTCGCAGTGCGGACGAACACGAACGACTTGTCCTCGATCATCTGCACTGCGGCCGATGGCACGGCGACGGTGCGGTCCCCGGTCGCAGGAACGAGGATCGATACGTTGACCGTTTCGCCGACGCGCCATGTGCTGCCGGCGTTGTCGAGGGTAGCGATCACCGGCACCAATCGGGTCGTCTCGTCCAGAATGGGGGATACGAACGTGACGCGCCCCTCCTGACGCCGCCCCGGTGCCGTCACTTCGACACGCACGCCGGGTTTCACCCGACCGGCATCGGTGGGGACGAGTGAGGTGGTTACAGTGACCTTCGACAGGTTGGCGACGCGGAACAGCTCTGCATCGGCCGCGACCGCCTGCCCGAGTGTAGCGGATCTCGCGATGACCTGGCCGGCGATCGGCGAGCGAACCGCGATGCGGTTGAGCGCGCCGCCTCCGCTGCCCGTCGCTGACAATTGCTGCTGCGCGAGGCGAAGGGCAATGCTGGCCTCCGTCGCTGCCGTCCGCGCTGCGACCAGATCCTGCTCTGGCGAAACACGTTCAGCGAACAGGCGCTGTTCGCGGCGAAGGTTTGATTGGGCGAGTGCGGAACGCGCGCGCGCGGCTTCTACCTCCGCTTTCAGTGATGCCGCTTCCCGGCTTTCGATGATAGCCAGCGGGTCTCCCCGGCTGACTGACTGCCCGAGATTGCTGGTGAGGGAAACGAGCCGACCGCCTACGGAGGTGGACACAACCTGCACACCCTGAGGATCGCCCTCGATCGTTGCCGATAGCTCGATCGCTCCGGCCACGCCGCCTACTGTAGGACGCGTAACCTCTATCCCGGCATCCGCAATCTGCTGCGCGGACAGGGTGACGATATCCTTTGGACCCTCCTTGGCTTCGCTGGCCTCGGCACCTTCGGTCTTCTCGGCTCCGGCTTTCTCACCGGCCTCGCCGTTGCCACCCCCGCCGCATCCGGCAAGGAGGACAGCCAGGGTCACAGGCGCGAGCGCCCGCATGATGGTCTTCGTCATTGATTGGTTTCCTCGGTCGAGGGCGCTGCGGCAACGAGCCGTTCGAGGCGTGCCTTGGCGTCGTGATAGGTGGCGAGCGCATCGATCGCGGCGGTTCGTGTTTCGGACAGGGTACGTTCGGCATCGAGCAAATCGAGCTGACCGAACTTGCCCTCCCGGTAGCCGATCCGGGCGATCCGAGCGGCTTCGCTTGCCGACGCCAATGCCGGCCCGCTGGCGTTGCGAGCGGTCGTCGCGGCATTCGCGACGTTCGCCTGTGCGCTTGCGATATCCTGCGCGGTATCCAGCTCGGCCGCGCGACGTAGCGCCTGCGCCTGATCAGTCTGCGCCCGCGCCTGCGCCACTGCCGCCTTGCCGTTGTTGAACAGTGGGAACGGGATCGACAGCCCGAACACCGCTGCCACGTCGTTCGTAGCCTCAAGCCGTCGTGCGCTGGCGCTGAGTGTCACGTCGGGAATGCGCTGCGACCTAGCAAGCCGCACCTGTGCCTCTGCCGTTGTCACGTCCGCGCGTGTCGCCGCCAATGCCAGCGTCCCGGCGGTCTCGATCGGCCGCGCTGGACCAAAGCCCTCGACACGGCCGAACCACACCAAGTCCAACGGTCCCGTGAGGGGTTGGCCGATCCGTCGGGCAAGATTGCTTCGGGCGACCTCGGCAAGCCGCTCTGCGCGCTCCACAGCCGTCTCCACGTTGATCCGCAATACATCGGCGCGCTGCTGTTCGAGCGGTGATGCTCGCCCCGCTTGAACGCGGACGCCGGCTGCGCGCGATGCTTCGCGGGCGATACCGGCCTGCTCGCGCGCGGTCACCAGTCGGCGTTCCGCTGCGGTCGCCTCGATGTAGAGCTGCGTGATGGCAAGCCGTAGATCAGCCTCGGCCAACGCCGTGCCTATCCTCGCTCGATTACCAATCGCATCTGCGACAGCGATCCGTGCCGATCGTTTGCCACCCAACTCGATCGGTAGTGCCAGACCTGCCGTTGTCTCGGCGCTTCGAAGACCGCGATATTGGCCGCTGCCGGCAATGTTCTCGGTCTCGGCGACGATCGACGGGTTCGGGCGGTAGCCGGCAACCGTGCGGCCTGCTTGTGCTGCCCGGACGCCAGCCGTGGCAGCCTCAAGGCTGGGGGCGCTGGCTCCGGCAAGCGAAAGCGCCTGCTCAAGGGTGAGCGGGGGACTGGTCGATGTTGGATCGGCTGACTGCGCCTGTGCGATCGACGCGCACGACGCCACGGCCAATAAGGCCGCAATAAAACGGTGCATGGGTAACGGACTCCTGACGAACCTTGGGCATCCGCACGGGCTTTCCCGGCGGAATTAGGCGTTGGTCAGGCTTGGGGAGGACGTAGGGCTGGGTCCGACGCTACCGGGGCCTTGGGCGCATTGCGCCACATCGATGCAGTCATACGAACGCTGCTGGCTGGTCCGGTTGAATCGGACGCGATCGGCACGCCGACATGATGGCCGTGGCAACCACCATGATGGTGAGGATAAGCCTTGTCGGCGTCTGCCGGCACTTGGTCGGCATCGCCGTCGCAATGATCGAGGGAGCTGACCGCTGTGGTATCAACGCACGTCACGCCTTCGGTCGCATGCGCGACTGATCCAAGCCCGAGCATAAGCACGAGCATGAAACTGAGGAACAGGGCGGAGAGGCGGTGCATCGGCCCGCGCCTTAGCAGCTTACCGACTGCCATGTAACGACTGCTGGTAAGTAGCGGGGGCGGGTGAGGGCTCGCTACGCATTTCGGCGCGTGCCTGCCGCATGATCTGAACACCGCCCGATATTCCCAACACAGCCATCAAGGTGGCGACGGCGAGATCAGGCCACGCGCTGTTGAGGCCGAACACTCCGCCTGCGGCCAGTACGACGGCGATGTTGCCAATCGCGTCGTTACGCGAGCAAATCCACACTGACCGCATGTTCGCATCACCGCTTCGAAAGCGGTACAGCATGACCGCGACTACAAGGTTCGCGATCAACGCGGCGATGCCGACCACGCCCATAATTTCGGCATGGGGCGTTGCTTCGTGGAGCGCCCCCCATCCCGCCGCGAACAAGACATAGACGCCTAGCAAAGCAAGCGTCGCCCCCTTCAACATCGCAGCGCGTGCGCGCCAGGCTATCGCCATTCCGGCAACGCCAAGGCTGATTGCGTAGTTCGCAGTATCCCCAAAAAAGTCGAGCGCGTCGGCTTGCAGCGCCTTCGATCCACCCGTGATGCCGGCAACGATCTCGATAACGAACATGCCGCCATTGATGGCGAGCGCAATCCATAGCGCGCGCCGCCACTTAGGGTCGTTGAGAGTGTCCGCCTTGTCGGACGCGCAGCTTGTGCAGGCCATATTCGCCACCTCGATAGAATCGATCTGACAGCCTATATGCACCCTCTAGTCGCTAGAGGGTCAAGCGCTGTGTCTGAGAAACTGACGATCGGAAAACTGGCTGGTGCGACCGGCACGAAAGTCGAGACGATCCGCTACTATGAGCAGATTGGCTTGCTGCCGGCTCCTGAGCGATCGGCGGGGAACTATCGGACCTATGAGGGCGCGCATCTACGCCGCCTGTCCTTCATCCGTCGCGCGCGTGATCTTGGCTTTTCAATCGATCAGGTGCGCGAGCTTATGGGGCTTGCCGATCGGCGCGATCAGTCCTGCATCGCCGTCGATGTCGTTGCCAACCAACACCGCGACGCGATTAGACGCAAAATTGCAGACCTCACCGCGCTTGCTGGTGAACTCGACGCGCTAATAGATTCCTGTAGCCGCAACACCGTCGCCGACTGCCGGATCATCGAAGCACTTGCCCCTTCCGCATAGCGCATCGCTGCTGTCCGGTGGAATGATCGGCTTGCACCGCTTGGGCACTTCAATCCGTGGAGCTGACGATCGCACTTCTTGCCGCCACGTCATCCCGACTGATCTCGATGGTACAGCGCACCGTCTTCTTAGTCCTCACAGCTATCTTGTAGCAGGCTTGCACAGCCTTGCGATTTGCGGTGATGATCCGATCGGCTGCCGCGATGTTGGCGAAAGCATCCGGCCCAGCAGCTCGCATGAGGCGCTGCCCGGCTTCCCATTTCGGTAGGTCAAGCGTGCGCGCTGCCATCCACTCGGGCACCTGCCACTTCCCCGGGAGCTCGCGCGCGATGATCCCCGGCACGATCGTCCATAGCAGCGCCCCGCCCAGGCACGCTCCCGCACCGACCTGCCACAAGGTACGGCGCTGCTCGTCCGCACGGCGGGCAGAACCGCCGATACCGTGCAAAGCGGTCGTCGCCTTGTCCATCTTCTCACCGGCGGTCGCGATCATGCGCCGATCCTCGTCGCGGGCATGGCCGCCAGCCGCGACGATCCGGTCGGCGACATAGCGCAGCGCGACATTGTCCTCGGCCGTTTTCGCCAGCACGCCGACATTTTGCATGGTCGCGTTGAGCGCCTTCGCCATTTTCCCCAGCGTCTCGCTGTAATCGGGTATCTCCGGCACCTCGGCGCGCTCCGCGGACAGCCGCTCGACGGCGCGGCGCAACAGCGCAAGCTCACCGCGGACACCTTCAAACGCCTCCGCTGCGGCGTCCAGTTCGTGATCGTCACCCATGCACTTCTTCCCCTTTACTGCATGAAACCACAAACCGGATCGTACCCGAAAGCACGAACCGTCACCGGCTCATCCCCCGATCCCGGTCGCGCCCACGATCGAGCGACGACGACAGCGCATCGCCGATCGACCGCTCGCTTTCCTGCTTCAGTGCCAGGTCGGGTGCATGGCGACGCAGTGCGGATTCGAGCTGCGGGTCGCGGTGCAGCCCGCCCGCCACCTTCTCCATCCGCTCACGCAACCGCTCGGCACCGGCACTGTCGCCGGCCCGCTCCATTCCTGCCCGCGCCTGCTGCATTTTCTGCCAGCCTTCCACGAACCGCTCGGCACGCGCGTCCGGGTCTAGCCGCACACGCTTCTCGTCGGCCATCGCGCGTGTCGCGCCAACTGTGTTGCCGCCCGACACCTGCTCGATAAGCTTCGGATCACGCGCAAGCGCCGATGCAAGGTCGCGCGCGGCATGGGGACGGGTCGCGTCCAGCCTCTCGCCAGCCTTCTGCAAAGCGCTCTCCTGATGCGGCAGCACCGGCAGACCCTTGTTGCGCATCCGGCCGATATCGCCCGCGGCACGTGCATAGCGTTCGATCGCCTTGGCCTGAGAGACGTCCAAGGTGGTGTTAATCGGCCCCCCCTGGCTGCGATCACGGGCGGTGTTAATCAGACCCCCCTGGCCGTGATCGCGGGCAGTGTTAATCGCCCCCTCTTTCGCGACAGCCGGCTTTGGCCGGAAACCGGCAAACATGCCCTTGGCCTTGTCGCGCACCTTCTCGACCATCTGGCGTGCGAGTTCCGGGAACCGGATCTCGCGCCGATCGGCGAACGCCCGCGCCTGATCCTGCTCGGGCTTAGCGTAATCGCCCGCCATGTCCTTGCCGCGATCACGCGAGAGCGCGCGGACGAGCTGGCGCTGGTCGCTGAAGTCGTCGCGGCCATAGTGGAGCTGCACGTCGTCACGATGACGCGACATGCCGACATAGGCGCTGTGCCGGTCCATGCCGGGGGTGGCGAGGACGTGCGCGCGATCGACCGTCACGCCCTGCGATTTATGGAACGTCGCCGCATAGCCATGATCGACATGGGCATAGTCCTTGGTGTCGAACGCGACGCCGCGCCCGTCATCGAGGCGCACCGCCATGCCCTCGGACGATACCCGCTCGATCGTCGCCAGCGTGCCGTTCTTCACCCCCATGCCGCGCTCGTTGCGCAGGAACATGATGCGGTCGCCCGTCGCGAACTGCCGCTCACCGCGCTCGGCCTTCACCGTCACGTCGTCGCCAAGGTCGCCGGATGCGCGCAACCGGTTGCGCGCCTCGCCATTGAGGCTCTGCACTTCGGCGTTGGTGTGGGTGAGGATGATCCGGGTCTTGCCCGGCTCGGTCTGGCGTGCGCGATCCCAACCGTCCACCAGCTCGCCCCGCGCCTCGTCACGGTTGTCGGCGACGTGGACCATGCCCTTGCTGTCATAGGCATGGATCGCCTCGCCGGTGCGCCCGGTCGCCAGCGCACGCGTGGCGTCGCGCTGCCAGTCCTCGCGCTGCCGGCGTATCTCGGTGATCTCGGCCGCGCCGTGGCGCTCGGTGACGCTGCGAAAGGCCGCGCCGGCCTCGATCGCCTGCAACTGCTCGGGGTCGCCGACCATCACGACCTTGGCCCCGGCATCGCGTGCTTGGGACAGCACCCGCTCCATCTGACGCGAGCCGATCATGCCGGCCTCGTCCACCACCAACACGTCCCTTGGGCCTAGCTGTTCACGCCCCCGCCCCCATGCGTGTTCAAGGCTGGCGATGGTGCGGGACTGGATGCCGGACCCGCCCTCAAGGTTCTCGGCCGCGATGCCTGACAACGCCGCGCCGCGCACCGTGTAGCCCTGCCCCTCCCAAGCCTCGCGCGCGACGCCCAGCATCGCCGATTTACCGCTGCCGGCATAGCCGACGACGGACGCCAGCCCACTGTTGCCGGTGACGTGATCGAAGGCGTCGCGCTGCTCGCTCGACAGGACAAGCCCTCGGCCCTCGGCTGCGTCGATCGCGGCGTCACGATGCCGATCGACGATGCCATGCGCGGCGCGGCCCGCCAGCTCGTCGCTCGCGCGCTCAAGCCGGTTCTCCACCGCGATCATGTCGCGGCTGGTGAACCGCTCCTGGTCGCGCCCGTCCTTCCCCAATGCGACCAGCTCGGGGCTGGCGCGCACCGCCCCCATCACCTGGTCGAACTGCTCCTTGCCGTCGCTGTGCCGGAAGGCGAACGTCGCCAGGTCGCGAGTGGTGAACGTGGCCTGCTGCCGCGTGATCGCGTCCAGCGCGACATTGGGATCGGCGATGATCTTCTCGCCGTTCTCACGAGCGATGCGCGTGTGATCCTCGATCCGCTCCGCCTCAAGCCCCTGCTCCGGACGACGCGATGCGGCCGGGCCGATCTTGTGCTGCGGTTCCAGCCCGATCCCCTGCGCCTCGTAACTGCGGTGGTCGATGCGACCCTCAAGCCCAAGCTCGGCCATGCGCTCATTAACGTGGGCGCTCCACGCCTCGCGCCAGTCCTTCAAAAGCTCGGTCGAGTTCCAGTCGCGGTTCTTCTTCCCGAACCCCTCCGGCCCCACGTCGCGCATCGCAAGCATGACATGCGCGTGCGGCTTGGGCGTGCCGTCCTTCGCCTTGTCCCAATGCACGTTCAGATCCGCGACCATCCCGCGATCGACAAACTGCTGCTTCACGAAATCGCGCGCTAGCTGGACGCCCTGTTTCTCATTCATCTCGCGCGGAATCGAGAACTCCACCTCGCGGGCAAGCTGCGCGTCCTTGCGTTTCTCGCCTGCCTCCACCTCGTTCCACAAGGTCGTGCGGTCGTTTAAACGCTCCGGTGCGCCCTGTGGCAACATCACTTCGGAGTGGATCACGCCTGCCTTGTTGCTGAAGTCGTGATTCCGGTTCAACCGATCGTCGTGCAGCTCGGATGCGGAGCGATAGGCGGCGCTCGCGACGGCGCTCGATCCGTTCGCGCGGCTCACAACCTTGGCGGAGAAATGGTAGATCGCCATGACGCCCTGCTTATTGCACTTCTGAGCGCACGTCGGCAACGACGTATAAGCGCGCACTCATCCTCCGCTTCGCTCCTCCTGATTGACTTGGTGCTGCGTTCTGCTCGTTCTGGCTTTACCCATATGCTCGGCGCGCTAAGATGTTGATGAGCGATACGCGGAAGGGTAAAGGCGATGCGGAAGGTTCGCGATTACGATGCCGAGCTGAAGGCACTGGGTGACAAGGCCCGCGCGCTCAAGGCAAAGCGGGTCGAACAGCTTGGCCAGCTCGTCGTTGCGACCGGGGCCGATGCGCTTGATCCGGAAACCCTCGCCGGGGTGCTGCTCGATGCGATCGGATCAAAGGATGCGGGCGCGAAGGAGGCATGGCGCGCGAAGGGCGCGGCCTTCTTTCAACGACGTGGGCGCAAAGGTGGCGGCGCTGCTGCAATCGACGGATCGGGCACTGCGACTGAACCAGGCGGCGACGCTGCGGGCGGAAGCGGCGGAACGGCGAACGGATAGCAGGGGCTGGGTCGTGCAACGTCGCGAACGAACACGCCATCTGATTGAACTGGGCGGGCTGGTCCAGAAAGCCGGGCTGGTCGAGCTGACCGACGACGATCGCGCCACGCTCTACGGCGCGCTGCTCGATCTCGCCGGGCGTGGTCGCGGCGACGATGCTGGCGACGTGCTGGCGCTATGGAAGCGGCGCGGCAAGCGGGCGTTCGACGCGGAAGCGGAAGGGAGCGAAGCGCAATGAGCGATTTCGATATCGAGACGATCCGTGCCCAAGTCCGCGCGATGAATTTCGTGCGCGGCACGCCGGCGGAAATCGCGATGTGGCATGAGGACATGGCGGACTCGCGCGCCAACCTGGTCATCGAGGACATGATCCCGACGCCCAACGACGATGCGTTCTTCGCGATGATGCTTGACGAGGGCGTGCCCCCTCCCCTTGTATCGCAAATCCTGCTCCGGCTGCTCGATCATCCCGACTCCGACCGGTCCTTGCCGGTCACGCCGATGGAAGCGCACTGATGCCGAGGCGACGGATCAGCCCGCTGTTCGCGGTCTTCGTCGCCTTCGTGGTGCTGATGGCGAGCAACGCCTGGCTCAAGGGCATCTTCGGCTATGGTGAGATTGCGACCGACATTCCGTTCCTGCTGGCCGGCGCGATCCTGTTCCTGGCTTGGCGCTTCAACCGGCGCGCCGCCAACCAGCGGAGCGATCTGCTCGGCTCCGCTCGTTTCGGCGACCGAACCGACGTGCGAAAGCTGGAGGCGAACGGAGATCTCCTGATTGGCCGCTCGGCGAAGTCAGGCAAGCTGCTGCATTACGACGGCGCGGCGCATCTGCTAACGATGGCACCCACCCGGTCGGGCAAGGGCGTCGGCACGATCATTCCCAACCTGCTGCTGCTCGATCGCTCGGTGATCTGCATCGACCCCAAGGGTGAGAATGCCCGCGTCACCGCCCGTGCGCGTGCCGCCAAGGGCAAGGTCTGGTGCCTCGATCCGTTCGGCGTGTCGGGTCAGCCGCCTGCCCGCTACAATCCGCTCGACCGGCTCGATCCCGCCAGCCTCGATCTCGCGGAAGATGCCAACACCCTCGCCGACGCCCTAGTGCATGACGCGCCGGGGCAATCGGGCGAAGCGCATTGGAACGAGGAAGCCAAGGCGCTGATCGCGGGGCTGATCCTGCATACCGTCGTCCACGAACCCGCCGACGCCCGAGTGCTGGCGACGGTGCGCGACAAGCTGACGCTCGCCCCTGCCGGCTTTGCCGCTTTGCTGGCCAAAATGCAGGACAGCGCCGGCGCCGGTGGCCTGATCGCCCGCGCCGCCAACCGCCAGCTCGGCAAGTCCGATCGCGAAGCCGCTGGCGTGCTGTCCTCGGCACAGCGCCATACCCACTTTCTCGACAGCCCTCGCATCGTCGCCAGCACCGCCGCGTCGGATTTCACCTTCGCGGGGCTGAAGGACACGACCGCCACCGTGTTCCTGTGCCTGCCGCCCGATCGGCTCGACACCTATGCGCGCTGGCTGCGGCTGCTGGTGAGCCAGGCCGTCACCGACATGGCGCGGTCCACCGCCCGTCCTGCCCGGCCCGTGCTGTTCCTGCTGGACGAGTTCGCCGCGCTCGGCCGTCTCGAACCGGTTGAACGCGCGATGGGCCTGATGGCGGGCTATGGCCTCCAGCTCTGGCCGATCCTCCAGGACATGCACCAGCTTAAGGCCACCTATGGCGAGCGCGCCGGCACCTTCATGTCCAACGCCGGCGTGATCCAGACGTTCGGGGTCAACGATCATGCCACCGCCGACATGCTCTCGCGCACGATCGGCGACACCACGATCGAATATGATACCGTCAGCACGTCGCGCGGCACCGGCTGGGGCGAAAACCGCGCTGGTCCCTCGGAGAGTGTCAGCGGGCACGTCTCCGCTCGCCGGCTCGCCACACCGGACGAAATCATGCGAATGCGGCCCGATCAGCTTCTGCTGCTCCGCCAGGGCGAAAACCCGCTCGCGGTCGAGAAAATCCGCTACTACGATCAACGCGAGTTCACTGGCCTGTTCGATCCTGCGTGACGATGTGCGAAAGGTGAGTTTTGGGGTAGCGCCTCACCTTCCGAAGGTGACGGAGCTGGTGATCGGATTGACGATCTACGAAACCGATCGCGAAGGAGCTGATTTAAGCACCAACAGCGAGGTTCGGTGCTGCAAGGGTGCGGATCGTGGCAAAGCCCTCTTCCCTGCCCTCATGGCGCTCTTGGTCGGCTCTGGCGTAGTATCTGGTCGCCAGCTTGCCTTTCTTCTTTTTCCGCTAAGCACGCGGCGTTTGCGCCGCTCTGGTGACAGCGCAGCTGGCACCAGACGAATAGTGCATCGGCCATTAGGCCGATTCCATTTGCCTATTCTGACGGTGGTTATCCACAGGCTCGCCACCCCAAAGCTCACCTTTCGCCGTTCAGATTCTCTAATTCTTCTGATTCAAGATTCAGAGCCCTGAAAGGTCCGTATTTCTGCCGAAAAATGCCTCCAATAGTGAGCGTTGGGGTCGATTCGCGTGAGTTTCGGGGTAGCATGCGGTGAGCTTTGGGGTCGGTAAAAGTGAGTGTTCGGGCAGGGTCCAGTGAGTGTTGGGGTACCCCAATGGTTGGGTTAAAAGGATCGGTGAGTTTTGGGGTATCCGCCTCTCTGCTCCACGGGGGAGCTGAAACATTTGCCTAGCTCACTTTTCGTGATTAGGGTGAGTTGGTAAGTTCCTCTAGCTCACCGTTGGTCAAGCCTATGTCGCAACCTGCCGTGGTCGATATGACATTCCGCACGCTGGCCCAGAAGGGACGTGGAAATCCTTTTGATCCCGCCAACTACGGTGAAATCGTCAAGCCCGGCGAGTTGGTCGATATTGTAGAGCTAAGCCCCCTCACCCTCGCGGATCGCCGTATCTACAACCTGCTGATCGCCAATGCCTGGGAACGCATTGGCGAGCCGATCATCCATCGCATTGCGAAATCCGGACTGAAAGGGACGCACCAAGGCAACGAGCGCATAGAGAGTTCACTGCTGCGCCTCATGGGCACCATCGCGATCGTCACGATCCGCAAGGATGGCAAGAGCTACAAGCGCCGTGTCCAGCTGCTCGGCCCAAGTGATGAAAGCCTCGAAAAAGACGGCTTCCTTCACTATCGTATCCCAGAAGAGCTAATCGAGATACTGCGGAACAGTCAGGTTTATGCCCGTCTCAAGACGCAGGTAATGTATTGCTTCGAGTCAAAATACGCACTTTGTCTCTATGAAATGATCGAGCGGCGCATTGGTCTCGAATACAAACAGAAAGAGGAGTTTACGATCGAAGAGCTGCGCGGCCTGCTTAACGTGCCTGAAGGTAAACTCGAACGCTTCGCTGATATGAACAAATATTGTCTGAAGGTGGCTGTCGAGGAAATTAACAAGCTTTGCCCCTTCTATGTCGATTTCACGCCGATCAAGAACGGGCGCAAGGTCGAACGGGTGGCACTCCACTGGTTCCCAAAAACGTCCAGCGGCAAGCGCGACGCACAGAACCTGATCGACCAGCACAGCATTGTACGACGGGCAAAGCTGCGCGGCGGAATTCCCGAACTGCCCGTGCTGGTAGATTTCAGCGCGTCGGCCCAAAGGTGAGCCGCTACCCCAAAACTCACCGATAGGCTTTGCTACCAACCTCTACATGCCAGACACGTGTTCACGTTCCATCGTGTTCTCGTGTTCTCGTGCTATCATGTTCACATGCCAACAAGTGGGCTGGCGGATTCCGGGGTGCCCGTTACAGATGCCGGGCATTCACCCAGCCCTTGCATGTTCCACTCGGGACGGATCATTCGGATCGCCCCCTCTTCGGGGTCGGTACATAGAACGGACCCAGATATACGTTAAGCGCCCTCATCCGGGTTCAGGCGGCGCAAATCACCCGTTTGTCGCGCATCTGCGATGGCGACAGGGTTTTCCGTCATCCCTAGTACCTAGCGACGACTTTTGGGACAAAGCCGTCGTAGCAAGTCCAGTCACATCGCGACGATCTACGGGAAAGGCTGTCTGGCGCTCGGCGCCTTTCGCGCGACGGCATGGTGATCGCTCCACCGCCGTCTAGAAAGGGATAGGCTATCGAAAGAGTCTGGGTGACATCGCCCAGCAAAACGATCGATTTCGCTACTGATTTCATCATGGTAGGCCGCTTGCATGACCGCATCCGATCGCGCCGAACAGAATCTGATCCTCCGCTGTCCGGAGCCGCTCAATGCGGAAACGCCCCCGGATAAACTGATCACGTCCTTCCTGACGCCGCAGGCGAACTTCTACATCCGCAGTCACGGACCAACGCCGGAGCTGGCCGACGATCATCGTATAGCGCTGGACGGCTTAGTCGACCGCCCGCGCTCCTACACGGTTGCCGAACTTCAAACGGCATTTGCGACCCGGACAGTGACCGCGACCATGCAGTGCGCCGGCAATCGTCGGGCACATCTTCAAGACGTGGAAAAGACTTCGGGCGATCCCTGGGACGTGGGCGCGATTGGCAATGCGGCGTGGACCGGCGTCGCACTGTGCGACGTGCTCGCCGCAGCCGGCATCCAGGACGGCGCGTCGTTCGTCGGCACTACGGGGGCCGACAACGTGGATGTCGATGGTGAGACGGCACCGTTCGGTGCCTCGATCTCGATCGCCAAGGCGCTAGAGCCCGACGTGCTGATCGTCTGGGCCATGAATGGCGAGGCGCTGGCCCCCGAACATGGCGCACCGCTGCGGCTCGTCGTGCCGGGTTATGCGGGCGTTCGTAGCGCCAAGTGGCTGACGCGCATCGAGGTGCGCGATCGCCCGTCCGATGCGCCGATCCAGGCTAAGGACTACAAGCTCTTTCCGGCGTCGGTAGCGAAGGAGGACGCAGACTGGGATCGGGGTCTGACTATCGAGGAGATGCCGCTCAATGCTGCGATCTGCGCGCCGGTGGACGGCGCGCATGTCAGCGCCGGCGCGTGCGAAATCGCGGGTTATGCGGTCGCCTTCGGCCGAGCGGTCACCCGCGTCGAGGTCTCCGTCAATGGCGGCACCGACTGGCTGCAGGCGGAACTGACTGCAAAACCCGATGCGCCTTGGAGCTGGACGCAGTGGCACGTCACGGTCGATCTGTCTCCCGGACTCCACGTCCTGATCGTGCGCGCCGTTGACGGTGCCGGGCAGATGCAGCCCGAACGGCCCGAGCCGATCTGGAACTTCGCCGGCTATCTCTCGACTGCCTGGCATCGCATCGCCGTTACCGCTGGCTGATGGACGCGCCGCACGACGCCGATCGGGCCCATGCGAAGCTGGCGGAGAGCGCGAGCAAGCTGAAGGACAGCGCAGTCCAGCAGGTGGACAGCGCCGACCGTCGCACAGAGCTTGCCGCGGACCGCACAATCCTCGCCGGCGAACGCACCTATGCTGCCTGGGTGCGTACCGGACTGGCGGCGCTCGCTTCCGGTATCGGCGCGCGCGCGCTGCTCAAGGACGTCGTGTTCCCGTGGCTGGCGACGGCGACCGGGACCATGCTGATCTTGTTCAGCGCCTTTTGCTTCGCCGCTGCGGTGTGGCGAGAGATGGGCGCAGGCGCCCCGCCGCCACGACCGGACATCAAGCGCCTGCCAGCGACGTTGCTCCTAGTGATGAACGGGTTTCTTATGCTCGTGTCACTGGCCGCGCTCGTCGGCATCTGGACGGCACGCTCGTAGCAGCCATCCCTAGGTTTGCTGCGAACCGATCAGACCCCGCAGCGCATCCGCGGCTTTCGTGCGGTATCGCCCCCTTGTGACGAAGCCCGAAAACGACGTGGGCCAAAGCCGATCGGTCCCGCATGCAGCGTACCCGGGGTCGGTACATATAACGGGCTCAGATAGACGCTGCCGACTGGCCGGTCCGAGCATTTGCCCGACCAACATGCCCATTGACGGTTGGGGCAAACGTCTAATAGATCGACTTTGGCAATGGATTTCTGCCGGGCAATTTGGCCGAACCGCTCTGATAAGAGCTGATGATTCCTACTTGGCGCCTTCAGGCAGCAAGGAGGAATTGTGCGCGCTACCTTTCGCAATCTCGTCGGCACGCTGAATGTCGCGGCATTCATGCGCGATCGTCACGACCATGCGATCTCTGTCCTGCGCTGGGCGCTGATCTTGCTGCCCATGGCGGCACTCGTCGGGACGCTATGTGCGGCGTTCCTGCTGAGTCTCGATACCGTTACGCGACTGCGGTTTGCATCGCCTTGGCTGCTCTATCTGCTACCGGTGGGCGGGTTCGTTGTCGGATTCCTCTACCATGTCACCGGGCGCACAGTGGAAGGCGGCAACAATCTGATCGTCGAGCAGATCCACGAGCCTGGCGGCGGGGTGCCTCTGCGGATGGCGCCGCTCATCTTCTTCGGCACAGTGGTGACGCATCTTTTCGGTGGCTCGGCCGGACGTGAGGGCACCGCCGTCCAATTGGGTGGAAGCCTTGCCAGCGGTTTCGGCCGCGCGCTCCGCCTCGATGCGGGCGGCACGCGCATCCTGTTGATGACGGGTATCGCAGCCGGGTTCGGCGCGGTCTTCGGCACGCCGATCGCAGGCGCGGTCTTCGCGCTCGAAGTGCTGGCGATCGGCCGCGTTGAATATTCCGCGCTAGTGCCTTGCCTCGTTGCAGCGCTAGTCGGCGATTGGACGTGCCTCGCCTGGGGTATCCATCACGGTGTCTACCCGATCGGTGCGTTGATACCGGTCGATGCGCTGCTCGTGACGAAGGCGGGTATTGCGGGGATCATATTCGGATTGGTCGGTTTGGCCTTCGCCGAAGCCAACCACGTGGTCGGGGGATGTCTGAAGCGGATCGTCCCCTATGGTCCGCTACGTCCAGTGATCGGCGGGGTCGTCGTTATCGCGCTCGTCTTCCTGTTCGGCACGCGCGACTATCTAGGCCTGGGTGTCCTGGCAGCGAGGCCCGAGAGCCTTACCATCGCCAGCTTCTTCGGACCAGACACGCATCCGTGGAGTTGGGCGATCAAGCTGCTGTTTACTGTCGTCACGCTCGGTGCGGGTTTCAAAGGCGGTGAAGTCACGCCGTTGTTCTTCATCGGCGCGGCGCTCGGTAACGCGCTGGCGCCTTTCTTGGACGTACCGACGGGCCTGTTCGCCGCGATCGGCTTTGTTGCGGTCTTTGCCGGGGCTGCCAATACCCCGCTCGCCTGCACCTTCATGGGGATTGAACTGTTTGGCGCCAGCTATGCGGTGCCGATCGCCGTCGCCTGTTTCGTGGCCTATCTCTGCTCGGGCCACAATGGCATCTACCTGTCGCAGCGCGTTGCGATACCCAAGGTGCCCGCGAACGGCCTCGCGCCCAATGCAACACTGCGCGAGACACGTACACGCCGCACAGCACTTCGCGCGCAGAACCGCGTGTCGTGAGTGATGTGCTTAGCCTGATCCCCCCGATACGTCGGGCGCAGCCTTCGGATCGGGGTCTTGCGCCTTGCCCTTCGCGGCGCCCGGCTGCTTTGCGCTCATGGCGGTCAGATAAGCGACGATCGCCGGCACGTCAGCCTGTGCAACAGGAGCCTTGTAGACCTCGCGCATCTTGGTGACCTCCGCGGTCCACTGATCGGAGGAGAGTGGCGGCTGGTTCAGCGCCATGCTCGCCGAATGACACGAGGTGCAGTTGGCGTTGATGACGTCGGCATGCGGGCCGGCGGGATATTGCCCTTCGTCGGTCGGGAGATCGACCGAGGTGGACGCCAGCGAGAAGCCGCGCGCCGAAACGCTTGGCGGCGGTGGTGCGGTCGGGGCGGCAGGCGGCGGGGCGATGCGGCTGTTCGGGGCACCGATCGCGAGTAGAAGAACGACGGTCGCGCCGACGAACCCGAACGACAGCGTGCCGATGGAAGGCGTTTTCATGGGGGAGCGCTCCTCAGCCGACGACGATGTTGGTGGTTTCGATGTTGCCGCGCATGAACCCGCCCGGGTTCCAGATCGGCGTCATCGGCTGCGCGATGCCGGCGGTGTTCCAGCAGCGCGACATCAGTCTGGTCGGGCCCGCATGGCTGAGCGGCACCTGCGCATCCCAGCGGCGGAAACTGTATTTGCCGTGATCGGGGCCAAGCGTCGTCTTGTACCAGCTCTTGCCGTTGTCGGTCGACACATCGACCTTGGCGACGCCGCAATCGCCGCCCATCGCGATGCCGCCCAGCGGGATTGACCGGTCAAACGCGATCGCCTGCCCTTCGTCGAGGCTCGTGACCCAACTGCGCGGGATCATCTTGTTGATCGGGACGGCCGGGAAATCCTTCTGGCCAGGCCGCACGTTCGCGCCTGGAGTGTCAGGGATCTTGTACGCCTTGGCCATCCAGTAACCGTCGTCGGGCGCGGCAAGCACCTCGATGTCGTTCAGCATCTTGACCCAATAGGTCGAATACCAGCCGGGTACGATCAGCCGGACCGGGAAGCCGTTGAGGAGCGGCATCTGTTCACCGTTCATCCCGAAGGCGAGCATCACTTCGCCGTCGCGTGCGTGGTCGATCGACAGCGACTTCGCAAAATCCGGTCCACCCGCGACCACCGGCTGGTCGAGCGCACCGAACCGCACCGCGACCGCGCCCGGCTTCACGCCGGCGATATCGAGCACGTCGCGCAGGCGCACGCCGAGCCATTTGGCGTTGCCCATCGCCCCGTGACGCCACTGCGCACCGGCAACAGGGGGCTGGAACAGCGCACGCGAATTGCCCGAGCATTGGTTGATCGCCGCCAGCTCGACGCGTGGCAACTTCAGCAGTTGCGCGAGCGAGATCGACAGCGGCCGCGTGACCGCGCCGTGCACCTTGATCCGGAACGCCTCGACATCGATCGCGGTCGGAATGTCGGCCCAGTGCCAGCGGACGAAGAACTGGTCGTTCGGTGTGAAGACGTCGCCATTGAACACGCTCATCGGCGTTTCCAGCAGCGGCGGGTGGATCCGCTGGAGGATCATGCTGCCCTTGCCGGGGAACGCACTGGTTATCGGCCGTTCCGATGGGCCACCCGGAAGATGCAGGTCGACCATGCTCTGCGCCAGCGCGGGTGCGGCGATCAGCGCGCCGCTGCCGATCGCAGCCTCTGCGAGAAAGCGACGGCGGTTCGTCGCCTGCGCCAGTTTCATATCCAGGCTGTCCACCAGCATTCTCCCTTCGATGTCATGCTCTTATGCGCGATCCGTCCGACGGTCTGCCCGGTACGGGTCGATCGGATGGGCCGGTTCGATCCGGCAGGACGATCAGTTCGGCCCATCAATTGGCTTGGGCGATGCAGGGCGACACGAACAGGTTTCCGCGCCAGCCGCCTGCGACCGTCTTGGCGCCGACCAGCAGCCACATCGCTGCGAGCGCGATGGTGAGGATGGTGCCGACGATCCCGAAAAAGCCGAGCTGGAGCGTCGTGCCGAGCTTGAAGGTGGCGACAGTGTAGACGCCGAGCGGGAAGGTGTAGCCCCACCAGCCAAGGTTGAACGGGATACCCGCGCGCCAGTAGCGGATCGTGATCAGCGTCGCGAGCGCCAGCCACCACAGGCCGAAGCCCCAGAGCAACAGCCCGGCGATCGTGCCGATCCCCTGCGCTACCGCGCCGATCTGGCCGAGGCCGTTGGCGGCGAGGATCGCGGGCGCGTCGCTACCGAGCACCAGCATCCCGAGCGCACCGGTGCCGATCGGACCGAGCGCGAGCCAGCTCGAGGCGGCCATGCTCTCGTGCGGCAGCTTGTGGAGAGCCATCCGCAGGATCAGGATCGCGAGAATGCCGAACGCGACCGGCACCGAATAGGCCCACAGGACATAGGAGGTCGCCAGCACCACGAACTGATGATGGGCGTCGGCCAGATGCGGTGCGAGCAGGCCTCCGCTCGCGCCTGCGACCTCGGCCGCGACCACTGGCAGGAGCCACACCGCGGTCATGCCGTCGAGCGAATGTTCGTGCCGGGTAAACATGAGGTAGGGGATCGCTACACCGCAGGCGAGCGACATCGCGACGTCGATCCACCACAATGTCTCGGCGATCGGGATCACGCCGGCGCCGAACCGCGGCAGGCCGAACGCCAGGAACCCGTTGATGATCGTCGCGAGGCCCATCGGGATCGTACCGATGAACATCGATACGGTGTTGTGCCCGAAGATCCGCCGCGCCTCGTGCCCGAACATCGTCCAGCGCGCGGTGTAGAGCCCGGCGAACAGCGTGAAGAGCGCGATGTTGAAATACCACAATGCCTCGCCGACCGGGTGCAGCGACGTGCCGACGCCCGGCACCTGCGGTAAGGCCAGCGCCAGGATACCGGTGCCCATGGTCGCGGCGAACCAGTTGGGCGTGAACTGCCGGATCATCTCGCGCGGTGAGTCGAGCCGGCTGAGCGGCTTCAGGCCATCAAGAACGGGTTTCAGATCGGCGGTCACTTGCCAGTCTCCTTGATGAGATCGGTCAGCGCATCGGCCGCCCGGGTACGATAGCGCTCTTTGTGCCGCAGCGCGTAGAACGGACGCCGCGGCAGACCGAGCGGCAGATCGTGCAACGTTCCGGCCGCGATTGCAGGTGCGACGACATGCTGCGACAGGACCGCGACGCCTGCGCCAGCCTCGACCGCGCTACGTACCGCCTCGTTCGACGGCAGGGTCAGCGCGGTGGTGAGGTCCGACGGATCGACGCCGCGCTGGCGCAACACCTCCTCGAACGACGAGCGCGTGCCCGATCCCTGTTCGCGGACGATCCAGCGCGCGGCGCGGATCCAGTCCTCGTCGATCGTGTCGGCTGCGCGATCGCTTACCAGCACCATGCGGTCGTTCGCGACCGTCCAATGCGCGAGCGCGGGCTCGTCGATCACACCCTCGACGAAGCCGAGCTCGACCGCACCGTCGAGCACGCGCGCCGCGGCCCCCTCGGTGTTGTCGATCGCCAGTTCGATTGAGATCGCGGGGTAGCGCGCATGGAACGCCGCCAGCTGGCGGGGCAGCCAATAGCCTGCGATCGTCTGGCTTGCGACCAGCCGCAGTGTGCCGCGCTCCAGTCCTGCATATTCGGCCAGTGCAAGTTCCGCGCTGGCGGCACGGCCAAGCACTGCGCGCGCGTCGACCAGAAACATGCGGCCCGCTTCGGACAGTTCGATCCCGCGGCCGACCCGGTGGAACAGCGGCACGCCGTGCCGAGCTTCTAGCGCGGCGATGGCAGCGCTTGCGGCTGACTGCGTCACATTGAGCGCTTCGGCAGCGCGCGTCATGTGCTCGCGCTCTGCGACACCGACGAAAATCCTGAGTTGTTCGAGGGTCATGCCCGATCTCCTTGCCCCAATGATAGGGAAAGGAGATCAATCGCACCAACCAAAGATTACAGTCATTCCAATCAGATATACCGATCGTTCATTTCAGAATGTCGATAACCGCCTCACGTTCATCGACCAGTTCGGCAATCGTGCGATCGAGCATCGATCGCTGGAACGGATCGAGGGTCAGGCCTTCGATACGCGCATACCCACCGCTCATGCAGTGCACCGGCACGCCGCACACCAGTCCTTGCGGGATACCGTAGGAGCCATCTGACACCACGCCCATCGACACCCAATTATCGCCTGCGCCGTGCACCCAGTCGCGCAGATGGTCGATCGCTGCATTTGCGGCCGACGCGGCCGAGGACGCACCCCGTGCTTCGATGATCGCGGTTCCGCGCTGCGCAACGGTGGGGATCAGGGTTTCGCGGTACCAGGCCTCGTTTCCGATACGGTCGGCAAGCTTTTGGCCATCGAGTTCGGCATTCCCCCAGTCGGCAAACATCGTCGGCGAATGGTTTCCCCAGACGACGAGCTTTGTAATCGCATCGACACCTACACCCGCCTTGGCCGCAAGCTGTCCCTGCGCGCGGTTGTGATCGAGGCGGATCATCGACGTGATGTTTTCGGCAGGAAAACCCGGTGCGCTTTGCGCAAGAATCCAGGCATTTGTGTTGGCGGGATTGCCGACGACCAGGATCTTGGCGTCACGTTTGGCCACTGCGTCCAATGCTGCGCCCTGCGTCTTGAAGATCGCTGCGTTGGCAGCGAGCAAATCACGGCGCTCCATGCCCTTTGAGCGGGGACGAGACCCAACCAGCATGGCCGCATCGATGTCCTTGAAAGCCACCATCGGATCATCAGTAATGATCACACCTGCCAGTAGCGGGAACGCGCAATCCTCCAGTTCCATGACCACGCCGCGTACGGCGTCCATAGCCTGCGGCACGTCGAGCAGTTGAAGGATAACGGGCTGGTCCGGTCCGAACACGTCACCCTGCGCAACCCGGAAGAGCAGCGAATAGCAAATTTGTCCTGCGGCACCGCTGATCGCGATCCTGACGGGGGGCTTGGTCATTTTAGAAAGGGCTTTCCTTGGGAAATTACAGACGGTGTAAGACCGATCAACGCGCCGCCACGGCAAGCGCCGCATCGCGCCCGGATGGCACCAGATTGGCGAGACCTTTTCCTGATCGCACGGCACCAGGAACGTAGATCAGGCTTTGCGCATCCGTACTGATAGGGATTGTCGACACGGTGGTGTACGTCAGCGTGTCGATCCCAGCGACCTTGTTGGTTCCGGCCAGGCTGGCATAGATTCTCGTACCATCGCCCGACGGCCAAACCGCACTTGGAGCCGCTTGTAGCGGGACGGTTGCCACAGCCTCCAGGCTGTCGGTTCTATAGACCTTGATTGCAGGTTGATCGCCGCCAATGCTGACATAGGCAAAGGAATCGTCCGCGCGCTGGGCGAAGTTGACCGCGCCCGTTGCTGGACCAGTGTTTATCACTTCGCGTACCG
Organism: Sphingomonas sp. R86521; assembly: GCF_042466235.1. Classification (NCBI taxonomy): domain Bacteria; kingdom Pseudomonadati; phylum Pseudomonadota; class Alphaproteobacteria; order Sphingomonadales; family Sphingomonadaceae; genus Sphingomonas; species Sphingomonas sp. R86521. The sequence goes on along the minus strand of NZ_JAXHBY010000002.1, from coordinate 19,441 downwards.
CAAACGGCGGTTTGGCAGCAAAAACCGTGGTCGTGCCGCTCTCGCGGCGTGTTGCCCAAATCTGTTTGCCATCTGGCGAGACCGCGATTGCTCCCTCACCTGCACCGTTGCTGGCAACGTGTCCGACGACGCGCCGATGCTCGACGTCGACAACCAGGATGGACGGCCTTTCAGTAAGCGATACAAAGGCATAGCGTCCGTTTGGCGACAGGATGGTCGCGCCCGCTCCGCCACTTGCTGGTACGCGGGTGATCTCCCGCGCGGTCTTAGGATCCACGACTGCGATGGCATGTTCATCGCCGAGCGAAACCCAGAGTTCGTGCCCATTGGGCGTAAACGCGACGGCGGTAGGCGACGTCTGGAACACGGTCCGGCCTCGTTCCGTGTTCGTGGCCAGATCTACGAGCGTCACACTGTGCTGCGCTAATGCCGATACCGCCAGGGTCCGCCCGTCACGCGTTGCAGCCAGGTGCTGGACTTTGGGGCTGGAAAAGCTGGGCTCAGCTATCGCGCTTTTGGTGAGGTCGATGCGTCCCAGTTCGTTGCCCGCTGCAGGATCGATGACAACGATCTTTGTCGATGTCGGGTCAGACACATAGATCCGGTCATGATGACTAAGGTCGATATCAGCCTTCGACCACGGTGCCTGAACCGCCTTGATATCGCAGGGAAAGTCGTCCGCCGCAGGTGCAGCCCAATAGGCCTGAGCGATCGCCGGGACTGGGGCTACGGAGGCCAACATCGCGGCAACCAGAACGATCGCAGCTTTCATCGTTTGATCCTTATCGCGGATCCGGCGGGTGATCGTGCCAGTCCGATGCCGCTAGATCGACCGATATCTCCCCTGCGTCCAACGCATGGTAGCGATGGTTTCAATACGAAAACGCGATCATAGATTGTCTACCGTTCTTTTTAGATGATCAGAACAACCATGCTTATGCGTTGGATCGATGGCTGCGCCGCGATCATTTACGCTGTCACGCTCGGCATTCATCGCTCGCGTGTCATAAATGGGAATACTAAAGGCATGACGATGAAATCTCGCACGGCCTTGCTAACGGCGATAGCCGTGTCCGTATCGACGGGTGCGTTAGCGCAAACGGACGGTTTCGCGTCCGCAATGGATGCGGCGATGGCGCGGATGCACGGCGCGATGATGACCGGTTATTCAAGCGATCCCGATCGCGACTTCGCAAGAATGATGATCCCGCATCATCAGGGTGCGATCGACATGGCCGAAGTCGAACTGCGGTTCGGCAAGGATGAACGCCTGCGCCGGCTCGCCCAGGGAATCATCGTCGAACAGCGTCAGGAAATCGCGGTGATGCAGGGCATCCTATCCGAAGGCGGCGCGTTGCTGCCTCACACCGAACCGACCGCGACCGGTCACCCCCATCACGGAGACCGTCCATGAAGCGTTTCACCCTAACCGCCTGCGCCGCCTTGTGTTTCTCGGGCCCTGCGTTTGCCCAGCAAGTGCCGAACGCGACCCCCGACGTCCCCGTCAGCGCGCAGGACCGGTTCTACACCTCGGACCAGTTCTCCAACACCGTGTCGGTGATCGATCCGTCGACCAACACGCTGCTCGGCGTGATAAAACTCGGCGACCAGACCCCCGCGAACCTCAGCCCGCTCTACAAGGGACAGCTGCTCGTCCACGGCATGGGCTTCTCGCCTGATCGCAAGACGCTGGCGGCGATCTCGATCGGCTCGAACTCGGTGACGTTCATCGACACTGCGACCAATGCCGTGAAGCATACGACCTATGTGGGCCGATCGCCGCACGAAGCGTTCTTCCGCCCCGACGGTCGCGAAGTCTGGGTCGCGGTGCGCGGCGAGGATTATATCCAGGTGCTCGACGGCAAGACCTTCGCGCCGACTACGCGCATCCCCGTTCCTAATGGCCCCGGCATGACGATCTTCTCGCCGAACGGGAAATACGGTTACGTCTGTTCGAGCTTTTCTCCCGAGACCGTTGTGATCGACACCGCCTCGAAGAAGATCGTCGGTCGCGTCAAGCAGGCGAGCCCGTTCTGCCCCGACATCGCCGCGACGCCCGACGGCAAGCAGGTCTGGTTGACGCTGAAAGACGTCGGCAAAGTCATGGTGTTCGACGCCAAGCCACCCTTCGCAGTGCTCAAGACGTTCGACACAGGCGCGATCACCAACCACGTCAACATCGCCCGCACCAAGGCTGGCCAGTTCGCCTATGTGACGGTCGGCACCGAGAACGTCGTCAAGGTGTTCCGCACCACCGACTTCGCGCAGGTCGCGAACATCCCGGTCGGCGCGCTCCCGCACGGCCTTTGGCCGTCGGGCGACGGTACGCGGATGTATGTCGGGCTGGAGAACGCCGACGCAGTCGCGGCGATCGATACCGCCAGCAACACCGTTATCGCGACGATTCCGATCGGTCAGGGGCCCCAAGGCGTGGCCTACGTTCCCGGCGCGGTGCCGGTAGGCGATGGCCGTGCAAACCTGATGCCGCTCGCCCAGGCCGGCATGAAGATCCAGCTGACTCTTTCCGGGACTGGGCGCAGCCAGGTCACGCTGTTCGATCAGGGCCAAGTCCAGATTTTGCAGGCGGCGGTTGCGGGCCTCAGTCCAAAGATGCCCTATGTCCTTGGGCTATCCTCCCGCGCTGATGGCAGCGGCGTGATCCAGCCTCTGGCGAAGTTCATGACCAATCCGGCGGGCGGCGCGATAGTCAACACGCTCGGACCGCTCCGCCAGATCGTCAGCGACGCAAAAGGCGACATGCGCCGTTACCTCGTCATTGCTCCGGGCGACCCGATGATGCCGGGCGCCGTCGTTCAGGTGCAAAAATGAGGATTCCGGTGAAACCTGCGATCTCTTGTCCGTATCCGGTATCTTGGTCATGACGCTGGTATAGGCTGCCGCAGCGTTTTGAGACTGTCGGAAAACACATGCTTTCGGACAGGGTGCGCTCCGGCCTTGGGTCGTGGCGCCAACAGGATGGCAGAGTGTGCGACAAACCCTGTCGCTTTGGTCAGCTGTACGGAAACCCGAATCTGGGGGTTTGCTGACACCCGATCGCGTTAGCGTACATCTGGGTCCGTTCTATGTGCAGACCCCTCTTCAAAGCTGCGCGTCACCGCTCCCCGAACGGGTGCTTGCCGTACTGGCGCATGAGAAGGTCGATTGCCTCGCCCATCAAGGCCTGAAGGGTAGTTCCGTTCTCGGCCGCCAGCACATTTAAGCCTCGGCTAACTTCCGGACTAAAGTATGCGCTGACAGCCTTCTTGCCCTGCCGCGCCGCCGATCGCACCGACGCCGAGCCCTCAATGGCTGGGGTCGAGACGCTCGGCTCCACCTTCGCGCGTTCTGCACGCTGCTGCCTCATGGCGCCAAATTTGCTCATGTCAGCCTCGCTTCTTTCTGCCCTGCTTACTTGTGGGCAAGTTCACACGTTCGCTTGTCCACGTCCATAGCGCGGCGATCTCCTCCGCCGCCTTACCGTCAGGCTCCGCCTCTATCGCGGTTTTCCCTTGCGCCGTGCTGTGGTGATAGATCGCGCGCATCGTGAGCATGACGGGCGCGACCGGCACACCCATACCCTCAACGCCTTCGCTGCCCTCAATCAGCTCCCGCGCGTCTCTGTAAGTAGTTGGCGCGCGCTGAGGACCGCCCATGAAGAGCACGAAGGCCGGCTTGCCTGCTGCCTTCACCAGCTCGGCCGTCGTTTCAACGGCTGACAAGTCGAACGCTTGGGGACGACAAGGAATAAGGATCAGGTCCGCAGCCTTGCACGCCTCGCGCGCCATGATGTCCGCGTGTGGGGGCGTATCGATAATGACTAGGTCCGCGCCTAGATCGGCTGCTTGCTGCACCTTGCGCGGAAGGAGGGTGGGGGAGGCACAATCTACGACCTCAGGGTCCGCGCCGCCTCGCCAGTGGTTCCATTGGCTAGCGGTCGCTTGCGGGTCCGCGTCGAGGATCAGCGCGGAGAGGCCCGCACTGGTGGCGGCACCGGCAAGGTGGATGGCAAGCGTGGTCTTACCCGCTCCGCCCTTCTGGCTGATGATAGATATGGTCTTCATGTAGCCCCTGCACGTGTTCGCGTGTGAACATGATGGATAGCACACAAGTGAGCAAGATAACAATCTCACTTGTGAACTGATAGCCTTCGTGGCCTGTAGCAGCGTGGTTGGGTGGTCGTAAGCTGCACCCGAGGTTCGCGGCATAAGGGAGCATACGTGACAGGAATATCAGGGGGGTCAGGATCAGGCGGCTGGACGTGGGTGCAGGGCTTCGGAACGGCCTTTGCGGGCGTGCTTGCCTACCTTGGCGCGCGTTTTGGCGCGCAGGCCGGGAAGGAGAACGCAGACAAGGCCATCTTCGTCCAGATCGTCACCAGCGAGCGCGCGGTATGGCGAGAAGCAATGCGAGGGCTGGTTGTAGAGTTAACGGCCGAGGTGCGGCGTGGTGCAGTTAGCCCTGCCAAGCCGGTGAATTGGCGAAAGGTACATGCCGCGCGCGCTGGTATCGTACTCCGCCTAAACCCGGCCTGCCGCGACGTAGGGACTGAGGACAAACATGCCCTGGATCGCGCGCTCTTCCGCGCAGTCGAGGAGCTAGTGAGTGCGCGGCATACTCCAAAGCCCGATTGGCTCAAAAAGGCGGATACGGTCGAGAAAGCAGCCCAACGGCTCATCAAGAAGGAATGGGACAAGTCGAAGAAGGAGGCTCGCACAGGCAGGCTTGAAGAATGAGGCTGTGAGGGCCGCAGGATAGCAACTGTCGACTGTCTCAAATGTTCTAAGTTTCGCAACAGAGCCCTTAGAGCTCGTGTTCTCTCATGTGCTGATGTCGCAAAAGTCGGTTGCAAAATACTTTTATTACGATACAATTTTGCAACATGCTGATTGGCTATGCTCGTGTGTCCACCGATGACCAAGATCTCCGGCTGCAACGCGCCGCGTTGAAGGAGGCCGGATGCAAGCGGACGTTCGAGGAGAAGATCTCGGGCGCGAAGCGTGACCGGCCCGAGCTGGCCAAGATGATCGAGCAGCTGCGCGACGACGACACGGTGGTAGTGACGCGGCTCGACCGACTGGCGCGCTCGACGCGCGACCTGCTGGACATCGCCGAGAAGCTGAAGGAGGCTGGTTCCGGCCTGCGCTCGCTGGCCGAGCCCTGGGCCGACACGACCTCGCCAGCTGGTCGCATGGTGCTGACCGTGTTCGCCGGCATCGCTGAGTTCGAGCGTGAGCTGATCCACCAGCGCACCAGCAGCGGACGAGTGGCGGCTAAGGCGAGGGGAGTCCGCTTTGGCCGTCCGCCAAAGCTCACCCCCGATCAGATCACGCTCGGCGAACGATTGATAAGCGAAGGCACATCGGTGCGCGAAGCCGCCAAGCTGCTCAAATGCCACCATGCCACACTCTACCGGGCGCTGACCGCAGCGACGGTGGCTTTATAATGCGGTGGACTGCGCAGCCTGACACTTCGGCAGGGAAGGCCTGATGCCTATCCGGCCCGAGCACGTGTTCTTGTACCCGATCGACTGGGTGCAGCTATCACACCAGGTACGCTTCGTGCGGGCGGGGGGACACTGCGAGCATTGTGGACGTCCCCACAGGCAGAAGGTCTTCCACCTAGGCGACGGACGGTGGTGGGATCGGAACCGGCAATGCTGGCGCAATGGCCGGGGCCGGCGCGTGCGACGGCCTACGGAAAACATTCTGGTACAAGGCCGGTGGACACCGGTGGTCCTGGCCTGTGCGCACCTTAACCATGATCCGAGCGACAGTGCGCTTCACCAGCTCGCAGCGCTCTGCCAACGCTGCCACATGCTCTACGATGGCCCGGAGCATCGACGCCGGCGCTGGATGAACGCGCACTATCGGCGTGCGCTGGGTGATCTGTTCTACGGTCCATACCCCAAGCTGGGAGGCGACTGGATTACGCCCACCCCGCTCAGCATGCTCGACGATCACCGCAGTGGAACGTCTTCCCGTTGACACTCGTTTCACTTATTGCGTTTACAACTCGCAGTCACTAGATGGCTTCCGCCCTGGGAGATGAAACATGGCCGCCGTGGCCTTCAATATCGACGAGGCCTACGAGCCTACTGCACACGAGATCGAGGCGGCCGGTAACGCCGCGCGTGCACTGTCGAGGGTAGATTCCAGCCGCCCTATTCACCTGACTGTAGAAGGGGCAGGTGAGGACGTTATCAGCCTGCCGTCTGGTGTGTTCAACAGCATCGTCAAGATGCTAGTTGAGATCGGCAACGGTCATGCCGTCACTGTCGTGCCGGTACAGGCAGAGCTTACAACTAGCCAAGCAGCCGACCTGCTCAACATGTCGCGTCCACACCTCATTAAGCTCTTAGAACGCGGTGATCTGCCGTTCCGGATGGTCGGCACGCATCGTAAGCTGCTCGGACGCGACGTGCTGACCTACCGCAGCCGCATGGATGCGGCCCGGCATGAGGCCCTGCAGGAAATGGCGGATCTGGATCAGGAAGCTGGCCTCTTCGACGATCACACGCCTCTCGATCGTCCCTGATGCTGGTCGGCCGCTACACCGTCCTGCTCGATGCCAACGTCATGCACCCCTCCATCGTGCGGGGTGCGCTTTTGTGGTTCGCCGCCAGCCGGCTGTTCCGGCCGCTCTGGAGCGAGGCCATCCTGGCCGAGTGGGAGGAAAGCTTAAGGCGACGGTTTGCCGATCTGGCAGCTGACCATTTCCAACGCCAGCGGACCTACATGGACAGCTTCGGAGAGGCGCTGGTGGAAGGCTACGAACCGCTGATGCCTGCCCTGACACTGCCTGATCCCAAGGACGTCCATGTTCTTGCCGCAGCGATTCACGGCAGAGCCGACGCGATTGTCACGTACAACCTCAAGGATTTTCCGGTCGAAGCAGCCGCCCGCCACGGTATCGAGGTGAAGCATCCCGACGACTTCATCGTTAATGTCATCGACCTCGATACGGCCAAGGCGCTGACCGCAATCGGAAACCAACGCCGTCAGTTTCACAATCCCGCTGTCACCGCCGAAGATTACCTCGACCGCTTTCGGAAAAGCGATTTGGTCCAAGCAAGCCACCGACTGCAACCCCTTGTCGAGCTATTCTGAATGAGGGTTCTGACACCAGTAAGCGCTTGAAAGGCGGCGACCTATCTCAAGCGTCAGAACCGTTCGGTTTTGACACAAAGCTTCCTCGAAAACGATGGTCTTTTGGGAACGATAGATCTTTCCCAAAAGCCGTTTTCACACGAGAAGGGAGAACACTAGAACCGCTTGCGAACGCCCACAGGCGGTAGAGCGCGGCACGCTAAGCGCCGCGCTCGATCGGATTATTCAGCGAGGCTTTCGATAATTGGGCACTCCGGGCGATCATCGCCGTGACAGCGCTCAACCAAGTCGATCAGCGCCAATTGCATAGCTTTCAACGCGCGCGCCTTGCGGCCCAGCTCGGCAGCGCGCGCTTTCGCCAGCGCCTTAACTTCGGCGCTCGACCGATCCCGATCCGACCACAAGCCGAGTAGCGTGCGGATCTCCTCGATTGGAAACCCAAGGTCTCGCGCGTTGGCGATGAACCGCAGCCGATGAATGTCCACTTCCGAATAATCCCGGTAGCTCCCGCGCCGGAGCGGTGCGGGCACAAGGTCGATCTTCTCGTAGTGGCGGATCATGCGTTGCGAGACGCCGCTGGCCTCCGACGCCGCCCCGATGTTCATAGTTTCACCGTGTTCAGACGCAGCGCGTTGAGCACGACGGTGAAGGAAGAGAGGGCCATCGCAGCGCCAGCCAGCATTGGTGACAGAAGGATGCCGGCAACGGGGTAGAGCACGCCGGCCGCGACGGGCACGCCGACCCCGTTGAACAGGAATGAGAAGAACAGGTTCTGCCGAATGTTCCGCATCGTCGCACGGGCGAGCTTGCGCGCGCGCACGATCGCCGAAAGATCGCCGCGTGTGAGCGTCATGCCCGCGCTTTCTATCGCTACGTCGGTTCCCGTCCCCATCGCGAGCCCAACGTCGGCAGCGGCCAGCGCCGGGGCGTCGTTGATACCGTCGCCGGCCATTGCAACCTTGGCACCATCAGCTTTCAATTCGCCGATGATCCGCGCCTTATCTTCCGGTCGCAGATCGGCGCGTACATCGTCCAGGCCGCCCACGGCGCGCGCAACCGCATCGGCCGTCCCGCGATTGTCGCCCGTCAGCATGATAACGCGCAGACCTTCCTTGCGAAGAGCCGCGATGGCGTCGCGCGCCGAAGGGCGCACCGGGTCAGCAACCGCGAGCAAGCCCGCGAGTGCGCCGTCGATCGCGATCAGGATGACGCCGGCTCCCTCGCTCCGATGGCGATCGGCCGAAGCGTCGAGTGACTGGGGATCGGCACCGACCCGGCTCATTTGTGCGGCATTGCCGATCACCACCGATCGGCCGCCAACCGTGGCACTGACACCCATGCCGGTCTGCGAAGCGAAGTCTGCGACCGTGGCGAGTTGCAATCCGCGTTCCTTGGCGGCGACGACGATCGCGTGGGCTAGCGGGTGTTCGGACTGTCCTTCGACAGCCGCAGCGAGCGCGAGCATGTCGTTCTCTCCAACGGTGCCGGTTGCCTCGATCGCGACCAGCGACGGCTTGCCTTCCGTTAGCGTGCCCGTCTTGTCGATGACCAGCGTATCGACCTTATCGAGTGCCTGTAGGCTTTCGGCATTCTTGACGAGCACGCCGGCCTGCGCGCCGCGGCCGGTGCCAACCATAATCGACATAGGGGTCGCGAGCCCGAGCGCGCACGGGCAGGCGATCACCAGCACGGCGATCGCATTAAGAAGGGCGTGACCCATGCGTGGCTCGGGACCGACCAGCGACCACACCACGAAGGTCGCGACCGAGATCAGCACGACCAAAGGTACGAACCAGCCCGATACCCGGTCGGCGACCGCCTGGATCGGGGCACGGCTGCGCTGCGCTTCCGCGACCATGCGGACGATGCGCGCCAGCATCGTGTCCGAACCGACCGCGCCGGCTTCCATAACGAGGCTGCCCGTGCCGTTCACCGTCCCCCCCGTGACTGCGGCATCGACTTCCTTGAGGACGGGGGCCGGCTCGCCGGTGAGCATGGATTCATCGACCGAGGAGCGACCCTCGACCACCACGCCATCGACCGGGATCGCATCGCCGGGGCGGACCCGCAACCGATCTCCGGTTGCCACGTCGGCAAGGCTGACTTCTTCCTCTGACCCGTCAGACCGCAACCGTCGCGCTGTCTTGGGAGCGAGGTCCATGAGGGCGCGTATCGCGCGGCCAGTCGCCGCTCTGGCGCGCAATTCGAGAACCTGTCCGAGCAACACCAGTGTCACGACGACGCCGGCAGCTTCGTAATAGACTGGGACCATGCCCCCGTGCATCCGGAACGTCGCAGGGAAGATGCTGGGCGCGAGTGTTGCGACCAGGCTGTAGAGGAATGCCGCACCGACGCCGATCGCGATCAGCGTGAACATATTCAGATGGCGGGTGCGAAGCGACATCCACCCCCGCTCGAAAAACGGCCATCCCGCCCACAGCACAATTGGCGCAGTGAGTGCGAGTTGGACCCAAGGCGAAGCGGTAGGGCTAACAACATGGAGCCCAAACATCTCGGCGAACATCGAAACAATGAGCAGCGGAACGGTGAGCGCTCCTGCTACCCACAAACGCCGGGTGAAATCGACTAGTTCTGGATTGGGACCGTCATCGAGCGACGGCTCTTCCGGTTCGAGGGCCATGCCGCAAATGGGGCACGTTCCCGGCCCTTCCCGACGAATCTCAGGGTGCATGGGGCACGTCCACATCGCTCCCGGGGTTGCCACCGGCTCGGGCTTTGGCTTGGCCCCAAGGTAGGCATCAGGGTCAGCGACGAACTTGGTTCGACACCCTGCACTACAGAAATGATACTCGTGCCCGGCATGCTCGGCATGGTGCGCTGTTTTTGCCAGATCAACGGTCATGCCGCATACCGGGTCGGTCACTGTGGCAGAAGGTTCTCCGCCCGCTTTCCCTGAGCAGCATCCTTCCTTGGCAGCTTGTGGAACAGCCGGAGATTTGGAGGACGAGCAGCAGGACGCGCCCGCCTCGCGCTCGATCGCAGCAGCTTTATCAGCTTGCTTGTTCGAGCACCCGCAGCCCCCGGCCAAATGGGCGTGGAAATCAGGGTCGTTCATAGAAAAACTCCTTCAACCCGAGAGCATGTAGGGTCTGACACCGTGTCAGGGTCAAGCCCCCCTTCCAACGACTCACGGCACCTAATTAAATTACGTCGCAAAGCTCGATTGCCCTCAAACCAATAGCTACATGGCCGACGCAGGGGGTTCGAGCGTGCCGAGCCAACCTACCAGCACGAGGATCGCGACCACGCACGAAGCCTCGACTGCAAGACTTGTTCGCAAGGTTCGCAGCGCGCCTTTATAATCGCCTGCTGACACCGATCGTTCGAATGCCGGTGTAAAGCGGAAGCGGTTAAGCGAAGCGAGTCCGAGCATCCCACCCAACAGCACAAGCTTGGCGATCAAGAGCCTGCCGTAGACCGTCGTGCCGAGGGTCGGGAGATTGCCAAGGCCAACCAACAGCCAAGCGTTGATGAGGCCGGTGATGACGATCGTACCGACGACAATCGTGCCGGTCAGACCGAACCCGTGCAGCGCTCGATAGGTCAGTGCGAGGTGGGCGGCATCGGTGCGCCGCGCTGGTCGTGTCACCAGCAGCCCAAGCCCGAGCAGCGCTCCCACCCACGCACCAGCGCTCAGGAGATGGAGGATATCGGCCGCCAGATGCACCCACCCGGTCGCGCCTTCGTCCATCGCCCCGTGCCCCGTCCAGGCGAGCGTTGCGAGAGCGACGCCGGAAAAGATGGCGACCAAGCCAAGCGGCATCGTGCGCCGCGCCGCTATTAGGGCAGCGATAGACGCCACCAAGAGCGCGATCATGCGTACTTTCCATGCCGTGCCCGTTGCGGAGTCAGAGAGCAGCATTCCGACTGCTTCCCGATCGATCGGCCACGGAGGTGCACCTGCCATCGCGGCTGCGAGCAGCGCGACCGCTATGCCGGAGAATAGCAGGGCGAGAAGCCCGGTCCCGAACAGCCAAGGGCGGAAGGCAAGCGCGTTGCCGCGCTCACCGACCTTCAACCCGTAGAGGCCGAATGCCGAGAGGCCGAACAGCCCGCTCAGCGTCACGTAAAGCGCGAAGCGAACCGCGATCAGCGGCCAGTCGGCTTCCACCTTACTTCACCGTGAAGGCGTAGTTTCCGGTGATGCGGTGTGTGTCGGTCGAGACCACATGCCAGGCAAGCTTATAGCTACCCGCGCCGAGCGGCGACTTGGGCGTGACGACGAGGGTGCGACCGTCCGAGCCGACAGTTGCGGTCCCGACGACTTTCATTGGTGCGTGCGTCATGCCGCCATGCCCGGTCATCATCAGATCCGCACCGGAAAACTTGGGCATCAGCTTCTCGCTGAAGCGCAGTGTGACATTGGCGGGCTTCGCGACCATCGCATTCGGTGCCGGGGATGCGGATACGAGTTTGGGATGGGCCTGGGCGGCTCCGGCAAGGCCGAGAAGGACGACAGCGGTAGGAAGGAAGACGCGACGCATGGGAATACTCCGATCAGGTTCGTGCCTGTTCTACGCGGCCCGGCCGCTCGCCCCTCATGACGGAAGTCGAGGGGTGATGGGCATCGCTGCGTAACAAGTGGTAGAGGCGCGGAGTGGACAGCATGGACGATCTAGACAGAACATTGGCGAGGCTCGCGGGCGCACCCGTGCCGGCATCGCTGGACGGGATCGAAGCGCAGGTGTTCGCACGCATCGGTGCGCAGCCCGTCGCACGGTTGACCGGATTGGGCGTCGGGGGCGTGATGGTCGCAGCGCTCGCGATCGGCATGGTTGGCGCGGAACTTCCGGCGACCGCCAGCCCTGCGGTGTCGCTTTCGCCGCTCGGGGGCGCATCACCACTGGCGCCATCGGTCTTGCTGATTGGTGAGCCATGACATCGACCAAGCGGCTTATCGTCTGCGTTGTACTGGCCTTCCTCGCGGCTATCGCAGGCGTATTTCTTGCGCGCGTGTTGCTGCCCCAGCCTAAGCAACCGGGCACCGCCTTGCACGAGGTCCTGCACCATAAGCTGGCGCTTGATGGCAATCAGCAGGCCCGGCTGAAAAGCCTAGAGGACCGGTTCGCGGTGCAACGCCACGCGCTGGAATTGGAAATGCGCGCGGACAATGCACGGCTAGCCGAGGCCATTGAGACCGAGCATGGCAACGGCCCCAAGGTGACCGCCGCGGTCGATCAGAGTCATGCGGCGATGGGCGAGTTACAGAAGGCAACGTTGGCGCATATCTTCGCCATGCGGCAGCTTTTGCGCCCGGATCAGACCCCCCAATTCGATGCTGCGGTGGTGAAGGCGCTCACCGACGACCAGGGGTGAGCCTCGATTGGACCACCCTGTCCGACGGCGAACTGGCGACGCTCAGCATCGCTGGCCGACAAGCGGCATTCTCCGAAATCATGCGTCGCTATCGTCAGCCTATATTCCGGCTCGCGCGCGCCTTTGTCGGCGAGGCCGACGAAGCGCTCGATTTGGTTCAAGAGACGTTTGTCGCGGCGCATCAGGCGATGCCGCGCTACGATACACAGCGGGCGATGAAAGCATGGCTTTCTACGATCGCCGTCAACAAATGCCGGGATTGGGCAAGGAAGCGCGCGGTCCGTCGGTTTTTCTCCTTTGCCGCACCGCTCGACGAACAGGCCGAGACGATCGCGGACGATCAGGTAGCAATCGATGACGCAGCAGCCGATCGGCAGGAACTTGCCAAAGTGACGCGCGCCATCGCGACCTTGCCGATGAATCTCAAAGAACCGTTGGTGCTCCGCACGATCGAGGGTTTGAGCCAGGCGGAAACGGCCGATGTATTGGGGATCAGCCAGAAGGCGGTCGAAACCAGGCTATATCGGGCTCGCGCGCGCCTCGCCGAAAATTTGAAAGAGAACCAAGGGGTAGGCGCACGGGACGCGTAAGAGGTGAGACGGGCCGGCAGCGGCTCAATCCCAAGGAGCTACCATGTCGCGCGTTCTAGACCGCCGCCAATTGCTGCGCGGTGCCACTCTTGCAGGAGGCGGTGTTGCGCTGTCGGCATATATGCCGGCATGGGCGCAGCCTGTTTCCGCTGGTATTGTGAAGCCGCTGCCTACTGTATCGGGTGATGAAATCCGGCTCCGGGTCGCGCACCAGATGATGATGATCGACGGACGGCAGAGCCACGCCATCGGCATTAACGGCACTGTGCCCGCACCGCTGATCCGGCTGCGGGAAGGTCAGACCGTGCGGCTGCATGTCGAGAACGGTCTTGATGAGCAGACCTCGTTGCACTGGCACGGCCTGATCGTGCCGTTCCAGATGGACGGCGTGCCGGGCGTTGCCTTCCCCGGCATCGATAAGCGCACGACCTTCACCTACGAGTTCCCGATCGTGCAGGCCGGCACCTATTGGTATCACAGCCATTCCGGGTTGCAGGAGCAGATGGGGCTCTACGGCCCCATCGTGATCGACCCCAAGGGCGTTGACCCGATCCAGTCGGATCGCGAGCACGTTATCGTGCTGTCCGACCACAGCCAGCTCCACCCGCATCGCATCTTCATGAAGCTCAAGAAGCAGTCGGGCTATTTCAACCGGCAGCAGCAGACGCTCGCCGGCCTGCTCAAGGGCGAGGACCAGCCGCTCAAGGATCGCCTCGATTGGGGCAAGATGCGGATGGACCCGACCGACGTCGCCGACGTGACGGGTTCAAACTACACCTATCTCGTCAACGGGCATGGGCCGCAGGACAATTGGACGGGGCTGTTCAGGCCGGGCGAGCGGGTGCGGCTGCGTGTCATCAATGCGTCCGCGATGACGACCTTCAACGTCCGGATTCCGGGGTTGAAGCTGAGCGTTGTCCAGGCGGACGGCCTCAACGTCCGTCCCGTTGAGGTCGACGAGTTCCAGATCGGCGTGGCCGAGACCTACGACGTGATCGTCACTCCATCGGACGAGCGCGCCTACACGCTGGTCGGTGAGAGCGTGGACAGGTCCGGCATGGCGCGCGCAACGCTAAGCCCCCGCGAAGGCATGGCCGCTGAAGTCCCTCCACTTCGCAAGCGCCCTGTCGCCACCATGAAGGACATGGGGATGGACATGAACATGGATATGTCGGGCGGCGGTTCGATGCAGGGCATGGACCATAGTGGCATGCCTGGAATGGATCACGGATCAATGGCCACGGCTGAAAAGCCCGCCGCTGCGATGGACCACGCGCAGATGGACCACGGTGCTGCCGGTGCCGGCGCGGGCGGAATGGCCGGGATGGATCACGGCGCGATGCAGTCGGGTGCTACGATGCCAGGCATGGCAGGTGCGCCCGACGCCGCAGGTGGTATGGCAATGGGCGGCATGGCGGGCATGGACATGAACATGCGCGACTTTTCGAAAGCGCCGGGCGTGAAGAAGGGGCCGGGTGTCCAGACCATCTCGCCGATGCCGATGGATCGTACCGGCGACCCCGGTCAGGGTCTGGAGAATGTCGGGCATCGTGTGCTGAATTACCGCGATCTGGTCGCGGTCGATCGCAATCCCGATCTGCGCGCGCCGTCGCGCGAGGTGCAGATCCACCTTACCGGCAACATGGAACGCTACATGTGGGCGCTCGACGGTGAAAAGCTGTCCGAGGTGAAGGCACCGATCCCATTTCTTGCTGGCGAGCGCGTCCGCGTCACGCTGGTCAACGACACGATGATGGGCCACCCGATCCACTTGCACGGCCACTTCTTCGAATTGGTGACGGGGCACGGCGCGTACAGCCCGAGAAAGCATACCGTCATGGTCCAACCGGGGGGCAAGGTCAGTTGGGACGTGACCGCCAACGAGGGCGATTGGGCATTCCACTGCCACATGCTCTACCACATGCACGCGGGCATGATGCAGGTCGTCCAGGTCCGTTCGGCGAAGGGAGAGGCGGCATGAAGGCGCTGCTTCTCGCCGGGATCGGCGCGCTGGTCGCCACGGCACCTGCCACGGCGCAGACGATGGACCATTCAATGATGCCGGGCATGAGCATGCCGGGCATGAAAATGCCGGCGAAAAAACCGACCGCTAGATCGAGACCGGCCACAAAGCGGGCCCCTGCCAAGAAGGCAGCGACTAGGAAGGTCCCGGCAAAGCGTCCCTCCAAGCCTGCAGCCGATCCACATGCCGAACACACGATGCCCGGCATGGACATGAGCGGTGCGAACGCGGCCGATCCGCACGCCGGCCACGACATGTCCCAAATGTCAGGCATGAACCCTGCTCCGGCTACCGCAACAGGCGAGCACACCGGCCATGATATGTCGGCGATGCCCGGCATGGATATGGCACCCGGCCAGCCAACGCAGCATGACATGTCTTCAATGCCGGGAATGGCGACCGTGCCTGTCGGTACAGACCTGAAGCCGGGCAATGCGCCCGCGCCTGCACCATCTCCGGTGCTGGCAGCGTCTCGCTATTACGGCGAGGCAGCCATGAGCGATGCCAACCGCGACCTGCGCCGCGAGCATGGCGGAATGACCTACTACCAAGTGCTCTTCAACCTTGCCGAGTATCAGGCGCGCAAAGGCGGGGACGGCTATCGATGGGATGGCGAGGCTTGGATCGGGGGAGACATCAACCGTCTCACCCTGAAGAGCGAAGGCGAGGGCACATTTGGCAAACCGCTCGAAGCGGCCGAGGTGCAGGCGCTCTACAGCCGTGCGCTCGATCCCTATTGGAACCTTCAGGCGGGCGTCCGCTACGACTTCAAGCCGAACCCTTCTCGCACCTACGCGACGGTCGGGATCGAGGGGCTTGCGCCCTATTGGTTCGACGTCGAGGGGGCACTGTTCCTTTCTGACAAGGGCGACGTGCTTGGCCGAGCCGAGGCATGGTACGACGAGCGAGTGACACAATTCTTCGTCCTTCAGCCTCGCGTGGAAGCCAACTTTGCAGCCCAAGACGTGCGCCAGGACGGCATCGGATCGGGGCTTACGGACCTCGAACTCGGGCTCAGGCTGCGCTACGAAAAGTCGCGTGAGTTTGCGCCCTACATCGGCGTGTCGTGGGAAAGGCAATTCGGCGACACGGCACGCTTCACGAGAGCACGCGGTGATGACACGGGCGGCTTCAGCTTCGTTGCCGGCGTGAGGACCTGGTTCTGAGGAGCGGCAGGCTCCGCCTTCATGTCGGTGCCAGCAAGCTTCATCGCTGGCTGGCACTGATTATCGGGGTGCAGCTACTGCTCTGGTTCTCCAGCGGCTTGTTGATGAGCATCCTGCCGATCGAGCGGGTACGAGGAGAACACCTCGTTGCACGCGAGAACACGGCGACGATCGATCCGGCTCAGGAGTTTGCTTCCCCGGCATCGGTGTTGGGCGCTGCCCCCGGCCCGGTGCGCGAACTGCGCTACACGACCTTGTTCGGACAACCCGTCGCCGAGTTGACGATGGCTAACGGCACGGTCCGGATGCACGACGCCCGGACCGGTTTGCCGATGCAGCGTATCGATGCGCCCTTTGCGCTACGAGTTGCACGCGCGGCATATCGCGGCCCCGGTGTCCCTGTTGCGTCCGTCATGTTTGCTCGAACAGCGAGCACGGAGTTTCGTGGCAAACTGCCGGTCTGGCGTGTGGAGTTCGAGGACGCCGAGACGACGCGCGTGTTCGTGTCACCGGAGAACGGTAGGATTGTCGGTGTCCGAACGGGTACGTGGCGGCTCTATGATTTTTTCTGGGGCCTCCACATCATGGACTGGAAAAACCATGAGAACTTCAACACCCCTTGGATGATGGCATTTGCAGCTGGGGGGCTAGCCCTTGCGGTGGCAGGCGTGGTGCTGCTCTACATGCGCTGGCCGCGCCGCAGGCAAAGAAAAGTCCAAGGGGTGCACGACGTTGCCGCGTAACTCTCTCTAGGTGGGGGATACCTCGGGAGAACGACTATGAAGACCATTACCACGATCGGCATGTTAGCCGCAGCGCTCGCCGCCAGTCCGCTTGCCGCACAGAGCAGCATGGCGGGCATGGATCATAGCCAGATGCAGGGAATGGATCATTCCAAGATGATGAATGATCCGGGCAATCCTTACGCCGCATCCGAGATGGACATGCATCAGAAGATGATGGCCGCGAAGCAGGGAGACGCATCGGAGATGTGGACCCGCAAGATGATCGAACATCATCGTGGAGCCGTTACCATGTCGCGCGTGGCGCTTCGGGACGCGAAGGATGCCGACACGAAGCGGATGGCGCAGATGACCATTACGAAGCAGGAAAAGGACATCGCCGAGCTTCAGGGCTGGCTCAAGTCGCATGGCAAGCGCGCCCAATAAGGCCGCTGGCAGGAACCCCGCCCCCGGGCGGGGCTTCACCAAAGGAGTTTAGCAATGAAGTTTACGATCCGGAGTGCGATCGTCGCCGCAGCGATGATGACCCCGGCTGTGGCCTTAGCGGCGAACAGCATTGCCATGCACCGCGATCCAGGGTGCGGCTGTTGCGAGCAGTGGGCCAAGCAGGTCCGTCAGCAGTTCGGGCGCAACGTGCAGATCATCGATGACGCTCACCGCGATGTGCTTCAGCGCAAGATGGGTGTCCCCGCCGACCTCAGTTCATGTCACACCGCGGTAGTCGACGGTATGGCATTTGAGGGCCATGTACCGATTGCCGACATGAAACGGGTGCTTGCCCAGCATCCCAAAGGCGTAAACGGGCTTGCCGTGCCGGGTATGCCGGTGGGATCACCTGGCATGGAAATGCCGGGCATGAACGCACAGCCCTATGAGGTGATCGCGTTCGGACCAACCGGACGCAAGGTGTTCGCCCGCCATTAAAAGAGGGAGGCGCGGACGCCTCCCTCCCATTTACTTTTCATGCCCGACATGTCGTGGCCGGCATGGTCTTTACGCCTGCCGCTTTCATGTCGGTGCAGGGCGTTGTCGGAATCGATAGTGGTTTGAAGATCGTGAGAGCTTTCATAACTTAACATATCCGCTATGCCGGATGCATGGATAACGATTCGGCTATCATTGCGCTTGGTGCGCTCGCGCAAGGCACACGCCTCGACGTGTTTCGCCTGCTGGTTCGCCACGAACCGGACGGCATGGCGGCGGGTGAAATTGCCCGTCAGCTCGACGTGCCGCAGAACACCATGTCCGCGCACCTCGGCATTCTCGCGCGCGCCGGCATCGTGCGCTCGGAACGGCATAGCCGGTCGATTATTTACCGTGCCGATCTAGACGGGCTGCGCGCGCTAACGCTGTTCCTCGTCAAGGATTGCTGTGCCGGCTCGCCTGAACTGTGTGCGCCGCTCCTGGCCGAACTCACCCCCTGCTGCTGAAAGGACGCCCCGTGGCCGTCGATATCGTGATCTATCACAACCCCGAGTGCGGCACGTCGCGCAACACGCTGGCGATGATCCGCAATGCTGGCATCGAGCCGCACGTCATCGAATATCTGAAAACCCCACCCTCGCGCGCGTTGCTGGTCGAGCTGATCGACCGCGCCGGGATCACGCCCCGCGATCTGCTACGCGAGAAGGGGACGCCCTATGCGGAGCTGGGCCTTGGTGACGATGCGCTGTCAGACGACACGCTGGTGGACGCGATGATGGCGCATCCGGTCCTCATTAACCGGCCGCTGGTCGTCTCGCCGCTCGGCGTGAAGCTGTGCCGACCGTCCGAAGCGGTCCTCGATCTGCTGCCTGATGCCCAACAGGGCGCGTTTGCCAAGGAAGACGGCGAACAGGTTGTGGATGCTTCGGGCCAGCGCATCGCCTGATGCTGCTCGCGTTCGCTATCTTCGTCGTCACGATCGCGCTCGTCATCTGGCAGCCCAAGGGCCTGGGCATCGGCTGGAGCGCGCTAGGCGGCGCGGCCGTCGCGCTACTCGTCGGGGTCGTTTCGCTCTCTGACGTGCCGGTGGTGTGGGGCATCGTCTGGAACGCGACCGCGACGTTCGTCGCGATCATCATCGTCAGCCTGTTGCTCGATGAAGCCGGGTTCTTCGAATGGGCGGCGCTCCACGTTGCGCGCTGGGGCGGGGGGCATGGTCGTCGGCTGTTCGTGCTGATCGTCCTGCTCGGGGCGGCGGTGTCGGCGCTGTTCGCCAATGATGGCGCCGCGCTGATCCTGACGCCGATCGTTATCGCGATGCTGCGTGCCCTGGGATACAAGGACAAGGCGACGCTGGCGTTCGTGATGGCGGCGGGATTCATCGCTGATACCGCCAGTCTGCCGCTGATCGTCTCCAACCTCGTCAACATCGTGTCGGCCGACTTCTTCCGGATCGGCTTTGCCGATTACGCCTCGGTGATGGTGCCGGTCGATCTGGCGTCGATCGCCGCGACACTGGTTGCGCTGCTGCTGTTCTTCCGGCGCGACATAC
>NZ_JAXHBY010000001.1:2512500-3825245 GCF_042466235.1 Sphingomonas sp. R86521 | reverse complement strand
ATCCAACACACAACATACACAGCCTCGTGAGCTCACGCTCCCGGGGCTTTGTTGCGTTCCGGCAAAGCGCGGTCTTCTGACATCGAACTCGTTCGTGCTTAACCGTCCACCCTGTGTCGCCGGTTGAGTATTGCTTAGCGGCGTTGCATCAGCATGCATCACGGCAGGGGACGGGAATGCGCATCAGCCGCGCCGATCTGGCAGACTTCGCCTATTTCATCGCGTTGGCGAAGCACCGCAGCTTCCGTCGCGCAGGGGTGGAGCTCGGCGTGACGGCGTCGGCGCTTAGCCATTCGTTGAAGGGGCTCGAGGCACGCATCGGCGTGCGGCTGCTCAACCGGACGAGCCGGAGCGTCACGTTGACCGCGGCCGGCGAGGATTTGCAGGCTGCACTCGCCGGGCCGTTCGACGCGATCGGGACCGCGGTCGAGGGGCTGAACCGCTACCGCGACGAACCGGCAGGTCGGATCAGCCTGAACGTCATGGAGCATGCCAGTTCGCTGCTGCTGGGCCCGGTGCTACCAGTGTTCGTCGCGCGCTATCCCGGAATCGAGATCGACGTTGCGGTAACCAACGACATGGTCGACGTGGTCGCGCAGGGTGCCGATGCAGGGATCCGCTGGGGCGGTACGGTGCCCGAGGACATGGTCGCTCAGCGGCTGTCGCGCGACATCAAATGGGTAGTGGTGGGATCGCCCGGCTATCTGGAGCGCCACGGCGTACCGACGCATCCACGCGAGCTGTTGGCGCATCGCTGCCTGCGGCTGCGGCTCGGCGATGCGAGCATCTATCATTGGGAGTTCGAGAAGGACGGTGAGGTGATCGCGATCGATGTGCCGGGCGCGATCACGCTCGACCAGACGCAGTTCGCGCTCGATCTGGCCTTTGCCGGGACCGGGCTCGCGTATCTGCCCGAACCCAGCGTAATGCCGCTAGTGCAGCAGGGGCGGCTTTGCCCTGTGCTGATGGACTGGGCGCCGCTTGGTCCCGGATTCCATATCTATCATCCCGGACGCCGGCAGTTGCCGACCGGACTGCGCCTATTGATCGAGGTGATCCGGGAATTGCAGCCGCTGGGTCTGTAATTCCGCGATCGATGAAAGATGCTCATTGCCTCGTCGCGGCAATGATGGGTGATCCGCGCCTGCCCGACTCCCTAAATCCGGGCCAGCGACCAACCCCAGCAATCCATCATCGTCCGGAGCAATAGCGTGGCACAATCGGCCATCCTCGAAAACCACGCCGTCGCCCACGGCGAGCTAAGCGGCCGTTCGGGCTGGAGTGCGGTGTTCGCGCTGACGCTGTGCGTGGCGACGTTGATCGCCTCCGAATTCATGCCGGTCAGTATCCTGACGCCGATCGCCACGGACCTCCATCTCAGCCAGGGCGCAGCCGGGCAGGCGATATCGATCTCGGGTCTGTTCGCGGTGCTGACGAGCCTTTCGATTGCAAAGGTCACGCGGGGGATCGACCGCCGCGTCCTGCTGCTCGGCTTGACGGTCCTGATGCTGGTCTCCGGGTTGATCGTGGCCTTTGCGCCCAATTACCTGATGTTCATGGCCGGCCGTGCGCTGATCGGTGTGGTCGTCGGCGGCTTCTGGTCGATGTCGGCCGCGACCGTGATGCGGCTGCTGCCGGAGGATCAGATTGCTCGCGGGCTGGCGCTGCTCAATGGCGGCAACGCGCTCGCGACCACGCTTGCGGCGCCTCTCGGCAGTTTTCTCGGCCAGTATATCGGTTGGCGCGGCGCGTTCTTCGTCGTGGTGCCGCTCGCCGCCGTCACGCTGGCGTGGCAATGGCTGGCGCTGCCGACGATGCCGTCCGATCGGACCCAGACGGGCGCGAGTGCGCTCGGCCTGTTGCGCCGGCCGACCGCGCGGATCGGGGCGGCGGCTGTGGCGCTGTTGTTCGCGGGGCAGTTCGCGCTGTTCACCTATGTTCGCCCGTTCTTGGAAAGCGTGACGCAACTCGGCGTACCGGCGTTGTCGCTGGTCCTGCTCCTGATGGGGGCGGGCGGGCTGCTCGGGACTTTCGTGTTCGGGCGGTTGGTAACCCGCAACCTGTCGGCGACGTTGATCCTCGCGCCCATAGGTCTGGCGGCTATCGCGTGTGGCCTGGTGGTGGCGGGAGCGCACGCCATCTCCGTCGCCGTCCTGCTGACGCTGTGGGGCGTGATCGGCACCGGGGCGCCCGTCGCTTGGTGGACCTGGGTGGCACGCCGTTTTCCCGACGATGCCGAGGCTGGCGGAGGCTTGCTCGTCGCCGTCGTCCAGCTGGCGATCACGCTGGGCGCAGGGGGTGGTGGGTTGTTGTTCGATGCAGGTGGCTACCGCGCCGCGTTCCTGGCCAGCGCCGCCCTGCTCGTCGGCGCCGCGATCCTCGCCGTCTTCGATGCGCAAGCAGGGCGCGCCGCGTCGGACGCCCGATGATAAGCCTGTTTGCGGCGTTGATGCTTTTGGGTCTCAATCCTCCTACGCTCAATTCTCAAGGGAACACCGACATGGACATGGAAATCAGCCGCAAAGCCGAGATGGTCACGGTCGACGGGCCTGCCGATTATTTCACCGGCAAGGTCACGATCACCGGTCAGTTCCAGCGCCCAGATCCGTCGCGCGTCAGCGGAGCCATCGTGCATTTCGAACCCGGCGCGCGCACCGCATGGCATAGCCATCCGGCGGGTCAGACCCTGATCGTGACCGAAGGCGTGGGCTGGACCCAGGTCGCGGGCGGACCGAAGCACGAATTCCGCGCCGGCGACGTGCTGTGGTGCCCGGCCGACCACAAGCACTGGCACGGCGCGACGCCGCACGAGGGCATGACCCACGTCGCGATCCAGGAGTCCGTGGACGGGTCGCCGGTCACCTGGATGGAGAAGGTCAGCGACGACGACTATCTCTCGCCGGTGGCAACGGACTGAGCCGCGCGATGCGGTCTCGTATGCACGGGACCAGCACGGCAGCCCACGCGCGGGGCATTTCATCCAGTTCGATTGGGCGAACGCGGTCAACGCAGGTGCGGGCGACCGGTGGCGCTTGTCAGACGCGTTGCAGGCCCGGCCTGCCGCGCTCGGTGACGAAGCTGGCATGCGTCGACAGCGTGCCGTTCCGCGTCGCGATCGTGTCGAGGATTTTCAGGTCGCCACGCCATGTATCGCGGCCGACATCGCACAGCACATAGCCGCGGCGGTCGGTCAACGCCTTGAGGTGCGGGTTTTCCGCGCGTGACGAGCGGGTGTAGTCGTCGTCTTCGCCGACCCCGTCCGCGCCCGAGCTGATCGAGGTCGCGAGATATTCGCTGCTGACGATCTTGCCGTTGCCGTGATCCTGGATCAGGTCGCCGGCGTAATGGCGGTGCGCGTCGCCGCTGACGGTCATGACGTTGCCGGGGCAGTGCGCGTCGATGTGCGCGAGCAGGCGCCGTCGGCTGTTCATGTATCCCGACCATTGGTCCATCGAGACGAGCTGCTCCGGTTGCCCCGCCTTGTGATAGCCGAGGTTCATCAGGCAGACCTGTTGCGCGATCAGGTTCCAGCGCGCCTTCGAACGGTCGAGGCCCTTGAACAGCCACGCCTCCTGCGGTGCGCCGGTGATCGAACGGCTGGTGGCAAAGGCGTCGGGGCCCTGCGGCGCATCGCGGTCACCGTAGACCTGATCGGAGCGGTACTGCCGGGTGTCGAGGAAGAACGCGTCCATCAGGTCGCCGAACCGTGCCCCGCGATACATCTGCATGTGCGATCCGTCGGGCATCGACGACCGGCGCAGCGGCATGTGCTCGTAATAGGCCTGCATCGCCATCGCGCGCCGGGTCCGGAACACCTCCGGCGCGGTGTTGTCCTGATCGATGTCGGCGGCCCAGTTGTTGTCGATCTCGTGATCGTCGAAGCTGACGAACCACGGCGCGGCGGCGTGCGCGGCCTGGAGATCGGGGTCGCTCTTGTACTGGGCGTAGCGCTGGCGATAATCGCCGATCGAGTAGATTTCGTGGCCGATATGGCGGCGGACCAGCGGCTTCTTCGGATTGCGCGGCAGGTCGCCGCGATCGGGGCCCTCGTAGATGTAATCGCCGTAGTGGAACACGAAGTCGATCGGCTCCGCGGCGATGTGGCGCCACGCGGTGTAATAGCCTTCCTCGTACTGCTGGCAGCCGGCGACCGCGAAACGCACACGGTCGAGCGGCGCGCCGGGCAGCGGCAGGGTCGCGCCGCGCCCGGTGCCGCTGCGCTCGCCGCCGCAGGTGAAGCGGTACCAATAGGGGCGTGCCGGGGCGAGCCCGGCGACTTCGACATGGACCGAATGCGCGAGTTCGGGATGCGCGATCGCCTCGCCGCGCTGGAGCACTTGGCGGAAGTCGGGATCGGCGGCGACTTCCCATGCGACCGGCACCGGTGCCATCATCATGCCGCCATCGGGCTGGAGCGGCAGCGGGGCGAGCCGGGTCCAGATCACGAAGCCCGTGGCATCCGGATCGCCCGCCGCGACGCCGAGCGTGAACGGCGGCGTCGGGAAGCGCGGGTCCTCGATCAGGTTGCGCGGGCGCACTTCGGCAGCGCTAACGCGCCGCCCGGGCAGCAGGCCCGCGGCGGTCAGGCTTCCCAGCGCGGACAGGAGATAGCGGCGGTCGACTTCGTACATGGTAATTCCGTTCAGCGGATCAGCGCAGCATGATGAAAGAGAGGCGCCCCAGTCACCATCGTCGACTCCGCCGACGTAGCGAAGGCTGTTGCCGACCAGGGATTTCGGCGAGTCGTTCAGTAGGGCGGTGATCTCGTATCGGCGCGGCCGTTGTCGTCCTGCACGGTCTCGCCGATGCCTTCACGTAACTGATCCCGTGCTTATGGTCGGGCGACGACGCGATCGTGTCAGTTATGCTGATCTTTTATGACAGGGGGCAGTTTCCGCGCGCGCATGCGCGTGATCATCGAGCGGATTTCGGCTCCGGCGCTTTGCTCGATGGCCGCCTGGGGGTGGTGCGGAACAAGGATCAGCGTGCGGCCTTCGACCCGCCAGGATCGCAGCTGCGACAGGAAGTTCATGCCGAGGATGTCGGTCTCGCCCAGCGCGGGCGAGGTCACGACGCGGAGGTTGCGTGCGGTGATGCTGCCGAGACGCAGCGTATCGATGCGACCGGCGTCCGCGCGGACATTGCCGTTCGCGGTCTGCAGGATCAGCGGGACGACGCCAGGTCGCCGATCGATCGCAGCGGCGCTTGCGGTCCGTTCGGACAGGGCGGTGATGGTCGCGCCGCTGTCGACGAGCATCCGCCGTTCGGATCCGTTGATCGTCGCGCGTGCCCAGAAATGACCATCGGGCGACATGCGGATGCGGACGTCCCTGCCGTTGATCGTCTGGTCGTCGATGCCGAGGTTTTCGGTCAACCGCGCCAGCCCGGGGATGAACGGCGCCTGCTGGAAGACGAGGAAAAGGCACGAGGCGAGCAGCCCGATCGAGAACAGCGCCCGCAGCGCGCCGCCGAGATAGGGGATGCGCAACAGGATCAGGAGGACGAGCGCAGCGCCGATGGCATAGATGGCGAGGTGCTGCCATTCTGGATTGGTCACGATCGGCACAGTGGGATCTCAACCCCAAGACGTACCGATTCGATCCGAAACCGCCGCCATCGCGCCGACCGGTTTCCGCGCAATCGCGGCATTCCGCGGTCCACCGCACGGCTTACTCGCTGTTAACCTTGTGCTGGCTAGACCGATGCAGGCCGGGGGGCCAGCGAGGTGAAGTCGATGAACCGTGTGTTGCTATCCGTTTCCGTCGCGTCGCTGCTGGCGGGCTGTGCGTCGCACCGCGAGGTGGCGTCGGTGACGCCGCCGACGGTGATGGTGCCGGTCGTCGCGCCGCCGATGCCCAAAGGTGCGTTTCCGGGGATGGTGATTCCCGTCGCGCTGCCCGACGGATCCTATCCGACGCCGAACCGCAACCTGACGCCGGCCGCGACGATCTGGCATCTGCGCGCCGCGCTGAACGTCGCCGCGCTGGCGTGCCGCGGTCCGCAGGAGGCGACGATCATTGCCGGCTACAATGCGCTGCTCAGCAGCCAGAAGCCGGTGCTGACCAACGCCGAGGCGGCCTATGCCAAGGAATACAAGGCGGGCGGCGGCGACTGGCAGGACCGCTACGACGATTCGATGACGCGGCTGTATAATTTCTTCTCGCAGAGCCCGGCGCGCGATGCGTTCTGTGCATCAGCGGCGGCCGTGCTGGCCGATGGCGCGATGGTCTCGCCCGACCGCATGCCCGCGTTTGCCGCCGAACGGCTGCCGGCGCTGGAGCGTCCGTTCACCGAATTCTACCGTGCGTATGACGCGTGGCGCGGTGGGACGACGCCTGCGCGTGCGCCGGCTCCGGTATTCGTTGGCCGCCAATATGCCGCGAACACGCCGACCATGACGATCACCCAGGCCCGCCTGCAGCCGATCTCGCAGCCGAGCGTGCCCGTAGCACCGCGGCCGCGGCTGGAACTGGACCTCAGCGCTATCCAGTAATCTTTCGTCATCCCGGACCTGGTCCGGATCCAGGAACGCGCCCGGCATGACGGCTATGGCCGGCGAGCACTAACGCTTTAATCCGCCGCCCGCTTCGGTTAACGGGGCGGCAATGGGACAGGACTTACCGACCGGAGGACGCTTCGACGGCCGCGAGCACCGTTTCCCGGTGCGCGTCTATTTCGAAGATACCGACCTGTCGGGCGTGGTCTATCACGCCAATTATCTGCGCTACATGGAGCGCGCGCGCTCCGACATGCTGCGCGTCGCGGGGATCGACCAGCGTGCGGCCCACGAGGCCGGCGAAGGCGCCTATGCCGTCGCCAGCCTCGATATCCGCTATGCCGCGCCGGCGAAGCTCGACGACGCGCTGGTCGTGGTATCGCGACTGACGCAGGTTCGCGCCGCGAGCGTCTCCATTCATCAACGAGTCATGCGCGAGGGGGTTGTTCTGACCCAGGCGGACGTCGTGGCGGCCATGGTCGCTCCCGGCGGCCGTCCGAAGCGACAACCGCGCGCCTGGACCGACATCTACGAACGCCTCGTCTGGCAGGGGGAATCATGAATCCGGTGCTCAACATGGACGGAGCGACCTTGTCGCCGGTCGCGCTGTTCCTCCAGGCCGACTGGGTGGTCAAGTTCGTGATGCTGGGGCTGTTGCTCGCCAGCATCTGGACCTGGGCGCTGATCATCGCGTTCTGGCGGCGGATCGGGCGGACGCGCAAGTCGATGGTGCGGTTCGAACGCGATTTCTGGAAGGCCGAGGACATCGACGCCTTCTACAAGACCGAGGGCGAGAGCGACCTGCCATCGGCGCGGGTGTTCGCCGCCGGGGTGACCGAATGGCGGCGCTCGACCGCGGGCGGGACGATCGACAAGAACGGCACGCGCGAGCGGCTGGCGACGACGATGGGTGCCGCGACCGCGGGCGAGATCGACAAGCTGTCGGATCGGCTGAACATCCTGGCCACGGTCGGGTCGGTGGCGCCGTTCGTCGGGCTGTTCGGCACGGTGTGGGGCATCATGCGCAGCTTCACGAGCATCGCGTCGGCGCAGAATACCAGTCTTGCGGTGGTCGCACCGGGCATCGCCGAGGCGCTGTTCGCGACCGCGATCGGCCTGTTCGCGGCAATCCCCGCGGTGATCGCGTACAACCGCTTCAGCCACGGCATCAACCGGATCGAGGCAGCGCTCAACCGCTTCGCCGACGGCTTCCACACCACGCTGTCGCGCCAGCTGGACGGGTCTCGATAAGGTGGCGATGAACCTTCCCTCCAGCCGTGGGC
Source organism: Sphingomonas sp. R86521 (assembly GCF_042466235.1). Taxonomy (NCBI): domain Bacteria; kingdom Pseudomonadati; phylum Pseudomonadota; class Alphaproteobacteria; order Sphingomonadales; family Sphingomonadaceae; genus Sphingomonas; species Sphingomonas sp. R86521. The sequence goes on along the minus strand of NZ_JAXHBY010000001.1, from coordinate 3,817,466 downwards.
GGGGACGGCGCGCGCCGATGGCGGACATCAACGTCACGCCGCTGGTCGACGTGATGCTGGTGCTGCTGATCATCTTCATGGTCACCGCGCCGCTGATGACCGCGGGCGTGCCCGTGAACCTGCCCGACGCGCGCGCCAAGGCGCTCGACCAGGAGCAGAAGCCGGTGGAAGTCTCGCTCGACGAGACGGGCCGCGTCTTCATCGACAAGGACGAAGTCGGCGAGGACGCGCTGCCGGTCCGGCTGGCTGCGATCGCTGCCAGCCGTGCGGTCGGGCAGGGACCGCAGATCTTCCTGCGCGCCGATCGTGCGCTCGATTACGGGCGGGTGATGCGGGTGATGGGCGAGCTCAACCGCGCCGGGCTCAACCGCGTCGCGCTGGTCACCGTCGAAGGCGGCGGGAACGCCGCGAAGTAATGGCCGCGCGCTGATGGACCGCACCGAGAAGATCGGCCTGGGCGTTGCGATCGTCGGCCATGCGGTCCTGTTCGGGCTGTTGTCGGTCGGCTTCCTGGCGACGCCCGAGCCCGCCAAGCTGCAGCAACAGCCGATCGAGATCAGCCTGGTGCCCGATGTCGCGCTGGAAGCGACCGCGCCGCAGAGCGTGACGCCGCCCGCCGAATCGATCGCGCCCGATGTCGGTGCGCCCGAGGATGCGGCGCCGCCCGAGCCGCAAGAGGCGGAGCCCGAGCCGAAACCGGCGCCGCCGCCGCCCGCGCCGGCCCCGGAACCGCAGCCGAAACCCAAGCCTGCGCCGGCCAAGCCGACGCCCGCGAAACCCGAGCCGAAACCCGAGCCGAAGCCGGTTCCCAAACCGACGCCCGCGCCGAAACCGAAACCGGTGCAGAAGCCGAGTCCCGCGAAGCCGACACCGGCCAAACCGGCTCCTTCCAAGCCGGCGCCCGCGAAGACCGCTGCGCCCGCGAAGGCTGCGCCGGCCAAGTCCGCGGCGAAACCGTCGGCGTCCGCTTCCACATCCAAGTCGCCGTCGCGCACTGCCTCTGCGTCGCCGTCCAAGGCCAAGCCCGCCGCGACCAAGGGTAGCGGATCGAGCGAGACGGCGACCAAGGCGCGCCCACGCGGATCGCGGCTGGGCGACAATTTCCTAAAGGGGCTGTCCGACCAGCCTTCGCCGAGCAAGTCGGACGCGCCGCGCGCCGCGAAGATCGATGCGCGTGCGATGGCGTCGATCGTGCAGGCGATCGCGCGGCAGATCCAGCCGTGCGCCGATCGGCAGGTCAATCCGGGGCCGGGTGCGAACCAGATCGTCACCAAGCTCAACCTGCGCCTCAACGAGGACGGCACGCTGGCCGCGACTCCGCGCCAGGTCGGCCAGACCGGCGTCGACGACGAGAACCGTCGCTATGCGCAGCGCGTCGCCGATCTCGGCATCGCGGCGTTCAAGGGCTGTTCGCCGCTGAAGCTTCCCGCCGAGTTCTATTCGACGCCGAACGGTGGGTGGAACAACATCAACTACAGCTGGCAGCTGCGGTGATCTCTTCTTCGCGGTGCTAGTGCGGACGGTGGATGCCGGAACAAGTCCGGCATGACGGTGGTGTGTGATAGAGGGATGCGTATGATTCGTTTCAGCATGGTCGCCGCCCTCGCGGGTCTCTCCCTTTCGGTACCTGCCTTCGCGCAGGATGCCGCGCCGCCGCCGCTCGATCCGCAGGCCGCGGCACCGCAAGGCGCCGCAGCTCCGCAGGGTTCGGCGCCGCTGGAAGTGTCGGTTACCGGCGGTATCTCGGCGCCGATGCCGATCGCGATTCCGGCGATGCCGACCGCGGCGGTGGCGTCGACTGCGGCGGGATCGACCGACGTGCTCGGGCGCCAGCTCGCCGAGATCGTCAACAACGACCTGCGCAATTCCGGGTTGTTCACCCCGCTGTCGGCGAGCCAGTTGCGTCCGGTCAGCTTCCCCGAAGTCACCGCGCCCGGGTTCGAATATTGGGGCGGGACCGGGGCGCAGGCGTTGGTCCAGGGCTTCGTGCGGGCCAATGGCGACGGCAATCTGACCGTCGGATGCTATCTGTACGACGTGTTCTCGAAGGTCGAGCTGACCCGGCAGGGCTTCGTGGTGGCGCCGTCCGACTGGCGCCGCGCCGGGCATAAATGCGCCGACATGGTCTACACCCGGCTGACCGGCGAGGGCGCGTATTTCGACAGCCGCGTGGTCTATGTCTCGGAGACGGGTCCGAAGGGTCGGCGTATCAAGCGGTTGGCGATCATGGACCAGGACGGCGCCAACCACCGCTTCCTGACCAACGGCCAGTCGATCGTGCTGACGCCGCGGTTCGCGCCGAACCAGCAGTCGATCGTCTATATGAGCTACGTCAACAATCGCCCTGCGATCTATGTCTACGACATCGGGTCGGGCAAGCAGCGACTGGTGGTGGCGAATTCCAGCCTGACGTTTGCGCCGCGGTTCTCGCCGGACGGCCGATCGATCCTGTTCTCGATGGCGCAGGGCGGCAACACCGACATTTATCGCGTGTCGTCGCAGGGCGGTGCCCCACAACGCCTGACCAATTCGCCCGGCATCGACACCGGCGGCAGCTATTCGCCCGACGGCTCGCGCATCGTGTTCGAGAGCGATCGTTCGGGTGGCCAGCAGCTGTACGTGATGAACGCGGACGGATCGAACCAGCAGCGGATCAGCTTCGGCGGCGGCCGCTATGCGACCCCGGTATGGAGCCCGCGCGGCGACCTGATCGCGTACACCAAGCTGGGCGGCGGGTTCCGGATCGGCATCATGAGCCCGAGCGGCGGCGGCGAGAAGCTGCTGACCGACGACTGGCAGGACGAGGGTCCGAGCTGGTCGCCGAACGGCCGCGTCATCAACTTCTATCGGTCCGGCCGCGGCAGCGCGGGCAAGGCGGACCTGTGGTCGGTCGACCTGACCGGGGTCAACGAGCGCAAGATCCCGACGCCGCTCGACGGCTCCGATCCGGCCTGGGGTCCGCTGCGTCCGTAAAGCTGCTATCAGCACCCACGAACGGTACCGACATCCACTACGGGAGATTATGAATGTCCAGGTTCACCAGCATTTTGCTTGCCGCGACCGCGCTCGTCGCCGTCGCCGGTTGCGCCAAGAAGCGTCCGCCTGTCCTGCCGCCCGCACCTGCCGAGGCCGGTCCGGTGGATCAGGGTAACGGCAGCATCGATGGATCGGCCAACGGCGCGATCGTGCCGGGGTCGGATGCCGACTTCAAACGGTCGGTGCAGTCGAACACGGTCAATTTCGCGCTCGACATGTACGATATCGATTCGACCGCGCGTGCGATCCTCGACAGTCAGGCGCAGTGGCTGGCGCGCTATCCGAACGTGCGGATCACGATCGAGGGCCATGCGGACGAACGCGGCACCCGCGAATACAACCTCGCGCTCGGCGACCGTCGCGCCAATGCGGCGAAGAACTATCTCGCCGCCAAGGGCGTGCCGTCGGAGCGGATGACGACGATCAGCTATGGCAAGGAACGCCCGGTCGCGATGGGGTCGGACGACCAGAGCTGGGCGGCAAACCGCCGCGCGGTGACGGTGGTGTTGAACTAAACGGGTCACCCTGAACTTGTTTCAGGGTCCACGTCCCCGCGAGCGGTATCGCACGTGGGGATGTGGATGCTGAAACAAGTTCAGCATGACGGTGTCAGCCCAGCGCTTCGTCGAGCAGCTTCGCCAAGCGGATACCGCCACGGCGGACCTCTTCGCGCGATATCGGGGTGAGCTTTTCGATCGTCGCTTCGTCCAGCGTCGCGCGCGGCGGGACCGGGCCGCAGCCATCGCCGCCAATCGCTGCGGCATAGGCGGTATGCGCGACCTGCCAGCCTTCGCGGCTCCAGTCCGTCACATTTCCCTTGGCGACCCGCACGCGCTCTGCGGCGGGGTAGCGGCGGACCAGCGATGGCGGCGTCGAGATCGCACGCTCGGCGAGCGGGCCGTCCCAGATCGAATGAAGGTTGAACTTGGGCGGACCGTAGATGCCGTAATCCGCCTTGAGGTCGTTGCCGCCCTTGTCGTTGCGGTCGCCGGCGTGAAGCGGCTGGTGCAGGTCGCCGACGAAGTGGATCAGAAACACCAGCGCCTGGACGCGGTCCTTCGGGCTGGTCGCCCGGGCGCGCAGCAGCTTCACGTCGCGTTCGATCTGCACCGACACGCAATTGCCGTCCTTGCAGCTAGGCGTCAGGTCGAACGGCGCGCAGACATCGGCGTCCTGGTAATGCCAGCTATAGGCATAGCCGAACCGCGAGTTGCTGGCGGCGTTCTTGAGCGGCTTGACGCAATCGGCCCAGACGCTGGCGTCCTCGATCGTGCCGGCGGGGCATTCGGGGGTTTCGAGCAGCGTCTGCGTCGCCAGGATGCGGCGCACCGCGGCCTTGGTCCGCGGGGTGACATTGGCATAGGCGATCTGCGCGATCGTCTGGTGGCCATATTCCCAATAGGCGTGGGCGGGGCTGGCGGCGACCAACGCAAGAAGCGCGGCGGAAAGCTTACGAATCATGTGGCGGCCTCTAGCGCGCCGATAACTCTTCGTCATCCCGGGCTTGTCCCGGGATCCAGGGTCAGACGCGGTATCGGTCGGAACCCTGGATCCCGGGACGAGCCCGGGATGACGGATCAGTCGTCGCCGTAGATTGCGACTTCGCGCACGCCGTGCGAATCCGCGCGCCCGCGGTTCATGCCTGGCGTGGTGAAGTGCCAAGCCGCGCGCCCGTCCGGTCCTGCGACGATCACGCCGCCGGTGCCGCCCAGCGCGACGACCTCTGCCATTACCGTCTCGGCCGCGGTGGCGATGTCCTCGCCGAGCAACTTCACCCGTGCCGCGATCGCGTGGCCCACGCCGACGCGGAGGAAGAACTCGCCCGATCCGGTGCACGATACCGCGCAGGCGTCGTCGGCCCAGGTGCCCGCGCCGATCACCGGCGAATCGCCGATCCGGCCCCAGCGCTTGCCGGTCACGCCGCCGGTCGAGGTGGCCGCCGCGACGTTGCCGTCGGCATCGCACGCGACTGCGCCGACCGTGCCGTATTTCATGTTCACGTCGAAGGTGTCGCCGCTCGCCTGCAGTTCGGCGAACTGGCGGCGGCGTTCGTCGGTCGCGAACCACGACAGGTCCGCGGGTTCGACGCCCTGTTCCAGCGCGAAGGCGTCGGCGCCCTTGCCGGCGAGCAGCACGTGGCGGCCGTCGTCCATCACCGCACGCGCCAGCGCCACCGGGTTTCGCGTGGCGGTAACCGCAGCCACGGCGCCGGCCGCCCGCGTGTGCCCGTCCATGATCGCAGCGTCGAGCTCGATGGTGCCGTCGTGCGTGAACACCGCGCCGCGGCCCGAATTGAAATGGGGATCGTCCTCGAGCGCCTTCACTGCCGCTTCGACCGCATCGAGTGCACTGCCGCCGCCTGCGAGCACCGCCGATCCGGCGTCGAGCGCCCGCGCGAGTCCCTGCCGCGCGCCCGCATCCTGTGCCGGCGTCAGCGTCTCGCGTGTCAGGCGGCCGGCCCCGCCGTGAATCATCAACGTCCAGCTCATCGTAGTCCTTTCAGGGAATCGCAGCCTTGACGGGCGCACGCCCACGCAAGCCTATCAGCGGTCGCAGCAGCGGGATCGCGCGGCCGAGGCGGTAGAAGATCACGCATCCGATCGTCGTCGCGACCAGGATGACGGCGAACTCGGCCCAGCCCGGCAGCCCGGCGCGGAGCAGCGCATACATCGCCAGCACGATGATCGTCTGATGCACGATGTAGAACGGGAACACCGCTTCGGTCAGCATCGGCCGCAGCCGGTGGTCGCGGTTCCAATGGACCTCTGCGATCCCGATCAGCGCGACGATGGCGCCCCATTGCTCCAGCGCATGCGCGACGCCGTAGGGGGTATAGACCCAGCGCGGCGCCGCGACGTCGCCGGGCCAATGCGTCTCGACGGCGATGACGCTGGCATAGCCGAGCAGCGCGACGATCGCGGCAAGTTTCCACCAGCGCACGATCGCGGCCATCGCGGGCTCCGATCGCGCGAGGCCGAACCCGAACAAGAAGGCGGGGAAATAGGTGACGTGCGCGATCCAGTCGCCGAACAGCGCCTGGCTCTCGCCGACCATCCGGAACCACCAAGCATGGACGAACACCAGCCACGCGATCGGCAGCGCCAGCACCAGGCCGCCGCCGAAGATCCGGTCGAACGCGCGCTGCATCCGCGCCCCGCGCACGACCGCCACGCCAATGGTCAGGACGACGGTGTAGACCCACAGATAGACCACGAACCAGAGGTGGTTCCAGGTCGGCAGCGTGATCCCGCCAAGCGGCCCGAACCGGAAATAATCGCGCGTCCAGAAGGTCAGGTAATCGCCGGTGTAGCCGTGTTTGGTGACCAGCTCGACCCAGGGCTGCGGCGGCACGATCACCGCGATCCCGAACGCCAGCGGCACCAGCAGCCGCACGCAGCGATTGGCGAAAAAGCTGCCGACCCCGCCGGATCGCGCGAGCAGCGCGCGGCTCGCATAGCCCGACACCACGAACAGCAGCGTCAGCCGCCAGGCGTTGGTCGCGAGCATCGGCAGCGTCGCCCAATCCTCGACATGCCCCGATTTCACGTGGAAATTCCACGGCACGAAGACCATTCCGACATGATAGACGATCAGCAGCGCGAACGCGCCGATGCGCAGCCAGTCCATGCCGTAATGCCGGGTCATCGCGCGGCCCTAGGGGTAGGCGCGCGCGCCCGCAAGCGCAGGTGCCGGAGCGGCGCCCGCCGACGTTACGCCTTCATGCGCGGCACGCCCATGAAGTCGCGCTTGCCGAGCGGCATGCCGCGGGCGCGCAGGATCGCGTACGCCGTCGTCGCGTGGAAATAGAAATTGGGTTGCGAGAACGACAGCAGGAAGTTCGCGCCGGTGAACGGCATCACCAGGGTGCCGAACTGGAACGAGGTGTCGGCATCGGCGAGCAGGTCGAACTCGGCCCGGTCGATCAACTCCAGCGTCGCGATCGCATCGCGCAGGACGGTGTGGAGTCCGGCGAAATCGGTCGGCCAAGGCGACCGGTCGGGCGAAAAGCTGCCGCCGCGGACGCCGTCGATGCCACCCACGGAATGCGCCGCGCACGCCTTCAGCTGATAGCCGAACGGCAGCATGTCGTCGGCCAGCCGTGCATCGATCAGCGTTGCGGGCGCGATACCCTGTTCGGTCGCGAACGCCTCGGCCTTGTCGAGCAGCGCATCGAGCGCGCGCAGGATCTGGAGGTTCGAGGGGATCGTCGCATCGTAGAGGGACAGGGTCATCGCATCGGCTCCGATTGGGCTTCAAGTGGCGCCGCTATGGGCGCGTTGGAGGGCCCCCGCCAGCGATGTTCCGTTCGCCGCCCGCAGTCGCTATATGAGGGGCGAACTCCCGAGGAATCCTCATGTCCCTTCGTCCCTGGCGCGATATCACCCGCCGCAAGAGCCGCCAGATCATGGTCGGCAACGTCCCCGTCGGCGGCGACGCGCCGGTCACCGTGCAGACCATGACCAACACCCCGACCGACGACGTCAAGGCGACGGTCGACCAGATCCGCCGCTGCGAAGAGGCGGGCGTCGACATCATCCGGGTGTCGTGCCCCGATATCGAATCGACCGCCGCGCTGAAGCAGATCGTCCGCGCATCCCGCGTGCCGATCGTCGCCGACATCCATTTCCACTACAAGCGCGCGCTGGAAGCCGCCGACGCGGGCGCCGCCTGCCTGCGGATCAACCCGGGCAATATCGGTTCGGCGAGCCGCGTGAAGGAAGTGGTCGACGCCGCCAAGGCCAATGGCTGCGCGATCCGGATCGGCGTCAACGGCGGTTCGCTGGAGCGGCATCTGCTCGAGAAATACGGCGAGCCATGCCCCGATGCGCTGGTCGAATCGGCGATGGACCACATCAAGCTGTTGCAGGACCACGACTTCCACGAGTTCAAGGTCGCGGTGAAGGCGTCCGACCTGTTCCTCGCGGTCGCGGCGTACCAGCAGCTCGCCGAACAGGTCGATTGCCCGCTGCATCTCGGCATCACCGAGGCTGGCGGGTTCGTCGGCGGCACCGTCAAGTCGGCGATCGGGATGGGCAGCCTGCTCTGGTACGGCATCGGCGACACCATCCGGGTGTCGCTCTCGGCCGAGCCCGAGGACGAGGTCCGCGTCGGCTTCGAGATCCTGAAGGCGCTCGGCATCCGCAACCGCGGCGTCCGCGTGGTGTCGTGCCCGAGCTGCGCACGCCAGGGCTTCGACGTGATCCGCACCGTCCAGGCGCTGGAAGAGCGGCTCCAGCACATCCGCACGCCGATGAGCCTCAGCGTGCTCGGCTGCGTCGTCAACGGCCCCGGCGAAGCGCGCGAGACCGATATCGGCATCACCGGCGGCGGCGCCGCCAAGCACATGGTCTATCTGGCGGGGGTCACCGACCACCACATCGCCGACGCGGGCATGGTCGACCACATCGTCCGGCTGGTCGAGGCGAAGGCGGCGGAGATCGAAGCCGCCGACGCGGTAGCGCTGGCAGCGGTGGCTGCCTGATCAGTCCCCGGTCCGCGCCTCACGCGCGCGGACCGAGGCCCGTACCAGCACCGCGGTAGAGAGCAGGATTCCGGACACCAGCGCGCCGATCGACAGGATGCCGCCATTCGTGATCCTGACCGACGCGGCCATTTCGGCGCGACGTCCAAACCGGATCGTGGCTTTCGCGCGGTGCACAGAGGGCGGGGACGGGGGCAGGTCGTATGTCATTGTCGTGTGGCCTCTAAGTGTACGGCGTTCCGTATAAACCGTACACAACCCCCGCGACCCTGACAGCGCTGGGACCCGGTATCTTCCCCCGCCTCATGCCTTACGTCTTACTGGAATTTTATTATGTAGTAGCAAGCGACGTTGTGCGATCGCGTCTCTGCGTCGCCGCCCCCGGTGATGGTGTGCGTATGGGCTCCGTTCGTCGAGCTTGCTGTCGAATCTCCATTCCATATACTCTCGCCAGAACCACCGACCGCCGAATTCGATGAGTCATTCGGTACGTTGGGAAACTGGTGGGTATGGGCCCCGTTTTCCGTCGTGCTCATGGGATTGACGGGCGAACCCGATGCCCAGGGCTGATACGAGCCCACGGTGTTCCCGCTATTTCCGCCGGTCACGAGGGGTTGGACGACACGTGCGGACGCGTCGGGATCGTAGCCTGCGCCGACCGCGCTACCGTTCACGCCCCGTGGAAACGTGCCGACGAAATTGGGAAGATTGAAGGTCGATGTCCCATCCCCGCCGCCAAAGCTTGTTCCGATTGCCTGGAATAGCGTCGCGTATTGCGTGCGCGATACCGTGCTGCCGTCGCAATAGATAAAGTTCGATGCTGCTATCTTCGCCTGATCGAGGGGAGCCGCGTAATTCAGAATCGTTCCGACTGCGAAAGTGTCCGTCACCGGATCGGGTCCGACATCGCCCAATATCCCGAAATCGACATAGACGTTTGGCGGACGCGTTTCGGCATCACCACCGCTACCATTACCTTTTCCACACTGATGGGTATGTGCACCGGCCGAGTAGGACGTCTGCGTTTGCTGGTCCCAGCCGTAGTGACTACCGGTGATGTTGTAGTAGCTGGTATCGGATCCAGGGACGTTCGGAACATTATGGAAATGGTCGCCGGCAGTGGCGGCCTGGAACTGATTATTATTCGGCAGGCCGGTCGAGTATGTTTGGAAGTTAGCAAGAGCATTGATCCCTGGACTTACCCCCCGCACGAAAATGCCTTGCATATTGGGCAGGGAGAATGCGCCGTCACCGCTACCGGAGCCCCAGGTGCTTCCGATTGCGCCATATAAATCCGGTAATGCTGTCTGGCTTTGCGATGTGCCGTCGCAAAACAGCCAGGGGGTGGCCGGCTCGTCGACCTGCAGGGAAAAGCAGAATGCTGCTATGGCGCCGTATAAGGGGGCAACAACTGCCATGTTGTCCCCGGCCCCAGTATTAATCAAATAAATTACGTACAAATTTACTGGTCTGCTCTCATTGTCCCAGTTTTGAAGAACGTGGGTATGATTACCTTGCGAATCCGACGTTACTCCGCCGCTGTTGGCAATTGCATAGTGGCTCCCTGCCAGAGCGTATGCGTTCGATCCCTGCGGCACATTGCCGACGGTGTGGGTATGATCTCCGTTCGTCGAAAAGTTAAATTGGCTACCTGGGAGTGCGGTCGCCGAGAACTGCAAGGATCCGACCGAATTTGCGTCCGAACCACCAGCATTTATTGCCACGCGTGTGGCGGTGTCTGGATCCATGTTCGACTCGTAAGATGTTCCGCGTAAGAACCTCCCCCGCAAGTCCGGAACGTTGAAGGATCCCTTTGATCCGCCCGACCCCCCGAAATTTGTCCCGATAGCCAGCGCAAGGCTGGGAAATTTTGATTTTGGATACGACGTGCCATCGCAGACGATCCACCCAAGGCCTAGCAAGGCTTCGATCACGCTAGACTGGGATACGTCTCCCGCAAACGCAACTATCATTCCGGGTTGGACTAGATCGACTGGATTTGCCATTTCATGATCCCTCTTTTCTAATGGAAAATGTTGGCCACCGTCTATCGGGCTCCGGTAATAACGCTGTGCAGTTGTTGAACCGAATCGGTAGATATTATTGTTGTTGAACTCTGAATTTGTCGTCCGTCATGCGAACGTCGTAAAATAAATGTATCGATATTGGATCGATATGATTTATTTCCTAATGTACTGTGGCGTTTAGGTAGGCGCGCATCTACGGCGCGGCCTCATTAGTATGCGAGGAACAAACCTGATCCGGAATGCGCGAGTAACCAAGGAATGGCTGCCGTATACTATGTGACGATTGAGCCAATGGCGCGTCCTTGGCCATGATCCGTGCGCGTTGCTATGGAATCGACCGGAGCGTCGCGAAATGGGCGTGTTCGCTCGCCGGACGGCTGGGATATGTCGGCGAGCCAGTGGTTCGGGTCGTTTGCGGCTGTCCCGCGTGCCTGTAACTTGCCAGAACAGCCGGATGAATCGCCCCGCCACCGCTTCTGCAATCGCCCCCGCCACCGCCTTCGCCGTCGCTGCCGTCGGTATTGCCAGTTATTCGGCGATGGATGCGCTGATGAAGGGCATGGCGATTTCGCATGGCGCGTACAGCGCGGTGCTTTGGCGGTCGGTGGCGGGGGTGGTGGTGCTGGCGCCGGTGTTCGTCGCGCGTGGCAAGGCGTTGCCGAGCCGCGAGGCGATGATCCTGCATGTCGCGCGCGGGACGATCGCGGGGGCGTCGGTGCTGTTGTTCTTCTGGGGGCTGGTGCGCGTGACGATGGCGCAGGGCGTGGCGCTGACCTTCCTCGCGCCGCTGATCGCGCTGTTCCTGGCGGCGGTGGTGCTCGGCGAGACGATCGCGAAGGGCGCGATCCTCGGGTCGCTGGTCGCGAGCTCGGGGGTGCTCGCGATCGCCGCGGGGCAGGTTCAGGCGCAGGCGTCGACCGACACGGTGTTGGGCTCGGTCGCGATCGTCGCCGCATCGATCCTCTACGCCGGCAGCTTGATCCTGCTGCGGCGGCAGGCGCAGGTCGCCGAACCGCTGGAGGTGGCGCTGTTCACCAGCGTGGTGCTGTCGGTGCTGCTGCTGATCGGTGCGCCGTGGTTCGCCGCGGTGCCCAGTGTCGCGCGGATGCCCGAGATCTTCGGTGCGGCGGCGCTGGGGTCGATGTCGGCGGTGCTGCTCGCCTGGGCCTATGGTCGCGCCGAGGCGCAGGTGCTGGCGCCGGTCGAATATACCGCGTTCGTGTGGTCGGCGATCCTCGGCTGGCTGGTGTTCGACGAGCGCGTCTCGGCCTGGACGGTCGGCGGCGCGCTGCTCATCATCGCCGGATCGCTGGTCGCGTTGCGCGGCAAGACGGTACCGATCCCGCATACCGAGGCTGCCGCATGATCCGATCCGCTACACCCGCCGACGTGCCGACCATCCTGCGTTTCGTGCGCGAGCTGGCGGCGTTCGAGCGCGAGCCGGATGCGGTGGAGGCGACCGAGGCGATGCTGGCGGAGGCGCTGTTCGGTGCATCGCCCGCCGCCGAGGCGGTGATCGCGGACGGGCTGGCGGGACCGGTCGGGTTCGCGCTGTTCTTCCACAATTTCTCGACGTGGAAGGGGCGGCGCGGGCTGTATCTGGAGGATCTTTACGTGACCCCGGACGCGCGCGGCGGCGGCGTCGGTGCGGCGTTGCTGCGTCATCTGGCGGGGCTGGCGATCGACCGCGGCTGTGCGCGGTTCGAATGGTCGGTGCTCGACTGGAACGAAGGTGCGATCCGCTTCTATCGTACGCTCGGCGCGGTCGGTCTGGAGGACTGGACGGTGCAGCGTGTCGATGGCGCGGCGTTGCGGACGCTGGCGGGCCGGTAGAGAGGCGTGCCTTTCGACGCCGCCACCTGCGTGTCATCCGTGCCCAATTCCGTCATCCCAGCGAAGGCTGGGATCTCGTGAGGTAAGGGCGCAGCAGGCACCGCGAGAGACCCCAGCCTGCGCTGGGGTGACGGACTATAGGCTAGCCGACCACGTCGATGTTCATCGCGATCGAAATGCGGTCGCCGGTGCCGGCGTGTGGCCGCACCCCGTGGCGGACCCAGGCGGGAAACAGGACTAGGTCGCCGGCCGCGGTCGGCATCCGGTGTTCGACCGGCTGCGGCTGGCCGTCGATCCCGCGCAGGCGGAACCCCGGCATCCGCATCAACGGAATCGGAAAGCGCGGATCCTCGAAGAACAGCTCGCCACCGGTTTCGCCCGATGCCGGCGGCGCGCCCATGTCGACATAATAGACTGCCGCCCACAGCACGCCGGGATGCGCATGGCTCATGTTGAGCGCGCCGGGCGGCGAGACGTTCGCCCACATCTTGCAGGTCCATTCGAACGACGCCGCGTCGCGCCCCTCGAAATGCGAACAGCGCCGGGCCATCCGGATCGCGATGTCGGCGAGTGCAGTGGCGGCCGGGCCGCCCCAGTCGAGCATGTCGGTCGCCGAATGCCAGCCGCCGATATTGGAGCGCGACAGGCTGGGCACGGCGGCATGCCGCGCCCGGATGGCGGCTGCCAATGCCGCGGTCATCGCGTCGGCATCGGCGAGCCGGCCGTGCAGGATCGGTGTCTCGAACAGTCCGACCTGTTCCGCGCGGACGCGGATGCCGTCGAAGGCCCCAGACGCCGTCACCCGATCAGCGCCCTGCGGTATCGTCCGCGTTCATCGGTTCCTTGCCCTTGGCCTTTTCAGCCTCGTAGCGCTCGATCGCCTCGATCGTGACGCGCTTGGCCTCGTCGGCGTCGCCCCACTTGCCGACGCGGACCCACTTCTTCTTCTCGAGGTCCTTATAGTGGGTGAAGAAATGCTCGATCTGCTCGAACACGATCTCGGGCATGTCGCCGCGCTCGCCGATGTTGGCGTAGTAGGGGAATACCGAATCGACCGGCACGCAGATCAGCTTCTCGTCGCCGCCGGCCTCGTCCTCGAGGTTCAGCACCGCGATCGGGCGGGCACGAACGACGCAGCCTGGGATGAACGGCGAGCGTGCGATCACGAGCGCGTCGAGCGGATCGCCATCGGGGCTGAGCGTGTGCGGGACGAAGCCGTAGTTCGCGGGATAGCGCATCGGCGTGTGCAGGATGCGGTCGACGAACAGCGCGCCCGATGCCTTGTCGAACTCGTACTTGACGGGTTCACCACCGGTCGGAACCTCGATGATGACGTTCAGGTCTTCCGGCGGGTTCTTGCCAGTCGGGATCAGGTCGATACGCATTTACGGTCCTTCCGAATGTAACGATGCCGGCGCCCTTACACGAAGAGCGACCGGCACCGATAGACTGGCGTGATGAGTAACTGGTACGCTTAGCGCGGCGTCAGCAGCCGGTCGAGGCCACCTTCGCCAGTGCCGACCTTCTGCAGGCGCGGATAGCGCGGGCCGTCATGGTAATCGACCATGACGTCGCGGAGCCGGTCGTTGTTCTTCACGGTCAGGCGGATCGGCTCCTTGGTACCCTTCGCGGCCAGGATCGCGGCCTTGATGCGATCGGGCGAATAGACGTCGCCATTGACCGCCTCGATCTCGGTGCCGACGTCGAGGCTCGCCTTGAACGCCGGGCTGTCCCAGATCGACGACGTCACCACGCCCTCCTTGTTGATCACCAGCCCGATCGAATAGCTGACGTCGGTGCCGCGGGTCTTCTCCGCCTGCTTCATGTAGTTGGTGATCTCGGGCGTGTAGACCAGCTTGTAGCCGTTCATCGCGAAGCCGTTGATCGGCGCCGGCTTGCCGGTTTCGGTCAGGCGGGTGTTGAGGAACGTCGCCCAGTCATAGGGCACGATGCCGTTGAGCGTCGCCGCGACGTCCTGGAACGTATAGGTCAGCTCGCCGTAATCGCCGTCGCGGACGCCGAAGAACGCCTTGGCGAAATCGTCGATCGACTTGGTCCCGCCGGACTTCTGGCGGAGCATCGCGTCGACCTCCATCCAGACCATCAGGCCCTCGTTGTAGTAATCCTCGCTACGCTGCCAGCTGGTCCAGCCCTTGGGCTTCCGCGCCGAGATCACCGGATCGTTGGTGGTGTCGATCAGCGGGCGCCACTGGCGCCCCTGCGCGGTGTCGTAATTGCCGAGGATCGACGCATAGCCGTCGAGCGTGTCCTGCTTGCTGACAAGGCCCGAGCGCGCCTGCAGCACATAGCCCCAGAACTGCGTCTGACCCTCGTACACCCAGAGCAGCGAATCGCGCATCGGGGTGCGGAAGTCGGGGGTCCACAGGTCGGCGCCGCGGCGGAACTTGCCGTCCCAGCTATGCGTGTATTCGTGCGGCAGCAGGTTGCGCGCGGCGGCACCGGTTTCCCATTCGGTGAAATAGCCGGGACGGACGCCGTTTTCGGAGCTGCGGTGATGCTCGAGGCCGATGCCGCCGAGCTGGTCGGTGATCGACAGCAGGAATTCGTAATGATCGTAATGCTGCGCGCCGAAGGTCTTCACTGCCTGGTCGACTAGGCGCTTGTGCGCGTCGATCTGCTCGGGCTTGGCGGCGAGCTGGTCCATGCTGTCGGCGAAGACGTTGAGATCGACCTTCGGGCTGAGCGGCCAGACCTTGCCGTACTTGCCCGCCAGCGTCGGCGAATCGACCAGGATCTCGTAGTTGGTGGTGTCGTAGCTGTAGACCGAGCCTGCGACCTTGGCGGGCACCGCGCCGGCGGCGGTCCAGCCGGTCGGGTAGGTGACGGTCATCTTGATCGGGATTTGCCGGGTGAAATAGCCGGCCGGGTACAGGCTGACGAGGTTCGGCTCGAGGCTGACCATCGTCGGCGTCATCACGACGCGGCCCTGGTCGCCCTTGGTCGCGGAGATGAACTGGAATTCGGCGACCACCGACTTGGTGCCGGCGGGGACGTCGATGTGGAACGCGAAGACATCGACGGGGTCGCGGGTCCAGGGGAGGATCTTGCCGTTGGCGCGGATCACCAGGCCGGCGAGCTTCTCGATCTCGCCGCGCGGGGAATGCGCGCCGGGCAGCCACTTCGGATAGAGCAGCGCCATCGGGCCGGCCTTGGCGACCGGGATGGTTTCCTTGACCGTGAAGATGCCGCGTTCGGTGTCGGTCGCGTTGACGTCGAGCAGGATCGTGCCCGGATAGGGCGTGTCGACCGCGTCGGGGATGGTATCGACGAACGGCACCGGCTGCGGCGCGGTGTTGCCGGCGGGGACCTGTGCGAAGACGGGCGCGGCGGACGCGAGCAGGGTCGCGGTGAGAAGCTTGCGGATCACGGGAGGGCCTTCCGGCTGAGAGACGATGACACGAGGTGTAATCGCGATAAAGGGCAGGCGTCCAGTCCTTTGCGGGTGCGTGATTCACGTCTTTGCTCAAGCGTGGTTCGCGTCCCAGCGCTCGCCAAACCCCCTCCCGTCATCCTGACGAAAGTCAGGACCCAGAGCCACGCAGTGCAACGCCCGTAACCCTGGGTCCTGACTTTCGTCAGGATGACGGAGGGAAGAGAGAGGAGCTTAGCTGCTCCCCAGCACGTTGATCGTGAACGCCAGCACGCCGATGTTGAACACGAACGCCGCCATGCACTGGCCGAGCGCCGCCTTGCGCACCCGGCGCGAGGTGATCTGGACGTCGGAGGTCTGGAACGTCATCCCCAGCGTGAACGCGAAATAGGCGAAGTCCCAGTAATCGGGTTCGTCGCAGCTCGGGAAGTCGATGCCCTTGGCATCCTTGCCGTCCGGATCGTCGACGTAGAACAGATGCGCGTAGTGCAGCGTGTAGATCATGTTCGAGAACAGCCATGCCAGCGCCAGCGTCGTGATCGTCAGCGCGATCCCGACCGCGTCGTTCTTGCCCTGCAATTCCTTCGCGACCGCGACCAGGATGACCAGCATGATCGTCCCGCTGAAGCCGAGCAGCACCGCGCGGTTGGCGTCGTTCTCTTCCGCCGCGCGGCGCATCCGGGCGGCGGTGGCGTTGCGGAACAGCGTCGAGACCGCGATCAGGAACACCACCGCGGCGACGTCGAACGCCCCCATCGTTCCGCGCCCGAGCCCGAAGCGCGGGATCAGTGCGGCCAGTCCGACCGCGAAGACCAGCACGAACAGGATGAAGCGCGGCGGGGCGACGCGTTGGCCGAGTCCCCAAAATCTGGCTTTGTCAGTCATGCCACAGCGCTAGCGCTTCGCAGGCACGTCGCCTAGATACGCGCGCATCATGGCAAGAATAGAAACACCCCGCCGCATCCGCGGGACCCAGGACATTTTCGGCGACGAGCAGCGCCGGTTCGCGCATGTCCTGTCGACGTTCGAGCGGGTGCGGGCGCTGTATTGCTTCCAGCGGGTCGATATCCCGGTGTTCGAGTCGACCGCGGTGTTCGCGCGGTCGCTCGGCGAGACCACCGATGTGGTGTCGAAGGAGATGTACAGTTTCGAGGATCGCGGCGGGGATTCGCTGACGCTGCGGCCGGAGTTCACTGCCGGGATCGCGCGCGCGTACCTGACCGAGGGCTGGCAGCAGTTCGCGCCGCTGAAGTTGACGACGAGTGGCCCGGTGTTCCGCTACGAACGCCCGCAAAAGGGGCGGTTTCGCCAGTTCCACCAGATCGATGCCGAGGTGATCGGGGCGGCCGAGCCGGCGGCGGACGTGGAGCTGCTCGTGCTGGCGGACCAGTTGTTGCGCGAGCTCGGGATTTCCGAGGGTGTGACGCTGCAGCTCAATACGCTGGGCGACGCGGCGACGCGCGAGGCCTGGCGCGCGGCGCTGGTGGCGCATTTCGAGGCGCATCGCAGCGAGTTGTCCGAGGACAGCCTGACGCGGCTTGAGAAGAACCCGATGCGGATTCTGGATTCGAAGGACCCGCGCGACCGCCCGATCGCCGACGGCGCGCCCGATATCGATGCGTATCTGACGCCCGAGGCGCGCGCGTTCTTCGACGCGGTGACCGCCGGGCTCGATGCGGCGGGTGTCGCTTGGGAGCGCAACGCGCGGCTGGTGCGTGGGCTCGATTACTACCGCCACACCGCGTTCGAGTTCGTGACCGATCGGTTGGGCTCGCAGGGGACTGTGCTGGCGGGTGGGCGCTATGACGGGCTGATCGGAAGCCTCGGCGGGCCGGAGACGGCGGGCGTGGGTTGGGCGGCCGGCGTAGAGCGGTTGGCGATGCTGCTCGACGAACCGCAGGCGACCGGAATCGACGCCGTCGTCGTCCCGATGGGACCCGAAGCGGAAGCGCGCGCGACCGGCATCGTTGCCGACCTGCGCCGGGCAGGCGTCGCGGTCGAGATGGCGTACAAGGGCAAGATGAAGGCGCGCATGGCCAAGGCCGACGCGCTCGGCGCGCGGTTCGCGATCATCCTCGGCGACGACGAACTCGCCAAGGGCGTCGGCGCGGTGAAGGCGCTCGACACGGGCACGCAGACCGAGGTCGCGTTCGCCGATCTCGCGGAGGCGCTGCGATGACCCCCTTCGTCATCCTGACGAAAGTCAGGATCCAGGGTCACGAACGCTGCGCCCCGTCACCCTGGGTCCCGGCTTTCGCCGGGATGACGGAAAGGGTGTGCGAATGACCCAGATCTCCCCCGACCGCATCCGCGCGATCGAAGCGCGGCGCGACGAGTTGCAGGCGCAGATGGCGACCGGTGACCTCCCCTCGGACCGCTTCGTCGCGGTGTCGAAGGAATATGCCGAGCTAGAACCCGTCGCGCAGGCCGCGACCGAAGTGCGCCGCCTGCGCGCCGAGGCCGACAGCCTCGCTTACATGGCCGGGGACGCCGACGACGAGCTGCGCGCGATGGCTGCCGAGGAACTCCACGCCAACGGCCAGCTGCTCGAAGCCGCCGACCGCAAACTCGCACTCGCGCTCCTGCCGCGCGACTCCGCCGACGAGCGCTCTGCGATGCTCGAGGTTCGCGCCGGCACCGGTGGCGACGAGGCGGCGCTGTTCGCGGGCGACCTGTTCCGGATGTACCAGCGCTATGCCGAATCGCAGGGCTGGCGCGTCGAGATGATCTCGGGATCGTCGTCCGACGCCGGCGGCTTCAAGGAAGTCGTTGCCAGCGTCACCGGGCAGGGCGTGTTCGCAAAATTGAAGTTCGAGAGCGGCGTCCACCGCGTCCAGCGCGTTCCCGCGACCGAAGCCGGTGGCCGCATCCACACGTCGGCGGCGACCGTAGCGGTGCTGCCCGAGGCGGAGGAGGTCGACGTCAAGATCGACGACAAGGACCTGCGCATCGACGTCTATCGCTCGTCGGGGCCGGGTGGGCAGTCGGTCAACACGACCGACTCCGCGGTCCGGATCGTGCATATCCCGACTGGCCTGACTGTGATCCAGCAGGACGAGAAGTCGCAGCACAAGAACAAGGCCAAGGCGCTGCGTGTGTTGCGGACCCGGCTGTATGAACAGGAGCGCGACCGGCTGCATGCCGAGCGCGCGGGCGCGCGGAAGTCGATGGTGGGATCGGGCGATCGGTCGGAGCGCATCCGAACCTATAATTTCCCGCAAGGGCGCGTCACCGACCACCGCATCAACCTGACGCTCCACCGCCTCCCGGAGATCGTCGCCGGGGATATGGGCGAACTCTTGGGAGCGCTCAGCGCGCAGGACGAAGCCGATCGTCTGGCCCAGCTCGATGGCTAAACCCCCCTCCGGCGTGCGGGAGGGGCTGGGGGAGGGCATGTCCGCGAGCGATGCGCCCGATCGGACACGCCCTCCCCCGACCCCTCCCGCGAGCGGGAGGGGAGCAGTAAGTGCCGCCCTCGCTACCGCCGCGGCGCGCTTTGCCTTCTCGCCCACGGCGCGGCTCGACGCCGAGCTCCTGATGGCGCACGCGCTCGGCACGACGCGTAGCGCGATCCTGATCGACCCCGACCGCTACGCTGTCCCCGAAACCTTCGCCGCGCTGGTCGACCGTCGCGCGGGTCACGAGCCGATCGCCTACATCACCGGCACCCGCGGCTTCTGGTCGATCGACCTCGCCGTCGGCCCCGGCGCGCTGGTCCCGCGCGCCGACAGCGAGACGCTGCTCGTCGCGGCGCAGGCGCATTTCGGCAATCGCGCGCCCACCACGATACTCGACCTCGGCACTGGTCCCGGCACGCTGCTGCTCGCGGCCCTCGCCGAATGGCGGGCCCGGGGTCTCGGCATCGACCAGTCCGCCGCCGCGCTCGGCTATGCCCGCGCCAACGCCGTCGCGCTCGGCATGGCCGACCGCGCGCACTTCATCCGCGGCGACTGGGCCGGCGCGCTCGACGCCCGTTTCGACCTGGTCCTCGCCAACCCGCCCTATATCGCCACCGACGACGCGCTTCCCGCCGAAGTCCGCGACCACGAACCCCATGCCGCGCTCTACGCCGGCGACGACGGCCTCGCCGACTACCGCCTGCTCGCGCGCCAGTTGCCGCTTCTGATCGCCCCCGGCGGCGCCGCGATCGTCGAAATCGGCGCGACCCAGGGCAGCGCGGTCGCCGCGCTGTTCGCGGCGCAAGGCCTGTCGACCGCGCTCCACCACGACCTTGGCGGGAATCCGCGTGCGATCACGGCCACTTGAACAATCGAACGGATATGCCACATTTCGCTTGTGGGACGGGCATCCCGCCCGCTATCAAGCGGGCAGGGGCACGCAACATCGACAGTTCGTTGATTTTGAGCGGTGGCTCGCACCCTTCACCATGTCGTTCGAGTCCGGCGATCATGGCAGGTCCGCTGCCCTTATGGGCGCGGCATGGGTTCGCAGCGCGGCGAAACCCGAATTTGGTTTGAGGACCGAAGTTTTCTTGAGCACAGGAACACAAGCTTGATCAACAACCGGCAAGCCGGCCGCCGTCGCGGTCGTGGCAACAACAATGGCGGCGGCAATGGTGGCGGCGGTGGCGGTGGCCAGCGTCAGGGCGGCGGTGGTGGCCAGGGCAGTCGCGACACCGGCAACCGGATCGACAGCCGCGCGCGCGGTAACGCGACCCAGCTGTACGAGAAGTACAAAAACCTCGCGCGCGACGCGCAGATGCAGGGCGACCGCGTCAACATCGAATATTACCTGCAGTTCGCGGACCATTATTTCCGCGTCCTGAGCGAGCAGCGTACCCGCCTCGAGGAAAGCCAGCCGCAGCACGCGCCGCGGCCGCGCATCCAGCAGCCCTTCGACATCAACGGCGACGACGACTACGCCGATGAAGGCGAACCGATCCGCGCCGGCGAGCAGCAGGGCGACCAGGCCAACGCGCAGGGCAATAGCCAGGGCAATCCGCAGCCGCAGAATGGCGGCCAGCGCCAGGACCGCGACGACCGTCCGCGCTACGATTCGCAGCGCAGCGACAATCGCCAGCGCGACGGGCAGCGTGATGGCCAACGCGAGGATCGTCCTCGCAACGAGCAGCGCGAAGATCGTCCGCGTAACGAACAGCGCCAGAGCCGCGACGAGCGTTTTGCGCGGGACGAGCAATCGCGCCAGCCGCGTGACGAACAGGCGCAGGAGGGCCAGCCGCAGGAGGCTTCACGCGAGGTCCAGCCGCGCGCCGAGCGCAGCGACTATCGCGATGCGCCGGCCCGTACGCCCCGCGCACCGCGTGCACCTGCACCGGTCCAGGCGGACGAGGCGGCAGAGCAGCCTGCGCTGCCGCTGGCCGCGACGCTGCCCGCCAACGACCAGAGCGAGGGTGTCGAATTCGCCGCTGCAACGGAAGAAAAGCCCCGTCGCCGCGGTCGTCCGCCGCGCGATCGCAGCGCCGACGACGCGGCGCCGGTTGCTGCCACCGCAGACGCCGATCGCTTGCCGGCATCGCTGGGAATCTCCGCCGCCTCGGCGCCGGTCGTCACGGATGGCGAGTCCGAGGAAAAACCCCGCCGTCGTCGCATCCGCACCGCGGCGAGCGAAGTGCAGGTCGGCTGATCCTGCCGTCTGGATGCTGAAAAGGCCGGTACCGCGATGGGCGGTGCCGGCCTTTTTCATGGCCGCAAGCATCTTCCCATCGGCCCGCAAACATGGTCTCTTGCCGACGCGGCGCGACAGACGCCCGAGCAGAGCGGAGAGCGGACATGACGATCGCGGCGATCCTGCAGACCAAGGGCGGCGACGTGCTGTCGCTGGCGCCCGACGATACGCTGAGCCAGGCGATCGCGTTGCTCGCCGACAAGCGGATCGGCGCCGCACCGGTGATCGAAAATGGGCAGATCCTCGGCATCTTCTCGGAACGCGACGTCATCCGCTGCCTGAACGCGGATGGCGCCGCGGCGCTCGACAAACGGGTGCGCGACGCGATGACCACGCCCGTGCGCTCGGTCGACCGCAACGAACCGGTGATCGGCGCACTGTCGCTGATGACGCGGCAGCGGATCCGTCATCTCCCCGTGGTCGATGGCGGCACGATGATCGGCTTCGTCTCGATCGGCGACCTGGTCAAATACCGCATCGACCGCATCGAGGCCGACGCCGCCGCCATGCGCGAGTATATCCAGTCGGTCTGAGGCTTGCTGGGTTGTCGTCGACAGGTGCGGGACCGGGTCGCCCGATCGACAGCACCCAGCCAAACCCAGGGGATCGCCGCACCGCGCGCGTTTCACGTTGACGGATTTTTACCCAAGCCCTAGGGAAACAGCCGCTACCAGGCCTGGAGACGTGGGTGAGTGGCTGAAACCAGCGGTTTGCTAAACCGCCGTACCGGGTTTACTGGTACCGAGGGTTCGAATCCCTCCGTCTCCGCCATCATTTCATTCTCGACGTTCCGCTAAGCGTGCAGCGTCCTAAGGCGGACGACTTTAAGCATTCCGAAACGGCGTTCGTATGTGCGATCGGTACAGCACGGTTCCAACAGGGGCGGGCCGGTCAAACAATCTATAGGGGCGAGCTTAGTACTCAAATCACGAAACCGATGGTATTGGAACCGTAAAACGTCAATTTCACGCAAGCTGTTAATTAGAAATTTAGTAAATCTCATAATCGGTGCGGGATAAAGTAATAGAGCAATCCTAAAGAAGTATGCGCTGTAATGAATGGACCCGTTCGGCGGCTTCCGCAGGCGAACGTCAGTTCTAAGTGGGCAACCCGGGGAGGTAAAACGTGCATCTTGGGGCCTCGGGAGGCCAGGCCCGAAGCTGGGGACAGCAAGCGTGACAATGCCTGGAAGCGCGGCTGGCTGTACCGGCATATCATCCTAGACGCTGCGTCCACGTCGCTGCTTCCGATGCGGGTCGCTTTGATGTGTGGCAGGCGCTAGGCCGGCGCGATGGCGCGCAATCGTTATTATCAGGGACCGATGAGCGACCATTTCGATGGCGTTCGCTTCTTCAATCCGGGCCAGGCGCCGGACACGCACGGCGTAGTGGACCTGCTGCGCTGGCGGTTCACCGGCGACAAGGCGGGCTGGCCGGACGCGGTTCCGATCGTTCCCGCCAGGCCCGAACCCAGGGTCGACGGGCTCCGCATCACCATGGTGGGTCATGCGACGCTGCTGATCCAAGTCGCGGGGCTTAATATCCTGACCGATCCGGTCTGGTCGGAGCGCGCGAGTCCGTTCGCGTTCGTGGGTCCGAAGCGGGTCACGGTTCCGGGGATCTCATTCGACGACCTGCCGCCGATCGATGTCGTCCTGCTCAGCCACTGCCATTACGACCATCTCGATACCGCGACGCTGCGCCGGCTGCAGGCCGCGCACGATCCGCTGATGGCGATGCCGCTCGGCAACGATGCGATCGTCCGGGCTGCGGTGCCGGGGGCGCGGTGCGTCGCGGGGGACTGGTGGGATCGGCTGCCGCTGGCCGACGGGATCGCCACGACGCTGACGCCGGCCTATCATTGGGGCAACCGCTGGCCGTCCGATGTTCGCATGGCGCTGTGGTCCGGGCACCATCTGTCGACGCCGGCCGGTACGATCTGGTTCGTGGGGGATACCGGCTATGAGGACGGGCGTATCTTTGGCGATATCCGCGCACGACTGGGGGCGACCGATGTCGCGCTGATTCCGATCGGTGCGTACGCGCCGCGGTGGTTCATGGCGCCGCAGCATGTCGATCCGGCCGAGGCGGTGCGGATCTTCGGCGATGTGGAGGTCGGTCGCGCGCTGGGGATCCACTGGGGGACGTTCCGGCTGACCGACGAGGGGCGCGAGGCGCCGCGCGAGGCTCTCGCCCTGGCAGTAGCGGCAGCGGGGATTGCGCCCGAGCGTTTCGTCGCGGCAGAGCCGGGTCGGGTCTATGATTTCGAGTCCCACCCATCCTAGGCGCGAGCGGACCGCGAAACGCCTAGAAATCGATCGCGATGCCTTTCAGCTCCCAGTCGCCATAGCGCACCGGGTTGCGACCCATCGGGTCCTCGCGCGGCTCGGGCACGGCCTCGGGTAGCGGCACCGGCGTATTCGGCGACAGATAGACGGGGGGCTTCACATGGTCCGGGCGCTGGCCCATCGCGGGTCTCCGAGTTGCGGGTTTGCGTTCTAGCGTTCACATGGGGGCGGTCGCGCGGTTTTGCCACGCACGCGATACCGAAGCGAAGGACCTTGATGCCCGATTATACGCATGCACCCGAGCCGCTCGGCGTGCCCACCCGCCGCGCCGCGATCCGCCTGCTCGACGCGGTCCTGCGTCGCGGCGAGGCGCTCGAAGCGGCGCTGCCCGCGGCGACCCGCGCGATCCACGGACCCGATCGCGGGCTGGCGCATGCGATCGCTGCCGAAACGCTGCGCCGTCTGCCCGATCTCGACGCGCTGATCGACTCGGCGACCAAGACCAACCTGCCCGACGATGCGAAGGCGCGGATGGCGCTGCGCATCGCGCTGGTCCAGACCTTGGTGCTTGGTACGCCCAGCCACGCGGCGATCGCGACCGTGCTGCCGCTGGTCGACGGCGGTCCGCGCAAATTGGTGCACGGGGTGTTCGGGACGCTGTTCCGCGCCGGCGTGCTGCTGCCCGAGGTTCCGACGCTGCCCGCGCCGGTCGAACTGCGCTGGGATGCGGCATGGGGCGAGGAGGTGGTCGACGCGGCCTGTGTCGCGATCGCGGTGCCGCCGCCGCTCGACCTGACGATCGCCGATCCGTCCGAGACCGAAGGCTGGCGCGAGAAGCTCGGCGGGGTCAGCTTCATGCCGGGTCATCTGCGGCTCGGCGACCACGACTCGGTGCCCGACATGGACGGGTTCGCGGATGGCGCATGGTGGGTGCAGGACATCGCCGCCTCGCTACCCGCGCGGTTGATCGGCGCAGGCGCAGGCCATGTCCTCGACCTGTGCGCCGCGCCCGGTGGCAAGACGCTGCAGCTGGCGGCGGCGGGCTGGACCGTCACATCGGTCGACAATTCGCAGAGCCGGATCAAGCGGCTGCGCGAAAACCTGTTCCGCACGCATCTGAAGGCCGAGGTCATCAATGCCGACATCCTCGACTGGGCGCCGGCCGAGCCCGCCGATGCGGTGCTGATCGATGCGCCGTGCAGCGCGACCGGCATCTTCCGCCGCCATCCCGACGTGCTGCACCGCGTGCGCCCGTCGATCATCGCCGAGACCGCCGCGTTGCAGGCGCGGATCTTCGCGCGGGCGGCCGACTGGGTGAAGCCGGGCGGGACCCTGGTGTACGCGACCTGCTCGCTGGAGCCGTCGGAGGGCGAGGCGCAGCTCGATGCGTTCCTGGCGGCGCGCAGCGATTATTCGGTGGTGCCGGTGGAGCAGGTGGAGTTGCCGGACGGCATCGCGCCGACCGAAGCCGGGACGGTGCGCACCTTGCCGGGGATGCTGGCGGACCAGGGCGGCGCGGACGGGTTCTTCATCGCGCGGTTGCGGCGGAACTGACGCAACGCCATTCGTTGCAAATGCGTCGTCACCCCGGCGAAGGCTGGAGCATCCCGGTTCTGGCCGGATGCCCTCCCCACGAAGACCCCAGCCTTCGCTGGGGTGACGGGATGGTATGAGGTCGGGGTATTGCCCCGCACCAAGTCCGGGGTGACGGATACTTCCGCCCCTGCCAATCCCGCGCTAGGACACCCTATGCATCCCGTCCGCATCGCTCCGTCGATCCTCTCCGCCGACTTCTCCAAACTCGGGGAGGAGGTGCGCGCGATCGACGCGGCGGGGGCGGACTGGATCCATATCGACGTGATGGACGGGCATTTCGTCCCCAACATCTCGTTCGGTCCGGCAGTGATGAAGTCGGTGCGCGGCGTGACGACCAAGCCGTTCGACGTCCATTTGATGATCTCGCCGGTCGACGCCTATCTCGACGCGTTCGCCGAGGCCGGGGCGGACTGCATTACCGTGCACTACGAGGCGGGCCCGCACATCCACCGCTCGCTCCAGCGCATCAAGACGCTGGGCAAGCGCGCCGGCGTGGTGATCTGCCCCGGCACGCCTGCCAAGATGCTCGATTACCTGCTCGACATGGTCGACCTGGTGCTGGTGATGAGCGTCAATCCCGGCTTTGGCGGGCAGAGCTTCATCCCAAGCCAGCTCAAGAAGATTTCCGCGATTCGCAATATGATCGAGAAGAGCGGGCGCGCGATCGACCTGGAAGTCGATGGCGGTATCGACGCGGCATGGGCGAAGCGGTGCATCGAAGCGGGGGCCGATGCGCTGGTGGCCGGCACGTCGGTGTTCCGCGGCGGGCCGTCCGCATACGCCGCCAACATCGCGGCGCTGAGGGGCGATTGACCGACAACCGCACTCCGACCGAGCCGGCGCCCGACGGGATCGACGAGGGTCGGCGGCTGATCCGGCTCGGCGGCGACGCGGCACTGTCGCTCGCCGATCGGCTGGCGGAGCGTTTCCACCGGCTGACGTGGCGGACGCCGATCCATTCGATCCGGCTGAAGGGGCGTTATCCGCTGAAGCTGATCGCGGTGCCGGACGATCCGGTGATGGGCGACGTCGGGCGTGGCCTAGCGCTGCTCGAAGGCGTGATCGGGCTGCGCGGCGAGACGCGCGATATCGAGACGCTCGATCTGGCCAAGCCCGATTGGGGCAAGCCGTTCGCCGAACATCTCCACAGCTTCGCCTGGCTGCGCGACCTGTCGACCGTCGCGACGCGTGCGCGGGGCGCTCCGATCGCCGAGCATCTGATGAGCCTGTGGCTCGGTGCGCATGCCGATACCGTCGGCGGTATCGCGTGGCGACCGGACCTGTGGGGCCGGCGCATCCTGTTTTGGACGTGCCATGCGCCGCTGATCCTGTCGTCCGCCGACCTGATCTATCGCTCGAAGGTGCTGAATGCGCTCGCGCGCGGCGCTCGGCACCTCGATCGCGGTGCCGATAAGGCGCCTGCGGGTGCGCCGCGGATCGCGGCGTGGTGCGGGGTCGTCGCGGCCGGGTTGCTGATCCCTGGCGGCGAACCCCGACTGGCGTTCGGCGAGGCTGGGCTGCTCCGCGCGCTCGGTACCGGGCTGTTCGACGATGGCGGATCGGTGTCGCGCAGTCCGGCGATGCTGCTCGACACCATCCAACTGCTCAGCATGCTGCAGGAAACTTACGCGGCGCGTCGGATCGACCTGCCCGAGCCGATCGCGGCGACGTTGACCCGGATGGTCGCGGCATTGCTCGGCGTGATGCACGGCGATCGCGCGCTGTCGAGCTGGCAGGGCGGCGGGCCGTTCGCCGCGACCGAGGTCGCCGCGGTGATCGAGGCGAGCGGAGTGCGCACCCGGCCCCTGCGCCAGGCGCGCGACTGGGGGTATCAGCGGCTCGCGGCGGGGACCGCGGTGCTGATCGTCGATGCCGCGCCGCCGCCGGTCGCGCGACTGGTCGAGGGCGGCTGCGCGTCGACGCTGGCGTTCGAATTTTCGGATGGGCCGGCGCGGATCGTCGTGAATTGCGGCGGCGCGCGTGCGGGCGTGGCGCAGCTGCCGGCGACGCTGGCCGAGGGGTTGCGCTCGACCGCGGCGCATTCGACGCTGACCGTCGCGGACAGCAATTCGACCGCGATCCATGCCGATGGCACGCTGGGGCGCGGCGTCGCCGAGGTCGAGCTGAGCCGCCAGGAATCTGACGCCGCCAGCAGGATCGAGGCGAGCCACGACGGCTATGTCCGCCGCTGGGGCTTCGCGCATCGCCGCCAGCTGATGCTGACCGGCGACGGCAAGGAACTGCGCGGCGATGATGCGCTGCTGCCGCAGGGTCGCAAGCGTCGCGCCGGCCCGACGCCGTTCGCGATCCGTTTTCATCTCGGCGCAGGCGTGCAGGTGTCGATGACCGCCGACGCGCTCGGCGCGATCCTGCGGCTGCCGGGTGGTGCGCTCTGGCAGTTCCGGTGCCGCGGCGGGCTGCTCGCGGTCGAGGACAGCGTGTGGATCGATGCCGATGGCCGGCCGGTCTCGACGCAGCAGCTGGTGGTGACCGGCGAGGCTGCGGCCGGTGGGGCGAATGTCAGCTGGGCGGTGAAGAAGGCGTTGTAGCGGGTAGCTGCTCCCCTCCCTTCCAGGGAGGGGAGCAAACGCACCCCGTTCCCTCTGCGGCCAACCGAGGCTAAGGCCCGCGGCATCCCCGCTGCCGACGAAAGACACTCATGACCAGCATCCCGATCAAGCGCGCGCTCCTGTCCGTCTCCGACAAGACCGGGATCGTCGATCTCGGCAAGGCACTCGCGAGCCACGGCGTCGAGCTCGTCTCGACCGGGGGCACCGCGACCGCACTGCGTGCCGCCGGGCTCGAGGTCCGCGACGTCTCCGACCTGACCGGCTTCCCCGAGATGATGGACGGCCGCGTCAAGACGCTGCACCCGATGGTCCATGGCGGGCTGCTGGCGGTGCGCGACGATGCCGGCCACGCCGCGTCGATGCGCGAGCATGGCATCGGTGCGATCGACCTTGTCATCGTCAACCTCTACCCGTTCGAAGCCACCGTCGCGAAGGGCGCGGATCGCGACACCGTGATCGAGAACATCGACATCGGCGGCCCCAGCATGGTGCGATCGGCAGCGAAGAACCACGCCTATGTCGCGATCGTCACCGATCCGGCCGATTACGCGCTGGTAGCGGGCGGCAGCACGACGCTCGACGATCGCAAGCGGCTCGCGGCGAAGGCGTTCGCGACCACCGCCGCGTATGATTCCGCGATCGCGACCTGGTTCGGCACGGTCGACCAGGGCGAGACGTTCCCCGAGACGCTGCCGATCACGCTCAAGCGCGGCGACACGCTGCGCTACGGCGAGAACCCGCACCAGTCCGCCGCCTTCTATACCGCGACCGGCGATGTCCGCGGGATCGGCCAGGCGCGGCAGGTCCAGGGCAAGGCGCTCAGCTATAACAACCTCAACGATGCCGACGCCGCGCTGGAACTGGTCGCGGAGTTCCGCGATGCCGCGCCCTCGGTCGTCATCGTCAAGCATGCCAACCCCTGCGGCGTCGCCACCGGCGCGACGCTGGCCGAAGCCTATGCCGCGGCGTTCGCGTGCGACACCGTGTCGGCGTTCGGCGGGATCATCGCGGTCAACCGCAAGCTGGATGCCGAGACGGCACGCGCGATCACCGGTATCTTCACCGAAGTCGTCGTCGCGCCCGATGCCGACGAGGAGGCGATTGCGCTGTTCGCCGCGAAGAAGAACCTTCGCCTGCTGCTCACCGGCGAGCTGCCGGATCCGGCGCGCGGCGGGCTGTTCGCGAAGTCGATCGCCGGCGGCTGGCTCGTCCAGGGTCGCGATAACGGAACGCCCGGCGAATTGACCGTCGTCACCAAGCGTCAGCCGACCCCGCAGGAACTCGCCGACTGCCGCTTCGCCTGGACCATCGCCAAGCACACCAAGTCGAACGCGATCGTCTATGCCAAGGACGGCAGCACCGCAGGGATCGGCGCCGGGCAGATGAACCGCCTCGAATCCGCACGCATCGCAGCGTGGAAGGCAAAGGACGCGGCGGACAAGGCGGGCTGGGCGACGCCGCGCACGATCGGCTCCGCGGTGGCGTCGGACGCGTTCTTCCCGTTCGCCGATGGCCTGCTGGCGGCGGTCGAGGCGGGGGCGACCGCGGTGATCCAGCCGGGCGGTTCGATCCGCGACGCCGACGTCATCGCCGCGGCGGACGATGCCGGGCTGGCGATGGTGTTCACCGGAATGCGCCACTTCCGGCATTGATGGTCACCCGGCGTTCGCTGGGGCGAACGCCGGGTCAGCGCACCGGGGATCCCGAATGCGGCAAGGTCGCCGGTTCGATCCCCGGCGTCTTGCCGAACAGCGCACGGTCGGCCGGCCCGAACGCCCATTTCCACAGGATGAAGAGATAGGTCGCGGCGATCGCGGGCTCGCCGACCACCAGCTCGACCCATTCGAACCGCTTGGGCAGCGCGGTGAACGCCCCGCCGACGACGATCGCCGCCAGCGCGGCGATGACGAGCGGCATCCGCCACGGATTGACCGAGGCGCCGAGCAGATGGCCGAGCAGCTTGGCCTTGATAACCGAAGTCAGCGTCACCGACAGCATCAGCGCGATCGCCGGCCCCGCCGCTTGATAATTGACCGGATAGCCGAGCGCGCGGATCGCGAAGATGAGCACGAAGCTGAGACCGACCTGGAACGTCAGCATCCCGCCCGAGATCATCAGATTCCGATGCCGCGCGATATAGACCAGCGCGGATTCGCTGACCGCGCCGGTCGACGCCAGGAACTCGGCGGTCAGCAGGAAGGCGAGCGCCGCGGTGCCGGCCACGAACTGCGGCCCGACCACGCCCATCACCGCTTCGCCGGGGATCGATCCCATCAGCGCGAGCCCCCCTTGTGCCGCCATGATCCAGAACGCGACCTGCCGCACCTGGTTGGCGATCGCGAGGCGGTCGTTGACGGCCAGGCTCTGCGTGATCACCGGCCCCAGGATCGGGTCGAAGCTGGTCTTGAGCTTCTGCGGCAGCGATGCGACCTGTTGCGCCATGTAATAGATGCCGACGATCTTGGGTTCGAACATCACGCCGAGGATGAAGCGGTCGACGTTGCGGCTGCCCCATTCGAGGATGTCGGCACCGGCCAGCGGCGCGTTGGCGCGGGCCAGCGCATAGAGCGGGCGCAGCTGCGGCGACCAGCCGCGCGGGATGCCGTAGCTGCGCAGGAACGGCACCAGGCTCGCGATCAGCGCTGCCGTCATCGACGCGATATAGCTCAGCACCAGCCCGTCGCGGATCGTGTAATAGCTGAACGCCCAGGCTGCGATCGAGATCGTCCACGGTTCCACCACCGCGCGCGCCGTCACCGCCGCCTTGACGTTCAGGCGGTACGCCAGCGCGGCCAGGCTGACGTCGGACCACGCGATCGCAACGATGATCAGCGGCAGGAACCGGTCCAGCCCGGTGATCGCGCTGTTCGGGTACATGATCTCCGGGAAGGTGCAGAGCACCGCGCTCGCGATCATCGAGGCGACGAACGCGACCGCCATGCCGTCCCACACCACGCAGCCATGCGGGCGATCGGACTTGCTGAGCGCCTGCGCCAGCCCGCGCTTGAGCCCGAGCGTGGCGAGCAACGCGGCGAGCTCGACCACGACGACCGCGATCGCGAACCGTCCGACCAGGTCGGGGCCATAGATCCGACCGGCGATGAACAGGAACGGGATCCGTGCCGCCAGCCGCAGGATGAAGCCGGCGATGTTGGTGCGACCGCCCTTGGCGAGCGTGTCGATATGCGCGGTGTCGGTCACGATCGTACGACATCGTTGCGCAACGCCGCGGCAAAGCCGCGTCGGTCGGAGCCGAGGCTCCGCCGGCCGCGCTGATGCGAGTCAGCCGGACGTGGCCGGCTGCCGCCCTGCGCGCTCAATGCGCCGCGCCCCAGCTCGCGCCAGTGCCGATCTCGATCCCCAGGGGTACGTCGAGGACGACCGCCGGCTCGGCCGCGGTCGCCATCACTCGTTCGATCACCGGCTTTGCCGCCTCGACGTCGCCTTCGGGGAGTTCGAAGACGAGTTCGTCGTGCACCTGCAACAGCATCCGCACGTTCGGCAGCCCGGCCTCGAGCAGCGCGGGGCCCATCCGCACCATCGCGCGCTTGATGATGTCGGCGCTGGTGCCCTGGATCGGCGCGTTGATCGCGGCGCGCTCGGCGCCCTGGCGTTCGTGCTGCAGCTTCGATTTGATCCGCGGGAAGTGCGTCTTTCGCCCGAACAGCGTCGAGGTATAGCCCTTCTCGCGGACGAACTCGGTGGTCGCCACGATGTAGTTGCTGATGCCCGGGAAACGATCGAAATAGCGGTCGATCATCGACTGCGCCTCGTCCGCGGTCACGTCGAGCCGCCCCGCCAGACCCCAGCGCGAGATGCCGTACAGGATCGCGAAGTTGATCGTCTTGGCGCGGCCGCGGGTGTCGCGATTGACCTCGCCGAACAGCTCCTGCGCGGTCAGGCTGTGGATGTCGTCGCCGTTCGCGAACGCCGCCTTCAACGCCGGCACGTCGGCCATGTGCGCGGCCAGCCGCAGCTCGATCTGGCTATAATCGGCGGCGAGGATGACGTTGCCGGGCTCCGCCACGAACGCGTCGCGGATCTGGCGGCCGATTTCGGTGCGGATCGGGATGTTCTGGAGGTTCGGATCGGTCGACGACAGCCGCCCGGTCTGCGCGCCGGTCAGCGAATAGGACGTGTGGACGCGGCCCGTCGCGGGGTTGATCTGCGCCTGCAGCGCATCGGTATAGGTCGATTTGAGCTTCGACAGCTGGCGCCAGTCGAGCACTTGGCGGGATATCACCGCGCCGGGCGAATCCTTGTCCGCGGCGATCCGTTCGAGTTCGGTGACGTCGGTCGAATACACGCCGGACTTGCCCTTGCGGCCACCCTTGATGCCCATCTTCTCGAACAGCACGTCGCCCAGCTGCTTGGGGCTGCCGATCGTGAACGGCCCGCCGGCGAGCGCGTGGATCTCGGTTTCCAACGTCGCCATCTGCGTGGAGAACTCGCCCGACAGCCGCGCGAGGACTTCGCGGTCGACCTTGATCCCGTGCATCTCCATCTGCGCGATGACCGGGACGAGGGGGCGGTCGACCATCTCGTACACGCGCGTCGCGCCTTCGGCGGGCAGGCGGCGCTTGAACCGGCGCCAGAGGCGGAGCGTCACGTCGGCGTCCTCGGCGGCGTAGCGCGTGGCGGCCTTGAGGTCGATTTCGTTGAAGGTGCGCTGGCTCTTGCCGGTGCCGACGACGTCCTTGAACGCTATGCAGCTGTGCGAGAGGTGGGTCGCGGCGAGTTCGTCCATGCCGTGGCCGTGCAGGCCAGCATCGAGGTCGAAGCTCATCAGGATGGTGTCGTCGAACGGCGCCACGCGCAGCCCGCAACGCCCGAGCACGATCATGTCGTATTTGAGGTTGTGCCCGATCTTGAGCACCGCCGGATCCTCCAGCAGCGGCTTGAGCTTCGCCAGCACGACGTCGCGCGGCAGCTGCACCGGGTTCTCGGCGAGCAGGTCGGTGCCGCCGTGTGCGATCGGGATATAGCAGGCGAGGTTCGGGTGCAGCGCCAGGCTGACCCCGACCAGTTCGGCGCGGGTCGCGTCGATCCCGGTGGTCTCGGTATCGATCGCGACCCAGCCCTGATGCTGTGCGATCGTGATCCAACGGTCGAGCGCGGCCTCGTCGACGACGGTCTCGTAGCCGTCATGGTTGCAGGGTTCGTCGGCATCGAGATCGGCGACGACGGTCGATTGCGGGACCGGCGCATCGGCCACCGCCGACAGCTTGGCGATCAGCGACTTGAAGCCGTGATGTTCGAGGAACGCCCGCAGCGGTGCGTCGGGGATGCCCTTGAGTTCGAGGTCTTCGAGCGGCTCGGGCAGCGCGACGTCGCATTTGAGCGTGACGAGCACCTTCGACAGCCGCGCCATCTCGGCATGCTCGATCAGATTGTCGCGCAGCTTGCCCTTCTTCATGCCGTCGGCGGCGGCGAGCACGGATTCGAGATCGCCGTGCTCGAGGATCAGTTTTGCCGCGGTCTTGGGGCCGACGCCGGGGACGCCGGGGACGTTGTCGACGCTGTCGCCCATCAGCGCGAGCACGTCGCCGAGCTGCGCGGGCGTGACGCCGTGGAATTTCTCCGCGACATGCTCCGCGCCGAGGCGGCGGTTGTTCATCGTGTCGTACATGTCGAGCCCGGGCTCGATCAGCTGCATCAGGTCCTTGTCGGAACTGACGATCGTGACTTCCCAGCCCTGCGCGAGTGCGGCCTTGGAATAGCAGGCGATGATGTCGTCGGCTTCGAGGCCCTCGGTCTCGATGCACGGCAGGCTGAACGCCCGCGTCGCATCGCGGATCATCGGGAACTGCGGGACGAGATCCTCGGGCGGGGGCGGACGCTGCGCCTTGTACTTGTCGTAGAGATCGTTGCGGAAGGTCTTGCTCGACTTGTCGAGGATGACCGCCATGTGGGTCGGGCCGTCGGCGGCGTGAACCTCGTCCGCGAGCTTCCACAGCATCGTCGTATAGCCATAGACCGCGCCGACCGGCTCGCCATGCTTGTTGGTGAGCGGCGGCAGGCGATGATAGGCGCGGAAGATGTAGCCGGAGCCGTCGACGAGATAGAGATGGGGCATCGCCGGGAGATAGCGGATGCGCGGGCCGGGACCAATGCCGGAAGCGTGGCGCGGGGGGAACAGTGAGGGGGAAATCGTGTCTTGGCCAGGACGTCACCCCAACCACGCCGTCACCCCGGGCTCGTCCCGGGGTCCAGGGTCAAGCGGCGTAGCGCTCGTGGCTCTGGATGCCGGGACGAGCCCGGCATGACGGGGAAGGGTTAGTTCCGCCCACCCGCGTAGCTCGCGACCGCGGCGGCGACCGACTGGATCAGTTGCTGGCGTTCGCGGATCGGGCGGATGGTGTCGCCGACCATCACCGCAATCGCATAGCGGCGACCGTCCGGCGCGGTCAGCAGGCCGACGTCGTTGAACCCCGCGTTGCGGGCGCCGAGATCCTGGCCGGTGCCGGTCTTGTGCTGGATCGTCCAGCCGGGCGGCAGCGCGGCGCGCAGGCGGGCGCGACCGGTCACCGAGGCGCCCATCGTATCGAGCAGGATCCGCGTGGAGGTCTCGCTGAGCAGTTCGCCGCGCGCCAGCCGGGCGAGCGAATCGGCGATCGCGATCGGTGCGGCGCCATCGGGCGGGCTTGCGACATAGGCGTCGAGGGCCGCGGCGCGCACCGCGGGCGACAGCCGCGATCGCGCGATCAGGAAGCCGTTGTCGACTGCATAGGAAGGCTGCCAGGTCAGGCCGGCGGTCTTGGCCTGGAGATAGCGTTCGCCGGGGCCGAAGCGGATGTCGCCGAGCCGCTTGCGCTCGATCATCGACCGCACCGCGGTGGGACCGCCGACGAAGGTCAGCAGCCGGTCATTGGCGGTGTTGTCAGAATGGGTGAGGGCGCGGGTGAGCAGGTCGCCGACGGTGGTCTGGTATCCGGCGCCCTTGACCAGCATCGCGATCGGCTGGTGGAACAGCGTCAGGTCCTGCGGCCGGACCAGGATCGGTTCGTCGAGCCGCGCCTTGCCCTGGTCGCGCAGGTCGAGCAGCGTGATCGCGACCCACAGCTTGCTGACCGATTGCTGCGGCAGCGACAGGCGGCCACCGGCCTCGACCGTCCAGCCTTCGTCGACCGCACGGATCGCGATCCCGGCCTTGCCGGCGAAGCCGCGGTGCAGCGCGTCGATCGTCGCGACCAGTTGCGACGGCGCGGTGCGGACGGTGCGGGGCGCGGGGGGCGGCACCGGGATCGAGACGCTGATCGAGGGTTCGACGGCGGGGGCACGCGCGCTCTGCGCCGGGCGCGACGACGCGCCGCAGCTGCTAAGCGCGATGGCCATGCCGATGGCGACAAAAGAGCGCGCTACTGTCACCGAAACCATGCGTGAAAAATGCCTTACCGTGCGCCGCGATCCTTATCCTGTGATTCCCCATGGGAAACCGTGCACGGGCGATGCTGCGGTGAAGCGCGCGCCGCGCGGGTTCAACCGCAGACCGGTCATGGAACCAGCACCGTATCCACCGCCTCCGGCAGCGTCTGGGGGTAGTCGAGCGTGTAGTGGAGCCCGCGACTTTCGTGGCGGTGGAGCGCGCTGCGGACGATCAGTTCGGCGGTCTGGAGCAGGTTGCGGAGCTCGATCAGGTCGGGGGTGACGCGGAAATGCTGGTAATATTCGGCGACCTCGTCGGTCAGCAGCTTGATCCGGTGCTGTGCGCGTTCGAGCCGCTTGGTGGTGCGGACGATGCCGACGTAATTCCACATGAAGCGGCGGATCTCGGTCCAAGTCTGCTGGATCACCACCTCTTCGTCGGAGTCGGTGACGCGGCTTTCGTCCCATGGCCGGATCGGTGGCGGCAGCGGCAGGCTGTCCCACGCCGCGGCGATGCTGTCGGCCGCCGCTTCGCCGAACACGAAGCATTCGAGCAGCGAATTGCTGGCGAGTCGATTGGCGCCGTGCAGCCCGCTCTCGGTGCATTCGCCGGCCGCATAAAGACCGGGCAGGTCGGTCTTGCCGTGCTCGTCGATGACGATCCCGCCGCAGGTGTAATGCTGTGCCGGCACCACCGGGATTGGCCCCGCGGTCATGTCGATGCCCAGGCCCATCAGCTTTTCATGGATGTTCGGGAAGTGGTGGCGGACGAAGTCGGGCGGCATGTGGCTGATATCGAGATGGACATAGTCGAGCCCGTAGCGTTTGATCTCGGCGTCGATCGCGCGAGCCACCACGTCGCGCGGCGCGAGCTCCATCCGCTCGGGGTCGTAATAGGTCATGAAGCGCTTGCCGGTGGTCGGGTTGATCAGCCGCCCGCCCTCGCCGCGCACGGCTTCGGTGATCAGGAAATTCTTGACCTCCAGATTGTACAGGCAGGTCGGGTGGAACTGCATCATCTCCATGTTTGAGACGCGGCATCCCGCGCGCCACGCCATCGCGATGCCGTCGCCGGTCGCGCCGCGCGGCGCGGTCGAGAACAGATAGGTCCGGCCCGCACCACCGGTCGCGAGGATCGTCGCGCGTGCGGTGTACAAATTGACGCGCCCGGTCAGCTTGTCGACCGCATAGACGCCCCAGACATGCCCGGCGCCCGAATAGCGTTGCTCGTGCCGCCCGGTGGCCAGGTCGATCGCAACCTGGTTCGGCACCAGCGTGATGTTCGGGTGGGCCTCCGCCGCGCGTTGCAACGCCTCCTGCACCGCCCAGCCGGTGGCGTCGGCGACATGGACGATCCGCCGGTGGCTGTGGCCGCCCTCACGCGTCAAATGGAGCGCATTGCCCTCGGTCTCGAACGGGACGCCGAGATGCGTCAGCCGCTCGATCGCGGCGGGTGCGCCCTCGACCACCATCTCGACGATCGCGCGGTCGTTGAGCCCGGCGCCCGCGACCATGGTATCCTCGACATGGTTCTCGAAGGTGTCGCCGGGTTCCAGCACCGCGGCGATCCCGCCCTGCGCCCAGGCGGTCGACCCCTCGTTCATCGCGCCCTTGGCCAGCACGGTGACGGTGAAGCGATCGGCGAGGTTGAGCGCTGCGGTCAGGCCGGCGGCGCCCGATCCGACGATCAGGATGTCGCTGGTCATGCCGACCGCCCTCGTGCAGCTAGGCGAATGTTGTCAACGTTGAGACGGTAGCGCGGTTTTGCCGTGCGCCCGTGGCTCCGCGCGGGGGCGGGCAGCGCGGGCGCGCCGGATAAGCGGGGGGAGAAGCGGGGGGCGACACGATCCTGCATGCGGCCGCTCTGGCATAGAATTGGGGCTGTAGGACAGGGGGTCCGCAGCGTGCGCCGTCAGTAAATGTGTCTGGCTACCCGGCCACCGCGCGCGGCGGCGTGCCCAGCTGTTCGGTCATCCACAGTTCGAACTGCGCAGTCTCCATCGGCCGTGCGAACAGGAAGCCCTGCGCTTCCTCGCAGCCGATCTGCCGCAGCACGGCGGCGGCTTCCTCGGTCTCGACCCCCTCGGCGACGACGCGGAAACCGAGTTTGTGCGCGAGCCCGATCATCGCCTCGATCAGGACGAAATCCGAACCGTGCGCTTCGACGAGGTCGCGAACGAAGGCCTGGTCGATCTTGACGACCTGCACCGGCAACCGGTGGAGATAGGCCAGGCTGCTGTGTCCGGTGCCGAAATCGTCGACAGCAAGGCATATCCCCGCCGCGGCGAGTTCGCCCAGCATCGCCAGCGCGTCCTCCGGCTGGTCCATGATCGCGCTTTCGGTCAGTTCGATTTCCAGCAGGTCGGGCCGGATGCTCTGCTTCAGCAGCCCCAGCTGGATGCGCTGGATCAGGTCCACCTCGACCAGGTTGGCGGCAGAGATATTGACCGACAACGCGACGTCGAGGCCGTCCCGCTGCCACTGCGCGAGCTGGTCCATCGCCGCATCGAGCACCCATTGCGTGGTCGGTCGCGCAAGCGAGGTCTGTTCGATGAGCGGGATGAATTCCGCCGGCGATACCGGCCCGAGCCGCGGATGCTCCCACCGGAGGAGGGCCTCTGCACCGACGCACCGACCGTTGGCGAGGTCGATACGCGGCTGGTACACCAACCGCAACTGGTCACCCGCCTCCAGCGCAGTGCCGAAATCGCGCAACAGGGCGTATTGGCGACGGTGCGCGGTGTCCTTGTCCGGCGAGAAGACGGCGATCGATCCGTCGGCCTGACGCGCATCCTGCGCTGCGCTGGCGGCACCGCGCAGCACGTCGTCCGCCAGGTCCTGACCGAGCACGAACGGTCGAACGCCGATCGCGACGCTGGTCACGAAACGGACGGTCGACGATGCCCGTGCTGCCGCGAAGCTGGTCCGGAGCATGTCGAGATAGACATCCTGATCGATATCGGGTGGCGCCAGAAACGCGAACTGGACCGTGCCGACATGATAGCCGGTCCGTTCCGGACCCAGCGAGCGGAGCAGCGATCGGCGGGCCTCGCGGATCAGTGCATCGATCCGCGCCGCGCCCATGACGCGTGCGATCCGGCTGACCTGGTCGTCGCGGGCAAGGTCGATGACGACGGCGAGGCGCGGTTCGAGAGGATGGTCACGCGCGAGATCGATCAGGTCGTCGCGGAACTGGCTTCGGTTCGGCATCCCGCTGACCGGATCGATCCGCCCGAACGCATGCTGCAGTTCGATCTGGGCCATGACCATCGCAGCCAGATCGGCGAGCGCGGCCATTTCATCGGTAGACGCCTGCCGCGGCTCGGTGCCGAGCACGCATAGCGCGCCGAGTGCGAAGCCGTCACTGGTGACCAGCGGCGCACCGGCATAGAAGCGCGTGCCGGCCTGCCCGAGCACGCTGTCCGCGTAGTCGGGGTCTGCGCGCAGATCCTCGATGATCAGCGCGCGCCCCTCATCGGTTACCTGCGCACAGGGCGCCCCCTCGCGGGGGATGCTGGCATGATCTATCCCGACCCGCGACTTGAACCATTGGCGGTCGCGATCCGTCAACGATACTGCCGCTACCGGTAGCCCGAAGATCTGGCTGACCATCCGGGTGATGCGATCGAAGCTTTCGGCCGGCGGCGTATCCAACAGCTTCAACTGGTAAAGCGCGTCGAGCCGTGCTTCTTCCTGATATTCGATCACGCGGTACTCCTGTGTCGGGTACCGTAGACCGATAAGCCTTAATAACCTATGTTATACAGCATTGGGCGGCGATCACGCCGACGCTAACCGAGCTGTCGCAACGCGACCTGTCGTTCGCTCCCGTAACGCTTCTTCAAATAGCCAAGCCCGTTCTTGTCCACATAGGCTTCGCGGATATCGTACAGCGCGTTGACCAGATTGCGCTCATAGTCGCGCCGGTCGCCTTCGGGCGGCGGTCCGACCTGCTGCACCGCCTGCGCGACCAGCTTCGGCGCGCGACCTGCCGTCTTGAAGGAAACGCAAATGCGGTTGAGGGTTACTGGATTTCTCGCGACGATGCTGATCACCGGTTCGCTCGGGAGCGTCCCCGTCGCGGCGGCCGCGCCGCAGGACGTGACCGAAGGCTTCTCGCGCGCCTACCAGGCCTGCATCACCTATGGCGAAACCCACAACACAACTGCGATCCCCGAGGGCGAATGCGATGCGCGCGAAATGCGCGCGCAGGACGCCCGGCTAAACGCGGCGTACAAGGCGGTGGTCGCGCGGCTGTCGCCGACGCGGAAGGCCGACCTGCGCACCGACGAGCGCAACTGGATCGTCGCGCGCGACCAGAAATGCGGCAAGCTGCCCGATCCCGACCTCGTGACGGAATGCAAGATCGACCAGACGATCAAGCGCACCGCCTATCTGCGGCGCTACAAGTAAGCCGTCTGGGTTAGTTTAGGCCGCCCGTCCTGCGTTAGCGCGGGACGGGCGGCCCGACGCTCAGGCGTTGGCGGCGCGCGTCAGGCTCAGGAAGACGTCCTCGAGGTCGGGTTCCTTGGTCGAGACGTCGACGATGCCGAACCCGGCGCTCTGGACCGCGGCGAGCACTTCGCCCGCGTTGACGCGGTCCTTGGCGTAGGTGATCTCGAGCGTGCGGCTGCCCTTCAGCGCGATCTTGCGGAAGCAGGCGTTGGCGGGGACATCGGTGACGTCGCGGTCGACGGTCACCGCGACG
This sequence comes from Sphingomonas sp. R86521, assembly GCF_042466235.1. Classification (NCBI taxonomy): domain Bacteria; kingdom Pseudomonadati; phylum Pseudomonadota; class Alphaproteobacteria; order Sphingomonadales; family Sphingomonadaceae; genus Sphingomonas; species Sphingomonas sp. R86521. The sequence continues at coordinate 3,777,525 of NZ_JAXHBY010000001.1, read as the reverse complement.
ATCTTTTCCTGCGCCTTGCCGACCAGTTCGCGGGTCGGTTCGTTGGCGATCAACTGGCCGTTGTTGATGATCGCGATGCGGTCGCACAGCTCCTCGGCTTCCTCCAGGTAGTGCGTCGTCAGCACCACGGTGACGCCGGCGGCGTTGAGGCTGCGGACATAGCTCCACAATTGCTGGCGGAGTTCGATGTCGACGCCCGCGGTCGGTTCGTCGAGCACCAGTACCGGCGGCGAATGCACCATCGCTTTTGCGACCATCAGCCGCCGCTTCATCCCGCCCGACAGCGTCCGCGCATAGGCGTGCGCCTTGTCCTCCAGATGCACCGCGCGGAGCAGCTCCATCGTGCGGCGCTTGGCTTTCGGCACGCCGTACAGCCCGGCCTGGATCTCCAGCGTCTCGAACGGCGAGAAGAACGGGTCGAACAGGATCTCCTGGTTGACGATGCCGATCGATGCCTTGGCGTTGCGCGGGTGCGCGTCGATGTCGAACCCCCAGATCGAGGCGGTCCCGCTGGTCTTGTTGACCAGGCCCGCGAGCGTGTTGATCAGCGTCGACTTGCCCGCGCCGTTGGGCCCGAGCAGCCCGAAGATCGTGCCCCGCGGGACGTCGAACGTCACCCCGTCGAGCGCGCGCTTGCCGCCCGCATAGGTCTTGCACAGATTCGAGATGGCGATCGCGGCTTCGGTCATGGCTCCGCCATAGCGGGGGCCATCGGGTAGGTCATCCCCGGAAGAAAGAAGGGGGTTCACGCGGAGGCGCGGAGACGCGGAGGGTGTATCGCCCGGAACGGGCGCTTCGTTCGAACAACGCTGGTGATAGCAAAGGTCGCTTCGCGACAGGTGCGACACCTCCGCGTCTCCGCGTCTCCGCGCCTCCGCGTGAACAAATCTTCTTCCTTCGCGCGCCGCATGCCGCTATCCGCAACCCATGCATCCGCCGCTAGAAACCACCCGCGTCTCCCAGCACCGTGTCGCCTGCGACGGGGCCAGCGATATTCCCGGTGGCGCGGCACTAGGCCATCCGCGGGTGTGGCTGCAGATCGACGAGAGCGGCTATGTCGATTGCGGCTATTGCGACCGCCGCTTCATTTTGACCGGCGGTCCTGCCGATGGCGCTGACCAGTCCAGCCTGCGCGACCATGGGGATGGCGCCGGGCGCTAAGCGTCTTATATCCGTGGCATGACGATAGCCGCAGATCCCCGCTCGTTCCTTTACCGCGACACGCTCGACCCCGAGCAGGCGCAGGCGCTAACCGCCAAGGCGCTGGCGCATGCCGATGACGGCGAACTCTATCTCCAGTACCGCAAGGCCGAGGCGTTTGGGTTCGACGACGGCCGGCTGAAGACCGCGAGCTACGACACCAATTCCGGGTTCGGCTTGCGCGCGGTGTCGGGCGAGATGACCGCGTTCGCCCACGCCAACGAGATGACGCCCGCCGCGATCCGCCGCGCGGCCGAGACGATGACGCTGATCGAGCCGAGCACGGCGCCCAAATCCGGTCCGCCGCAGGGGACCAACCGCCACCTCTACACCGCTGCCGACCCGCTCGATCTGGTGCCGTTCGCCGACAAGGTGAATTTGTGCCAGACCATCGACGCCGCCGCCCGCGCGCGCGATCCCCGGGTCGCGCAAGTCTCGGTCAGCCTGTCGGGCAGCTGGTCGGTCATCGAGATCGTCCGCGCCGACGGCTTCGTCGCAACCGATGTCCGCCCGCTGGTGCGCCTCAACGTCACGATCGTTGCGGAGCAGAATGGCCGCCGCGAGACCGGGAGCTACGGCATCGGTGGACGCTATCTGTACGACGACCTGTTCAAGCCCGAGACCTATGATCGCGCGATCGACGAGGCGTTGTCGCAGGCGTTGGTGAACCTCGACTCGATCGCCGCGCCCGCGGGTGAGATGACGGTGCTGCTCGGCAATGGCTGGCCCGGCATCCTGCTCCACGAGGCGATCGGCCACGGGCTCGAAGGCGATTTCAACCGCAAGGGCACATCCGCCTTTTCCGGCCGGATCGGCGAGCGCGTCGCGGCGCCCGGCGTCACGGTGGTCGACGATGGTTCGCTCCAGGATCGCCGCGGCTCGCTGTCGATCGACGACGAGGGTACGCCGACGCGCGAGACCGTGCTGATCGAGGACGGCATCCTCAAGGGCTATATGCAGGACCGCCTCAACGCGCGGCTGATGGGCGTCGAGGCGACCGGCAACGGCCGCCGCGAGAGCTATGCGCACGCGCCGATGCCGCGGATGACCAACACCTTCATGAAGGCCGGCAACGACGATCCCGCCGAACTGCTGTCACGCGTGAAGAAGGGCATTTTCGCGAAGGCGTTCGGCGGCGGCCAGGTCGACATCGTGTCGGGCAAGTTCGTGTTCAGCTGCACCGAGGCGTATCTGATCGAGGACGGCAAGCTGGGCGCGCCGATCAAGGGCGCGACGCTGATCGGCGACGGGCCGAGTTCGCTCACGCGCGTTCGCGGCATCGGCAACGACTTCGCGCTCGATGAAGGCATCGGGATGTGCGGCAAGGCCGGGCAGAGCGTCCCGGCGGGTGTCGGTCAACCGACGTTGCTGGTGGATGGGCTGACCGTTGGGGGCACCGCGGCCTAATAGTTGCCGATTAAAGTATCGAGCGCTGCCTCGATCCGCAGATAGTCGTTCGTAACAGAGCAGATGTTCGTACGCATCGTGTTCGCCAAGATCGTTGCGATCAGGTAGGTCATCATGATTCTGGAGACGCCGGCGACTTGAAGGATCGGCGTCAACCGGCTCTCGGGCGGCGTCTCGTTGCTTGCCATAAGCAAGGGGACGACAACTCGGGTCCTGAGATGACCGAACGCTTCGCTTTGAATATCGAGAACGACGTCACCGGTAACTAGCCGGTACACGTCGAATTGGGCCATCAGAGGATACGGAGATCGGCAAGCGGCAACCCGTGCTGCTCGATCCACGCATTATGAGCGTCCACCCATTCGCGATTGGCGGCGTAGAATTGACGACTTCGTTCGGCGCCGACCGCCCGCCGAAGCATGTCTGTGTCCATTCCTGCTACGTTCAGTCCAAGCGCATTTGCCTCGGCCGCAAAATTTCTTGGCGATCGTGGTGCGCAGGGTTCGGCAGGATGATCGATCGACGTTGCCATCTCGCCAAGATATGCTTGGTGGCTGAAGGCGTCAACGATGGAGCCCATGATGCAGTTCTTCGATGCGCTGACCGACGATCATCGCACGTTCGTGGCGCGGCAGCCGGTGTTCTTCGTCGCCACCGCGGCGGCGGATGCGCGGATCAACCTCAGTCCGAAGGGCATGGACAGTTTCCGTGTGCTCGACGCCAACACCGTCGCGTATCTCGATGTCGGTGGCTCGGGCAACGAGACGCATGCGCATCTCGCCGCGGACGGGCGCATCACGATCATGTTCTGCGCGTTCGACCGGCCCGCGCTGATCTTCCGGATTTATGGCCATGGTCGCGCGGTGCTGCCGCAGGACGCGGGCTGGGATGCGTTGTACGCGCAGTTCACGCCGTTGCCGGGGACGCGACAGATTTTCGTGATCGATATCGACGAGGTCCAGACCAGCTGCGGCTGGGGCGTGCCGTTCATGGCATTCGACCGCGAGCGGCGGACGCTGTCGAAATTCCACGCCGGCCAGTCGCGCGACGAGCGGCTGGCGGAATGGGCGGACCATACGCACAGCATCGACGGCCTGCCGATCCGCGTGTCGACGGTCGCACCATGAGCGCCGTTCGATGAGTCTCGCAGAACTCGGCCGTTTCGACCGGATGGAAGCGCACATCATCGTCGGGCGCCTGGAAAGCGAAGGCATCCCCGCGATCGCGTTCGACGGGGAAACCTCGATCGGCGATGGCAGTTGGCTGCTGATTCCGGTCCGCGTGATGGTCGACGAAGACGATCTGGCGGAGGCGAGGTCGATCATCGCTGCCTGAAAATAAGGCAGTTTCGTTACGCTGCCCGATTTTTATCTGAAACGTATGGGGTTTTGCCCCCGAAACAGCGTTCAGCGCTGTGAGCGAACTCTGGCACGCACATTGCAAAGCGTTCCCTGTGCAACTGGGGAAGGGGGCGCGATGAAACTCGTCATTGCCATCATCAAGCCGTTCAAGCTGGACGAGGTCCGCGAGGCGCTCACCGAGATCGGCGTGGCCGGTATGACGGTCACCGAGGTCAAGGGTTTCGGCCGCCAGAAGGGCCAGACCGAGATTTATCGCGGGGCCGAGTACAGCACCAACATGGTGCCCAAGATCAAGGTCGAGGTGGTCTGCGCCAGCGATCTCGCCGACCGCGTGGTCGAGACGATCCAGGCATCGGCCAACACCGGCGCGATCGGCGACGGCAAGATCTTCGTGCTCGACGTCGGACAAGCGGTGCGCATCCGCACCGGCGAAACCGATGACTCGGCCCTGTGATGACGAACGACGTGAGGGGGGACACGATGAAGCATGATTTGAAGACCGCCGCGACCGCGGTACTTGGGTTCGGCGCTGCGATGATCGCCGCCGCACCCGCCTGGGCCCAGGACGTGGCGGCACCCGCGGTGGCGCCGGTCGTCGCGCCCGTGGTTGCGACCGTGAACAAGGGCGACACCGCCTGGATGATGACGTCGACGCTGCTGGTGTTGATGATGATCGTCCCCGGCCTCGCGCTGTTCTACGGCGGCCTAACCCGCGCCAAGAACATGCTGTCGACGATGACCCAGATCGGCGCGGTCGCGTGTCTCGCGATGCTGCTGTGGGTGATGTACGGCTACACGATGGCGTTCGGCGACGGCGGCGGCGAGTATATCTCGGGCTTCGGCAAGGCGCTGCTCCGCGGCATCACGCCGGACTCCACCGCGGCCACCTTCACCGCGGGCGTGGCGATCCCCGAATACGTCTTCATCTGCTTCCAGATGACGTTCGCCGCGATTACCGTCGCGCTCGTGCTCGGCTCGGTCGTCGAGCGGATGAAATTCTCGGCCGTAATGGTGTTCGCCGCGGTGTGGCTGACGATCGTGTATTTCCCGGTCGCGCACATGGTGTGGGCATCGGGCGGCAAGTTCTTCAAGATGGGCGCACTCGATTTCGCCGGCGGCACCGTGGTCCACATCAACGCCGGTGTCTCGGCGCTGGTCGCAGCCCTCATCCTCGGCAAGCGGATCGGCTACCCTGCCGAGCGCATGGCGCCGCACTCGCTGACGATGACGGGTATCGGTACCGGGTTGCTCTGGGTCGGCTGGTTCGGCTTCAACGCCGGCTCGGCACTCGAGGCGAACGGGTCTGCCGCGCTCGCGATGCTCAACACCTTCGTCGCCACCGCGGCCGCCGGGCTTGCCTGGATGCTGATCGAGCGCGTCAACGGTCACAAGGGTTCGGCACTGGGCTTCTGCTCTGGGATCATCGCCGGTCTCGTCGCGGTGACGCCTGCTGCGGGCAACTCCGGCCCGTTCGGTGCGATCATCCTCGGCGGGGTCGCTTCGGTGGTCTGCTATTACGCGGTGACCTTCCTCAAGCCGAAGCTCGGTTATGACGATGCGCTCGACGCGTTCGGCATCCACGGCATCGGCGGCATGATCGGCGCGATCGGCACCGGCATCGTCTACGCCCCGGCGTTCGGCGGCCCCGGCAAGCCAGATTTCGCAATCGGTCATCAGCTCTTCGTCCAGATCGCGGCGGTCGCCACGACCATCGTCTGGGCGGCGGTCGGTACCGTCATCGCGATCTATGTCGCCAAGGCGCTGACCGGTTTGCGGGTCTCCGAAGAAGTCGAGCGCGAAGGCCTCGATCTCGGCGAACACGGCGAGCGCGCCTACAACTGATCGGGAGCGGGCCGCAAGCGCCCGCACCCCACCGACGTTCCTCCTGCGGACGACCTTGGCCCGGTACGGAAACGTACCGGGTCTTTTTTTGTTGATCGTCGAAGGCGACCTTCGGCCAAGTTGGGAGGGCGTCCAAACCACACCGTCATCCCGGGCTTGTCCCGGGATCCAGAGTTACCAAGGCCAACGCTCCGTTACCCTGGATCCCGGGACGAGCCCGGGATGACGATGGGTGGGGTGCTTGGATCTGCCTAGGCACGGCCCCCGCATTCGCGGAGCCTGGGGCGACGAACTAAGGCGCCAGCCGCCGGATATCGAGCACGTCGATCCCCGCCAGCGCGACGTCGCCCAGCGCCCGGTCACCGGTCTCGACCAGAATCCCGCCAGCGGTCGCGCGGACGTCGCGCCATGCGACTTCCCGTACCACCAGCTTCCGCCGCAACCGCTTCGCAGCCGCGACGCGGCCGTCGCCGCTCATCGCCAGCGCGCCCTGGCCATCGGCACCGACCACCGCGCCGCTGACCGCGAACCCGCGCAGTGCCGCTTCGGCGGCTTCCGCCACCTCTTCGGGGGTATCGATCCGCACCGGGCGCCGCACCGCGCGCCAGCCTGCGCCGACACCGCCCAGCACCACCACCGCACCAGCCACCGCGGCCGGCAGGATCCAGTTCATCGCGGGCCCGCGAGTGCGTCCAGCATCGGGCGGATCGTACCAAGATCGTAACCGGCGTCCTCGGCCTGCGCCATCAACAGGTTCGGGTTGCGCCCGGCCTTCGCCGCCGCCAGCGCCCATAGGTTGCAACTGCGCGTGCCCGACCGGCAATAGGCCAGCACCGGGCCGTCCGCGGCACTCAGCGCATCGGCCATCGCGTCGAGCTGGGGATGCGAAAAGCCCGCATGCGTCACCGGGATCGCGACGTACTTCAGCCCTGCCGCTTCCGCCGCCGCCTGGATCTCGGCGCCGCTCGGTTGGCCAGCCTCCTCTTCGTCGGGACGATTGTTGACGATCGTCTTGAACCCCGCCGCGGCGATCGTCGCGACGTCGGCGACCGAAATCTGGGGTGCGACCGAAATGCTTTCGTTGACGGTACGGATCATGCGAAGTCCCGGATCACCTGGAGGAAAGCGTCGCCATAGGCCTCGAGTTTCCGCGCGCCAATGCCCGATAGCATCGCCAGCTCGGCACCGCTCTTCGGCCGCACCCGCGCCATGTCGCGCAGCACCGAATCGTGGAAGATCACATAGGGCGGGACACCGCCGTCCTTGGCCAGATCGCGGCGGCGCAGACGCAGTTCCTCGAACAGAGGATCGTCGATCGGGTTGGGTACCGCGCCCGGCGCGGCCTTGCGGCGGCGCTCGCGTTTCGGCGGCACGATTACCGACAGCGTCGACTCGCCCTTCAGGATCGCCTTGGCCGCGGGGCCGAATTCGAGCCCGCCATGCGGGTTGGTGCGCAGCGCATCCTTGATCATCAGCGCGCGCGACACCGGCTTCAGCAGCGCCACCTCGTCGCCCTCGACGATGCCGTAGACCGACAGCGCCTCGTGCCCGTTCATCAGGCTGCGCTCGCTCGACACGCCGGTCAGGATGCCCTCGATATAGCCGACGCCGAACATCTGCCCGGTGCGGAACACCGCCGACAGGAATTTCCGCGCGGTCTCGGTGGCGTCGACCGCATCGACATTGCCGAGGCAGTTGTCGCAATTGCCGCAATCCTCGAGCCGTTCCTCTCCGAAATGCTTAAGCAGGATGCGACGGCGGCATCCCGCGGTCTCGACCAGCCCGCCCATCGCGGTGAGGCGCTGGCGCTCGCCCGCCTGCCGCTCGGGCTCCACTTCCCCAATCCGCTGGCGTGCGCGCGCGAAATCCTCGGCGCCCCAGAACAGGTGCGCGATCGCCGGATCGCCGTCGCGGCCCGCGCGGCCGGTCTCCTGGTAATAGGCCTCGATCGACTTCGGCAGCCCGGCATGCGCCACGAACCGCACGTCGGGCTTGTCGATCCCCATCCCGAACGCGACGGTGGCACAGATCACCATGTCCTCCGACGCGACGAAGTCCGCCTGATTCTTGGCGCGGACGTGCGGGTCGAGCCCGGCATGATAGGCGCGCGTCGGGCGCCCGCTGCGGCCCAGCGCCTCGGCCAGCTTCTCGGTCGCGGCGCGGGTCTGCGCATAGACGATCCCCGGCCCCGGGATCTTCTCGAGGATATCGGCGATCTGGCGGTTGACGTTGTCGCGGGCGGAAATCGCATAGCGGATGTTCGGGCGGTCGAACCCCGAGATGATCAGCCCGTCCTTGGGCAGTCCCAGCTGTTCGAGGATGTCGGCGCGGGTATGCGCGTCCGCGGTCGCGGTCAGCGCAAGCCGCGGCACGTCGGGGAAATGATCGAGCAGCGGCCGCAGCAAACGGTAGTCGGGGCGGAAATCATGGCCCCATTCGCTGACGCAGTGCGCTTCGTCGATCGCGAACAGGCTGAGTTTCGCCTGGCTTAGCAGGTTGCGGAAACTTTCGTTCGAGGCGCGCTCGGGCGCCACGTAGAGCAGGTCGAGATCGCCGGCGCGGAACCGTGCGATCGTCTCCTCGCGATTGGTGTCGACCGAGGTCAGCGTCGCCGCCTTGATCCCCACCGCGGTCGCCGCGCGCAGCTGGTCATGCATCAGCGCGATCAGCGGCGAGACCACCACGCAGGTCCCCTCCAGCATCGTCGCGGGCAGCTGATAGCAGAGCGACTTGCCCGCGCCGGTCGGCATCACCGCCAGCGTCCGCTCGCCCGCCAGCACGCGGTCGACGACGTCGCGCTGCACCCCGCGGAACTCGGGAAAACCAAAGATACGCTGCAGGTCGGGAAGGGGGTCGAGCATCCCAGCCGATCTAGGCGTCGCGCGGGGCCCCGTCGAGGGCGGGCATACATTCCTTGGCGGGCGGAAAGTCGTTGCGATCGCGGCACGATCTGCGACATCGTTCGCGATCGGCTTGGGAGAATGGCATGACGGGTTTGGTTTTGCGTGGTGCTGTCGCGGTGCTCGTCCTGGTCGGGAGCGCGGTGTCCGCCGCCGACAAGGCTGCGCCAGTCCGCGACGTGCCGGTCGGTGGCATGATCGCTGCGACCATCGACGGCAAACCGGTCACGCTGCGCGCCGATCCGGGCGCGCCCGGGCTGGTCCTACTGACCACCGCCACCGCCGAGACGCTCGCGTTGAAGACCGGCGCGCTGATGCTGGGCTATTCGGTCGGCGGGCAGGGTGCGATGCAGGCGACCACGGTGCGGCCGATGCGTTTCGGCGCCACGCAGGTGAAACGCCGGATCGGCTTTCCCAGCCGCAAGAAGGGCGAGACCAACCCGCGCTGGATCGCGCGCGCCTATGCCGATGTCGGCGATGGCAGCATCGGGCCGGGGTCGCTGCCCGAACCGGTCGTGCGGTTCGCGCTACGGACACCGCACGCCGGCGAACGGACGGTCGCGCTACCGATGGTCGATGGCGGCGGGCTGTTCGGGCGGCTGTCGGGCGAGTTCGCGCAGATCGTGATCGCCGGCCAAGCGGTGCGCGTCCGCTTCGATCCCTATCATCCGCGGACCACGGTCACCGCCAACGCCGCGACGCTGATCGCCGAGGCGCAGGGCGGCACGTTCAGCGGCGCGTCGGCCCCGGTCGAGATCGCGTTCGGCATTTCGCGGCCAGTGCGCACGATGACGCTCGCCAAGCCGCTCGCGATCGGACCGCTGGCGGTCGCGACGCTCGGCGTCCGCACCGGCGACGTCGGCAGCGCGGCCTCGATCCCCGAAGCGGACGCCGCGGCGCCCGACCCGGACGAGATCGTCGTCACCGCCAAGGGCAAGCGCGACCCCAAGCGCGACCGGCTGACGCTCGGCGCTGACGTGCTCGACCGGTGTTCCTCGATCGTGTTCGACCAGAGGGCGAAACAGGTGCGGCTGACCTGCGGGTAGACCGCAGTCGATCCAAATCCGACCAGCTTGTCCGGGCCGGACGGTGGACCGCCTTCCTTCGGCCCTGCATCCATTCTCGCCACATCCACGGGGGGAATGCGCATGGAACTCAGCATCCGGCTGGCCGAACTGCAGAAGCGGACGATCGAACATCGCGAGGTGCTGCTGACCGAGGAGGCGGCAAAGACCGCGCTGGTGATGCCGTTCCTCCAGTCGCTCGGTTACGACGTGTTCAATCCATCCGAGGTGGTCCCCGAATTCACCGCGGATATCGGCACCAAGAAGGGCGAGAAGGTCGACTATGCGATCTGCGCAGGCGGGAAAGTGTCGATCCTGATCGAGTGCAAGCCGTCCTCGGTGCAGCTCAACGTCAATCATGCCGGCCAGCTGTTCCGCTATTTCAGCGTCACCGACGCGCGGCTCGCGGTGCTGACCAACGGCGTCGTCTACCAATTCTATTCGGACATCGAACGCCCGAACAAGATGGACGACAAGCCGTTCTTCACCTTCACGATGGACGCGATCAAGCCTGCCGACATTCGCACGCTGGAGAAATTCACCAAGGCGGCGTTCGACATCGACAAGATCGTCCAGGAAGCGGGCAACCTCAAGACGCAGTCGCTGATCCGCCAGGAGCTGGAGAAGGAGTTCGCCGAACCCTCCGACGAGTTCGTCCGGATGATGGCGCAGCGCGTCCATGGCGGGCGGCTGACGCCGGCGATCAAGGACGGCTTCGCCAAGCTGCTGGCCCCCGCGATCGCCGCGCTGATCCGCGATTTCGTCACCGACCGGCTGTCGTCCGCGTTGCAGGCCTCGGCCCCGGTCGAGGACCTGCCGGACGGCGGATCCGACGATCCGTCCGACGGCGACGGCATCGTCACCACCGCGGAGGAGATTTCGGGGTTTCACATCGTGCAGGCGATCGCATCCCGGCTGGTCGACCCGAAACGCGTGATCGTCCGCGACGCCAAATCCTACTGCGCGATCCTGTTGGACGACAACAACCGCAAGACGATCGCGCGAATGCACTTCAACGGCATCACGACGAAGTATCTCGGCATGTTCGTCGGCAAGGACGAGACGCGTCACCTGCTGTCGGACCTGACGCACATCTATCAATATTCCGCGGCGATCGAGGCGCGATTGCGCGAGTTGGATGGGTCTATTCCGGCTTAGCGGGGCTCGGTCTCAACCCTTCGCGAAATGAACCAGGCGCAGATGATCCCAGGAAGAATTTAGCAGCCTTGCTAATTAGTCCTATCGCTAATAATGTCTTCGCATGGACTCGGTCTTCGACGCTCTCGCGCATCCGACGCGCCGCCGTATTCTCGAGCTGCTCAAGCGCGGCGCGATGACGGCGGGACAGTTGGCGGAGGCGTTTGCGGTGTCGAAGCCGACTATGTCGAACCACTTCGCCAAGCTGAAGGCGGCCGGGCTGATCCAGGCCGAGCAGCGCGGCACGTCGATCGTCTATTCGCTCGACCTGTCGGTGATGGAGGAGGTGGTGATGGGCTTCATGGGCCGGCTGCGGGTCGGCGATCAGGAGGGGGACACATGCGCTACCGAAACCTCGTCATAGCCTCGATGCTGACCGCGGTCGGGCTCGCCATCGTCGCTGCGGTCGCGCTGGGGCGGCTGCCCGCGGGGACGCAGTTGCCGACGCATTGGGGGCCGGACGGCACAGCCGATCGCTTCGCCGATGCGGGCACCGCGTTGTTCATGCCGGTCGGGCTGACGGTCCTGCTGTCGTTGATGATGGCATCGCTGCCATCGCTGGAGCCGTTGCAGGACAAGCTCGCGCAATCCGCGCCGCTATACCGCACTGCTTGGGCCGGGCTGCTCGGCGTGATGGTCCTCGTCGAAGCGCTGGTCGCATCGCCTGCGTTCGGGATCGCGCTGCCGACGACGACGATGCTGGCGGGCATCGGCGTCTTCCTGGCGGCGCTCGGCAACGTGCTGCCCAAGTCGCGTCCCGGGTTCTTCGTCGGGATTCGCACGCCCTGGGCGATCGTCGATCCGGACAACTGGATTGCGACTCACCGCTATGGCGGGCGGATCATGATGGCGGCGGGGCTCTCGCTCGTCGTGCTGGCCGCGTTGCCGATGCGCGGCGAGACGCGCGCATCGTTCGTCGTCGCGATCCTGCTGGTCACGGTGGCGACGCCGGTGATCTACTCGTTCTTCTATTGGCGGACGTCGCGGCGGGTGTGAGCTATTCCGCCGCCAACGCGGTCTCGTCGCGCTCCTGCGCCTGGCGCGCCCACATTTCGGCGTAGATGCCGCCGCGGCGTAGCAGGTCGGCGTGAGTGCCCTGTTCGGCGATGCGGCCGGCGTCGAGCACGACGATCTGGTCGGCCTGGACGACCGTCGACAGGCGGTGCGCGATGACGATCGTGGTGCGGCCGCGCTCGATCCGTTCGAGCGTTTCGAGGATCTCGGCCTCGGTGCGGCTGTCGAGTGCGCTGGTGGCTTCGTCGAGGATCAGGATCGGCGGGTTCTTGAGCAAAGTGCGGGCGATCGCGACGCGCTGTTTCTCGCCGCCCGACAGTTTCAGCCCGCGTTCGCCGACGCGCGTGGCATAGCCTTGCGGCTGGCGCTCGATGAACTGCGCGATCGCGGCGCCGCGTGCGGCCTCCTCGATCTCGGGGGTGTCGGCGCCCTCGCGGCCATAGGCGATGTTGTAGCCGATGGTGTCGTTGAACAGCACGGTGTCCTGCGGCACGATGCCGATCGCGGACCGCAGGCTGGCCTGCGTGACCTGCGCGATATCCTGCCCGTCGACGGTGATCCGTCCGTCCGTGAGATCGTAGAACCGGTACAGCAGCCGCGCGAGCGTCGATTTCCCCGCGCCGGATCGTCCCACCACCGCGCAGGTCGTGCCCGCCGGTACGTCGAGCGTCAGGTCGGTAAGGATCGGGCGACCCGCGTCATAGCCGAACGAGACGTGCTCGAACCGGACATGCCCAGTGGTGACCGTGAGCAACCCGGCGTTGGGCGCATCGCGGATCGTCGCGGGGGTGTCGATCAGGTCGAACATCGCCGCCATGTCGAGCGCACCCTGGCGGATGGTGCGGTACACCATCCCGAGCAGGTCGAGCGGGCGGAACAACTGTGCGAGCAGCGTGGAGACGAACACGACGTCGCCGGCGGACGCCAGCCCGCGGCTCCACCGCCACACCACAAATGACATGCCGCCCGCCAGCATCAGGTTGGTGATCGCGGCCTGGCCAAGGTTCAGCCAGGCAAGCGAATTCTCGCTCTTCACCGCAGCCTCGGCATAGGCGGCGATCGCGCCGTCATAGCGTTTCGCCTCGCGTTCCTCGGCGCCGAAATACTTCACGGTCTCGAAATTGAGCAGTGAATCGACCGCGTGCGCGACCGCGCCGGTATCGAGGTCGTTCATCCGTGCGCGCAGGGCGTTGCGCCAGTCGGTCACCATCCGCGTGAAGAGGATGTACCCGACCACCATCACCATTGTCGCGACGACCAGCGGCCAGCCGAACTTGGTCCAGAACAGGCCGAGCACCAGCGCGAGTTCGAATACCGTCGGGGCAATGTTGAACAGGAGGAAATACAGCATCGTGTCGATGCTCTTGGTGCCGCGCTCGACCACTTTGGTGACCGCGCCGGTGCGGCGCGAGAGGTGGAAGTCGAGGCTGAGCGCGTGGAGGTGGCGGAACACCTGCGCCGCCAGCCGCCGCGTCGCATCCTGCCCGACACGCTCGAACACCGCGTTGCGGAGGTTGTCGAACAGCGTGGTGCCGAACCGCGATGCCGCATAGCCGACCACCAGCAGCACGACGAGCGTCAGCGCGCTGCGATCGGTTCCCGCCATCCGGTCGACCGCGTATTTCAACGTGAACGCGGCGCCGAACACCTGGATCAGCTTCGACGCGATCACGAGCAGCATCGCGACGACGATGCGCGCCTTCAGCTTCGGCTGCCCCGCCGGCCACAGGAATGGCAGGAAGCGGCGCAGCGTCGGCAGCAGGGGCTGGTCGGCGCGGGTGGGGGTGAAGGTTTCGGGAGGCATCGGTTCACCCGATGTAGGCGCGGTCAAGCCCGGGCGAAAGCATTTGGGGGAACAATCCTGCCGTTTCGTCGCTTTTACAGGCAAGGGAGACGATCATGGAACCGCTGTTCTACGTCATGGCTATCATGGGTTGCGGCGACGGCAACGTCCAGTGCACCGAGGCCCGGATCGTCCCCGCGCGCTATGAGACGATGGCGCAATGTCGCGCAGCCCTGCCCGACCAGTTGGCGCAGAATACCGATGTTCCGTATCCAATGATCGGTGCGAACTGCCGGACCGCCGGGTCGCAGATTGCGAAGTCGGGTAAGGGCAAGACGCAGGGCTAACCTCCACGTCCGTCATGCCGGGCTTGTCCCGGCATCCAGAGCCGCGAGCGCTGCGTTCCGTAACCCTGGATCCCGGGACGAGCCCGGGATGACGGCGGTTATCTAGGACGGGTCCACAATTCAGGATCGCGCGGCGTCCGCGGATAGAGTTTTTCCCGCTGCGCAGCTTCGCGCGCCGCCGTCGCGATGAACACCAGTTTCTGCCACCCCGACGTCGTGACGCGGTGGTCCCACGCGTGTTCGCCGCGCGCGGCAACCTCTCGCCCGATCGCGCCGTAGATCCCCGCCGCCGACAGCACCGCCCAGGCCGAGCGGAACGACAGCGCCGGCGTACCCTGTCGTGCGCTCGCCTCGAACGCAGCGCCGCGTGCCGCCATGCGCTTGGTGAGCACCGCGAGCCGCGACCGGAACGGCGGTTTCATGTGCTGGCCGGGCGGAAAATCCATCTCGACCAGCCAGTCCTCGGGGACGTAGCATCGCCCGACGCGGTCGTCCTCCTCGATATCGCGCGCGATGTTGGCGAGCTGGAACGCCATCCCCAGGTCGCAGGCGCGATCGAGCGTGTCCTCGTCGTCGGGGTCGACGCCCATCACCACCGCCATCATGCAGCCGACGACGCCGGCGACATGGTAGCAATATTTGTAGAGGTCGTCTTCCGATCGCGGCCGCCATTCGCGCGCGTCGAGCGCGAAGCCCGCGATCAGGTCGCGCGCGAAGCGATGCGGCATGCGCGTCTCGGCGGCGACGATGCGCAGCGCGTCGAATGCGGGCTCGCCGACGATCTCGCCCGCCAGCGCCGCCTCGGTCATCGCCGACAGTCGCGCCAGACGCTCGGGCGCATCGTCGACGACGGTCATGCCGTGGCCGTGATCCTGGCCATCGGCGATGTCGTCGCACGCCCGGCACCAGGCGTAGAGCAGCCAGGCGCGTTCGCGGGTGGGCTTGTCGAACAGCCGGCTGGCGGCGGCGAAGCTCTTCGACCCGCGTGCGATCGATTCCTGCGCGGCGGCGACGATCGCGTCGCGCGAGGGGAGGGCGGTCACAGGTCCGACGCGTTCATCCGGATGATCGGCTGGGTCGGCACGTGCGCCCCCATGCGGTCGAGCAGCACATCGAGCGTGTCCGCGACGATCAGCAGGTCGCGGTGCTGCGCGCGGAGGAAGCCGACCTCGCCCATCTTTTCCCAGAACGCGATCAGGTGATCGTAATAACCCGCGGTGTTGAGCAGCCCGACCGGATCGGTGTGATAGCCAAGCTGTGCCCAGCTCAGCGCCTCCCACAATTCGTCCATCGTGCCGGTGCCGCCGGGGATCGTGACGAAGCCGTCGGCGAGTTCGGTGAACTTGGCCTTCCGGGTGTGCATGCCGTCGACGACGTGGAGTTCGGTGAGCCCGCGATGCGCGACCTCGGCATCGACCAGCGCCTGGGGGATCACGCCGATGACTTCACCGCCGGCCGCCAGCGCGCTGTCGGCGATCGCACCCATCAGCCCGAGCCGGCCGCCGCCATAGACCACGCCGATCCCGCGTTCGGCGAGCGTCCGCCCGATCTCCCGGGCGGCGTCGATATAGGTGGTATCGGCCGGCGTCGCCGACCCGCAATAAATGGCAAGTCTCTTCATGGCGTCAGCGCTACGCGACTGGGATAGCCTGCATCAAGGAAGAACTGGGTTCACGCGGAGACGCGGAGACGCGGAGGATGTTCCGCCCGGAACGGGCTGTACTCGTCCCAACGTTGGTTGGTGTGACGGTCGCTTCGCGACGAACGCAACACCTCCGCGTCTCCGCGCCTCCGCGTGAAAACCCTATCGTTCTTCCTCGAGCATAAGCCGAGCGGTCGCCTTCGCGCTGCCGACGACGCCGGGGATACCTGCGCCGGGGTGGGTGCCGGCGCCGACGAAATAGAGGTTCGGGATCGCCTCGTCGCGGTTGTGGACGCGGAAATAGGCACTCTGGGTCAGGACCGGTTCTAGCGAAAACGCCGACCCCAGATGCGCGTTCAGGTCCTGCGCGAAGTCGCTCGGCGCGTAGCTGAACTTGGTCACGATCCGCTCGTGGATGTCGGGGATCAGCCGGCGCCCAATCTCGTCGAGGATGCGCTTTTCGAGGATCGGGGCGATCTCGTCCCAGTCGACCGGGAATTTCCCCATGTGTGGCACCGGCGCCAGCGCATAGAAGGTCGAATGCCCCTCGGGCGCCAGGCTCGGGTCGGTCACGGTCGGGTGGTGCAGGTACAGCGAGAAATCCTCCGCCAGCACACCGTGGTCGTAGATGTCCTCGAGCAGCCCCTTATAGCGCGGGCCGAACAGGATCATGTGGTGCGGGATGCCGGGCCAGGTGCCCTTGATCCCGAAATGCACGACGAACAGCGACGGGCTGTACTTCTTGCGCTCCAGCGACGCCTTCTTGCGCTGCGAGCTGCGCGAGGTGGCGAGCAGGTCGCGATAGGTGTGCATGATGTCGCTGTTCGCGGCGATCGCATCGGCGGTTCCCGACCAGCCGCTCGCGCAGGTGACGCCGGTGGCGCGGTCGCCCAGCGTCTCGATCGAGGTCACCGGATCGTCGAGCCGCAGCACGCCGCCCAGCCGTTCGAACTGGGTGACCAGCGCCGCCACCAGCCGGTTGGTGCCGCCGCGCGCGAACCACACCCCGCCGTCGCGCTCCAGCTTGTGGATCAGCGCATAGATCGCGCTGGTCGTCATCGGGTTGCCGCCGACCAGCAGCGTATGGAACGACAGCGCCTCGCGCAGCTTCTCCGACTTCACATAGCTCGACACGATCGAATAGACCGACCGCCATGCCTGGTATTTGGCGAGGCTCGGCGCCGCCTTGATCATCGACCCGAAGTCGAGGAACGCGACATGGCCGAGCTTCTCATACCCCTCGCGGAATACGCCGGCGGAGTAATCGAGGAACTTCAGATACCCTTCCCAGTCGCCCGGATGCAGCTTCTCGATCTCCGAGCGCATCAGCGTGTCGTCGTTGGTGTAATCGAAATTGGTCCCATCGGGCCAGTTGAGCCGGTAGAACGGCAGCACCGGATCGAGCGTTACGTCCTCGGCCATGTCGCGCCCGCTCAGCGCCCAGAGTTCGCGCAGGCAGTCAGGATCGGTGATCACGGTGGGGCCGGCGTCGAAGGTGAACTTGCCTTCCTCGGTGTCGCGCTCCCAATAATATCCCCGCCCGCCGGGCTTGTCGCGGCTCTCGACGATGGTGGTCTGGACCCCGGCGGATTGCAGCCGAATCGCGAGCGCCAGCCCGCCGAACCCTGCACCGATGACGATGGCTGTCTTCATGATTGCATACTGCCTGCGATGGCGCGGAGCGCGCGCGAGATGGGGACGGGGGGCTTGCCGGTAAGGATTCGCGCCTTGTCCATCAGGGTCGACTCTCCGGCATAGAAGCGACCGATCAGACGGGGCGATAGCGTGTAGAAGCGTTCGAGCACCCGGTAGCGTTCCGCCGGTTCTGCCGCGCGGAACAACATCGTGTCGAGCATCCGGTAGAAGCCGCGTGCCGCCCATGTTTTCCGTGCCAGGTCGTGCGTCGCTTCGTATAGCGCGGCGCCCGAAAAATCGCGCCGATCGGCCAGTAGCGCGGCGGTTCGCACCGCATCGGGCAGCGAATAGCCGGTGGTCGGATGGAACAGCCCCGCGCGCATCCCGACCTTGGCGATCCGCGCGCCGCTCGACCGCCAATAGGCATCGAAATCGCCGCCCCAGACGACCGGCAGCACGCCCGCTTCGATCCGGCCTTCGCGCTCGACGCTCCAGCCGCGCGCGGCGGCATAGGCATCGATCCGGGCGGTCAGCGTCGCGACGTCGAGATCGGGCGTATCGCTATAGTAGGTGTCCTCGACGAACATCAGGTCGTCGGCGAACGGCAGGCAATAGACGAAGCGATAGCCGTCGATCTGTTCGACGGTCGCATCCATCACCCGCGGCAGTAGTGCCTGATGGGGGGCAGAGAGGGCCAGTTCGCGCCCGACGAACTTCTGCCAGCCGAGCGACAGCGTCGACAGGTCGCCCGGGCCGCGCGCGTCGATCACGCCTTTGGCCTCGATCCGGCCACCGTCCGCCAGCACCACCGCGGTCGCGCTTACCCCGAGCACCTTGCGCCCGAGCATCAGCGCGTGGTCGGGCAACGCCCGTCGCACCGCGGCGTCGAGTTTCTCGCTGCGGATCGAATAATAGGTCTCGTCGATCGTCCGCGCGTGAAGCGGGAAGGCGATGTCGTATCCGGTCCACGCATGCGCGACGAGCGGCGCGACGATCCAGCGGTCGGCGGCGGCGACGTCGCTGCCGAAGAACGACCAGATATGGTTGCCGCCGACGACCTCGCCCGCATCGACGATCCGCACGTCGAGGTCCGGGTGCTTGCCCTTCAGCGCCAGCGCGACCAGTCCGCCCGCAAGGCCGCCGCCGACGATCGCAACGTCGCAGGTGATCGTCGTTCCCATGCCTTCGACTATCGCAATCCGCGAACGTCGAGAAGACGTGCTTTTGCACCCTGGGACGTTTCGTCCAGGGGCGGATCTAGCCCTTCGGTTTCCAGGTGAGCACGCGCCAGCCATAGCCAACGACGATCACCACCATGATCGCGACCGCGACCGGGCCGACATAGCGATCGAGGTCGCCGAAATGCGCGCCCATAGCGATGCCGGCATAGGCGAGGATGGTGTTCCAGATCGCGGTGCCGGCCGCGGTCCACAGCAGGAATTTCCAGACCGGCATTCGAGTCATTCCCGCGGGCAGCGAGATCACGGTGCGGAAGGTCGGCATGAAGCGGAACACGAACACCACCCAGATGCCGTGCCGCACGAAGAACGCGTGGAGCCGCTCGACGTCGCGCCACTCCAGCGTCAGCCAGCGACCGTGGCGCGCGATGAACGGGCGGAAGCGTTCGTAGCCGATGTGCCGGCCGAGATAATACCAGAAGTAGTTGCCCGCGACCGAACCCGCGGTGCCCCAGGCGACCAGCGGTAGCAGCGCCATGTCGCCGCGCGCGACCGCCATGCCGCCAAGGCCCATGATGACTTCCGAGGGCACCGGCGGGACGATGTTCTCGAGCGCCATCAGCAGGAAGATGCCGATGTAGCCGCCCCAGGCGATCAGGTTGAGGATGAACTCGGTCATGTCGTCTTTTCCCCTCCCGCTTGCGGGAGGGGGCAGGGGGTGGGCTCGCGGTCTCGGCGGTAGCTGGTGTGGATGGCGCAAGCCCACCCCCTGCCCCTCCCGCGAGCGGGAGGGGGGAAGTTAGCCACGCACCTTCGCCTCGATCGCGTCCCAGATCATTCCCGCGACATCCGTCCCATCGAACTTCTCGATCGCGACGATTCCGGTCGGCGAAGTCACGTTGATCTCGGTCAGCCACTTGCCGCCGATCACGTCGATGCCGACGAACAACAGCCCGCGACGCTTGAGCTCCGGCCCGAGCACCCGGCAGATCTCGATCTCGGTCGCGGTCAGCACGGTCTTCTCGGCCGAGCCACCGACCGCGAGGTTCGATCGGATCTCGCCTTCGCCGGGCAGCCGGTTGATCGCGCCGGCGATCTCGCCGTCGATCAGGACGATGCGCTTGTCGCCCTTGGCGACGTCGGGAAGGAACGCCTGGACCATGTGCGGCTCGCGCCAGGTCATGTTGAAGACCTCGATCAGCGCGGACAGGTTGGCGCCGTCGGATTCGACCTTGAAGATCGCCTTGCCGCCATTGCCGTGCAGCGGCTTGACCACGATCGCGCCGTGCTCGGCGAGGAACGCACGCGCCTCGTCGAGGCTGCGGGTGACCAGCGTCGGCGGCATGAACTGCGGATAATCGAGCACGAACACCTTTTCGGGCGCGTTCCGGACCTGTGCGGGATCGTTGACGACCAGCGTCTTGCCGGCGATCCGCTCGAGCAGGTGGGTGGCGGTGATGTAGCCGAGGTCGAACGGCGGATCCTGGCGCATCAGCACGACATCGGCGTCGTCGCCGAGGTCGAGCTGGACCGGTTCGCCGAAGCTGTAGTGATCGCCGTCGACGCGCTGCACGGTGACCGGATGCGCCTTCGCCCAGACCCGGCCGTCGCGGTAGTTGAGGTCCTCGGCGCCGTAATGGAACAGCGCATGGCCGCGGGCCTGCGCGGACAGCATCAGCGCGAAGGTCGAATCGCCGACGATGTTGATGTCGGCGATCGGGTCCATCTGGACGGCGACGTTGAGGGGCATGGGCGTTCCTGTTCCTGCGTCGTCACCCCCGCCTTCGCTGCGGTGACGGAGATTTACGAGGGGGATGTAGGGTTGGTCGGTGTCGCTGTCACCCAGTCCTCACGGCTGCCACGCATTCTCGATATGTCGCGGCCGCGTGCCGGGCGCGAGCAGGATGACGTCGACGCGGATGTCGTCGCCGGGCCCGGCATAGGTCGGCATCAGATATTCCGCGGCAGCGGCAACGCGCGCGAGCCGGCGCTCGTCGATCGCGAAGTTGAGTTCGGCGGCGGTCGCGCGGGTCTTCACTTCGACGAACGCGACCAGATTGCCTTTGCGCGCGACGATATCGACCTCGCCTGCGGGCGTGCGCACGCGCCGGTCGAGGATCCGCCAGCCTTTGAGGCGTAGCCACCAGCCAGCGAGTCGCTCCCCACGCCGCCCCGCCGCCTCCGCCCTTTGGCGCGCGTCCGTACTTCGGGCGGGGCGGGGGCGCTGCATGCTGGGAGTGTGACGGGGCGGACGGTGATCGACAAGCGAGGTGTTCGGAACGGCGTACGTCCGCTATCGCCCAAAAGCGAACATTCACACCGCCCTTGCGGCATTCTACAACGGACGCTCATTCGTTATCCAAACCATCCGACTCGGAGTTGGTTCAAAGGGAGAGCCTCGGTGGCCAAGACGATCTTCGTGAACCTGCCCGTTGCTAACGTCGCCAAAGCGACGGCGTTCTACGAGGCGATCGGCATGACCCGGAACGAGCAGTTCTCGAACGAACAGGCGTCGGCAATGCGTTGGTCCGACGAGATCAGCTTCATGCTGCTCGCGCACGACTTCTATGCGACCTTCACGTCCAAGCGGATCGCCGACGCGCAAACCACCAGCGAGGTGCTGCTCTGCCTGTCACGTGATAGCCGAGCCGATGTCGATGCGATCGTCGAGGCGGCGTTGGCCGCCGGCGGCACTGAACCACGCCCGGTGCAGGACATGGGCTTCATGTACGGCCGCGCTTTCGAGGATCTAGACGGCCACGTCTTCGAGCCGATGTGGATGGACCCTGCCGCAACGGCGACGCCGAGCGAGCAGACGCAGCCAGCTGCGGTCTGATATTGTCGCCGCTGACCGCTAATCACCACTTTCGGCCGTTCGCTGACGTGGCCGGTTGAGCTCTGGCGGTGCGCAGCGGCACCAGCTCATCCCTTCATCTCAAGCGCCCGCGCGTAGAGCGTCTTGCGGTCTAGGCCGAGTTTCTTGGCGACTTCGCTGGCGGCCTGACCTGTCGAGAGCCGCGTCAGGGCTTCGGCGAGCGCGGTGTCGCCGTCTTCCTGGCTGGCGGGGGGGGCTTCGCCGGGGGGGGCGATGACGATGACGATTTCGCCGCGTGGCGGGATGTCGGCGTAGCGGGCGGCTAGCTGGGTAAGGGTGCCCGTCACCGCTTCCTCGAACTTCTTGGTGATCTCGCGCGTCACGGCGGCTTCGCGGTCGCCCAGGCCTTCGGCGAGGGCCAAGAGGCAGGCGGAGAGGCGGGGGCCGGATTCGTAGAGGACCAGCGTCGCGCGGATGGGGGCGATCTCGGCGATCGCTTCGGCGCGGGCGTGGGCCTTGGAGGGGAGGAAGCCGACGAACAGGAAGCGATCGGTGGGCAGGCCTGCGAGCGTGAGGGCTGCTACCGCGGCGCACGGGCCCGGGATCGTCACCACCAGATGCCCAGCGGCGCGGGCGTCGCGGACCAGCTTGAAGCCGGGATCGGAAATCAACGGCGTGCCGGCGTCGGAGACCAGCGCCACCGCCTCGGTCGCCATCCGTGCGATCAGGCCGGGGCGGACGCCTTCCGCGCTGTGGTCGTGGTACGGCGTCATCGGGCGCTTGATGCCGATATGGTGCAGGAGCTTTGCGGTGACGCGGCTGTCCTCGACCGCGATGACGTCGGCGCGCGACAGGATGTCGGCGGCGCGCGCGGTCAGATCACCGAGATTGCCGATCGGCGTCGCGACGATGTAAAGGCCGGGTTCGAGAGGATTTTGGGGGATGGTCATGGCAGAGGCATCGATATCGCAACGCGGGCGGGCCGTCACGTTCGGGGTCGCCACGTTGGGGATCGGGCGCTGGATGGTGATCGCAGCGGGCGGCCTGCTGGCGGCGTGCCAGACGATCGTGCCCAAGGGCCCGGTGTCGTCGTCGCAGCAGCGCCCGACGACGCGCCCCGCGGCGGACCGGCCGATCGGCGTCGAGGCCGGAATCCCGCGCGATGCCGAGCGTAACCGCGTCGCGCTGCTGGTGCCGCTGTCGGGTGGCAATGCCGGCGTCGGCACCTCGATCGCCAATGCGACGATGCTGGCGCTGATGGATACCCAGAACCAGCGCGTCCGGATCACCAACTACGATACCGCGACCGGGGCGGCGGCGGCGGCGCAGCGCGCGATCGCGGACGGTGCACAGCTGATCCTGGGTCCGTTGCTGGCCGACGACGTCCGTGCGGTCGCGCCGATCGCGCAGGCGGCGAAGGTGCCGGTGATCAGCTTCTCCAACGATACCGGGGTGGCGGGCAACGGCACGTTCCTGATGGGCTATGCGCCGACCCAGTCGATCTCGCGCGTGGTCGATTTCGCCAAGAGCCGCGGCGTCACCAACTTCGCCGGGCTGGTCCCGAACGGGCTGTACGGCGAGCGCGCGTCGACGGCGTTCCTGCGCGCGGTCGAGGGCGCGGGCGGGCAGGTGGTGTCGCTGCAGACCTATGCGCGCACCGCTGGTGGCGTTACCGGCGCGGCGACGCGGCTGGCGGCTAAGGCGCCCTACGATGCGGTGCTGATCGCCGACAGCGGCGCCACCGCGGCGCAGGCGGCGGGGCTGGTCAAGCGCGGCGCGGGTGCGTCGACGCGGGTGCTGGGCACCGAGCTGTGGAATTCGGAGAGCGGGCTTGCCGGCAAGCCGTCGCTGGCGGGGGCGTGGTATGCCGCGGTGTCGGACACGCTGTACCGACAATATGCCGCCAAATACCGCGCGCGGTTCGGCGCCGGGCCGTACCGGCTGTCGAGCATCGGCTATGATTCGGTGCTGCTGACGGTGCGGATCGCGCGCGACTGGCGGCCGGGGACGGCGTTCCCGGTCGGTCGGCTGCGCGATGGCGACGGGTTCTCGGGGATCGACGGCGCGTTCCGGTTCGGGCGCGACAGCATCGCCGAGCGCGCGCTGGAGGTGAAGGAGATTCGTGGGGGGACGACGACGGTGGTGTCGCCGGCGCCGAGCGGGTTTGGGGGGTAATCCTCTCTTTCGTCATCCCAGCGAAGGCTGGGATCTCGTGCGGCAGGGGCGCCGTTTGAACCGCAAGAGACTCCAGCCTTTGCTGGGGTGACGGGCGGGGGTAGCGCTTACCGGTCGCACCGTGGTCGGTTCTCCTGCGAAAGCAGGAGCCCAGGATCACGGGCGATGACGTTCGTTACCCTGGGCTCCTGCTTTCGCAGGAGAACGGCGCCCGTTAGGCGGTCACGATCTCCGGCAGGATCGCGTCCAGTAATAGCGCGCCGGCTTCGGTGACGCGGAGGCGGCCGGGGGTGTGGGCGATCAGGCCGAGCGCTTCCAGCCGCGCGATTGCGGCTAGGTCGACGGGCACCACGCCTTTGTTCAATCGCGTGATGCGGTCGAGGTCGACGCCTTCGGTCAGGCGCAGGCCCATCAGCAGCGCTTCGGTGGCGCGTGTCGCGGGGGTCAGCGGGTCCTCGACCTCGAGGCCGTGGCCGTTGCGCTCGACCGCGCCCAGCCAGTTTTCCGGCTTTTTCCGACGGACCGTGGCGAGCCCGCCGCGGCGGCCGTGCGCGCCGGGGCCGATGCCGGCATAATCCTGATAGCGCCAGTAAGCGAGGTTGTGCCGGCTCTCCGATCCCGGCCGGGCGTGGTTCGAGGTTTCGTACGCCGGCAGCCCGGCGGCGGCGGTTTCGGCGCGGGTCGCTTCGAACAGGTCGGCGGCGCTGTCGCCGTCGGGGATGGTGATGCGCCCGGCCAGCGCCTCGGTCGCGAAGCGCGTGCCGGGTTCGATGGTGAGCTGGTAGAGCGACAGATGCTCGGTGCCGAAGCCAATCGCGCGCGCCAGTTGCGCGCGCCAGTCGGCGATGCGCTGGCCGGGCAGCGCATAGATCAGGTCGAAGCTGACGCGCGGGAACACGCTCTGCGCGACGGCGAGCGCGGCCTGGCCCTCGTTCACGTCATGCGCGCGACCGAGGAACGCCAGGGCCTCGTCGTCGAGCGACTGCAGCCCGAGCGAGACGCGGTTGACCCCGGCGCGCGCGAGATCGGCGAAGCGCGCCGCCTCGACCGAGGACGGGTTCGCCTCCAGCGTGATCTCGATTCCGTCCGCGAACCCCCACGCCTTCTCCGCCGCGTCGAGTACCGCGGCAACCGTCTCGGGCGGCATCAGCGACGGCGTGCCGCCGCCGAAGAAGATCGACTGGAGTTTGCGGCCGGGCAGCACGTCGGCTTCATGCGCGAGGTCGGCGAGCATCGCGGTGCGCCATGCGGCCTGGTCGACGCTGTCCCGGACATGGCTGTTGAAGTCGCAATACGGGCATTTCGATACGCAGAACGGCCAGTGGACGTAGAGCGCCAGATCGGAGCGGGCGGGGTCGGAGCTTGGCGTTTGGGTGGAGACCATTATCTCGGGCATATGGTCGCGGTGGCCGGCGGAGGGAAGCGTGAAGGCTCTGGGACTGGTATTGGCCGCGGTGGCGTTGTCACTTGCGGGATGTGCGCAAGGGCCGGCGCGCGTGGTCGAGCCGCGCACGACGCAGGGTCCGGCGCCACGCGGGGCCGGGTTGCTGAAGGCCGCGATGATGCAGGGCCACAACGGCGCGCGGGCGGCAGTCGGCGTGGCGCCGCTGGTGTGGAGCGATACGCTGGCGGCGAGCGCGCTGGCCTATGCCGAGACGATGGCGCGAAGCGGGCGGTTCGAACATGCGGTGCAGCCGCTCGGCGCGGGGCGCGAGGGCGAGAATCTGTGGACCGGCACGCGCTATGCCTATGCGTACCCCGAAATGATCGGGCATTGGCTCGCCGAGCGGAAGGACTTCGTCAACGGCGTGACGCCCGCGTTCAGCCGAACCGGCAAATGGGAGGACGTCGCGCATTACACGCAGATCGTATGGCGCGACTCGACGCAGGTCGGGTGTGCGGTGGCGAGCAGCTTGACCGACGATTACCTGGTGTGCCGGTACTCACCGCCGGGGAATGTGGTGGGCGAGCGGACGTACTGATGCGTCGCGACGCGTAACGTGGTCCCCCCGTCATGCCAGCGAAGGCTGGCATCTCCCGCCTGAGCCGGGTGGGCTGCAGCGGGAGACCCCAGCCTTCGCTGGGGTGACGGGTAGAGTTCGCGGGCGAGGCTCTAGAACACTGCGGCTTCCATCAGCTTGAACGCGGCGTTGCGGTGGCTGATCTCATTCTTGGTCTCGTGCGGCAGCTCGGCATAGGTCTGGTCGTAGCCGAGCGGCTGGAACACCGGGTCGTAGCCGAACCCGACTTTCCCGCGTGGGGGCCAGACCAAAGTGCCGTCGGCGCGGCCTTCGAACCATTCGACATGGCCGTCGGGCCAGGCGAGCGCGAGCACGCTGACGAAATGCGCGCTGCGGCTCGCATCGGGGCCCTTGGCCTGGACCGCGTCCTCCACCTTCTGCATCGCCATCACCCAGTCGCGGCCGGTCGGCGTTTCGGCCCAGTCGGCGGTATAGACGCCGGGATCGCCGCCCAGCGCCTCGACGCACAGCCCGCTGTCGTCGGCGAGCGCGGGATAGCCCGACAGGTCGGCGGCGGCGCGGGCCTTCAGCTCGGCGTTGGCGAAGAAGGTGGTGCCGGTCTCGGCCGGCTCGGGCAGGTCGAGTTCGGCAGCCGAGACGACGTCGAGGCCGCGACCTTCGAGCAGCGCCGCGATCTCGCGGACCTTGCCCTGGTTGTGGCTGGCGATGACCAGCTTGCCGGGTTTCAGCTTGCGGATCGCCTGTGGCACGGCACCTTCGCCGCTCATGCCTTTACGGCCTTCTCCTGCGCGGCGAAGATGTCCGCACAACCGATGCGGGCGAGGCGGAGCAGGCGGAGCAGCGCTTCCTCGTCATAGGTCGCGCCCTCGGCTGTCGCCTGCGCCTCGGCGATGTTGCCGTTTTCGAGGAGCACGAAGTTCGCATCCGCATCAGCGCCCGAATCCTCGATATAGTCGAGGTCGAGCACCGGATTGCCCTTGTAGATCCCGCAGCTGATCGCCGCGACCTTTTGCGTCAGCGGGTCGGCGGTCAGCTTGCCGCTCGCCATCAACCCGTCGATCGCCAGCCGCAGTGCGACCCAGCCACCCGAGATCGACGCGGTGCGCGTGCCGCCGTCGGCCTGGATCACGTCGCAGTCGATCACGATCTGGCGCTCGCCGAGCAGCTTGAGGTCGACGACGGCGCGAAGGCTGCGGCCGATCAGCCGCTGGATTTCCTGGGTGCGGCCCGACTGCTTGCCCTTGGCGGCCTCGCGGTTGTTGCGGGTGTTGGTCGCGCGCGGCAGCATGCCGTATTCGGCGGTGACCCAACCCTCGCCCTTGCCGCGCATGAACGGCGGCACCTTTTCCTCGACGCTGGCGGTGACCAGCACCTTGGTATCGCCGAAGCCGATCAGGACGGAGCCCTCGGCATGCTTGGTGAAGCGCGGCTCGATCGTGATCGCACGCATCTGGTCTGGGGCGCGGCCGGATGGGCGCATAGTCTTATCCTAACGGGAGTGAGTGGTTGCCCGCTGCCTAGCCTTTCGTTTGGTCGCTCGCCAGCCTTCGCCCAGGATATCTCCGTCATCCTGACGAAAGTCAGGACCCAGGGTAACCGCAGACTGTCCTTTGTGGCTCTGGGTCCTGACTTTCGTCAGGATGACGGAGTGGGTGAGGTGACGCGGGATTCGGATTATCTCTTTTTGCGACGGTTGATCCGCCCTAGATCAAACGCATGGCCGCTCCCGTCACCGAACTGACCGACCGTGCGCGCGACATTTTTCGCGCGGTGGTCGACAGCTATCTCGCGAGCGGGACGCCGGTGGGATCGAAGACGATCGCGCAACTGACCGGGCTCAGCCTGTCGCCGGCATCGATCCGCGGCGTGATGGGCGAGCTGGAGGGGCTGGGTTTGCTCGCGAGCCCGCATACCAGCGCGGGGCGGATGCCGACCGACCGGGGCCTGCGGCTGTTCGTCGACGGGATGATGCAGGCGATGGAGCCCTCGATCGAGGAGCGCCAGACGATCGAAGCGCGCGCCGGTGCTGGCGGCCCGGTCGAGGAGGCGCTGGCGGCGACCACGCTGGCGCTGTCGGGGCTGTCGGCATGTGCCGGGCTGGTGATGGTGCCGAAGCGCGAATCGACGCTGCGGCAGATCGCATTCGTGCCGCTGTCGGCGGCGCAGGCGCTGGCGGTGCTGGTGAGCGAGGACGGCTCGGTCGAGAACCGCGTGATCGATCTGCCGCCGGGGATGAGCCCGTCGGCGTTGGTCGAGGCGGGGAATTTCATGACCGCGACGCTCGGCGGGCTGACGCTGGCGGAGGCGCGGGGACGGATCGAGCGCGAACTGGCGGACGGGCAGGCGGCGATCGACGGCGCGGCGCGGACGCTGGTCGAGCGCGGCCTCGCGGTGTGGAGCGAGGATGCCAACCGGCGCCCGGTGCTGATCGTGCGCGGGCAGGGGCGGCTGATCGATGCGGCGGCGTCGGCCGATCTCGACCGCGTCCGCGACCTGATGGACGACCTGGAGGGCAAGCAGGAAGTGGCGTCGCTGCTCGACAGTGCGCGGGCCGGCAATGCGACCCGGATTTTCATCGGCGCGGAGACCAAATTGTTCGCGCTTTCAGGGTCTTCGGTGATCGCGCGGCCGTTTCGCGGGCTCGACGGGCGAGTGGTCGGCGTGGTGGGCGTGATCGGCCCCACGCGGTTGAACTATGCGCGCGTCGTGCCCATGGTGGATTTCACGGCTGCAACGCTCGCCCGTTTGATGGGTTGAGCCGGCCAAGAGCATAGGGAAAACAATGTCCGATATCGACCAGAACGCGCCTGCCGACCTGCGTGACGAAACCGCGGAAGCCGCCCCCGAAGTGGCCGAACACGACCGCGTCGGCGAGCTCGAGAACCAGCTCGCCGAGGCCAAGCAGAACGTCCTCTACGCGCAGGCCGAGGTCCAGAACGTCCGCCGCCGCGCCGAGAAGGAAGCGCAGGACGCCCGCGCCTATGCCGCGACCGCGTTCGCCCGCGACATCCTGTCGGTCGCCGACAATTTGTCGCGCGGGCTGGCGGCTATCCCGGCCGAGCTACGCGGCGACGACAAGATGAAGGGCCTCGTGACCGGGCTCGAGGCGACCGGGCGCGAGCTCGACAGCGTGTTCCAGCGCCACGGCCTGACCAAGATCGCGGCGATGGGCGAGATGCTCGATCCCAACAAGCACCAGGCGATGCTCGAAATGCCGAGCGACCAGCCGCCGGGCACGATCGTCCAGGAAATGCAGACCGGCTACATGATCAAGGACCGCCTGCTGCGGCCGGCGCTGGTAGCGGTCGCCAAGGCGGGGTGAATGGCGGTGCGGCGTGCATGATCTGGTCGCGGCGCTAAGCGAGGCGCTGATCGAAGGCATGGGCGACGTCATGCCCGAGACACGCAAGTGGTTCTGGATCTGGTTGGCTGTGCTGGCGGTGGCGGTAGCGGGTATTGTCATCTTTCTCTGACGTTATCGATGCGACCGCCCACAGCCAGCTGGGAGGTTCGCGACCTGATGGTCTCCTGGAAGTCCGGGGTGACGAGGCGGTCGGGGCGGGGTAAGTCGAACCCATGAACCCCAACCTCACCGCCGACCGCGCGACGTTCGTCACGCATCTCGAATGCTCGATCACCGGCGAGCGGTACGAGGCGGACCAGTTGCACGGGCTGTCGCGCGCCGGGCGGCCGTTGCTGGTGCGCTATGACCTCGATGCGGTGCGCGGTGCGTTGCCGCGGCGGATGCTGGAGACGCGGCCGACCGATCTGTGGCGGTGGCGCGAAGTGCTGCCGGTGCGGCATACCGCGAGCATCGTCAGCCTCGGCGAGATCGAGACGCCGCTTGTCGCCATCCCCAGATCCGGCGGGCCGAACGTGCTGGTCAAGGACGAGGGGCGGCTGCCGACCGGCAGCTTCAAGGCGCGCGGGCTGGTGATGGCGGTGGCGATGGCCAAGGAGCTGGGTGTCACGAAGATCGCGATGCCGACCAACGGCAATGCGGGGGCGGCGCTGGCTGCTTATGCGACGCGGTGCGGGATCGAGACGATCGTGTTCTGCCCCGACGATACGCCCGAGATCAACGTCCGCGAGATCGCCATGCAGGGCGCCCGCGTGTGGCGCGTCAACGGCCTGATCGACGATTGCGGCGCGATCGTCGGCAAGGGCGCCGCGGAAGGGCGCTGGTTCGATTTCTCGACGTTGAAGGAGCCCTATCGGATCGAGGGCAAGAAGACGATGGGGCTGGAACTGGCCGCACAGTTCGGCTGGAAGCTGCCGGACGCGATCTTCTATCCGACCGGTGGCGGCACCGGGCTGATCGGAATGTGGAAGGCGTTCGACGAGCTGGAGCAGCTCGGCTGGATCGGGTCCGAACGGCCGAAGATGTTCGCGGTGCAGGCGAGTGGCTGTGCGCCGATCGTCAAGGCGTTCGAAGAGGGCAAGGACCATGCCGAGCGCTGGGAGGATGCGGCGACGGTCGCGGCGGGCATCCGCGTGCCGAAAGCGGTCGGCGACTTCCTGATTTTACGCGCGGTGCGGGAATCGGGGGGGCAGGCGCTGGCGGTCGGCGATCCGGCGATCCTGGCGGCGGTGGAGGGGTGCGCCAAGAAGGACGGGTTGCTGCTGTGTCCCGAGGGCGGTGCGACGCTGGCGGCCTATCATCAGGCGCTGAATGCCGGGCTGGTCGAGGAAGAGGACAGCGTCGTGCTGTTCAACTGCGCGACCGGGTTGAAATATCCGATGCCCGAAGCACCGCAGGCGCTCGACCGGACCCAGCCGATCGATTTCGACCTGCTATAGGTCAGGCTTCGGTTGGCCGCATCGGCGGTTGAATTCGACCCGCGTTGTCGGCAACGGGCGCCCTTCTTTACAAAAAGGGTATCCATGCAAAAACTCATCCAGGTCGTTTGTGTCGTTCTCATCGCCGCCGCGGTCATGTTCGGTGGCCGTTGGTACATGTACGTCGCGCGTGGCGAGAGCCCGTATGACGAGGTCGGGATCGCGCTCAACGGCTATGCGCCGGGGCCGATGCGGACATGGGGCTGCCACAAGATGCAGGCGCGCTTCCCGGGCCAGTTGCCGCCTTATGGCTGCGGCGGCGCGGATGGTCGGAGCTGGCTCTGACACACTGCCGTCATCCTGACGGAAGTCAGGATCCAGGGTAACTGGCGGTAACGTTCGTGGCTCTGGGTCCTGACTTTCGTCAGGATGACGGAGAAGGAGGGCGGAACGGGAGCAGCGTTTCGTATTGCGCCAGTGGCGGGGCGCCTGGCACCGTCGCACCCTGCCGCAGCAGGAAGGCGTGGCGCACGATCTCGCCCTGCTGCTCGATCCCGTAGCGGTGCAGCGCCACTCCAGGCCGGAACGCATAGTCGTACCGGCACCAGGGATGCCGGGCTAGCGGCAGGAATATTCCGCGCTGGTGCTGCCAGATGTGCACCATCTCATGGATGAACAGCCCCTGCAGCGTCAGGTTCGCGTGCGCGAAGTCTTCGCACCAAAGATCGCCCTTGGGGTGGAAATGGATACAGCCGCGCGGCGCCATTACAGTGTCGCGGGGCTGGAAGAACGCCCATTTGCGGCGCGCGAGACGGACCGGCGCATAGTCGATCGCGTCGCCGAAGACCGCAGCCGCGAGCGCGGTCTCGCCTTCGGTCAGCGCGCGGTTCACTTGGGCCCCGGGTCGCCCGCTTCGATCACGTCCGCGTTGCGCAGAATGCGCGTGCCGTCGGCGAACGAGAAGGTGAAGGTGAATTCGCTGCCACGCTTGATGCCCGGATTGACGCTGAACAGCATCACGTGGCGGCCACCGGGCTTGAACGCGATGTCGGTATTGGCGGGGATCTCGACGCGCTGCAGCGGCGTCATCTGGGACATACTGCCCTTGGTCATGGTCTCGTGCATCTCGGACTTGATCGCGACGTCGGTGGTGACCGAGATCAGCGTCGCCGGTGCGGGGCCGCCATGGACCGTGAAATAGCCCGCCGCGGGGCGTCCGGGGACTGCGGCGAGGCGGACCCAGGCGCCATCGACGGACAGCTCCCTCGGCTTCTCGCATCCGCCAAGAAGCGGCGCGAGTGCGGCCATGAGACCCAGTGCCAGAACGATACGCATAATCTGCTCCGCATTGCCTCTTGCGGTCCTTACGTGCGGTACAATCTTGCGACAAGCGCGACGCCACCTATATCGCGCCCATCACCGTCAATTGGTTCCGTCGCCGTAACGGGCTGGAACCAAGATTTTTTTCGTTTGCGAGGGGCTAGTTAGAACTCATGGCTAAAGTAATCGGCATCGACCTCGGGACCACCAACAGCTGCGTCTCGGTGATGGAGGGCGGCAAGCCCAAGGTCATCGAGAATGCCGAGGGCGCGCGCACGACGCCGTCGATCGTCGCGTTCGCCAAGGATGGCGAGCGGCTGGTCGGCCAGCCGGCAAAGCGCCAGGCGGTCACCAACGGCGACAACACCATCTTCGCAGTGAAGCGCCTCATCGGCCGCCGCTTCGACGATCCGATCACCAAGAAGGACACCGAGCTGGTCCCGTACAAGATCGCGCGCGGCCCGAATGGCGACGCGTGGGTCTCGGCCGGCGGCAAGGACTATTCCCCTTCGCAGATCTCGGCGTTCACGCTGCAGAAGATGAAGGAAACCGCCGAGTCGTATCTCGGCGAAACGGTCACGCAGGCGGTCATCACCGTGCCCGCGTACTTCAACGACGCACAGCGCCAGGCGACCAAGGACGCCGGCCAGATCGCCGGCCTCGAAGTGCTGCGCATCATCAACGAGCCGACTGCGGCTGCTCTGGCCTATGGCCTGGAGAAGCAGGACGGCAAGACCATCGCGGTCTACGATCTGGGCGGCGGCACGTTCGACGTCTCGATTCTCGAGATCGGCGACGGCGTGTTCGAGGTGAAGGCGACCAACGGCGACACCTTCCTGGGTGGCGAGGATTTCGACAACAAGCTGGTCGAATATCTGGTCGAGGGCTTCAAGAAGGACGAAGGCATCGACCTGTCCAAGGACAAGTTGGCGCTGCAGCGTCTTAAGGAATCGGCCGAGAAGGCGAAGATCGAGCTCAGCTCGGCGGCGTCGACCGAGGTCAACCTGCCCTTCATCACCGCCGACCAGAACGGCCCGAAGCATCTGGTCCGCAACATTACGCGTACCGATCTCGAGAAGCTGGTCGACGACCTGATCAAGCGCACCATCGAGCCGATGAAGAAGGCGCTCGCCGATGCGGGGCTCAAGACCGCCGACATCAGCGAAGTCGTGCTGGTCGGCGGCATGACCCGCATGCCCAAGGTGCGTGAAGCCGTGAAGGCGTTCTTCGGCAAGGAGCCGCACACCGGCGTCAACCCGGATGAAGTCGTCGCAATGGGCGCCGCGATCCAGGCCGGCGTGCTGCAGGGCGACGTCAAGGACGTGCTGCTGCTCGACGTGACGCCGCTGTCGCTCGGCATCGAGACGCTGGGCGGGGTGTTCACCCGGATGATCGATCGCAACACGACGATCCCGACCAAGAAGTCGCAGACCTATTCGACCGCCGACGACAACCAGGGCGCGGTGACGATCCGCGTGTTCCAGGGCGAGCGCGAGATGGCGGCCGACAACAAGATGCTCGGCAATTTCGATCTCGTCGGCATCCCGCCGGCGCCGCGCGGCGTGCCGCAGATCGAGGTCACGTTCGACATCGACGCCAACGGCCTGGTCAACGTGTCGGCCAAGGACAAGGGCACCGGCAAGGAGCAGCAGATCCGCATCCAGGCGTCTGGTGGTCTTTCGGACAGCGACATCGACCAGATGGTCCGCGATGCCGAGCAGTTCGCCGAGGAGGACAAGAAGCGTCGTGCGGGCGCCGAGGCGAAGAACAACGCCGAGAGCCTGATCCACACCACCGAGCGCCAGCTTGCCGATAACGGCGACAAGGTCGACGAGTCTCTGAAGACCGAGATCCAGACCGCGATCGATGCGGCGAAGGCTGCGGTCGAGGGTGGCGATCCGGATGCGATGACCGAGAAGAGCAACGCGCTCGCACAGGTCGCGATGAAGCTCGGCCAGGCGATCTACGAGAAGCAGGCGCAGGCCGATGCGTCGCCGGAGGCTGGTGCCGAGGCCAAGAAGGACGACGATGTGGTCGACGCCGAGTTCTCGGAAGTCGACGACCACAAGGCGTAACACTCAACTCCCTCTCCCCGTTGGGGAGAGGGCCGGGGTGAGGGGCCGCCACGAACGATAGCGCGTGTGGCTGCCCCTCACCCAACCCTCTCCCCGGAGGGGAGAGGGCTAAGAGGGCCGCTGATGAGTACCCAGACCGATTATTACGAACTGCTCGAATGCGAGCGGACCGCGGATGCGGGGACGATCAAGTCGTCCTATCGCAAGCTCGCGATGAAGTATCACCCGGACAAGAATTCGGGCTGCAAGGATTCCGAGGCGCAGTTCAAGGCGGTCAGCGAGGCGTATGAATGCCTCAAGGACCCGCAGAAGCGCGCCGCCTATGATCGTTTCGGCCATGCTGCGTTCCAGAACGGCGGCGGTGGCCAGCAGGGCGGCGGCCAGGGCTTCGGCGATTTCGGCGATATCTTCGAGAGCGTGTTCGGCGAATTCATGGGCGGGCAGCGCGGCGGTGGCCGTGCAGCGGCGCGACGCGGCGCGGACCTGCGCTACGACATGGAGGTCACGCTCGACGAGGCGTATCACGGCAAGGCGACCGAGATCACGGTCGACGTGTCGGCGCAGTGCGACACCTGCGACGGGTCGGGCGCGCGTGCCGGCACCCGTGCGAAAACCTGCCAGCATTGCGGCGGCCACGGCAAGGTCCGCGCGCAGCAGGGCTTCTTCGTGGTCGAGCGCGCCTGCCCGGTCTGCGGTGGCGCCGGCCAGGTTATCGCCGACCCCTGTCCCGATTGCCGCGGCGAGGGCCGTGTCGAGAAGACCAAGACGCTCAGCGTCAACGTGCCGCCCGGTGTCGACGAAGGCACGCGGATTCGTCTGTCGGGCGAAGGCGAAGCGGGTGCGCGGGGTGCACCGGCGGGCGATCTCTACATCTTCCTGCACATCGCCAAGCACCACCTGTTCGAACGCGAGGGCACGACGTTGTTCGCGCGCGCGCCGATCAGCTTCACGGTCGCGGCGCTGGGCGGATCGATGTCGATCCCCGGGCTCGACGGACGCAGCCACGAGATCAAGATCCCGGCGGGGATCCAGTCGGGCAAGCAGCTCCGCCAGCGCGGCGCCGGCATGCCGGTGCTGCAGGGCCGCGGACACGGCGACCTGGTGATCCAGATCGACGTCGAGACGCCGACGAAACTGTCGCTGCGCCAGAAGGAATTGCTCGAAGCGTTCCGCGAGACCGAGACGGGTGACGAGTGCCCGGCGAGCCAGGGGTTCTTCGCGAAGCTGAAGGGTGTGTTCGCGGGGGAATGATCAGGCGCGCGCCGCTGTAAGCAGGGCGCGCCCGTGTTGGTCACGTGATCGGTATTATCGGCACGCTGATCAGTTCTACGGTGCCCTTCTGACCCCGGGCGCCGTCCAGCCCGTCCGTCGCTGCGGCAGGCTGCGATCCTGCAGGTCCGCCATGACCACCGCCGCAATGGACGCTGCCATGTCCGCCGGGCCCGCCGCCCCCCGAACGTCCACCGCGGCCCGCGGTGCCGTTGCCGCCGCCCGAACCGCCCTGGTTGAGGATCGAGACATAGCCGAACTGGTTGATGCCAAGCGGCGTCGAGACGAAGGTGAGCGCTGCCCCGTCGCCACCCGTGCCACCGGAGCCGCCCGGTCCCCCGACGCCACCGTCGCCGCCGCGTCCGCCATCGCCGCCGCTATGCTTGCAGTCGAACAACCCATCGGATCCCTTGTGGCCCTCTGCGCCATCTCCGCCGTCGCCGCCCGCGCCGCCGCGACCACCATCGCCCCCGGTGATGCCGCGTAACTTCATCGACAGGCTGATCGACCGCGGCTTGGGGTCACTGGCGACCGAGAAGTGATCCACGACAAAATATACGTGCGGCAGCGTACGAGTTGTTCCGGTCCCGCCGGGTTGGCTCGGCGCTCCGGTGGCGCCTGGTCGCCCGGTGAAGTTCTCCTCGCCCTGACCGTTGGCACCACGCGCGCCATCCGGTCCGTCGCTGCCGTCGACTGCCTGCACGGCGGCGAAGCGGATCCGATAGCTTGACTGTGCGTCGGGGAACTTCACATCCCGGGCGGCGATGACGATGAAGGGCGCGCCGGTATCCTGCAGCACAAGTTCGCTGCCGGTCGCGAAGCTGATCACGTCGGCCTTGAGTACCGATCCCGCGAACGGTTCGGACCCATTGACCGGGAACAGCGACTGGACACTGGTTGCGCCAGCCAGCAATTGTCGCACTTCGGGAGGCAAGGCGGAGTCGAGCGACGGTCGCGATACCGGAACCTCGTCCTGCGCGTGTACCGGTAATACATAGAATGCCGATGTGAGCACGAGATGGCGCAGGCGCATATCCGTTCCTCCTGATGTCGCGGAGTTCGTCTCCGCGAACCGGGGAACAGTGCAGTCACACCGGGCGCGCGACCATCGGGATCGCGACCGTTTCAACCAGGGTAGGGAATGGACTGATCCAGTTCGGACCTGCCGGGATTAGCGTGGATGTGATCGCCAGCCTTGCCGCGCCCCCCGGTTAGAGGGGCGGGCGGGCGGGTAGATCAGAGGGTGGAAATGACCACTCCGACCACCAGCGCCTGGGCCGCGATTGCCAGCATGGTGCTGGACACGGTTTCGAACATGCGCATGGGTAGGTCTCCGATGCCGGCGACATATCCGGCAAGCGCTATGTGGGCATAGTTGCGGTTTGACGCAATTTTGTAACATGCTATCGCGATTGCACCAAATGCACGCAGAGGGGTGTGAGGCACCATTCCAGGTGCCTTGGCGGCGCGCGGAAGCGGCGCGGACTGCCTGAGCTTGACCCGGTGCTGCGACCGTGTTGATACCGCAGCCATGACCGATCGTATCGACCGCAAGCTCGAAGAGCTTGGCCTCACCCTGCCGCAGGCAGCCGCTCCCGTCGCCGCATACGTGCCGACCGTGCTCGCGGGCAATCTGCTCCACATCTCGGGCCAGCTGCCGTTCAAGGACGGCCAGCTCGTCACCGGACGCCTTGGCGACGGTGTCAGCATCGAGGACGGCCAGGAGGCCGCCAAGCTCTGCGCGATGATGGTCGTCGCGCAGGTCAAGGCGGCGCTGGGCGGCTCGCTCGGGCGGGTCGAGCGGATCGTCAAGCTCGGCGTGTTCGTCAATTCGACGGGCGACTTCACCGATCAGCCCAAGGTCGCCAACGGCGCATCCGAGTTCATGGTCGCGCTGTTCGGCGATGCCGGCAAGCATGCGCGCTCGGCGGTCGGCGTGCCGGTCCTGCCGCTCGGCGCCGCGGTCGAGATCGACGCGATCGTGCAGGTTTCGGCGTAACCCTCGACGACGGCTATTTTGAGCGACTCCCCGGCGGAGGCCGGGGCCCAGGTGGGAAGCCTCATTTGACTGTGGACCGCGCTTCGATACCGAAGCTTGCCAACTGGGCCCCGGCCTCCGCCGGGGAACGAAGTGCGCGGAAAGCTTTGCCTCGATGACACGTCACCCCATCTACGCCGCATGACCGCGCTCACCGCCCGCATCGCCCAGGGTGTCACCACCCTTTCTGCCGACGACTGGGACGCGTGCGCCGGCGCTGGCAACCCGTTCGTCGCCCACGCCTTCCTTGCGGCGCTGGAGGAGTCCTCCAGCGTCAATGGCCGATCCGGGTGGCAGGCGTTGCCGATCGTCATCGACGGCGACGACGGCCGCCCTGCGGGGATCGCGCCCGCCTATGCCAAGAGCCACAGCCAGGGCGAATATGTCTTCGACCAGGGCTGGGCTGACGCGTGGGAGCGGGCGGGGGGGCAATATTACCCCAAGCTGCAGATTGCGGCGCCGTTCAGCCCGGTTCCGGGGCCGCGCCTGCTGCTTCGCGACCCGGCCCTCGCGCCTGCGCTGATCGCGGCGCTGGAGGCGGTGACCGACCAGAGCGGGCTGTCGTCCGCGCATGCGACCTTCATCGCGCCCGCCGAGGTACCGCTGTTCGAAGCCGCAGGATGGCTGATCCGGCAGGGCACGCAGTTCCACTGGCACAATGACGGCTATGCCGGGTTCGACGATTTCCTCGCCGCGCTGTCATCGCGGAAACGCAAAGCGATCCGCAAGGAGCGTGCGGCGGCGGTCGAGGGGCTGACGATTCGCCATCTGACCGGCGCGGAGATCACGGCGGCGCACTGGGATGCGTTCTGGGTATTCTACCAGGATACCGGGGCGCGCAAATGGGGGCGGCCGTATCTGACGCGGCGGTTCTTCGACCTGCTGGGCGAGGCGATGGCGGACCGCATCCTGCTGATCTTCGCCGAGCGCGACGGCGTGCCGATCGCGGGTGCGCTCAACCTGATCGGCGACGATACGCTGTACGGTCGCTATTGGGGATCGACCGAGGAGGTGCCGTTCCTGCATTTCGAGCTGTGCTATTATCAGGCGATCGATGCCGCGATCGCGCGGGGGCTGAAGACCGTGGAGGCGGGGGCGCAGGGCGAACACAAGCTCGCGCGGGGGTATGCGCCGGTCGCGACCTACTCGGCGCACTACATCCCCGATGCGGGCTTCCGCAGGGCGATCGCCGACTATCTGGAGCGCGAGCGCGAGGCCGTCGCGGCGGACCGCGACTGCCTGCAGGAACTCACTCCGTTCCGGCGGGGCGATCCTCAACCCGGTTGACGCGGAACAGCGTGCTGGTGCCGTCGCGCCAGATCGGCGTGAGGTCGCGGACCAGCGCGGGATCGTAGGCGGGCGGCGTGATCAGCCAGACATAGTCGAACGCATCACGCGGAAACTGCCCCAGCGCCTTCGAGATCGGCCGCCACCACTGCCCGCGACAGGGGCGGTCGGTGACGATCTCCGACGGATCGTGCGCGAACCCGCCGGCGTCGTGATAGCGCGTCGTCATCAGCTGCGCGCCGGCCATCGACCATTGGTCGTTGGTGAACGCCATGCGCCGCTCGAGCAGCAGCGCCGGAACGTGCTCCAGCCGTGAATAGGCCCAGTCGTCGCGGCACCGCCGGCCGACGAACGAGACGACGCGGGCACGCTTCGGCACCTGGTCGATCGCCGCCAGCGCCTGGGTATAGGCGCGGTCGTAGATCAGGTAGCTGACCGTGGTCGCGGTCAACCGCGCCGCGAAGAAGCTGAACCCGATCGCGGCGATCACCGAGGCACCGCGCAGCGATACGCCCGGTCGTGGTCTCAGCGCGATCAATGCGAACGCCAGCATGAACGGCGCGAGCCGCATATCGGCATAGGCCGACCCGAACACGATCCGCGGCAACAGGATGTAGACGACCAGCAGGAAGGCGGCGGAGAGGCCCAGGTTGCGCGAATATTCGATCCGCTGATCGCGCACGCCGCGCAGCAGGATGACGAACAGCAACGTGACCGACGCGATGTCGAACGGCATCCAGCGATCGCGCAGGATCATCGTGATCCAGTTCATCTTCCAGCGCCAGTCGAACCAGTCCTGGGTCTTGCCGGTGACATGGTCGCCCGACCGCCACAGCACCATCAACACCATCGGCAACGCCAGCGGCAGGCAGTTGAGCCCGGCGCGGACGAACGCGTTGATCCAGCCGTGACGCGCGCCATTTCGACGAATGTCGTACTGGCGGATCAGCTCGGCCGAGAAGGCGAGGATGCCGAGCACGCCCCAGCCGAAGGTGTGGCAGAGCCAGAGCAGGCACGACAGCGGCACGAATACCGCGGCACGCAACCGCAACCGGTCGAGCCGCCCGAGCCGCAGCCACAGCGCGAACATGTTGAGCGCCAGCGCCATCCCCAACGCGAAATTCACGAAGCCGAACTGGAACGGATAGCTGTACGCCAGCGGCAGCGCGAACAGCGCGGTCGCCGGGATCCGGCCATGCACCTCGCGTGCGATCCAGAGCAGGCCGGATACGGTCAATGCGGGGATCGCCATCACGATCAGCTTGACCGCGAGTTCCAGCCCGAAAATCGGCGCCAGCGGTTCGATCAGCAGATCGACGCCCAGATTGCCGATCAGCGACCAGCGGAAATCATACCACTGCGACAGCCACGGATTGTCGCCGATCGCCAGCTGGACGCGGTAGCGACCCATATGCCCAGGCAGGTCGACCAGCGGCGGGATCTGCGGCCAGAGCAACGGTATGATCGACGCGAGCGCGACCGCGATCACGAAGCCCCGTGTCTGCCACCAGCGCAAATGCGCGCCGCCCGTCGTGTCCCCCTGTGTCGTCATGTCGCGGCGACCCTAGGGGCGGCGGGGCGGTCTAGACAAGGGCTGGTGCGACAAGTCGGTAACGTTCACTGCCATTGCCGGTCTGCGATTACGCCGCCTTCAGGCGTCCCGGCACGTCGCGGACCGACGCAAGCGCGGCCTGTGCGCCTTCTTCGCCCGCCTCGTGATATTCGGCGTCCTCGTTGACGGTCCAGATATCGTGGATGCGCGCGCCCGCCTGGATGTTGCGGACGGTCAGCATCGCCGTCATCATCGCATGATCCTGGTTGTTGTAGCGATGCATGCCGTTGCGCCCGACGCAGTGCAACGTCGGATGGCGCGCCTCGATCTCCTGGCGCAGCGCATCGACGTTGTCGCGGTAGTCCTCGTCATAGACGGGGTACGCCTTTTCCTGGCGCACGACGACGCCGCCGGTGACGTGCGCGCGGTCGCACAGCCCGAGGATCGCCATCTCCTGCGTCGCCAGCGCGACCAGGTCGGCATCGCTCGACGCCCACAGCCCGTCGCCCTCGAAGCAGAAATATTCGAGACCGACACAGGCGATGTCGGCGTCGGGGACCATTTCCGGGCTCCAGCTGCGGAAATTCTGGACGCGGCCGACCTTCACCTTCGAATCGTGGATGTAGATCCAGTTGTCGGGGAACAGATCGGGCGACTTGATCATCAGCGCGACGGTCAGGAAATCGCGGTAGCGCAGGGCGGCGGCCTGCGGCAGCGTCTGCGGCAGCGGGTGCAGCCGCCCGGCCAGCTCGCGCATCGGCGCGCTGCTGATCACGTGCGCCGCGTCGATCGTCACGATCTCGCCGTCCCGATCGGTCGCGGTGACGCGCCAGCGACCGGCGGAATCCTCGGCAAGCTGCTTCAGCGCATGGCCCATCAGGATGGTGTTGCCCTGGGCCAGCACCTTGTCGCGCGCGGCGTCCCACATCATTCCGGGGCCGAGCCGCGGGTAGCGGAAGCTTTCGAGCAGCGTCTTGGTCTGCATCCCGTCATTGGGCTTGCGATTGAGGCCGAGCGACCGCTTGAGCCCGTCGATCACCGCGCCGCCAAGGCTCAGGCCCTTGATGCGCTGCGCCGCCCAGTCCGCCGACATTGTGTCGCACGGCATGCCCCAGACCTTCTCGGTGTAGGTCTTGAAGAAGATCGAATACAGCTTGTGGCCGAACTGGTTGACGACCCAGTCCTCGAAGCTGCGGACGGTGTTCCGGGGTTGCAGCTTCGCTTTGGCGTAGCTCGCCATGCACAAGGTCGAGCGCCAGAGCCCGAGATTGCCGAGCGCCTCGAACGCGCGCAGCGGATAGCTGTAGAATTTGCCCTCGTAATAGATCCGGCTCATCCGCGGGCGTTCGATGAAGTCGTCGGGCAGGATCTCGTTCCAGAGGTCGACTACCGCCTGCGACTTCGAGAAGAACCGGTGACCGCCGATGTCGAAGCGGAAGCCGTCATGCTCGACCGTGCGGCTGATCCCGCCGACATAGGTCGGATCCTTCTCGATCACCGTGACGCTATAGCCGGCCTTGCCCAGCAGATAGGCGGCGGTGAGCCCGGCGGGGCCGGCGCCGATGATCGCTACGTCTACGGTGTCCGGCATTAGGAAATTCCCACAAGGTGCGGGATTTATGCGCGAAGATGCCTAAGGCGCGGTTAACGGGAGGGGGCACGATTTAATCCTCCCCTTTGAGGGGAGGTGGCGGGCCACAGGCCCGACGGAGGAGTAGCGCGCTATCGGCAGGACGATACCCCTCCGTCTGGCAAGCGCCAGCCACCTCCCCTTACAGGGGAGGATCGGCCGTCTCCGACCGCCCCTGCGAAGTAAAAGCCCTCAGATCTGGTCTCGCCGTCCGAGCAGGCGCAGGCGCAGGGCGTTGAGCTTGATGAAGCCGGCCGCGTCGCGCTGGTCGTAGGCGCCCTGGTCGTCCTCGAACGTCACGACCTTTTCCGAGTACAACGAGTTCGGCGATTTGCGGCCGACGACGTAGACGCCGCCCTTGTAGAGCTTCAGCCGGACGGTGCCCGACACCTTCAGCTGGCTGTGGTCGATCGCGGCCTGCAGCATCTCGCGCTCAGGGCTGAACCAGAAGCCGTTGTAGAGCAGCTCGGCATAGCGCGGCGCGAGCTCGTCTTTCAGATGTGCGGCGCCGCGGTCGAGCGTCAGCTGTTCGATACCGCGGTGCGCGAGGTGATAGATCGTGCCGCCCGGCGTCTCGTACATGCCGCGGCTCTTCATGCCGACGAAGCGGTTCTCGACGAGGTCGAGACGGCCGATACCGTGGCGGCGGCCGTAGCCGTTGAGGGTCTCCAGCAAGGTCGCCGGCGACATGCCCTCACCGTTGATCGCGACGCCGTCGCCGCGCTCGAAATCGATCGTGATGTATTCGGGGACGTCAGGCGCGTCCTCGGGGTTCACGGTGCGCGAATAGACGTAGTCGGGGACCTCGTCCCACGGGTTCTCGAGCACGAGACCCTCCGACGAGGTGTGCAACATGTTGGCGTCGGTCGAGAACGGCGCCTCGCCGCGCTTGTCCTTGCTGACCGGGATCTGGTGCTGTTCGGCGAACTCGATCAGCTTGGTGCGGCTGGTCAGGTCCCATTCGCGCCACGGTGCGATCACCTTGATATCGGGCGACAGCGCGTAATAGCCG
Organism: Sphingomonas sp. R86521; assembly: GCF_042466235.1. Taxonomy (NCBI): domain Bacteria; kingdom Pseudomonadati; phylum Pseudomonadota; class Alphaproteobacteria; order Sphingomonadales; family Sphingomonadaceae; genus Sphingomonas; species Sphingomonas sp. R86521. The sequence continues at coordinate 3,735,021 of NZ_JAXHBY010000001.1, read as the reverse complement.
AGTTCGAAGCGAACCTGGTCGTTGCCCTTGCCGGTGGCGCCGTGGCTGACCGCGTCGGCATTGACCATGCGGGCGATCTCGATCTGGCGCTTGGCGATCAGCGGCCGCGCGATCGACGTGCCGAGCAGGTAGAGCCCCTCGTACAGCGCGTTCGAGCGCATCATCGGGAACACGTAGTCGCGGACGAATTCCTCGCGCAGATCGTCGACGAAGATGTGCTCGGGCTTGACGCCCATCATCTCGGCCTTCGCGCGCGCCGGCTCCAACTCTTCGCCCTGGCCGAGATCGGCGGTGAAGGTGACGACCTCGCAGTTATAGGTCTGCTGGAGCCATTTCAGGATGACGCTGGTATCGAGACCGCCCGAATAGGCGAGCACGACGCGGTTGATGGAATCGCTCATGGTGCAGTCCTCGGGACAGTGAATTACGCCCGCGCCCCTATGCGCATGGGACCGCGCGTGCAACCGCGCGCGTTCATTGGGCGTACAAGCCGGCCGCGCTAGGCCCGCGCGCAGACCAATTGGAGACTATCGTGTTCCGTCAGACTTTCGCCATTCTCGCGCTCGCCGGCCTGGCGACTCCGGCACTCGCACAGGAAACCCGCGCGTCGGCTGCCGCCAAGTTCCAGAAGGAGTTCGCCGCGTCGGACACCAACAAGGACGGCGTCCTGACGCGCGCGGAAGTGCAGGCGCGGATCGGCCAGATGAAGAGCGGGCAGGGCCGCGTCGATCCGGTCCACGCCAAGCGGATGGCGGACCTGTGGTTCGCGTCGGCGGACAGGAACAAGGACGGTAAGGTCAGCCAGGCCGAGGCGCAGGCGCTGCTGGCGGCGACGTTCGCGAAATATGACGCGAATGGCGATGGCAAGATCGGCGGCGACGAGCGGGCCGCGGCGGAGAAGGGCGGGCGGTAAGGCCTCCACGTCATCCCGGGCTTGTCCCGGGATCCAGGGTTACAGGCGGTGTGCTCCGTAACCCTGGATCCCGGGACGAGCCCGGGATGACGGACTAGCCGCGAAACGCCTGCTCGGTTTCGCCGATATAGTCCCGCGTGAGGGGGACGGCGTAGCGGCTCTTCGCCAGCTGGACCTGGTAATTGACCATCCCCCCGGTCCGGAACGCCGCCGCCGCGCCGGCGAGGTAGAACGTCCACATCCGGTAGAAGCGCTCGTCATACAGCGCGACGATCGCGTCCTTGGCGGCGACGGTGCGGTCGTACCAGAGGTCGATCGTCATCGCGTAATGGACGCGCAGCACCTCGATATCGGTCGGGAACAGCTTGGTCCCCTCATACCCGCGGACGATCTCTGATAGCGCGGGGTTGTAGCCGCCCGGGAAGATGTACTTGGTCGTGAAGGTGTCGGTGACGCCCGGCACGCCCATCCGCCCGATGGTGTGGAGCAGCATCACGCCGTCGTCGCTCAGCAGTTCGCGGCATTTGCGGAAGAATGCCTTGTAGTGCGCCGGGCCGACATGCTCGAACATCCCGACCGAGACGATGCGGTCGAACTGGCCGGTCACGGCGCGGTAGTCGATCAGCTCGAACTTGACCTTGTCGGCGACCCCGGCCTCCTCCGCGCGGCGGCGGGCGACCTTCAGCTGTTCCTCGCTCAGCGTCACGCCCAGCACCTCGGCGCCGGTCTTGGCGTGCAGGTACAGCGCCATCCCGCCCCAGCCGCAGCCGATGTCGAGCACGCGCATGCCGGGTTTCAGCAGCAGCTTGGCGGCGATATGCGCCTTCTTGTCGTCCTGCGCCTGTTCGAGGCTGTTGTCCGGATCGGTGAAGTAGGCGCAGCTATACTGGCGGTCGGCGTCGAGGAAGAGGTCGTACAGCCGGTCCGACAGGTCGTAGTGATGCGCGACGTTCTTCTTCGACCGGCGGGCCATGTTGACGCGGTCGACGCGGTGGACGACCTTGTCGAGCAGCTTGATCGGCAGCGACGGCTTCAGCGCGTCGCCCTTTTCCCACGGCGTGTTGCCCTTCAGCAGCCGGACCAGATCGCGAATGTCGCCCTGGTCGATGACGAGGCGCCCGTCCATGAACGCCTCCGCCGCGCCGAGCGCTGGGTTGCGGACGATCGCGCCGGGAACGCCCTTGTCGGTGAAGCGCACCGCGACATCCGGCAGCGTCGCGTCGGGCGTCCCGAAGGTCTTGGTGGTGCCGTCAGCATAGGTGACGGTGATCTGTCCGCGCTTGACGAACCGGGCGAAGAAACGATCGATAAGGGCCATGCCGCGGGTGCTAACGACTGGTACGGAATTGCGCTAGCCTCGTGTGACGAGTGCGCGGCTAGATCCCGGCATACCAGTCGTAATCGACGTTATCCTCCCAATAGCCGCCCTTGCCCTTGCCGATCGCATCGAGGCTCCCGACCGCGTCGATCGCCATGACGTATTTGGCGTGCTTGTAGCCGAGCTGCCGTTCGACCCGCAGCCGGACGGGGGCGCCGTGCGCGACATCGAGGACCTGGTCGTTGAGCGCCCAGGCGAGGATGGTCTGCGGGTGGAAGGCGTCGATCAGGTCGATCGATTCGTAATAGGGCGTGCCGCGGTACAGGTCGGCGCAGGTGAACACGATGTAGCGTGCGCTATCGCGAATCTGCGCGGCCTTGAGCAGCGCACCGAGCTTTGGGCCCTGCCATTTGCCGATCGCCGACCAGCCTTCGACGCAATCGTGCCGCGTGATCTGCGCGCGCGCGGGCATCTGGCGGAGTTGGAGCAACGTCAGCGACAGCGGCCGGTCGACCAGCCCGCCGACCTTCAGCCGGTAATCGGCGAAGTTGTTGGCGACCATCGCGGTGTAGTCCGGCGTACCCGGATTGCTCGTGCCGTTCGACCGGAAGATCGGCGACATCTGCGCGGGGCTGAACTCGGGCGCGAGCGCGCTGCGGTTGGTCAGCGCACGCTGCAACCCGCGGTTCATGTCCTCGCCCATGAACAGGATTTTTCGCGCCGCCGGGGCCTGGGCGATCTTGTCGCAGCCGCTCAGCAGCAGGCCAGCACTGGCGGCCGCACCGCCGACCAGCGTGCGTCTGGTGACGATCATGCCGCGTCCTCCTCCGCTTGGGCAGGTACCGTCCAGCGCCCGGTGATCATCGACCGCACCTCGTTCCAGGCACCGGCCAGAATCACAAGCGCGAGATGGACGATGATGAACAGCACCAGCGCGGTCGCGGCGATGAAGTGGATCGACCGCGCCGACTGCCGGCCGCCGAACAGCTCGAGCAGCCACGGCCACGCCGCATCCATCCCCGGCGACATCGTCAGCCCGGTCAGGATCATTGCCGGGATCAGCACGAAGATCGTCGCGACATAGGAGAGCTTCTGCAGGATGTTGTACGCGCCGGGCTTGCGCGGATCGTGGAAGCGGAAGGCGAGATGTTCCTTGATGTCGTGCGCGACTTCGCGTGGTGCGAGGTCGGCGGCACGGACGCGGAGGTCGCGCTGGAAATGCTTGTTGATCAGGCTGACGATCATGAACCCGAGCAGCGCGAACGCGAGCACCAGCGCGAACAGCAGATGCCAGCGCCGCGAGATCGCGAGGTTGTAGCTCGCGGGGATCGTCAGCAGGTTGAGCAGGGTGATCACCCAGCCCGGCCACTGGTCCAGCGTGGTCCAGGCGGTGTCGAAATTCGCGCCGTACGTCCCCCAATACAGCCGCGGATGCGCTTTGAGGATGCCGATGCCGCTGCCGATCATGATGAACATCGTCACCACGGTCACCCAGTGCCAGACGCGGGTCGCCACGCGGTGGCGCTTGACGATAATGGGGGATCCGGGATCGTTCATGCTCGACCTTCGCTCTAGGCAGTCGACGCGTTCCATAGCAGGGATCAGTGCATGACCGAATGGCATTCTTACGACCCGGCGGACGGCCACCGGCTGCCGCACGATCCCCTCAACGCGATCGTCGCGCCGCGGCCGATCGGCTGGGTCAGTTCGCTGTCCGCGGACGGCGTCGCCAACCTGGCGCCGTACAGCTTCTTCAACCTGTTCAACTATCGCCCGCCACTGATCGGCTTCTCGTCGATGGGCTGGAAGGACAGCGTCGCCAACATTGCGGCGACCGGCGAGTTCGTCTGGAACCTCGTCACCCGCGACCTGGGCGACGCGATGAACGCGACGGCGGCGAACGTAGCCGCCGATGTGGACGAATTCGCGCTGGCGGGGATCGAGACGCTGCCGTCGCTGCACGTCAAGCCGCCGCGAGTCGCCGCCAGCCGTGCGCAGTTCGAATGCAAGGTGACGCAGATCGTCCGGCTGCAGACCAAGGAGGGGACCGAACTCGACCAGTGGCTGGTACTGGGCGAAGCGGTCGCGATCCATATCGATGCGGCGACGCTGGAGGACGGCGTGTACCAGACCGCGCGCGCACAGCCGATTTTGCGCGGCGGCGGGCCGGCGGATTATTTCGCGATCACCGAGGACGCGTTGTTCCAGATGCGGCGGCCTGGCTGAAGCCGGCCACTCCGTCACCCCAGCGCAGGCTCGGGTCTCGTGCGGCAAGCGCGCGCTGTGTAACGAGAGACCCCAGCCTTCGCTGGGGTGACGGGTTTGGCGGCGGGGTGCCGAGAACAAGTTCAGCCGTACGCCCGCCAGAAGAACACGATCGTCGTCGCGATCGTGACCAGCAGCGTCCACACCCGGATCACCCGCGCAGGCAGCACCAGCCCCAGTTTCGCGCCGAAATGTCCCCCGACGATCCCCCCGAGCAGCATCGGCACGCACAACGCCCAATAGACCATGCCGGTGGCGATGAAGATGATCGTCGCGGCGAGGTTGGCGACCGCGAGCATCAGCGTCCGCGGCGCGGCGAGTTCGGCGGGGCTGGCGCCCGACAACAGCCCCCAGGCGGCGGTCAGCATCAGCCCGACGCCGCCCCCGAAATAGCCGCCATAGACACCGAGCAGCGCCTGTACGCCGACCAGCGACTTTGGCCCGATCGCAACCCGCGACCGCAGCCACAACGACGCCTGCGTGCTGAACGCGATCGCCAGCGTCGCGAACAGCAGCAGCCACGGCACGATCAGGTCGAACGCGTGCGCGGACGTCGCGACCAGCAACAGGCTGCCGACCAGTCCGCCGATAAAGGTAACCCCCGCCATCGTCCGCATCCCGACGCCGGAGACCGGTGCGAGCCCGTGGCGATAGGCCCAGGCGCTCGCCATCGCGCCGGGCTGCAGCGAGACGTTGCTGGTGGCGTTGGCAAGCGGTGAGGGCAGGCCGAGCCCGATCAGCGCGGGCATCGTTGCAAAGCTGCCGCCGCCCGCCAGCGCGTTCATCGCGCCGCCGAACACGCCCGCTCCTGCTGCCAGCGCGATCGCGCCGAGATCAGGCAAGCGCGGCTTCGCGATCCAGCTGCGCGCGGCTCTTCTTCTCGGACGCGGTCTTCAGCTGCCCGCACGCCGCGTCGATGTCGCGGCCGCGCGGGGTGCGCACCGGCGCGGAGATGCCGGCGCCGAACACGATGCTGGAGAACGACTTGATCCGTTCCGGCGTCGAACACTCATAGTCCGCGCCGGGCCAGGGGTTGAAGGGGATCAAATTCACCTTCGCCGGCAGTTCGTATTTGCGCAGCAGCCGGACCAGCTCGCGAGCATCGTCGTCGGAGTCGTTCTTGTCCTTGAGCATCACATATTCGAACGTGATGCGGCGCGCGTTGTTGGTGCCGGGATAGTCGGCGCACGCCTGGAGCAATTCCTCGATGCCGTATTTGCGGTTGAGCGGCACCAGTTCGTCGCGCACCTCCTTGGTCACCGCGTGCAGCGACACCGCCAGATTGACGCCGATCTCGGCCCCGGCGCGCGCCATCATCGGCACCACGCCCGACGTCGACAACGTGATCCGGCGGCGGCTGAGCGCGAGGCCCGCACCGTCCATCACCAGCTTCAATGCGTCGCGGACGTTCTCGAAATTATACAGCGGCTCGCCCATCCCCATCATCACGATGTTGGTGAGCATGCGGCCCTCGGGCTGGCTCGGCCACTCGCCCAGCGAATCGCGCGCGAGCATCACCTGGCCGACGATTTCCGCTGGAGTCAGGTTCCGCACCAGCCGCATCGTGCCGGTGTGGCAGAACGTGCAGTTCAGCGTGCAGCCGACCTGGCTCGACACGCACAACGTGCCGCGATCCGCGTCCGGGATGAACACCATCTCGTAATCCTGCGCGTCGTCCGACCGCAGCAGCCACTTCCGCGTCCCGTCGGTCGACACCTGCGCCTCGACCACGTTGGGGCGGCTGATGACGAAGCGCTGCTCCAGCCATGGGTGCATCGTCTTCGAGATATCGGTCATCGCCGAGAACTCGGTCGCGCCGCGATTGTAGATCCAGTGCCACAGCTGTTTCGCTCGCAGCTTGGCCTGCTTCTCCTCGAGCTGCGACGTCTCCAGCGCCATACGCAGATCGGCGAGCGACAGCCCGAGCAGGTCGATGCGCCCATCGCTGCGCGGCACGAAGCTGCGGGGAACGGGCACGGGATCGATGTGCCCGGGGATGGGCATCAAATTGGCGGCGGACTGCATGGCGGCGGCCCTTAGCGGAATTTTCGTGATTTTTCTACTGGCTGCGGGATCGGGGTGTCGAGACACCGCAAACACGCCACCGCAAAATCCAGAACCAGCACCACCCCGGCGGAGGCCGGGGCCCAGTTTGGGGACGGAAGTAACGAAGCTCCGTCCGCCGTTACGACCACCTTTCCAACTGGGCCCCGGCCTTCGCCGGGGTGGTGGCCAACGGAAAGCGCTGCGCTGGAGAAACGTCAGCCTCCGCTACACGCTAGCATCGCCGCATCGATCGCCGTCGCGGCGCCGGCCAGCGCATAGACGTCGGCGAATGGGCGGCCACCGAGGCCGACCGCCTCGACGCTCATGCTGCGCGCGGATCGCATCGCGGCGACGATGGCGCGGTCGCTGGGGGCGTCGGCGGCCCAGGCGTCGAGGCCGGTGGCGACGAGCGCGAAGCGGCGCTCGCCGATGGTCAGCGTCACGCCGGCCGAGCGATCGCGTTCGCGGCTGAGGCGGATATGCAGCGAGCCGCGCAGCCCGCGCTTCGGCCAGTTCGCGACGCTGGCGAATCCGGTCGGTCTTCCGCCGGCCATAAGCGGTCGCGCGATCGCGTAGCAGCGCGTCGGCGTTGCATCGCGGAACGTGCCCCAGCGCTTGTAGATGCCGATCTGCTCGCGCGCCGCAGCCGGCGTCGCGATCAGCAGCAGCACCAACAGCGCCTTCATGCCGGTGCGATGCCGGTGCCGCGATGCGGAATGCTGGCGCGGCCGTTTTCGACCAGCGTCACCGACCCCTGCGGCAGGCTTTCGGCGATCGGCGCGCCGAGCAACGGATTTACCGGTGCGTCGGTCATCACGCCGAGCATCACCCGGCTCGAGATGCCGTGCATGATCACCAGCCGGTCGCCAGGATCGTCCGCGGTATCCGCCAGCCAGCCGCCGACCCGCGCCGCGATCTGCGGATAGGTCTCGCCGTCGGGCGCGCATTTCAATGCACCGCCGGGCAGGAGGATCGACCCGGACTCCGCCGCGATGTCGGCATAGGAGCGGCCGCCCCAGGATCCCATGCCGATCTCGACCAGTCGCGGATCGGTGCGGGCGCCGTGCCAGTCGAGCGCCAGATGCTCGGCGATGATCGCCAGCGTCTGCAGCGCGCGCCCGGTCGGCGATGCCCATAATGTCAGCGCGGGTCGGGCGCCGAGCAGCTGTCGCAACGCCCGGCCCATCTCGTCGGCCTGGGCGAATCCGGCGCGGGTCAGCGGGGTATGCGGCGCGTCACCCTGCAGCCGGCCGGCGGCGTTGAAGACGGTTTCGCCGTGCCGCGCGACGAAATCGCGACCATGGCGGCGGCCCGCGGAGGAGCCCGTGGACTCGGTTGGGCCGACCTCCGTTTCGGCTCGGCGCGGGCTTGGAATCATGGCCGTCGTTTCAACCCCCTGTGGCGCAAACGCAACGGATTTCGCTGTTTATCTGGGGTTCATGCAACGCCGGTGCGACTGGTCCATTGGGCCTGCGCGCTCCGCGTTAGGGGGCGCAGTCAACGAGTGGAGTATCCCATGCGTAAGCGTATCGCCCTGTTCCTGGTCGCCACCTCGGCAGTCGCCACCCCCGTGCTGGCGCAGAGCGCGCCGACCTTCACCGGCCCCCGCGTCGAAGCCACGCTCGGCTATGACCACACCGGCGCCGGCAGCAGCGTGTCGAACAACAACGGACGCGACGACCAGAAGATCGACGGGCTGCTCTATGGCGGCGGCATCGGCTACGACATCGCGACGTCGAGCAACGTCGTGCTGGGCGCCGAGGCCGAACTGACCGGTTCGACCGCGAAGAGCGACCGTAACGACTATACCAGCGATTTCGGCTTCGGCCGCGTTAAGCAGGGCCGCGACATCTATGTCGGCGCGCGTGCCGGCTATATCGTCGCCCCCGCGACCATGCTGTACGTCAAGGGCGGCTACACCAACGCCAAGCTGAACGTGCTGGCCGGCAGCACCAGCCAGACCACCGACACCAAGTTCAACCTCGACGGCTGGCGCGTCGGCGCGGGTGCCGAGCATGCGGTCGGTCCGAACAGCTACGCCAAGCTCGAATACCGCTATTCGAAGTACGAGCGCAGCAACATCGACTATGCGACCGGCGGCACCAGCAGCCGGTTCGACGTCGACACCGATCGCCATCAGGTCGTCGCGAGCTACGGCTTCCGCTTCTGAGCGGCCACTGATCGCCACTCATCGAGCGCGTTAACCACGCATTTACTGTGACACGCGAAGGGTCGGGGCGCTTGCTCCGACCCTTTGTTGTTGGGTAGGCTGTACGCGGATTGCCCCCAGCCCGAATCCGGCTGCGGTGGCGGGGGGAATTTTCATGAAGGCGACGATCGAACGCGCAACGCTCCTGAAGGGGCTGAGCCACGTCCAGTCCGTGGTGGAACGGCGCAACACCATTCCCATCCTTTCCAACGTGTTGCTCGAGGCGACGGCGGAGGGGACGTTGAAGCTGATGGCGACCGACCTCGACCTGCAGATCAACGAATCGGTCGCGGCCGCGGTCGACCAGCCCGGCGCCACGACGGTGTCGGCGCACACGCTGTTCGATATCGCGCGGAAACTGCCCGAGGGTAGCCAGGTCCAGCTTGCCGCCGCCGAGGGTCGCATGACGATCGTCGCAGGCCGTGCGCGCTTTTCGCTCGGCACGCTGCCGCGCGATGATTTCCCGGTGATCGCTGAGGGTGAGCTGCCGACCCAGTTCGAACTGCCCGCCGAGACGCTCAAGCAGATCATCGACAAGACGCGGTTCGCGATCTCGACCGAGGAAACGCGCTATTACCTCAACGGCATCTTCCTGCACGTCGCCGATGGCGACGGTTCGCCGGTGCTGAAGGCCGCCGCGACCGACGGCCACCGCCTCGCGCGCGTCACCTTGCCGCGTCCCGAGGGTGCCGAATCGATGCCCGACGTGATCGTGCCGCGGAAGTGCATCGGCGAATTGCGCAAACTGCTCGACGAGGTCGACGGCTCGGTCGGCGTGTCGCTGTCGCCGACCAAGATCCGCTTCGACCTGGGCAGCGCAATCCTGACCTCGAAGCTGATCGACGGCACCTTCCCGGATTACAGCCGGGTGATCCCGACCGGGAACGACAAGATCCTCCGGATCGACCCGAAAAGCTTCATGGAAGGCGTCGACCGCGTCTCGACGATCGCCACCGAAAAGACCCGTGCGGTCAAGATGGCGCTCGACCGCGACAAGATCACGCTGTCGGTGACCTCGCCCGAGAACGGCACCGCGGCCGAGGAAGTGCCCGGCGAATATGTCTCGCTGCCGTTCGAGATCGGCTTCAACAGCCGGTATTTGATGGACATCCTGGCGCAGGTCGACGGTGATATGGTCGAGGTCCACCTCGCCGACGCCGCCGCGCCGACGCTGATCCGCGAGAACGACAAGGCGCCGGCGCTGTACGTCCTGATGCCGATGCGGGTCTGATCGCGTCGGCAAGGTTGCCGACGTTCGAGGGGACTGTTTCGAGGGGACTGGGCGGGCGACCGGAACTTGGGGTAAAGGCCCCCGGTCGGCCCGCCATTTAACCTTTGGCTCGTCACCAAGGCGGGCCGGCACCGGTTGCAAATCAAGACCGGGATACTATCTAGGATTCAGAGCCGGACCCTCCCAAGTCGTCCTGGTTCGGCGCCCCGCTCAGCCGCACCCCCCCGTGCAGAGCGGGCGGGGCGTTTTCCCCTTTTACAACTGACCCTGCGCTACGACGCCTCGGCGATCAGCTTGGCCGCCGCTGGCGTGTTCCATTCATAGCCGCCGGTCATCCGCCACACTTCCTTGCCGGCCGAATCGTACAGGATCGTGGTCGGCAGATTGGCCTGATAGGCGAGGCTCAGGCCCAGCTTCGGGTCGAGATACGGCTTCAGGTTCGCGAACTTCTTGGCGGCGAAGAACGGCGTGACCTTGGCCGCGCCCTGAAGATCCTGGCTGACCGCGATCACCTGCACCTTTGGGGAGAGCGTGCCTGCGGCTGCATCAAGCGTCGGCATCTCGGCGACGCAGGGCGCGCACCAGGTCGCCCACATGTTGAGCAGCAGCGGCTTGCCCTTGAAGCTGGCGAGCGTCACCGACTTGCCGTCGGGCGCGGTGAACGCGACCGTTGGGCCGGTTTCGCCCTTGTGGCTGCGGTCGAGCTTGTCGACGGGGGTGGCCGGACCGGCGGTGACTTCGTCCGGCGCGGCTGCGACCTCGTCGGTGGCAACCACGTTGGCAGGCTGGGGTGCTTGCTCGGGAGCCGGCGATTTCCTATCGCAGCCCGTGACGGCGAGACCCAGGAGACAGACGATCAGCACGCGCGATACCATGGACGGGTCCAATGCGATGTGGGGTGGGCGCTTCGCCGAGGGGCCGGCCGCGGTCATGCGCGAGATAAACGCGTCGATCCCCTTCGACAAGCGGCTGTGGCGGCAGGATATCGCGGGATCCAAGGCGCATGTCGCGATGCTCGGTGCGCGCGGGATCGTCTCCGCGGAAGACGCCGCGACGATCGCAGCGGGGCTCGACCAGGTCGCTGCGCATTACGAAGCCAACGGTGTCGCCGAGGACATGGTCCTCGAGGATATCCACATGCAGACCGAGGCGCGGCTGGCCGAGGCGATCGGGCCGGTCGCCGGGCGGCTGCACACCGCACGCTCGCGCAACGACCAGGTCGCGACGGATTTCCGGCTGTGGGTGCGCGACGCGATCGACGAGATTCTGGCGGCGCTGCGCAATTTCCAGGCCGCGCTGCTGACCCGCGCCGACGAGCATGCCGCCAGCGTGATGCCGGGGTTCACCCATCTGCAGTCCGCACAGCCGGTGACGCTGGGGCATCACATGATGGCGTATCATGCGATGATCGCGCGCGACGTCGGGCGATTTGTCGATGCCCGTGCGCGGATGAACCGCTCGCCGCTGGGCTCGGCTGCGCTGGCGGGCACGGGTTTCCCGATCGACCGCGAGATGACCGCGACGGCGCTCGGCTTCGACGGGCCGATGACCAACTCGCTCGACGGGGTCAGCGACCGCGACTTCGCGATCGAGTTCCTGACCGCCGCGACGCAGGTATCGCTGCACCTGTCGCGGCTCGCCGAGGAGTTCGTGCTGTGGGCGTCGCAGCCGTTCGGCTTCGTCGCGCTGAGCGATCAATGGTCGACCGGCAGCTCGATCATGCCGCAGAAGCGCAATCCCGACGCGGCCGAGCTGGTGCGCGGGCATAGCGGCCGTATCCTCGGCTGCATGACCGCGCTGATGGTGACGATGAAGGGCCTGCCGCTCGCCTATTCGAAGGACATGCAGGACGACAAGCCGCCGGTGTTCGAGGCGCACGACCTGCTCGCGCTGTCGATCGCGGCGATGACCGGGATGGTCGAGAGCGCGACGTTCCGCACCGATCGGATGCGCGGGCTGGCCGAGAGCGGCTTTGCGACCGCGACCGATCTGGCCGACTGGTTGGTGCGCGAGGCGGGGCTGCCGTTCCGCGAGGCGCATCACGTCACCGGGCGCGCGGTCAAGCTGGCGGAGGAGCGGAAGGTCGCGCTCGACGTGCTGCAGATCGAGGACCTGAAGGCAATCGATGCGCGGATCGACGAACGCGTGTACGGCGTGCTTTCGGTCGACGCGTCGGTCGCCAGCCGGACCAGCTTCGGTGGTACCGCGCCGGACAATGTGCGTGCCGCGATCCGCGTTGCACGGGGAGACAAGGCATGAAGCGGCTGATCCTGATGGCGACCCTGGCGCTTGGCGGCTGCGGTGCGGCGGCTGGCCTGAAACCCGTCGAGGGCAAGGCGCTGCCGGTCGCGCCGTACGGGGCACGGACGACGCCGACGCCAACGCAGTTGCTGACCCCGACGACGCAGCAGCGGCCCGAACGCAGCGACGAGCTGCTCAAATCCTCGGTCCCGCGGCGCAGCGACGAATTCGACCTGCCGCCCCCCAATTGATGGCGGGTTTGATGGCCGATTGATCCTCCTTCAGAAGACACATCCATGAACCATTTCGACTACCGCGACGGTGTCCTCCACGTCGAGGACGTGCCGTTGCCGGTGATTGCCGAGGCGGTGGGTACGCCGGTCTATGTCTATTCGACCGCGACCTTCCGCCGTCATGCGCAGGTGTTCCGCGAGGCGCTGTCGGGCGCGGGCCGCGTCCACCTGGCCTATGCGATCAAGGCCAATCCCAACCTCGCGGTGCTGCGCGTGCTGGCCGAGGAAGGCTATGGTGCCGACGTGGTGTCCACCGGCGAAATGATGCGCGCGCTGGCTGCCGGGATCCCGGCGAAGGACATCGTGTTCTCGGGTGTCGGCAAGACCCGCGACGAACTGACGCGCGCGCTCGACGCCGGGATCGGCCAGTTCAACCTCGAGCTCGAGGAAGAGGGCGAAGTGCTCGCGGCGCTGGCGCATGCGCGTGGGCTGACCGCGCCGGCAGTGCTGCGGGTGAACCCCGACGTCGATGCCGGCACGCATGCGAAAATCTCGACCGGGCGCAAGGAGAACAAGTTCGGCGTCGCGATCGACCAGGCCCCGGCGATGTTCGACCGGCTGTCGAAGCATCCGGGGCTGAACCTGCGCGGCGTCGCGATCCATATCGGCAGCCAGCTGGCCGATCTCGCGCCGCTGGAGGCGGCGTATGCGCGGGTCGGCGAACTGGTCGCTGAGCTGCGCGCCGCGGGACATACGATCAGCCATGTCGATCTCGGCGGTGGCCTGGGCGTACCGTACAAGCCGGGCGACGTGCTGCCGAGCCCCGCCGACTATGGCGCGATGGTGGCGCGCGCGACGAAGGGGTGGGACGTCGAGCTGATGTTCGAACCGGGCCGCGTGATCGCGGGCAATGCCGGCGTGCTGCTGACCAAGGTCGTGTGGGTCAAGCCCGGGGTCGTGAACCCCTATGTGATCGTCGATGCGGCGATGAACGACCTGATGCGGCCGGCGATGTACGACGCCTGGCATGATTTCGTCGCGGTCGAACCGACCGGCGAACGCATGACCGCGAACATCGCCGGGCCGGTGTGCGAGACCGGGGATACCTTCGCGATGGGCCGCGACATCGACGTCGTGGCGAGCGACGACCTCGCGGTGTTCCGCACCGCCGGCGCGTACGGCGCGACGATGGCATCGATGTACAACAGCCGCGCGCTGGTGCCCGAAGTGCTGGTCGACGGCGACCGGTTCGCGGTGGTCGCCGATCGCATCGAGCCCGAGACGATCATGGCCGCCGAACGCATGCCGGAATGGCTGACGCGCCCCGATACCGACGCATGACGTTCCAGAGCCTGCCGCTGTTCGTGCGGCTGGCAGGCCGTCCGGTGATCCTGCTCGGCGAGGGCGAGGCGGCGGACGCCAAGCGACGGTTGCTGGAGCGGGCGGGGGCGACGATCGTCGGCGAGGATGCGCAGGCGGCGCTGGCGATCGTGGCGATCGACGACGAGGACGACGCGGTCGCGGCGGTCGCGCGGCTGAAGGCGCGCGGCGTGCTGGTCAACGCGGTCGACCGTTCGGCGCTGTGTGACTTCACCGTGCCGGCGATCGTCGACCGCGCACCGGTGCTGATCGCGATCGGGACCAGTGGGGTTTCGGCGGGACTCGCGGCGGCGTTGCGCCAGCGGCTGGAGGCGATCGTGCCGGCTAGGTTGGGCGCGCTGGCGACGGCGTTGCAGGATGCGCGGGGGCGGTTGCGCGCGGTGTTTCCGGAGGCTGCGTCCCGCCGCCGTGCGTTGGCGGATGCTATGGCTGAAAATGGCCCGCTCGACCTGCTCAGGGGTGATCCCGACGTCGACGCGTGGCTCTCCCCTCCCTGGAAGGGAGGGGCCGGGTTTGCTCTTGGTGGAACGACGGCCTTGCCCCAAGCCGACCCACCCCCGACCCCTCCCTTCCAGGGAGGGGAGCGCGTTAGCATTGGCCTGACGTCCCGTGATCCCGACGACCTGACGCTGCGCCAGGCGCGGACGCTCGCTTCGGCCGATCGCGTCTATCACCGCCCCGACGTGCCGGCGGCGATCCTCGATCGTGCGCGTGCCGATGCGGCGCGGATCGTTTGCGCTGTCATGCCCGTTGAGCCCGGCACCGGCCTGTCGGTCGACCTGGAGATGCGTGCATGAGTGGGTTCGGGTTTCGTATCACCGACGCCAAGGCGACCCGGATCGAAGTCAAGGAAGCGCTGACCTGCGATGCCGATCTGGTCTGGGTCCATCTGTCGACCACGGCCGAGCATGCGCAGAGCTGGCTGCGCGACGAGGCGAAGCTGCAGGACTATGTCGTCGATGCGCTGACCGCGACCGAGACGCGGCCGCGGTGCGAAGGCGTGGGGGACGGCGCGTTCCTCAACCTGCGCGGGCGATCGGACGAGACGCTCGACACCTCCGACCTGCTCGCGTCGGTGCGGATCTGGGCGGTGAAGGGGCATGTGTTCTCGGTCACGCGCAAGCCGCTGATCGCCGTCGCCGAGGTCGAAAAGATGGTCGAGCGCGGCGAGATACGCGATCCCGGCGACCTGATCGCGGCGTTCGCGACCGCGATCACGTCCGATCTCGATCCCGATGTCGCGGGGCTCGGCGACCAGCTCGACGATTGCGAGGAGCAGCTCGACGCCGAGCGCGTCTTCGAACTGCGCCGCACCGTCAGCAAGGTGCGGGTGGCGGCGATCGGCTACAAGCGCTTCCTCAACCCGCAACGCGCCGCACTCGAGAAGCTGGCGGCACTGCCCGGCGACTGGCTGGCCGACGACGACCGGCTGCACCTCGCGGCGGCGGCGGACCGGGCGGCACGGATGGCGGAGGAGCTGGAATCGATCCGCGAACGCTCCGCGCTGATCCACGAGACGCTGACCGACCTGCGCGCCGAACAGCTCGATACCCGCGGGCTGGTGATCTCGATCGCGGCGATGGTGTTCCTGCCGCTGACCTTCATCACCGGGCTGTACGGCATGAACGTCGCCAACTTGCCCTATTCTCAGGAGCCCTGGGCGTTCGACGCGATCTGCGGGATCTGCGCGCTGCTGTCGGCGGGCGTGGTGGTGTATTTCGTCCAGCGGCACTGGTTTAGGCGGTAGCCGACCCCCGCTCCGTCATCCTGACGAAAGTCAGGACCCAGAGCCCCAGACGTTTGCGTTCGTTACCCTGGGTACTGACTTTCGTCAGGATGACGGGCGAAGGGTAGCAGCCGCTAGTTGCTGATGCTGCGCCAAGCCTTGGCGATCTCGTCGAGATTGTCCGCGGTGTCGCGGAACGGTGCGGGGTCGTGGCCTAGCGAGGCGTTGATGATCGTGGTGCGGGCACCGGCGTACAACCGCGCCAGCGTGATCGCGACATCGCCGCCCTTGTCGAAATCCAGCCCCGCCTCGAGCGCGAACAGGATCGCGGTCGCGCGCGTGATTCGGTCGCTCTTGATCGCGTATTTGCGGTGCTCGGCGGCCCAGGCACTCGCGCGCAATGCGGCGACCAGTTCCTCGTAGAGCAGCTGGACCAGGCCCGCCGCGCTCGCGGTCGCGGACCGGCCGACGACGTCGATCTGACGATAGGTGGCGGCCGGATCGCGCGACAGGGTAGAGGCGTACTGCATCAGTTCTTGCCTGCGTTGTTCCAGGCGTCGATCTGCTGCGTCAGGAACGCCTGGGTCGACTTGTAGGCGGCGACAGCGGAATCCATCTTCGAGAATTGCGCGGTCATCCGCGTCTTGGTGACGGTGGCGAGATCGGCGGCCTTGCTCTGCGCATCGACGATGGCGGCCTGCGCGTCGGTCAGTCGCTTGGTCGATGCGTTGAGGCTCAGATCCTGGTCCGATACCGCGCTGGCGACCGTCGCCTGCCTGACGATCGCCGACAATGCGCCGGAAATGCCGTCATTGGCGGCACCGCCCTTGCCGAACGCGAACAGCGCCTCGACCGCGTCGGGATATTTGGTGATCGCGGCGGCGAGCTTGGTCGAATCGACCGACAGCGATCCGTCGCGGTTGGTGGTGACGCCGAGGTCGGCGAGCGTGTGCGGCGCCCCCGGTGCGGCCGGCGTCGCGAGGTTCGCGGTGGTGAGCTTGGCCAGACTGCGCGAGATCGCGGTCACGGTCGTATCGGTACGCAACACGCCGGTGAACGGATCGACATCGGTCGCGACGATCTTTTGCAGCTGGTTGAAGGTCGCGACGAAATCGTTGACCGCACCGCTGAGCGCGGTGGTCGGGGCGGTCGCGCCGAGCGTCACCGGCGTCGTCGATACCGCGTTGAGCTCCAGCTTCACGCCGGTGATCAGGTCGGTGACGGTGTTCGACGACCGGTGGAACGTCGCGCCGTCCAGCGTCACGCTGGCATCGGCTGCGCTGGTGCCGATCGTGGTGCCGGTCGCGCCGCGGCCGACGTCGAGCGTCGACAGGCTGGCGCCGGTCGCGGCGGGATCGGTGTCGGCGCCGGTCAGCGAGAACGCCTGCAACGCGCCGCTCGCACCCTTGATGGTCAGGCGCGCGCCGATGCCGTCGGTGACGACGGTCGCGGTGATACCCTTGTTCGCGGCGTTGATCTTGGCTGCGATGCCGTCGAGCGTCGCGTCGCCCGCACCGATCGCGATGTCGATCGGCGCGCCGCCACCGGGGTTGAAGGCCGTCACCGGCGGGGTTCCCGTCGTGGTGTCGGTGCCGAACCGCAGCGTCAGCGTACCGGCGTTGAACGCGGTGGTGCGCGGGATCGCGGTATTGGTGGTCGCGGCCTGAGCCGAGGCGAGCTGGTTGACGGTCAGCTGGCCCGATAGTCCGGCGAGCCGGGCGCCCGCGGTCGCGGTGACGTTGACGACGCCGGTGTTCGAACTGGTCGGCTGGGTGGTCAGCGACCCGCTCGTCACCAGCGACTTCAGCGCGCCGTCGAAATTGGTCAGTTCGCTCTTCAGCGCGGAAACCGCGGAGATCTGCGCGGTCAGCGTATCGGCCTTGGCGGCGAGCTGGCTGTTCTTGACCGCGAACTGCGCGTCGACCAGCTGCTGGACCAGCGTGACGGTGTCGACGCCCGATCCGCTGCCCAGCGTCTTGACGATCGACGCGACCGCCGACGTGGCTGCCGTCGCCGTCGTCGATGAGGTGGTGGCGGTCGTCGTGGTCATGCCGGGGCCCTTTGCGCGTTACGAGTCTTAACGACCGGTAAGGACCGATGTTTAGGGCGGGACGCATCATTTCCCCCGTCATCCCGGGCTCGTCCTGGGATCCAGGGCCGCAAGCGCCGTACTCTGTAACCCTGGATCCCGGGACGAGCCCGGGATGACGTGGTGTTTGGAATCACCCGACCTTCACCCCGTTCTCGTCGAAGCGGGCGCCCGGCGGCACTTCGATCGCGGGTAGCGGGGTGGTCCCGCCCATCTTCGCGTTGAGGCCGAATACGAAGGCGAGCACGGCGGCGATCGCGACGTACAGGTCGTCGCGGACCTCCTGGTCCTCGCGGCTGGTGTAATAGACCGCGCGGGCGAGCTGGGGGTATTCGAGCACCGGCACCGCATATTCGGCGGCGATCTCGCGGATCGCCAGCGCGGTCGCGCCGCGACCCTTGGCGACCACCACCGGCACCTGGTCGCGACCGCGATCGTAGCGCAGCGCGACCGCGAAATGCGTCGGGTTGGTCAGCACGACATGCGCCTCGGCGATCGCTTTGCGCGACCCGCGCCGCAACACCTCGCGCTGGCGCTGGCGGATCTGCCCCTTGGCCTCGGGCGAGCCTTCGCTCTCCTTGTGCTCGTCCTTCACCTCCTGCTTGGTCATCCGCAGCTTGCCGAGCAGGCGGAAGATCTGAACCGGCAGGTCGACGCCGGCGATCACGACGAGACCCAGCGACATCGCGACGAGGATGCCGATGAACGTCCCGCTCAGCGCCTTCATCGCCGATGGCAGGTCGGTTGCGACCAGCCCGATCGCCATGTGCTGCGCCTTCCAGAGCGCCCAGGCGCCGATCGCGGTGAGCAGCACGACCTTCAGCAGCGACTTGCCGAGCTCGATCCAGCCGGTCGGGCCGAGGATGCGCTTGAGGCCCGAGGCCGGGTTCAGCCGGTTGGGTTTCGGCGCCATCAGCTTGGCGTTGAAGGTCGGCGAGCCGAGCGTGACCTGGCTGAAGATCGCCGCAGCCATGCTGACGACGAGCAGCGTGATGATCGAGGGGGCGAGCTTCCACCCGGCTTCGGCGAGCGGGCGGAACGGCGAGAAGTCCTCGACGTCGGCGCGGCCGAAGCTGAAGCTCGCCGCCATCACCGCCTTGCACGCCGCGAGCAGCGAGGGGCCCGCGAAGATCAGCCAGCCGACCCCCGCCAGCACGACGAACGCGGTGGAAAAGTCCTTGGAGCGCAGGACATTGCCGTCCTCGGCCGCTTTCTTGCGCTTCTTGGGAGTTGGGGCTTCCGTCTTTTCGCCGAACTCGTCCGCCATCAGCCGAACACCAGCCGTTCGGTCGCAGCGAGGCTCTCGCGGACGATGACGAGCATGTAATCGCCCATCGCCGGGAACGCGATCGCGAGCGCGAGGACGCCGACCGCGAGGCTGGCGGGCAGGCCGATCGCGAACAGGTTGAGCGCGGGCGCGGCGCGGCTGATCATGCCGACGACGATGTTGAGCAAAAGCAGCAGGAACCCGACCGGCAGCGCGAGGAGTAGCCCGGCAAGGAAGGTGTAGCCGCCGAAGAACGCGATAGCACGCAGGCGATCCGCGCCGAGCCACGCATTGCCGACCGGCATCGCATCATAGCTGCGCACGATCATGTCGACGAGCATCAGATGGCCGTCGACCGACAGGAACAGCAGGGTCAGCATCACCGAGAAGAACTGGCCGAGCGCGGGCGTCGAGCGGCCGTTCTGCGGGTCGATCGCGCTAGCGAAGCCGAGGCCCATCGATCCGCCGATGATTTCCGCGGCGACCATCGGCGCGGCGAATCCAATCTGCAGGACGAAGCCTAGCGCCGCACCGACCAGCGCTTCGGCAGCGACCGCGAGCATGGTCGCGGTGCTGAAGATCTGTGCCGGCGGGGTGACGGGATGCGCGGCGAGCACGAGGAAGCCGATCGCACCGGCCAGCGTCACGCGCACGGTGACGGGCACGCCAACCGCGCCGAACACCGGGGCGGCCGCGAACGCGGCGCCGACGCGGATCATGACGAAGATCAGCGCCCACAGCTGCGGTTCGATCGAGAGGCCGAAGCCTAGCATTATTCTGCTCCCCTCCCGCCTGCGGGAGGGGTTGGGGGTGGGCTCGCGTTCTCGGCGGTAGCTGACGTGGATAGCGCGAGCCCACCCCCGGCCCCTCCCGCTTGCGGGAGGGGGGAAGAAGGAAGCTCATTTCACGAGATCCGGGATGCGTTCGAAGATGCTGATCGTGAAGTCGCTGAGCAACCCCAGGATCAGGCTCCCGAAGATCAAAATCGACACCGCCACCACGATTAGTTTCGGCACGAACGACAAGGTCGCCTCGTTGATCGAGGTCGCCGCCTGGATCATCCCGACGATCAGCCCCGAGACCAGCACCGGGATCAGGATCGGTGCGGAGGCCAGCGCCAGCACCCACATCGTCTGGTTGGCGATCGACAGGAAATATTGCGCGTCCACCGGCTTAGGTCCCGAAACTGCTGGCGAGGCTGCCCATCGTCAGTGCCCAGCCGTCGACCAGCACGAACAGTAGCAGCTTGAACGGCAGCGAGATGATCGTCGGGCTGAGCATCATCATGCCCAGGGCCATCAGCACCGTCGCGACCACCAGATCGATGACGATGAACGGCAGGAAGATCAGGAAACCGATCTGGAATGCGGTCTTCAGCTCGCTGGTGACGAACGCGGGCAGCAGCACCGAGAAGGGGATGTCGTTCGGCGACGCATAGGGGCCCGATTTCGCCATCTGCGCGAACATCGTGACATCCTTGATGCGGGTCTGCTTGATCATGAAGTTGTGCAGCGGCACGCCCGCCGTCGTGATCATCTGCGTGCCGGCGAGCTTGCCTTGCGCATAGGGCTGGATCGCCTGCGCGTTGATCTGGTTGATCGTCGGCGCCATCACGAAGAACGACAGGAACAGCGACAGGCCGATCAGCACCTGGTTCGGCGGCGTCTGTTGCAGCCCGAGCGCCTGGCGCAGGATCGACAGCACGATGATGATCCGCGTGAAGCTGGTCATCATCAGCAGGATCCCCGGCAGGATCGTCAGCAGCCCCATGATGATGAGGACCTGCAGCGACAGCGACAGCGAGCCGCTCTGCCCGGTGTTGCCCGACGCCTGGCCACCGAGCTGGCCGATCGCGCGGTCGACCGCATCGCCGACGCCGGGCGCGGGTGCCGCGGCGGGGGCGGCCTGCGCGAAGGCAGGCATCGCGATCAGCAGCGCGATCAGCACGGCTAGCAGGATCCATACGATCTTGGGCCACACGATCTTGGCGGGTCCGACACGCGGCCGGGTGGCGACCGCGTGGATCAGCGACGGGCCGGTACCGCGACGTGTCACGGTAATGCTCATGCGCCGACCCGGTCGACCAGGGTGACGCCGCTGCGTGCGACCGACACCAGCAGGCGCCGACCCTCGAACTCGATCACCGCGAGCTTCACGCCGGGCGAGATCATCATCGTTTCCTTGACCGCGATCAGCCGCGTGGTCGGCTTGCCGGGCATCCGCGTCTCGAACTTGCGCCACAGCAGCAGGCACCCGATCATCAGCCCGCACACCAGCGGCAGCATGATCGCGAGCTTCAGGATATAGGACCACATCATCGCTGGTCAGCCGCGCTTGTCGGGGGTGACGAGCTCGGTCATCCGCACGCCGAAGCGCTCGCCGACGGTGACGACCTCGCCGCGGCCGATCAGCGTGCCGTTGACGAACACGTCGAGCAGTTCGTTGGCATCGCGGTCGAGCTCGATCACGCTCGATTCGCCCAGCGCCAGCAGCTCGCGCAGCGTCAGGCTGGTCGAGCCGATCTCGACCGTCAGCTTGACGTCGACATCCTGGAGCAGCCGGAAATTGGCGGCGACTGCGCCGTCGACGGGGAATCCGCCGGTCATGTCGTTCATTGCATCTGTCCTTCGTCGATACGCGCGAATTGGGTGATCTGGATGGCGGCCCGGCCGTTGGAGGTGCCGACGGTGCCCGAGCCGAGCCGGTCGTTGCCGACCATGATCGGCACTTCGGTGCCGAAGCTGACCGGGATGACGTCGCCGGGCTTCAGGTTGAGCAGCAGCGACAGCGGGACGACCGGCTCGGCCAGCACCGACCGGATCTCGAACCGCACGTTCATCGCGGCGCGGGTCAGTGCGGTCTGCCAGACCGGATCGGGTTCGGCGGGCTTGCCGACGACCTTGCCGGTGAGCGAGGCGCCGTGCGGCTTCAGTGCCGCGACCGAATAGAGCAGGTCGACGAATACCGGCGCTGCCGTTCCCGCGACGATCCCGAAGCGGGTCACGATCACCGCATCCTCGCCGTCGATGTCCGCAAGCATCGCGGCGCTCGATTCGACATGGCCGGGTGCGAAGTCGATCTTCGCCAGCGGTTCCCACGTCGCTTTCAGCGGACCCTCGATCATCGATCCGATCCGCGCGACCATCGCTTCGCCTGCGGGCGAGAACTCGGTCGGCAGCGTCTGTGGCGCGGTACCGGTGCCGCCGAAGAACAGGTCGAGCAGTTCGAGGACGAACTTGCCGTCCATCACGCACAGCGCCTGGCCGTGCGCGACCGATCCCGCGGTGGTCATCGCCATCGGCAGCCACGCGGTCAGCCCCTCGGCGCGTTCGGCGCGGTAATCGGCAAAGCGCTGCACCACCAACGGCTCCGCCCAGCAGCGGATCTCGTCGCGCAGCAACGTTTCGAACACCCCGCGGACGCCGCGAGCCAGGCGTGCGGAAAGGTGCTGCAGCGTGTGGAGGTCGCCGAACGGATTGAGCTTGGCCGGACCCAGCACACCCTGATGGGATGCGCCGCTTCGCGATCGCGTACGCCGTTCGGGCGCCCTGGTGGTTGCGGGGTCGTTAACCATGCCTCATTGAACGACGAAACTGGTAAAGTAGACGTTACTAACCCCGCCGAATCCTTCCTTTTGCAGCAATGTATCGTTGATTGCCTTCACCAGGCGCGCCTGCAGCTTCTTTTTGCCCTCGCCGGTGAACACCTCGTCCTCGTTGGTGTCGCCCAGCGCGAGCAGGATCGCCGAACGAATCGCGATGTCGTTGGTCTTGAGGCCCGCGATCACCGAATCGTCGTACGGCGTCGACACCGCGACCCCGACCTGCACGAAATGCGTCGAGTTCTGCAGGTTGGCGGTGAAGTCCTTTTCCATCGGGTAGTAATTCGACGCGTATTTGTCGCCGCCGGGTCCGGTCGCGGGCGCGACGCTCGATCCACCCTCATGCCCCTCGCCGCTGCTGGCGTGCTTCTGCTCGCTCTTGGGGACGAGCTTCGGGCCGGTGTCGATCTTGGCATGGCCGCCGCCGATCAGCCCCGAATTGGCGGCGTACAGCCCGCCGCCGATCCCGCCGCCGATCAGCACGATCGCGCCCACGCCGATCACGATCAGCTTGCCCATCTTGCCCTTCTTCTTGGGCGTGTCTTCGGTCTTGTCGCTCATGGTCGGTCCTTATGCGATGCGGATGTCGTCGGGGGCGGCAGCGGCAGCGGCGGCGGTCGGCGTTGCGGCACGCTGCGGCTGCATTGTATGTATCGGGGTCTGGGGTCGTTGCTGCGAACCGCTATCGGACCCGACCGAGGTCTGGCCGAGGTTGATCCCGCGCGCGGCGGCGAGGTCCACCAGTTGCGGGCGGGCATCCTCGAGCAGCGCGCGCGTCGCGCCCTGTTCGGCGGCGAAATGCACGTGCACCGCCTCGCCGTCACGGCGCATCGTCACGTCGATCTGACCGAGCGCATCGGGGATCAGCCGGATCCGGGTGTCGTTGGCGTTGGCGTCGTCGCGCAGCTGCTCGATCCGGTCGATCATCTGGTGCGGGAAATTGCCATGACGCGTGTCGAGCGGCGCCTGCTGGACGTCGCCGGTCGCGAGCACGGCGTGACGCTGCGGCTCCAGTCCGACCGCGCCGATCGGCAGCGGACCGGTGTCGGCGGTGTCGCGGCGCGTCGTGGCATCGTCGTCCTTGCCGGTCGCCGCGCGGATCGCGGCGCCGAACACTTCGGCCGCCGGCGCTGCACCGCGCGGGGCAGGATCGGGGACCGCGGGAAGGACAAACGTATCGACCTTGGGCTCGACACTCTTCGACTCGGACGGTGGCGCATCGGCGACCGGCGTGCCGGTGGCTTCGATCGATGCGGCTTTCATGGTGGGCGGCGCGTCGGACACTAGCGCGAGCATCGGCGCAACCAGGGCCGGAGCGGCCGGTGGCAGGATCGCCGCTAGCGCGACCGGCGGTTGCGGCCGGGCATCGGCAACGGGCGGCGCAGTCGTGGCGGCCGGCGCGAGCTGCGCAAGCCAGGCGAGCGGCGGGGTCGGGGGTGCGGCGGGCTGATCCGGCAACGGCTTGCCGTCGGCGGCAGGATCGTCGTTGCCGGGCCTGGCCGCGACGGGCGGCGCATCGTCGCCGTCGCGCGCATCCAGGAAGGCCGCGAGCGACTGCCGGA
Source organism: Sphingomonas sp. R86521 (assembly GCF_042466235.1). Taxonomy (NCBI): domain Bacteria; kingdom Pseudomonadati; phylum Pseudomonadota; class Alphaproteobacteria; order Sphingomonadales; family Sphingomonadaceae; genus Sphingomonas; species Sphingomonas sp. R86521. The sequence continues at coordinate 3,710,940 of NZ_JAXHBY010000001.1, read as the reverse complement.
ACGTGCCCGCAGCGTCGCTACGCCGGGAATCGGTGCTGCGATCGGTAGGGGACGGGGGCCGGGGTGCAGTCGCGGACTGGATCATGCTTGGGGTCTCGACAGGGAACGCCCTCAACCTAGCAAGGATCGTGCCGGATTTTCCGTAGCGGTGGCGCTTCCTCCAGGCTGCGGATCGCCTTCAGCACCGCCTCGGCATCGGCGCGCGCCATCAGCTTCTCGACCGCGCTCTGGTCGCGCTTGGCCGAGCGGGTCGCTTCGGTCGCGCGGTTGGCCTGGTATTCGGCGGATTGCAGCCGGTCGCGCGCGGCCGCAGCGGACTGGTGCAGGCGCCCGCGGTAGTGCGCGGCGGCGGCTAGCGAGACGCCGGCGCCGGTCTCTTCGGTCGGCGCGATCGCGTCGGCGAGTTCGGCGATGCGGCGCCCGAGTTCGGTCTCGCTGGCGAATTTGTCGTGCGCGCGGGCTTCGTCGGCGCGGACCAGTCCCAGCTGCAAGGTGCGCACGCGATGAATGCGTGCGAGAACCTTCTTATCCATCGCCGAACACGCCGGTCAGTTCGGCGACCGCGTCGTGCAGCGGCACGATCGCGTCGGCGTCCTGGCGGATGAACTCCATCACCGCGGGGTGGCAGGCGATCGCGGCGTCGATCGCGGGGTCGGCGCCGGGACGATAGGCGCCCATCAGCACGAGGTCGCGATTCTGCTCATAGGTCGCAAGATGGCGTCGCAGCACACGCGCCGCGCGGGCATGCTCGGGGCCGACGATGTCGGTCATCACGCGGCTGACCGAGGGGCCGATGTCGATCGCGGGATACACGCCCTGTTCGGCGAGTGCGCGGCTCAGCACGATATGCCCGTCGAGGATCGAGCGCGCCGAATCGACCACCGGATCGTTGCCGTCGTCGCCGTCCGCCAGCACGGTGTAGATCGCGGTGATCGATCCGCCGGTGTGGACGTCGACGCCCGCGCGTTCGATGATGTTGGGCAGCATCGCGATCGCCGACGGCGGATAGCCGCGGGCCGAGGCCGGCTCGCCGAGCGCCAGCCCGATCTCGCGACCGGCGTGTGCGACGCGCGTGAGGCTGTCCATGATCAGCAGGACCTGCTTGCCCTCGGCGCGGAACGCTTCCGCGATCGCCGTGGCACGAAGCGCGCCGCGGATGCGGAGGACGGGCGAGTGGTTGGCGGGCACCGCGACGACGACGGCACGCTTGCGCGCTTCGCCTGCGACCTTGGTCTCGAGGAAATCGGCGACTTCGCGGCTACGCTCGCCGATCAGGCCGATGACGATGACGTCGGCCTGCGCGGCGCGGACGATCATGCCCAGCAGCACCGACTTGCCGACGCCGGATCCTGCCATGATGCCGATGCGCTGGCCCTGACCCACGGTCAGCAGGCCGTTGATCGCGCGGACGCCGACGTCGAGCGGCAGGCGGACGCGGCCACGATCGAGCGGGCTTTGCAGTTTGCCGGCGAGCGGCCAGCGACCGGCGCCGCGGATCGGACCGAGTCCGTCGATCGGCTTGCCCGCGCCATCGACGACGCGACCAAGCAGGCTTGCACCGACTTCCGCCTCGCCAGGCGCGCCGATCGGGCGCACCGGTGCGCGCGGCAGCAGCGCGGCGGGGCCGCCGAGGTTCATCAGCAGCGTGCGGCCGTTACGAAAGCCGATGACCTCCGCCTCGACCTTGGCGTCGTTGACGCCGCCGACCATGCAGACGGTACCGACCGGCAGGGTGAGGCCGACCGCCTCCATCAACAGCCCGTCGAACGAGGCGAGCCGCCCCGACACCTTTGGTGCGGGGGTGAAATCGGCCATGCCCAGGGTTTCAAGATAGTCGGTCGTGAACCGATTCAGCATGGGGTCGGCACCGAAATCCGGTCGATCGCCAGCGCCATCTGTTCGAGCCACAATTCGGGGCCGTCCTCGACGATCGTCGATGCCGATTCAAGGACGAAGCTGCCGCGCGCGAGGGTAGGGTCGCCGACCGGGAAGATCGCCTTGGGCAGATGCCCTTCGAGCAACGTCACGTCGTCGGGATGGACGCGTAGCAACGCCGATTCGGTCTTGTCGGCGAGCAGGTCGCTCGCGGTCTCGATCCGGGCGGCGAGCAGTTCGGGCGCGATGCCGATCTCGCCGACCAACTTGCCGACCAGATGCATCACGGTCTGGCGCAATTGCTGCGCGACGCGTTCGCGGTCGATGCGGTCGCCCGAACCCAGCGCTGCCGCAAGCGCGGTGCCGAAAGCCTGATCGCGCGCAGTCTCAGCAAGCGCGGCGGCTGCGGCCGCGGCAAGCCCCTCGGCATAGCCATTGGCGTGCGCGGCCGCGAGCGGGTCGATGAAGCTCGACTGCTCGGCGGCGGCATCCATCGGATCCCAGCCGGCGGTCGGGTTGAAATCGGGATCGGCCGGGCTGAAATGCCTCGGCCCGCTGCCCTGCGACTTGAACGGCACCGGGCCGCGCGTCGCGGCACGCAGCCGCAGGTCGGCCGGCGCAAAGGTCGCTGCGATCGGAAACGCCGTGCGCATCGCCAGCGCGGCGGCATCGTGACGCGCGGCGATACCCGCCACGAAATCAGACATAATCGTCGTCGCCCCCGCCCATCTGGATCGTACCGTCCTTGGCCAGCGCACGGGCGATCTGGATGATCGTCTTCTGCGCTTCCAGCACTTCGGCCAGCTTCATCGGCCCACGGGATTCCATTTCGTCGCGGATGCCGTCCGCGGCGCGTGCCGACATGCAGCCCAGGAAGCGTGCGCGTGCCGATTCGTCGACGCCCTTCAGCGCCTTGGTCAGGATCTCGCCATCGACGTTGCGGATCAGCATGCCCAGGTTCTTGTCGTCGAGCGACAGCAGGTTGTCGAAGACGAACATCGCCTCTTCGATCGCTTTCGCGACGTCCTTGTCGATCTTGAACAGCTTGGGCATCACCCGTTGCTCGGTCGCTTTCCGGGCGCCCTGCAGGATCTTCGCCGCTTCGCGCGTACCGCCTAGCGTAACACCGGCGCCGCCCGACGGGGTGGCGCTGCGGTTGGCGAGCAGGGTCTTCAGCGTGTCTACCGCCTCGGGGGTGATCGGTCCAAGCCGTGCGATGCGGTGGAGAATGTCGGGTTGCATCGCATCCGGCATCAGTTCGAGCACCTGGCCGGCGACCGCGGGGTCGAGATTGGCGATCAGCACGGCAGCGATCTGCGGATGTTCCTTCTCGATCATCGCCGCGATCTCCGAGGTGTCGAGCCAGTCGAGCAGTTCGAGTTCGCACGCGGCTTCGGGCGGGGTGATCCGCGCGAGCACGCTCTCGGCCTTTTCGCGACCCAGCGCGCGGTTCATCACCGCCTCGATCTTGGGACGCGGATCGAACCCGATCGCGGTGCGCTCGCGGGCGTGGGCGACGAAATCGTCGAGCACGTCCTCGACTTCCAGTTCGCTGACGTCGGCGACGGCGAACATCGCCTTGCCGAGCTGGCGGACTTCCTCGGGATCGAGCTTCTGGAGGATCGCCGCGGCTTCCTCCTCGCCGACCAGCATCATCAGCACGGCTGCGCGCTCGACCCCGGTATAGCTGCGTTGCGGTTCGGCCAAAGCGAGCGTCACTTGGCGTCCGCCTTGATCATGTCGCGGACCGCCAGTGCGGCGCGGGTCGGGTTGTCGCGCGTGAAGCCGCGCACCGCGCCGATGCGGTCGTCATAGCCACGGCTGTTCTCGAGCTGGTCGAGGCTGACGACGGGCGCGGTGGTGATCGCCTCCTCGCCGACGATCGGCACGCCGAGTGCGGGTCGATCGGTGGCGGCATCGTCGCGCTTCTTCATCAGTGCCTTTGCCAGCGGACGGACGCCGAGCAGTAGCACCAGCAGCGCGATCAGGATCGCGGTGACGTTGCGCGCGACGATCGGCAGCCAGCCGGCATCGTACCAGGGAGCCTTGTCGGCGACGACATCGGCGCCAGCGAACTTGCGGCTGATCACGGTGACGTTGTCGTTGCGTGCGGCGTCGAACCCGACCGCGCTCTTCACCAGATCGGTGACCTGGTTGATCTCCATCGCGGTGCGGCGGCCCTTGTCCGGATCGCGCAGCAGCACGGCGACCGAAAGCCGCTTGACGCCGCCGGGGGCTGCACGCGTGACCGATACTTCCTTGCCGAGGTCATAGGCGCGCTGGAAGCTGTCGGACTGCTTCATCGGGTCGGGTGCCGCGGCACCGGCGGCGGGCGCGGGCGATCCCGAGGTGCCGTTGGCGGCCTGCGGCGACTGCATCGTGCTGGACGCAGGCGGGGTGTTCGACAGCGCACCGGGGATGCCGCCGGTGGTGGCGCCGCCATCCTTCTGGTTGCCGGTCCACGATCCGGTTTCCGCGCGCAGTACGCCCGGCGCGTCGTATTTCTCGCGCGTCGCCTGGGTCTCGTTCAGGTCGACATCGGCCTGAACCTCGGCGGTGAAGTTGCCTGCACCGATCAGCGGGGTCAGCAGCTGGATCAGCTGGGTGCGATACTTGTCCTCGACGCGGCGCTGGAACTCGATGCGCTGGTCGTTGCCGGTATCGCTTGCGCCGCCGCCCGACTTGGTCAGCAGCGCGCCCATCTGGTCGACGATCGTGACGCTGTCGGGCTTCATCCCCGGTACCGACGACGCGGTCAGGTTGATGATCGAATTGACCTGCGCGTCGGACAGCGAACGGCCGCCCTGCAACTTCAGAATCACCGATGCGCTGGGACTGGCGTTGTCGCGCACGAACACCGATGCTTCGGGGACGGCAAGGTGGACACGCGCTTCGGCAACCGCGTCGATCTCCTCGATCGACTTGGCCAGCTCGGTCTCGCGTGCCTGGCGCAGGCGTTCGCCTTCGACCGCACGGCTGACGCCCATCGGCAACTGATCGAGGATCGCATAGCCGCCGGGTGCCGCCTTGGGCAGGCCCTGGCCCGCCAGCAACAGACGCGCCTTGCTGTAATCCTCTTCGTTGACCGTCAGTGCACCCGACCCGTCATCGATATGGCTCTTGATGTTTGCCTGCGTCAGCGCGGCGGTCACCGATGCCTTGTCCGAATCGGGCAGGCCGGTGAACAGCGTCTTCTGCGTCGGCGTCGACATCGTCGCCCAGGCCAGCGCGGCGGCGCCGATCAGGCCGATCATCATCGTCATCGGCAGCGACCGGCGCACGATCGGCTGGTCGAGCACGCCCTTGATCTGGCGCAGCGGGTTGGCGAAACGGTCCGGCAGAACCGGTGTGGTGGTCAGCGCATTGTTCATGTCATTACACCGGCATGCTCATGATGTCCTTGTAGGCGGACAGCAGTTTGTTGCGGACCTGCAGCGTCGCCTCGAAGCCGACACTGGCTTGCTGACGGGCCAGCATCACCTTGGCGATGTCGACGGTTTCACCGCGCTCGTAGCTTTCACTGATCTTGGCGGCCTGGGTCTGGCCCTCGTTCACCGACTTCAGCGCATCACCCAGCGTATCGGCAAAGCTGGTCGGCTGCGTCGATGCGGGGGCTGCGGCGCCGGCCGAAGCAGACGCATTGGCGCGGGTCAGCGCCTCGTTGCGTTCCAGGATCTGCGCGCGAAGCTGCATCACCCGGTCGACGCTCATGGCGCCGCCCACTCCGCCAATACTCATGCGGACACGGCCCGCGTGATATCCTCACCCTGCTCGCGCGCCTTGGCGAGCCGATAGCGCAGCGTGCGTTCCGAAATGCCGAGACGCCGCGCGGTCTCGATCCGGCTGCCGCCGCACGCCTGCAGCGTCTCGCGGATCGCGGCGAATTCGCTCATCTGGACGATGTTGCCCAGGGTCTCGGGCAGCGCCTCGGCGTCGTTGGTGTCGACGATGCGCAGGATCGGGGCAGGGGTGACGGCGCGGTCGAACACGATGTGCGCGGCGTCGATGGTGTCGCCGGCCGCGAACAGCAGCGCGCGCTGAATGACGTTTTCCAGCTCGCGGACGTTGCCCGGCCAGTCGTGGCGGCCGAGTGCGTCGATCGCCTCTGCGGTCGGCCAGGGAATCGTGGTGCGGTTGCCGGCATGCCGCAGGATCATCGTCGCGGCGAGCGCGGGAATGTCCTGGCGACGCTCGGCGAGTCGCTTGGTGGTCAGCGGGAACACCGCGAGACGGTAATAGAGATCCGAGCGGAAGCGGCCCGCGGCGACTTCGTCCTGCAGGTCGCGGTTGGCGCAGGCGATGATGCGGACGTCGATCCGCTGCGGCACCGACGCGCCGATCGGCACGACCTCGCGCTCCTGCAGCACGCGAAGCAGCTTGGCCTGCAGCTGGATCGGCATCTCGGCGATCTCGTCGAGCAGGATCGTGCCGCCGTCGGCGGCACGGAAGAAGCCCTCGCCGCCGGAAGACGCACCGGTGAACGCACCCTTCTGGTGACCGAACAGCAATGCTTCGAGCATCGTCTCGGGCAGCGCGGCGCAGTTGATCGCGATGAACGGCTTGCCGGCGCGGGCGGAGTTGTTGTGGATCGTGCGCGCCAGCACTTCCTTGCCGGTGCCGGTCGGGCCGTTGATCAGCACGGTGATGTCGGAGGCGGCGACTCGCTCGGCCAGCGCCAGCAGCGCCAGGCTCTCGGGGTCGGCAGCGGTCGGCAGATCCGGACCGGCAAGCATCGCGCGGGCAAAGCCGTTGCCGACCGCCGAATCGGCGGGACCATAGGACAGGCGTGCCGGCTGGCCATCGCGCGCTGGCACCACGATGCAGCCGGATTCGCCGACGATCATCGTCCGATTCGGCTCCGTCACCTCTTCGCCCTCGGCAACCAGCAGGTAATCGGTCGGTAGGGAAGAACTGTTGTCCAATCTAACCGTCACACCTTGGGCTCGCAAAGAAGAGAGCAGCGCATATTTGCGCTTGGTGATGGAATGGGACGGGTGGATCGAACGCATTTCTTGCTCCCTTGTTCCTCACCCAAATAGAGTTTGGTGGTAAACGCCGAGTTAAGTCGGCAGCCGGACCGGCAATATTTTTCCGGGCGCGCGTGCCGCCGCGTCACCCGCGCGCGAGGGCCTGCCCGTACACGCATGAGGGGCGGCAAAACCGGCAACGACCGGCAAGAAATGTCACCTTGCCGGCTAAATCCTGCCGGTTGCCGGCCGTTACTGCATTCAGCGGCTCGGTTCCAAAGCGGAAACGGGGGGACCGCAAAGAGCTAGATGGAGATCTGACATGACCGTTATCGCAAGCAATATCAGCGCACTGCGCTCGTCCAACGCCTCGACCAGCGCACAGATGGCGCTGTCGACCTCGATGCAGCGCCTCTCGACCGGCATGCGCATCAACAGCGCGAAGGACGATGCCGCCGGTCTCGCGATCAGCGCGTCGATGACTTCGCAGATCAAGGGCATGAACCAGGGTATCCGCAACGCCAACGACGGCATCTCGATGGCGCAGACGGCAGAAGGCGCACTCGACGAAGTCACCAACAACCTGCAGCGGATGCGCGAACTCGAAGTCCAGAAGTCGAACGGCACCTATTCGACCGACGACAAGGCGAACATCACCGCCGAGCAGGACGCACTGGCCGCACAGATCACCAACGTGCTGACCAACACCAAGTTCAACGGCACCCCGCTGTTCGCCGGCAGTGCGGGCACGAGCGGCAAGGTCTCGGTCCAGGCCGGCGCCAACACCGTCGACAAGATCGACCTCGACCTGGGCGGCAACCTGCTGACCACCTCCGGCGTCGAAGACGTGGTTGCTACCGGTGCGGCAAAGACCGGTGCGACGATCGAGAACTACGACACCGCGATCGGCAACATCTCGACGCGCCGTGCCAGCCTGGGTGCCAGCCAGAACCAGCTGCAGTCGGCGGTCAACAACCTGACGAGCAACGCGACCAACCTGTCGGACGCTCGCAGCCGCATCCAGGATACGGATTACTCGGCAGAGACGACCGCGCTCGCCAAGGCACAGATCCTGTCGCAGGCATCGACCGCGATGCTGAGCCAGGCCAACCAGAGCACGCAGAGCGTCCTAAAGCTGCTCCAGTAATCCGACGAGTTAGGCTCCGGCACCGGTTTCCCCCCGTGGGCGCCGGAGCCGCCCTTCCCACCGAAAGGAACGGTGGGCGAGCGGTGAAATCCCCGGCGGTCATGCGCCGGGGATTTTTCCCGTCGACCGGTCGCGTCGATTTTTCTTCTAAATGTCTGTCCCGCCCGGCCGTTATGGCTGGTGGCGGCTTGTCCTTTGCCTTGGGGGCGCCGGAGAGCTAGCCGAAATGGAGACCGGACATGACGGTAATTAATAGCAACATCAGTGCACTACGTGCGTCCAATGCCTCGACCAGCGCGCAGTCCGCGCTGTCGACCTCGATGCAGCGGCTGTCGACCGGCAAGCGCATCAACAGCGCCCGCGACGACGCCGCCGGCCTCGCGATCAGCGCGTCGATGACCTCGCAGGTCGCCGGCATGAACCAGGGCATCCGCAACGCCAATGACGGCATCTCGATGGCGCAGACCGCAGAAGGTGCGCTCGACGAGGTGACCAACAACCTGCAGCGGATGCGCGAGCTCGAAGTGCAGAAGTCGAACGGCACCTATTCGGCGACCGACATCCTGAACATCGCCGCCGAACAGAACGCGCTCGCGACCCAGATCACCAATGTGCTCACGAACACCAAGTTCAACGGCCAGGCGCTGTTCAACGGCACCGCAGGCGTCGCCAACGACGGCAAGGTGACGATCCAGGCGGGCGCCAACACGACCGATGCGATCGAAATGAATCTCGGCGGCGACCTGCTGACGACGGGCGGCGTCGAAGGCGTGCTGAGCGGTACCCCGCCCACCGCGACCGCGACCACGCTCGAGGCGTACGACACCGCGATCGCCAACGTCGTCAACCGCCGCTCCAGCCTCGGCGCGACGCAGAACCAGCTGCAGTCCGCGGTCAACAACCTGACCAGCAACGCGACCAACCTGTCGGACGCGCGCAGCCGGATCGAGGATACCGACTATTCGGCCGAGACCACCGCGCTCGCCAAAGCCCAGATCCTGTCGCAGGCATCGACCGCGATGCTGAGCCAGGCGAACCAGAGCACGCAGAGCGTGCTCAAGCTGCTCGGCCAGTAATTCCCGAATAAGTCCCGGCACCGCGCCCCCAAATTGGGGTGCCGGGCCGACCGGACCTGGTTTGGTCGAAACGAACCCTCGGTAGCGACATGCTGCCGGGGGTTCGGTGCGTTTCTACATATCGGCGCTGGGGGCGATGTCGGCGTAACGGTGCGTCAGCTTCGCCCGGGACGAGCGGGCGCCGCTGGCTTGGCCGCCTTCCGATCGATGAGCACCGCCTGCTGCCACTTGCTCGGCGGCTTGTCGGTGCGGTGGATGCAGCCCGCCCAGCAGCACGGCCGCGTCTTGCCATCGAGCAGTTGCTCGCGCGTTCGGCGAATGCGTCGCTCGCGCGTCGGCGCCTGTTTGGCGTCGTCCACCCAGCAGATGAATTCGTTGCGACTGAGGGGGGTAATGCTGTTCCACAGGTCGAGCGCGGCTGGATCGGCGCGCAACGCGGTCTGAAGATCCGCGGCCGCCTGATGGACGGTGCCGTGCTGGAACGCGTTCGTCATCGGACCTCCGCACCGTGCCTGCATCGTGACGATGGGCGGGGGACGGGGGGATGTCCAGCGTGGGGGGAACCGTCCCCGGATTCCGGGGAACGCCGCGGCACCAAGCCGCGGGAGATTTTACGTCGAAGGCGTCGCTGGCTCAGCGCTGGCCGGCGAGCGCCTTCTTCAACGCGTCATAGCCCTGTTTCTTGATCTGGCAGACGCGCGCCGCGCCGACGCCGAGGACCTGGCCGATTTCCTCGAGGTTCAGTTCGTCGACGTAATACATCTGGATCACCTGCGCGGCGCGGGTCGGCAGCGCGGCGATCGCGGCGATCAGCGCGTCGCGCATTTCGGAATCGGCGAGCTGGTCGAACGCGCTGGGGGTGTCGTCGGCGAACCAGGGCAGGTCGTCGGCGTAGAGATCGTCGACCGATTCGAACTTGATCGCATCGGCGGTCGCATAGTCGGCGCGCAGTTTCTCAACCGAGATGTCGAGCTTTTGCGCGAGCATCGCCTCGGTCGGCTTCTGCCCGCTCGGCCCGGTCAGCGCCTTGACCGCGGCGGCATAGGCGCGGCGTCGGCGCATCGCGCCGCGCGTCGTCGTCGCCTGGCGGCGGAGTTCGTCGATCATCGCGCCGCGCAACCGCTGCGAGACATATTGGCGGAAGGTCGCGCCGCCGCGATCCTCGAACGTTGCCGCCGCCTCGACCAGCGCGACCAGCCCGACCTGGACCAGATCGTCGACCTCGACCAGATTGCTCATGCTGCCGTGGACGTGCCATGCGATCCGGCGGACCAGCGGCAGATGCTCGCGGATAAGCGCGTTGGGATCGCCGCCGGCACGCTGGCCCGGGCGATAGGTGAGCGGTTGCCCGACGAGCTCCGGCACAAGTACGGGAGGCGGCGTCGCCAGCGGCTGGGCGTTCGCGAACGCGGACTGCATCGGCATCGCGCTCATGCCGCCAGCGCCATCGGCGTGCCGATAACGGCGACGACTTCGACGGCCTTTTCTTCGGGCACCTCGAAGAAGCTCATTACCGGCGTGTCCGGCAGGCAGGTCTTGACCAGCTTGCGGATCGCGACGCGGATCGCGGGCTGGACGACGAGCGCGAACGGCTTGGCGTCGGCGATCAGCGGTTGGGCTGCGCGCTGCAGCGCCTCGACGATGCGGCGGCCGAGATCGGGTTCGATGACGTGGCGGCGCGAGGTGTCGGCGCGCGCGGCCTGACCGAGCAGCCCTTCGAGCTGACCCTCCAGCGTCATCACGCGGAGCGGCTCGCGCACGCCGCACAGCTTCTGGATGATCAGCGCGCCGAGCTGCGGACGGATCAGCTCGACGATCTCGTCGGCATCCATCGTCTTTTGCGCGGCCACCGCGATCGCGGATGCGATCCGGCGGAACTCCTTCAGGGGAACATTCTCCACGAGCAGGCCCTTCAAGACTTGGGTGAGAGTGGTGAGCGGCAGGGGGGCGAGCGCGGCGACGAGCTGCGCGGCGCGTTCCTTGAGGCCGTCGAGCAGCGCCTGGACCTCGTCGGATCCGAGCAGATCGGCGGCGTTCTGGCCGAGCGCATGGTTGAGATGCGTCGCGACCACGGTGCCGGGATCGACCACCAGGAAGCCTGCACCGGTGGCGGCATCGGCATCGCCGGGCGCGATCCAGGTGGCGTCGAGCCCGAAGGTCGGGTCCTTCGCCTTCTTGCCGTAGAGTTCGCCGAACGCGGTGCCGGTATCGAGCGCGAGCATTTCGTCGGGCGAGACCACGTCCTCGCCGACGACGACGCCGTTGACGAGGATGCGGTAGAGGTGCGGCGGCAGGTTGATGTCGTCACGGATCCGCACCTGCGGTACGACGAAGCCGAGTTCCTTCGACAGCTGACGGCGCACGCCGGTGACGCGTCCCATCAACGGTGCGCCGCGGCGCTCGTCGACCAGCGGCACCAGGCCATAGCCGATGTCGATGTTGATCTGCATCGCGTCGCTGACCTCGTCCCAGCCGATCCGCGAGGGATCGACCGGCTCTGCGACGACGACCGGCGCGAGCACCGGGCGGGCGGCGATCTGGCGCAGCTTCCACGCGGCGAACCCGGCCAGCGCGGCCATCGGCAGGATCACGATATGCGGCATGCCGGGCATCAGCCCGAGCAGCCCGAGGATCACGGCGACCGGGGTCCAGGTGCGGGGCGAGCCGAACTGGCTGCCGATCTGGCCGGCGAGGTCGTGCGTCGAGGTGACCCGGGTGACGATCGCGGCGGCGGCGATCGAGAGCATCAGCGATGGCAGCTGGGCAACCAGCGCATCACCAATCGCCAGCAGCACGTAGTTATGCGCGGCGTCGCCGATCGACATGCCGTGGCTGACCGGACCGAGGATCAGGCCGCCGACGATGTTGGTCGCCAGGATCAGCAGGCCGGCGACCGCATCGCCCTTCACGAACTTCGACGAACCGTCCATCGAGCCGTAGAATTCGGCCTCGGTCGCGGTGTCGATGCGGCGCTGCTTGGCTTCGTCGGGGGTGATGAGGCCGGCGTTGAGATCGGCGTCGATCGCCATCTGCTTGCCCGGCAGCGCGTCGAGGGTAAAGCGCGCAGACACTTCGGAGACGCGGCCGGCGCCCTTGGTGACGACGATCAGGTTGATGATGATCAGGATCGAGAAGACGAACAGCCCGACGATATAGTCGCCGCCGATCAGGAAGGTCCCGAACGCCTCGATCACATGGCCCGCCGCTGCCTCACCCTCGTGGCCGTGGACCAGAACGACGCGGGTCGAGGCGACGTTGAGGCCGAGGCGGAACAGCGTCGCGAACAGCAGCACGGTCGGGAAGGCCGAGAAGTCGAGCGGCTTCTGCGCGTTCAGCGACACCATCAGTACCGCGAGGCTGATCGCGATGTTGGCGATGAAGAAGACGTCGAGCATCGCCGCCGGGATCGGCACGACCATCAGTACGACGAGCAGCAGGATCGCGATCGGCAGAGCCGCGGCGCGGAGATGGGAGAGAATGTTCACCGCCTCAGCCCCCCATGCTCGCGAGCATCATATAAGCGAGCCGCGCGGTGTCGGGGGTCGGGCGCATCAGGTTGGCGGCAGTCTGCTGCGGCGTCGCACTGGTCTTGAACCGGCCGATCGCGGCGCTGGCCCACGCCATCGCGTCCTGCGTGCTTTCGTTGCCGCCGGTGATCACGGTCGAATTGCCCATGTCGAAGCTGCGTGCGGCGAGTGCCGTCGCGGTGCCGGTGCCGGTGCCGCTATCGGCGGCGCCCGCGCCGAGCTTGGCGGCGAAGCGGCCATAGACGTCGGAGAGCGAACGCGGCTGGCCGTTGGAGGCGTAGAAGACGTTGCGGTTGGCGCCGGCGGCGGCGGGGAACAGCGCGGCGGCGGACTGGCCGGGCGACGACTGCAGCGCGCCGAGGAACTTCTTCGCGCCGCCAAGACCCAGGAAGTGCGCCATGTACAGATCGGTGCCGGTCGCGGTGCGGCCCAGCGTGTTCTCCAGCGCGACCTTGTTGTCGGCGGCGTGCTCGGCGGCCATCAGCGACGCCGCGTTGGGATCGTTGCGCAGCGCCAGGATCGCCTGCCGGGTGGCGGGATCGCTGACCGAGAGGCGGCCGTTGGTGCTGGTGATCGCGTTCGCCGCCCAGCCGAGACCGTGTTCGGCGCCGTGCTGCTTGACCACCGAGAGCCAGCTGCGCTCGATGAACTGGTACAGCCCCGATGCGGACGATGTCGCGGCCTTCGCGTTCGCCTGCAGCCCGGATTCGAGCTTCGCCTGGCCGAGCAGGTACGAGAAATCGATTCCCGTCTTGCTGCTCGCGGCGGCGATCGCCGACTGGACGCGGCTGGTAGTGATCGAGGAAACGGTCATGGTCGCGGATTGAGCCCCTGTTCGGAGCATCATTCAGCAAGGACCGTGCCAACTCCCGGTCGGGCGTGCCTTGCTCTTAGGCGTAGGCCCCGGCGGCACTGCGGCCATAGCCGGCACCGGCAGCGCCGGTCAGCATTTGCAGGCGGCGGCGGACATTTGCCGCCATCAGGTTGGTATAGATCCGGCAGGTCTCGTTGAGCCGGTTGGCCTCGTCGGCGAGCTCGCGGATATCGGGACCGGCAGGGCCGTCGCCGGCGGCGGCGATCATTTCGATCGCGGTCAACTTCTCACACGTCGCACGCTCCAGCGCGGCGACGTCGTTCGACTTCAGCGCAGCGATCTCGGCGTGGAGCAGGTCGATCACGCGGATCAGGGCGTCACGCCGGTTCATTGTTCGACTTCCATTCGAGGCGAAGGGCGATCAGGCTGTCGGCGATCCGCGCTGGCATGATCGGATACCGACCGTCCTTGATCGCCTGCTTGATCTGCGCGACGCGGTCGACGTCGACCGGCGGCGCCGCGGCCATGCCGGCGGCGAGTGTCGCACCGGTCTTGGCGGGAGCGGTTGCGGGTGCGGCAGCGGCGACGGCTGGCGTCTCGGACGTGGCGCGCACGGTCCGGACGGGTCCCGTCGTCAGCCTTGTCCCAATCGATTCTACCATGACCACACCCCTCGGATGACCCCGACATGGGTAGAAACGGCAGGGGGGGCGATTAGTTTAGCGGTTATTGACCCCAGCCGGGCAGCGTCGCGCGGCCATCAGCCATAGCGATCGCCTGCACCGGCGTGCGGGCGTCGCCGACCTTGACCAGGAACCGCGCGCCGACCGCGGCGTCGCCCATCGCAATGCCCTCGCGTGAGATCTGGAAGCCGTCGGCGGCAGCCTCGATCACCACCGGATCGCCGCGCTTGATCACCGGCGGACCCTTGGCGACCGGCATCGTCACGACGGTCGGTTCGCCCACCGCCACCGCAGGCGCGCGCATCGGCACATAGATCTTCCAGTCGGGCCCCGAGCAGGCGATCACGACGGCATCGTGCGCCGGCGTCCGCCACGACAGCGCGACCGTCGGACACTGCGCGAGCTTCAGCCGCGAATCGACCGGCGCACGCGCGCCGCCTTCCTCGCCGATCGGGTGGCCGGCAAAGGCGGATACCGCACGGTCGAGCCCGGCGGTGTCCTGAAACCCCGCGGCGAGCGCAGGTGTCGCCAGCAGCAGCAGCGGAAGCGCGCGAATCATCGGTTTCTCCATCATGGATTTGGCTCGGGGGGCGCACCGGCGAACCCCTGGTTGACCATCGCAGCGCGGCGGCCGGCATGCGTGGTGGTCGTGATCATCATCCGGCCCGCAGGCACTGCATCGGCGAGCGCGGCAGCGACGACGCGCGCGCGATCGGCGGCGAGCACCGCGCCGCTGCCGGTGGTGGGATCGACATCGCCGGACGATCCGTCGACCGAGCCGGTCACCGTCAGCATCACGCGCGGATCACGCGCCGCCTCGCGTGCCCAGGCGACGAGCCCCGCGGTGTCGCCCGGCAAGCTCGCCGATCCGGCGGCGAAGTTCATCATGCCCGCGGCGGCGACCGGGATCACCTGTTCGGTCTGCGCATCGGCGCCGAACCCGGCACGAAACCCGTCGGCGAGCGCACGGCGGTCGACATGCTGCGTCGCCTGCACCAGCACGAAGAAGCCGACCAGCAGGAGCGCGAGATCGGCGAGCGTGATCAGCCATAGCGGCCGTCCGGCCGGCGCGGCGGGAAAGTCGAATTCGGTCATGCGACGCTGGCCAGTGGTTGTGGGATGACCGGCGCGCGCGGCACCTCGCGGTTGGCCAGCGCCACCAGCGGCGCGACGATCCGCGCGCGCTCGAACGCTTCGGCGCGGGCGTTGGTCCTGAGCCGGTGCGCGATCGGCGCCGCGACCAGGTTCGCGATCAGCGCGCCGTACAACGTCGCGAGCAGCGCGATCGCCATCGCGCCCCCGATCGCCGACGGATCGCTCATCGTCGCGAACATCCGGGCCAGCCCGATCAGCGTGCCGACCATCCCCATCGCCGGGGCGACGTCGGCGGCGCCGGACCAGATGTCGGCGATCGCGAGGTGGCGTTCGACCCGCGCGCGGCGGCGATGGTCGATCAGGGTCTGCACCGCATCGCCGCCCGCGCCATCGACGATCGCGGCGATTCCCGCCTTGACGTCGGGATCGGTGATCACCGAGCGGTCGAGCGCCAGCGCGCCGTGGCGCTTGGCGATGCGGTCGAGCGCGGTGATCTGATGCAGCAGCGGTTCGGCATCGAAGCGACTGCGGCCGAGCGTTCGCAACGCGCCGACCGCGCGGGTCAGTTCGCCGAGCGGGCTACGCAACACGACCGCCAGGACGGTGCCGCCGCAGACGAGCGCGAGCGCGGTGGGATCGAGAAGTTCGCCGATCAACGCGAGAGAATCTGTGCTCATGCGTAGCGTTCAGCAAGATGCGGGCCAAACTTCGATCGGGGTTTCGTTCTCCTGCGAACGCAGGAGCCCAGGGTTCCTGGCGGTATCGTTCGTGACCCTGGGCTCCTGCGTCCGCAGGAGAACGGCGCCCCGCGTATTCGGCAACACCGGCAAGACCCGCGCTGCAACCGGCAATCGCTTGCCGCTGCTCCCTGCCGCCCGCCGCGCGCCCACCTTCCCCACGCCGCCGGCCGAAACTGGCACGACCATTGCTTATACCCCGGCAGGACATTCACGTAAGGAGCCACCCCGTGGCAGGAGACACGCTTTTCGGAGTTCATGGCGCAGCGCTCGAAGTGCGTTCGCAGCGCATGGGGCTGCTCGCGTCGAACATCGCGAACGCGTCGACGCCGGGGTTCAAGGCGAAGGATGTCGACTTCTCGACCGCGCTCGCCGCGATGGAAGGTAGCGACGACGGTTTCGCCAGCGCCGTGAAATACCGGGTTCCCAACCAGACCTCGATGGATGGCAACACCGTCGAGCTGAACCAGGAACAGACCGCGTTCGCCGAGAATGCGGTGCAGTACCAGACGACGCTGTCGTTCCTCAAAGGGCGCATCGGCACGATCACCCGCGCGCTGAAGGGCGAATAAGATGGCCGACCAGCCGATGACGATCTTCCAGGTCGCGGGGCGCGCGATGTCCGCGCAGCTCGTGCGGATGAACACCACCGCCTCCAACCTTGCCAACGCCGGCAGCTCGGCAGGTACCGAGGCCGCCGCGTACCGCACGATGAAGCCGGTGTTCCGCACCAGCTTCGACAAGGCGACGGGGATGTCGACGGTCGATGTCGAGCGGATCGTCAGCGCGGGCGAGGGTCCGGTCAAGCGCTACGACCCCGCCAACCCGATGTCGGACAAGGACGGCAACGTCTTCGACGCCGCGGTCGACCAGTCGCGCGAGCTCGTCGACATGATGGAGACCGCGCGCACCTACCAGAACAACGTCGAAGTCATGCAGACCGCGAAGTCGCTGATCATCGACACGCTGAAGATGGGCAACTGATAGATGAGCGATTTCGACTCCACCCTGGCCGGCCTGGGCATCTCGCGCAGTACGCCGACGCCGACGCCGGCCGCGGGCAACTCGCAGGGCCTGAACCAGTCCGACTTCCTCAAGCTGATGACCGCGCAGCTGAAGAACCAGGACCCGTTCAGCCCGGTCGACAACACCCAGATGGTTGCGCAGATGGCGCAGATGTCGGCGACCTCCGGGATCGCCGACATGAATTCTACGCTAAAGGCGATCGCCGCCAAGCTCAACGCGACCTCGTCGTCGGATGCGATGGGCTATGTCGGCAAGACCGTGCTGACCGAGGGTGGCACCGCCTATCCGCGGTCGAGCGGCGGGATCGCCGGTGCGGTCGAACTCGGCGCCGCGGCGACCGACGTCGTCGTCAACATCTCGGACGCCAACGGCGCGGTGCTGCGGACGCTGTCCCTCGGCGCGCAGACCGGCGGCACCGTCAACTACGACTGGGACGGCAAGACCGCGGCGGGCACCGATGCCGGCGCGGGCCCGTTCAAGGTGGAGGTCGCCGCCGCCAACAACGGCGCGACCGTCGCCGCCAAGTCACTGGTGTGGGCACCGGTCGAATCGGTTTCGACCCCCGCGACGGGCAACCCCGTTCTTTCCGTGACCGGCCTCGGCACGATCCAACTCTCCGCCGTTCGCTCGATCGGCTAAGCAGGAGCACGCTTCCATGACTTTCTACACTTCGCTGAGCGGGCTCCAGGCTGCACAGACCGACATGTCGGTGATCTCGCACAACATCGCCAACGTCGCGACCAACGGCTTCAAGAAGAGCCAGGCGACGTTCGCCGACGTCATCGCGTCGAACGTCGCGCTCGATCCGCGCCACATGGTCGGGTCCGGCGTCGTCGTGCAGGCCAACCGCCAGCAGTTCGGCGAAGGCTCGCTGACCGCGACCTCGTCCGCGCTCGATCTCGCCATCTCGGGCGACAGCTTCTTCACGGTCCGCTCGAACGGCGCCGGCGGCAACGTCAACTACACGCGCAACGGTGCGTTCCAGGTCGACCTGTCGCGCAACATCACCGACGCATCGGGCAATTACCTGCAGGCGTTTCCGGTCGATGCATCGGGCGGCGTCACCGGCACCACGCTGACCAACGTCCAACTGCCCGAGACCAGCGGGATGCCGGTGCCGACCAAGGCGATCACGCTCGCGACCAACCTGACCTCGGCCGCGAAAGCGCCGGCGACGACGACATTCAGCCGCCTCGACGCATCGAGCTATAACAACAGCACCGCGACGACGATCTACGACGCGGCGGGCAATGCAAAGACGATGACGAGCTATTTCGTCCGCGACCCCGCGACCGCGAATGCCGACGGCACCAGCACGCAGGTCAACGCCTGGACGATGTACAATTATGTCGGCGACACCGCATTGAAGGCCGGTGGCGCGGCCGGCGTGCCGGTCACCTTCGACGGCGCCGGCAAGATCGCCACGCCTGCCGCGGCGGTCGCGTTCGATCCGTTCACGCCGCTCGGCGGCACCGCGCAGACGATGTCGCTGAACCTCGCCGGCACGACCCAGCTGTCGTCGGCCTTCTCGGTCGCCAGCCGCAGCCAGGACGGCGCCAGCGTCGGCAAGCTGCAGAGCGTCGCGGTCGACGATGCCGGGGTGATCACCGCGAGCTTCTCGAACGGCGACAACCAGGCGCTCGGCAAGGTCGCGCTGGCGAACTTCACCGATCCGACCGGCCTGCGCCAGCAGGGCGACAATTACTGGACCGCGACCGGCATCTCGGGCGCGCCGACGATGGGCGGTTCGGGCGACAGCGGCTTCGGCAAGCTGCAGTCGAGCATGTTGGAGGGGTCGAACGTCGACATCACCGCGGAACTCGTCGCGCTGATCTCGGCGCAGCGCAACTTCCAGGCGAACAGCAAGGCGCTCGATACGCAGAACAAGATCACCGACACGATCTTCAACATCCAGGGCTGATAGAGCGGGGACGGGGGCTTTAAATGGACAAGCTGGTCTATACCGCGGCGACGGGTCTGAAGGCGTTGATGGCCGCGCAGGCCGTCACCGCCAACAACATGGCGAACGTGTCGACCACCGGATATCGCGCCGATCGCGTGGTGTTCGACCGGGTCGAGCTGAAGGGCGGCGGTGCGCTGGAGACACGCTCGCCGACCGCGGAGGAAGTGACCTCGTCCGACACCTCGCCGGGGGCGATCCAGCAGACCGGGCGTCCGCTCGATGTCGCGGTGAACGGCACCGACACCTGGCTCGCGGTGCAGGCTCCCGAAGGCGGCGAAGCCTATACCCGTCGCGGCGACCTCGAGGTCGCGCCGTCGGGCGTGCTGCAGACCGGCGACGGCCATCCGGTGATCGGATCGTCGGGCCCGATCACGATCCCGCCCTATACCTCGATCGCGATCTCGGGCGACGGCACGATCTCGATCGTTCCCGAGGGCGGCGACGCCAAGTCGCCGCAGATCCTCGACAAGCTGAAACTCGCCAGCACCAAGGGGTCGCTGACCTCGAAGGGGCTCGACAATCTGCTCCACGTCCAGGGCGGCGGTGCGCTGCCCGAGGATGCCGAGGGCAAGGTCGTCGGTGGCGCGCTCGAGGGATCGAACGTCAACATCACGCAGGCGCTGGTCGACATGATCCAGAACCAGCGGAATTATGAAGTCCAGGCCAATTTGTTGAAGTCGGCCAAGGACATGGACGAGGGCGGTGCATCGTTGATGCGCCTGCCGAGCTAGGGGATTTAGGTCATGAGCAGCGCAGCAATGCACATCGCACGTACCGGGCTCGACGCCCAGGACATGCGGATGCGCGTCATCTCGAACAACCTCGCGAACGTGAACACCACCGGGTACAAGAAGGACCGGGCGGCGTTCGAGACGCTCGCCTATCAGGTCGTCACCACGCCCGGCGCGCCGAGCACCGCCGAGACCAAATACGCCACCGGCCTGAACCTCGGCACCGGCGTCCGCGTCCAGGGCACCGAGCGGATCGACACCCAGGGGTCGCTGTCGACCACCGGCAACTCGCTCGACCTAGCGCTGGACGGCAACGGCTATTTCCAGGTCCAGCTGCCCGGCGGCGAGCTCGGCTATACCCGCGCCGGCAATTTCTCGCGCTCCGCCGAGGGCCTGATGGTGACGTCGGAGGGCTATCAGGTCCAGCCCGGCATCACCGTTCCCGAAGGCGCGACCGCGATCACGGTCGGCACCGACGGCACCGTGTCGGCGACCGTCGCCGGCCAGACCGAGCCTTCGCAGCTCGGCCAGATCCAGGTCGCGAGCTTCCCCAACGCGGCCGGGCTGCTGGCGAAGGGCGACAACTATCTGACCGAGACCGCAGCCAGCGGCGCGGCCAATCTGGGCATCGCCGGGCAGGAAGGCCGCGGCAACATCCGCCAGGGCATGCTCGAGGCGTCGAACGTCAACGTCGTCGAGGAACTGGTCGACATGATCGAGACGCAGCGCGCCTACGAGGTCAATTCGAAGATGATCTCGGCGAGCGACGACATGCTCAAGTACATCAACCAGAACATCTGATGGCCATTCGCACCCTCTCTTTCGCGCTTGCAGCCGGTACGCTGGTCGCCGTCGTCGTGTCGCCGGCCGATGCCGGGCTGTTCGGCAAAAAGGCACCTCCGGTCGATTTCTCGGCCGCGCACGCGCCGCTGGTCGCGCCGGCGCCGCCGCCCGCCAACGGGTCGATCTTCCAGGTCTCCGATGGCTATGCGCCGCTGTACGAAGGCTGGCGCGCGCGCCGGGTCGGCGATCCGCTGACGATCGTGCTGGTCGAGCGGACCGCCGCGAGCAAGTCGTCGGCGTCGAAGCTCAACTCGGACGGCAGCATCGGCGTGACTCCGCCGGTCTCGGGTCCGTTGTCGTTCCTGAAATCGGGTGCGCTGTCGGGCGGTGCGACGCGCGGCTTCACCGGGCAGGGCGCGGCCGACCAGTCCAATTCGCTGTCGGGCGAGATCACCGTGACGGTGGCGGCGAGCTATCCCAACGGTACCATGCTGGTGCAGGGGCAGAAGCGCGTGACGCTCAACCGCGGCGACGAATTCGTCCAAATCAAAGGGCTGGTCCGCACCGCCGACATCGACGCCAATAACCGCATCCTGTCGACCCGGGTCGCCGACGCGCAGATCGCCTATACCGGCAAGGGCGACGTCGCACGCGCCGGTCGCCAGGGGTGGCTCGGCCGCTTCTTCTCCGTCGTGAGCCCGTTTTGATGATTCGCTTTATTCTCGCGCTGCTCGCCACGCTGGCGCTCGCCGCGCCCGCGCAGGCCGACCGGATCAAGGATCTCGGCGGCTTCCAGGGCATCCGCGCCAACCAGCTGACCGGCTATGGCATCGTCGTCGGCCTGCCCGGCACCGGCGACGACAACCTCGAATACACCGTGCAGTCGCTGAAGGCCGTCGCCTCGCGCTTCGGGCTGCAATTGCCGCCCGGCGCCAATCCGTCGATGAAGAACGCCGCCGTGGTGCTCGTCACCGCGGAGCTGCCGCCGTTCGCTAAGCCCGGTCAGCGCCTCGACATCACCGTCGCGTCGATGGGGAAGGCGAAGTCGCTGCGTGGCGGCAGCCTGATCATGACGCCGCTGCTCGGCGCGGATAACCAGGTCTACGCGATGGCGCAGGGCAACCTCGCGGTCGGCGGGCTCGGTGCCGAGGGTGCCGACGGCTCCAAGATCGTCATCAACATCCCTTCAACCGGCCGCATCCCCGAGGGCGCGACGGTCGAGCGTGCGGTCGCCACCGGGTTCGACACGTCGCCGATGCTGACCTTCAACCTGCAGCGCGCCGATTTCACCACCGCGCAGAACGTCGCCGCGGCGATCAACCAGCGGCTCGGCTTCGGCACCGCGCAGGCGATCGACGCGGTCTCGGTCGCGGTCCGCGCACCGGCCGGCGCCGATGTCCGCGCGACGCTGATGAGCGAGATCGAGAATCTCGATGCCACGTCCGCCGAGGCATCCGCGAAGGTGATCGTCAACGCGCGCACCGGTACCGTCGTGATCAACTCGGCGGTGCGCGTCAGCCCGGCCGCGGTGACGCACGGCAAGCTGACTGTGCGGATCGACGAGAGCCAGCAGATCGTCCAGCCGGCGCCGTTCAGCCAGGGCCAGACCGCGGTGCAGCGCAAGTCCGGTGTCGCCGTCGAGGAGGAGAAGCGTCCGATGTTCCTGATCAATCCCGGCCCGAAGCTGTCCGACATCGTCAAGGCAGTGAACGCGATCGGCGCGTCGCCGGCCGATCTGGTCGCGATCCTCGAGGCGCTCAAGGTAGCCGGTGCGCTGCGTGCCGAGTTGATCGTCCTGTGAGCGGCGTGATCGGCGCCACCGGCGGGACCTCGGTCGACACGAGTCGCCTGAAGTCTTCGGAGAACCTGAAAAAGGCCGGGGAAAAGTTCGAGGCGGTGTTCGACGGCATGATGCTGAAGTCGATGCGTCAGGCGAAGCTCAGCGATCCGCTGTTCGATTCGAAGGCGATCGACACCTTTACCGAGATGCAGGATGCGCAGGTCGCGCAGTCGATGGCCGAGCATGCGCCGATGGGAATCGGCGAGGCGATGACCGCCTTCCTCGCGAAATCTCAATCCGATCTTAACGCTGTTCCGGCAAAGCCTGAACAATGAGCGACCTGCTGTCGATTGGAGCGAGCGGCGTCAACGCGTATCAGAACGCGCTGTCGACCGTGTCGGAGAACATCGCGAATACCGGCGTTGCCGGCTATTCGCGCCGTACGGTCTCGTTGAAGGAGGTCGCCGCATCCGGGACCAGCCTGACGTCGACCGCGCGTTCCAGCGGCAGCGGCGTCAACGCCACCAGCATCAACCGAGCCGCAGACGCTTTCCGCAATGCCGCGGTGCGGTCGTCGGGTTCCGACTTGGCGCGGACTGAGGCGGGATCGACCTGGCTCGACGGTATCCAGAACGCGCTGACCGGAAACCGGGTCGGCACGCAGCTCACCAGCTTCTTTAACTCGGCGACCGCGCTTGCCGCGGACCCTACCTCGACCGCGTCACGCGCGACGATGCTGGAGGGCGCGACCTCGCTCGCCGCGGCGTTCGGTGCGACCGGCGCGGCGCTCGGCGCGGTGGCGAGCAACCTCGATGCGACCGCCACGCAGGCGACGCAGAGCCTCGGTTCGCTGGGTGCCGCGCTCGCCAAGGTCAATGACGGGCTGGCGCGGACGCAGGCCGGGTCGGGCGCGGCGGCGGGACTTGCCGACCAGCGCGACCAGTTGCTCGAACAGATGAGCGCGATCGTCGATGTCAGCGTCACGACCGATGCGGCCGGGCGCGCGACCGTCAAGATCGGTGGCGATTCGGGCCCGGTGCTGGTCGCCGGCAGCGAAGCGGGCAGCGTCGCCTATGAACGCAGCAGTTCGGGCCAGGCCTCGTTCGCGGTGATCCGCGCGGGGACGGTTACGTCGATGACGCCCGGTGGCGGTGCGCTCGCCGGGATCGCGGACGGGGCGCAGCGGATCGCCGATGCGACCGCAGCCCTCGGCGATATCGCCACCAGTTTCACCAGCCAGGTCAACGCCGTGCAGACGCAGGGGCGCGACCTGGACGGCAATCCGGGGACCGCGCTGTTCGCGACCGGCGGCTCGCCGACCGATATCCGCGTCGCGCTGACCGACCCGCGCGGGATCGCCGCCGCCAGCGCGACCGGCAGCGCACGCGATGCATCCAACCTGACCGCATTGCAGGCGGTACGCACCAGCGGCGGGTTCGAGACCGGCACCACCGCGCTGGTCGCGACCAACGCCGCGGCGCTGTCGCAGCGCAAGACCGTCGCCGATGCGCAGAGTTCGATCCGCGACGGCGCGGTGAGTGCGCGCGACGCGGTGTCGGGCGTGTCGCTCGATACCGAAGCGGTCGACCTGATGCGCTTCCAGCAGGCGTATCAGGCGTCGAGCCGGATTATCCAGGTCGCGCGCGAGACCTTCCAGTCGATCCTCCAGATCCAGTGATGTTCCAGTCATGACCATGCAGATTTCGACCAGTATCTTCTATGACCGCGCCGCCAACGCGATCGGATCGACCGGTGGCAAGACCGACACGATCAACACGCAGATCGCGTCGGGGAAGAAGTTCCAGGCGCCGTCCGACGATTCGGTCGCGTATCAGCGGCTCGCAGGCCTGGCCCGCAGCACCGCCGACGGCAAGGCGTACGACGCCAACCTGACGATGGCGGGATCGTTGCTGCAACAGGCCGATACCACGCTGTCCGCAATCACGGTTCAGATGCAGAAGGCGTCCGAGCTTGCGATCCAGGCGAACAACGGCACGCTCAACGCGTCGCAGCGCGCGGTCATCGGCCAGCAACTGGCCGGCATCGCCGACACCATCGCCGGACTTGCCAACATTAAGGACCTGCGCGGCCAACCGCTGTTCGGGGGTGCCAATGGCGCCGCGGCGGTCACCAAGAATGCCGATGGCAGCTATGCCTATGCCGAGACCACGCCCTCGCCGATTCCGATCGGCGACGGGCAGACCGTGCAGGCGGGGGAGACCGCGTCGCGCGTGTTGAAGGTCGGCAACAAGGATACGCTGGGCGTCATCGCCGGGCTGGCGGCCGCGCTGCAGTCGGGCGCGGATCTCGGCACCACCGGTTCGACCGCGATCGACGACCTGTCGGCGGCGGGGACTCAGGTGACCGCGATGCAGGCTTCACTCGGGGCTCGTGCCGCGCGCGTCGATCTGCAGCAGGCGGCGCAAAAGGACATCGCCACCGATCGCGAGGATACCCGGGTCTCGATCGAGGACACCGATGTGGTCGCCGCGACCGTCGAGCTGCAGAAGCAGATGACGATCCTCAACGCCACCTCGGCGAGCTTCACCAAGCTCTCGTCGCTGTCGCTGTTCAATTATCTGAAGTGAGCCCGATTTTCTGAATCGAGGGGCTTGGTAACCGATTGGCTACCAAATCCGGTTAACGTCGCGCGTACCAGCCGATACCGCGCAGGGGGAATTCTGAACCATGTTTGCCGCGATCGGCCTCGTCGTCCTGCTCGTTATGGTGTTCGGCGGGTTCGCCTTCACCGGCGGTGCGCTCGGCCCCGTCATGGAGGCCATCCCGCACGAAATGCTGATCATCGGCGGCGCCGCGGTCGGCGCGCTGATCATCGGCAACTCGGCAAAGGAACTGAAGGCCGTCGGCGGCGGGCTCGCAAAGGTCTTCAAGGGCCCCAAATACACCAAGCAGGATTATCTCGACGTCATCTTCCTGGTGTCAAAGCTGATGAAGA
The DNA here is from genome assembly GCF_042466235.1 of Sphingomonas sp. R86521. Lineage (NCBI taxonomy): Bacteria > Pseudomonadati > Pseudomonadota > Alphaproteobacteria > Sphingomonadales > Sphingomonadaceae > Sphingomonas > Sphingomonas sp. R86521. The sequence continues at coordinate 3,685,780 of NZ_JAXHBY010000001.1, read as the reverse complement.
TGCTGCGGATGGACGGCCCGATGGCGCTGGAACCGCATGTCGAGGATCCGAACTCGTCGGCGATGTTCGCGGAATATCCGAAGCTGCTGAAGGACCATTCGCTGGTCAACCTGATCGCCGACACGCTGCGCCTGGTCGTGGTGTCGTCGGGCACGCTCGACGTGCACGCGGTCGAGGAAGTCATGGATAATGCGATCAAGACGCACCACCACGAGGTCGAGGGGCCGCACGGTACGCTGACCAGCCTGGCGGACGCACTGCCGGCGCTCGGCATCGTCGCCGCGGTGCTGGGTATCGTCAAGACGATGGGGTCGATCGACAAGCCGCCGTCGATCCTCGGCGCGATGATCGGATCGGCGCTGGTCGGCACGTTCATGGGCGTGCTGCTGGCGTACGGCATCGTCGGACCGCTCGCCAACCGGCTGAAGCAGGTGATCGATGCCGACGCCGCGATCTACGGCGTGGTCAAGCAGATCATCATCGCCTCGTTGCACGGCCACCCGCAGCCGCTGGTGATCGAGGCCGCGCGCTCGGGCATCGCGCACAGCAACCAGCCCGGCTTCGCCGAGGTGTTCGACGGGCTGAGGGGCCGCTGAGATGGCGCGCGCGCCGCACGGGGCGAACGTGCCGCCCAAGATCATCGTCAAGAAGATCTATATCGAAGGCCATGGCGGCCATCACGGCGGTGCATGGAAGGTCGCGTATGCCGACTTCGTGACCGCGATGATGGCGTTCTTCCTGCTGTTGTGGTTGCTGGGCGCGACCACCGAGAAGCAGCGCAAGGGTATCGCCGATTACTTCGCGCCGACGTTGCTCGACACCCGGTCGCTGGGTGTCGGCGGCGGCGGACTGTTCGGCGGCGAATCCGTCCTGAGCCAGAACAAGCTCGGTCCCAATGCCGGCCAGACCACGATGCAGTCGATCGCGCTGCCGGTGGCCGGGCAGGGCGGCGCCAAGAACGGCACCGGGGACAAGGGTTCGCTCAACAACCAGGCGCTCGCGGCCGAGGATCGCCAGAACTTCGAGACGATGCGGCGCAAGGTCCTGTCCGAGATCGCCAAGTCGCCGAAACTGGCGCGGCTATCGAGCCATGTCCGCTTCGTGCCGACGCAGGACGGCATGCGCATCGATCTGGTCGACGACGCGGACTATTCGATGTTCGCGATCGGCACCACGGCGCTCGACCCGCAGGCCAGCGAACTGATCGGGATGATCGCCGAGACGATCCGCAGCTCCGCCAACCCGATCATGATCCGCGGGCATACCGATGCGGTGCCGTACGGCGATCCGCGCGCGATGAACAACTGGATGCTGTCCTCGGGTCGTGCCGAGGCGACGCGGCGGCGGCTGTTGCAGGGCGGCACGCCCGAACAGCGGTTCGAGCGCATCGAAGGGGTGGCCGACCGCGAGCCGCTGATCACGGACAGCCCGACCGATCCGCGGAATCGGCGCGTGGCGATCACCTTGCTGTACCGACGGGGCAGTTTTCGCAGCTGAGCAGAGGCTGAGTTGGGGCGCGATCGGCGCGTAAATGTCGGACAAACAAAAAGGCCGGCGGGGAGTCCCCGCCGGCCCTTTTCGTCCGTTACGGATCAACGCGCTTATTCGGCGGTCGCCGCGGCCTTGCGCTTGCGTGGGGTCGGCGCGGCGGCTGCAGGGGCGTTTGCGGGGGCCGTATCTGCCTTGCGGGCGCCCGGCTTGCGACCGAGGCCGATCTTCTTGGCCATCGCGCGGCGGCTTTCCGAATAGTTCTCTGCGACCATCGGGTAGTCCGGCTTGAGGCCATAGCGTTCGCGGTACTCGGCGGGCGTCATGCCGTGCGTCGCCAGGTGGCGGCGCAAGGTCTTGTAGGACTTACCGTCGATCATCGAGATGATGTGATCCTTCGACGCCAGCGATTTGCGCGCGGTGACCGCAGGCGTGTACTCGGTCGGCGCTTCGACCGGTTCCGCTTCGACCGAAGTGTCGAGCAGCGACGACAGCGTGTCATGCATCTTGCCGAGGAACACCGGAACCTCTTCCGCCGAAATGCGGGTATTGGGGTTGCCCAGCCAAGCAATCGTCAGTTCGGTAGCGAGTTCGACGGCGCTGAGATCGGTGTTATCTTCGGACATGAGTCACTCCATTGGTTAGCCGAGCCCTAACCTCAAGAGAGTTGTCGTTCAACCAACAACTGGACTTGAAAAGCATTTTAAATGTAAAAAATTTGTCACAACCGCTACTAGTTAATTAAGCCACGGAAATTTAAGCAGATTATATCGATTTTGAATGTAGTTACGTTTCGACCACGCAGACGAAGCCATTCCGGATGAAGGTCGGAGGTAACAACGATGACCGAATAGGCTGGCGGCGGGAACCGTTGCGCGGCGACCCGCCGATCTTGGCCGTGACAGCTGCGAATTCGTCCTGATTTGCAGCAAGCGCCGTACCTATTTCCCGCGTGCGGCGTTCAACCGCGGTGCCTCCGTTCCCGAAAGCATAGTGATGAAGATGCCGTCGCCCGAGCAGCGTGCAGACCTGCTCGACCGTACCCGTGCGCTGAAGATGGCGCGGTCGGCGCATGCCTATGTGCGCGGCAATACCCGCAAATTCTACGAATGGCTGGCAGAGGAAAAGGCGTCGAAACGGATCCCCGCGGGGCCGGCGGTGTGGATCTGCGGCGACTGCCATCTCGGCAATTTGGGCCCGATCGTCGACCGTGACGGCAAGGTCGCGGTGCAGATCCGCGATCTCGACCAGGCGGTGATCGGCAATCCCGCGCACGACCTGATCCGGCTCGGCCTGTCGCTGGCGACCGCGGCGCGCGGCTCCGACCTGCCCGGCATCACGACGGCGCACATGGTCGAGGAAATGGTCGACGGTTATGGCGCGGCGATGCGCGATCCCGGCGACGATGCCGGCCCCGAGCCCGATGCGGTGCGCAGCGTGCGGCGGCGGGCGCTCGGCCGGCGCTGGCGGCATCTGGCGCGCGAACGGCTCGAAGACGTCGCGGCGACCATCCCGCTGGGCGCGAAGTTCTGGCCGCTCGAGGCGCGCGAGCGCGACGGCGTAGCGCGGCTGGTCGAGGACCGGCAGGTCGCGGACATGATCGTCGGTCTCGACGGCCGCTCGGGCGATCGGAAAGTCGGTCTGGTCGACGCGGCCTATTGGATGAAGGGGTGCAGCTCGCTCGGGCTGTTGCGGGTCGCCGCGATCGCGTCGCTGCGCGAGGGCAAGCGCGTCGACCATGCGCTGATCGACGTGAAGCAGGCGATCGCGCCGCTGGCACCGTCGGCGAAGGGCGCGGTGATGCCCGACGAGCCGGCGGAGCGCGTCGTCGCTGCCGCCCGCGCGCTGTCGCCGTATCTCGGTGGACGAATGGTCGCGGCGCGGCTGCTCGATCATTCGGTGTTCGTCCGCGAACTCGCGCCGCAGGATTTGAAGCTCGAAGTCGAACAGTTCAGCCGTGGCCAGGCGGTGAAGGCCGCGCGATATCTGTCGTTCGTCGTGGGCAAGGCGCATGCGCGGCAGATGGACGATGCGACGCGGCACGAATGGGCCGCCGCGCTCGATCGCGGTCGCAGCAGCTCGATCGATGCGCCGTCGTGGTTGTGGGACAGCATCGTCGCGCTCGCCGGGCGGCACGAGACCGGATATCTCGAACATTGTCGGCGCTATGCCGAGAGCAAGGTCAGCCGCTGATGGCACGCATACCCGAGCCGTTGCCGGTCGCACCTCTTGCCGCGCTGCTGATCGAACAGGCGGCGAACGGCGACGTGCTGTTCGCGAGCGTCGACGAACAGCGCGCGACCGCAGTGGCCGCGATCGCCGCGGCACTGGCGCCTGCGCTGACCGTCATACACCTGCCGTCGAGCGATGCGCTGCCTGGCGACGAGACGCCGGCGTCGCCCGGCAATATCGGTCGCCGGGTCGCGGCGCTGCGCCGGTTGCGCGCGGCGGTCGGTACCGCTACGGTGCTGCTGGTCACGACCGCAGAGGCCACCGCGGTCGCCTATGCCGAGCCCTCGGCGTTCGACACCGTGCCGCCGGGTATCCGCGTCGGTGACGGCATCGACCTGTCCGCCTTTGCCGAAACCGCGGCCGCGGTCGGCTATGTCGAGGACGACCGCGTCGACGAACCCGGCGAGGTCGCGATCCTCGGCAGCGTGATCGACATCTTTCCCGCCGACCATGATGAACCGGTGCGCATTTCGGTGGCGGACGGGCTGGTCACCGCGATCAACGCCTATGATCCGGTCACGCAGCTGACTACCGGACCGGTCGAGCGGATCGAGATCGGCCGCGCCAGCGAACCCGAGATCACCGCGGGCGTGTCGATCCTCGCACATCTGCCGGGCGCGGCGCTGGTATCCGATCCTGGTGCCGAGCTGCGGCGGACGCGGTTCCTGACGATTTCCGAGGAGGCGCGGCGGCTGCGCCAGGGCGGTGTGGCGATGCCGGTCATCGACGATGCGGCCTGGACCAAGGCTGGCGCTGCGCATGCGACGGTCACGCTGGACGCCCCGCCGCCACCGCCGCCGCGGTTCGCCGAGCGTCGCGATCCCGCGCGCGCCTTTGGCCGGTTCGCCAAGGGCGTGGTCGAGGATGGCCGGCTGCTGCTGGTCGGGTCGCCGCGCGACCTGCGCTTCATCGCGGCGCGGCTTGAGCGGGCGACAGGGATCGTCGCCGAGTCCGTCGCCAGCTTCACCGATGCGATCGCGGCACCCGTCGGTCGCGCGATGCTGCTGTGCGCACCGGCCGATCGCGGCTTCGTTCACCGCGACCTGACCGTCGTCGCGGGTGGCGACCTGCTCGGCGGACGGGCCGGCGAGGACGAGCGCGGCAGCGCGACCAGCGACGCGATGTTCGGCGAATTCGGCGAACTGCGGATCGGCGACGTCATCGTCCACGAGGATTTCGGCATCGGCGTCATCGCCGGGCTGGAGGCGCTGGCCGAGGGCGACGCGATCGCGCTCGATTACGCCAAGGGCGGTCGGCGGCTAGTGCCCGTGACCGAGGCGGATCGGATCTGGCGCTACGGTGCGGATGCCGACGCGGTGACTCTGGATGCGCTCGACGGATCGAGCTGGCAGAAGCGCCGCGGCGCGATCGACGCGGCGATCGCCGAAAGCGCGCGCGAACTGGCGGCGATCGCGGCAACGCGCGACGCCCGGACCACCGATCGGATCGAGCCCGACCCGTCGGTCTATGAGCGTTTCGCCAATGGCTTCGCGTTCACCGAGACACCGGATCAGGCGCGCGCGATCGCTGCTGTGCGCGACGACCTGGCCAGCGGCAAGCCGATGGACCGGCTGGTCGTCGGCGATGTCGGCTACGGCAAGACCGAGGTCGCGTTGCGCGCCGCGGCGCTGGTCGCGCTGGCCGGACGGCAGGTCGTGATCGCCGCGCCGACCACCGTGCTGGTCCGCCAGCACCTCGAAGTCTTCACGCGCCGGTTCGAGGCGACCGGCGTCGCGGTGGCCGGCTTGTCGCGGCTTTCGAGCCCGGCCGAGAAGAAGCGGGTCAAGGCGGGTCTCGCCGACGGGTCGATCGGTGTCGTCGTCGGTACCGGCGCGGTCGCGGGCAAGGGGGTCGAGTATCACGACCTCGCGCTGGTCGTGATCGACGAGGAGCAAAGGTTCGGGGCCGCCGACAAGGCAAAGCTGCACGGGCTGGGCGCGGGACATGTCCTGACGCTCAGCGCGACACCGATCCCGCGCACGCTGCAATCCGCGATGGTCGGGCTGCAGACGATATCGGTGATCGCGACGCCGCCCGCGCGCCGCCAGCCGATCCGGACGTCGGTCGCGACGTTCGACGATGCGACGGTGCGTACCGCGTTGCTGCGCGAACGCGGGCGCAGCGGCCAAAGCTTCGTCGTGGTGCCGCGGATCGAGGATATGGACCCGCTCGCCGAGACGCTGGCGCGGCTGGTCCCCGAACTCCGCATCGTCACCGCGCACGGAAAGATGCCGGCGGGCGAGCTCGACGATGCGATGGTCGCGTTCGCGGGCGGCCGCGGCGACGTGCTGCTCGCGACCAACATCATCGAGGCCGGGCTGGACGTCCCGCGCGCCAACACCATGATCGTCCACCATGCCGATCGCTTCGGGCTGTCGCAGCTGCACCAGTTGCGCGGGCGGGTGGGGCGCAGCGGAAGGCGCGGGCAGGTGTTGCTGACCACCGAGGCCGGCGCGACGATCGCCGACGCGACGCTGAAGCGGCTGCGTACGCTGCAGGCGTTCGACCGGCTGGGCGCGGGGTTCGCGATCAGCGCGCGCGACCTTGACCTGCGCGGCGCTGGCGACTTGGTTGGCGAAGCGCAGGCCGGGCACATGAAGCTGATCGGTACCGATCTGTACCAGCATTTGATGGCGCACGCGCTGCGGGCGGCACGGGGCGAGGCGGTCGACCTGTGGGTGCCCGAACTGCATCTCGAACTGTCGGGGTGCCTGCCGGAGACGTGGATTCCCGATCTGGGCGTGCGGCTGGCGCTGTACGCGCGGCTGGCGCGGTTGCCGGACGGGTCCGCGCTCGATGCGTTCGAGGCGGAACTGGAGGATCGGTTCGGTTTGGTCCCGGCGGCGGCGCGTGATCTGCTGGACGTCGCCCGCATCCGCGCAATGGCCCGCGCGATCGGCATCCGTCGGATCGACGCGGGGCAGGCGGCGATCGCGCTGACGCCGCGGACGCCGGGTGCTGCGGCGCCGACCGGGCTGGTCGAGAAGAACGGTCGCTGGCTGCTGACGGAGGCGATCGCCGATCCCGCCGAACGCGTCCGGCGGGTGCGGGACGTCCTGGAAGAGATCGAATAAACGGCAGCGTGGTCCCGGTGTTCATCAGAATTTAGCGACAAGCACCTGAAATAGAGTGCATGCTTTTGCGTGACGCGAACATCTATCCTATGTCCGTCTAGGCGCGGACGTAAATCGAACCTGCGGCCAATACGGATCAAGGAAACGATAGTGTCGCACGACCCATTGCCCGCGCTGGCGCTGACCGGCATCGCCGGGCTGGACGATATTCTCAACGGTGGGCTTACACCGGATCGGATGTACCTGATCGAGGGGACGCCCGGCACCGGCAAGACCACGCTCGGCCTTGGCTTCCTGCTCGCGGGCGCCGCGATCGGCGAGACCGGATTGTACATCACGCTGGCGGAGACCGAGGTCGAGCTGCGCGCGGTCGGCAAGACGCATGGCTGGTCGCTCGACAGCCTGACCCTGTTCGAGATGGTGCCCGCCGACGGCTTCGGTGAAGACCAGGAACAGACGCTGCTCCACCCCAGCGAAGTCGAGCTGGGCGAGACCGTGCGCGACATCATGGCCAAGGTCGACGAGGTCCGGCCCACGCGCGTGGTGCTCGACAGCCTGTCCGAACTCCGCCTGCTCGCGCAGAGCCCGATCCGCTATCGCCGCCAGATCCTCGCGTTGAAGCACTTCTTCTCGACCCGGCACTGCACCGTGCTGTTCCTCGACGACAAGACGACCACCGGCAACGACCTGCAGCTGCACAGCATCGCGCACGGCGTGATCTCGCTGGAACAGACGCTGGCTGGGTTCGGCGCGCAGCGTCGCCGCCTCCACGTCGTCAAGATGCGCGGCGTGCGGTTCCGCGGCGGCTATCATGATTTCGAGATCGAGCGCGGCGGGCTGTGCGTCTATCCGCGGCTGGTCGCGTCGGACCACGGCGTCGCCGATGGCGGGGGGCCGGTGACGAGCGGCTCGGTCGAGCTGGACGCGCTGCTCGGCGGCGGGCTGGTGCCCGGCACTGCGACGTTGCTGACCGGACCCGCCGGCGTCGGCAAGACCACAGCCTCGGTGCAGTGCATGGTCGCGGCGCTCAAGCGCGGCGAGCGGGCGACGTATTTCCTGTTCGACGAACGCCTGCCGACGCTGCTGAAGCGCAGCGCGGCGCTCGGCATGGACCTGAAGCCGTTTCTGGACACCGGCGATCTCGAACTGCGCGCGATCGACCCGGCGGAAATGTCGCCCGGCGAGTTCGCGAACGCGATCCGCAACGCGGTCGAGGATCACGGGTCCACGCTCGTCGTGGTCGACAGCCTCAACGCCTATCTGCAGGCGATGCCCAACGAACAGTTCCTGATCCTGCAGATGCACGAGATGCTGACCTATCTCGGTCAAAAGGGCATCGTCAGCCTGCTGATCCTGGGATTGCACGGCGTGATGGGCGATATCCGCTCCGACGTCGACCTCAGCTATCTGTCCGATACCGTCGTCCAGCTGCGCTATTTTGAGGCGCACGGCGAGGTGCGGCAGTCGATATCGGTGATCAAGACGCGCACCGCACGGCACGAAAGGACGATCCGGGAGTTTCAGATTGGTAGCAACGGGTTGCAGGTCGGCGAACCGCTTCGGCAGTTCCAGGGCGTGCTGACCGGCGCGCCGACCTTTTTGGGCGAGGGAACGACGTTGATGATCAGGCAGACGGACCGATGACGTCGCACGTTTAGAATGAAGGACCGGGTTCTCATTCTCGCACCGCGCGGTCGCGACGCCGCGATCGCATCCGACCTGCTGGCCCGCAACGCGATCCGGGCCGATATCTGCGACGACCTGCCCGCGCTGGTACGAGAGTTGGACGAAGCCGCTGGCGTCGTGATGCTTACCGAGGAATCGCTGGCGACCGTCGGCGTGACCGCACTGACCGACTGGGTCGCGAATCAGCCCGCATGGTCCGACGTTCCGTTCGTGGTGCTGGCCAATGGTTCGCGCGCGCCGCGTACCGTGGTCGCCTCGAACCGGCTCGCCGAACTCGGCAACGTCGTGCTGCTCGAACGGCCGCTCCATGCCGAGGCGATGCTGGGTGCGGTGCGATCGGCGGTGAAGGCGCGAAACCGGCAGTACGAGGTGCGGGATTCGGCGGTGACGCTGGAACGCGCTGTCGTCGAGCGGACCGCCGAACTCGAGGATGCGCGCGACAGCCTGGAGGTCGCGCTGGATGCGGCCGGCATGGGAAGCTGGGACATCGACTTCGCCAGCGGCGATGCCCGCCGTACGTCGCGCCACGACGAAATCTTCGGCTATGATGGCCCGCTCGATCACTGGGACGTCGACACGTTCCTGGAGCATGTCGATGCGGGCCAGCGCGACGAGGTCGCGGACGCCTTTGCCGCCGCGCTGAAGAGCGGCGCGCTCGACGTCGAATGCGGCATCACCGCGGCCGACGGCAGCCATCGCTGGATCGTCGCCAAAGGGCGCGTGCGTTACGACGGCGACGGAATACCCGCGCGGATGACCGGTGTCGTCTCCGATGTCACCGACCGCAAGGACGCCGACGCGCAACTCGCACAGGCGCAGAAGATGGATGCGATTGGCCAGCTGACCGGCGGTGTCGCGCACGATTTCAACAACCTCCTGACCCCGATCGTCGGCAGCCTCGACATGCTGCGCCGTCGCTACAAGGAGGATGAGCGCACCCAGCGGATGATCGCGGGTGCGTTGCAGGCGGCAGACCGCGCCGCGACACTGACGCAGCGGCTGTTGTCGTTCGCCCGCCGCCAGTCGCTGCAGCCGCGCGCGGTCGATATCGGCGCGCTGATCGACGGCATCGTCGACCTGGTCAGGCGCTCGCTGGGGCCGTCGATCGACGTGGTGCTCGACCTGCCCCGCGACCTGTCATCGGCGCGGGTCGATCCCAACCAGCTCGAACTCGCGCTGCTCAACCTGGCGATCAACGCGCGCGATGCGATGCCATCGGGCGGGCGACTGACGCTGGGTGTCAGCGAAGTCGCGGTCGATGCGCGCAATGCGGTGGGGCTTAAGGCGGGCCGCTATATCCGGTTGCTCGCCGCCGATACCGGGACCGGGATGGACCAGGAAACGCTGGCGCGCGCGACCGAGCCGTTCTTCTCGACCAAGGGCGTCGGCAAGGGCACCGGGCTGGGCCTGTCGATGGTCCACGGGCTTGCCGCGCAATCGGGCGGTACGCTGACGCTGACCAGCACGCCGGGAGCGGGAACCTCGGTCGAACTGTGGCTGCCCGCGACCGAGGAAGCGCCCGCCGAGACCGGCGAGCTGGTCGCCGAACCCGTCGTCGCGCGCCGCGCCGCGACCGTGTTGCTGGTCGACGACGAGGAACTGGTCCGCGCAGCCACGGCCGACATGCTGCGCGACATCGGCTATACCGTGATCGAGATGGGATCGGCGACGCAGGCGCTGGCGGCGGTTCGGTCTGGGCTCGACGCCGATGTGCTGGTCAGCGATTACCTGATGCCGGGCATGACCGGGGGCCAGTTGATCCACGAACTGCGCGCGACCGGGGTGCGGATCCCGGCGTTGTTGGTGACCGGCTACGCCGCCGCCGGCGAGGACGTTCCGGTCGACGTCCAGCGCCTAGCCAAGCCGTTCCGCCAGGTCGACCTGGCCTCCCGCGTCGACGACCTGCTCCGGCCGTCGCCGCAGGAGCGACCGCGGATGCCGCCTTCGCCGTGAGCCGGACAGAGGCAGGCAAGGGCCTTACGTCCGGCGCGAGACCCTGCCGATAAACCCTAGCGTCAGGATCGCGCCGGCAATCGCCACGCTGGTTCCGGGACGCGTCCGCATCGCCGTATACAGGCTGGGCCTGGCGATATGGCCGTGGGTGTCGCCCGTCGTCGTTGCAGGCGTGCCGGGCGTGTAGAGATTGTCGGGCCGATCGGCGGGGGCTTTGCGCGTCTTGAAGATCTGCCGCGCGAACAACGCCGCGCCCGCATCGGCGAGACCCGGCAGCATCTGCCCGAACACGCTGCCGAACCGCGCGGCGCCGCCGACGAACAGGTCGCGGACCGGATGTTCGGCGGCATACAGGATCGTCCGTGCGACATCCTCGGGCCGGTAGAACGGCGGCGGCATCGTCGCCTGACGGTCAAGCAGATTGCGCTGGTGCTGCAACACCGGCGTGGCGATCGGCGCGGGCTTGATCAGCGTCACCGAGATCGGGCGCGCATCCATCTTCAGTTCGATCCGGAGCGCGTCGGTATAGCCCTTGATCGCCGCCTTCGACGCCGAATACATCCCCATATAGGGCGCGGCGACATCCGACGTGAAGCTGCCCAAATTGATCAGCGCGCCACCCTGCCGTTCGAGATGCGGCAGCGCCGCGAGGCTGCCGTTGACGACGCCCCAGAAATTGACGTCGAACAACCGCCGCGCGTCGGCGAGCGGCAGGTCCTCGAGCCGGGCTGCGATCGCGACGCCGGCATTGTTGACCCAGGTATCGATCCGGCCGCAGCGTGACACCGCTTCCGTCGCCAGATGGGCGATCGATTCCGGGTCGGACACTTCACAAGCGATGACGACCGCATGGCCGCCGCTCGCCGCGATCTCTGCGGCGAGCGTATCAAGCGCATCCCGGCCGCGCGCGGCGAGCACCACGGTGGCACCGCAGGAGGCGGCCATCAGCGCGGTCGCGCGACCGATACCGCTCGACGCACCGGTGATGACCACGACCTGATCGCGGATCGGCTTCAGTTTCACAGCTATGGTCAGCCCGAACCGGGGTGCTTTTGTTCGTCGTCGTACGCCGCGTCGGTGCCGACTTTGCCGGTCGCCTCCGCGGCGGCGGTGCCGGACGTCTCCTCGACCGCGACGGTGCCGCCGTCGGTCTGCACGTCGCGATCAGCGGGTTCGGGCTGCGCAACGCCCGTGCTGCCGTCCACATCGCCGTCGCCGTTCGATCCGGTCACGGCGTTGGGCGCGCTGCCGCCGTCGTCTCCGGCCTGTCCGCCGCCATGATAGGCCATCTCGGTCTGCCCGCCATGGCCCATGAAGCCGCCGCCCTCGGGCGCCTTGCCGGTGTGCGGATTGGGATAGGCGCCGCCTTCGCTCTCCCCGCCACCCTTGCGGCCATCGATATCGCGGTCGGTGCCGCGCGGAGAGCCGGAGACGCCGTCCGGCGCCCCCTTGCTGTCCGGATTGCCGCTGACGGGGGTCGGAACCTTGTCTGTCATCGTGTCACTCCTCGGTTTGCAAGTCGGTTCAGGGACGCAGCACGACCTTGATCACGCCGTCTTCCTTGTCGCGGAATTTCCGATACATCTCCGGCGCATCCTCGAGGCTGGCGGGGTGCGTGACGACGAAGCTCGGGTCGATATCGCCCGCCTCGATCCGTGCGAGCAGCGGCTTGGTATAGGCCTGGACGTGCGTCTGCCCGGTCTTGATCGTCAGCCCTTTGTTCATCATCGCGCCGATCGGGATCTTGTCGCCCATCCCGACATAGACGCCGGGGATCGACACCGTGCCACCCATCCGGCAGCTCATGATCGCCTCGCGCAGCACGTGGACGCGGTCGGTCGCGAGGAAGGTCGCCGCCTTCACCTTGTCGATCACCGCATCGACCGCGCCGTGGCCCGATGCTTCGGCACCGACCGCATCGATGCAGCTGTCGGGACCGCGACCCTTGGTGCGGAACTGCAGTTCGTCATAGACGCTGTCGACTTCGGCGAAGTTGATCGTCTCGGCACCGCCAGCCTCGGCCATCGCCAGCCGCTCGGGCAGCTCGTCGATCGCGATGACGCGGCCGGCACCCAGCATCAGCGCCGAGCGAATCGCGAACTGGCCGACCGGTCCGCAACCCCAGATCGCGACGGTGTCGCCTTCCTCGATCTGTGCATTCTCGGCGGCCATGTAGCCGGTCGGAAAGATGTCCGACAGGAACAGCGCCTGTTCGTCGCTGACGTTGTCGGGCACCTTGATCGGGCCGATATCGGCCATCGGCACGCGCAGATATTCGGCCTGGCCGCCGCAATAGCCGCCCAGCATGTGGCTGAACCCGAACAGCCCGGCGGGCGAATGGCCCATCGCCTTGATCGCCAGTTCGGCGTTCGGGTTGGTACGCTCGCAGGCCGAGAACAGCCCCTTGCGGCAGAAGAAGCAGTCGCCGCAGCTGATCGTGAACGGCACCACGACGCGGTCGCCGATCTTCAGATTGGTGACTTCCGACCCCAGCGCGACGACTTCGCCCATGTTCTCGTGGCCGAGAATGTCGCCGGCCTTCATCGTCGGCTGATACCCGTCGAGCAGGTGAAGATCGGAGCCGCAGATTGCGCAGGCTGTGACCTTGATGATCGCATCGCGCGGATGCTGGATCTCGGGATCCTTGACGGTGTCCACGCGAACATCGCCTTTTCCATGCCAAACAAGTGCGCGCATCGGTTCGTCTCCGGAAGTCGGGGGCGGCGTGGGCGGTATGCGCCAGGCCTCTGCCACCCCGAACGTTCACGTGAGCGGAAAGTACCCGTCCGTTGACCTAAATTAACCAGTTAGCCGTGCCGCGGCCCGGTCAGTTGCCGGTCTTGACCCGCTCATACGGCACGAACGGCCCGAGGATGACGAAGCCGCGCTGGAAACGCGAGCCTCGGTCGATCAGGTTGACGGTATCGATGCTGCACAGTTGCGAGCCGATCGTGCGGGTGACGAGGATATCGTCGTCGTTCAGCGACTCCGCACCCGATCGGGGCGTGTTGACGTAGAGCCGGCTGCCGACGCGGTACACGATCGCCTTGCCGTCGATGATCTGGCTGGACTGGGTGCCGGACAGCGTGATGCAGTTGGTCGGCTTGCCGGCGACGCGACCCGCGAGCAGCTTGGTCAGTTGCTGGTCGGGCGTATCGCGCTTGGCGGCGATGGCGGGCGCTGCGACCATGATCGCCGCTAAGAACAGAGTACGTATCATGTCGTGTCCGTACCTTATCCGATGTGAACGCATCCTGACATAACAGTCGGTTACGCCGAACGATCCGGAACTCTGCGACCGACTCGCTCGCTGGTGGTGGCATCATCATGCGCGCACGCCGCCAACAAGGGAACGACCATGCCGATCACCGCGATACTCTACGACATCGACGGCACGCTGGTCGACAGCAACGAGATGCACGTGCTGGCCTGGGAAGAGGCGTTCGCGGGGATCGGCGCCAGCTTCGACCGACAGACGATCCACGACCAGATCGGCAAGGGCACCGATATGCTGGTCCCGACGCTGTTGCCCGACCTGGATGACGACGCGGTGGAGTCGCTCGGCGATGCGCATGGCGCGATCTTCAAGGCCAAGTATCTGAAGACCGCGAAACCCTTTCCCGGTGCGCACGACTTGCTCGCCCGCTCGCACGCCACCGGACAGCGCGTCGTTCTCGCCTCGTCGGCCTCCGCGGAAGAACTCGAGCATTATCTCGAATTGCTCGACGCGAACGCGCTGGTCGAGAAGACCACGAGCAGCGACGATGTCGAGAACACCAAGCCGGCACCCGATATCTTCGCCACTGCGCTGAAAAAGCTCGGCGACATCGATCCGGCCGAGGTGATGGTGGTCGGCGACACGCCGTACGATATCGAGGCTGCGGGCAAATGCGGGGTCGCGGCGATCGGCCTGCGATCGGGCAAGTTCGCCGACGACGTGCTGCGCGGTGCGGGTGCGGTCGCGCTCTACGACGATGTCGCGGCGTTGCTGGCGGACTACGACGCGTCGCCGCTGGGTAGCGCCGCGTAACGCGCGCCTACGTCCAGTACAGCACCCGCGCCGTCGGCATCGCCTCGCCGATCCGCCGTTCGAAGAAACCACGCAGCGCACGCATCGTGTCGGCGTCGTAGACCTGCTTCTCGGTGCCGAACTTGGTCCGCTTGGTCACCCGGTTGGCCCCGCTCATGTCGAGCGCCGAGCCGGGGTACCAGCTGTCGAGCACCGCTTTCGACCCCGGATTGTAGCGGTGGGTGATCAGCTCGATCGTCAGATCGAGCCCCGGCATATCCAGCATCGCCGCCGCATCGTCGATCAGCGCGCCATACGCCTGCTGCCATCCGTCTGCCGCAATGATCGGCGCGATCGTCAGCCCGATCGGATAGCCCGCCTCCGCCATCCGCCGCAACGCGCGCAGCCGCTCGGCAACCGGCGCGGTGCCCCCTTCGAACCGGGCAAAGGCGCGCGGGTTGATCGATGCGCGCATCCGCGTGCGCCCCTTGTGGTCGATCGCCAGCAACGGTTCGACGTTCGCGAACTTGGTCGTGAAGCGCAGCTGCGCCTCGGCCTCCCAGCGCCCGAACCACGCGATCGCCGCGGAGAGCGATCCGGTCACCGGCTCCAGCGCGAGCGGATCGGTGTAGCAGGAGGCCTCGAACGTCGTGCCCTCATGCGCCCGCGCCGCGCTGCGCGAGGTGATCGTGCCCTGGCCGAGATAGGCGGGCAGGGCGTCGAAGATCTCGTCGAGATTGGCATAGACGCGGGTGATCGGCGGCCCCTTCAGCGAGCCGGCGAGGTAGCAATAGCTGCAATGCGCGGGACACCCTTCGGCCAGGTCCATCCGCCAGTCCGCGCTGGGCGCGATCGGCTGGAACCGGCGTTTCGAAGGCGGCGCGACGACCACCGCCAGCGTCGCCTTGGCGTCGACATAGGCACGGCGCGGATCGTCCGCGGTCGGCAGGTTGAGCCGGTCGCCGCTGAGTTCGACGATCTCGACCCCGAGCGTCGCCGCCCGGTCGAGGATCGCGCGGCCGTGCGCGAAGCCCCGCGCCGACCGCGTTACCAGCAGGCGTTTCGGTGTCCAGCCGGCGGCACGCGGATCGGGAGTAATATCGAGCACAGCGACCGAACGACCGGCGCGTCTGCTTGTTCAGTGACCGCCTTCGACCCACGGCACCCCGGCGTCGCGAAATGCCTCGGCCAGCGCCGCCTCCAGGTCGAGCGACTCCCATTGCCGCAGCGGGTTCAGGTGCGCGACCAGATCGGGGAGCAACCGTATTCCGAACCGGGTCACCGCACGGCTCGCCCTGTACCCGGCCTTGTGCTGGTCGAACCGCCAGTCGGGATCGCGCGCGGTCTGGCCGACATACAGGCCGTCGGGCGTGCGCCGTCGCGGATCGTGCAACAGGATGACGTAGACGCAGTGTCGCGCGCCCGCCTCGCCCAACGTGGTCGCGCGCAGGGTCCGCGCCGCGCGGACCGCGTTCGACATCCAGGCGGGGTCGCTCATGCCGACAGAACGCGCAGCGACCGCGCCGCGTTGCGGTGGGCTGGCAAAAGCGCTAGGACGCTCGCATTCGCATGGACCCGGTGCAATTCCGGGTGGCTATTCCGGCCGCCGATCCGCCGGACAACGCAATTCGCATCCGCCACGCGCCGCCGAACGGCCCGCCTTTGCGAACTTCGCGGACTATCACCCCTATGACAAATACAGCGTTCGCTCGGTATCGTGCCGAGTGGTTCAGCGGCGCCGGGCCAGCGCGCCGCGACATCCTTGCCGGCATGGTCGGCACCTTCGCGTTGATCCCGGAGGTCATCGCCTTCTCCTTCGTCGCTGGCATCGATCCCGAAGTCGGTCTGTTCGCCTCGTTCGTGATCGGCATCGTCATCGCCTTTGCGGGCGGCCGCCCGGCGATGATCTCGGGTGCGGCGGGATCGGTCGCACTCGTCGTCGCCGCGCTCGTCCACGCGCACGGCCTGCAATACCTGCTTGCCGCGACGCTGCTCGCCGGCGTCTTCCAGATCGCGTTCGGGCTCGCCAGGCTCGACGTGCTGCTCCGCTTCGTCTCGCGGTCGGTGCGTACCGGCTTCGTCAACGCGCTCGCGATCCTGATCTTCTCGGCGCAGGTTCCGCAGATGCTCGGCGTGTCGTGGCACACCTATGCGATGATCGCCGGCGGGCTCGCGATCATCTATCTGGTGCCGCGGATCACCACCGCGATCCCGTCGCCGCTGATCTGCATCGTCGTGCTGACCGGAATCAGCATCGCGTTTCCGATGCCGATCCACACCGTCGCCGATCTCGGCCGGTTGCCGGCGTCGCTGCCGTCGTTCGCTTGGCCGGCGGTGCCGTTCGACTGGCAGACGCTGCGCATCGTCGCGCCCTATGCGTTCGCGATGGCGGCGGTCGGCCTGCTCGAATCGATGATGACCGCCAGCGTCGTCGACGAGATGACCGAGACCAGCAGTTCGAAGGCGCGCGAGTGCACAGGCCTTGGCCTCGCCAATTTCGCCGCCGGGCTGTTCGGCGGTATCGCGGGTTGCGGGATGATCGGCCAGACCGTCGGCAACGTCCGCTATGGCGGCCGCGGCAGGCTGTCGACTCTGGTCGCGGGCGTGTTCCTGCTCGTCGTCATGGTGCCGCTCCGGCCCTGGGTCGCACAGGTGCCGGTCGCCGCATTGGTCGCGATCATGATCATGGTGTCGGTCAGCACCTTCTCGTGGGGCTCTCTGCGCGATCTGGGGCGCCATCCGAAGGTGTCGGGCGTGGTCATGCTGGCGACGGTCGCGGTGACGGTCGCGACGCACGACCTGTCCGCCGGCGTCGCGGTCGGCGTGCTGCTCAGCGGGGTGTTCTTCGCCTACAAGGTCACGCGGCTGATGACCGTTGCCTCCACCTATGACGCGGCCAGCGACACGCGCACCTATACCGTCGCGGGGCAGGTGTTCTTCGCCAGTGCCGACATCTTCGCCGACCAGTTCGAGTTGCGCGACACCGCCGCCCGGGTCCGCATCGACCTGACCGCCGCGCATCTGTGGGACGTCACCGCCGTCGGTGCGCTGGAGGATGTGGTGGGCAAGATGCGCCGCCACGGCACCAGTGTCGACGTCATCGGCCTCAACGAAGCCAGCGCGATCCTGGTCGACCGCCACGCGCCGCTGCTTGCCCGTTAGGCCGAAACCTTGCGCGGGCTACGAGGCTTGGGAAGCGGCAAGGCCGCAGCGGTAATCCGCACCAGCTCCGACAGCCAATCATTGTCGTCCCAGCGATCGGGATCCACCACCAGGCACGGCTTCGCCCCGGGATAGGGCGGAGCCTCCTCGACGGTGCCTGCAAAGGCACGTCCGGGGACGGTCGGTTTCACGAACAGTCGATCGTCGCAGATCAGCGCGACCATCCTGCCATCGCAGTACAGGCCGTATTCGCCGAACATCGGTTTCGCCGACACGTCCGCCGCGGCCAGTTGGTCGACGATGAAGCCGACGGTTTTCGGGTCAGATGCCATGCCGCGGTATGGCGATGATCGGGGGGTGCCGCCAGCCCTGCAGTTCCCTGGCGGATTGGCCGCAACCTGCGCGGCATCGGTCGCAAGACCGTGTTTCGTCTGGGGAAAGGCCGTGCCTGTCCCCTGACGAAAAATGGTGCCCGGAAGAGGATTTAGCCCATACCTCCGTAAGCACATGAGAAACAACGATTAATTTATAGCGTCGGAACCGTTGTGTTAAGCCTTTGTACTAGCTGAGGCAAGGCAGGTAGCCCTAAGAATTGTGGACTACCGGAGTTGCAGGCACTTCCTCTTGCCACAAGATTTCCATAGGGGTCGCTGATCCGTTCTGACCTACTAGCATAAGGAATGCGGCTTTAATTTGGTCGGTCTTCACAGCCATACCCACCAGCCGGGCTGCTTCACGCGGAACACGACCGGGAAGTAGAGTCACTAGCTCTTGGCCCAGCGGAGTTAAAGAAATGATCTCGACTTTAACAGGGGTTTCGGGCATTCCAGTAAACATAACAATCAAGGGCTTTTCAATTAAGAATGCTCGTCCAGCTGAATCGGGAGTGAGGGTAACTTGTAATCCCATACCACTGGCACCTTGGATCAGGCCTGATGCCTCCATGGCCAAGAGATTACTTATATCCTTATCCGTCTTTATAAGCGCTTTAGGGGCAAGGCCGCCGAAGCTGTTCTGACAAAAGGCAGAAAACTCAAGCGCATCGGCTTGAGAAAATTCTGATAGAAAGCGAAGTGTTCGCATCCCATACTTGCCGGGTTTCCGTACCTCGCCCGCTAAAACTCGTCCCCATAGCTTCTGCATGCGCTCCGTCGATGCGTCCTCAGCATAACGCTCGAATACGTTAAGCCAGTCATCATCAATTACGGCAGATTCTTTGTTCTGTTCCGCTGAAATGTCCGGTTCGACGGGATTATCTCGCAAGTCATCGAGCATCGCGGCGCTAACCGCCTCTTTGTTGTCGAGCTGGCGATACGACTTGCGGACCAGATTATCTAAAGCTCTATCCGCAAATTGCTCATTGGCTTCGGCCTTAGTTGCCGCGGTTTTTGTTATTGCTCCGTCGATAGTCTTAAACGCTTCCGTCTTGCTAACGATTTTGGCCTTCTGGTATTCAAGCCAAGCGACCGGGATATCTACTGTCGCTCCGATTAACCGGTCTAGAGCTTTTACGCTGGCAGGGACAAGGGCAGCGGGGATGCCCGCTATCGCCGCCACGATTGGCGCGGGAAGGTTGCTGGCATCATCAGGTTTGCTCATCGGGTGAGGTTGGCATCTGCTACAGTGGCTGACAACTGCCTTACGGCCTGAAAATGGTGGAGACATGCGCGAGGGTAATTCTGACAAGAGTGAGCGGCTTTTACCCCGTATGCCCGGTCCGGCCCTCAGGCGATTATGACACGCCTAGCGCGACCTGCATTATCGCGCGTAGTCTCCATCCCTGCATGACGTGTCACAATCGCCATAGGACCGACCATGAAGAACCTAGCCCTAGCCGTCCTGCTAGCCATGGTCGTTTGGTTTGGCTTAGCCATCATCCGACTAGAGCGGTATCATTACGCGTCGATGCTCGGCATCTGCGAACGCAAGGCAAAGCCGGGGCAGCTAGAGCAACAGCGTTGCCTCAACACGATAGAGACTAGGACCAACCCACTATGGCATCTGGCCTATGGATTGCGGCTAATCTGAACTGTCCAGTATAACCTAACGAGCGTTTGACAATTATGGACATCGTTCGTATCTAGGGTTGGCAACAGGGAAGCCAGCCAATGCGAACCGTCACTTACTACCGTGTCTCGACTGCCAAGCAGGGCCGCAGCGGCTTGGGCCTAGATGCTCAGAAAGCTGCAATCGCCTCGTTCTTTCAGTCGCGGGATTGTCAGCCCCTTGCCGAGTATGTCGAGGTAGAGAGCGGCAAGCGGGATGATCGACCCGAGCTTATCAAGGCATTGCATCATGCCAAGGTGACAGGGGCTACCCTCGTGATTGCAAAGCTGGATCGGCTTAGCCGTAACCTTGCCTTCCTCGCCAAGCTACAGGATGCAGGAACCCGGTTCATTGCGGCCGACATGCCTGAGGCTAACGAGCTTACTATCCACATCATGGCGGCAATGGCCCAGGCCGAACGCAAGGCTATCAGCAAGCGGACGATCGAAGCCCTCGCCGCTGCTAAGGCCCGAGGCACCAAGCTAGGTAATCCATTGGGCGCGAAGGCGTTCGGGGAGAGCAAGGGCAACGGGGCAGCGGTAGAGGCGATCAAGGCTAAGGCTCAGGCGTTCGCTGGCGACGTTGCCCCGATCATTGAGGCGATCAAGGCTGACGGCCATACGAGCCTGAGAGCTATTGCCGGGGAGCTTAATGCTCGCGGGATCATCACAGCCCGAGGCGGCAAATGGGCGGCTCAGTCCGTTAGTGACGTGATGCGGTGTCACTCCCCAAGCTGATACCGGGCAGGCGATGGGAAGGGCCACGCATCCGCCATAGGAGGCCGCCAGACTCGATTAGGCCCTCCGGGTACTTGCCCAGCCTGATTGCCGTGGCAATTCTGAGAGGGGCTTATTCGGGGGCGGCAAAGTTTCGGATTACCTGTCCGGGTATTTCGGGACCGTATGGCAATGGAGCATTCTCCATATCTGTCGGCCCCGGTAATACTAAGGCCCAGATATAGCCGATCCTAAATCAGTACCGTTCTTGATATAGAAACTTTGAAATTGCCTAAGCTAGGAAGCCCTAGGACGTCTGACAGTACGATGACTGTAGATACCATAGCCAGCAATGGTTAGCCGGAAGGCGACGAGCGTGACGACTTTTAGGGTCAATGTCATGGGTATCGGACACCGGCAATGCAAGCGACGTATGATCTAACTCAAGATGATATCGCTGTAGTTGCTCCCCTAAAGTGCCTAATATATGGATATCTATCTGTAGAAGGAAGGACGAGGGGACGACCGGATACAGCTCAGTATTCACTAATCTAAGATGATAGTGGATAATATTATATCTATGTATGTATAATTGGTAATCTACGGTCATGACTCGTATTTGCCATAAGCATCCTTCAGATTGATCCAGTAAGCCATACCAAGGCAACCCCGAGTCTTCGTATTGCAACGGAATAGGCTACTCTGGTTATCGTCATTGGTCATCCAGACCCCTATCCGCTACTGGATCAATCCGAGGAATGTAGAAGCGTTGAACCTTGATAGGTCCGCTTCATGGCTAGCAGTATGTACGGCGCACTAGCTAGCCGCTCCTCCCCATATGCATTGCTCATAATCTGATGCCCATCGGCCTGAGCAATGCCAGCCTGTCATCTATTGCGTTGCCCCTGTTGGTAGATGGCAGGCTAACCCTTTTTCAGAACCAATATACCCTGTTCCGTTTTGCTTATGAGCAAGCGGGGCCTCTGTCTGTAATTTTTGCCAAAGTTACTCCATCCATTTGAAGGATCACCTATGAACCCCGTACCTGTTGACCTTAGTCGCCTCGATGATCCTCGCGTTGCTGCCCACATCGAACGGGTTGATAGCCGTATCACTGGCGGCTTCCGCCTAGCCCTTGAAGTCCTTGGCATCCCATTGCCGGAGTACGCCAAGCGTAAGCCCGCAGGCCGTCCGTCGATCGCCAAACTGATGGCTGCTGCCGATGCAGATACCGGCACAATCCATACCCGTCGCCACGAAAAGCTAAAGATCGGCGCATTCGCCCCTCGCTCCTAACCGACACAAATCTAACAAGGAAAACCAATGACACAAAATACCACGCTTGCAGATATCGCTACCGAAATTGAAGCTCTTGGGGCTGATCTATTGAAGGTCAACGCTACTATTGATCTGATCGGGAAGCCTGCCATTGATGCAGCCACTAAGATCGAAAAGGCGCTAGACGATGCAAAGGATCGCTTTACTACCGCTCTGGCGAACCAAGCTACCGAGGAACGGAACAAACGGCTTGGCCGCTTCTCCGATATCCGCGTTACCGTTAAGCCCGGTGAGAACTTGATTAGTACCGGATTTGTGATCCGTTATATTCAGGATGCGTGGGACGTTGCCCTAGGTCAGACTGTTCCAAAGCAGCATGAATGCAATGGCTTTGCTGCCCTTGCCGACGATGCCTACGAGTATCTGGTAGCTGAGAAGCCCGAGAACATTCCTGCTGTCATCATGGCGCTGGCACCGGGTAGGCCGTACGAGGCTATGTCGATCTACCTGCAAGCCAAGGCGCGGGGATACTTCAAGGGTCTGGCGGTCGCTTCCTAATGGGTGGCCTAGACGATCGGGGAACAGGGGAGGCACCAAAGCCGCCCCGTCCCGATTACGAACCCAAGTGGCACACCGAGCCGCAAACCCTAGTTGATCTGATGAAGCGAGCAGGTCCCTACGCCGATGCCACCAAGGAGTTTGTGGAATGGGGCGCTGTATCATTATGGCTGATGAAGGTTTGGCCTAACCCAGCCCTTGCTGCCGCCTTCATACCCGAGGAAACTGCTGGCCTGTCCGTACTTCTGACACGACAAGCTGTAGAGCGGGAAGCCGGATGGCCCCAGCTGTCAGACCGGGCCGTAACTCCCGCACTCTACGACCTCCCCGACGACGCCCAAGCAATCGCACGCCGTATGGCCGCTGAGGTTCACGCACTTTGGGAGGCCGCAGGCCGTCCGTATCTCGATAGCCGCCGCTTCAAAGACGCTCACCGCTTCCTCGTCGCCTGCATTCGCTCAGGCTCGATCCCGCCAGTCCCAACGATTGGCGATGTCCCCCAGCATACTTCTTAAAGGTAAGACCAATGACCGCACTAACTCCCCGTCAGGCCATCAAGGTCAAGGCGGCTCTTTCGCTGATCGCAGTACATGGGCACAATCCCCGCGCTGTCCAAAAGCAAGCTCAGGACGCAATGGCTAAGGGCCACCCCGCCAACATTGCTTACAAGAATGCGCTTGATGCCTTTACCGCTAGCGTCCCGGCATTGAAGGACACGCTAGAGATTGCTGTCGATCTAATACATAACAGCGACGATGCTACGGTATCTCTGTATGATAAGGCGTTGACGGCTTACAACAATAGCGGCGATGAAAGCCATCTAGATAACCTAGCCCCGATGATCCTAGAGGATGCGAAGGCTTTGGCTATCAGCAAGGGCGAAGTGACCGAGGCCGATGCCGCCAACTGGACCATTGATGACGCGCTTGGCAGTAGCAGCGAAGCCTATGCAGAAACGCCTGATGTTCCAGAGGCGTCTTCGATCCCACCCGGTGAAACCGTTAGAAGCTCATTCGCGTTCAACGGCCTTGGCCCGAAACCTACACAGCCCGCCCAGCAGTCCGCTCAGGCACCGCAGACGGGTCCGCAATGGATTATGGGTCCGACCGGCTACACCCTCGTAGCGCAGGCTCCCAGCGGCCCTATGACCGGGCAGAGCATGACCGGCTACGATCCCTACCGGGGCGGACAGGATGCGACCGGCATCCGGGTAGCTCAGACCGGGGACGCGGCGCGGCGCTCGCATGGTACCCCAGTGGGCGACGTGGCCTATATCCAGACCGGCATGGGATACCGCATCGCCCCGACCGGGGAGCAGGCCCGCCGAGAGGCTGGCGTCCCGCTTGGTCCCGATGCCTGACAGGCCGGTTAAGAGAGTCGCTGAGGGGCGCTAGCTAATCCGGCCACACAGATACCCGAACGCACACAATTGGCTCTGACAGGGCTGGCATGGGGTGCAATTCGGGTATCTGTGTGTTTGGCTTTATTGGTTCCCGATTTTCAGCCCCGGCACCCGATAGGATGCAATAGCGGCAACCATCACAGACATAGCCGGGGCGCTACCGTACTTGTCTGCAATGTCCTTACCGGCATGGCCTTGGAACTGGCGAGCTACACGCTCTGCCATTCCGACATTCACGGCATGAGTCTTCCACGTATGGCGTAGGCCATGAAAGACTTGCTTGTCAGATATCCCAAGCTCGCGCCTGTAAACCGTGAACCATTGGCCCCATTTATCGGTAAGGCGTTGCTTGATACCTACTCGCTTTAGTAACGGGAACACCTGTCCGGCTTGATCGGGTAGATTGGTAACGTACTCGACAAAGCCTAGCTCGATTAGCTTGGGATGCAGTGGCACAAGGCGACGACTATATGCGTTCTTAACGCGGTTCCCCGTATCGCCTTCATCGGTGATATCGAGGCACCAGACTTTATGCGGAATGCTATCAGTATCGAAATACTGTTCTTCCCTTACATCCTGAACCCGTAGCTGGCCTAGCTCTTCCCGACGCGCTCCCATGAACACAGCGAGTAGCGGCAACCAATATGCAGCTTCACCGCTAGCAAAGCCCTTAGGCCGCTTACCCTTGGCATGAACTGGCCCAGCGAACAGGAGGTTGAGGTCATTAACGCTCCAATCCTCCCGCTTAACCTGCTGATCCGTAAGCCGCATCCGCACGTCTCTTGCCGGATTATCGGGGATTACATCGTTTTGTGCGGCCCATTCGAGCAGGGTGCGGAGGTTCGCTAGCCGGTCTCTGACATTCACCTGAGAACGGGTCGGATCGTCTATCAGCTTGCGCTTGTAGGCCATCACATCGGCCTTGGTGAGTAGCCCCACGGACTTTCGACCCATGATCGTATGAAAGAGCTTCGCGTCTCGCTTGTACATATCGAGGGCGCTAGCTTCCGGCTCCCGCTCTGCTGCCCAGCCGTTTAAGATATCAGTATCTAGGAAGATGCCTTTGCCCTTGTCGGCGGCAGGCTGGCATTCAACGGCTTGATTTCGATCTTTCAACGGGCGGGCATTCTGTCCGTATCGGGCATGTAATTTCGATAGCAGGGCATCTCGATCTAGTGCGGCCTTGTCTCGTTCATGGATCAATTGCAGCCTAGCGGCCCTCGCTATGTCAGGGGCGGCGGCATCCGTTTCGATCCCTTCCGCTAGAGCATCCATGATCGGTTCTAGGCGCTCAATCTCCATGTCGGACGCGAGCAGATCGTTAGCGGCATGCTCGGCTTGCTCTTGCTCATGCTCCCATTGCTGCCGGTCCCGCTCGATTTGAGCAGCCGACCTTGGCGGCATTGCCTTGGGGGCGGGTTTTGCAGCGGTAGCCCTATCCCGCTTCGCTTGGTCGAGCAGGGCATGAGCGGCCTTGGTCATGTCCGGTATGACGGCCTTTGCAGCCTCCCGATCCTTTAGACCTAGAGAATGCTTTATCTCGCGCTTGCCAGACATGAATGCGCGCAGGTCCGCAGGGATGCCCATGCGAAAATAATAAACCCCGTTGGGCGCTCTATGGAGATAGGAACACATAGGCCTTCGTCCTCGTACCTTTGTACTAGACGCTTGTAAAAAGCCTTGTTTCTCAACATGTTCTAGGGTTTTCAAGCCCTTAGAACAAATGGTGCCCGGAAGAGGACTCGAACCTCCACGACCTTGCGATCGCCAGCACCTGAAGCTGGTGCGTCTACCAATTCCGCCATCCGGGCACGGGGTAGGAGGGCGCCTCTAGGGTAGGGTCTCGATGCTTGTCAACACGCCGTTCGCTCGGCAAGGGAGCGAAACGGTCATGGGACGGCCAAAAGGACGAAAACGATGAACGACAAGCTGGTGACGCTGATTGGTGGCGGGGGCTTTCTCGGCCGCTACGTCGCGCAAGGATTGTTGAAGGCGGGCGCCCGTGTCCGCATCGCGCAGCGCGATCCGCGACAGGCGTTTTTTCTCAAGACGCAGGGCGGCATCGGCCAGACCCAGTTCGTCGGCGCCGACATCACCAAGCCCGATACCATCGCCCATGCGGTGCAGGGCTGCGATGCGGTCGTGAACCTGGTCGGCGTGCTCGCGGGTAATTTTCACGGCGTCCATGTCGATGGCGCCGCCACCGTCGCAAGGGCGGCGGCTGCGGCCGGTGTCGAATCGCTGATCCATGTCTCCGCGATCGGCGCCGATACCGGCTCCGCATCCGCCTATGGCCGGTCGAAGGGCGAGGGCGAGGTCGCGGTCCGCGACGCGTTCCCCGCCGCGATCGTCCTGCGCCCGTCGATCGTGTTCGGGCAGGAGGATGCATTCCTCAACCGATTCGCCGGGATGATCGCCAAATCGCCGGTGGTCCCGGTGCTGCGGGCCTCGGCCAGGTTCCAGCCGATCTTCGCCGCCGACGTCGCCGATGCGATCGCCGCCGCGATCCGCACGCCGGAAGTATTCGCCGGCCGGACCTTCGAACTCGGCGGCCCCGACGTGATCACGATGGGCGCGCTCAACCGCTGGCTGGCCAAGACGATCGGCCGCAAGGTCTCGATCGTCGAGATCCCCGATGCGCTGGGCGCGCTGATCGCCCGCGGCGGCGCGCTGCCCGGTGCGCCGATCACCTGGGACCAGTGGCAGATGCTCCAGAGCGACAACGTCGTCTCGCCCGGCGCGGCGGGGCTGGAGGCGTTCGGCGTGGTCGGCACGCCGCTCGACGCGGTGGCACCGGGCTGGCTGGTTCGGTTCCGCAAGTCGGGGCGGTTTGGCCGTCGCGCCGAAACGCACGCCGCCTGATGAGCGATTTCCTCACCGTCATCCTGCTCGGCATCGTCGAGGGGATCACCGAATTCCTGCCGGTCTCGTCGACCGGGCACCTGATCCTCGCGACCCGGCTGCTCGGTTACGACGCCGGGCGCTGGGAGGTGTTCAACGTCGTCATCCAGCTCGGCGCGATCCTGGCGATCGTCGTGCTGTACTGGCGGACCTTCTGGGCGGTCGCGAGCGGACTGGTGAAGCGCGAGCCCAAATCCTGGCTGTTCCTGCGCAACCTGATCGTCGCGTTCATTCCGGCAGCAGTCATCGGGCTGGCGCTGCACAAGCATATCGAGGCGTTGCTGGGCAATGCGGAGGTGGTCGCGATCGCGCTGGTCGTCGGCGGCTTCGCGATCCTGGCGGTCGAACGCTTCGCCCCCCGCAGTACTGTCAGCGGGGTCGCCGACCTGCCGCTGAAGACCGTGATCGGCATCGGCTTCCTGCAATGCCTGGCGATGGTCCCGGGGGTCAGCCGATCGGGCGCGACCATTCTCGGTGCGCTCGCGCTGGGCGTCGAACGGCGCACCGCGGCGGAGTTCAGCTTCTTCCTCGCGATCCCGACCATGCTCGGCGCCAGCGCGCTCGAACTGGTCAAGAACCGTGCGGTGCTCGCCAGCGGGCAGGGCGTCGGGTTCGTCGCCATCGCGATCGGCTTCGCGGTCGCGTTCGTGGTCGCGCTGCTCGTCGTGAAATGGTTCGTCGGCATCGTCACGAAACACGGGTTCGTGCCGTTCGCTTGGTACCGGATCATCGCCGGATCTGCGGCGTTCCTCTGGCTCATTACTAAATAGGACCGTTTCAAACCTATTATTTGCGACTGCTGAAGTGCCTGCCCGAATCCACGAGAAATCTACCGAATAACGGGTAAGCAATACTGACATAACCGTCGATTTAGCAGTGACACAGGTGGTCTTGCGCAATAATGCCGGCTTCGGAGGGCATTATGGCGAACGATTCTATGCTGAAATTCGTGGATCGGGCGCAGTCCTATCCCGGCAAGCGCGATGCGGAGGCGCGGGCAGAGGATTTCCAGGAGATCGCCGATCGCTATGCGGTCCAGCCGGCCGAGGAGCAGGCTGGGCGCTGCTCGCAATGCGGGGTGCCCTATTGCTCGGTCCATTGCCCGCTCCACAACCATATTCCCGACTGGCTGCGACTGACCGCCGAGGGGCGGTTGCGCGAAGCCTATGAACTCAGCAACGCGACGTCGACGATGCCCGAGATCTGCGGCCGGATCTGCCCGCAGGATCGGCTGTGCGAGGGCAATTGCGTGATCGAGTTCACCGGCCACGGCGCGGTCACGATCGGTTCGGTCGAGAAGTTCATCACCGATACCGCCTGGGAGCAGGGCTGGGTCGAGCCGCTGGTCCCCGGGCGCGCACGTGGCCAGTCGGTCGCGGTGATCGGCGCAGGACCGGCCGGCCTCACCGCCGCCGAATACCTTCGTGGGCACGGCTATGACGTCCATGTCTACGACCGCCACGACCGCGCCGGCGGGTTGCTGACCTATGGCATCCCCGGCTTCAAGCTCGAGAAGCCGATCGTCATGCGCCGCGTCGATCGGCTGAAGGCCGCCGGCATCGTTTTCCACGAAGGCTTTGCGGTGGGCGCGGATGCGAGCCTCGACGAATTGCGCCGCCGCCATGATGCAGTGTTGATCGCGACCGGCGTGTACAAGGCGCGCAGCGTCGATGTCCCCGGCGGCGAGGCGAACGGCGTGGTCGGCGCGCTCGATTATCTGACCGCATCGAACCGCAAGGGATTCGGCGACGTCGTCCCCGCGTTCGACGACGGACGGCTCAACGCGGAAGGCCGCAACGTCGTCGTGATCGGCGGCGGCGACACCGCGATGGACTGCGTCCGCACCGCCATCCGCCAGGGCGCGACCTCGGTGAAGTGCCTGTACCGCCGCGACCGCGCCAACATGCCCGGCTCGCAGCGCGAAGTCGCCAATGCCGAGGAGGAAGGCGTCGAGTTCGTCTGGTTGTCTGGCCCGCAGAGTTTCGAAGGCGGCGATACGGTATCGAGCGTCAAGGTGCGGAAGATGCGACTAGGCGCCCCCGACGCCAGCGGCCGCCGCGCGCCCGAGCCTGATCCGGCCGGCGACTATGCGGTCGACGCCGATCTGGTCATTAAGGCGCTGGGCTTCGATGCGGAGGACCTGCCGACGCTGTTCGAGACGCCCGAGCTGGGGGTCAGCCGTTGGGGCACCGTGCTGGTCGACGGCAAGACGCTCATGACCTCGCTCGACGGCGTGTTCGCAGCGGGAGACATCGTCCGCGGTGCCAGCCTGGTCGTCTGGGCCATCCGCGACGGCCGCGACGTCGCCGCGACGATGCACAAATGGCTGAAGGCGAAGGCGGCAAGCGCGAAGGTGGCAGCATGAAATACGCCTATCTCGCCGCGGCCGCGCTCGCGCTGAATGCACCATCGGTCTTCGCGCAAACCGCGGCGGCGCCCGCCAGGCCATCTATCGCGCCACCCGCCGCCGCCATCGATCCGGCCCGGATCGCGGCGGCACGCGAGTTGATCGACCTGCTCATGCCGCCTGCGTCGCGCGCGCAGATGGTGGAGGGCATGATGACGCCGATGCTCATCAACATGCGGCGCGGTATGACGCAAAACCCCGATTTCGCGGCGGCGATGAACAGCAATCCGCGCGTGAAGGCGCTGTTCGACGCGTTCATGGAGCGTCAGCAGCAGCGCACGATGACGCTGTTGCGCGCCAGCCTGCCCGGCATGTCGGACGCGATGACCCGCGCGTATGCCCGTCGCTTCGATGTCGCGCAGATGCATGAGATCAAAGCGTTCTTCATGACGCCGACCGGCCGCATCTACATGCAGCAAGCCGCCACGATCATGGCCGATCCCGATGTCGGTCTCTGGCAGCAAACCATGATGACCAACGCGATGGGCAATGTGCAGGCCGACGTCGCCGAATTCGCCAAGCAAGTCGACGCGCTCGAACCGAAGAAGAAGTGACGATGGCTGAAATGGACACCGCCCATATGGACGCCGAACGCGCCCGCCTCGCCGAGCACGGCATGTATCGCCCCGAGTTCGAGGGCGATGCGTGCGGCGTCGGGCTCGTCGCCGCCACCGACGGCCGCGCCTCGCGCCGCGTGGTGCAGTCCGCGGTCGATGCGCTCAAAGCCGTGTGGCACCGCGGTGCAGTCGACGCAGACGGCAAGACCGGCGATGGCGCAGGCCTCCACATCGACCTCCCCGTCCGGTTCTTCGACGATGCGATCGCGTCGTCGGGGCACAAGGTCCGTCCGAACCGGCTCGCCGTCGGCATGATCTTCCTGCCGCGGACCGATCTCGGCGCGCAGGAGGCGTGCCGGACGATCGTCGAGAGCGCGATCATCGAGGAGGGCTACACCATCTATGGCTGGCGCCAGGTGCCGGTCGACGTCTCGGTGATCGGCATCAAGGCGCAGGCGACGCGTCCCGAGATCGAGCAGATCATGATCGCCGGGCCGATGCCCGAGGACCAGGACGCCGCCGAGTTCGAGAAGACGCTGTATCTCGTCCGCCGCCGCATCGAGAAGCGCGTGATCGCCGCGCAGATCCAGGGCTTCTACGTCTGTTCGCTGTCGTGCCGCTCGATCGTCTACAAGGGGCTGTTCCTCGCGGAGTCGCTGTCGGTGTTCTTCCCCGACCTGACCGACCAGCGCTTCGAGAGCCGCGTCGCGATCTTTCACCAGCGCTATTCGACCAACACCTTCCCGCAATGGTGGCTGGCGCAACCGTTCCGCTGCCTCGCGCACAACGGCGAGATCAACACGATCCGCGGCAACAAGAACTGGATGCTCTCCCACGAGATCCGGATGGCGAGCCTCGCGTTCGGCGACAATTCGGAGGACATCAAGCCGGTGATCCCCGCCGGCGCATCCGACACCGCCGCGCTCGACGCCGTGTTCGAGGCGATCTGCCGGTCGGGCCGCGACGCCCCCACCGCCAAGCTGATGCTGGTGCCCGAGGCGGTCCAGCCCGGCGGCGACGCGCAGCACGCTGCGATGTACCAGTATCTCGCCTCCGTGATGGAGCCGTGGGACGGCCCCGCCGCGCTGGCGATGACCGATGGGCGCTGGGCGGTCGCCGGCATGGACCGCAACGCGCTGCGCCCGCTGCGCTATACGCTGACGTCGGACAAGCTGCTGATCGTCGGCTCCGAGAGCGGCATGGTCGTGGTCCCCGAATCGACGATCGTCGCCAAGGGACGGTTGGGACCCGGCGAGATGATCGCGGTCGACCTAGACGAAGGCATCCTGCTCCAGGATCGTGCGGTCAAGGATCGCATCGCCGGTGAGGCCGACTATGCCGCGATGATCGGCGAATTCCACACGCTCGCCGACCTGCCCTCGGTCGACGACGCGATCGTCCGCTACGACCGCGCCGAACTCGCGCGCCGCCAGGTCGCGGCCGGGCAGACGATGGAGGACATGGAGCTGATCCTGTCGCCGATGGTCGAATCCGCCAAGGAAGCGATCGGGTCGATGGGCGACGACACCCCGCTCGCGGTGATCTCGGACAAGCCGCGGCTGATCAGCCAGTTCTTCCGCCAGAATTTCAGCCAGGTCACCAACCCGCCGATCGATCCGCTCCGCGAACGCCACGTGATGTCGCTGCGTACGCGGTTCGGCAATCTCGCCAACATCCTCGACGTCCGCGACCAGCGCGAGCGCGTGCTGGTGCTCGATTCACCGGTGCTTACCGGCGAGCATTGGTCGCGGCTGAAGGCGCATTTCGGTAACGCGGTCGCCGAGATCGACTGCACGTTCGACACCGGCGGCGGTCCC
Organism: Sphingomonas sp. R86521; assembly: GCF_042466235.1. NCBI lineage: Bacteria > Pseudomonadati > Pseudomonadota > Alphaproteobacteria > Sphingomonadales > Sphingomonadaceae > Sphingomonas > Sphingomonas sp. R86521. Next base: position 3,654,494 of record NZ_JAXHBY010000001.1, on the reverse strand, counting down.
GAAAAACTCCGCGCCGCGATCCAGCGGATCCGCAACGAGGCGGAGCAGGCGGTCCGCCAGGGTAAGAGCGAGATTTTCCTCACCGACGAGGCGATCAGCGAAGACCGCGTCGGCATCGCCGGCGTGCTCGCGGTTGCCGCGGTCCACACGCATCTGGTCCGCCGCGGCCTGCGCTCCTACGCGTCGATCAACGTCCGCACCGCCGAATGCCTCGACACGCATTATTACGCGGTGCTGATCGGCGTCGGCGCGACCACGGTGAACGCCTATCTGACCGAAGCCGCGATCGTCGAGCGCCAGTCGCGCGGATTGTTCGGCGATCTGGAACTCGCCGAATGCCTCCGCCGCCACCGCGTCGCGGTCGAGGAGGGGCTGCTCAAGATCATGTCCAAGATGGGCATCGCGGTGATCTCATCCTACCGCGGCGGCTATAATTTCGAAGCCGTCGGGCTGTCGCGCAGCCTGGTCAACGACCTGTTCCCCGGCATGCCCGCGAAGATCAGCGGCGAAGGCTATGCCTCGCTCCACGTCAACGCGGTCGAACGCCACGACGCGGCGTTCGATGCCGGGATCGTCACGCTGCCGATCGGCGGCTTCTATCGCCAGCGCCACACCGGCGAGACGCACGCCTATTCCGCGCAGCTGATGCATCTGCTCCAGACCGCGGTCGCGACCGACAGCTACACCAGCTATCTGCAGTTCTCGCGCGGGGTGGCCGACCTGCCGCCGGTGTATCTGCGCGATCTGCTCCAGTTCAACTTCCCCGCGGAGGGCGTCGCAGTCGATCAGGTCGAGGCGATCACCGAGATCCGCAAGCGCTTCGTCACCCCCGGCATGTCGCTCGGTGCGCTGTCGCCGGAAGCACACGAGACGTTGGCGATCGCGATGAACCGGATCGGCGCGAAGGCCGTCTCGGGCGAGGGCGGCGAGGACAAGTCGCGCTTCGTACCCTACGCGAACGGCGACAACGCCAACTCGTCGATCAAGCAGGTCGCGAGCGGACGCTTCGGCGTCACCGCCGAATATCTGAACGCGTGCGAGGAGATCGAGGTCAAGGTCGCACAGGGCGCCAAGCCCGGCGAAGGCGGCCAGCTGCCCGGCTTCAAGGTCACCGAGTTCATCGCCAAGCTGCGCCATGCGACGCCCGGCGTGACGCTGATCTCGCCGCCGCCGCATCACGACATCTACTCGATCGAGGATCTGGCGCAGCTGATCTACGACCTCAAGCAGATCAATCCGCGCGCCCGTGTCTGCGTGAAGCTGGTCAGCTCGGCAGGCATCGGCACGGTCGCGGCGGGCGTCGCGAAGGCGCATGCCGATGTGATCCTGATCGCCGGGCATGTCGGCGGCACCGGCGCGTCGCCGCAAACCAGCATCAAATATGCCGGCACCCCGTGGGAAATGGGGCTGAGCGAGGTCAACCAGACGCTGACGCTCAACGGCCTGCGCGGGCGGATCAAGCTGCGCACCGACGGTGGCCTCAAGACCGGCCGCGACATCGTCATCGCCGCGATCCTTGGCGCCGAGGAGTTCGGCATCGGCACGCTCAGCCTGGTCGCGATGGGCTGCATCATGGTGCGGCAATGCCATTCGAACACCTGCCCGGTCGGCATCTGCACGCAGAACGACGCGCTGCGCCAGAAATTCGTCGGCACGCCGGAAAAGGTCATCAACCTGATGACATTCATCGCCGAGGAAGTTCGCGACATCCTCGCGCGGCTGGGGGTGAAGAGCCTCGACGACGTCATCGGGCGGACCGAGCTGCTGCGCCAGGTCAGCCGCGGCGCGGAGCATCTCGACGATCTCGATCTCAACCCGATCCTGGCCAAGGTCGACGCCGACGATTCGCAGCGCCGGTTCAGCCTGTCGACGTTCCGCAACGAGGTTCCCGACAGCCTCGACGCGCAGATCATCAAGGATGCCGCAGCGGTGTTCAGCCGCGGCGAGAAGATGCAGCTGACCTATTCGGTGCGTAACACCCACCGCGCGGTCGGGACGCGGCTGTCGAGCGAGATCACCCGGAAATTCGGCATGTCGACGCTGGCCGACGGCCATGTCACGATCCGCCTGCGCGGGTCGGCGGGGCAGAGTCTCGGCGCGTTCCTGTGCAAGGGCATCACGCTCGAGGTATTCGGCGACGCCAACGACTATGTCGGCAAGGGGTTGTCGGGCGGTACCATCATCGTCCGTCCCGCAGTCTCCTCGCCGCTCGCGAGCCAGGACAACACGATCATCGGCAACACCGTGCTGTACGGCGCGACCTCGGGCAAATTGTTCGCCGCGGGGCAGGCCGGCGAGCGCTTCGCGGTCCGAAATTCGGGCGCGACCGTGGTCGTCGAAGGCTGCGGCGCGAACGGCTGCGAATACATGACCAACGGCGTCGCGGTGGTGCTGGGCGAGGTCGGCGCCAATTTCGGTGCAGGGATGACCGGCGGCATGGCGTTCGTCTACGACCCCGCCGGCGTCTTCCCGACCAAGGCCAACCCGGAGAACATCACCTGGGCGCGGCTGCGGTCGCTGCACTGGGCCGACACGCTGCTCGACCTGGTACGCGACCATGCCGATGCCACCGACAGCAAATGGTCGAAGGGCCTGCTCCAGGATTGGGACCGCGTCGCGGGGCATTTCTGGCAGATCGTCCCGAAGGAAATGCTGACCCGGCTGCCCCACCCGCTCGACGACAGCGCGGAACTGGTCGCGGCGGAGTAAGCGGCGTCATACCCGCACCACCCCGGCGAAGGCCGGGGCCCAGTTGGCAAGGTCGCAGTAACGAAACGCCGCCCTTCGTTGACGCCGCCCCCAACTGGGCCCCGGCCTTCGCCGGGGTGGTGCTTGTGCGGGCGCCTGCTGCCTGCCTCTTGTTCTCCCGCGAAGGCGGGAGCCCAGTCTGGGTCCCCGCCTTCGCGGGGAAACATGCTTTGAACGGCGTTCGACCCGATACGCGCTAGTGACACGCCCCGTCCCCTCCGCCTAAACGGGGCCGATGTGGCAGCTGTATCAATTCCCCCTGTGTCCGTTTTCCCGGAAGGTCCGGTTGCTGCTCGGCGAGAAGGGCGTGGGGTATGAACTCGTCCGCGAATCGCCCTGGGATCACCGCGACGAATTCCTCGACATGAACCCCGCCGGCCAGACCCCGGTGATGGTCGACAAGGCGCGCGGCGTCGCGCCGCTGATCGATTCGATGGCGATCTGCGAATTCTTCGAGGAAACCGTCGAAAAGGCGGCGATGATCAACGGCACCGCGACCAACCGCGCCGAGACCCGCCGGCTGGTCACCTGGTTCGACACCCATTTCTACCGCGACGTGACCGGCCCGCTGCTCCATGAACGCATGGTCAAGCGCTTGGCCCACCGGACCGCGCCCGATGCCAAGGGCTTGCGCGAGGCGATGAAGGCCGCGGTCGGGCATCTTGACTACACCGATTACCTGCTCGACCACCGCAACTGGCTGGGCGGCGCGACGATGAGCCTCGCCGACCTCGCGGCGGCCGCGCAGATCTCGGTCACCGACTATCTCGGCGGGATCGACTGGAAGGGCCATGAGCAGACCGCGCGCTGGTATCGCGGCTTGAAGAGCCGTCCGAGCTTCCGCCCGCTGCTCAGCGAGCGGATGGAGATGATCAACCCGCCGGCGCATTACGACAATGTCGATTTCTGACCGAATCGTCTTCGACGACTTCGCCAAGGTCGACATCCGCGTCGGCACGATCGTCGAGGCCGAGCCGTTCCCCGAAGCGCGCAAACCCGCGATCAAGCTGCGGATCGATTTTGGGCCGGGGATCGGCGTGAAGCGATCGTCCGCGCAGATCACCGAGCATTACACGCCGGCAACGCTGCTCGGCCGCCAGGTCGCGGCGGTGGTCAACTTCCCGCCGCGGCAGATCGGGCCGGTGATGTCCGAGGTGCTGACGCTCGGCTTTCCGGATGCGGACGGCAAGGTCGTACTGATCGGCCCGAGTGAGCCGGTCCCCAACGGCGGCAGATTGTTCTAAACCCCCTCTCCCATCGGGGAGAGGGAAGGGGCCCGCGCCGCAGGCGTGGGAAGGGTGAGGGCACGGATGGTGGGCAAAACATGCCCTCACCCTCCCACCGCTTTGCGGCGGGCCCCTCCCTCTCCTCAAGGGGAGAGGGGATTACCCCTCCAAGCTCTTCGACGCCTGTTCGAACACGTCCTTCGACAGCCCCGGCGTCGCCACGATCCGCTCCAGCTCCGCACGCATCAGCCCCGACCGCGCCGCATCGAACCGCCGCCAGCGCCCCAGCGGCGGCAACAGCTTCGCCGCGGTCTGCGGATTGAGCCGGTCGAGCGCGATCAGCTGGTCCGCCAGCAACCGGTACCCGCTGCCGTCGGCGGCATGGAAGGCGCGCTGGTTCGCCGAGAACGCGCCGATCAGCGACCGCGCGCGGTTCGGATTGGTCAGCGTGAAGTCCGGATGCCGCGTCAGCTCGGCGACCACGGCGGCGGTATCGTCGCGCGGCGACAGCGCCTGTGCCTGGAACCATTTGTCGAGCACCAGCGCATTGTCGCTGTAGCGGTTGTAGAAGATGTCGAGCGCCGCGATCCGCTTGTCCGACGCGCCCGCGAGCAACGTCGTCAGCGCACCCTGGCGATCGGTCATGTTGTCCGCCGCCTCGAACTGCGCGAACGCCAGGTCGGCCGCATCCGCCTCGCCGCTCGCCGCGATATACCCGAGCGCCACGCTGCGCAGCCGCCGCAGGCCCTTCGCCTCGGGGGTGTACGCATAGGGTGCGCCGCCGCGCGCATAGAGCCGCCGCCATTGTGCATCGAGCCGCGTGCCCAGATCGCGCCGCAACGCCTCGCGCGCGCGGAAAATGGCGTCGGGGTCGACCACCGCCATCTGGTCGCCGATGAAGCTGTCAGACGGCAGCATCACCGCCTCGGCAATGAACGCCAGGTCGAGCGCATCGTCGTCCAGTGTGTTCGCGACCGCCGCGATCACGCCCTCATGGTCGGCGCGGCCGTTGACCGCACTCGCGACCAGCGTGTCGAGCATCAGCTGCTGCATCGCCTCGTACCGCGCGAACGGATCGTCGTCATGCGCGCTGAGGAAGGCGAGGTCGGCCGCCGAGCGGTCGCTCTCGACGACCACCGGCGCGGAGAACCCGCGATTGATCGACAGCAGCGGGCGTTCGTCGAGGCCTTCGAAGGTCATTGTGTCGGTCGCGCGATCGAACAGCACCAGCCGTTCCTCGGTCAGCGCCTTGCCGGTCTCCGCGCCGAACAGCTTGATCCGAAGCGGCAATACCATCGGCGCCTTGTGGCTCTGCCCCGGAGTCGGCGGCACCTGTTGCGCCAGCTTCAGCGTCGCGCGGCCGTTGGCATGGTCGAGCGTCGCGGACACCCGCGGCGTCCCCGCCTGCGCATACCACAGCCGGAACTGCGTCAGGTCGACGCCGCCCGCTTCCTCCATGCACGCGACATAATCCTCGCAGGTCGCGGCGGTGCCATCGAACCGGTCGAAATACAGGTCGGTCGCGGCGCGGAATTTCTCCGGCCCCAGGATCGCCGCCATCATCCGGATCAGCTCGGCGCCCTTGTTGTAGATCGTCGCGGTGTAGAAGTTTGAGATCTCCTGATACGCCTCGGGCCGCACCGGATGCGCGAGCGGGCCGGCATCCTCGGGGAACTGCGCTGCGCGCAAGCCCCGGACATCCTCGATCCGCTTGACCGCGCGACTGCCCTGGTCGGCGGAAAAGCCTTGGTCGCGGTAGACCGTGAAGCCTTCCTTCAACGACAGCTGGAACCAGTCGCGGCAGGTGATCCGGTTGCCCGTCCAGTTGTGGAAATATTCGTGCGCGACCACCGCGGCGATCGCGTCGTAATCGTAATCGGTCGCTGTATCCGGGTCGGCCAGGATATAGCGAGAGTTGAAGATATTAAGTCCCTTGTTCTCCATCGCCCCGAAATTGAAATCGTCGACCGCGACGATGTTGAACACATTCAGGTCGTATTCGCGCCCATAGACGCGCTCGTCCCATTCCATCGCCAGCTTCAGTGCGTGGAGCGCATGATCGGTCTTCGCCAGGTCGCGTTCGCGTACCCAGATCCCGAGCGTGACCTCTCGCCCCGACATCGTCGTGAAGCTGCCGCGGTTGACCGCCAGATTGCCCGCGACCAGCGCGAACAGGTAGCACGGCTTGGGGAACGGATCATGCCACTCCGCCCAGTGCCGCCCGTCCGCCAGATCACCCTGCGCGACCGGATCGCCGTTCGCGAGCAGCACGGGATACACGGCCTTGTCGGCGCTCATCCGCACCGAATAGATGCTGAGCACGTCGGGCCGGTCGGGGAAGAAGGTGATCCGGCGAAAGCCCTCCGCCTCGCACTGCGTGCACAGGTTCCCGCCCGAGGCGTAGAGCCCCATCAGCTGGGTGTTGCGGTCGGGCGCGATCTCGACCTCAGTCTCGACGACATGCGCGTCGCTCTTCAGCGGCACGACGAGCTGTTCGCCCTCGATCCGCCAGTCGTTGATCGCGACGCCGTCGACCCGCACCGACAGCGGCTGCTGGCCCGCGCCGTCGAGCCGCAGCGGCCGGCCGTGCGCGCCATTGCGCGTGATCTTCAGCGTCGCGCGAACTCGCGTCGCGGCGGCGGCGAGGGCGAAATCGAGCGCGATCTCCGGGACCAGCCAGTCGGGCGCGGCATAGTCCTCGCGGCGAATGACGGTGGGCTGGGCGAGGCTGGTATGGATATCGAGCATAGACCCCGAATATAGGCGCCGCGTCCGCGACCGCCAGCCAAAGCTTGCGGGCCCCTTCGTGTCTGCTAGTCCGATCCAAATTCCGTCATCCTGACGAACGTCAGGATCCAGGGTCGCAAGCGCTGCGCTCCGTAACTCTGGATCCTGGGTCGAGCCCAGGATGACGGGAAGAAGAGGATCCGAATGTACCGACCCTTAGGCGCACTCGCCGCGCTGGCAGTCGCAACCGCAGCTGTCGCCCAGAGTCTTCCAGCCGACCAGGCGGCGATGAAGGCGCACGTGATGTTCCTCGCGTCCGACGCGATGAAAGGCCGCGAAGCCGGCAGTCCCGAATTCGACATCGCCGCGCAATATGTCGCCGCGCAGTTCTTTGCCGCGGGTCTGCAACCGGGTGGCGAGGCGGGCGGCTATCTGCAGCGCGTGCCGCTGGTCCGCTACAAGGCCGCCGACCGGGGCGAGTTCGTCCTGACCGACGGTGCCGGCGCCAGACCGCTGGTCTTCGGTACCGATTACGTCCCCGCCGCCAACCCCGGCGTGGCCGAGACCCGCGTGTCCGCACCGGTCGTCTTCGTCGGCTATGGCATCGACGCGGCGCAGTATGGCCAGACCGATTACGCGGGTGTCGACGTCCGCGGCAAGATCGTCGCCGTTTTCGGCGGCGCGCCCGCACGGCTGGGCGGCGAGGAGCGCGCGTTTTTCGGCTCGCCGGGGACCAAGGCGCGCGCAGCCGCCGCGCATGGCGCAATCGCGACGATCACGCTCGAAAGCCCGGCCACGGCAAAGGCGCGTCCGTTTGCCCGGATCGCGGACTCCTTTGCACGTGAGCGCATGACCTGGGCGAAACCCGATGGCACCGGGACCGCGGACCCGATTCCGTCGCTCGGCACGCTCAGCCAGGCTGGCGCGGCCAAGCTGTTCGGTGCCGCCTGGCCGAAGGTCGCAAAGCTCGCCGGGAGTGCCAACGCCAAGTTCACGAGCCGCGCGCTGGCGGGCACGCTGACCGCAACGACCCACACCGGCTTCACCGCCGCCGCCAGCAGCAACGTCATCGGCCTGATCCCCGGCAGCGATCCCGTGCTCGCCGGACAGGTGGTCGTGCTCTCCGCGCATCTCGATCATATCGGCGTCACCGCACCGGTGAAGGGCGACGCGATCAACAACGGCGCGCTCGACAACGCAATCGGCATCGCCAGCCTGATCGAGGAGGCGAAGCGCTTCGCCGCGAGCGGCCAGCGCCCGAAGCGGACGATCCTGTTCCTGGCGGTCACCGGCGAGGAAAAGGGGCTGGTCGGCAGCGACTATTTCACCAACCACCCGACCGTCCCGCTGGCCGATATCGTCGCCGACGTGAACCTCGACATGCCGATCCTGACGTACAGGTTCGAGGACATGGTCGTGTTCGGCGCCGAACGCTCGTCGCTTGGTCCCGTGGTCCGCGAGGCGATCGCCACGCTGGGTGTCTCGCTGTCGCCCGATCCTACGCCGGAGGAGGGCATCTTCGTACGCTCCGACCATTTCCGCTTCGTGCAGAAGGGCATTCCCTCGGTGTTCCTGTGGCCGGGACCCAAGGGGCCGGGTCGGGCGGCCTCGGTCGCCTTCATGACGCGGTGCTATCACCGGCCGTGCGACGATCTGACCCAGCCGATCCTGTGGGACCAGGGCATCCGCTTCGTCGACGCCAACTACCGCATCGCGCGCGCGATCGCCGACGGCCCGGCGCGTCCCACCTGGAACGCGGGCGACTATTTCGGCACGCTCTACAACGGGCCGATGGCGCGATGAGCCGGCTGCTGGTGCTCGGCCTGGGCTATACCGCAGAGCGTATCGCCGCGCGCTTGGCGGGGGAGGGCTGGCACGTCGTCGGCACCACCCGCGACGGTCGCGAAGGCACCCTGCCGTTCGACGACACCCCCGCCGTGCTGGCGGAAATCGCCGCGGCATCGCACATCCTGTCCTCGGTCCCGCCCGCGGACGATGCCGACCCCGTGCTCGTCCGTTACGGCTCAACCCTGCAGCGCAGCCGGGCATGGCGCGGCTACCTGTCCTCGACCGGGGTCTACGGCGATGCCGGCGGCGCCTGGATCGACGAGACCGCGCCCACCGGTGGCCGTCGCCCGGCACGCACCCGCGCCGATGCCGACTGGCTGACGCTCGGTGCGCACGTCTTCCGCCTGCCCGGCATCTACGGCCCCGGCCGCTCCGCACTCGACCGCGTGGCGGAAGGCAAGGCGCACCGCATCGACCTGCCCGACCAGGTGTTCAGCCGCGTCCATGTCGACGATATCATTGCAGGCGTAGTCGCGGCATTCGACGCGCCCGCGGGCGCCTACAATCTCGCCGACGATCATCCGACGTCGCAGAACGATGTTGCCGCCTTCGCCGCGTCGCTGCTGAACCTGCCGCCGCCGCCGTTCGTCGCGCTCGACACGCTGTCGCCGATGGCGCGCAGTTTCTATGCCGAGAACCGCCGGGTCGCCAACGGCAAGGCGAAGCGCGTGCTGGGCTGGACCCCGGCCTTTGCCGACTACCGCGCCGGCCTGCGCGCCCTCAACGCGATGACCAGCCCGATCCCCGCCAGCACCGCCCCCGCGACCGCCAGCGTCGACCAGCGATAGCCCTCGAACACCGTCGACAGCAGCATCGCGATAACCGGCGTCAGCACGCCCGAATAGGCCGCCTTGGCCGGCCCGATCACGCGGATCACGCTGAAATACAGCGTGAACGCGATCGCCGACGCGAACACGCCGAGATACAGGATGCCGGCGATATAGCCGATCCGCATTTCGAACACCGGCGGTCCGGTCGTCGCGAACGCGAACCCCGCGTCCATCGCCGCGCCGATCAGCATCGCCACCGCCAGCATCGTCGCCATCGGATAGCGCCGCGCGCTGGCGGTGCCCTGCATGACGTTGGCGGTCGATGCCGACAGCACCGCGCACAGCGTGAAGCCGATCCCGATCAGCGCCGAGGTCGAGCCATGCGGATCGACCCGCGCCTCGTTGACGAACAGCAGCGCGACACCCGCCATCGCCACCGCGGATCCTGCGATGAACTGTCGCCCGACCTTCTGCGCCAGGAAGATGCGCCCGAAGATTGCGTTGGGCACTACCAGCAGCGCGAACACCACCGCCACCAGCCCCGATGTCACATAGGCCTCGGCGCGGTAGACGAAGTTGAAGTTGCACACGAACTGCGCGACCGCGAGGATCGCGGCGAAGCGCCAGCCGCGCGCATCCATCCGCAACCGTTCGCCCTTTGCCAGCGCGAACGCGGTCATCGTGATCCCGGCGACCAGGAAGCGATAGCTGACCGACCAGCTGATCGGCACCACCCCGATCTGGTCGCGGATAACCAGCCAGGTCGACCCCCAGATCAGCGTCACGATCCCGAGCGGAATCAGGATCGCCGGGCGCGTCGAATTGGGCGCGCCGTAAGTAGCGGGACCTGGGTTCAAAGCGCCGCTATCGCATCCGCGAGCAGGGCCACCGCGTCCGGCGCGCTGTCCCACGCCGTCACCAGCCGGATTTCGCCGTCCGCCCAGTCGTAGAAATCGAAACCTTTCGCCCGCAGTGCCGCAGCCTCGGCAGGCGTTGCGCGGAGGAACACCTCGTTCGCTTCGACCGGATGGATGACGCGGTCGCCACCCGCGGCGCCCAACGTCGTCGCCGCCGCATTCGCCGCGCGCGCGTTGTCGATCCACAGGTCGTCGTCGAGCATCGCGAGGATCTGCGCGGCCAGATAGCGCCCCTTCGACAGCAGCAGGCCGGCGCGCTTGCGGCGATACTGCGTCACCGCGGCAAGTTCGGGCTTGAAGAACACCAGTGCCTCCGCGCTCATCGCGCCGTTCTTGACGAACCCGAAGCTGAGCGCGTCGACGCCCGCGCGCCAGGTGATGTCTGCGGGCGAGCACCCCAGATGCGCGACCGCGTTGGCGAAGCGCGCGCCGTCCATGTGCAGCCCAAGCCCGCGGTCCCGCGCCAGCGTACCGATCGCGGCGACCTCTTCTACCGTGTAGACGCGGCCATATTCGGTCGCGTTGGTGATCGAGATTGCATGCGGCTGGACGCGGTGGACGTCGTTGGCGATCGCATCGATGACCGCCCGGATGGTGTCCGGCGTCATCTTCGCGCCCTCCCCCTCGGCCAGGAACAGCTTGGCGCCATGCGTGTAGAATTCGGGTGCGCCGCCCTCGTCGTTCTGGATATGCGCGTCGCGGTGGCAGACGATCCCGCCATGCGGCGGGCACAAAGCCGCCAGCGCGAGGCAGTTCGCCGCGGTCCCGGTCGGTACCCACAGCACCGCCACCTCGGTTTCGAACAGCGCCGACAGCCGCCCGCCGAGCTGCGCGCTCCAGCGATCGCCGGCATAGGCGGTATCGAGGACATCGGCGGCACCCATCGCGGCCATCACCTGCGGATGGACGCGCGCGGCATTGTCGGAGAAAAATCGCATGGACGATCAATGCTGCGACGCGGTGTGCGCGTCAACCGGACCCATACGCGGGTGGCAATTCTTACGAACTCCCCTCCCTGAAAGGGAGGGGCCGGGGGTGGGTAGGCCGGTGGTGTGCGCAGCGTTTCCTCTCGGGGCGACCCACCCCCGACCCCTCCCTTCCAGGGAGGGGAGACGCTTACCCAAATCCGTCACCCCAGCGGAGGCTGGGGTCTCCCGTTGGGAAGCGCGACGCCTGCCACAAGTAGATCCCAGCCTACGCTGGGATAACGAACGGGCGAGGTTAGAGAATCCGCTTTAATTCTCCTCGATCGGCCCGTCCTCTTCGGGCGGCCGTCGATCCTCGCGCTCGGTCGCCCGCCGGTCCTCCCGCTCGATGGGCCGCTCGTCGCGGTCGCGCGACGGGCCCACCGAGATCGTCCCATCAGGTCCCATCTTCAGGTTCAGCCCCATCCCCTCGATTTCGCCCTGTGGCAGCGCGAAATTACCCAGGTCGTCTGCGGGCAACGCATCGGGGTCGGCATCCTCGACCACCGGCTCGGGCGCCACCACCGGTGCGATGCCCAGCGCCGACTGCATGAAATCGCGCCAGATCCGTGCCGGGATGCCGCCGCCGGAAAGTCCGGGGTTGGAGGTGTTGTCGTCGTTGCCGACCCACACGCCGACCACCAGGTCCTTGGCGAAGCCGACGAACAGGGCATCCTTATTGTTAGATGTCGTCCCGGTCTTGCCATACGCGTCGACGGTGATCCCGGCGCCGCGCCCGGTGCCGTGGATCGAGGCGGAGAGCAGGTCGAGCATCTCGTCGTGCACGCTGTCGGGCAGCTTACTCGCGCCCCCGGTCAGCGACTGGTACCAGCCCTTTTCGCGGACATCGGCCAGCCCGCGCGGCTGCACCGGATATTGCGCGCGCGAAATCGCCGCATAGGCCGCGGTCAGTTCGAGCAGCGACACCGTCGACGTCCCCAGCCCGATCGTCGCCTCGTTCGCGATCGGCGTCGAGATGCCGAGGTCGCGCGCCGCCTTGATCACCGCCTTCACCCCGACCTTTTGCGTCAGCCGGGCGGCGGCGACGTTCGACGACCGCGCGAACGCCTGGCGCAGCGTGATCGTCCCCTGATAACGCCCGTCGCTGTTCTTCGGCGTCCAGTCGCCGATCGTCACCGGCTTGTCCTCGATCATCGAATCGGGCGTCATCCCGGCGCGCATCGCCGCCAGATAGACGAACAGTTTGAAGGTCGATCCCGGCTGGCGCCGCGCCTGCGTCGCGCGGTTGAACGGGCTCTTCGCATAATCCTTGCCGCCGACCATCGCGACGACGCGGCCGTCGGGCCGCATCGCCACCAGCGCAACCTGCGCCTGGCGCAGCCCGGCGCGGGCGACGACGCGTTCGGCGGCGCGCTGCAGGCGGCGGTCGAGCGTGGTCTGCACGGTGGTCTCGGTCTTGACCTCACCGGCCTGGTCGCGCGCCTCGGGCAGCACCCAGTCGGCGAAATAGGTGCCGTTCGGCAGTTGCGCCGGTGCGCTCGACAGCACGCGCTGCGGCTTGACCATGTCGCCCTCGCGCGGGGTCAGGAATCCGGCGGCGACCATCGCGCCCACCACCACCGCCTCGCGCCGCCGTGCGCCGTCGAGGTTGCTCGTCGGGGCAAGCCGCGACGGCGCCTTGACCAGCCCCGCCAGCATCGCCGCCTGACCGATGCTCAAATCCTGCGGCTTGCGCCCGAAATAATGCTTCGACGCCGCGGTGATGCCGTAGCAATTGTCGCCGAAATAGACGTTCGACAGATAGCGCGAGAGGATCTCGTCCTTCGACAGCCACGCCTCCAGCCACAGCGCGATCATCGCCTCGCGGATCTTCCGCGCCGCGGTGCGGTCCGAATCGAGGAAGGCATTCTTCGCGAGCTGTTGCGTGATCGTGCTGCCGCCCTGGCGCACGCCGCCCGATCCCATATTGGCCCAGGCCGCGCGCGCGATCCCGCGCGGGTCGATCCCCCAATGCGAATAGAATCGCCGGTCCTCGATCGCCAGGAACGCCTGCGTCACGTGGGGTGGCAGCTTCGCCGCATCGACCGGCGCGCCGATGATCGCGCCGCGCCGCGCGATCGGCGTGCCGTCGTCGGCGGTCAGCGTGATCGACGGCGGGGTCGGGGGCAGCAGCGATTTCGACAGCGGCGCGGTGATCGCCAGCCAGATGATCGCGACCACCAGCAGGACGATGCCGATCCCCAGGCCGCGCACGATCCAGCGCCCGACCGGCGTTTTCCGACGCGACGTCGTGACGGGATCGGGCGCAAGATCGTCGAGGTCCTGCGACACCAGCCGCTCGACCCGATCCTCGTCATACGCCGCACGAAGCCGTTCGCGCTCGCCCGCCGAACGCGAGGAGGGTGCCGGATCGGAAGAGGGGCGGGGGGTCCAGCGGTCGGCCATCAGCTGTGTTACTTCACTATAACAGTCGGTACAACACTGCGATAGCGCATCTTTGGGCCAGCTTCACAATCTTTCGCGCCGCACCCGGTTGTCTTCGCGGTCCGAAACGGGGAAGAGCAGGTGCGCAGCAACCAGGGTGATCGTGTGGCACTTCCTCTCGTCGTCGGCATCGGCGGCACCATCGGCGGCGTATCCTCGACCGAGCGCGCGTTGCGGATCGCGCTCGATGCGGTCGAGCGCGAAGGCTATCGGACGCGGATGTTCGGCGGCGCCGACATGGCCCGGCTGCCGCTCTACGATCCAAAAGCGACGACCCGGACTCCCGACGAGCGTGCGTTCGTCGACGCGGTCCGCGAAGCCTCCGCGGTGATCATCGCCAGCCCGGGCTATCACGGCAGCATCTCGGGCGTGGTCAAGAACGCGCTCGACCTGCTCGAGGAGACCGCACGCGACGAAGGCCGCGCCTATCTGGCGGACATGCCGGTCGGGCTGATCGCCACCGCGTATGGCTGGCAGGCGACCGGCAGCACGATCGCCGCGCTGCGATCCATCGTCCACGCGCTGCGCGGCTGGCCGACGCCGTTCGCCGCCGCGATCAATACGCAGATCACCAAGTTCGACGGCGAGGGCGGCGCGAACGACCCCGCGGTGCTCGAACAGCTGTGCCTGGTCGGACGGCAAGTCGCCCGCTTCGCTCCGCTGTCGGAACCGTCGAACTAACCGTCCAACGCGCCGTCATCCCGGGCTCGTCCCGGGATCCAGGGTTCCAAACGTTACCGCTCGTGGCCCTGGATCCCGGGACAAGCCCGGGATGACGGAAGGTTTGGGAACGACGGGTTACTTAAGCCCGCCGCCCATCGTGCTGCTCGGCGAGCTGTCGAACTAATGGTCCGTCATCCTGACGAACGTCAGGACCCAGGGTAACCCGCGCTGCGCTGCTTGGCTCTGGATCCTGACGTTCGTCACGATGACGGGGAGGGGGCGTTACTTCAGCCCGCCACCCAACGCCCGGTACAGCTCCACCGCATTGGTATCGTGCGTCAGCCGCGTCGCGAGCAGGCTCTGCTGCGCGGTATACAGCGCGCGCTGCGAATCGAGCGTGTTGAGGAACGGGTCGATCCCCGCCCGGAAACGCAGCTGCGAGAGGTTGAACGCGCCCGCTGCGTTGTCGCGCAACGACGTCTGTGCGCTCAGCTGCGCACCGATCGTGCCGCGTCGCGCCAACGCATCGGCGACTTCGCGAAACCCGGTCTGCACCGTCCGCTCATAGGTCGCGACCAGTTCGTCGCGCTGCGCCTGGGCGTAGCGCAGATTGCCTTTGTTGCGGCCGAAGTCGAACAGCGTCTGGCTGACGGTCGGTGCGACGGACCAGCTCTGGCTGCCGCTGCCGAACAGGTTCGAAAGCCCCAGGCTGAGCGTCCCGAACGCCGCGGTCAGCGAGATGTTCGGGAAGAACGCTGCGCGCGCCGCGCCGATATTGGCGTTGGCGCCGATCAGCTGGTGCTCGGCGGCGGCGATGTCGGGCCGACGCAGCAGCACCTCGGACGGCAGGTTCGCCGGCAGCGTGTCGAGCGTCGCCGGGCGGTCGAGCGCCGCCGGCAGCACCGCGTCGTCCAGCGTCGTGCCCGCAAGCAGGTTGAGCGCATTGCGGTCCTGCGCGATCAGCGTGGTCGCCTGCGCAATGTCCGACCGTGCCTGGTCGTAGGTCGTGCGCGCCTGGCGGACTTCCAGTTCGGACGCGATGCCGACGCGGAAGCGCTGCGCCGTCAGGTCGACGGTCTGGCCGAACGCCGCGGCGGTATCGCGGGCGATCTTCAGCCGGTCCTGATCCGCCGCCATCGTCAGCCACGCGGTCGCGACCTCCGCGATCAGCGCGACCTGCGCCGCGTTGCGGTTCTCTTCGGCTGCGAAGTAGAGTTCCTGCTGTGCTTGGGTCAGGTTGCGGACGCGACCGAACAGGTCGATCTCCCACGCCGAGATGCCCAGGTTCGCCGAATAGATATCGGTACGGCCGCTGCCGACCGCCGCGCCAGCGCCGCCACCCGTTCCGGTGCCGCCACCAACGCCACCGCCAACGCCGCCGCCAACGCCGCCGGTCCCCGTGCCGGTACCCGTCCCGCCGGTGACCTGCCCGAACGGCGACTTCTGATAGCTGGCGCTACCGGTAGCGCCCAATGTCGGGAACAGGTCGGCGCGCTGCACGCGGTACTGCGCGCGGGCCTGGGCCACGCGGGCGACCGAGATACGCAGGTCGCGGTTGTTGACCAGCGTGGTGCGGATCACGCCGCGCAGGCGGTCGTCGGTGAAGAACGTCTCCCACGCGGTGTCGGCGGGGATGATCGCCCCCACCGCGTCGGTGGCCGCATAGGCCGGACCCGACGGGGTCGCCGGTGGCACCGGCAGCTCGGGGCGGACGTATTTCGGTGCGAGGTTGCAACCGGCGAGCGTCAGCCCGGCGGCAAAGGTCAGGGCGATTTTGCGGGGGAACATCTTAAGCCTCCTGCGGCCGCTGCGGGCCGGGCACGTCGCCATTTACGGTTGGGTCGACGGCACGATTGGGGTCGGACGGCTTGTGCGCCTTGTCCTGCTTGAACGCGCGCTTCACCAGCAGGAAGAACATCGGCACGAAGAAGATCGCGAAGATCGTCGCCGTGAACATTCCGCCGACCACCGCGCGGCCGATCGCGTTCTGGCCACCGGCGCCTGCGCCGGTCGAGATCGCGAGCGGGAACACGCCGAAGATGAACGCCAGCGACGTCATCAGGATCGGTCGCAACCGCAGCTTGGCCGCCGCGATCGCCGCGTCGAACGCGCTCATGCCCTCGTTCATGCGCTCCTCGGCGAACTCGACGATCAGGATCGCGTTCTTTGCCGACACGCCGATCGTCGTGATCAGCCCGACCTGCAGGTAGATGTCGTTGCCAAGCCCGGTGAGCAGCGCTGCAAGCAACGCCCCGACCACGCCCAGCGGCACCACCAGCAGCACCGAGACCGGGATCGACCAGCTTTCGTACAGTGCTGCAAGGCACAGGAAGACGATCATCAGCGACAGGCCGTACAAGGCAGGCGCCTGGCCACCCGACAACCGCTCCTCATAGCTGAGGCCGGTCCATTCGAGCTCGGTACCCGGCGGCAGCTTGGCGTGGATCGCCTCCATCGCCGCCATCGCCGCGCCCGACGACACGCCCGGCGCCGGCGTACCCAGGATTTCCATCGAGGGCAGGCCGTTATAGCGGGTCAGCTGCACCGGAGCCTGCGCCCAGGTGGTCGTGGCGAACGAGCTGAACGGTGCCATCGTGCCGGATGCGCCGCGGACGTAGAAGTCGCTGAGGTTCTCCGGCGTCAGGCGATATTGCTGGTCCGCCTGGATATAGACGCGCTTGACGCGACCGCGGTCGATGAAGTCGTTGATGTACGAACCACCCCACGCGGTGCTGATCGTCTGGTTGATGTTGGCGAGGTCGAGCCCGAGGGCACGCGCCTTGTCGTGATCGACGTCGATTTTCAGCTGCGGCGCATCGTCGAGCGCGTTGGGACGCACGCCGACCATCGACTTGTCCTGCGATGCCATCCCCAGCATCATGTTGCGCGCCTCGAGCAGCTTGGCGTGCCCGATGCCGGTGGTATCGACGAGCTGCAGATCGAAGCCCGTCGCGTTGCCGAGTTCCTGGACCGCTGGCGGGACCACCGCGAAGATCAGTGCGTCCTTGAACTGCGACAGCGGACCCATCGCACGACCGGCGAGCGCAGGCGCCTTGTTCTCGGCACCCTTGCGGTCTTCCCAGCCCTTGAGCGGGATGAAGGCGATGCCGCTGTTCTGCCCGGCGCCGGCGAAGCTGAAGCCGTTGATCGTGTAGACGCCCTGGATGTTCTTCCCCTCGGTCTGGAGGAAGTGGTCGCGGACTGCGTTCAGGCCCTTCTGGGTGCGCGCGGTGGTCGAGCCCGACGGGCCCTGCACCAGCGCGATCATGATCCCCTGGTCCTCGTCGGGCAGGAACCCGGTCGGCAGGCGGACGAACATCACCACCATGCCGGCGACGATCAGCAGATAGACCAGCACCGACCGCTTCCAACCGTTGACGGTACCGCGCACGCCGCGCTCGTACTTGGCCTGGCCGCGGTCGAACTTGTCGTTGAACCAGCGGAAGAACCGCGCCAGCGGGCCGTTGCCCTCGGCCTTGCCGGGGTCGTGCGGCTTCAGGATGGTGGCGCACAGGGCCGGGGTCAGGATCAGCGCGACCGTGACCGACAACACCATCGCCGAGACGATCGTGATCGAGAACTGGCGATAGATCACGCCGGTCGAACCACCGAAGAACGCCATCGGCAGGAACACCGCGGACAGCACCAGGCCGATGCCGACCAGCGCGCCGCTGATCTCGGACATCGATTTCCGTGCGGCGTCCTTGGGACTGAGATGTTCGGTCTGGATCAGGCGTTCGACGTTCTCGACGACGACGATCGCGTCATCGACCAGCAACCCGATCGCCAGCACCATGCCGAACAGCGTCAGCGTGTTGATCGAATAGCCCGCGATCGACAGCACCGCGAAGGTGCCGAGCAGCACCACCGGCACCGCGATCGTCGGGATCAGGGTGGCACGGAAGTTCTGCAGGAACAGGAACATCACGAGGAAGACGAGCACGACGGCCTCGACCAGCGTCTCGATCACCTGGGTGATCGACAGCTTGACGAACGGCGAGGTGTCGTACGGGAAGATGACCTTGACGTCGGGCGGGAACTGCTTGGCGATTTCGTTCACGCGCGCCTTGACCGCGGTGACGGTATCGAGCGCGTTGGAGCCCGGCGCCAGCTTGATGCCGATGCCCGATGCCGGCTTGCCGTTCCATTCGGACGAGAAGCCGTAGTTCTCGGCGCCGATCTCGACCCGCGCGACGTCGCCCAGCCGGACGATCGAGCCGTCGGCGTTGCTCTTCAGGCTGATCTTGGCGAACTGGTCGGGGGTGTTCAGACGCGACGAGACCGAGACGGTCGCGTTGAGCATCTGCTCCTTGGGGGCCGGCTGCGCGCCGATCTGCCCGGCCGAAACCTGGGCGTTCTGCGCGACCACGGCGGCGGTGATGTCCGCCATCGTCAGCGCGTAATTGTTGAGCTTCAGCGGATCGACCCAGATGCGCATCGCATATTGCGACCCGAACACCTGCGTGTCGCCGACGCCGTTCACGCGGCTGATCGGATCCTGCAGCTTCGACACGATGTAATCGGCGAGATCGTCGGCGTTATGCGCGCCGTTCTCGGAATAGACGCCGACGAACAGCAGGAAGTTCTGCGTCGCCTTGGCGACCTGCAGCCCCTGTTGCTGGACCTCCTGCGGCAGCAGCGGGGTCGCCGCCTGCAGCTTGTTCTGGACCTGGACCTGCGCGATGTCGGGGTCGGTGCCCTGCTCGAAGGTCAGCGTGATCGTGACGGTGCCGGCCGAACTCGACGAGGACGAAAAGTAGCGAAGGTGGTCTAGCCCCTTCATCTGCTGCTCGATCACCTGCGTCGTGGTGTTCTCCAGCGTCGCCGCATCGGCACCCGGATAGGTCGCGATGATCGACACCGCGGGCGGTGCGATCGCCGGGAACTGCGCGATCGGCAGCGACCGGATCGCCAGGATGCCCGCGAGCATCAGGATGATCGCGATCACCCAGGCAAAGATCGGGCGTTCGATGAAATAGCGTGACATGAGCGGTTACTTACCCTGTGCCGGGGCGCCGGCGGCTGCCGGCTTCGCATTGGGGTTCCACGGGGTCGCCTTCACCTCCATGCCCGGGCGCAGCATCATGCCGCCTTCGACGATGATCTTGTCGCCCGGCTTGACGCCGCTCGTGACCAGCCAGTTGTCGCCCTGCGTCTGCGTGGTCTGCAGCGTGCGCGGTGCGATCTTGTTGTCGGCGCCGACGACCATCACGGTCGGGTTGCCGCGCTCGTCACGGCTGACCGCGCGCTGCGGGACCAGCATCGCCTTGGCCTGCGTGCCCTGCACCAGCTTCGCGCGGACATACATGCCCGGCAACAGCATCCCGGTGGGGTTGGGGAATTTCGCGCGCAGCGTCACCGCGCCGCTCGACTGGTCGACGGTGACTTCGGCGAACTGCAGGCGACCCTCGATCGGATAGGTCTGGCCGTTGGGCAGGATCAGCTGGACGCGTGCGCCCTCGCCGCCGCCGGTGATCTGGCCCGACTGCATCGCCGCCTTCAGGTCGAGCAGCTGCGCTGCCGACTGGGTGACGTCGACATAAACGGTGTCGGTGCGCTGGATCGTCGCGAGCGGATCGGCTTGGCCGGTCTGCACCAGCGCGCCGGCGGTAAACAGTGAGCGGCCGATGCGGCCCGAGATCGGCGCCTTGATCCGCGTGAAGTTCAGATTGACGCGGGCTGACTCGACCGCGCTACGCTGCGCTGCAACATTGGCGCGAGCCTGTGCGGCGGAGCCGGTGGCGTTGTCCGCCTCCTGCTTCGACACCGCGTTCAACTTGACCAGTTCGCCGTAGCGCTGGGCCTGCAGGCGGGTCGCGTTGATCTGGGCCTGCGCGGCGCCGAGCTGGCCCTGTGCGGTGCCGAGCGCGGCGCGGTACGGCGCGTCCTCGATCTCGTAGAGGGTCTGTCCGGCCTTCACCATCGAGCCCTCGGCGAACAGCCGGCGGCGGATCACGCCACTGATCTGCGGCCGTACTTCCGACGTCTCAACCGCGGTGATACGCCCCGGCAGCTCTGTCGACAGCGTCACCGACTGCTCGGTGACCTGCACGACGCCGACCTGCGGGGTCTGCGGCGGCGGCGCAGCCGGCTTGCTGCACGCGGCGACCAGGACGAGCGCGCCCAGAGCCATGGATCCTGTGATGTCCGATCGACGCATAGTTCGCTTTCCAACGTCCCCGCGACCATAAAGGTCGCGCGGAATGAACGTTCATTCCGCTTGCACCGCCGCTACGAACGTGCGACCGGCCCGTCAACACAAAACGTGTTTGGAGGTGTATTTTGGCTGCAGTGCAGCATGACATGTGTAGCCGCGATCGAATCGTGGCCGCTGCGCGCAAGCTGTTCTCTGCACGGGGCTTTCACCAGACCGCGATGTCCGAACTCGCACACGCCGCCGAAGTCAGCGTGGGCCAGATCTATCGCCTGTTCACCGGCAAGGAGGCGATCATCCAGGCGATCGTGAACCATGACGCCGAAAGCAAACGACTCGAACTCGCCAAGATCTGCGAAGAGGCGACGGCAGGACGCACGACGATCGAAGCGGCGTTCGTCGAACTGGCGAAACGCGCCTTGTCGAAGGGCGACGAGGCGCTGTCGTTCGAGATCATGGCCGAGGCGCATCGAAACGCCGTCGTCGCCGACGCGATCGGCGGGCTGTGCCAGGGTTTTCGCGACGTCATCAGCGAACTCGCCTGCGTCGCCAACCCGGCGCTGACCACGATCGAACTGGAGGGGGCCGAGGAACTCGTCCTCGCCTTCATGTTCGGCCTCGGCCACCGCACCCTGTCGCGCCCGCAACTGTCGGAAGACGAGACCGCGCGCCTGACCGGCCGGATGATGGTGGCGGCGGTGCGGGCGCTCTGACCGCGTCCGCCGCCCCATCCACTCCGTCATCGCACCCGCTCCGTCATCCTGACGAAAGTCAGGACCCAGGGTTACAGGCGTAGCGCTTGGGGCTCTGGGTCCTGACTTTCGTCAGGATGACGAGCCGAGAGAGGATATCCTCAAGCCGCCTTTCGCAACTCCAACCGGCCCCAGATCTCCACCAGCGCATCGGTCAGCTCGCGCATCATCTCTTCGGTATGCGCCGGCCCCGGCGTGAACCGCAGCCGTTCGGTCCCGCGAGGCACGGTCGGGTAGTTGATCGGCTGGACGTACACGCCGTATTCGGCGAGCAGCACGTCGGAAATCTTCTTCGCCTTGACCGGATCGCCGACCATCACAGGCACGATATGCGTGTCGCCGATCATCACCGGCAGCCCGGCCTCCTTCAGCATCGCCTTCAGCATCGCAGCGGACGCCTGCTGGCCCTCGCGCTCGACGCTCGACGCCTTCAGGTGGCGGACGCTCGCCAGCACGCCGGCGACCAGCACCGGCGACAGCGAGGTCGTGAAGATGAACCCCGGCGCGTACGACCGGATCACGTCGACGATGGTACGATCCGCGGCGATATACCCGCCCATCACGCCGAACGCCTTGCCCAGCGTGCCCTCGAGGATGGTGATCCGGTGCGCGACCTCGTCGCGCTCCGAAATGCCGCCGCCGCGCGCGCCGTACATCCCGACCGCATGGACTTCGTCGCAATAGGTCAGCGCGTTGTAGCGGTCGGCGAGATCGCACACCGCCGCGATCGGCGCGATGTCGCCTTCCATCGAATACACGCTCTCGAACGCGATCAGTTTCGGTGCAGCGGGGTCTTCCGCCGCCAGCAACTCTTCGAGATGCGCGAGGTCGTTGTGGCGGAACACGCGCTTTTCACAGCCCGAGTTACGGATACCCGCGATCATCGACGCGTGGTTCAGTTCGTCGGAAAAGATGATGCAGCCCGGCAGCACCTTGGCCAGCGTCGCCAGCGTCGCCTCGTTCGAGACGTACCCGCTGGTGAACAGCAAAGCCGCTTCCTTGCCGTGCAGGTCGGCGAGTTCGCCTTCCAGGTCGACATGGTAATGCGTGTTGCCGCCGATGTTGCGCGTGCCGCCCGAGCCCGCGCCGACGTCGTGCAGCGCTTCCTCCATCGCCGCGATCACCTTGGGGTGCTGGCCCATCGCGAGATAGTCGTTCGAGCACCACACCGTGATCGGCTTGGGTCCGTTATGCCCCGCAAAGCAGCGCGCGTTGGGAAACGCACCCTTGTTGCGCAGGATGTCGATGAAGACGCGGTAGCGCCCCTCGGCATGCAGCCGGTCGATCGCCTGCGTGAAGACGCGGGAGTAATCGACTCGGGGTCCAATGATCTGGGATCCGATGGTGTCCGTGCCGTGCACGGGCATGAGGCCGTCCGTATTCATGACTTGGGGCACTACGCCTCGCTTCCACTTCATTCCAGCGCAATCCCGTGGTTACGGTGATCGCTTCCCTCATCCCAGGTGCACATTGCCACAGCGCGCGCCGCGTTCAAGCGGACAGATTGTCCTGGGGTATCAAAGCTGTTCAAGCCGCGAGAAACCGCGGGCGGCCAGCGCGGGGGTCAGCGAGCGCTCGTCCTCGCCGAGTCGCGTGAACACCGCGGTGCCCGGCCCCGGCGCGTCGGGCCAGGCTTGTCCGGCGGTCAGATACGCGATCCGCCGCGCGATCCCGGGACCGCCATCGACGAACCGCACGCCCGGCGCCGCGGCGGCGAGCTGCGCCTCGACCAGCGGGAAATGCGTGCAGGCGTTGACGATCACGTCGATCCGCTCGCCGCCCGGCTGGCCGAACAGCCCGGCCAGCACCGCCGCGTAGCGATCGGCCTCGACCGGGCGGCCGTGCAGCGCCGCCTCCGCGATCTCGACCAGTTCGGCCGAGCCGTAGCGCAGCACCGTGCAGTCGCCCGCGAACCGCGCCGCGAGGTCGTCGACATAGGCCTGCCGCACCGTCGCCTGCGTCCCCAGCACGCCGATCGTCCGGGTGCGCGACAACGCGGCAGCCGGCTTGATCGCAGGCACGGTGCCGACCACCGGCAGGTCCAGCGCCGCGCGCACCACCGGCAGCGCGATCGTCGACGCGGTGTTGCACGCGATCACGATCAGCCGTGGGCGATAGCGTTCGGCAAGCCGCCCGAGCAGCACCGGCACCCGCGCCGCGATCTCCGCCTCGGACTTGGTGCCGTAAGGAAACCCCGCCGAGTCCGCGGCATAGACGAACTCCGCGGTCGGCAGCATCGCACGCGCCGGTGCGACGATCGACAATCCGCCCACGCCGGAATCGAAGAACAGGATCGGGCCGGTCGTCATCGGAGGAGGCCTTAGCGCCATCGCGGCCCTTCGTCATCCGGCTCCCCCGTCATCCCTCTTCTCCGTCATCCTGACGAAAGTCAGGACCCAGAGCCAAGCAGCGCAACGCCCGCGACCCTGGGTCCTGACTTTCGTCAGGATGACGCCAGGAGAGGTGGTGGCCGACACGGGGTGTTGGCGCGCGTACCCCGACGTCGTATATCGAACCCGAACGGGGGTATCTTGAAGACCGAAATTCTCTGGCTCGCGCCGACGCTGTCGCTCGTCCTCGGCTATCTGCCGGGGGCGATCCCGTTCGGCGTGATCCTGACGCGGCTCGCCGGCGCAGGCGATCTGCGGACGATCGGGTCGGGCAATATCGGTGCCACCAACGTGCTGCGTACCGGCCGCAAGGGCTTGGCGGCGGCCACCCTGCTGCTCGACATGGCGAAGGGTGCGGTCGCGGTGCTGCTGGTCGATCATCTGTTTCCCGGCAACGCGCTGCTGGCGGCTGCCGGGGCGTTCGTCGGCCATTGCTATCCGGTCTGGCTCGGGTTTCGCGGCGGCAAGGGGGTGGCGACGCTGATGGGCATCGTCGTCGCGCTCTACTGGCCGCTGGGGCTCGTCTATGCGGTCGCCTGGCTCGGATTGCTCGCGGTGCTCAGGATCTCGTCGGTCGCCGGCATGGTCGCGGCGATCAGCGCACCGGTCGCAGCCGCAGCGTTCGGGCGGTTCGACCTCGTGCTGCTATTGCTCGCGCTGGCGGCGATCGTGGTGTGGAAACACCGCGATAACATCGCGCGACTGTTGTCCGGCACCGAACCGCGCCTCGGCAAACCGCGTGGCTGACGCGGTCGCGCGGCTCCGTCTGCTGCGCACCACCGGCGTCGGCCCGGTCACCTATCGTCAATTGATCGCGCGCTTCGGCGATGCGGACGCCGCGATCGCTGCGTTGCCGATGCTGGCAGCGCGCGGTGGCGGGCTTGCGGCGCAGATCGCTGACCGCGCGACCATCGACCGCGAGATCGCCGCCACGACCAAGGCCGGAGGGCGCTATCTGTTCATCGACGACCCCGACTATCCGCGGCTTCTGGCCGAAACCGACACCGCTCCGCCTGCGTTGATTCTGCGGGGGGACGCTGCATTGATGGGCCGAACCTGCATCGCAGTGGTAGGCGCGCGCAACGCCTCTGCCGCCGCCTGTCGCTTCGCCCGCCAGTTGGGCCATGAACTGGCGGACGCCGGCGCGACCGTGGTCTCGGGGCTTGCCCGCGGGATCGATACCGCCGCGCACGTCGGCGCCATTGCCGGCGGCACCATCGGCGTGATCGCCAGCGGCATCGATATCGCCTTCCCGCCGGAGAACGCCGCGCTGCAAGAGGACGTCGCCACCCGCGGCCTGCTGATCGCCGAGCAACCTCCGGGCACCGAACCCCGCGCGCGCAATTTCCCGTCGCGCAACCGGATCATCGCCGGGCTCGCGATCGGTACTGTGGTGGTCGAGGCCGCACCGCGCTCGGGCTCGCTGATCACCGCCCGGATCGCGGCGGAGGCGGGGCGCGAGGTGATGGCGGTGCCCGGCAGCCCGCTCGACCCGCGTGCGCAGGGCTGCAATCTGCTGATCCGCGAGGGCGCGACGCTGGTGCAGAGCGCGGCCGATATCCTCGAACAGATCCGGCCGTTCGACCTGCGTTCGGTCCGCTCCCCGATCGATCCCTTCGATGCGGCGCCGCCGGAGGACGCCAGCGACGGCCAGCGCCGCAGCATCGTCGGCTTGCTGGGACCGGTGCCGGTCGGCATCGACGAACTCGTCCGCCAGTCGCATCTGTCGCCGGCGATCGTCCAGACGGTGTTGCTCGAACTGGAACTCGCCGGCCGCCTCGAACGTCATGCCGGCGGCCGCGTCGCGCTCGCCTGACTGTCCTACAGCGGGGGATCGTGGCATGGCCCCGGCAACGACCGACCACCGAGTCTCTGGTTGAAAACCGCGTTCCCGGTCTCAACGTTCTCAACATTCGCGGCCGCTTGACGAGTGGGGCGACACCCCGCCACCCTCGTACGCGTACACGTAAGGACCGACTTTCCCCATGCAGCTTGTCATCGTCGAATCGCCCGCCAAGGCGAAGACCATCGAGAAATATCTCGGCAGCGATTACCGCGTGCTGGCCAGCTACGGCCATGTCCGCGATCTGCCGCCCAAGGACGGCTCGGTCGATCCCGACGATGCGTTCGCGATGACGTGGGAGAATTACGCCGACAAGTCGAAGCAGCTGAAAGCGATCACCGACCTCGCCAAGACCGCCGACCGCCTGATCCTCGCGACCGATCCGGATCGCGAGGGCGAAGCGATTTCTTGGCACGTCCGTGAGGTTCTGCGTGCGCGGAAGGCGCTCCCCAAGGAGGTCGAGCGAGTCACCTTCAACGCGATCACCAAGGCGACGGTGACCGAGGCGATGAAGAACCCGCGCGAGCTCGACGACGACCTGATCGACGCCTATCGCGCCCGCCGCGCGCTCGATTACCTGGTCGGCTTCACGCTCTCGCCGGTGCTGTGGCGCAAGTTGCCCGGCGCCAAGTCGGCCGGCCGCGTCCAGTCGGTGTCGCTCCGCCTGATCGTCCAACGCGAGCGCGAGATCGACGTCTTCAAGCCGCAGGAATACTGGTCCGTCACCGCCGAGATGGAGCATGACGGCACCGCGTTCCAGTCGCGCCTGACGCAGTTCGAGGGCGCCAAGCTCGACCGCCTCTCGATCGGCAACGAAGGCGATGCCCTGCGCGCGAAACAGGCGGTCCTCGAAGGCAATTTCTCGGTCCAGTCGGTCGAGACCAAGCCCGCCACGCGCAACCCGCCGCCGCCGTTCACCACCTCGACCTTGCAGCAGGAAGCCTCGCGCAAACTCGGCTTCTCGGCGGATCACACGATGCGGATCGCGCAGGGCCTCTACGAGGACGGCGCGATCACCTACATGCGTACCGACGGCGTGCAGATGGACGGCAGCGCGATTTCGGCCGCACGGCTGGCGGTCGCGAACCGCTTCGACGCGAGCTATGTCCCCGACAAGCCGCGCCAATATCAGTCGAAGGCGAAGAACGCACAGGAAGCGCACGAAGCGATCCGCCCGACCGATTTCGGCAAGGACAAGGCTGGCGGCGGTGATCATGCGCGCCTCTACGACCTGATCTTCAAGCGCGCACTTGCCAGCCAGATGGCGTCCGCCCGCATGGAGCGCACCACGGTCGAGATGGCCGACGGCACCGGCCGCAACATCCTCCGCGCCACCGGGCAGGTCGTGCTCTTCCCGGGCTATCTGGCCTTGTACGAGGAGGGGTCGGACGACTCAGCCGACGAGGATGCCCGTCGCCTGCCACGGATGAAAGAAGGCGATTCGCCCGCCAAGAAGAAGGTCGATGCCGAGCAGCATTTCACGCAGCCGCCGCCGCGCTTTTCCGAAGCCTCGCTGGTCAAGCGGATGGAGGAACTCGGCATCGGCCGCCCGTCCACCTACGCGTCGATCATCAAGACGCTGAAGGATCGCGCCTATGTCCGGATCGAGAAGAACCGCTTCTTCGCCGAGGAATCCGGGCGTCTGGTGACGGCATTCCTCGAGCGCTTCTTCGAGAAATACGTCGGCTACGACTACACCGCCGAGCTCGAGGAAGAACTCGACGACGTCTCGGGCGGCCGCGCGCAGTGGCAGTCGGTGCTCGAAGCGTTCTGGCGCGACTTCAAGCCGCGCACCTCCGAGGTGATGGAGCAGCAGCCGTCGGCGATCACCGCCGAGCTCGACATCTTCCTAGCGCCCTATCTGTTCCCGGCGCAGGCGGACGGCGGCGATCCGCGGCTGTGCCCGAATTGCGGCGAGGGCCAGCTCGCGCTCCGCGGCGGCAAGTTCGGTGCGTTCATCGCCTGCTCGAACTATCCCGAGTGCAAATACACCCGCCGGTTCGCGCAGCCGGGCGGCGAGGCGGAGGCGGATGCCGGCCCGTCGACGCTGGGCGTCGATCCGGAAACCAACCTGCCGGTCGAGCGCAAGTCGGGACGGTTCGGCCCGTACATCCAGATCGGCGAGGGTGAGGCGCGGAAAATGGCGTCGATCCCGAAGGACATCGGCGAACTCGATCTCGAATGGGCGCTGAAGCTGCTGTCGCTGCCGCGCACCGTCGGCACGCATCCCGAGACCGGCGAACCGATCACCGCTGCGATCGGCCGCTATGGTCCGTATCTGAAGCACGCCAACAAATACGCCCGGCTGACCTCGACCGCGGACGTGTTCGAAACGGGCATGAATGCCGCGGTGGTGAAGCTCGCCGAGGCGGCAGCCGGCGGTGGTCGCCAGCAGCGCGGTACGCAGGCGCCGCTGAAGATACTCGGCAACCATCCGCGTACCGAAGCGGAGATCAAGCTGATGGAAGGGCGCTACGGCGCCTATGTCACGGATGGCACCACCAACGCGACGCTGCCGAAATCGATCGAGAAGGACAAGCTGACACTGGAGGAAGCGGCATCCTTGATCGACGCGCGGGCTGCGGCGGCGCCTGCGCCGAAGAAGAAGAAGGCGGCCGCTAAGAAGCCGGCAGCGAAGAAGGCGCCGGCCAAGGATGCGGCGGAGAAGACGGCGCCCGTTAAGAAGGCTCCGGTGAAGAAGGCTGCGGCAAAGAAGCCGGCGGCGAAGAAGGCGCCCGCCAAGAAGGTCGAAGCCTGAATCCCCCTCCCGCTTGCGGGAGGGGCTAGGGGAGGGCGCGACATAGCCGCGAGCAGGGCACATGAGGGCCAGGCCCTCCCCCAACCCCTCCCGTAAACGGGAGGGCAGTTACGCCGCCTTGCGCTGGGTCATGCCCAGCCAGTCGCGCGCGGCGCGCTGCGCCACCGAAATCTCGCGCGCGGTCATGTCCTCGGCGATCTCCGCGCGGCATTCCTGCGCCGCGACGTTGCCGGCGACCGCCGCCAGGTTGAACCATTTATGCGCCTCGATCATGTCGACGCAGATCCCCGAGGCGCCGGTCGAATAGACCATGCCGAGATCATAATAGGCCCGGTCGTCGCCCCGCGCTGCGGCGGCGAGCCTGCTTTCGATGACGAAATTCGCGGTCTTCGGTGTGCTTGCCATGGTCTGCCCCCAAGTTCGTGGACAGAACCTGCACCGAGTCGTGCTACGAAATGGTTAATGGGTTAACGGCGCTATCCGCCCGGCTCGATCGCGATGTTGTCGATCAGCCGCGTGCCGCCCATCCGTACCGCCGCAAGCAACCGCCGCGGGCGATCCTCCGCGGGGTTCTCGGCCAGCGTCTCGGCATCGGCGAGCGCGACATAGTCGATCCCGAACCCCGCGCCGGTCAGCATCGTCCGCGCATCGTCGAGCACCGCGTCGGCATCCTCTCCGCGGGTGATCGCGCGCGCCGCGACGCCCAGCGCGCGGGGCAGCGCGATCGCCTGGCGACGCTGTTCGTCGTCGAG
The DNA here is from genome assembly GCF_042466235.1 of Sphingomonas sp. R86521. Lineage (NCBI taxonomy): Bacteria > Pseudomonadati > Pseudomonadota > Alphaproteobacteria > Sphingomonadales > Sphingomonadaceae > Sphingomonas > Sphingomonas sp. R86521. Next base: position 3,625,536 of record NZ_JAXHBY010000001.1, on the reverse strand, counting down.
ATAGATGTTGCGCGACGACATCGCGAGCCCGTCGTCGTCGCGCTGCGTCGGCACCCCGACGATGTCGATCGGGAAGTCCAGATCGGCGACGAAGCGGCGGATGACCGCCAGCTGCTGATAGTCCTTCTCGCCGAAATAGGCTGCGTCGGGCGCGACCTGGTTGAACAGCTTCGACACGACCGTGGCGACGCCGTCGAAATGCCCGGGCCGCGACGCACCGTCGAAGCCGTCGCTGGCGCCGGTGACCTTGACCGTCGTCGCGAAGCCGGCCGGATACATCGTCTCGACCGACGGCAGCCAGAGCAGGTCGCAGCCCGCTTCGGTCAGCATGCGGATATCGGCCATCTCGCGCCGGGGATAGCGCGACAGGTCCTCGTTGGCGCCGAACTGGGTCGGGTTGACGAAGATCGACGCGACCACCTTGGTGCCGGGCCGTTTTGCTGCCTCGATCAGCGCGACATGGCCGGCGTGCAACGCGCCCATCGTCGGCACCAGCGCCACGCGCGTGCCCTCGCCGCGCAGGGCGGCGACGCTCTCGCGCAACGCATTAAGGTCCCGGACGACGTCCACGGCAAACTCCTACTCGATAAGTGCGGTCGCGGCTTCTATGAAGGGGGCCACGGACTATCAACCCATCATCGTCGCATAAGGAACCACGCGTTGGCCACGGGCCCCGATCAGACCTCAGCCCAGACCCCGCCGCAGACGCACGTGATCGTGTTCGCCAACGAAAAGGGCGGCACGGGCAAGTCGACCACCGCGGTGCATGTCGCGATCGCGCTCGCCGCGCGGGGCGCGCGCGTCGCCTGCCTCGACCTCGATCACCGCCAGCGCACCGTCGGCCGCTATCTCGACAATCGCGCGCAGACCGTGAAGCGGATCGGCGCCGCGTTGCCGATGCCGGTCCATGCGACGCTGTCGGAGCAGAGCGAGGATCAGTTCGAGGAGCTGTGGCACGGGCTGTCGGAGCAGGCGGATTTCCTGGTGGTGGATACGCCGGGTCGCGACGACCCGTTCGCGCGCACGGCGGCCGCACTGGCGAACACGCTGGTGACGCCAATGAACGACAGCTTCGTCGATTTCGATCTGATTGGACAGGTCGATCCCGAAACCTATCAGGTGACGCGCCCAAGCTTTTATTCCGAGCTGATCTGGGATGCGCGAAAACAGCGCGCGCGCGCCGACGGCACCACGATCGACTGGGTCGTGCTGCGCAACCGCCTCCAGCATATCGAGGCACGCAACATGCGCCGCGTGTCGGATGCGCTGGCGCAACTGGCGAAACGCGTCGGTTTCCGGATCATTCCGGGCCTCGGCGAGCGCGTGATCTACCGCGAGATGTTTCCCGCCGGGCTGACGATGATCGATTCGAAGGAGTTCGGGTCGATGGGTCTCGGCCACGTCGCCGCCCGCCAGGAACTGCGCGAGATGATGGCCGCGCTGCAACTGCCCGATATCGCGGTCGACCAGCCCGGCGTCGCGGCGTGAAGTTCATCGTCGCCGGCCTCTTCATCTGGCTGGCCTGGTATTATCTGCGCCCGAAACCGAAGGCGCGTCCGGTCGCGGACGAGGCGGAGGCGCGCGCGGTGCTGGGTCTCGAACGCGGCGCCGACGCGGAGGCGATCCGCACCGCGCACCGGCGGCTGGTGGCGAGCGTGCATCCCGACCGCGGCGGCTCGGCGGACCTGACGCGGCGAGTGAATGCGGCGCGGGACCTGCTGCTCAAGCGGCTCTGATCCCGTCGATATACGCCACCCCGGCGGAGGCCGGGGCCCAGTTGGGGGACAGGCGTGACGGTGCACAGCCTTTCGTTACATTGACCTTTCCAACTGGGCCCCGGCCTTCGCCGGGGTGGTATTGGAGTTGAGAGCGGCGCTCGCATGACCCATCATTTCGACCCCGAAATCCTTCGCGAATACGACGTCCGCGGTATCGTCGGGCCCGCACTTGGCAGCGCCGACGCGCACGCGATCGGCCGCGGCTTCGCTACCCGGGTCCGCCGCGCCGGCGGCACCCGCGTCGCGGTCGGCTATGACGGCCGCCTGTCGTCCCCCGCGCTCGAAGCCGCACTGGTCGCGGGCCTGACCGCGAGCGGCGTCGATGTCGTCCGGATCGGCCTGGGCCCCACGCCGATGCTCTATTTCGCCGAGGCGACGCTAGAAGTGGATGGCGGCATCCAGGTAACCGGCAGCCATAATCCCCGCGACTATAACGGCTTCAAGCTCGTCCACGCGCATGCGCCCTTTGCCGGCGACGACATCCAGGACCTCGCGCGCTTGGCCGCGATCGGTGACTGGGAGGACGGGGCCGGGGCCGTCACCACCGCCGATGTGCAGGATGCCTATGTCGACCGGCTGATGCTCGGCTATGCCGGCGGCAGCTACCGGATCGGCTGGGACCCCGGCAACGGCGCATCGGGCGCGGTCGTCGAGCAGCTGGTCCAGCGCCTGCCGGGTGAGCATCATGTGATCTTCGCCGATATCGACGGCAATTTCCCGAACCATCATCCCGATCCCAGCGTCGAAGCCAATCTGGCCGACCTCAAGCGCCTCGTCGCGGACAAGAACCTCCATTTCGGCCTCGCCTTCGACGGCGACGGCGACCGCATCGGCGCCGTCGACGCGCAGGGCCGCGTCCTGTGGGGCGACCAGATCCTCTCCATTCTGGTCGAACCGCAGCTGCGCGAGACGCCCGGCGCGACGATCGTCGCCGACGTCAAGTCGAGCCAGGGGCTGTTCGACCGGATCACCGCGCTCGGCGGTACGGCCAGCATGGCGCCGACCGGCCACAGCCTGATGAAGCGGCGGATGGTCGAGACCGGCGCGCCGCTGGGGGGCGAGCTCAGCGGCCACCTGTTCTTCGCCGGCGACTATTACGGGTTCGATGACGCGCACTACGCCGCGATCCGGCTGATCCGCGCGATCCATCTGTCGGGCCTGTCGCTGACCGCGCTGCTCGACGCGATGCCGCAGTTCGTCAACACGCCCGACCTGCGCTTCGCGGTCGAGGATGCGCGCAAATTCGCGGTGGTGGACGAGGTACTGGCGCGGCTCGAAGCCGAGGGTGCCATCGTCGACCGCACCGATGGCGCGCGGGTCACGACGCCCGACGGCTGGTGGCTGCTCCGCGCGTCGAACACGCAGGCGATGCTGACCGCGCGGGCCGAGGCGCGCGACCAGGCCGGGATCGACGCGCTGATCGGGCAGATCGACGCGCAACTCGCGCAGAGCGGCGTCGTCCGGACCGATTGACAGCCCGACGCGCTCGGCTACCGTCGCTGCTTTCCCAGGGAGTTACGCGTGGAGCGTTCGGTCGACGAATTCAGGTCCAGTACCACGCGCTGGCTGGTCGGCAGTTTCGCCGGATGGGGGACGCTGCTGACCTGCCTGGTGGGGGTCGGATTCGTGCTGATCGGCGTGCGCTGGCTGAAGAACCGCGCCGCGACCTACGAGATCACCGACCAGCGCCTGATCGTGAAGCGCGGCATCCTGTTCAAGACGATCGACGAGATCGAACTCTACCGGATCAAGGATGTCCGGCTCGGCTATTCGCTGCTCAACCAGATGGTCGACATCGGCACGATCATACTGACCTCGACCGACCGCACCACCGCGGGCGGCGAGTTCACCTTGCGCGACGTTCCGATGGCACGCGACCGCCGCGAAGGCATCCGCAAGCTGGTCGACCGCGCCCGCCAACGCCGCGGCGTGCGCGAGATCGATGTCGATCACGAGGGCGGGTATCTGGACTGACCTGAGCCGACATCACTCACCACACCCCCCCCGCGCCGTCACCCCAGCGAAGGCTGGGGTCTCCCTGTTGGAGAGCGCAGCACCCGCCCCGAGGAGATCCCAGCCTTCGCTGGGATGACGGAATATGGCGGTTATCGCTGGTAGATTGCTGGCATTTCTTCCCCCGAACGCCCACCTAGCCCTCGATGCCTCCAAAGCCCCAGCCCCAGATCATTCGCGTCGTCGACCTAGAGACGACCGGTGCCGCTCCTCCCGCGCACGGCGTGTGCGAGATCGGCTGGCAGGACGTCGCGCTGGGCGAGGACGGCCGTTGGGAGCTGTCGGGCGAGGGGGGCAGCATCCTGGTCAATCCGGGGCGTCCGATCCCGCCGGTCACGCAGGCGATCCACCACATCCTCGACGAACAGGTCGCAGACGCGCCGTTCTGGCACGACGTCGCGCGCCGGGTGCTCGATCCGTGGCCGCGGCGCATCGCGCTTGCCGCGCACCGGGCGGATTTCGAACAGCAGTTCTGCACCGCAACGCTGACCAAGGGGGCGGACTGGATCTGCACGTGGAAGTGCGCGCTGCGGCTGTGGCCCGATTCGCCGAGCTTCTCGAACCAGGTGCTGCGCTACTGGCGGCGGCCGCACGGCATCGACCACGAACGCGGGCTGCCGGCGCATCGGGCGTTCCCCGACGCGTACGTCACCGCGTTCCACCTGCGCGACCAGCTCAACGAGGCGAGCGTGGCGCAGTTGATCGAATGGTCGACCAACCCCGGGCTGATCCCGCGGGTCCGCTATGGCCCCGATCGCGGCAAGGACTGGCGCGAGATCGACCACGAATCGCTGATGGGGTTCCTGACCGATCGCGACCCCGACATCCGCTTCACCGCGAACGCCGAGATGGACCGTCGTACCGGCGGCGGCGCGGTCGGCCGGCCGAGCGCGCAGGACCTGTTGCTATAGTCCGTGCGCACCTATTCCAGGCGCCTGTGGAAGAACATTTAGTATACACCGTCGCTGGCGTTCCGGTCCTTGGAGCGCTAGCAGGCGGCGATGCCGCAGACCCGGACCAAGCTCGTCACGAACAACCGGCCGATCGGTCGCGTGCTGCTGACCTGCATGGTCCTCGGGTTCGCCAGCCTGATCGCCGCGGGGGTGGCCGCCGGCTGGCTGACCGGGCGTAACCAGGAGCATGTCCGCTGGGTCAACCACACCTATGAGGTCGAACTGGCGATCGCCAACGCCAGCATCGCGATCGAGCAGGGCGAGACCCCGCGGCGCGGCTATCTGATCACCCGCGCGCCGGTCTATCTCGAAACCTATCTGGCCAACCGCGCCAGGCAGCCGGCAATCCTGGCGCGCGTCGGGCAGCTGACCGCGGACAATCCTAGGCAGCGCGCCAATTATGCACGGCTGGTCACGCTCGTCGCAGACCTGCAGCGCCAGCGCGACCTGACCGTGTCGATGGTCCGGCAGGGCCGTGGGCGCGAGGCGATTGCCGCGTTCTTCGGCGAGACCGGGGCCAAGCGGATGAAGACGATCCGCAGCCTCGCCGCGCAGATGGCGGACGAGGAACGCCGCCTGCTGAAGATCCGCGACGCCGACCAGATGCGCAGCGTGCGCGCCTTCTACGGCGTGCTGGGGATCGCCGGGCTGATCCTGCTGGTCGTTGCGATCCTCTCGGTCGCGACGGTGATGCGCTACACCCGCGACCTGACGCGATCGCGCGACAGCCTCAACATGCTCAACGAGACGCTCGAGGACCAGGTCGCGACCCGCACCGCCGACCTCAGCCTCGCGAACGACGAGATCCAGCGCTTCGCCTATATCGTCAGCCACGACCTGCGCTCGCCGCTGGTCAACGTGATGGGGTTCACCGCCGAGCTTGCCGCCACGATCACACCGCTGGAGGAGCTGCTCGAACGCGCCGAGGCGATCGCGCCCGATATCGTCACCGAGGAGGCCCGGCTCGCGGTGCGCGAGGACCTGCCCGAGGCGGTCGGTTTCATCCGCACCTCGACGCAGAAGATGGACCGGCTGATCAACGCGATCCTGAAATTGTCGCGCGAAGGACGCCGCGTCATCACCCCGGAACCGCTCGACATCGCCGAGATCGTCGGTGCGATCCACGGGTCGATGCAGCACATCATCGAGGACCGCGGCGCGACCGTTTCCGTCGAGGGCGTCATTCCCGGGGTCGTCAGCGACCGCCTCGCGATCGAGCAGATCCTGTCCAACCTGATCGAGAACGCGACCAAATACCTGAAACCCGGTCGGCCCGGCGTCATCGTCGTATCGGGGCACGAGGAGCGCGGGCGGGTGATGGTGTCGGTGGCCGATAACGGCCGCGGCATCGATGCGCGCGATCATGCCCGGGTGTTCGACCTGTTCCGCCGATCGGGTGCGCAGGACCAGCCCGGCGAAGGGATCGGGCTCGCGCATGTCCGCGCGCTAGCCTATCGTCTGGGCGGCACCATCGACCTTAGCTCGGAACTCGGCGAAGGCGCGACGTTCCGTCTCAACCTGCCAAAGACACTGACCGTCCAGGATATAAAAGCATGAACGCACCGCAGACCGTCGGCATCGTGATGATCGAGGACGACGAGGGCCATGCCCGCCTGATCGAGAAGAACATTCGCCGCGCCGGTATCTCGAACGGGATTCGCCACTTCACCGACGGCACCACCGCGCTCGACTTCCTGTTCAACGCACCCGAAGGGCCGGCGCTGAACGGCCCCGCGCTGATCCTGCTCGATCTCAACCTGCCCGACATGAGCGGCACCGACATCCTGGTGCGGATCAAGGCGGAAGGCAGCCCGCTGCGCCGCACCCCGGTCGTCGTGCTGACCACCACCGACGACAAGATCGAGATCCAACGCTGCTATGATCTCGGCTGCAACGTCTACATCACCAAGCCGGTGAACTATGAGAGCTTCGCGACCGCGATCCGCCAGCTCGGGCTGTTCCTGTCGGTGATCCAGGTTCCCGAGATCGAGGCGTAGCAAAGGCGTGACGCGGGTCCTCTACATAGACGACGACGCAGGGATCCGCCGGCTGGCCGCGCGTGCGCTCGGCCGGCGCGGCTATGAGGTGACGGTTGCAGAGGGTGGCGCCGAAGGGTGCGTGCGCGCCGCCGCCGACCGCTACGACCTGATCGCGGTCGATCACTACATGCCCGGCATGGATGGGCTGGAGACGCTCGCCGAGCTCCAAAAGCTGCCCGATACCCCACCGATCGTCTATGTGACCGGATCGGAAGAAGGCCGCATCGCCGTCGCCGCGCTGAAGGCGGGCGCCGCCGATTACGTGGTGAAGACTGTCGGCAACGATTTCTTCGACCTGCTCGCCGCGACCTTCGAGCAGGTGCATGCGCGTGCGCTTCTCGAACAGGCCAAGACCGCGGCGGAAGCCGAACTGCGCGCCACCAACGCGCGGCTCGAGGCGCTGCTGGGCGAGGTCAACCACCGCGTCGCCAACTCGCTGCAACTCGTCTCGGCGATGGTCCGGCTGCAGTCGACCGCGCTGACCGATCCGTCCGCGCGCGAAGCGCTGGAGGATACCCAGCGCCGGATCCAGGCGATCGCGCAGGTCCATCGCAGGCTGTACACCACCAACGACGTCGAGAGCGTCGACATGCGCGAATATCTCGGCGCGCTGGTCGACGAACTTGCGGAGACATGGTCGACCGACGCGTTGCCGCGCGCGCTCAGCATCGCCGCCGAGCCGATCCGCCTGCCGACTGATCGCGCGGTGTCGCTGGGCATCATCGTCACCGAACTGGTCACCAACGCGTGCAAATACGCCTATCCGTCCGGCGGCGGCGAAGTCCGCGTCGCGCTTCGGGCGGATGGCGACGCGTTCTTGCTCGCGGTCGAGGACGATGGCTGCGGGATGCCCGCCGACGCCACCCCGCGTGGGACTGGCCTCGGCACCAAGCTGATCCGCGCGATGGCGCAGAGCCTGCAGTCGATCGTCGAATACGACCCGACCCATACCGGCGTCCGCGCCACGTTGCGCGCGGCGGTTCGATAGCGTCGACCCTGTTCGTCATCCCGGCGAAAGCCGGGACCCAGAGTAACACTGTGCAGCATCTGTAACCTTGGGTCCCGGCTTTCGCCGGGATGACGGAAAGAGCGGCGATGCGGGGGATCAGACCCGCGAGAGCACACCCTTCGCGATCACCGGCCCGGTCGGAAGCCCGGTCGGCGACCCGCCGGTCGGCTCCACCGAAATCGCCAGCACCGCGCCAGCGACGATCCGCGCGCGATTCGCCGCGGTCAGCCGCAGCGTCGCTGGCGCGGCTGCCAGCAGCGCCAGCGGATGCGGCACGCCGTCGCCGCCGATCGCCCACAACTGCGCGACCTTGCCCGAATCGACTGCCGGTGCCGCCGCGATCCGCAGCGACCCTGCGGCTGCATCGAATGCCGCCGCGACCGGTCCGGCTTCGCCCGCATCCAGCGTCGCGACCAGCAGGCTGGTCGGCCGTGCAGCGGGTACTGGCTGAGACACCGGTACGCTCGGTCGCGGATCGACGATGATAAACAGCAACAGGCACGCCGCGATCGCGCTGCTGACGATGGCCAGCACCGGCCACGCCAGTCGCCGCACCGGTGCGACGACGGCACCGTCGAGGGTCGCTGCGATCCGTGCCGCGACATGCGGTCCGGCTGCGACCTCGGGCCACAGGTCGAACAGCGCCGCGAACCGCTCACGCCACCATTCGACATCGGCGGCGAATCCCGGTTCGGCGAGGACGCGGCGCAGCGCGGCGGCGCGCTCGTCGCCTTCCAGCAAGCCGAGCGCCAGTTCGGCGGCCGTCAGATCGGCATGAAGTTCGGGGTCAGCCACGCAGGCAATCCTTCAGCCGCGCAAGGCCGCGGCGAACCCAGCTTTTCATCGTCCCGAGCGGCACCGCACGGGCTATCGCGAGCTCGGCATAGGTCACGCCGTCGAAGAATGCGGTACGGATCGCGTCGCGCTGTTGCCCGTCTAGCCCGTCCAGGCAATCGAGCAGACGCTGCGCATCCTCGTTGGCCAGCATCATGCGCTCGGCACCCTCGCCGGGGTCGGCGATGTCGGGGACGTCGTCGATCGGGCTGGTCCGCCGCACGCCCTGCGCACGCCGCCAGTCGATGGCGCGGTTGCGTGCGATCGTCGCCAGCCAGGTAATGGGGCTCGCCCGCCCCGGCTCCCAGCCGCTCGCGCGTCTCCATATCGTGATATAGACGTCATGCAGCACGTCCTCCGCGGCCTGTCGCTCACCACAGATACGCAGGGTGATCCCGAAAAGCTTCGCGTTGGTCAGCCGGTACAGTTCGTCGAACGCCGCACGGTCCTCCGTGCCGGTTCGCAACAGCATGTCCGCCAGATAGGCACGGGCGGTATCGGCGGTGGAGGAAGAGGGCGTCACAGGCACCAGCCTAGCGGCTGGATCATTTGCGGCAATAGCCTTCGCCGGGCTTCACCGTCAGGCATGTCGTCTTGCCCGCCAGATATTTGAGCCCGGTCGCATCGCCATCGGTCGGGCGCAGCGTTTCGCCGACGCCGTTGCGCTCGAACACGATCGTATCGCCCTTCGCCGTACCCTCGAACGTGCCTTTGTTGTCGAGGTCCCATTGCATGGCGAGACGGAAGCGTCCCGGTGTGCCGGCGGCCGTGATGTCGAGATACATGCCCTCCACGCCGACCCAGCGCCCGGCATAGTCGACCGGTGCGGCCGCAGCCTGCGCGACGTTCGCCGCGGGGCCCGGTTCGGGTAGCACGCTGTTGTCGATCGCGCCGGCCGAGGTCATGTTGCCGTCGCTGCGCGTCTCGGGCGCGGGGCCCGAACACGCTGCGAGCGCAAGCAGCAGGAGGACCGCCCCGTGTGCCCGTCCGCAATGACGGAAGATCTTTCGGCTATGCTCGGTACTTGCGGGAATTTGGGGCATGAAGCGGGTCCGCCTTAACCTGGGATGCCTCGACAACGGCTCGTCCCCTGACCGCGTTCCCCCGGCCCGAACGAACCGCGCGAACAGGTGTGGCATTCCCAGCCGCCTGCCGGTAAAGCCGCGAAGGTCCCGTCCGCCACAGGAACCCGCCCGATGCGCATCGCCATCGCGTCCGACCACGCCGCCTATTCGCTCAAAGCCACGCTTGCCGCCTGGCTGCGCGAGAGCGGTCACGACGTGCTTGACCTCGGCACCGACGGTACCGCCAGCGTGAACTATCCCGATTATGGTTTTGCCGTCGCCGCCGCGCTCGCGGACGGTCGCGTCGAACGCGGGATCGCGCTGTGTGGCTCGGGGGTCGGCATCGCGATCGCCGCCAACCGCAACCCGGCGTGCCGCTGCGCGCTGGTCTCCGAACCGTTGTCCGCAGCTCTGGCGCGCACGCACAACGACGCCAACGCCATCGCGCTCGGCGCCCGCCTGATCGGCGAGGAAATGGCGAAGGCCTGTATCGACGCTTTTCTCACCACCGACTTCGCCGGTGGCCGCCACCAACACCGAGTCGACATGCTAAGGGAATTCGCATGAGCACCCAGCCCCAGACCCTCACCGACGTCCAGCCGGACGGCTTCTTCACCCGCGACCTCGCCGACGCGGACCCCGCCGTCTTCGCGGGAATCGAACATGAACTCGATCGCGAGCAGACCCAGATCGAGCTGATCGCGTCCGAGAACATCGTCTCGAAGGCGGTGCTGCAGGCGCAAGGCTCGGTCTTCACCAACAAATACGCCGAGGGCTATCCCGGCAAGCGCTATTATCAGGGCTGCGCGCCGTCGGACGAGGTCGAGACGCTCGCGATCGAGCGCGCAAAGCAGATTTTCGGCTGCGGTTTCGCCAACGTCCAGCCGCATTCGGGGGCGCAGGCCAACGGCGCGGTGATGCTCGCGCTGGTCAAGCCCGGCGAGACGATCCTGGGCATGAGCCTCGACGCCGGCGGCCACCTGACCCACGGCGCGCGCGCGGCGATGTCGGGCAAGTGGTTCAATGCGATCCAGTACGGCGTCGACCCGGTCACGCACCTGATCGATTACGACCAGGTCGAGGCACTGGCCGTCGAACACCAGCCCAAACTGATCATCGCCGGCGGCTCCGCCTATCCCCGCACGATCGACTTCGCCCGCTTCCGCGCGATCGCGGACAAGGTCGGCGCGTATTTCATGGTCGACATGGCGCATTTCGCCGGGATCGTCGCGGCGGGCCTTCACCCGACCCCGTTCGGCCACGCGCATGTCGTGACCACGACCACGCACAAGACGCTGCGGGGCCCGCGCGGCGGCATGATCATGACCAATGACGAGGCGCTGGCGAAGAAGTTCAACTCGGCGGTGTTCCCGGGGCTGCAGGGCGGTCCGCTGATGCACGTCATCGCCGCCAAGGCGGTCGCGTTCGGCGAAGCGCTCCAGCCCGACTTCAAGAGCTACATCGCCGCCGTCGTCGAGAACGCCAAGGTGCTGGCAGCAACCCTCAAGGAGCGCGGTGCCGACCTCGTCTCGGGCGGCACCGACACGCATCTGGCGCTGGTCGATCTGACCCCGCTGGGGATCACCGGCAAGGATGCCGACGAAGCGCTCGAGCGCGCCGGCATCACCTGCAACAAGAACGGCATCCCCAACGATCCGCTCCCGCCGGTCAAGACCAGCGGCATCCGCGTCGGTTCGCCCGCGGGCACCACCCGCGGCTTCGGCCCCGCCGAGTTCCGCGAGATCGGCCACATGGTCGCCGACGTGCTCGAGGGGCTGCGTCAAAACGGCGAGCACGGGGACCCAGAGGTCGAGGCGGACGTTCGGACCCGTGTGCGTGCCCTGTGCGCACGCTTCCCCATCTACGAAGGATAATCCATGTCGAAGTTCGATGAGATCCAGAACGACGTGAAGAGCACCCCCGGGCTCGGCAAGAGCATGGCCAAGTGGAGCGCGCTGGGCGCGGTCGTGGCGATTCCGATCCCGGTGATCGGCCCGATCTTCGGCGCGCTCGCAGGCGCCGGTTACGCCTATTACAAGGGTAAGAAGTCGGTCTGAATGCGCTGCCCATTTTGCGGACATGAAGACAGCCAGGTAAAGGACAGCCGCCCCACCGAAGACGGGGCGGCTATCCGGCGCCGGCGCCAGTGCGAGGGGTGCGCCGCGCGGTTCACGACGTTCGAACGCATCCAGCTGCGCGACCTGTTCGTGCTGAAGAGCGAGGGCCGCCGCGAGGCGTTCGATCGCGAGAAACTGCTGCGTTCGCTGGCGATCGCGACGCGGAAACGCGCGATCGAGCCGGTACGGATCGAGAAGCTGGTGAGCGGCATCCAGCGCCAGCTCGAGACGCTGGGCGAGAACGAGGTGACGTCGAAGCGGATCGGCGAGATGGTGATGGACGGGCTCAAGGGGCTCGACTCGGTCGCGTACATCCGCTTCGCCAGCGTCTATCGCGACTTCAGCGAAGCGAAGGATTTCGAGGCGTTCGCCGGCAGCGTCGAAGAGGTCGGCCGCGAGTGACAACCGACACCCCCGCGTCGGACATGAGCGGCGCCGCAACTCTACCCCCCATCATCGTCATGGTCCGCCCGCAACTCGGCGAGAACATCGGCAAGGCGGCGCGCGCGATGCTCAATTTCGGGCTGGTCGAGATGCGTCTGGTCAGCCCGCGCGACGGCTGGCCCAACCCGTCGGCCGGCCCTGCCGCCAGCGGTGCCGACATCGTGCTCCAGAATGCGCAGGTCTATGACAGCGTCGCCGATGCGGTCGCCGATTGCGAACACGTCTATGCGACCACGGTCCGGAAACGCGGCGTCACCAAGCCCGTCGTCACGCCCGAAGTCGCCGGCACTGCGATCCATGCCGGCCCCGGCCGCTCTGCGATCCTGTTCGGGCCCGAGCGATCGGGGCTGGAGACCGACGACGTCGCGGTCGCGCGGACGATCATCACGGTGCCGATCAACCCCGAGTTCGGCAGCTTGAATCTCGCCCAGGCGGTGATCCTGGTCGCGTATGAATGGTCGAAGGGCGTCGCGCTGGCGCAACCACCCGAAGTCGAGATGCCGGTGCCGTCATCGCAGGACGAGCTGGACGGCATGATCGCGCAGCTCGACGGCATGCTGGAGGGGGCAGGCTATTTCTTCCCGACCGATCGCGGCCCTGCGCTGCGGCGGACGCTCAGAACCCTGCTCACCAAGCCCGCCTGGTCGTCGTTCGAGATCCGCACGCTGCGCGGCGTGCTCTCGGCGCTGGCTGGCAAGCGGCCGCGGCCTGCCCCCGTTCGTCAGCCTGACGAAAGTCAGGGCTCGGAGTAACAGGTCGCAACGACAAACAAGCCGCGCGCTACCGCCGGTCGAACGCCGCCAGTTCGTACGCGATCGATGCCTCGACCAGCGTCTCCCACAGGTCGCCGACTACGGCCTCGGGCACGCCAAGCGCCACGGCTTCGGCACGCGCATTCTCTATAACCTGCGCCTTGCGGTCTTCGTCGCGGACGGCGTCGCGGCCAGGCTTGATGCGTGCGGCCGCGTCCATGTACGAGAACCGACGCGCGAGCAGTGCGACCAGTTCGCGGTCGAGCGTGTCGACGCCGACGCGGACCTCGATCATCGTGGTGCAGGCGGGGCCGGGAAGGGGCGTTTCGGACATGGCGTTCCATAGCCCGGTGCTGCGTCATGTCCAGACCGGCGGCCTTTCGCAAAACCCCCGTTCTAAACCCACGCCCAAAACCACCCAGCCTGAAATTGAGCTGGGCATATCGAAATCAGTCAGTAGTATTTACTGATAAACCGGCGCGGTCGTCGCGCCGACATGATGAAAGTGCGCCCTTATGCTGATGCTGCTTGCTCTCGCGCTTCAGACCGCAACGCCGACGCCCGCTGTATCGTCCCCGGCGAAACCCGTGGTCGAAAAGCCGAAATGCCGACGACTGGACACCACCGGCAGCATCATGGGCGAGCGGACCTGCCACACTGCCGCCGAATGGAAGGCGATCGACGCCGCCAACGCCGCCAATGCCGACCGCTATCGTAACGATCGCGCGCACTGACCTTGACCTGCGCGCGCCTCTCTGCCAGAGGCCGCGGCTTCGCGACAGGCCCCGCACCCCGGTGAAGCGGCGGCCCTGCCGATCTTCGGATCCAAGCAGGCGATACCGGGAATGATCCGTGCCAGCGATGGCGCGGGTCCGTCGTTAGCTATTGCCAAGGATTATCTATGTCGAAGCGTCAAAGCGCGAAGTACAAACTCGACCGTCGCATGGGCGAGAACATCTGGGGTCGTCCCAAGAGCCCGGTCAACAAGCGTGAATACGGCCCCGGCCAGCACGGCCAGCGCCGCAAGGGCAAGGTCAGCGACTTCGGCATCCAGCTGCGCGCCAAGCAGAAGCTCAAGGGCTATTACGGCGACGTCACCGAGAAGCAGTTCCGCGCCTGCTACACCGAAGCCGCACGCATGAAGGGCGACACCGGCCAGAACCTGATCGGCCTGCTCGAGCAGCGTCTCGACATGATCGTCTATCGCGCCAAGTTCGCGCCGACGGTGTGGGCCGCGCGTCAGCTGGTCAGCCACGGCCACGTCCGCGTAAACGGCGTGAAGTGCAACATCGCATCGCGCCGCTGCTTCGTCGGCGACGAGATCACGCTGGGTTCGAAGGCGCAGGAAATGGCGCTGGTGATGGAAGCACAGAGCCTCGCCGAGCGCGAAATCCCCGATTACGTTGCTCCGGACGGCGCCGCGAAGATCACCTTCACGCGCGTCCCGACGCTCGACGAAGTGCCCTATCCGGTGAAGATGGAACCGAACCTGGTCGTCGAATTCTACTCGCGATAAGCGAGTAGAATTCGACGACCGGCCGGCGGTGCCCAGGCACCGTCCGACGACGCGGCTTAGCCGCGGCGCGGTCCAGAGATAGAAAAAGGGCGGTCCCGCGAGGGGCCGCCCTTTTTCGTGTCACATCTTCATCGCGGTGCGGAGGAAGTTGTCCGCCTTGTCGAGCAGGTCGGTCCGCGCGACATCGTCGTCGAGCTGGTGGTCGAGCCCCTTATATTCGACGAGTTGCACCGACTTGCCCGCGCCCTTCAAACGCGACGCCATCAACTGGCTTTCGCGGATCGAGACGTTCTGGTCGCGGTCGCCGTGGAATAGCAGCACGGGCGCCGCGAACCGGTCGGCATGGCGTGCTGGCGACCCCTCCTCAGCGGTGATGCGCGTCCCGAACGTCTGGTCGAGCGAGGCCGGCGTCGAGTCGCCCTTCCACTCTTCGCGCAGCATCTCGAAATCGGTGACCGGCGCGACCGCGACGATCGCCTTGAACAGAGTCGGGTCGACCGCGCCCGACTGCAGCGCGGCATAGCCGCCATAGGACCAGCCGACGATCGCCATCTTGGCGGGGTCGGCGATCCCCTGCTTTACCAGCCAGCGACCGCCATCGTCGATGTCGCCGACCGCGGTCTTCCAGGAGCGGAAGCCGTTCTGCTGGAACCAGCTGTCGCCGTAACCGGTCGATCCGCGGTAATTGGGCTGCAGCACGGCATAGCCGCGATTGGCGAAGAACTGCGGCAGCCAGTCGAAATTCCACTCGTCCCGCGCCCAGGGGCCGCCATGCGGCAGTACGACCGTGGGCAGGTTGCGCCCATCGCTGCCCGGCGGCAGCGTCAGATAGCCCGGGACCATCGTGCCGTCGGCGGCGGGAAAGCTGATCGGCTTGACCGTCGCCAGCTTCAAGCTCGCCAACTGCGGACGGATCGGCAGGATCTCCGCCAGCTTCTTGCTTGCCTTGTCGAACAGATAGAAGCGTCCCGGATCGGTATCGGCGCCGGCGAACATCACCAACTTCTGCTCGTCTGCGCTCGCATCGACGAAGCTCGTCAGCGGCGCGCCGGGCAACGCCTTGGACAGCGAGGTGGCGAATTGCTTGAGCGGGGGATCGAACATCGCGGTCTCGCGCTTGTCGGTGATCCAGCTGGCGCCGACGACGCGGCCCTGCCGGCCGACCTGGACCAGTTGATCGACGTCGGCGTCGGGGCGTTCGAACACCAGATTCTTGGTCATGCTGCCGTCGAGCGCGATGCTGTATACGCCGATGCGACCGCCGGACGAATCCAGCCCGTAGACGACGTCAAGATCGGGATCGACCGCCTCGGGCTCGAATCCCTTGGCGCGGCCGCCCGATATCGTCACCGTCGTCAGCGGCAGCCATTCGCGGCTGCCCTTGCGGCGATAGAGGAAATCATACCGGTCCTTGCTCTGCCCGAGCGTGGTGGTCGGGCGTCGCGCCATGATCCGCACCACGCCGCGACCATCCGTGATATACCCCGCGACGCCGCCGCGCGGCTGCTCGACGATCGTGCGGTCGAGCGTACGGGTGTCGACGCGTTCGACCGCCAGGCCTTCGCTAGTCTGCGCGGTCAGGTGCCCGGTCGTCATCTCGGGTACGACATAGCGCTGCATCAGCGCGCTGCCGTCGCCCTTCTCGCCCAGCCAGTCGATCACGCCGCCGCCGCCCAGCGCGATGCCGAGCGAATATTGGTTGGCGCGTGCGCTCAGCAGCTTCTGGTCGCTGCCGTCCGAATTGAGCGAGAACAGCCGGGTAAAGCCGTAGAACGACGTCCCGATCTGGTCGATGACGTACAGTCCGCACACCAGCCGCGTGTTGGTCGACCAGCGACAATATTGCAGCCGTTCCGGATTGCCGCTCGATCGCAGGATTGGTTTAAGCCCGGTGCTGCCGTCCATCGCGACGACCGACAGCACCGCGCCGCGCCCCGCGGTCGGCTGGATCACCGCCAGCGACTTGCCGTCGGGGGATATCGTCACCCCGATCACATTGTCGCGCGCGCCGAACCGCTTCGCCGCGTCGCTCGGCTCCGCGGCCTGCAGGCTGCCCGTCACTGTCGTCGTCATCGCGGTCGCCAGCAGCAACGCAGCCGGCGCCAACCAAGATTTAACCCTCACTGAATCCCCCTATTTTCAATCCCCTGCGAACAGTATCGCAGCCGGCCGCGCTTGCAATCGCTTGGATCGATTCTCGTGCCGGTTCGTGGACAAGTCCGAATCCCGATGCGAAAAGAGCGCACTCGTCCGACCGGAGACCGCCCGATGCGTTGCCTCATCCCCGCCTTGCTCATCTTGCCGATGCCGCTCGCGGCCCAGACCCGATCGGCGCCAGCTCCTGCCATTTCCGTCGAGACGCTGAAGGCGGTCACGCAGGAACTGTCGTCCGACGCCTATGAGGGCCGTGCGCCGACTACGCCTGCCGAGGACAAGACGGTCGCGTACATCGTCAAGCGCTTCCAGGCGGCGGGGTTGAAGCCCGGCAACAAGGGTGGATGGACGCAGGACGTGCCGATGGTCGAGCTCACCGCCGCCAACGTCGCGCCCTATGTCTTCACCGGCGGCAAGGCGCCCGTCAGCCTCGCCTATCGCACCGACATGGTCGCCGGCACCTACCGCGTCGCGCCCCGATCGGCGGTCGCGAACAGCGACGTCGTGTTCGTCGGCTACGGCGTCACCGCGCCCGAAAAGGGCTGGGACGATTATGCCGGCGTCGACGTGAAGGGGAAGACCGTCGTCATCCTGATCAACGACCCCGACTGGCAGACGATGTCGCGCGATGGCCCGTTCGAGGGTCGCGCGATGACGTGGTACGGGCGCTGGCCCTACAAGTTCGAGAATGCGGCGAAGCATGGCGCGGCCGCCGCGATCATCGTCCACGACACCGAACCCGCCGCCTATCCCTGGGCAGTGGTGCAGTCGTCCTGGACCGGGCCTCAGCTGGAGCTCGACGAAAAGGGCGACCATCTGGACCAGAGCCAGGTGATCGGCTGGATCCAGAAGGGCGCCGCCGAACGCGTCTTCGCCAGCGCCGGCAAGGACTATGCGGCCCTTGCTGCCGCCGCCAGGGTCAAGGGGTTCAAGGCGGTCCCGCTGGGCCTGAAGATGAGCGCATCGTTCGATACCGCGATCCGCCGCCAGGCGTCGAAGAACGTCATCGGCGTCCTTCCCGGCACCACCGCGCCCGGCGATACCGTATTGTACACCGCGCACTGGGATCACCTCGGCCGCTGCGACGCGGTCGATGGCGACGACATCTGCAACGGCGCGCTCGACAACGCGAGCGGCGTCGCCGGATTGGTCGCGCTCGCCGAGGCACAGGCCAAAGCCGGTCCCGCCAAGCGCTCGATCGCGTTCATGGCGGTGACCGCCGAGGAATCCGGGCTGCTCGGGTCGCGCTACTATGCCGAGCACCCGATTTACCCGCTCGCGCGCACCGTCGGCGGGGTCAACATGGACGGCCTCAACATCAACGGCCGTGCCAAGGACTTCGTGCTGGTCGGCGCGGGCAAGTCCGAGATCGAGGATCTGGTGAAGCCCTTCGTCACCGCCCAGGGCCGCGTGATCGGGACCGAGGCGAACCCCGAGCGCGGCAGCTATTACCGCTCCGATCATTTCAGCTTCGCCAAGCTCGGCGTGCCGATGCTCGACGGCGGCAGCGGCGAGGATCTGGTGGTCGGCGGCACCGCGGCGGGCCATGCCGCGCGCGAGGATTATGTCGCGCACCGCTATCACAAGCCGCAGGACCAGTATGACGCCAGCTGGAACTGGTCCGGCGCGATCGAGGACCTGACGATCTATTACGGCTTGGGTCGCACGCTCGCCGACGATACGACGCTCTGGCCGAACTGGTACAAGACCGCGGAATTCCGCACTATTCGCGACCGCGATCGCGCAGGAGCCAAATAAGTGACGATACCCCCCCCGGCCGAATGGGCGCACCACGAAGCCGTCTGGATCGGCTTTCCCAGCCACCCCGAATTGTGGCGCGAAGACCTCGACCCAGCGCGCGAGGAAGTCGTCGCGTTCGCGCGCGCCGTCCACGCTGATGGCGCGGGCGAGACCGTGATCCTCGTCGCCGCCGATGACGAAGCCGGCGAGGTCGCCGCGCGGCTCGCGCCGTTCGCGCAGGTGGTGGTCGAGCCGTTCGGCGATATCTGGCTGCGCGACACCGCGCCGATCATCGCCGGCGACGGCAGCGCGCGCGATTTCGAGTTCAACGGCTGGGGCGGCAAATACGACCTGCCCGGCGACGACAGCATCGGCCACCGACTGGCCACCACCCGCGACCTGTCGGTGCATGCCTGCGACTGGGTGCTCGAGGGCGGCGCGATCGACGGCGACGGCACCGGAGTGATGGTGACGACCCGGCAATGCCTGCTCAACGACAACCGCAACCCGACCCTGACCGAGGCCGAGATCAGCGCCCGCCTGCGCGACGACCTGGGGTTCACCACGGTCGTTTGGCTGGGCGAAGGGCTGCTCAACGATCATACCGACGGTCATGTCGACAATCTCGCGCGCTTCGTCGGCGAGGGCCGCGTCGCAATCCCGCAGGCGACCGAGAACGACCCGAACTGGCTGGTCTATCAGCACGCCAAGCGCGATGCAGAGGCCGCCGGGCTCGAAGTGGTGACGATCCCGTCGCCCGGCCGCGTGCTGCGCGACGACGAGATCGTGCCGGCCAGCTACATGAACTTCTACATCGGCAACGCCGCAGTCGTCGTGCCGCTTTACGGTGCGGAGAACGACGCCGCCGCGGTGGCGGCGATCCAGGCGCTGTTCCTCGATCGCACCGTCGTCGGCCAGCGCGCCGACCACATCCTGACCGGCGGCGGCAGCTTCCACTGCATCTCCCAGCAGATTCCGGGATGATGCTGCAGTTCGCGGTCCGTGCGATCCTGTCGGGGATCGTCGTCGCGCTGATCGCCCTCGTCGCGCGTCGCAATCCGGCATTCGGCGCGCTGGTCGCGTCGCTGCCGCTGCTGTCGGTGCTGGGCATGATCTGGCTGTGGCACGACACCGGCGACCGCGTCCGCCTGGCCGCGCATGCCGAGGCGACGTTCTGGTACGTGCTGCCGTCGCTGCCGATGTTTCTGCTGATCCCGGCGCTGCTGCGGCACGGCGTCGGCTTCGCGCTGTCGCTGGCTGCCGGTTGCGTCCTGACGATCGCACTCTATTTCGCGAGCGTTACCATCGCCGCGCGCTTCGGCGTGACATTGTAGGACCCGCATGACCCAGATCACCGTCGCCGCCATCCAAGCCGGCTTCACCCCCGACATCGACCGCAACATCGCGCACGTCTCGCGGCTGATCCGCGAGGCGGCGTCGCGCGGCGCGCAGGTGATCTTGCCGCCCGAACTGTTCGAGGGCGAATATTTCTGCCGTGTCGAGGACGAGGGGCTGTTCGCCAACGCCGCACCGGTCGGCGAGCACAAGGCGGTGCTCGCGATGCAGGCGCTGGCGGAAGCGCTGAAGGTCACGATCCCGACCAGTTTCTTCGAAGCCGACGGCCCGCATCACTACAACAGCCTGGCGATGATCGGCCCCGACGGCGAAGTGCAGGGCGTCTACCGCAAGAGCCACATCCCCGACGGCCCGGGATACGAAGAGAAATTCTACTTCCGCCCCGGCAACACCGGCTTCAAGGTCTGGCCGCATGCCTCCGCAACCGGCGCGGCCAAGCTCGGCGTCGGCGTCTGCTGGGACCAATGGTATCCGGAAACCGCGCGCGCGATGATGCTGATGGGTGCCGAGGTCCTGTTCTACCCGACCGCGATCGGCAGCGAACCGCACGACACCTCACTGGATACCGCCCGCCTGTGGCGCCGCGCGATGGTCGGCCACGCGGTCTCCAACGTCGTGCCTGTCGTCGCGGCGAACCGCGTCGGCGTCGAGCACGGCCAGACCTTCTACGGCACCAGCTTCATCACCGACGAGCGCGGCGACATCCTGGCCGAGCTAGGCCGCGAGGACGAAGGCGTGATCACCGCGACGATCGACCTCGACATCGTCAAGCGCCACCGCGCCGCCTTCGGCTTCTTCCGCGATCGCCGCCCGGACCTGTACGGCCGGCTGGTCCAGGACGTCTGACCGCACCGCCGGTCATCCGCTGCCCGTCATCCTGACGAAAGTCAGGACCCAGAGCCCCAAGCGCCGCGGCCTGTAACCCTGGGTCCTGACTTTCGTCAGGATGACGAAGAGGGGTGAAACGCCCCTAAACCGTCCCGCGCAACTCCACCGCCCGCGCGAACACCGCCGCAAACATCTCGGGCGTCAGTATCCCGGTGTTCTGATTATACCGCGAGCAGTGAAAGCTATCGATCAGCACCCGCCCATCGGGCATCCGGTGCTCCGCGCCATGCGCGAACCGCGCCTTGGGCAGCCGCCCGCCGAGCATCTTCACCGCCGACTGGTGCGCGACCTGGCCCAGCGCGATCCACACGCGCGCCGTCGGCAACGCGTCCGCCTGCGTCTCGAGGAACGGGCGGCACGTCCGGATTTCCTCCGGCGTCGGCTTGTTGAGCGGCGGCAGGCAGCGCACCGCGTTGACGATGATCGCGCCGTGCAGTGCCAGATCGTCCGGCGGGGTGTTGGCATAGGTCCCGCTCGCCAGCCCGAACGCGGTCAGCGTATCGTACAGCAGCGGCCCGCTGGCATCGCCGGTGAACGGCCGCCCGGTGCGGTTGGCGCCGTGCTTTCCCGGCGCAAGCCCGACGATGCCCAGCCAGGCCTCGGGATCGCCGAACGCGGGGACGGGCGCGTTCCACCAGTGCGGGAACTCAGCGCGCATCTCCTCGCGTACCGCGACCAGGCGCGGGCAGCGTGGGCAATCGCGTGGCGGCTCGCTGTCGGGCAAGGGAAGGGGCTGCGGAACGGGCAGTGCGACGTCCGGCGAAGAGAGTGTCAAATCCATCGTGGTGCGGTAGTCCGCCGGCATGCGCCCCGCAACCTGTGCCACGACCTACGCGATCGCGCTCGGATCGAACCGCTGGAGCCGCCACGGCGCACCCGCCGCGACGATCCGCTCTGCGCTGGTGGCGGTCGGCGGCATCGTCGCGGTTTCGCCGATCATCGCCAGCGCACCGCTCGGCCCCTCGATCCGCCGCTACGCCAACGCCGTCGCAATGATCGAGAGCACCGAAGACCCGGCCGCGCTGCTCGTCCGCCTGAAACGAATCGAACGCGCCTTCGGTCGCCGCAGAGGGCGGCGCTGGGGCAGCCGCGTGATCGATCTCGACATCGTGCTGTGGTCGGGCGGCGCGTGGATATCGCCCGGCCTGGCCGTGCCACACGCCGCGTATCGCGACCGTAACTTCGTCCTGGGCCCGCTGGTGACGATCGCCCCCGACTGGCGCGACCCGCGAACCGGCGAAACGATGCGTCACCTGGCCGCGAAGGTTGACCGACCGCGACCGCGCACCTAGGTGCGGCGCACGGTGGGGCCCATAGCTCAGTTGGTAGAGCAACGGACTTTTAATCTGTAGGTCTCGGGTTCGAGTCCCGATGGGCCCACCATTCACTCGATCGATAAGATTGGCGCGTCGGCGGCGGCGACGCTAACCGACCGCGATGCGTTCGCCCCCGTCGATCCTCGTCGTGCTGCACGATTTCGCGCTGGGCGGCACCGAGCGCGTCGCGGTCCGGCTCGCCACCGCGATGGCGGGCCAGGGCGCGGCGGTGACGATTTTTGCCGGGGCTGGATCGGGCCCGTTGCGCGCGATGGTCGGGCCGGACGTTGAGGTCGTCGTTGCCGATCCACCGATACCCCGGACGCGCGGTTCGCGTCGCAAACTGGCCCGTGCGGCGCGCGCGTTCGTCGACCGGCGGCGGTTCGACGGGGTGTTCGTCCCCGGCAATTTCCACTGGCCGGTCGCCGCGGCATTGGGCGGCAGCGGCATCCCCGTCGTCGCGCAGGTCAGCGCGGCGCTCGACAAGCCGCAGCGCGGCCGGGTGCGCCAATGGGCGTTCGAGACGCGAATGCGGCACCTGCTGCGCCGCGCCGATGCGGTGGTCGCGCTGTCGGATATCGCGCGTGATCAGGCGAACCGGATCCTCCGCCGTCCGGTCGCCAGCGTGATCGCGCTGCCCGCACTCGACGACGACCTCGCGCCACCGCTTGCCGTTCCCGACAGCCATCCCCCGATCGTCCTCGCAGCCGGGCGGCTGGTTCCTGAAAAGGGCTTTGCCCGGCTGGTCGAGGCGTTTGCCGATCTGCCCCCCGCTGCCGCACGCCTCGTGATCGTCGGCGATGGTCCGCAGGCCGGCGGGTTGCAGTGGCTGATCGAGGAGCTGGGCATAACCGACCGCGTCACGCTGGCCGGCTATGTCCCCGATATCCGCCCCTGGCTCGACTCCGCGCGGCTGCTGGTGCTGGCGTCCGATTTCGAGGGATTCCCCGCGGTGCTGGTCGAAGCGCTCGCAGCTGGGCGCCCGGTGGTCGCGACCGATTGTACCCCGGCGACACGATTACTGGTCGACGGCGCGGGGATCGTCGTTCCGCTGAACGACAGCGTGGCGCTCTCGCAGGCGATCGCGAACATCTTCGCGCAGCCGGCGCCCGATCCGGCCCTGCTGGCGGCGTCGGTCGCGCATCACCGGATCGGCGCGGTCGCGGGCGCCTATCTCGACCTGTTCGACCGGCTGCGGCGATGACCGCGCGCCCGATGCGGATCGCCTATGTGATCAACTCGGTCGAGGGTGGCGGCGCGGCGTCGCCGGTGCCCGCGATCCTCGACGTGCTGCGGCAAGGCGGCGCCGAGGTCGCGGTGTTCGCGCTCACCGCGCGTGACCGTCGCGGCGAACCGGCGATGCGCGCTGCGGGGATCGACGTCCGGGTCCGCGATGGCGGCGAGACCGACCACGTCGCCGCGATGCGCTGGCTCGATGCGACGCTGCGCGACTGGGCGCCGACGCATCTGTGGACCTCGCTGACGCGCGCCACGTTGCTTGGCCAGCTGGTCGGTCTCCGCCGCGGCTGGCCGGTCGTCAGCTGGCAGCACGCCGCGTTCCTGAAGCCCGCCAACCAGATCCTCCTGCGCGCGATGCAGCGGCTCTCGCGGCTCTGGGTGGGCGACTCGACGACCGTGACCCGCCTGACCGCGGATCGGCTCCACGTGCCACCCGAGCGCCTGACCCTATGGTCGATCTTCCGCGCCGATCCGGACGCCCCCCAGTCAATGCCCTGGCAGCCCGGCCAGCCGGTCCGGATCGGCAGCCTCGGGCGCCTGCATCCGGTGAAAGGCTATGACGTCCTGGTCGCGGCGCTCGCGTTGGTCGACACCGTCACGCCGTACGAGGTGGTGATCGCTGGCGACGGTGCCGAGCGCCTCGCGCTGCAGGCGCGCGCGGAAACGCTCGGTGTCGATCTGCGCCTGGCGGGCTATGCCGACGATCCCGCTACCTTCCTCGCGGGCTGCCACCTGTATGTGCAGCCGTCGCGTTCCGAAGGGCTCTGCGTCGCGGCGCACGAGGCGATGCAGGCGGGGCTGCCGGTGATCGCATCGGCGGTCGGCGAGCTGCCGGCGAGTATCGTCCCAGGCGAGACCGGCGCGACCGTGCCGCCCGGCGATCCGGTGGCGCTGGCGGCGGCGTTGTCGGCGGTGCTGGCCGATCCGGCGTCGCTAGCCGTCATGGGCCAGGCGGCGCGCGCCCGCGTGCTGGCGCTGTTCGGGCCCGACCGGTTCGCGGCGACGGGCCTGGCTATCCTCGCCCGGATGCGCGCGTTCGGATCCAGCGACCCAGCTTCCTGAGCTCGCGCACCGCTTCGATCGACAGCCCGTGCAGCGACAATTCGGTCCGCTTCATGTCGACCAGCGTCACCGGCCCCGCGGCCGACAGCGTGTGCAGCCCCTCCACGAACGGCGCCGCCGTGTCGGGTGCGGTCAGCCGCGCACCGGTCTCCGCCGCGAATGCCGTGCGGGTCAGCGTCGTCACGGTCAGCAGCCGGATCGCGCCGCCATAGGTCCGGGTGCAATCCTGCATCGGCAGCACGATCCGCCCGTCGACGATAACCGGCATGCCGCCGGGTCGCGCGCTGGCGACATCGACGCGGACCGGATTTGCCGGATGCGGCGTCCACGGCCCGGCCAGCCGCTCGGCATAGGCGACATGCAGCGAGCTCATCTTGTCGGCCTCGCGGTCCGCCGAGGTGTAGAACAGCCACCACAGTCCGTCCTTGAACACCGGCGTTGCATCGACCGCGACATGATCGAGATCGATCACGTGGTGCGCCTCCCACCGGTCCGGGAACGCGACCGCGCGGTACAGCGTCAGCCGCTTCGACCGGTGCGCCTCGGGCAGCATCCACGTCTCGCCCTCTGCCTCGAACACCAGCGGATAGGACAGATGCCACGGCTCGTTCAGGACCGGGCGGCGGTCGACCAGCTGGAACTCGGCGTCATAGACCAGCACCTCGATCGCGCCGATCCGGACGCGGTAGTCATAGGTCTCGACGAACACGTACAGCCGTCCGTCGCGCCACAACCCGAACGGGTCGGCGAGAAACCGGAAGCTGTCCATCGGCGGCAGCCAGACGCGCGCGAACCCGTCGATCGATCCGCGGGCGACGATCGCCTCGGCGGTCGCCATCACGATGGCGGGGCGCCAGATATCCTTGCGTAGAGCCACTGCTGCGTGTCGATCCTAGGGCGACGCCGTGCGGTGGCGCCTTGATGACCGGCCTTCTCGCGTCGCTTCAGGCTACGCGCAACCCTTCCGTGCCGGTGACGGCGTCCAGCTCGCGGTCGGGAAGGACGTGCGGGGTGGCCGTGCCGAGCACGCTCATCACCGCGCGCGCGGCGCGGACTGCGGAGCGTTCGGCGGTCAGTTCGAAGCTGCGCTGGAACAACGCGCGCTGCACCGGGCGATAGCGGTCGTGCAGCGCTGCCGCGCGGTCGATCGCGTCGCCGAGCTGTTCGGTCCCGGTCACGACCTCACCGGCCTGCCAATGCGCATAGTTGGCATCGCCTTCCCACTTGGTCGCATGCGCATCCAGGAACACGCAAGGCCGCGGCTGGTGGAGGAACTCGTACACCTGGCTGCTGACGTCGCCGAGGTAGATGTCCGCCGCCGCGGTGTAGGTCATGTCGGTCGATGCCGCGCTGCCCAGGTCGATATGGATGTTGGGCGCGTCGCGGAAACGCCGGTCGATCGTCCCGGCGCGGTCGACGCGGAACTTGTCGATCGTCAGCACGAACTTGCGGTGGAACAGCATGACGTGCGGCGCGAAGATCAGATTGTAGCGATCGTCGTGGAGGAAATGCTCGAGCACC
Organism: Sphingomonas sp. R86521; assembly: GCF_042466235.1. Classification (NCBI taxonomy): domain Bacteria; kingdom Pseudomonadati; phylum Pseudomonadota; class Alphaproteobacteria; order Sphingomonadales; family Sphingomonadaceae; genus Sphingomonas; species Sphingomonas sp. R86521. The sequence goes on along the minus strand of NZ_JAXHBY010000001.1, from coordinate 3,599,741 downwards.
GCGCGGCCCTGCGCGTACCACGATGACAGATGCGGCGACGGGTGCGGGTTGTAGAGCACCGTGGGTTTGCCGTTCGCCTGGAACGGCAGCCGCGGTGCGGGCTCGGGCATAAGGTCGAACTTGGGATAGCCGATCAGGCTCATCCGTTCGGGCGCCACGCCTGCTTCGGTCATCAGCCGCTGGCGGATCTTGCTGCCGGACACCAGCACATGGTCGAACATCGCGCTGTGCTTGTTGAAGCCGATCGCGCGGTCGCCGGCGCCGTGGCGGGTGTGGATGATCTTGAGATCGTCGAGCCCGTAGCGCGTCTTGAGTAGCAGCGAGGTCTTCTCGGCGACGACGAGTGCATCGAGCGAGCGGAAGAAATCGAGGTTGTCACGGTACACGCCGATCTTGGTGACCGGCACGCCCCATTCCAGCGCCCCCGCCAGCATCCGCGTCAGCGGCCGGCGCAGCCCGAGCTGGACCAGTGGTACCTCGACGTTCAGCCGCGCGCACAAGCGCCGCACCTCGGCGGTCAGCCGGTCGTTGGTGGTCGCGACGACGATCTCTGCCTGAGGATAGCCCTGCGCCATCGCCAGCGCGGTGGGCAGGGCGTGGGCGACCTGGTGGACCTGGTCGTGGTTGAACAGAAAGCCGATCTTCATGGCCGGTAGACGTCGAGCCCGGCGGCGATCCCCACTAATATTTCATCCTTGGAAGGAATTGCGGGAACTTTCCGGTCGTCGGCGATCCGGCGGGTGCGTAAGGGGCAGCGATGCGATCGTTCCTTCGCCGTTTCTCGTTGCCGCGGGACCCTCGCGCCGCGCCCGGCCGCTCGGGCTTGCGATTGGTGCTGGCCAATCTCGGGCACCTGCTCGGCGGCAAGGCGGCGGCCGGGCTGATGAGCCTGGTCTATCTCGTCATGGTGACCCACCGGCTCGGCGCCGCCGACTACGGCGTGCTGGTGCTGGTCAACGCCTATGCGGTGCTGGTCGGCAGCGTGGTCGCGTTTTCCGGGTTCCACGGCGTCGTCCGGTTCGGCGGATTGGCGCTGGAAAGGGGCGACCGCGCCGGGTTCGCGCGGATCGTGCGATCGATGGCGGTCGTCGAACTGGCGTGCGGCGTCGTCGCGGTGATCGTCGCGGCGGCCTGCGTCCCGCTGGTCGGCGCGCGGCTGGGCTGGTCGCCCGCCACCATTCGCCTCGCCGTTCCCTACAGCCTCGCGATTATCGCGACCGTTCGCGCGACGCCGCAGGGGCTGTTGCAGATCGCCGGCCGGTTCGACCTTATCGGGCTCCACCATGCGGTGTCGCCGCTGATCCGCCTGCTCGGCGCGACCGGGGTCTGGTTCGCAGGGGGCGGCCTGACCGGGTTCATCACGGTCTGGCTGGTCGCCGCGGTGGCCGAGGGGCTGGCGATGTGGGGCCTCGGGCTGATCGCGTGGCGGCGACTTGCGCAGGACCAGCCGTTGCGCGGGCCGTGGCGCGGCGCGATGCGCGATACCGACGGCATGACCCGGTTCGTGCTGATCACCAATTTCGACATCACGGTGCGCGAACTCGCGCCCAATCTGGCGCCGCTGACGGTCGGCTGGCTGCTCGGGCCGGCGGCGGCGGGGCTGCTGGCGCTGACGCAGCGCGCCACCGCGCTGCTCGCACAGCCGACCGCGCTGCTCAGCCAGGCGAGCTATGCCGTCCTTGCAGCTCAAGTGGCGCGCGGCGATCTGGCGGGATTGCGCCACACCGTCTGGCGCAGCGCCGGTGTCGCGCTGGCGGTGGCGATCCCGATCGTCCTCGCACTGGCAATCGGCGGTGAGCGGCTGCTCGTGCTGGTCGGGGGCGCGAGCTTTGCCGGCGGCACGGTGTTGCTGATCCTGGTCGCAGCCGCGCGTGCTGCCGGGCTGGCCAGCGCACCGCTCGCCGCCGGCCTCACCGCGCTCGGCCTGCCCGGCCGCTCGATGACGGTCGGCCTCGTTACCAGCCTGGCGCTCTACCCGGTGCTGCCGCTGCTGCTGTGGCTGGTCGGTACCGACGGCGCCGGATGGCATGCGCTGTTGCAGAGCGGCGTCGCGATCGTCGCGCTGGCGGCGATGGTCCGCACCGACGCGCGTGATCGCCCGGCATGACCGTCGGCGGCCTGCGCGCGGTCTTTCTCGCCGAACGGGCGATGTTGCTGCGGCTGCTGGTCGCGCGGCTCGGCAGCGTCGAGGAGGCCGAGGACGCGTTGCAGGACCTGTGGCTCAGGCTGGAGACGGTGACCGGCGGCCCGATCGCCGAACCGATCGGCTATATCTGCCGGATGGCGTCGAACATCGCGGTCGATCGCCGACGCCGCGGCACGCGCCGCGCCGATCGCGATGGCGGCTGGCTGCAGGCACAGGCCGGCGCCGCCGAACAGCCCGATGCCGAACGCGCGCTGATCGCCCGCGAACGGCTCGCACGGGTCGAGAAGACGCTCGCGGCACTGCCCGAACGCGTCGCCACCGCGTTCCGGCTCTACCGGTTCGAGGACCTGCCGCAAAAGGCGATCGCCGAGCGGATGGGCATCAGCGTCAGCGGCGTCGAGAAGCTGTTGCACCGCGCCTATTTGAGAATACACCTCCATCGACCGGTTTCGAGTGCGGAAAAGGTACAGGCAGGACGTCTCAGTCCTGAGGAGGACCAGCGCGATGGTCGATGAAGGGGCCGGCAAGGCGAGGAACGAGACCGGAAACGGGTCGGGGCGGGGCAACCGTGCGGCGGTGCAGGCGGTCGCCTGGCATCTCCGCATGCCCACCGCCGACGCGGCCGACTGGCGCGCGTTCACCGCCTGGCTCGAGGCCGATCCAGAGCATGCGCAAGCCTATGACGCGCTCGCCGTCGCCGATGCCGAGCTCGACGATGCGCTGACCCCGCCGACCTGGTCGAACGCCGCATTGCCGGTCGCCGCCAACGACGACCGACCCGCAATGCGCGGCCGGCGCGTCGCGATCGGCGCGGCGGTCGTGCTGGCCGCAGCGGGGATCGCCGGCGTGCTGCTGCCGATGGGCGACCGCGCCACCGCCGCGGTGCGGATCGTCGAGACGCCGGCGGGTGCACGCCGTGCGGTGGTGCTCGCCGACGGCAGCCGGATCGACCTGAACGGCGGCACCCGGCTGACGATCAACGACGGCGCGTCGCGGATGGTGACGCTGGAGCGCGGCGAGGCGGTGTTCCGCGTCACGCACGATTCCGCGCATCCGTTCGTGGTCCAGTCGGGGACGATGCGGTTGCAGGACGTCGGCACGGTCTTCAACGTCGCCCGCGTCGGATCGCATCTCGGCGTCCAGGTCGCGGAGGGTGCGGTACTGTTCCAGCCCGACCATGACCGCATCATGCTGACCGCCGGCGCGGCGCTGTCGCACGTCGATGGCGAACCGCCGCGGATGGCGGGCGTCGCGGTCGGCGACGTCGGCAGCTGGCGCAGCGGGCGGCTGGTGTTCCGCCAGGCGCCGGTGCAACTGGTCGCCGCCGCGCTCGAACGCAGCACCGGGACGGCCGTGGCGGTCGCGCCCGGGCTTGCCGACACCCCGTTCACGGGATCGATCGCGGTGACCGGCGGTGCCGACCGCATGATCCCGCATGTCGCCGCGCTGATCGGCGCGCGGGCCGAGCATGCCGGCGGGCGCTGGACGCTCGTGGGAGGTCATGCCGGTCCGTAACGCCCGCATCGCCGTATCGCTGTTCGCCGCCTCCTCGTTCGCGCTGTCGCTGCCCGCCCCCGCCCGGGCGGGCGAGCAACGGCCAATCGCGGTGCTGGCGGCGCCGCTCGATCGCGCGATCGCGGTCCTGGCGCAGCAGGCCGGGGTCGATATCGGCAGCGCGGAGCCGGGGCTCGCGCGTGTCATGGCGCGCGGTGTGCAGGGCCGGATGACCGCCGCCGCCGCGCTCGACCGGTTGCTGGCCGGAACGCCGTTCGTCGCGCAGCGGATCGACGCCGGGACCTTCCGTATCGTCCGCCGCGCGGTGGTGCGTCCCGTCCGCCACCCGGTCGAGCACGCCGCGCCGCCTCCGCCATCGACCGAAGCGCCACCCGAGGTCGTCGTGACCGCGACCAAGCGCAACACCTCGCAGCTTCGCTTTCCCGGCGCGTTCACCATCCTGCGGCCCGGCGCACCGCGCGGCGCGGGTGGCGCCGTCGCGGGCACGATGGACCAGGCGATCGCCGCCACCCCGATCCTGCAAGGCACCGCGCTGGGCGCGGGGCGCAACAAGCTGTTCATCCGCGGTGTCGCGGACAGCAGCTTCACCGGCCCGACCCAGTCGACCGCAGCGGTCTATTACGGCGAAGTCCCGGTCGCGTATAACGGCCCCGATCCCGGGCTGAACCTTTACGACATGCAGCAGGTCGAAGTCCTCGAAGGACCGCAGGGCACGCTATACGGCGCGGGGGCGATCGGCGGCATCGTGCGGCTCGTCCCGAACCCGGTCGATGTGTCGAGGGTCGCGGCGACCGCCGCCGTCGGCGCCAGCGCGACCCAGTCTGGCGGCCTCGGCGGCGACCTCGCCGGGATGATCAACCTGCCCGTCCTGGCCGGCGTCGTCGGGATGCGCGCGGTCGGTTATCATGTCGTCGAGGGCGGCTATATCGACGATGTCCGGCGCGGGGAGACCGACGTCAACCGGGTGACGACCACCGGCGGCCGCCTGGATCTTCGCGCCGAGCCGATCGACGGCTGGACGATCGACGCCGGGATCGTCGCCCAGTCGATCAAGGCCCCTGATTTGCAATATGCCGAACGCGGGATGCGCGGCCTGTCGCGCGCCTCGTTCCTGGCGCAGCCGTTCGACCAGCAATATCTGCTCGGCCGAATCGTCATCGACCGACGCTGGGACGACGGCCTGCATCTCGTCTCCGCGACCGGACTCGTGCGCCGCGACGCCGCCAGCCGGTTCGACGCCACCCGGCTGGCCGTGGCACCCGTGACGATCGCTTACGATACCGACGAGCGCAGCCGGCTGTTCTCGCACGAGACCCGGCTGTCGAGGAGCGGTGCGAACGGGGCGGGGTGGCTGGTCGGGATCGCGCTGGTCCACGCCCGCGACGCCTATGCGCGCCGCTATGGCCAACCCGACCGGCTGCGCGATATCGTCGGGGTGACCAACCGGACGCGCGATGTCGCGCTGTTCGGGGAGGCCGGGGTCGCGTTCGGCCCGGCGCTGACGATCACTGCCGGGGGGCGGCTCACCCACCAGCGCACCGATGGCGATCCGATCGCCAGCCTGCGCACGACCAATTATATCCGCGGGCGCAGCACGACGCAGTTCGATCCCACGCTCGGTGCGTCATGGCTGGTGGCGCCGGGGGTGGCGGCCTATGCGCGCTACCAGTCCGCGTTCCGGACCGGCGGGATCACGGTCGCGCCGGGCATCGGGCGGGTCGCCGATCTGGTCCCCGATACCATCCGCGTGGCGGAAATCGGCATCCGCAAGGATCGCCACGGTGCGTTGGGGGTTGCCGCGTCGGCGGGGCTGTCGCTGACCGATTGGCACCATGTCCAGGCGGACGTCATCGATCGCTTCGGCTTTCCCTACACCACCAATCTCGGCGACACCCAGTTTCACGGGGTCGAGGGCAATATCGACTGGGTGCCGGTACGCGGCCTGCGAATCGCCGCGGCGATGTTCCTGAACGATACCCAGCCGCCCGATCAGGATCCGGCGCGCCGCCGGCCGGGCGCCAGCGTGCCCAACACGCCGCGCGTCGCGGGATCGGGCAGCGTCGGCTATGACTGGAGCATCGGCGCCACCGCCACCGCCGGGATCGATACCGGGTTGCGGTACGTCGGTCGCTCGACGGTCGGCACGCAGGCGCCGCTGGACCTCTCGCAGGGCAATTACGCCGTCGCGCATCTCGGCGGGTACTGGACCCGCGGGTCGGTCCGGCTGACCACGACGATCGAGAATCTGTTCGACGGCAAGGGCGATCGCTTCGCCGGCGGCAACCCGTTCGCGCTCGCCACCCGCGACGAATACACGCCGTTGCGCCCGCGGACGATCAGGCTGGGCGCCGCGATCGCCTGGTAAAGCGCCGGATGTCGGTCGCCGCTAGCGACCGATCTCAGTGTACCGAATGGATCGGCGAAGCTGTCGTCGCCGCCGTCGCCGAAGACTGGCTCGCACCGCTGACGAAGGCCATCAGCAACAATCCGGTCACCAGCACAGACGCGCTGATCAGTCCGGTCAATCTATGCTTGTCCGACGCAACTCGATTTAGGTTTGCCATGCATCTCTCTCCTCATCGGCAGGTCATCCTGCTCGACGATTCTCAGTACATCATGGATCGGCGACGCTGCAAAGAGGAAACCGCCGCGCGCACCGATCAGGCATTCGATCAATAGGGATCCCAGTCATCGATCGCCCGGGTACGTCGCAAATAGCGCAGGCCCGGTGGGACCGCAGCAATCAGGACGAGTAGGAAATCCAGCACCAAATGCATCACGCTCTCCAGCGGCTCTAACGGCCGTTTGTTGGACAATACGCAGTCGAAACACGAGCGCAATGTAATTGTAAGAAATCTGCAACGGATGCGGAAAACGGCCAGGCGACGCTGCGGTCGAGCCTTGGCGACCCGCTCCCGCCGGGGGGGCGGGAGCGGGCCGGACTGCGGAAAATAAGGAAAAACCGCAGCCGGGACACAGATACGTCGACCGACCGGCTACGGCTTCAAATTGTACGAAAAAACATACCGTTATGGTTGGATCGGGCTGGTCTACCAAAAGCGGTCCGTGCGTTGGGCGCGGATGGACGAACGCACGCTATCGATCGTCGGGATCGACTTTCCCAATCCCGACAAGAGCGGGTCGAGCCGGCGGATGGAGTTCATGATGTGCCATCCGGGCAATTCGATCGAACTGCGCCCCGCGAACCCTTCTATCCCGACGAAGAGGGGTCGGAATGGGGAGCGTAGGCGATCGATCAGTATCGCGTTGCATCGGCCCCGATGGCATGACGCGGGCATGAAAGCATTCCGGTCATGACCGCCCATCCCGCATCATGGTCGCCGCTCGGCATCGGCGTCGGCACCTACGCCAATGGCGGGGGCAGGGGAGTCTGTGCGGTCGCGGACGGCTGGACGCTCGGCGACGTCTATCCCGGCGCGGTCAACGCATCCTTCGGGGTGTATGCGCACCGCTTCGACCTGCATTACCTGGTCGACGAACGCGATGATGGCGCGGTCGGGGTTCACCGCCACGGTCCGTCGGGGTGGCAATGCCTGGCGCACGTGAAAGTCGGTGGCTCCGCGCCCTGCCACGCCGCACTGAACCACGCGGAAACCTTGCTTGCGGTCGCCAACTACATGAGCGGCAGCGTGTCGCTGTTCCGGCTCGGCGCGGATGGCCTGCCGATCGCGCCATCCCAGGTCCACGCCAACACCGGCCACGGCCCCAATGCCGAACGCCAGGAGGCGCCGCATGCGCATTGGGTCGGGTTCAGCCCTGACGATCGCTGGCTGTTCCAGACCGATCTCGGCACCGACCAGATCCTTGCTTATCCAGTCGACAACGACCGCCTCGGGCCCGCGCGGGAAGCTTATGCCGCGCGGCCGGGATCGGGGCCGCGGCATCTGCTGCTCGATCCGCGCCACACCGGCCGCGCCTGGCTGGTCAGCGAACTGGCCAACACGCTGACCGTCCTCGACCGCAGCGACGCGAGATTCACCGCCGTTCGCACGCTGTCGACGCTGCCCGACGGGTGGCAGGGCGACAGCATCGTCGCGCACCTCGCCGCGAACCGTGCCGGCGACCGGCTCTACGTCTCCAACCGCGGCCATGACAGCATCGCCGTCTTCGCGCTCGACCCGGACGGTGATGCGACTCTGCTCCAGCACGCACCGACCGGCGGCCTGTCGCCGCGCTTCTTCCTGCTCCGTGAGGACGAACGCCGCGTCGTGGTCACGCACGAGAAGAGCCAGACCGTGACCGTGCTCGAAATCCGCGAGGATGGCCGCCTCGACGCCACCGGGATCAGCCTGGCGGTACCCGGCGCGGCGTTCGCATTCGATATGGACCCCGTCGCATGACGCAGCGGCGCGTTCCCCCGGTTCTCGCCGGCGCCTCGGTCGCGGCGATCGGCATCGTCCTGATCCTGCTCGTCGGCCTCGCGGTCGATCACTGGCCGTTCGCGTTCGATCGCTCGATCATCCTCGGGCTGCGCGCCTGGGGCGGTCCGTCATGGCTACCCAAGGTCGCAGCCGACGTTACCGCGCTGGGCGGTGGCATCGTCCTGACGATCGTCGTGGTGATCGTCGCCGGCCTGCTGATCGTTCAGCGGCTCTGGCTGACAGCGGCGGCGATCGTCGCGGCCAGCGTCAGCGGCAACATCGTCGTCGAACTGGTCAAGACGCACGTCGCGCGGCCCCGCCCCGACATCGTGCAGCACCTCGTCACGGTCACGCATATGAGCTTCCCCAGCGGGCATTCGGCGAACAGCGCGATCGTCTACCTGACGCTCGCCGGCCTCGCCTCGCAGGTGACCGACGACGGCGCGACCCGACGCTACATGCTGGTCGTCGCGATCCTGCTGGTCGGCGCGATCGGGTGCAGCCGGGTCTATCTGGGCGTCCACTGGCCCAGCGACGTGCTCGCCGGGTGGAGCTTCGGGACGCTGTGGGCACTCGCCTGGTGGCTGGCGACCGCCCGCGTGCGAACCTCAATCGGCGGCGAGCGCTAGCACCGCACGTGCCGCCTTCAAATGCGGCGCGTCGACCATCCTGCCGTCCATCTGCAGCGCGCCCGCGCCCGGGTTGGCGGCGAACAGCTCGACGATCCGCTGCGCATGATCGCGCTCCTCCGCCGAGGGCGTGAACGCGGCGTTGATCACGGGAACCTGGCTTGGATGGATCGCCATCATCCCCGTGAAGCCGTCGCGCCGCCCGCGCGCCGCATAGGCGGCGAGCCCGTCCAGGTCGCGGAAATCGGGGTACACCGTCTCGATCGCCGGCACGCCCGCGGCATGCGCGCCGAACAGCGTCAGCGACCGCGCGAGCTGGTACGGCGCGGTGTACGACCCATCCGCCTCGCGCGAGGTCGCCGCACCGATCGCGGCGGGCAGATCCTCCGCCCCCCAGGTCAGCCCGCACAACCGCGGCGTCACCCCGCCATAGCTGCCGAGCGCAAAGATCGCCGCCGGCGTCTCGGTCGCGATCGGCAGGATGCGGATGTCGCCACTGAGCATCGCGTCCAGCGCCGCCAGGCTCGCCGCCCCTTCGGCCTTGGGCAGCACGATCCCGTCCGGCCGACCCGGCAGCACCGCGGCAAGATCGTCAGCCGCGAGGCCCGAATCGAGCGGATTGATCCGCACGAACAAGGCGCGCGGGCGTGGCTCACTTAGGAACGCCGCAATCGCTTCCCGCGCCGCCGCCTTGGCGCCCGGCGCGACCGAGTCCTCGAGGTCGAGGATCAGCGCGTCGGCGTCGAGCGCCGCCGCCTTGACCATCCGCTCCGGCCGATCGCCCGGCACGAACAATAGCGACCGCAACCTCACCGCCCGCGCTCGGCCAGCACGCGCTCCCAGCCGAGCGCATCGCGCACGATCCCGTCGAGATCGGCATGTTTCGGCGTCCAGTCGAGCGTCGCCAGGATCGCGCGATTGTCGGCGACCAGCGCGGCGGGGTCGCCCGCGCGCCGCCCCTCGAGGCGTCGCTCGATTGTCCGGTTGGTGATCCGGTCGACCGCGTCCAGCACCTCGAGCACCGAGAATCCGCGGCCATAGCCCGCGTTGAGGATATGGCTCTTGCCGGGCTCCGCGACCAGCAGGTCGAGCGCGGCGACATGCGCGGCGGCCAGGTCGGTGACGTGGATATAGTCGCGCACCCCGGTCCCATCGGGGGTATCGAAGTCGGTACCGTAGACGCCGACCGCGTCGCGCTTGCCGGTCGCCGCCTCGACCGCGATCTTGATCAGATGCGTCGCGCCGATCGTCGACTGTCCGCTGCGTCCCTGCGGATCGGCGCCGGCGACGTTGAAGTAGCGCAGGGCGGCATAGTTGATCGGGTGCGCCGCGGCGACGTCGCGCAGCATCGCCTCGGTCATCAGCTTCGACATGCCGTACGGGTTGATCGGCACGGTCGGGTCGCCTTCCGCCACCGGGACCCGCTCGGGCGTGCCATAGGTCGCAGCGGTCGACGAGAAGATGAAATGCGCGACGCCCTCGGCTACCGCGCTCTCGATCAGGGATCGGCTCGCGGCGGTGTTGTTGCGGTAATATTTGAGCGGGTCGCTGACCGATTCGGGCACCACCACCGAGCCTGCGAAATGCAGGATCGCGCGCACGCCGTGCTCGCGGATCGCCCCGCGCACCGCGTCGTCGTCGGCGACGTTCGCCTGTACCAGCGCCGCGCGGCGGTCGACCGCCCAGTCGAATCCGGTCACCAGATTGTCGACCACCACCACCTGATGCCCAGCGTCGAGCAGCGCCAATACCGCATGGCTGCCGATATAACCGGCCCCGCCCGTCACCATCACCTTGCCGTCGATCACGCCCGTCTCCTCTTTGTCTCGCGGTAGCGGCTTCCTATCTTGGCGGAAAGGAGATCGTGATGACGGATTATGTAACGTTGGCCGGTGGCTGTTTCTGGTGCACCGAGGCGGTGTTCAAGGATGTGATCGGCGTGCAGTCGGTCGAAAGCGGCTATATCGGCGGGCATGTCCCCGACCCGACCTACAAGCAGGTCTGCGGCGGCGACACCGGCCATGCCGAGGCGATCCGGATCGGCTATGATGCAGATCAGCTCGCGCTCGGCGACCTGCTCGACATCTTCTTCGCGACGCACGACGCGACGACGTTGAACCGCCAGGGCAACGACGTCGGCACGCAGTATCGCTCGGCGATGTTCCCGGCCGACGACGCGCAACAGGCCGAGATGCAGGCCGCGCTCGACCGTGCTCAGGCGGGTAGCGACAAGCCGATCGTGACCACCATCGAGCCGATGGCGACCTGGTACCCGGCGGAAATCTACCACCAGGATTACTGGGAAACCTCGGGCCGCTCGAACCCGTATTGCATGGCGGTGATTCCCCCCAAGCTGCAGAAACTCCGCAAGAGTTTCGCCGCTCGGTCGAAAGCGGCGGTGAACGCTTAACGCCGACCGATAGCCGTTCCCCCGCGGACGCGGGGGCCCAGCTAAATACCGTAATCGGACCTGACTCCTGGACCCCCGCCTTCGCGGGGGAACAGGGGCTTAACGGTGCGCGGCGCGGCGGAGGCGATCGTTGATCGCTACGCCGATGCCGTCGGCTGGTATCGGAGCGACCGCGATCCGAGCCGACGCATTCGCATCCGCCTGATGCAGCAGGTCGAACAACTTCGCCGCGGCTTCGATCAGGTCTCCCGATGCTGACAGCGACACATCCCCGGCAATCGCGCCGAACCCGATCAGCCATTCGTCCGCCTCTGCTGCTACCGCATTCAACCGCAACAACTTCTTCGGCGCATAATGGCTGTCGAGTTGCCCCGGCGCCGTCACCCCAATCCCCCCCGGCGAAGGCCGGGGCCCAGTTGAGGGACGGTCATGATCGGCGTTGCGCGCAGTTACATCAGACGTTCCAACTGGGCCCCGGCCTCCGCCGGGGAACCGCATAGCCAGCGCCTCCCCCGTAACCGGCCCCGGCCGCAACACCGTCCGCCCCATCACGATCGTCGACTCCAGCCCCGCCTCGGTAGCCCCATCGTCGATGATCAGCGGCACGTTCCCGCCCAAACTCGCCGCAACATGCGCCGCGGTGGTCGGTGAAATCCCCCCGCTCGCATTCGCCGAAGGCGCCGCCAGTGGTCGCCCCGACGCCGCGATCAGGTCCTGCATCGCGCGGTGCCGCGGCACCCGGATCGCGATCGTGTCCAGCCCCGCCGTCACCAGCGAAGCGATCCCCGAATCCGCCCGCAGCGGCAGTACCAGCGTCAGCGGCCCCGGCCAGAACGCCGCCGCCAGCGCGCGCGCATCCGCATCGAACACCGCGATCCGTTCCGCCGCCGCCATATCCGCCACATGCACGATCAGCGGATTGAAGCTTGGCCGCCCCTTCGCCGCATAAATCCCCGCCACCGCCGCCGCATCGGTCGCATCCGCGGCGAGTCCGTACACCGTCTCGGTCGGCACCGCGACGAGTCCGCCGGCACGAATCACCGCGGCCGCCTGCGCGATCGCGGCCGTGCCGTAGGGTAAAATCAGGGGGTGTGGACGGGCCATTTCGAAGGCCTATAGCGGGCGCAAAGCGTAGCGATAAGAGGATGCGATGGCCTTCACCCCAGCGACCACCGAACAGCGTTTCCTGCTCGACCATGTCGTCCGGATCGACCAGCTCGCGGCGACCGAGCGGTACGCCGCCGCCAGCGACGATGTCGTCGACGCCGTGCTCGAAGGGGTTGGCCAGTTCGCCGCGGGCGAATGGGCGCCGCTCAACCGCGCCGGCGACACCGTCGGCGCGAAATGGACCCCCGACGGCGTCGTCATGCCCGACGGCTTCGCGCAGGCGTACAAGGATTATGTCGAGGGCGGTTGGGGCACGATTGGCGTCGAGGAAGAATGGGGCGGGCAGGGGCTTCCGTTCGCGATCCAGACCGCGGTGCTCGACACGCTCGGCAGCGCCAACATGGGCTTCGCACTCTGCCCGACGCTGACCGTCGGCGCGATCGAGGCGCTGGCGCACCACGGCTCACCCGAGCAGCAGGCGCTCTACTTGCCCCATCTCGCGACCGGCGAATGGACCGGCACGATGAACCTCACCGAGCCGCAGGCCGGCTCCGACGTCGGTGCCCTCCGCGCGACGGCGACCCCCCTCGGCGACGGCAAATGGTCGATCAAGGGCACGAAGATCTACATCTCGTTCGGCGATCACGACATGGCGCCGAACATCGTCCACCTCGTCCTCGCCCGCACCCCCGGCGCGCCCGCGGGGACCAAGGGCATCTCGCTGTTCCTCGTCCCCAAGTTCCGCCTCAACGAAGACGGCACGCCCGGCGCCTTCAACGACGTCCGCGTCGTCTCGATCGAGCACAAGATGGGGCTTCACGCGTCCCCCACCTGCGTGCTGAGCTTCGGCGACACCGACGATTGCGTCGGCGAACTGATCGGCGCCGAACTCGGTGGCATCCGCGCGATGTTCACGATGATGAACAACGCACGCCTCAACGTGGGACTGCAGGGCGTCCAGGTCGCGGAGGGCGCGACGCAGGCCGCTGTCGCCTACGCGCTCGACCGCGTCCAGTCGGCGCGCGCGGGCTCGGCCAGCCGCGATTCGGTCAAGATCGTCGAGCATCCCGACGTCCGCCGCATGCTGATGCGGATGAAGGCGCAGACCCAGGCGGCACGCGCGCTGGTTTATTACGCCGCCGGCCAGGTCGACCGCGCCAATCTCGGCGATGCCGCCGCGCGCAACCGGCTCGAACTCGTCACCCCGCTGGCAAAGGCGCACGGCACCGATCTCGGCAACGAAGTCGCCAGCCTCGGCATCCAGGTCCACGGCGGCATGGGCTATGTCGAGGAAACCGGCGCCGCGCAGTATTTCCGCGATGCCCGCATCACGCCGATCTACGAGGGCACCAACGGCATCCAGGCCGCCGATCTGGTCGGCCGCAAACTCGCGCTGGATAATGGCGGCGCGTTCGCCACGCTGATCGCCGACATCCGTGCCGAAGCGACCGACGCCAACCTGATCGCGCTGGTCGACGCCTGCGAAGACATCGGCCGCCGCCTCGCGACCTCGGACGCCGACGACAAGCTGGCGGCAAGCTACCCCTTCCTCACCATGCTCTCGGTCGCGACCTGTGGCTGGCTGATGGAACGCCAGGGCCGCATCGCCGCGAACGGTTCGGACGACTTCTCGCGTATGAAGACCGCCGCTGCGCGCTTCTATCTCGAACAGATCGTCCCCGAAGCGATGGGGCTGAAGGCGGCAGCGACGGCGAGTGCCGCGGTACTCTACTCGATATCGCCCGAAGCGTTCGCCGCCTGACCCCCACCACCCCCGTCATCCTGACGAAAGTCAGGACCCAGAGCCCACGAGCGCCACCGCCCGTAACCCTGGGTCCCGGCTTCCGCCGGGATGAGGGAGGGGGCGGTCCTCCATCGTTCCCGATCAGTCAGCCTTCCGCGCCCACCTCGAAAATTTCCTCGATCCGGCACCCGAACAGCGCCGCGATCTTGAACGCCAGCGGCAGCGACGGATCGTACCGCCCGGTCTCGATCGCATTTACGCTCTGCCGCGACACCTCGAGCCGTTCCGCCAGATCCCCCTGGCTCCAGTCGCGCTCGGCGCGCAGCACCTTCAGCCGGTTCTTCACGCCGTCCGCCGCATCGTCACGAGGTTGTAGCCCCAGCCCACCCACAACCCCGCGAACCAGAGCACCGCGGTGTAATAGGCGGCGAGGTGCGGAACGAGTCCGACACCCTCCAGAAACCCCCAGGCGGTGGTGATGCTCAGCATGAAGCCACTGGCGATCAAGGCCTGGCGGATCATCAGCATGCGCAGATATTCGTCGGTTTCCTCGACCATGTACCGTCCGAGCGCGAGGAACACGCCGATCAACGGCATCGCCGGCAGCAGCGCGACGAGATAGGCGATCGGTCCGTGGAGCGCCTGGTGCCGGAACAGATACACCATCGCTAACAGCAGCACGCCGTAAGCGGTGCTGAGGACCATCACCCGACGATTGTACCGACGGATCGCAGCATTGGTTAGCATGACAAGCTCCCTTTCGAATCAGTAAGGGAAGCTTTACATGCCGGGTGCCTGACTAGTCAAGCTTGCTTGTCATCCGACAGACTTGCGTCTGCATGACCTTTGCGACGTTCGGTCGTCAGATGATGTAATCCACCGTCTTCATCTGCGCCCGGTCCGCGCTGACCGCGCCGCGCTTGGCGACCATCTGGCGGTGGAGTTCGCGCACCGTGTCGCTGCCGCGCGTCTTGCAGAATGCGGGGATGAAGGCATGGACCAGCGCGCCGATCCCGCCCGCGATCATGGTCACGCCGAACCGGCCGGCGACGCCGAAATGCTGGGCATAGCTCTCGCCGACGGTTTCGGGGTGGTCGAGGAACAGGCGGCGGAACATCGGCGGTCTCCTTGGCCGCACCCTACCGCACGGCGAGAGTATCGACCATCCCCGCTGCCAGCGCGCTCAGACTGTCGTCCCGCGCGCCCATCACCACGATCCGGTCGCCCGGACGCGCCTCCGCAACAAGCGACGCCGCCGCCTCCGCCCGGTCGGCCACATAGCGCGCGTCGCGCGTCCCGGCCGCGACCTTCGCGACGATATCCGCGCTCGTCACCTCGCGGTTCACGGTCCCGCCATGATAGACCGGGTCGGGCAGCACCAGCACATCGCCGTCGCGCATCCGATCGACGAACGTCGTGACCAGCGCATCGCCCATCACTTTCAACGGGCCATAGCCATGCGGCTGGAACAGCAGCAGCAGCCGTCCCGGAAACGCATGCAGCGTGTCCAGCGTCGCCGCGATCTTGTCTGGGTTGTGCCCGAAATCGTCGATCACCGCGACGCCGCCGGCTTCTCCGACAAGGTCGAACCGCCGCCGCAGCCCGGTGAATCCGCCGATTGCGCGCACCGCGTCACGCAGCGAAACCCCCGCCGCGACCGCCGCGCCGATCGCGGCCAGCGCGTTCGACACATTGTGCCGCCCCGGTACCTGCAGCGTCACCGGCACCGGCGCATTGCCGCCCACGACCAGCGCGAAGTCGACCGCGAACGGCCGTTCCACCACGTCGCGCGCGCAGAAATCGGCGTCGCGATCGACCGCGAAACTCGTCACCCGCCGCCGCGGCAACCCCTCTGCCAGCGCCGCCGCGTCGGCATTGTCGATATTGACGATCGCGGTCTCGGCCTTGCCGATGAAGTCCGCGAACAGCACGCGCAGCTCGTCGAGCCCCTTGTGGTCCAGGCTGACATTGTTGAGCACCGCGATCCGCGGCGTGTATCCGGCGATCGACCCGTCGCTCTCGTCGACCTCGCTGACAAAGGCTTCCCCGCCCCCGACCAGCGCGCTGGCGAACGGCGCATCGGGCCCCGCGAAATTCTTCATCACCGCGCCGTTCATCACGGTCGGATCGCGGCCCGTCGCATGGAGAATCCAGCCGATCATCCCGGTCACGGTCGATTTGCCGCTGGTCCCGGCGATTCCGATCGGCAGGTCGCTCGCGTTGAACAGCGACGCCAGCATCGCCGCCCGCGTGATCTGCTCGCATCCCAGCGTCTCGGCCACCACCATGTCGGGCACGCTCGCCTCGATCGCGGCGGAGGCGATCACGATCTGGTCCTTCGACACGATCCCGCTGCCGTCCTGCGGGAACAGCGAAACGCCGCGCCGTGCCAGGTCGTCGAACTTGGTCGGCACGCGGCCCTGGTCGAGCCCGCGGTCCGATCCCGCCACGCGCGCGCCGCGCCCGGCCAGGATCATCGCCAGCGGCATCATGCCGGAACCGCCGATGCCGACGAAAAAGTAGGATTTGCCGTGTCGCATCGCGCCGCGCTATCGGCGGTTGTCCGACAGGGCAAGTTTGCAGATTGGGGAGACGGACAATCAGGATCGGAGTCCTCGCCGCATCGAGCCGCGCCAATGCCGACGCGATCCCGAAGATCGTCGCCTACGCCGCGGCGGCCTATCCGGAAGTCGAACTCGTCTTCCACCCGCAGTGCACCGCGACCGACGGCCATTTCGCCGGCTCCGACTTCGCGCGCGCCGCGGCGTTTCTAGAATACGCCAACGACCCGGCGTTCGACGCGCTGTGGTTCCTGCGCGGCGGCTACGGCGCCAACCGCATCCTCGCGATGACGATGCCGCATCTGACGCGCGCTGCGCATCACAAGGCGTATGTCGGCTATTCGGACGTCGGCTTCCTGCTCGGCGCGCTCTACGCCCGGCGGATCGGGCGGCCCGTGCACGGCCCGATGGTCAGCGACATCAACCGCCAGGACGGCGACGCCACCGTCGCGCGGACGTTAGGCTGGCTCGCGCGCCACGACCGTGCAGGGCTTGAGCCGGGGCTCAACGGCCAGCCGTCCGCAGCGTTCAACCTGACCATCCTGACCTCGCTGATCGGCACGCCGTGGCTGCCCGACCTCACCGATCACGTGCTGATCGTCGAGGAGGTGTCGGAACCGATGTACAATGTCGACCGCATCCTCTTCAAAATCGCCAACGCCACCCAGCTCAAGGGTATCGCCGGCCTCCGCCTCGGCGCGGTCAGTGCGCTGAAGCCCAACGATCCGCCCTGGGGCGAGACGCTAGACTACATGATGGTGCGCTGGAGCCGCGATATGGATGTGCCGTATCTCGGGCGCGCGGAGATCGGCCATACGCAGACCAACCACGTCGTACCGTTCGGGATCGTCTGAAGTCCTGCCCCGTTCCGACGCGCCCTCCTTCGTCATCCCGGGCTTGACCCGGGACCCAGGGTAACGAACGCCACCGCCTGTAACCCTGGGTCCTGACGTTCGTCAGGATGACGGCGATAGTGTCCAAGACACCCGCCTTGCCTATATACCCTTAGCGACGGCATAAGCCCCGCTCTCAACGCCTCCATGAAAGCCTTTCCATGTCCGCCATGTTCCGCATCACGCTGCCCGACGGTTCCGTCCGCGAGGTTGCGCCGGGGACTACCCCTGCGGATGTGGCCGCCGCGATCGGCCCGGGTCTCGCCAAGGCCGCGCTCGCCGCGCGTATCGACGGACAGGTCCGCGACCTCAACCGCCCGTTCGAGGGCGACACGCAGCTTGCCCTCGTCACCGCGCGCGACGAGGCTGATGCGCTCGAACTCGTCCGCCACGATCTCGCGCACGTCATGGCGGAAGCGGTGCAGAACCTGTTCCCCGGCACCGAGATCACCTTCGGCCCCGCGACCGACGACGGCTTCTACTACGACTTCGCGCCGAAAGAGCGCCAGTTCACCGACGACGACCTGCCCGCGATCGAAGCCGAGATGCGTGCGATCATCGCCCGCAACGAACCGTTCACGCGCGAAGTCTGGAGCCGCCAACAGCTCATCGACCGCTGGACCCAGCAAGGCGAGCGCTTCAAGGCCGAATGGGCCGCCGAACTGCCCGAGGGCGAGGAACTGACGATCTATCGCCAGGGCGACTGGCTCGACATGTGCCGCGGCCCGCACATGGTCTCGACCGGCAAGCTCGACCCGGCCGCGTTCAAGCTCACACGCGTGTCCGGCGCCTACTGGCGCGGGGACCAGAAGAACGCGATGCTAAGCCGCATATACGGCACCGGCTGGCTCAACAAGAAGCAGCTCGATCAGCACCTCTTCCGCCTTGAGGAAGCCGCCAAGCGCGACCATCGGAAGATCGGGCAGGAGATGGACCTGTTCCACCTCCAGTCCGAGGCGCAGGGCTCGGTGTTCTGGCACCCCAAGGGTTTCGTCCTGTGGCGCCAGCTCGAGGCGTATATGCGCCGCCGTCTCGACGCCGCCGGCTATGAGGAGGTGAAGACCCCGCAGCTGATGGACGCGCGCCAGTGGGAGCAGTCCGGCCACTGGGGCAAGTACCGCGAGAACATGTTCGTGGTGCCCGACGAAATCCCGGGTACCGAGGACGACGCCGCGATCTTCAGCGGCACCGCCGACCTGATGGCGCTGAAGCCGATGAACTGCCCCGCGCACGTCCTGATCTTCCGCCAGGGGATCAAGTCGTACCGCGACCTGCCGATGCGCCTCGCCGAATTCGGCTGCTGCCACCGCAACGAGCCGCACGGCGCGCTGCACGGCATCATGCGCGTTCGCCAGTTCACCCAGGACGACGCGCATATCTTCGTCCGCGAGGACCAGCTGGTCGAGGAAGTGCAGAACTTCTGCGAACTGCTCGACAGCGTCTACCGCGACCTCGGCTTCGAGGATTACGCGGTGAAGCTCGCGCTGCGCCCCGACCAGCGCTTCGGCAGCGAGGACATGTGGGACAAGGCCGAGGGCGAACTCCGCGAGGCGGTGATGAGCTCCAACCTGTCCGACGCGATCAAGGAAAAGTTCGAGGAACTGCCGGGCGAGGGCGCGTTCTATGCACCCAAACTCGAATTCCACCTGACCGACGCGATCGGCCGGACCTGGCAGGTCGGCACGATCCAGTCGGACCGCGTGCTACCCGACCGCCTCGACGCGTCGTATGTCGGCCAGGACGGCGAGCGCCATCGCCCGGTGATGCTCCACCGCGCGATCCTCGGGACGTTCGAACGCTTCATCGGCATCCTGATCGAGCACCATGCCGGGCGCTTCCCGCTCTGGCTGGCGCCGGTGCAGGTGGTGGTCGCGACGATCGTCTCGGACGCCGACGATTATGCGGAAACCGTTGCCGCGGCGCTGCGCAAGGCCGGGCTCCGCGTCGAGACCGACCTGCGCAACGAGAAGATCAACTACAAGGTCCGCGAGCACAGCCTGGCCAAGGTCCCCAACCTGCTCGTCGTCGGCAAGCGTGAGGCCGAGGAGGGCAAGGTCGCGCTGCGCACGCTCGGCAGCCAGGCACAGACCATCCTGACGCTGGACGAAGCGGTCGAACGCCTGCGGACCGAAGCGATCGCACCCGATTTGGCTGCACAGCCCGGCCTGAACGCCTGAACGGGCGACCCCCGCGATGGCGCGGGGGTCGCCGAAACGATCTCAGAGCGGCTTGCCCGAATCCTTCCACCGGTCGAGCACCTGCGACGCCGGTGGCAGGTTGTCGGAGGCCGCTGCGGCCGGCGGGGTCACCTGCGGTGTATCGCCACGACCGTAATCGGACTGTACCAGCGGCAGCGTCGGCACCGTGGCCGACACTGCTGCCAGCGTCAGCGGCGTAACCGGGGCAACCGGCAGATGCGGCCCCGGCACCGGCTCACCACCCAGATAGCGCTGCGAAAACGCCGAGGCGGTGCCCCAGAACCCCTTCCACCGATGGAAGAAATGCGCGCCGACCACGTCGGTCATCACCAGGCTGCGGTTCCACGCCGGGGTCACCGCATAGGTGTGGTAATGCGTCGCAAGGCCTACCCCGGCGAACACATAGCCCGCCAGCGCCGCACCCGCGACGCGCTCCGCCCGCAGCCACGCAGTACGCGACGGAACCCGCGCCATCGCGCCGTCGCAGGCGAAGCTGAACTGGCAGACCGTCCGTTCCGACCCCTGGTACACCACGCCGCACACCGTTGCCGGAAACGCAGGGTGCCGAACGCGGTTGAGGATCACCTGCGCCACCGCCTGCTGCCCGGGATCGGGTTCCGACGCCGCCTCGTAATAGATCGCCGCGGTCAGGCACTGCACCGCGCGGGCGCGATCGGCCGCGCTTGCCCGCGCCATCGAAAACGGCGGTGCGGTGGTAATGCCGACATCGGACGCGACGATCCGGTCGGCGGCGGCGGCCGACATCGGCAGGTCGGGCAGCGCGATCGTCCCGGTCACGCCGATCGCCGGCGCCGCCGTACCGGCTATGGCCGGGCGATCCGCATAGATCAACGCGGCACCCGGAAAATGCTCGTCCGCCTCATACCCGCGGCGGGCATCGGCCACCGTCGTCACGGCCTCATGCGCATCCATCGCGCGCAGCGCGGCATGCGCCGACATCCCCGCGGCCACGACCAGCCCGACCGCGACCAGCGCAGCCCAGATGCGGCCCATCAGCCGGAGTGTCGTCAACCGAACGCGCAAAAGCCCATACCTTCTCGGCCAGCGGGCCGCCTCTAGCCAGCGCCCGCCACCTGCCATAGCCGATCGGGTGCTACCGTTCCGCTACCAATATGCCGCCGTCCTGCAGTGGGACGAAACCGCGATCCGGCAACGATTGCGCAGGAGTCCGCGGCCCTATTTCAACGTCGCGCTATCCAGCTTCAGCGCCGCCTCCGGAATCACCTCGACGTTCGGATAGGCCTTCCGCAGCGGCGCGATGAACTGCTTCGCGTCGCCGACCACGACGATGCTCGCCGCCTTCGGATCGAGCAACGCCGCCGCGGCAGCCTGCGTCGCTGCCGGATCGACCGCCCCGACCGCCTGTATGTAGCGCTGCAGCTCGGACAGCGGGACCCCCTGCATGACGTAGTTGCCCAGGATCCCGGCGACGCCATCGGTGGTCTCGATGGTGCGACCGAAGCCGCCGACCAGCACCGCCTTGCGCGTTTCCAGTTCCGCGGCCGGCACCGGCTCGCGACCCATCCGCGTCATCTCGGCCTCGATCAGCGTCACCACCTCGGCCGCGGTCGGGTTCTTGGTCTGCGTCCGCGCCGCGACGATGCCGGGCAGGCGCCGCGCCTGCACCCCGCTCGATGCGCCATAGGCCAGACCGCGCTTGATCCGCACTTCCTGGTTCAACCGCGACGAGAAGCCGCCGCCGAGCACGGTGTTGGCGACCGCCAGCGGATAGAAGCGCGAATCGGTCCGCGCGATACCCGGCCGTGCGACCACCACGCCGGCTTGGCCGGCATCGGGCATGTCGACGACGATGACGCGAGGCGCCGGAACCGGACCGGCCGCAGGGGTAGCGGTCGCACCCGAAGCGGGCGCCTTCCAGCGGCCGAAATCGGCCTCGGCCAGGCGCTTCGCCGCTGCCGCCGTGATGTCGCCGACCACTACCAGGGCAGCACCGTCGGGCCGCCAGGTCCGCGCGTACGATGCGGTCAGGTCGGTCCGGGCGATCGCCTTCAGCGACGTCGCGGTTCCCTCCAGCGCCATGCCGTACGGCGCTGCGCCGAACACCGCGCGGTTGGCGACCAGCCCGGCAAGCTGCGCCGGGTCCTTCATCGTCAACGTGACGCCGTCGATCGCCTGCGCGCGGGCGCGCTCGATCTCTTCGGGGGCGAACACCGGGTTGATCGCGACATCGGCGAGGATCGCCATCGCCGGGACCAGCTGGTCGGACTTCACCGTCACGCCGACCGACGCGCCATCGCGGTCGGCATCGCTGCCGATCGATCCGCCGAGCGATTCGATCGCGCGCGCGATCTCGGTCGCCGATCGCGTCTTGGTCCCCTTGGTCATCAGGTCGGCGGCCAGGCTTGCGGCCCCCGCACGCGTTGCCGGGTCGGTCGCGCCGCCGCCGTTCGCGATCAGCGCCGCGGTGACGATCGGCAGGTCGTGGCGCTCGACCACGATCAGCCGCATGCCGTTGGCGAGGCGCATCTCGACCGGTTGCGGAATCGCCGCGGCGATCGGCTGCGCGGGGGCGGGGGGCTTGACCCGGTCCGCCTCGCTGGCCGGGGTAACGATCTCGACGTTGGCCGGCGCCGCCAAGTCCGCGACGCGCACCGTCGGGGCCAGCGCGATGGTGTCGCCGCTGCCCTGCTTGGCGGCCAGCGGCAGATAACGGATCGTCGCCGCCTGGTTGTCGGCCAGATAGGCGCGGGCGACATGCTGCACGTCCGCGGCCGTCACCCGGGCGATCGCCGCGAGCTGCTGGTCCGCCGCACGCGGATCGCCATCGACGATCACCGACGACGCCAGCGTGCTCGCCTTGCCTTCGGCGGTCTCGCGGCTCTTGATCGTCGCGGTGAGGATCTCGTTCTTGGCCTCGCTCAGCTCCGCCGCCGTCACCGGCGCATCGCGCAACCGGGCGACCTCGCGCTTCAGCGCCGCCTCGCCCGCTTCCGCGGTCTTGCCGCCCGCCAGGATCGCATAGACCACCAAATTGCCGGTCGACTGCTTGGTATCGAGGAACGCCTCGGCCGACTGCGCCAGCTGGTCGCGGTAGACCAGGCTCTCGTACAGCCGCGAACTCTCGCCGGTCGCCAGCACCGCCTTCAGCACGGTCAGCGCGGGGATGTCGTCATCGCGGTCGGCGGGCACGTGATAGCTGATCAGCACCGCGGGCAGCGGCGTGTTGGGCTCGTACACCGTTCGCGTGACCGCGACGGTCCGCGGCGGCTCGGCGACGGTGACGCGCGGGATCGGCCCGGCCGGCCGCGCGATCCCGCCGAAATACTGCGCGACCCAGGCGTCGAGCTGCGCCGGATCGAAATTGCCCGATACCACCAGCACCGCATTGTCGGGCCGGTAATAGGTCGCATGGAAGGCGCGGACGTCGTCGATGCCCGCGGCTTCGAGGTTCTCCAGGCTGCCGATCGTGCCGCGCGCATAGGGATGCGTGGTATAGGCGAGCGCCGGCATATAGACCGAGAACAGCTTGCCGTACGGCCGCGACAGCGTGCTCTGGCGCAGCTCCTCCTTCACGACGTCGCGCTCGGAGGCGAAGCTCTTGGGCTCGACCACCAGGCTCGCCATCCGGTCGGCTTCCGCGAACAGCAGCCGCTGCAGGTGGTTGGCCGGCACCACCTCGTAGTAATTGGTGTAATCGTCGTTGGTCGACGCGTTGTTATAGCCGCCGACGTCCTCGGTCAGCCGGTCCATCTGCTCCGACACCAGGTTGCGCGTCGATTTGAACATCAGGTGTTCGAACATGTGCGCGAAGCCCGACTTGCCCTTCGGGTCGTCCTTCGATCCGACGTCGTACCAGACCTGCACCGATACGTTCGGGGTCTTGGTATCGCGGATCGCATAGACGCGCAGGCCGTTCGCCAGCGTCTTCTCGGTGAACGCGATCGGTTTGACCGCAACCGCGGGCGTCGGCGCTGGCTTCTGCGCCGCTGCCGCCAAGGGAATGAGTGCCGCGGTGAGCAGCAAGGCGGAGCGGAGCAGGCGCATCCTTACTTCTTCGAACGCGGGCGGTTGGCGTACAGCACGGCGCCGGCGATCGCTGCCGATCCGATCCCGACCCCAAGGCCGATCGCACCCAGCGGCCAGCTCTTCGCCTTGTCGACCGCGGTCTTGGCGGCGGCTTCGGCGTGGTCCTTGGCTTCCTTCGCCGCGGCGAGGATCTCGTTCGGGGCGTCGTGGGTCGGCTTGGTCATGATGTACTCCTACACTTTTGCTCTACAGCACCTTGGCTTTACAGCACTGGGCGTTTGTAGCGCAGGCGGAATTGGTCCGCATACGCTTTCAATGTCCCGCCCGCGATCGCCGCGCGCAGATCCGCCATCAGCGTTTCATAGAACCAGATATTGTGTTCCGTCATCAACATCGCACCCAGCATCTCGCCGGCGCGGACCAGATGATGCAGATAGGCGCGGCTCCACGTCGCACAGGTCGGGCAGGGGCAGGCGGCATCGATCGGCGCCTGGTCCTCGTTGAACTTCGCGTTGCGGATGTTGATCGGCCCGTCGCGCGTGAACGCCTGGCCGGTGCGCCCCGACCGCGTCGGCATCACGCAGTCGAACATGTCGATGCCGCGCTCGACCGCGCCGACGATGTCGTCGGGCTTGCCGACCCCCATCAAATATCGCGGCTTGTCGGCGGGCAGCTGCCCGGGCGCGAAGTCGAGGCAGCCGAACATCGCGTCCTGGCCTTCGCCGACCGCGAGCCCGCCGACCGCATAGCCGTCGAAGCCGATATCGGTCAGCGCCGCTGCGCTGTCGCCGCGCAGCGTGCGGTCGAGCGCGCCCTGCTGGATCCCGAAGATCGCCGCGCCCGCCGCATGCTCCTCGCCGCCGTCGAACGCCACGCGGCTGCGCTTGGCCCAGCGCATCGATCGCTCCATCGCCGCCGCCTGGACCTCGCGGGTGCTGGTGGTCGGCACCAGTTCGTCGAACGCCATGACGATGTCGGAGCCGAGCAATCGCTGGATTTCGATCGACCGTTCCGGGCTCAGCAAATGGCGGGTGCCGTCGAGGTGCGACTTGAACGCGACCCCCTCCTCCGACCGCTTGGTCAGGTCGGCCAGGCTCATCACCTGGTATCCGCCCGAATCGGTCAGGATCGGCCGGTTCCAGCCCATCAAGCCGTGCAGCCCACCGAGCCGATCGACGCGCTCGGCGCCCGGCCGCAGCATCAAATGATAGGTGTTGCCCAGGATGATGTCGGCGCCCGCCGCCTCGACGTCGCGCGGCTTCATCGCCTTGACGGTGGCGGCGGTGCCGACCGGCATGAACGCAGGCGTGCGGATCGTGCCCCGGCGCATCTCGATCGCGCCGGTACGCGCGGCGCCGTCGATAGCGGCGATGGTAAAGGCGAAGCGTGGGGTCATTTCGGTTTCCCGCCCGGCTTGCCGCCGGGACGCACGGGGGTGGTCGGGCCGTTCGCGTCGATCGGCCGGGTCTTGAACGTCAGCAATTCGGACCGCGCCAGTTCGCCGTCGTGATTGACGTCCCAGCGCGAGAACAGCCGGTCGAACTGGCGCTGCATCTCGGCCAGCGTGATCCGGTTGTCGCCGTCGCGGTCGACGTCATAGGGTGCGGGCAGCGCGGTCCGGTCGCCCAGCCACCGCAACGCCCAATCGGAATAACCCAGATACCCGAGCGATCCGGCCTTCGCGGTGTCCGCTTCCGCAAAACCGCGCGCGACGCACGCCGCCAGTTCGGCGCGGGTGACCATCGCATCGCCGTTCCCATCGCACGCCGCCGCGAACATCGCCGCCGGCTCGACCACGATCGTCGCGGGAGTCTGCGGCGTCGCCTTCCCCGGTGCGGTCACGAATACCTCGACCTGCAGCAAAGCCAGTGCGAGCAGGATCATGGCAGCAGCAACGATGCGTCGCCGTAACTGTAGAACCGATAGCGTTCGGCGATCGCATGCGCGTACGCCGCCTGCATCCGTTCGCGCCCCATCAGCGCCGAAACCAGCATGAACAGGGTCGATCGCGGCAGGTGGAAGTTGCTTATCAGGCCGTCGATCCCGCGAAAGCGATACCCGGGCGTGATGAAGATCGCGGTGTCGCCTTCGAACGGCTGGATCACGCCGTCGGCATCGGTCGCGCTTTCGATCAGGCGCAGCGACGTCGTGCCGACCGCGATCACGCGGCCGCCGGCGGCGCGGACCGCGTTCAGCTGGTCGGCGGTCGCTGCGTCGATCCGGCCCCATTCGGCGTGCATGCGGTGGTCGACGGTGTCGGTCGCCTTGACCGGCAGGAACGTCCCCGCGCCGACATGCAGCGTCAGCGTCGCCCGGCCGATGCCTGCGGCTTCGAGCGCCGCCATCAGCGCCGGAGTGAAGTGCAGCGCGGCCGTGGGGGCCGCGACCGCGCCCGGTTCGGCGGCGAACATCGTCTGGTAGTCGGCGGCGTCACGCTCGTCGGTCGGGCGCTTGCCGGCGATATAGGGCGGCAACGGCATGTGCCCGGCGCGCTCCAGCAGCAGTTCCACCGGTTCGTCGCCGACGAATTCCAGCGCGAAGCTGCCGTCGTCCTCGCGGTCGACTGCCGCTGCGGATACGCCCGATCCGAAGTCGATCACATCGCCGTCGCGCAGACGCCGTCCGTTGCGGATGAACGCACGCCAGCGCCGCGGCCCCTCGCGCTTGTGCAGCGTCGCGCCGATCCGCGCATCGCCGCGCTGGCCATCGAGCTGCGCCGGAATCACGCGGGTATCGTTGAACACCAGCATGTCGCCCCGCCTGAGCAGCCCGGGCAGATCGGCGACCCCCGCATCGCGAGTCGCATCGCCGTCGAGCACCAGCATCCGCGCCGCATCGCGCGGCGACGCGGGGCGCAGCGCGATACGGTCGTTCGGGAGGTCGAAGTCGAAAAGGTCGACGTTCACCGGATCACGTCTTCGCAGGCGCCTTCTTGGAGGCCGGCTTTGCGGGCGCCAGCTTGGGCTTAGCGACATCCGGACCGGTCTTGGTACCGGGCAACGTCACCGGGGCGCCGAGATTAGCCGCTGCCGCCGGCGCGCCAGCGACATAGGCCGGCGGGTTGTCCGCGGCGATAAAGGCATGGACGATCCGCGACGGGTTCGCCGGCGGCTCGCCGCGCTCGATCGCGTCGACATATTGCATGCCGTCGATCACGCGGCCGAACACGGTGTATTTCTTGTCGAGCGCCAGCCGCGGCTGGAAGACGATGAAGAACTGGCTGTTGGCGCTGTCTTCCTTGTCCGACCGCGCCGCCGACACCGCGCCGCGGACATGAGGCAGATAGTTGAACTCGGCCTTGACGTCGGGGAGCTTCGATCCGCCGGTGCCGTCGCCCTTGGGGTCGCCGCCCTGCGCCATGAAGCCGTCGATCACGCGGTGGAACGCGAGCCCGTCGTAGAAATGCTCGCGGGTCAGCGTCTTGATCCGATCGACCATCAGCGGCGCGACGTCCGGCCGCAACCAGATCGTCACGCGGCCGCCGGTCGACAGGTCGAGCAACAGCAGGTTCTGCGTATCGGTGATCAGCGGCGGCGTCTTGCGGACCGCGGAATTCGGGTCGGTAATCTGGGCGCTGGCCGGCACCGCGATCAGGCAACCGAGCATCGCAAACATAGCGGCGAAAAAGCGCATCAAATCTACACTCGCATTAGGATGTCGCCGCTTAGAGCAAATCGGGGGTTGCGCCAATCTGAACGTGACGGGCCCGGTCTAGCTGCCTTTGCGGCCGATCGACGCAACCCGCGCGATCACTTCGGCACTGACCGCATCGGGTACGAACTTGCCGATGTCGCCGCCATACAGGGCGATTTCCTTGACCAGCCGGCTCGCGATCGGCTGCAACGCGACATCGGCCATCAGGAACACGGTCTCGACCCGCGGATTGATCTGCTGGTTCATCCCGGCCATCTGGTATTCGTACTCGAAGTCGGCGACCGCGCGCAGGCCGCGGACGATGACCTTGGCGCCCTCGCGCTCGGCAAAGTCCATCAGCAGCGAATCGAATGCGACGACCCGGATGTCGCCGCCGATCGGCGCGACCTCGCGACGGACCATCGCCAGCCGCTCGTCGAGCGTGAACATCGGCGACTTGGAGGCGTTCGTGGTGACGCCGACGACCAGCGTGTCGACCAGCTTCGCACCGCGCCGGATGATATCCATGTGACCCAGCGTCACGGGATCGAACGTTCCGGGATAGACACCAATACGCGTCATGGCCTGTTCCTAGCGATCGCGTTCGAGGACGAAGCGCGCGATATCGCGCAGCAGGTCGGCTTCCTTGCCATAGCTGTGCAGGTGCGCGATCGCCTGGTCGACCAGCATCCGGGCCTGCGCGCGCGCACGGTCGGGGCCGAGCAGCGTCAGGAACGTCTCCTTGCCGGCGACCTCGTCCTTGCGCAGCTTCTTGCCCGCCAGCGCCTCGTCGCCCTCCGCGTCGAGCAGGTCGTCGGCGATCTGGAAGGCGAGCCCCAGATCGTGCGCATAGCCGCGAAGGCCGACCCGTCCTGCCTCAGGCACGCGACCCAGGATCGCACCCGCCTCCACCGATGCCGCGATCAGCGCGCCGGTCTTCATCTGCTGCAACCGCGTGACGGTTGGCAGGTCGAACCGCGAGCCATCCGCCTTCAGGTCCATCATCTGCCCGCCGGCCATCCCCGCCGGACCGGCCGCGCGCGCGAGGTCGAGCACGAGGTCGGCACGGACGAACGGATCGGGATGCGTCGCAGGGTCGGCCAGCAGCTCGAACGCCAGCGCATGCAGGCAGTCCCCCGCCAGGATCGCGCACGCCTCGCCGTACACCTTGTGCACGGTCGGCTTGCCGCGGCGCATGTCGTCGTCGTCCATCGCCGGCAGGTCGTCGTGGATCAGCGAATAGACGTGGATCGCCTCCAGCGCGGTCGCGGCGCGCGCGGCGCAATTGCGCTCGACATCGAACAAGGTCGCGGTGGCGAACACCAGCAGCGGGCGCAACCGCTTGCCGCCGGCCATCGCCGCGTGGCGCATCGCCCGGTACAGGTCGGCGCGGGGATCGTCGGGGATCGCGAGCAGCAGGTCGAACTGGTGGTCGATCTCGGCCGAAACCTCGGCGATCGCGGCGTCCAGCGTGACGGGCATCGTGGTCATCTCAGCCCGCCGCGAACGGGCGGACGCCGACGGGCTTGCCGTCGCTGTCCAGCCGGATCGACTCGATCCGCGCCTGCGCCGCGTCGAGCCGTTCGGCGCAGCGCAGCCGCAAGCGGTTGCCGCGCTCATAGAGTTCGATCGCCTGCTGCAGCGGCGTGTCGCCGCTTTCCAGTTGCCCGACGATCGTCTCGAGGTCTTTCAGTGCATCCTCGAACGAGAGGTCTTCGATCGGCGTTTCCATGGCGCCGCTATGGCGCAGGCGCGCAACGAGGGTCAAGGCGCGCTGTGGCGCGCAGTTACCGAAGCCGGTCGACGGTCCAGGTGTAGAGGATCGAGACGCCGACCAGCCCGAAATCGACCGCCGCACGCATCTGGTGCGGCGAGGGATCGCGGACGTCATGGGTGATCAGGCGGAGATCCGCGGTCGGATGCCGGGCCGCGAGCGCCAGCACGCCCAGCACCACCAGACCCACGACCATTTTCCGATTGGCTGCCATCTCGATTACTCCCCGGCGCCACGAATGCCGTACGGTCGCAGCGTTTGCAAGCTCAGGCGGCAAGGCTCAGGCGGCGAGGCTGTGGGCGTCGCGAACGCGGTCGCGCCCGCCCGCCTTGGCCGCGAACAATGCGCGGTCGGCGTCGCAATACAGCCGCTTCCAGTCGGCTTCGCGCAGCATCGGACCGATGCAGGTGCCGATGCTCGCGGTGACGGCGATGTCGTACGGCATGCGCGCGCGGCGCAGCGCCGCGAGGATCGTCTCGGGTGCCAGCCGCGACGATTCGTGCGCGACGATCGCGAATTCCTCGCCGCCGATCCGGGCGACGAGGGCATCGACCGGGGCCGCGAGGCGCAGCGCGCGGGCGACGACGCGCAGCACTTCGTCGCCGCCGTCATGGCCGATGGTCTCGTTGACCGCCTTGAAATGGTCGATGTCGATGATCAACAGCGCCTGGTCGCCGTTCCGCCCGATCGCGCCCGCCAGGAACGAGCGGCGGTTGAGCAGCCCGGTCAGCGGATCGGTGTCGGCGAGCAGCCGCGCCGCGCTTTCCTGGACGCGTGCCTCGTCGCGTTCGCGGCTCAGCAGGCGGATGCGATAGGCTATCGCGACGCTCGACAGCAGCGCCTCGAACATCATCGAGATCGTCGTCGACTGGTCGAGCCAGAAATTCCACGGGATCAGGTTTGCCGCGCTGGCGATCCGCAGGCTGGCAAACGCGATCGGCGCACCCCAGGCAAGCGCGAACAGCCACAGATAGGTGCTATGCTGGCGCCACGCGCGCACCAGCACCGCGATCACCAGCATCGGCAGCAGCAGATAGGTCAGCAGGACGACGTGATCGAGCAGGACGATCCGCGTCGGCGCGAACGTGACATAAACCATCGTCGTCGTCGCCAGCCCGACGATCACCATATCGGCGGCCCGACCGAGCCAGCCGTGGAACACCCGTTGTTCGAAGAACGCGCGGGCGAACACCACCGCCGCCATCGCCGACGCCGCCAGCAACACCGCGTTGACCCGCAGCCGATCGTTGTTGTCGAAGTCCGGCAGCCATCGTCCGAGCGCGCCCGACGAGCTGATCGCATAGCCGAGCAGGCAGAGCAGCAGCACGCAATAGGCCGGCTGGAACGACTGGCGCAGCGCCCCCCACAAAGCGAGGTTGTAGATGATCAGCGCGATCGCCATCCCGGCGAACGCGCCATACAGCACCGCCAGCACCATGTCGGACTCGGTCTGTTCGGCGTCGCTGGCCAGCGATGCGCCGAGCAGGATGCCGCGCATGTTCGCCGCGCCCTCGACATGCCACAGCAGCCGCACCGGTCTGGCGTCGTAGGCGGGCACCGACAGCGCCAGCGTCGCACCGAGGCGCAAGTGATGCCCGGCATTGGCGCTGGTGAAGCCGGTGCGGGCGATATGGCCGTCGGCATACAGCACGTACAGCGTCACCGCGTCCTGCCACAGGCTCGCCATCCCGGCGTTCAGGCCGTGCATCGCGGTGTCGTTCGGCAGCGGCTGGGACATCGCCCAGAAGTCGCCGGACCCCAACCGGTTTTGCGAGGTCGTGCAATCGAAGCGTTCGGGATGCGCGAACAGCGCGCGGGGGGCGTCCCCGGCGGACGATGGCGCGATGCAGACCGTGATCGGAGTCCTCGCGACCGCGGGCGATGCGGACAGCGCAAACGCCACCGCCAGCATCGCCATCGCGGCCAACCTCATCAACGCCCGTCGCCACTTCATGGGGTAACGCTAGCGTAACGAACCCGAACGAAGGGTAAACGCCGGAACGATTATCCCCGGAATGGTTCCATCTTGTAAAAATCTTTCGGCCAGCGCCATCGAGGGCCGATCCGATGCCCAAACACGTGCCAAGAAAAAGGCCCGGCTGCATCGCAACCGGGCCTCTTGATCACTCCGCCTCGACGGGCTCGGTCTTGCCCTTCTTCTTCGGCTTCTTGGGCGCCGCCGCCTCGATCGCGAACGACAGCGCGCCGTCCTTCATCTTCACGGTCACCTCGCCGCCGTGCACCAGCTTGCCGAACAGCAGTTCCTCGGCGAGTGGTTGCTTGATCTTCTCCTGGATCAGGCGGCCCATCGGCCGTGCGCCGTACAGCTTGTCATAGCCCTTCTCGGTCAGCCAGGCGCGCGACTCGTCGTCGAGCTGGATGTGCACGCCGCGGTCGGCCAGCTGCAGTTCGAGCTGGAGGATGAACTTGTCCACCACCCGCGCGACCACCGTGGTCGGCAAATATCCGAACGGCACGATCGAATCGAGCCGGTTGCGGAATTCCGGCGTGAACATCTTCTGCACCGCCTGCTCGTCCTCGCCTTCGCGGCTCAGATTGCCGAAGCCGAGCGTCTCGCGCGCCATGTCGCTGGCACCCGCATTGGTCGTCATGATCAGGATGACGTTGCGGAAATCGACCGACTTGCCGTGCTGGTCGGTCAGGCGGCCGTTATCCATCACCTGCAACAGGATGTTGAACAGGTCGGGATGTGCCTTCTCGATCTCGTCGAGCAACAGCACGCAGTGCGGCTGCTGGTCGACCGCGTCGGTCAGCAAGCCACCCTGGTCGAACCCGACATAGCCCGGGGGCGCACCGATCAGCCGGCTGACCGAATGCCGCTCCATGTATTCGGACATGTCGAAGCGCTGCAGCGGAATACCCAGGATCGTCGCCAGCTGGCGTGCGACCTCGGTCTTGCCGACGCCGGTCGGACCGGTGAACAGATAGTTGCCGATCGGCTTGTCGGGATCGCGCAAGCCAGCACGGCTCAGCTTGATCGCCGAGGACAGCAGCTCGATCGCCTTGTCCTGCCCGAACACCACCCGCTTGAGATCGGTCTCGAGGCTGGCCAGGCTCTTCTTGTCGTCGGTCGACACGCTCTTCGGCGGGATGCGCGCCATCGTCGCGATGACGAGCTCGATCTCCTTCGGCGTGATCGTCTTCTTGCGCTTGTTGAGCGGCACCAGCATCTGCATCGCGCCGACCTCGTCGATCACGTCGATCGCCTTGTCGGGCAGTTTCCGATCGTTGATGTAGCGTGCCGACAGCTCGACCGCCGCCTTGATCGCGTCGGGCGTGTACTTGACCGAATGATGGTCCTCGAACGCGGAGCGCAGCCCCGCCAGGATCTTGATGGTATCCTCGATCGTCGGCTCGTTGACGTCGATCTTCTGGAAGCGCCGCAGCAGCGCGCGGTCCTTCTCGAAGTGGTTGCGGAACTCCTTGTAGGTCGTCGATCCGATGCACCGGATGGTGCCGCCCGACAGCGCGGGCTTGAGCAGGTTCGACGCATCCATCGCGCCGCCGCTGGTCGCGCCGGCACCGATCACGGTGTGGATCTCGTCGATGAACAGCACCGCATCGGGCAGCTTCTCGAGCTCGTTGACGACCGCCTTCAGCCGCTCCTCGAAATCGCCGCGATACCGCGTACCCGCCAGCAGCGCGCCCATGTCGAGCGAATAGATCACCGCAGGCTTCAGCACGTCGGGGACGTCGCCCTCGACGATCTTCCGCGCCAGGCCTTCCGCGATCGCAGTCTTGCCGACGCCGGGATCCCCGACATAGAGCGGGTTGTTCTTCGACCGGCGGCACAGGATCTGGATCGTGCGATCCACTTCCGGGCCACGGCCGATCAACGGATCGACCTTGCCGTTCTTGGCCTTCTCGTTGAGATCGACCGTGAACTGCTTGAGTGCGCTTTCCGTCTTGCCCTTCTCCTGTCCCTTGACCGGCTTCTCTTCGTCGGCACCCTTGGGCGTCGAGGCTTCGGTGGTGGCTCCGCCCTTGCCGACACCGTGGCTGATGAAGCTCACCGCATCGAGGCGGCTCATGTCCTGCTGCTGCAGGAAATAGACGGCATAGCTTTCGCGCTCGCTGAACAAGGCGACGAGCACGTTGGCGCCGGTGACTTCGTCGCGGCCCGAGGACTGGACGTGCAGGATCGCGCGCTGGACGACGCGCTGGAACCCGCTGGTGGGGGAGGGGTCGGTCGCCGCATCGACCTTCAGAGCGTCGAGTTCGGTGTCGAGGTAATGCGCGACCGTGGTCTTCAGCTCGCCGACGTCGACGTTGCAGGCGCCCATCACCTTCGACGCATGTTCGTCGTCGATCAGGGCGAGCAGCAGATGTTCGAGCGTCGCATATTCGTGGCGGCGCGACGACGCGGCCTCGAGCGCCTTGTGCAGCGTGGTCTCGAGGGCGGGTGCAAATGAAGGCATTTACAATACTCCAGTCGGGCCGCGCGACCGCGAGCCCTTTACGTCCATGTCGTGATTGTCATCGCGCGCATCAAGCACTTGAAACCGGCATCGGTCCCGCCTGGCGTGTGGCCGGGCAGATGCCGCGCCGCTCACCGTCGGAACAGCTCGTCGGCACTGGCGCGGTGGGTGACGGCGCGATCCTTCTTCTGCTGGCAGCGCGCGATCTCGCCCTGCAGCACGGTGATCCGCGCATCCAGCTCGGCGACCGACAGCGGATCGAGGTCCTGGCGTACCAGGGCATCGAGCAGGTCGTCGGGACGCGATAGGGTGTCGTCCGGGTCCATCGTGCCTACAACGTTGACCCGCACCGGGCGCATGTCAATAAGGCCCCCGATCATACAGGGTAAATCGCGCCGATGACCGTAGACCAGCAGAGCTTGCCCAATACAATGAAGGCGATCGATCCCGCGGAGCCCGGCGGTCCCGAGGTGCTGGTACTGGTCGACCGCCCGGTGCCGCAGCCCGCGGCCGGCGAGGTCCTGATCAAGGTGGCGGCGGCGGGCGTCAACCGCCCCGACGTGCTGCAGCGCAAGGGTGGCTATCCGCCGCCCAAGGGTGCGCCGTCGATCCCGGGGCTCGAAGTCTCGGGCGTGATCGTCGCGGTCGGCGAGGGCGTTGGCTCCGAGCAGCTCGGCCAGAGCGTCTGCGCGCTGCTCGCCGGTGGCGGCTATGCCGAATATGTCGCGGTCGCGGCGGGCCAGTGCCTGCCGGTCCCCGAAGGCATGTCGATGATCGAGGCCGCGGCGATACCCGAGACTCTGTTCACCGTGTGGACCAACCTCTTCGAGCGCGCCTATGCGACCGAGGGCGACACCGTGCTCGTGCACGGCGGCACCAGCGGAATCGGCACGATGGCGATCGCGCTGTGCGGGCTGTTCGGAATCGATATCATCGTCACCGCCGGCTCGGACGAGAAATGCCAGGCCGCGCTGGGGTTGGGCGCGACCCACGCAATCAACTACAAGACCAGCGACTTCGTCGAACGCGTGAAGGAGATCACCGAAGGCCGCGGCGTCGCGGCGGTGCTCGACATGGTCGGCGGCGACTATCTGCCGCGCAACCTCAAATGCCTCGCCGAGGACGGCCGGCACGTCTCGATCGCGGTCCAGGGCGGCCCGACCGCGACGATCGAGATCTTCGACATCATGCGCCGTCGCCTGACGCTGACCGGATCGACGCTGCGCCCGCGCGATACCGCGTTCAAGTCGCTGGTCGCCGACGAACTGGCGCAGACCGTCTGGCCGCATGTCGAGGCCGGCAAACTGAAGCCGGTGATGGACCGCAGCTTCCCGTTCGCCGAAGCACCCGCCGCCCACATGCGGATGGAGGCGGGGGATCATGTCGGCAAGATCGTGCTGACGATGGGGTGACGCTGCGGCCCGCGGCCTAGCGGTTGGGTCGGGCCTCAGTACGACCAGATTGTCGAGGCTGAGGTCGCGGCGCATCGTCAGGTTGACGATGACGACGCAGGTATCGCCGGTGCGCGCCAGGTTCGGCAGGCGGATCATACGCTTGCTCGCCAGATAGGCGGCGTCGACCCGCGTCCTGAGCGTCCGCGCGCTATCGACCACGCGCCAGCCGACGACCGTCGCCGCCAGATGCGCGGCGTCCCGAACCGTCGTCGTCGCGTGGCGCACATGGCCGCGCAGACGGTCGGCCAGCGGCACGTGTTCGAACACCGAGACGTCGGTACCGCGCCATGCGACGCGAAACCCATCCGGTACCGCGTGCCAGCTAGGCGGCCCCGAAGACGAACAGACCAGGTCGCACTGGCAGCGCCGACACCGGCTGAACAGGAACCCCTGATTCTCGATCACGACGGGTGCGGCGCGGTGTGGTGACAAGGTGCAGGGAAGCGGCATTGCGGGCATCCTTCGGGGAGGGCTTATGGGAAGGCGGGGTCATGTGGAGCGTGGCGAGCATGGCGAGGTCGGCGGGGCCCTGTTCGAGCACCTGGTCGAGGTTCCAGATCTCGAAATGATCCCCCATGCCGACCAGCAGGGCGCGTTGGGGGGCAGTGCGGCGGGCGCACATCCACGGCGCGATCGCGATCCGCCCCCGGCCGTCGAGCCGGGTCGGTGCGACGAACCCGAACGCGCGACGTCGTGCCGCATCGCTGGCCTGTGCGTCGTCGTCGGGGCGTTGCGCACGGTCGAGGCGATGACGCTCGACGATGCCGGCCCGATCGTAGACGACCATGCACGGTGCCTCGTCGTGCAGTCCGACGAACAGATGGTCGTTCATCGCCCGCGACTGGATTGAGATACAGAAGGCATCGTGCAGGGCAAGGCTGCCGCGAACACCGTTACTGGACAGAGCACTGCCAATGAAGAAATCATGCACTAGATATTGTCCGCCAAAACGAACGATGCCGGTAATTACGCCGATCAACTGTTCAGGATCCGGAATGCTTCGTCGAGCCGTTGCCGAGTCCACCGATGAGTCGCTAATTAAGACCGACAACTTTGCAGTAAAGCGCTGATTAACCATACCAAATTAAGAAAACTGGATAATAACCATTATTATTCCGGTTATCGCTGATTTTCCAAGGTCTTGCAGTTTACCCAGCCGGTACCAAAAAAATCGATCACCAAAACGGGTTGCGCGCGGCGTGTGTGCCGATCCAGGCGGCGAGCGGATGCCACAATGCCGTGCGCGCGCGCGTGCCGACGATCATGCCGACATGGCCCAGCGCAAGGTCGCGACGCTCGGGCAGGCCGATCGCGGTCGCGGCAGGAACGATGCGATCGGTCAGCGAGACGAACTCGATCGCCGGGCAGCCGAGTCGCATCGGATCGACGATCGCGTCGCCGACAGGCCACCGCCCCGCACCGGGGCTGTCCTGTGCGATACACTCCTCGAACAGCGTCCTTGCGGCGGCATGGGGGAGGGGGGCGCCGGTATTCGCCCAATCCTCCAGCCGGACGAACGCACGGGCGGCGGCGCCCTCGGGTGGCATCGCGCCGAACGCTGCGTATTTGGCGATCGTGCGGGCGGGGTCGAGCTGCCAGAAGCCGGCCTGCAGCACCTCGATCGGCAGCATCCCCAGCGCCGCCGATACCGGCGCCGCCGCCGCCCACATCGCGGCCATCGCGGCCTGGGACTGCACGCCATAGCCGCTGAAATGCCACGGTGCGGCGATCGACACGAGCGCTGCGACCGGCGTCCGTGCCGCGGCCGCGACCGCCAGCGTACCACCCAGGCAATAGCCGACCAGCACCGGTGGCTCGCTCAGGCTCAGCAGCAGCGGTACGAGCAGCGTCTCGACATGATCGGTCAGATCGAGGTCGCGATCCTCGGCCCCCAGCGTTCCCCAGTCGACCAGCAACGGACGCATCCCCTGCGTCGCGAGCCAGCGCAGCAGCGACGTCTCCGCCGACAGATCGAGGATGCCGGGCGGATTGATCAGCGAGGGCACGAACACCACCGGGCGACCCGATCCGCCGTAATCGCGCAGCGTCGCGCGGCCAGCCTGCGCGACGGCGGGCATCGTCGGCATCGGCGCCTCGCGGGGGGCATCCTGATACGCGCGCAGCCCGGCCAGCGCGCGCGTCAGCCGGGCCGGATCCGCCGCGGTTTCGCTGCGCAGCATCGCCAGGAACAGCGGCAGCGGCCGAGGGCCGTGGGTGCCGCCGTGTTGCGGTGCGTCATCAAAGATTGTACTCATCGGCATAAAGACAAAAAAGGGGGATCCATGAAAAAGCAACCGGCAGCGGATGGCATCGTCATCATCAAGAAATACGCCAATCGGCGGCTCTACAATACCGAAACATCGTCCTACATCACGCTAGAACACCTCGCCGCGATGACGCGCGAGGGTCGCGAATTCAAAGTGCTCGACGCCAAGACCGACGAGGACATCACGCACAATGTCCTGACCCAGATCATCATGGAAGAGGAAAGCCGCGGCGAGACGATGCTGCCGGTCAAGTTCCTGCGCCAGCTGATCGCGATGTACGGCGATTCGATGCAGGCGATGGTACCGGGGTATCTGGAGGCGTCGATGGACAGCTTCCGCCGCAACCACGACCAGTTCAAGTCCGCGGTCGAGGGCGCGTTCGCCAACTCGCCGTTCGCCGAGATCGCCAAGCGCAACATGGCGATGTTCGAAACCGCAACCCAGGCGTTCGCCACCCCCGGCGCTGCGGAACCGGCTGCTGCTGAAGCGCCGAAACCGGCCGCCACGCAGGACGACGAGATCGCCGCGCTGCGCGACGAACTCGCCAGCCTGAAGGACAAGGTCGAGAAGCTCAGCCACTGATGCATGCGGTGTTGTGGAGCGTGAGTGCCGCGTTCGGCGCGGTTGCGGTCGCCGCCGGGCTGGGCGATCGCCGGCGGCGTCGTAGGAACGATCCCGACGCGGTCGGCTGGGTCGACTGGCCGACGGTGCAGATGCTGGCGCTGATCGCGCTCGCGGTCACTGCCGGCCTCGCGTTCAAGGCCTGACGAAACGGCGGTCGCGGCGCAGATAGACGACCGTATGCCAGCTGGCGCGCGGCACGGTGAAGACGACGCGGTAGTCGCGGGCCAGCGCCGCCTTCATCACCCGCAGCGTGGCGAGATTGTAGATGGAGGACCGGCGGTCCGACGTGACCACGACCGGCGGGCGGTTCGCCATGATCCGGCGGACTTCGGCGGTCTGGTCGATCCCGATCGCGCCCTGTTCGGTCGAATAGGCGAGCAAATTGGGGAAGGCGTAGGGCGTCGGTACGCAGGCGTGCGCCAGGTGATAGATGATCGACTGGCCGACGAACACGTACGGGCATTCGTCGCCGATGTTGGCCGCGACCACCGCGGACACCGCGCGTGCGCCGGCCCGCTCGTCCGGCTTGATCACACGGTCGGCAACCAGGATTACCGCGGGCAGGACCAGCGCGAACGCGAGCATGCGGCGCGACCGGCCGAGCGTGGGTGCGGCGAGGATCGCGAGCGGCGCCACTAGCGGCAGGCCGTAATGATCGAAGAACGTGCCGATGATAAAGAACCCGACCAGCGCCGCCGCGGTCCACGCCACCGCGACCGTCACGACCTGCGCGGCAAGACCTTCGCGCTGCCGGTAGCGCCAGGTGATCGCGGCGGCGATCAGCAGCGGCAGCAGCTGCCCGGCGATGGTCAGCACGCGACCGGCAAGCTGGCCGAATTGATAGCCGGGACGCAGGCCGATTGAGGTGACGTTGGCGAACCAGAACGCGTCGAACGCGGCGGGCCCCTTGGCGAGGTACCAGCCGATCGCCGCCAGCGTCGGCGCCAGCCCCATCGCGATCCACAGCGACGCGGCGCCGACGATCGTCCCGACACGCGCACCGGCGCGGCGCAGGAACCAGCAATGCGCGAGACCGAAGAACGCGCCTTCGAACATCGGCGTGTATTTCAGCTGGATCGCGATGCCGGCGAGCAGGCAGGCGATAATCCCGGTGCCGATGATCGCGCCGATCTGTCCGTGCGCTGCCCTGGCCGGCAACTGCAGCGTCAGTAGCGCCGCCACTGCCATCGGCAGATTGTAGAACACCGGCGCCTGGCCGCCGCCACCGCTCAGCAGCGACAGCCCGGTGAGATAGACCACCCCCGCGGCAATCGCCCCGCGCCGGTTCGCGCCCAGCGTCTCCGCCGCCACCGCGACGACCAGCGCGGTCGCCCAGGCGCAGGCGGTCGCGACGAGCTGATAGGCGAGGATGCCGTCGCCGGGCAGCATCCGCATTGCCGCGAACAATGCGAACAGGCCGATCGGCTTGCGATCCCACAGGTCGATATACGGCACCG
Organism: Sphingomonas sp. R86521; assembly: GCF_042466235.1. Taxonomy (NCBI): domain Bacteria; kingdom Pseudomonadati; phylum Pseudomonadota; class Alphaproteobacteria; order Sphingomonadales; family Sphingomonadaceae; genus Sphingomonas; species Sphingomonas sp. R86521. The sequence goes on along the minus strand of NZ_JAXHBY010000001.1, from coordinate 3,560,500 downwards.
CGCCGTGCAGCACGTGGTCGCCGACCAGCAGATAATATTGCTCGTCGACATCGATCGACGGGTTGCCGAAGTCCCAGGCGCGGATCGCCAGCGCGACGAGCAGCAGCAGGACCGCGATCCCGCGGCGACCGGGTAAGGTAAGGGTCAATAGAAGCTCCGCAACGTCAGGGGTCTGACCGTGCCGTCGCACCCGGCGAGCCGGACGATCCGGCCTGGTTTGCCGACCGCCCAGCTGGCGAGCGGGCTGGTCGGATAGTCGGCGGGGATCGGCACGCCATCGACCGCGCAGATCGTGTCGCCGTCCTTCCATCCACTCGCGGCGGCGGGTCCGCCGCGCATCACGTGGAGGATCTTCAGCCGGTCGCGCTCGACGCCGACCAGCAAGCCGCTCGTCGAGCGTAGCGGCGGCGTGCCGGCCCTGGCGCCCGGCGCGAAGATCATCCGGCGCGCGCCCGGGTCGAGCAGCACGCGGTAGTCCTGCAGGAACCCCGATCCGATCCGCCCGGCGGCGCCGATCGCCTGCGAGAACCCGCCCGGACCCTCGATTCGCACCTCGACCGCGCGCGCAGTCAGCTCGCCGAGGCGGATCGTCGGGACGATCGCGAGGCCACTGACCGCCGCGCCCGCTAGCCCGAACGCGATCGTCGTGGTGGTCGGCAACCGGGTCAGCCTCGCCGCCTTCCAGCCCGCGTCGGTGACGGTGATCGACGATCCGTCGCCGGTATCCACGATCAGCGGCGTCAGCAGATGCCCGCCGAGCGTCGCCGCGCTCTCATAGACCTGGCGTTTGGCGGAGATGGTCAGCGGCGCGGTCTCGCCGGTGAACGGCATCCGGCCCGATTTGAGCAGGCGGAAGCGCCGCCCAGCATAATCGATGTCGAGCGCATAGGCGGCGATCAGGTCGCGGCCGACCAGCAGGTCGACCGCATCCGCGCTGCCGGTGGCGATCGCGGGCAGGTCGGCGACGGTGACGCCGCCCCCGATGCGACTGACTCCGCCGATCGTCAGCGTGCGCGTCGGCATCCATTGCAGCGCGACCGATCCGCCGATCGCAGTCGCGGTCCCCCCCGCGACGACCTTGCCGGGCCGGATCGCGGGCGAGGTCTTCGCGAGCAGCGTGAAGCTGACGCCGGTATCGAGGATCGCGGTGACGTCGCGGCCGTCGATCTGCATGGTGAAACGAATCTGGTTGCCGGGGGTAAGGTCGAACGGCACCCACCGCGTCTCGCTGTCCGCGGCCAGTCGCGCGACACCGGGGTCTCGCGCGCCGGGACCGACCGGGTCTGGCGCGGCTGCGCTCAGCAGTACGAGAGCGAACAGGAGGGCAAAGCGCATGGCGCCGCCTAGCGGGTTGGCGAGACGGCGTTAAGCCCTACCCCGTCATGCCGGACTGGTTCCGGCATCCAGGGTTCCGCGCGCTTCGCAGGTCTGAGTTCACCCCGGAACACGTCCGGGGAGACGGACGCCCCTTAGAGGCACGCCTCCAGATACGCCTGGTCGAACCCGAACTGCCGCGCCTTGTCGAGTGTGTACGGCCGCAGCCCCATCGAGCGGTATTCGCCGACGATCTTGCCGTCCGCGCTCTCGTCGAGATATTCGAACTTGAACAGCTCCTGCGTGACGATCACCGGGCCTTCCATGCCGATCACCTCGGTGATGTTGGTCACGCGCCTGGACCCGTCGCGCAGGCGCTTCACCTGGATGATCAGCTCGACCGAATCGGCGATCTGGCGGCTGATCGCTTCCTTCGGCACCTTGATGTCCGACATCATCACCATGTTCTCCATACGCGCCAGCGCCTCGCGGGGAGAGTTGGCGTGGAGCGTACACATCGATCCGTCGTGACCGGTGTTCATGGCGGCGAGCATGTCGAAACACTCGCTGCCACGAATTTCGCCCAGGATGATGCGATCCGGGCGCATACGCAGCGCGTTCTTGACGAGATCGCGGATGCTGATCTCGCCCTGGCCCTCCAGGTTGGCCGGACGCGTTTCGAGCGGCAGCCAGTGCGGCTGCTGCAGCCGCAATTCGGCGGCGTCCTCGATCGTCAGCACGCGCTCGCCCGGGTCGATCATCTTCGACAGCGCGTTGAGCATCGTCGTCTTGCCCGAACCGGTACCGCCGGAAATCACGACGTTGAACCGCGACGCGCCGGCAATCTTGAGCGCGGTCGCCATCTTCGGCGACATGCTGCCAAACCCGGCCATCATGTCCAGCGTGATCGGTTTGGCCGAGAATTTACGGATCGAGATCGCGGTGCCGCGCAGCGACAGCGGCGGGACGATGACGTTGACGCGGCTGCCGTCCTTGAGGCGGGCGTCGGCGAGCGGCGTGGTCTGGTCGACGCGGCGACCGACCGAATTGACGATCCGCTGCGCGATCTGGAACAGGTGTTCCTCGTCGCGGAACTGGATCGGCGCGAGCTCCAGCTTGCCCTTGCGCTCGACATAGGTCTGCTCGGGACCGTTGACCATGATGTCGGTGATGTTCGGATCGGACAGCAACTCCTCGAGCGGTCCCAGGCCCAGCAACTCGTCGACCAGCACCTTTTCCAGCGCGAACTGTTCGCGGCGGTTGAGCGTCAGCTTCAGTTCGGCGAGGACTTCGCCGATGATCGGGCGGAATTCTTCGGCCAGCTCGTCCTTGCCCAGCGTCGCCGCCGCTTCGGGATCGACGCGTTCGAGCAGGCGCGGAAGGACCTGTTCCTTGATCTTGTGGATCGACTGCTCGAAGCCCTCGACGCGGCTGTTGCCGGCCTCGCCGCTGGCGTTCTGTCGATCCGACAGTCGCTGCATCGCATCCATCGCGCCCGACGGCATGCTGGTGGGCATGGCGCCCGACTGCGTGTCGAGTTCGCCGGGAAGCGGCAGCGATTCGATGGGCGGAAACTGGCTGCCACCCTCCGATTCGGGGCGCGGCGCGGCGGCCCCGCCTTGCATTGGTCGCGCCACGCCGAACGCCGGCCGTGCCGGTGCTCCGCCATTTATCCCATTCCGACGCCCGAACGCACTCATGCCTAGTCCCTCATGGTTGCCACGGGGGTAGGGGCGAAGGGTTGATATTCCATAAACCAGTTCTCCCGGTGCAGGGCGCAGGGTAGGGGACGGCGATGATCGTCCGGCTGCTTCTCCTTCTCGCCGTCCTGCTCGGACTCGCGGCGCCCGCGAGTGCCGACGACATCTCGGCGGCGGGGCGCGGGGTGGTGCGGATCGTCACGATCGCGGTGGTCGACGGCCAGGTGGTCGGGTTCGGCCATGGCAGCGGCTTCGCGATCACGCCCAACCGCATCGTCACCAACGCGCATGTCGTCGACCTTGCGGAGCGCTATCCCGACAATGTCGTGATCGGCGTGGTCCCGTCGGAGGGCGACAAATCCTATACCGGCCGCGTCATCGCCTATGATTCGCAGGCCGATCTCGCGCTGATCGAGTTCACCGGGGCCCGCCTGCCGCCCGCCGCGCTCTATACCGGGCCAGTGACCGAGGGTGATCCGGTGGTCTCATTGGGCTTTCCCGGCAACGTCGACCTGGCGACCGCACGATCGGCGGCGGATTATATCAAGCCGATGTCGCCGGTGCGCTCGGAGGGGGTGTTCTCCGGCCGACGCACGCTGACCAACGTCGAGGTGCTGCTGCATACCGCCAGCATCGCGCGCGGCAATTCGGGTGGTCCGCTGCTCGACCGGTGCGGACGCGTGATCGGGGTCAATTCGGCGATCACCCGCGGCGAAGAGGGCGATGCGACGTTCGGATTCGCAATCGCCGACACCGAACTCAGCAGTTTCCTGCGCGAGGCCAAGCAGCCCTACGCCTCGGTCGGCACGCCGTGCACCTCGATCGAGGATCGGCTGCGGCAGGACAGCGACGCCGATGCGCGCGCGGTGACCGACGCTGCCTCCGCCCGGCGCGACGCCGCGACGCAGGCCGGGCTGCTCCGCGAGGCCGCGCTCGAAAAGGCGCGCGCGACCGCCCAGCACAGCCGCGAGAACGTGATGGCGGTCGCGGTGCTGCTGCTGGTCGCAGGCGCGCTCGCGATCGGCGGGGCGGGGCTGTTCGAGACGCGGAACGAGCGGCGCCGTGGGGTCTGGGCGCTGGGTGGCGGCCTCTTCGGCGTGGTCGCGGGCATCACCGTGTTCGTGCTGCGCCCATCCGGCGAGATCGATCTCCCCGCGGCACCGGCGGCACAGGCGGCGATCGTCGCCAACGCGGCGCTCGGCAAGCTGGTCTGCCGGCTGGTCCCCGAACGCAGCCGGCTGACGGTATCGTCCAGCGAGGACGTGCCGCTGACCTGGGGCAAGGGCGGCTGCATGAACGGCAAGACCCAATATGTCCCGACCGCCGGGCGTTGGGAGCGCGTGCTGGTGCCCGATGGCGAGCAGGCGGTGTCGGTGCTGGCGTTCGACCCGGCGACGCGGACCTATGCCAACACCCGCTATCTGATGTCCGCGGCGGGGATGGCGGCGGCGCGGACCGCGCGCGGCGAGGTCACGAAGACCTGCACCGGCGACGAGGCCGCGCTCGCAAGGCTGGGCGCCGCGCAGGCCGCGGTGCGCGCGACATTGCCGCCGCTGCCGAACGAGAAACTGGTCTATTCCTGCAGCTCGGCGCGCTGAGCCTCGGTCGCGAGCAGCGCGCGCTTGCGGTCCAGGCCGTACGCATAGCCGCCCAGCGCACCGCCGATTCGCTGCGCACGGTGGCACGGCACGATGATCGACACCGGGTTCTTGCCGCACGCGCTGCCCGCCGCGCGCACTGCGGCGGGGTTGCCGGCGATCGCGGCGAGTTCGCTATAGGTGCGGGTTTCGCCGAGCGGGATCGTCCGCAGCGCCTGCCAGACCGCCTCCTGGAACGCGGTGCCGCGGACATCGAGCGGCAGGTCGCAGTCGAGACCCGGCGTTTCGACCTCGGCGACGACCTGCGCAGCCAGCGTCGCCAACGCTTCGTCGGCCTCGGCGATCGTGGCGTTGGGGAAGCGCGCGCGCAGCGCCGCGGCATCCTCGTCGAACGACACCCGGCACAGCCCCTTGTCGGTCGCAGCGACCAGCATCGGGCCCAGGCTGGTATCGGCGACCGTCCAGCGGATCGTCACCCCTTCGCCGCCCCGCACCCATGCGCTGGGGGCCATCCCTAGCCGCTTGGCGGCGTTGGCATAGAAGCGGCTGGGGGCGGTGTAGCCGGCGTCGTAGATCGCTTTGGTCACGGTCGTCTCCTCGGTGAGCGCATCGGCGGCGCGTGTACTGCGCAGCGCGCGGGCGTAAGCGGCGGGGGTGACGCCGGTGGCGCGCTTGAACAGCCGGTGGAAATGATGCGGCGCATACCCGACCTGTGCGGCCAGCGTGTCGAGGTCGATGCGGTCCTCGGCGGCGTCGAGTATCGCCAGCGCCGCCGCCACCGCAATACGGTCGCGACCCACTTCGTCGGGCTTGCACCGCAGGCAGGCGCGATACCCCGCCTCGCGCGCCTGCGCAGCGTCCGCATAGAAGCTGACGTTGCGGCGATGCGGATGGCGCGCCGGGCAGCTCGGCTTGCAATAGATCTGCGTGGTCCGGACCGCGACCACGAACCGCCCGTCCTGCGCACGGTCTCGCGCGGAAAAGGCGGTCCAGGCGGTGTCGGGATCGGGGGTCATCACCACGGTCTAGAATGGATTCGCGGCGGCCGCATCCCGCCGCTTGCTGTCAATGTCGCGTATGGTGAACGGCATTCCGACCCCTTCGAACCGGGTTTCGGCATGGCGTCGCGGACCGGTCGGGCCCACCCGGGTTGCATCCACGGCAACCCGATGCTACCCGCGCCGCTTCCCGTGGAGAGGTGCTTTCGCGCCCTCTTTCCCCATGGTCTAATTCGTTGCAGGCGAGGATTACAGCTTCCGTGGAGACATCCGGCGGTATTCAGGCGAGCTTAGGTGGACGTTATGCGCTCGCCCTGTTCGAACTCGCGCGTGACGCGAAGGCGATCGATACGGTCGAGGCCAGCCTCGCCACCGTGCGCGATGCATTGGCGGAGTCGGCTGACTTCCGTGCGCTGACGACGAGCCCGATGGTCTCGCGCGGCGCCGCGGCCAACGCCGTGTCCGCCGTCGCGGAGTCGCTCGGGATCGACCCGACGACGCGCAACTTCCTCGGCGTGCTCGCCGAGAACCACCGGCTCGGCGCGCTGCCGAAGATCATCCGCGCGTTCCGCGAACTTGCTGCGCAGCATCGCGGCGAGGTGAGCGCCGAAGTCGCCTCCGCGCATCCGCTGTCCGACGACCAGGTGATCGAGCTGAAGCATCAGCTCCGCCAGCGCGTCGGCCGTGAAGTTTCCGTCGACCTGTCGGTCGATCCCACGCTGCTGGGCGGACTTGTCGTCCGCGTCGGCAGCCAGATGATCGATTCGTCGATCAAGACCCGTTTGAACACGCTCGCGCAGGCGATGAAAGGCTGACCATGGATATCCGCGCCGCAGAAATCTCGAAGATCATCAAGGATCAGATCGCCAATTTCGGTACCGAGGCCCAGGTCAGCGAGACCGGCCAGGTGCTGTCCGTCGGCGACGGCATCGCGCGCATCTATGGACTCGACAACGTCCAGGCCGGCGAGATGGTCGAATTCTCGAACGGCGTGCAGGGCATGGCGCTCAACCTCGAGGCCGATAACGTCGGCGTCGTGATCTTCGGGAGCGATTCCGAGATCAAGGAAGGCGATATCGTCAAGCGCACCGGCACCATCGTCGACGTGCCGATCGGCAAGGAGCTGCTCGGCCGCGTGGTCGACGGCCTCGGCAACCCGATCGACGGCAAGGGCCCGATCCACACCACCGAGCGCAGCCGCGTCGAAGTGAAGGCACCGGGCATCATCCCGCGCCAGTCGGTCAGCGAGCCCGTCCAGACCGGGCTCAAGGCGATCGACGCACTCGTCCCCGTCGGCCGCGGCCAGCGCGAGCTGATCATCGGCGATCGCCAGACCGGCAAGTCCGCCGTCGCGATCGACGCGTTCATCAACCAGAAGATCGCCAACGCCGGCGACGACGAGTCGAAGAAGCTGTATTGCGTGTATGTCGCGATCGGCCAGAAGCGCTCGACCGTCGCGCAGCTGGTCAAGACGCTCGAAGAGAACGGCGCGATGGAATATACCATCGTCATCGCCGCGACCGCGTCGGACCCCGCACCGCTCCAGTATCTCGCACCGTACACCGGCGTCGCGATGGGCGAGTATTTCCGCGATCGCGGCATGCACGCCCTGATCTGCTACGACGATCTGTCCAAGCAGGCCGTCGCCTACCGCCAGATGTCGCTGCTGCTGCGTCGTCCTCCGGGCCGTGAAGCGTATCCGGGCGACGTGTTTTATCTCCACAGCCGCCTGCTCGAGCGTGCAGCGAAGATGTCGGACGCGAATGGCGGCGGCTCGCTGACCGCGTTGCCGATCATCGAGACGCAGGCGGGCGACGTTTCGGCATACATCCCGACCAACGTGATCTCGATCACCGACGGCCAGATCTTCCTCGAAACCGACCTGTTCTTCTCGGGTGTGCGTCCGGCGATCAACGTCGGCCTGTCGGTGAGCCGCGTCGGTTCGGCGGCTCAGACCAAGGCGATGAAGAAGGTGTCGGGCTCGATCAAGCTCGAGCTGGCGCAGTACCGCGAGATGGCGGCGTTCGCGCAGTTCGGGTCGGATCTCGATGCGTCGACGCAGAAGCTGCTGAATCGTGGTGCTCGTTTGACCGAGCTGCTGAAGCAGGCCCAGTTCTCGCCGCTGCCGTTCGAGGAGCAGACGGTGTCGATCTTCGCCGGCACCAGCGGCTATCTCGACAAGGTGCCGGTCGCCGACGTGACCCGCTACGAGCAGGCGCTGCTGGCCGACATGCGCGCGAACCATGCCGACGTGCTGACGCTGATCCGCGATACCCGCGATTTGGGTAACGAGGCGAAGGACAAGCTGAAGGCAGCGCTCGAAGCGTTCGCTAAGACCTTCGCATAATTAACTCCCTCTCCCCTTCGGGGAGAGGGCTGGGGTGAGGGGTCGTACCGCGAGGTACCGCCCGGAATTGCCCCTCACCCCGACCCTCTCCCCGCTGGGGAGAGGGAGCAGGAAAAGAAGATGGCATCACTTAAGGCCCTCAAGATCCGCATCGGCTCGGTGAAGTCGACGCAGAAGATCACCAAGGCGATGAAGATGGTCGCCGCTGCGAAGCTGCGCCGTGCGCAGGACGCGGCGGTCGCCGGGCGTCCGTATGCCGAGCGTTTGGAAGCGGTGATGGCGAGCCTCGCGGGGCGCGTCGGCATCGCGCCGGGCGCATCGCCGCTGCTCGCGGGCACCGGCAAGGATCAGGTCCACCTGATCGTCATCGCGACGTCGGAGCGCGGCCTGGCCGGTGCGTTCAACACCAACATCGTCCGGGCAGCGCGGCGGAAAGCCGAGGAGCTGATCGCGGCGGGCAAGACCGTGAAGTTCTACGTCGCCGGCAAGAAGGGCCGCGTGATCAAGCGCTTCTTCCCGAACGACATCCTCGCCGACCACGAGATGAGCCAGATCAAGAAGCTCGCGTTCAGCGACGCCCAGGAAGTCTCCGATGACCTGATCAAGCGCTTCGGCGAAGGCCAGTTCGACGTCGCGCACCTGTTCTATTCGAAGTTCGTCTCCGCGCTCGTGCAGATCCCGACCGGGATCCAGATCATTCCCGTGCCGCTCTCGACCGTCGCGGGCGCGGAAGGCAAGTCGAACGCTGCCGAAGCCGTGACCGAGTATGAGCCGAGCGAGGAAGCCATCCTCGCCGACCTGTTGCCGCGCAACGTAGCGATCCAGATTTTCCGCGCGCTGCTCGAAAACGCCGCGTCGGAGCAGGGCTCGCGCATGAACGCGATGGACAACGCCACGCGCAACGCCGGCGACATGATCACGCGCCTGTCGATCCAGTACAACCGCACGCGTCAGGCCGCGATCACGACCGAGCTGGTCGAGATCATCTCGGGTGCCGAAGCGCTGAAATGAGGGCGGCGATCGCCTTTATTGCGGTTGCGACGCTGGCTGGCTGCGGCAAGCCGGCGCCGTCGGTGCGCGAGCAGGAGGCGGCGCAGGTCGCTTCGGTTCGGACGCTGTCGGGCTGGGACCGGCTGTTCGCCTCCCCGCCGGAAACGATCGGCGCGATCAACCAGGCCGGGTTCGCGCTCGGCGCGTACGCGGCGAAGGGCGACGGCTATGCCGCCAGCGGTCAGCCGCGGATGTATTCGAACTCCAACGCGAAGGCGCCGAACACCGTCGCCGTCGCGCTGAAGGGCACGGAGGCCGCGATCGACACCGTGACCTATGCGTTGTCGCTGAGCGATCCGGACGACGCCACGACCGCACGGATGCGGCTGGCGCAGACCGTCGGCGAGTTCCTCGGCCGCTTCAAGATCAAGGCCGATCCGGCGCTGCTGCGGGCGATCCGCCTCGGCACGCCGCTCGACCAGCCGCCCGCGCACGTCGCGCTGGTACCGGCTAGCAAGGATGCGCCAGCGCGCATCGACGTGACTTTTACCCGTTCTCCGGCTACCAGCCCGGCCAACAACAAGACCCAAGGATAGTGTGATGGCAACCGCCGCTGAAGACATCCGCCCGACCGAGGGCAGCCCTGCTACGAACAACACCGGCCGCATCTCGCAGGTCATCGGTGCCGTCGTCGACGTGCATTTCCCCGACAATTTGCCCGCCATTCTGTCGGCGCTCGAAACCGACAATAACGGCAACCGGCTCGTGCTCGAAGTCGCGCAGCATCTCGGCGAGAACACCGTTCGCACGATCGCGATGGACGCCACCGAGGGCCTGACCCGCGGCCAGACCGTCACCGACACCGGCTCGCAGATCCGCGTGCCGGTCGGCCCGAAGACGCTCGGGCGCATCCTCAACGTCATCGGCGAGCCGATCGACGAGCGCGGCCCGGTCGGCGCAGAGACGACCGCCCCGATCCATGCCTCGGCACCGCTGTTCGTCGACCAGTCGACCGAGAGCGCGATCCTGGTCACCGGCATCAAGGTCATCGACCTGCTCGCACCCTATGCGAAGGGCGGCAAGATCGGCCTGTTCGGCGGCGCCGGCGTCGGCAAGACCGTGCTGATCCAGGAGCTGATCAACAACATCGCCAAGGGCCACGGCGGCACCTCGGTGTTCGCCGGCGTCGGCGAGCGTACCCGCGAGGGTAACGATCTGTACCACGAGTTCCTCGATGCAGGCGTCATCGCCAAGGATGCCGACGGCAATCCGCAGTCGGAGGGCTCGAAGGTCGCGCTGGTATTCGGCCAGATGAACGAGCCGCCAGGCGCCCGCGCCCGCGTCGCGCTGTCGGGCCTGACGATCGCCGAGTATTTCCGCGACGTCGAGGGCCAGGACGTGCTGTTCTTCGTCGACAACATCTTCCGCTTCACGCAGGCGGGCGCAGAGGTTTCGGCACTGCTCGGTCGTATCCCGTCGGCGGTGGGCTATCAGCCGACGTTGTCGACCGACATGGGTGCGCTGCAGGAGCGCATCACCTCGACCAACAAGGGGTCGATCACCTCGGTGCAGGCCGTGTACGTTCCCGCGGACGATCTTACCGATCCGGCACCGGCAACGTCGTTCGCTCACTTGGACGCCACGACCAACCTCAACCGCGCGATCTCGGAGCTGGGCATCTACCCGGCAGTCGATCCGCTCGACTCGACGAGCCGTCTGCTCGAGCCACGCGTCGTCGGCCAGGAGCATTACGACACCGCACGTGCCGTCCAGTCGACGCTGCAGAAGTACAAGTCGCTGCAGGACATCATCGCGATTCTGGGCATGGACGAGCTGTCGGAAGAAGATAAGCTCACCGTCCAGCGTGCGCGGAAGATCCAGAAGTTCCTGAGCCAGCCGTTCCACGTCGCCGAGGTCTTCACCGGCATCAGCGGGAAGTTCGTCCAGCTTGAGGATACCGTCCGCTCGTTCAAGGCGGTGGTCGAGGGCGAGTATGATCACCTCCCCGAGGCGGCGTTCTACATGGTCGGCGGCATCGACGAAGCCGTCGCCAAGGCCGAGAAGATGGCTTCCGAGGCTTAAGCTAAACTGCTCTCCCTCCCGCAAGCGGGAGGGGGCTGGGGGGTGGGCACCCGCCCTCCATGTCGCGCGACGCCGATGGCGCGAGCCCACCCCCGGCCCTTCCCGCATGCGGGAGGGGAGTGAGACCCAGACATGCTGCATTTCGAACTCGTCACGCCAGAAAAGCTCGTCCGCTCGGAAGAGGTCTACATGGTCGTCGTCCCCGGCACCGAAGGCGATTTCGGCGTCCTCGAAGGCCACGCCCCCTTCATGTCCACCGTCCGCGACGGCGCCCTCCAGCTCTTCCGCACCCAGGGTGCCGCAGCCGAAACGATCGCGATCCGCGGCGGCTTCGCGGAGGTCAACGCATCCGGCCTGACCGTCCTGGCGGAAAGCGCGGGCGAGTAAGCGGACCTAAGTTTGTTTCCCCGCGAAGACGGGGACCCAGACTGGGCTACCCGCCTCACACTTCGTCCGTCATCCTGACGAAAGTCAGGACCTAGAGCCACGAACACCACCCCCAGTTACCCTGGGTCCTGACTTTCGTCAGGATGACGAAGGGTGGAGTGGTGGCGGCCAGCTCTACCACCCCCAGCCCTACAGAAAATTATACGGGTCGACGTCGACCGTCACCCGCGCCTTCGACGGCCAGTCGAGTTTCCCCAACCACTCCCGGATCACGTCCTGCACGTCGAGCGCGCGTTTCGCATGGACCAGCAGCCGATACCGATGTCGCCCGCGCAACATCGCCAACGGCGCCGGCGCCGGCCCATAGACGTGCATCCCGTCGACCTCCGGCGCGCTGCGCCCGACCAGCTTGGCGATGTCGTGCGCGCAACCCTGGTCCTCCGACGACACGATGATCGCCGCATAGCGCCCGAACGGCGGCGCCCCGGCATCGCGGCGCGCCTCGGTTTCCGCCGCATAGAACGCATCGGCGTCGCCGGTGATCAGCGCCTGCATCACCTGCGCCTTGGGACTGTGCGTCTGGATGAAGACATGGCCCGGCTTCTCGCCGCGCCCCGCACGCCCCGAAACCTGGCGGATCTGCTGAAACGTCCGTTCGGCTGCGCGCAGATCGCCGCCGTCGAGCCCCAAATCCGCATCGACCACGCCGACCAAGGTGAGGTTCGGAAAGTGATAGCCCTTGGTGACCAGCTGCGTGCCGACGACGATGTCGATATCCCCCGCCTCCATCCGCCCGACGAACTCCGCCGCCTTGGCCGGCGACCAGATCGTGTCGGAGGTCACCACCGCGGTCTTGGCGGCGGGGAACAGTGCGGCGACCTCGTCGGCGATGCGTTCGACGCCGGGGCCACAGGCGACCAGCGTGTCCTCGCCCTTGCATTCGGGGCAGACGCGCGGGGTCGGCTCGATATGCCCGCAATGATGGCAGGCGAGCCGCCGCGTCAGCCGGTGCTCGACCATCCACGCGGTGCAATTCGGGCACTGGAACCGATGCCCGCAGGTCCGGCACAAGGTCAGCGGCGCATAGCCGCGGCGGTTGAGGAACAGCAGCGACTGCTCGCGCTTCTCCAGATTCGCCTCGAGCGCCTTGACCAGCCGCGGTGCCAGCCAGCGGCCACGCTCCGGCGGTTCCTGGATCAGGTCGATCGGCTCGATCGTCGGCATCTCCGCGACCCCGAACCGCCCGGGCAGCTTCAGTTCGGCATAGCGGCCGGTCGCGACCTGTTGCCGCGTTTCGATCGCGGGCGTGGCGGAGGCGAGAATCACCGGGCATTCCTCGAACAGCCCGCGCATCACCGCGACGTCGCGCGCGTGATAATGGACGCCGTCCTCCTGCTTGAAGCTGGTCTCGTGCGCCTCGTCGACGACGATCAGCCCCAAATTCGCATAGGGCAGGAACAGCGCCGATCGCGCGCCGACGGTGACCAGCGCCTCGCCGCTCGCGATCGCCCGCCACGCGCGGCGGCGCTGGGTCGAGCGCAGCCCCGAATGCCACGCCACCGGCTCGCAGCCGAAGCGGTCGTGGAAGCGTTTTAGGAACGGTTCGGTCAACGCGATCTCGGGGAGCAGCACGATCGTCTGTCGGCCATCGCGGATCGCCTGTGCCACCGCCTCGAAATAGACCTCGGTCTTGCCCGACCCGGTGACGCCGTCGAGCAGGGTCGGCTTGAAGACGTGATCGCGGACCCCGTCGACCAGCACGTCCGCGGCGGCCTGCTGGTCGGCGGACAGCACCGGCTGGTGGTGGTCGGGATCGGGCACCGGATAGGGACTGTCGATATCGACCTCCACCGCCTCGATCGCGCCCGACTTGACCAGCCCGCGGATTACCGCGTCGCTGACGTCGGCGATGGTGGCGAGCTCGCGGACGATGCCCTGGCGATCGGCGATCCGCTCCAGCGCCTGTTCGCGTTGCGGGGTAAGGCGGGGCGGCACCACGCCGGTCGCGCGATACTCGATCGCGGTGCGCGCGCCCTCCAGTGCGGAGGTCGAGGCCAGCGTCATCCGCAGCACCGACGCCGGCGCGGCGAGGTAGTAATCCGCGGTCCACTCCACCAGCCGGCGCAGCGGCGCGCGGATCGGCGGCGCGTCGGCCACCGCGAGCAGGTTGCGCAGCCGGTTGTCGCCGACCTCTGCGTCGGACGGCATCCGATCCGCCTCCCACGCCACGCCGAGCAACTGCCGCGGGCCCAGCGGCGCGACCACGATCGAGCCGGGCTCGACCGTCATCCCGACGGGCACGCGGTAGTCGAGCGGCCCGAGGGCAGCGTTGAGGATCAGGATACGGGCGCGGGACATGTGCGCCGTATATGGGGGCGGATCGTCGCCGGGTGAACCTTAGATCGCGCCCGCCCCGATGCTACGCCGCATCGAGCCTTTCCGGCCGGCGGCGCTCGCCGATCCGCGCACGCTTTGCGGCATAGAGGATGGTGTCGGCGTGATGGACGAAGTCGCGGATGCTGTGGAAATCCCCGTCGAACGCCGCGATCCCGACGGTGCCCGCGCTGACCAGCAACAGCCCGTCGGCCTCGACCGGCACGCACAGTGACGCCTCGATCAACGCGACGAGCCGCGCGGGGTTGGCGGCCAGGTCGGGATCGTCGACGATCACCGCGAACTCGTCGCCCCCCAGCCGCGCCGCGACCGATCCGTTCAGCCACGGCGCGCGCAGGCTGCGGCCGACGCCGCGCAGCACGTCGTCGCCCGCGGTATGGCCGAGCGTATCGTTGATCGTCTTGAACCCGTCCAGGTCGACCAAGGCGAGCAGCAGCGGCACACCGTCTGTGCGGGAACGGTCCATCGCCGCCTCGAGCACGCGTTCGAACGCGGCACGATTGGCGAGGCCGGTCAGCGAATCGGTATCGGCCGAAAGCCTGAGCTGGGTTTCGAGCGCGTGGCGTTCGGTGACGTCCTGGAACACCCCGACCAGCGCGACCGCGACGCCGTCGATCGTCTCGCGCTCGCCGAGCACGCGGACTCGCCGGAGTTCACCCTGCGCGGTGAGGAAGTCGACTTCGAGTTCGAACGCGGTGCCCTGCTCGATCGCGCGCGTTACCGCGTCGTTCACCTGGACGCGGGCATGCGGCGGATAGAAGTCCATCGCGTCTTCCATCGACGGCCGGCGTCCGACCGGCAGGCCGTGGATGCGGTAGACGCCGTCGGACCATTCGACGTCATGGTCGGCCAGCGACATCCGCCACGATCCGATCGCCGCCATCCGCTCCGCCTGGCGAAAGATGCGATCCTGGCGCCACAATATCGCCGCCTGGCGATCGGCGATGGTGGCGATCGTCAGCGCCTCCTGGGCGGCGCTGCGCGCGGTGATCGACGCCTCGGCCAGCGTCGCCAGATGCGTCAGCGCCTTGCGATCGTCCGAACGCAGCGATCGCGGGGTGTGATCGAGCACGCAGATCGCGCCGATCGGCTGGCGTACGCCTTCGCTGTCGACCGCATGGATCGGCGCGCCGGCATAAAAGCGCATGCCGTTTTCCTGCGTCACCAGCGGGTTCTGCGCGAACCGCGCGTCCTGCGTCGTGTCGCCGACGATCACCGGGACTGCGCCGCGGATGGTATGGTCGCAGAACGCGATGGTTCGGGGGATCTCGCGGGCCTCGAACCCCTTGGCCGCCTTGATCCACTGGCGGTCGCGGTCGATCAGCGTCAGCAGCGCGGTGGGCGCGTTCAGCACCTGCGCGGCGAGGGCGACGATCGCATCGAACTCCTGTTCGGGGTCGGTGTCGAGCAGCGCCAGCGCATCGAGCGTGGCCAGCCGGCGCTCTTCGTCGATGTGCGACTGTTCGCCGGGTTCGGGTGCGGTCATCATAGCGGCGTATCGACCCCGAGTTAATTTTCTTTCCGGCCGACAGGCGCTAGCATGGTGCGATGGAAAATGCCGCATCGGACCTGCCTGCGTCGATGATCTGGGCCGAGCATCTGGCGCGCGACCGGCGCCGCTCGGTGCATACGATCCGCGCGTATCGCGCATCGGCAGAGCGGCTGGTGGCGTTTTTCGGCGCGCATTGGGGCGAACGGATCGATCGCGCGACGCTGGCGAGGGCGACCGCGGCCGACCTGCGCGCCTATCTCGCGCACCGCCGGGGGCAGGGGCTGGGCAATGCCTCGGCGGCACGCGAATTGTCGGCGGTGCGTGGGTTCCTCGCCTGGGCGAATGCTGATGCCGAGGCGCCGCGATTGCGGGGACCGCGCGTGAAGCCGGGCGTGCCGCGGCCGATCTCGCCGGCCGAGGCGATCGCGCTCGCCGAGGAGGTCGCGGACGACGCCGCGGAACCGTGGATCGGCGCGCGCGACTGGGCGGTGTTGCTGCTGCTGTACGGCGCCGGGCTGCGGATCGGCGAGGCGACGGCGTTGACCGGTGCGGTGTTGCCGCTCGGTGCGACGATTGCGGTAACGGGCAAGCGCGCCAAGACCCGCATCGTGCCGTTGCTGCCGCAGGTGCGCGCCGCGATCGAGGCCTATGCCGCGCAGGTGCCATGGCCAATCGACCGCGATACAGCGCTGTTCCGCGGCGCGAAGGGCGGGCCGTTGTCGGCAGGGGTGGTGCGGCGATCGGTGCAGGCGGCGCGTGGGCGGCTGGGGCTGGGCGAACGGACCACGCCGCATGCGCTGCGGCACAGTTTCGCGACTCATCTGCTCGGGCGTGGCGCAGACCTGCGCGCGCTGCAGGAACTGCTGGGGCATGCCAGCCTGAGCTCAACGCAGGTCTATACCGCGGTCGATGCGGCGCATCTGATGGACGTCTATCGCAACGCGCATCCGCACGGGTGACTGCTTGGGGAGGGGCGCTGCCGCCGGTCGGACAGTCCTCCCGTTGTGGTAATTCCGTTACGGCTCCGCCTGATTCCGATCCCGGTCGGCGCACCCGGGGTAGTACTGTGCGGGGGGAGGGCTATGGGGGTATCAACGATGTGGCACGGGATGTTTTTCCCCGGTTCATATCGGAGGGCCCAAGGGGGGCTTGGCTGATACCCGCTGGTCGCAACCTGCGGCGTCACGAGCGATATGGGGCAATTATGGCTTTGAACTCCGGTTTCGCGGCACCGACCGCAGGTTGGCGCACGGTTTCCACGCGCACGCCGGCGCGGCTCGCCGCGTTCGGCTTGCTCGCAACGACGCTGATCGGCGCGGCACCGGTCGGGCGGCTCGATATCGTCGTCGGCAACCTGCGCTCGGCCAAGGGGCTGGTGCGCGTTTGCTTGACCGCCGATCCCGACAATTTCCCCGCCTGTGTCGACGACGCCCGCGCCGTCACCCGCAACGTGCCTGCGCGTGAGACGACGATCGACATCGGCGGCCTGCCACACGGCGAATACGCCTTTGCCGTCATCCACGACGAGAACAGCAATTCCCGGCTCGACACGTTCGCCGGCATCCCGCGCGAAGGTTTCGGCTTCTCGCGCAACCCCGCCTCGACCTTTGGCCCGCCGCGGTTTGCCGCCGCGCGGTTCGCGCTCGATAGTGATGCCGAAAAGCAACAGGTCCGGATGCGTTACATCTTCTGATCCGATTGTTGCGGACCGAAAGGCAATTACCTGCGTTGCGTCGGGGAACCTTTTTCCCCGGAGCGAAACTTTGCGCGCATTCAGCCTAGCCCTATCCGTTGCCGTCCTGGCCAGCGCGTCGCCCGTCCTCGCGCAGAACGCACCCAACGCCGCGCCCCCGGGCGTCGACGGCAACACCGCTCCGGACAACAACCGCCTGACGATCGGCATCGGCGCTGCGACGCTCCCCGATTACGAGGGTGCCGACAGCAACTCGATCACCCCCGGCGCAGTCGCGATCGGCGTCGTCGGCGGCCACGACTTCTTCACGCGCGGCACCCAGCTTTACGTCAACCTGCTCAAGTCGCAGCCCGGTCCGGTGCTGAACTACGAGATCGGCGTGATCGGCGCGGCGCGGTTCCAGCGTACCGGCAAGGTCGACAATCGCCAGGTTCGCGCGCTCGGCGAGATCGACAGCGCCTACGAGGTCGGCGGCTATGCCGGCGTATCGAAGACCGGCGTCATCACGAGCGAGTACGACACGCTGACCGCGCGCGTTGCCTATGTCCACGACGTGTCGAACACGCACGACAGCTATGTCATCACGCCGCAGATCAACTACACCACGCCGCTCTCAATCCGCACTCTGGTGTCGATCGGTGCGTCGGCGGATTATGTCGGCAAGGGCTATGGCCGCACCTATTTCGGCGTCTCGCCGATCGGTACCCGCCTCAGCGGCCTGCGCACCTATGACATCAACGACAGCGGCTTCAAGAATTTCAACGTCTCGGCGTTCGTGCTGCAGAGCCTGTCCGGCGACATCCGCCACGGCTGGGGCCTGGGCGCCGGCGTGCTCTACGGTCGCATGCTCGGCAAGTACAAGAACAGCCCGCTGGTCCGCGACGTCGGCGATGCCGACCAGCTCGCCGCGGCAGCAGGGCTTACCTATACTTTCTAACCTGATGGTTGCGCTGGATTAGGCGCGCTGTT
The DNA here is from genome assembly GCF_042466235.1 of Sphingomonas sp. R86521. Classification (NCBI taxonomy): domain Bacteria; kingdom Pseudomonadati; phylum Pseudomonadota; class Alphaproteobacteria; order Sphingomonadales; family Sphingomonadaceae; genus Sphingomonas; species Sphingomonas sp. R86521. The sequence goes on along the minus strand of NZ_JAXHBY010000001.1, from coordinate 3,542,536 downwards.
GTTCAAAATATTTTACCCGTCCGGATGCGTCCGGACGGGTTTTTCGTGCGTATCTGACTTTGGACGGAGATGTCAGTACCGGCCAGAGTACAACGACAGTTTCGACCGGCATATCCGTGATCAAACAAAAGGGGAGGACCCTGACATGACTGAGAGCGTGCACCTTATTGAAGCACTCGACGCGCGCGTCGAGCGGCGCAACGAACGCCGCGACTTCTTCAAGGCCGTTGTAGGCACTGCCGCCGTCGGCGCAGGGGCTTTCGCCTTCGCAAGTGCAGCACAAGCGCAGGCCGTTACCGACAACGACGTGCTGAACTTCGCGCTGAACCTCGAATATCTCGAGGCGAACTTCTATTACTACGCCGTGTTCGGCACGCCGATCCCGGCCGCTTCGACGACTGGCGTCGGTACGCCCGTCCTCACCACGTCGCTGGCGCTCAACGCCGGTGCCCGTGCCGTCACCTTCACCGACCCGGTCGTCGCGCAATATGCGCGCGAAATCGCGGCGGACGAACTGGCGCACGTCAACTTCCTCCGCGCCGCACTGACCAGCGCAGCGGTCGCGCAGCCTGCGATCGACGTCGGCATCACGCCGAATGGTGCATTCAGCAGCGCAGCGCGTGCCGCAGGCCTGATCGGTGCCGGCACTGCCGCTGCTCCGACGTTCTTCGATCCGTACGCGTCGGACGAGAATTTCCTGCTCGGCGCGTTCATCTTCGAGGACGTCGGCGTCACCGCATACAAGGGTGCGGCCCCGCTGATCACCAACAAGACCTACCTCGAGGCTGCCGCCGGCATTCTCGCGGTCGAGGCGTATCACGCCGCGATCGTCCGCACCGTGCTGTACCGCAAGGGCATGGGCACGCCGGCGTTCGGCACCACGGCCGCGGTTGCCGCACAGCCGGCGCTGCTCACCAGCGCCGACAAGATCTCGGACGCGCGCGATTCGCTCGATGGCACGACCGATCTGGACCAGGGCATCTCGCCGATCACCACCGGCACGGGCCTCCAGTCGAACATCGTGCCGCTCGATCCGAGCGGTCTCGCCTACAGCCGCAGCGCGGCGCAGGTGCTGAACATCGTCTATCTCAACAAGGCGGCGGTTACCCTGGGCGGATTCTTCCCGGCGGGCGTCAATGGCAGCATCAAGACCAGCGCGAACAACGCCTGATCCGAGCAGAGGACAAGTAAGATGATCCAGAACAATCTGATGCTCGAGATCCTCGAGCGTTCCGACGAGCGTCGCAATGCCCGCCGCAAGTTCATGAAGTTCGCTGGCGGCGGCATCGCCGCTACTGCGGGCATGTCGCTGCTGTCTGCATGCGGACAGGACGACGGCGAGAACCTGCCGACGCCGACCCCGACGCCGACCGCGACTGCGCCGGTTCAGACCGACGTCGACGTGCTGAACTTCGCACTGAACCTCGAATATCTCGAGGCGACGTTCTACTCCTACGCAGCGTTCGGCGCGCCGCTTTCGCCAGCTGTCACCAACGGCGTCGGTACCGCGGGTACCGTCACCGGCGGTCGTGCGGTGAACTTCACCGATCCCGTCGTGCAGCAATATGCGCGTGAGATCGCCGGCGACGAAGTCGCGCACGTCAACTTCCTGCGCAACGCACTGGGCAGCGCAGCGGTCGCTCTTCCGGCCCTCAACATCGATGGCGGCGCAAACGGCGCCTTCACCGCGGCAGCACGCGCTGCCGGGCTGGTCCCCGCAACCGGCACCTTCGATGCCTACGCGAGCGACGAGAACTTCCTGCTCGCAGCGTTCATCTTCGAGGACGTCGGCGTCACCGCGTACAAGGGTGGTGCCGCACTGCTGACCAGCAAGGTCTATCTCGAAGCGGCAGCGGGCCTTCTCGCGGCCGAGGCCTATCACGCCGGCCTGATCCGCACCGTCCTGTACGCAAAGGGTGTCCAGACCCCGTCGCTGCGGACCTCGGCGGATGCGATCTCGAACGCCCGCGATTCGCTCGATGGCGCATCCGACCTCGACCAGGGCATCACCGGAACGGGCACCGGCCTGACCGGCACGTCCAACATCGTGCCGACCGACGCCAGCGGCATCGCGTTCAGCCGGACGGTCGCTCAGGTGCACAACATCGCCTACCTGACCAACACCGCCAAGATCGGCGGCGGGTTCTTCCCGTCGGGCACCAACAACCGCACCGACGCCCTGCGGACCAGCGGCGCGAACTGATCCTTCGCCTTGCTTAAAAAGGGCCGTACCGGGCAACCGGTGCGGCCTTTTTCATTTGTAGTGCTGCGCCTTGCGCCTATGCTCGCTTCATCCCCGGGGGGCTGCTTCGTCGCAGCTGAGAGGAAGGCCGCAGCCTTCGACCCGCTGAACCTGATCCGGCCCCATGTACTGGGCTTACCGGCGTAGGGAGGGAGCGGTGTCCGCCCGGAGCCCGTTTTCTCCCATAGATGGAGAACAGACGTGGCCGACATCGAAAGCATCATCGAGCGCACCCCGACCCCGCAGCCGGCGGCTCAATCCTCAATCGGCGTCACCACCGGCCCGATCCGCGGATCGCGCAAAATCCACGTCGCGGTGCCCGGCAGCCCGGACGTCCGCGTCGCGATGCGCGAGATCGTGCTCGACCCATTGTGCAGCGAACCCCCGTTGCGCGTCTACGACACCAGCGGCCCCTACACCGATCCCCGCGCGACGATCGACATCGACGCCGGCCTGCCGCCGATCCGCAGCGGCTGGATCGCCGCACGCGGCGACGTCGAGAGCTACGAACCCCGCGAAATCCGCCCCGAGGACAATGGCCAGCTCGGTCCCGACCGTTCGGGCGGCGTCCCCCAATTCCCCGGCGCCCACCGCCGTCCCTTACGCGCCAAGCCCGGCCTCAACCTCAGCCAGATGCACTACGCGCGCCGCGGCATCATCACGCCCGAGATGGAATACGTCGCCACCCGAGAGAACCTCGGCCGCGCAATGCTCAAGGACTACAAGCGCGACGGCGAGAGCTTCGGCGCGTCGATCCCGGACTACGTCACCCCCGAATTCGTCCGCGACGAAATCGCCCGCGGCCGCGCAATCATTCCCAACAACGTCAACCACCCCGAATCCGAACCGATGGCGATAGGCCGCAACTTCCTGGTCAAGATCAACGCCAACATCGGCAACTCCGCGGTCGCCAGCAACGTCGCCGCCGAAGTCGACAAGCTCGTCTGGTCGATCCGCTGGGGCGCGGACACGGTGATGGACCTCAGCACCGGCCGCAACATCCACGACACCCGCGAATGGATCCTGCGCAACTCGCCGGTCCCGATCGGCACCGTCCCGATCTACCAGGCGCTCGAAAAGGTCGGCGGCGTCGCCGAGGACCTCACCTGGGAGATCTTTCGCGATACCCTCATCGAGCAGGCCGAGCAGGGCGTCGATTACTTCACGATCCACGCCGGCGTCCGCCTCGCCTATGTGCCGATGGCGGCCAAGCGCGTCACCGGCATCGTCAGCCGCGGCGGCTCGATCATGGCGAAATGGTGCCTCAGCCACCACAAGGAGAGCTTCCTCTACGAGCGCTTCGACGAGATCACCGAGATCATGAAGGCGTACGACATCGCCTACAGCCTCGGCGACGGCCTGCGCCCCGGCAGCATCGCCGACGCCAACGACGAAGCGCAGTTCAGCGAACTCTACACGCTAGGCGAACTTACGCATCGAGCGTGGAAGAGCGACGTCCAGGTCATGATCGAAGGCCCCGGCCACGTGCCGATGCACAAGATCAAGGAGAACATGGACAAGCAACTCGAAGTCTGCGGCGAAGCACCCTTCTACACGCTAGGGCCGCTCACAACCGACATAGCCCCCGGCTACGACCACATCACCAGCGGCATCGGCGCCGCGATGATCGGCTGGTACGGCACCGCGATGCTCTGCTACGTCACCCCCAAGGAGCACCTGGGCCTCCCCGACCGCGATGATGTAAAGGTCGGCGTGGTCACCTACAAACTAGCCGCCCACGCCGCCGACCTGGCAAAGGGCCACCCCGCCGCCCAGATGCGCGACGACGCCCTCAGCCGCGCCCGCTTCGAGTTCCGCTGGCGCGACCAGTTCAACCTCTCGCTGGATCCCGATACCGCGGAGCAGTACCACGACCAGACCCTCCCCGCCGAAGGCGCCAAGACCGCGCACTTCTGCTCGATGTGCGGCCCCAAATTCTGCTCGATGCAGATCAGCCAGGAAGTCCGCGACTTCGCGGCGAAGCAGAACAGCCCTGCGGACACGTTCCTGGCGGCCGACAACGCCACCCAAGGCGACACCGACCGCGCGCTCTTTGCCAAAGGTGCACATGCGGACGCGAAAAAGGGCATGGCCGCGATGAGTGAGGTGTTTAAGGAACGCGGCGGCGAGATCTACCTGCCTACTGCCTAGGCAGGTTCACAATTAACGATCTTTACCTTCGCGCCACCAAAGCATATTTGTCGGGGGTAGCTTGTAGTTCGGGCTATCCCGAGGACATCGGAACGCCCAAATTACGCCTCGAAGCGACAACATCAGGCAGGAAGATGCTAGGATGATTTGGGCGGGATCGCTGAACATTCGAAGCATCCTAAAACGGAATATCATCATCAAAGTCGCTACCCTTGTGGGCGATCCACTGCGGTAGAATACTTTCCGGCTCATCCTGCGAAGCAACGGCCTTAAACTTACTCCAACTTGCCCTCAGCCGGTTCCGAATCAGGCTTTCTTCGGTCAGGTCCCATTCCCAGTCACCTTGATGATTGTATCGTCCGCGCCAAATGTATCCATTTTCGCGAATTAAGCGCCAGATCATCTGTTCTTCATGAGTAAGTAGGTTTGGTGCCGCAAGTGATAAAGCAACTACCCGGTCTGCCTCATCTACATGCCACAGAATGGGAGCAAGATTCTTCAAACTCTGATTGCCAGAGGACTCTAAAGTATCGCGATCATTTATATTAATATTTCCTAGTGCTTCAGCAACAGCCCATTCTATGAAACTGCTTTTTGTTCGGCGCTTAGCACGGGATGCGAGTTCGCATAAATAGTTTAGCTTTGGATCTAGGCGGACCGTTACAGTCTCTGACCTATTCAGCTTACCACCCCCCTTTTTTACTACGAGGTCAATTTCCTGCTTGTCGATCTGAGAAGTAGCGCCTCGCAAAATCCAGGCATTCGCATCACCATGGGCGGCACATCCAAAGCAATGGAAAAAACCCTTTTCGTCGTTAACATAAAAGCTGGGCGTCGTTTCTTGATGGAATGGACAAAGACCTTTCCACTCTTTCCCCGTTTTGGTGAGCTTAACGGTTTCCCGAATCAAACTCGATAGAGGGACCGAAGGGGACTGAGACGATCTATCTGGCATGGCAGTGTGGTAACACCGCTATTATGTGCTGTAAAGCAACACAATCGAGGGTTCACTGTTTGGTCCAAATTTCAGCCTACCTGCAACGCCGCCAACACCCCCGGAAACCGAATCAGCTTAGGATAGGTCCCGCCGACCTCCTCGGCTAAACCCTGTGCGATCAGTTCGTTGAGATTGTTTGCAGCCCCCTGATACGTCACCCCCAGCGCCTCTGCGAAGTCGGAGATCGACCGAACCGGCCGCTCGAACGCCAGATCGATGATCCGCAGCATCAACGCCGATCGTCGCGCGGTCTGGAACTGGTCACGATACGCGCGCTGCAGGTCCTGCAGCCGCTCAACGACTGCGATCGTTTCCTCCGCCGATACGGCCACCGCTTCCAGGAAGAACGCGATCCAGTCCTCCCACGCGCCATCGCGCGACACCGCATACATCAGGTCGATATAGCGATCCTTATGACGTTCCAGATACGGGCTCATATACAGCAGCGGCTGCGGCAATGTGCCGTTTTCGATCAGCATCAGCGTGATCAGCATGCGTCCGACGCGGCCATTGCCGTCGGCAAAGGGATGGATCGCTTCGAACTGATAATGTGCCAGAGCGGCATCAATCAGTGGCGACGCGCGCACCTCGCGATTGACGAACCCCATCAGGCTGTCGAGCGCACGCGGCGTCTCCGCCGGGGGTGCCGGTATGAAGCGTGCACTATCGATCCGTCCGCGCCCGCCGATCCAGTTCTGGTCGCGTTTCAATTCGCCGGCCTCTACGGATGCACCGCGATTGTTTGCGACTCCACTCAGCAAAACGCGATGTGCGTCACGGATCAAACGCGTCGAGATGGGCAGTATATCAAGGCCATCGATCGCCCCTTCCAGGGCGCGCACGTAATTCAACACCTCGCGGTTATCGCCACGAGTTGCCGCTTCCCCCGCACCGGCTTCGAACAGAAACAGGTCGGTCAGCGTCGTGTACGTGCCCTCCATGCTCGACGAGGACACGGCTTCGCGTCGTTGCAACGGGCGGATCAGCAACAGCGGGTTGGGCACGCTGCGACCGATGCCCTTGAGTTCACCAACGGCTTGGGTCGCCCGCGACAGTTCGGGCAGGAACCGTTCGACAGATACCATCGCCGGCGGCAGGGCGTTGGGCACGAACGCCTTTCGTGCGCCGATCGTCGGCATCAAAATGCCGGTAGCCTTCGTGCCGAAACCGTTCTTGTCCATTGCACGGAACTACAAAGTGTCCGCGGCACTTTCAACGAAAAGGTGGTTTCGTGAAAAGTGGTTGCTGGAGTTTCCACATCCGTACAAAGTCCCCCGATGCGCATCCTCCCCTACACCGACGCCCTCGCCCCCGCGTTCCACACCATCAACGCCGCCTGGATCGCGGACATGTTCGTGCTCGAGCCGCACGACCACCACGTCCTGTCGCATCCGCGCGAAGCGATCGTCGACCGCGGCGGCACCATCCTGTTCGCGCAGGCGGACGATGGCGGGGACGGCGGTGCGATCATCGGGACCGGCGCGCTGATGCCGAGCGATCCCGGCGCGGTCGAGCTGACCAAGATGGGTGTCCTCCCCGCCGCGCGCGGCACCGGCGCCGGCCGCGCGCTGCTCGCGGCGCTGATCGACGCGGCGCGTGCGATGCCCGGAATCGACACGCTCTATCTGCTCACCAGCCGCAAATCCGCCACCGCGATCCACCTCTACGAAGCGGCGGGCTTCGTCCACGACGCCGACATCATGGCCCGCTACGGCGCCGGCTATGCGCGCTGCGACGTCGCGATGCGCTACCCGCTCTAGGCGGTGGCGTACCTCGCCCACGTCACGCTCGTCGTCCCCGACTACGACGCCGCGCTCGCCTTCTACATCGGCAAGCTCGGCTTCTCGCTGGTCGAGGACACCGCGCTCGACGACGCCCCTCACGGCAAGCGCTGGATCACGATCCGCCCGCCCGGCGCAACCGGCGCCGATGCGGGGGAGGGTGCCACCATCCTCCTCGCCCGCGCCGCCACCCTCGACCAGCACGCCGCGATCGGCAACCAGACCGGCGGGCGGGTCGCGTTCTTCCTAGCGACCGACGATTTCGCGCGCGATCATGCCGCCTACACCGCCGCGGGAGTCGAATGGGTCCGCGCGCCGACACGCGCCGCGTACGGCATCGTCGCGGTATTCCGCGATCCGTTCGGCAACCTCTGGGACCTGATCGAGCGTGACCGCGGCGAGCGGAGCTAAGCGGGACTCGAACAAGAAAAGCCTGTCCTACACTCGCACGGCATGATCCAAACTCGCGGATGACAGACTCGCCCGACTCCCTCCGCGTCGTCCCGCACCAGCCACTGGTCCCACCCCGCGCGCGCCGCGCAACGTGGACGCCGGCGAAGCAGCGCATCTTCCTCGCCGCGCTGCTGGAGGGCGGCAGCGTCGCGGGTGCGGCGCGCGCGGCGGGCATGTCGCGGTCGAGCGCGCACCGGCTGCGGACACGGCTCGCCGGTACGCCGTTCGTCCGGATCTGGGACCGCGTGCTGGCGGCGCACGCGCAAGCGCTCGCCGATCCGTTCGCGGCGCCTGGCATCCCCCCGGCGCCCGCACCCGTTGCACCGCAGGCGCGATCGTGACGCCGCGATGCCCGCTACCGTCGCGCACCAGTCGCGGCGCAGGCGCGTCGGCGGCGCATCCCGGCCGCATCGGCGGCGCCTCCGCGGAAAAACCGCGCTACCGCCTTAACATCCGTCGGATCAGAATAACCCCGGCACCTCGCGCTGCGGCGTCGTCGGCCGCTCCGGCGTCAGCAGCTCGCGCGGTGCCTCGCTCGGTGGCAGCGCGACACTGTGGTCGATCGACGCAGCACGGTTGGCCGCCGAGGTCGCGGTCGCACCGATCCGCGTGCAGCTCCGTCCCGCCAGGAAATCGAGCGCGGCGCGGGTCGATGCCTCGCGCGTATCGCCCAGCGGATAGCCGATATCGTCGTTCGCGCGGCAGCTCGCCTCGACCGTGCCCGCCAGCCCGTCGAAGTAATTGCCGCCCCGCGCCGCGTTCTGCGTCGCGAACGCGATCACCCGCAGCCGGTCGTCGCACGCCGCCTGGTCGAGCGCGATCTGCCCGACCGGCTTGCCATAGGTGTTGCCCCCGATCAGCCCGGCATTGCCATGCAGATAGGGGATGAACGCGTTGATCACGAGCTCGCTCGCCGATGCGGTACCGCCGGTGCCGATGAAAGCGACCCGCGTCGGCGCCACCGATTCGGGCTGCGGCGCGAAGAACTTGGTGTCGTTCTCCACCGCCTTTTCGGGCCGGAAATTGGTGTAGCTGAACACTTCCGCGGTCGACCGGTTGGCGCCCATCAGGTCGCCGACCAGCTCGGCCACCGACACCAGCCCGCCGCCATTGTAGCGCAGGTCGACGATGATGTTGGTGATGCCCGCGGCGCGGAACCGCGCGAACGCGGCACGCAACGGCGCCTCGGCCGGCGTGATGAAGGTCCGCAGGTTGACGTAGCCCACCTGCCGCCCGCCATCGTTCAGGATCAACGCGCCGTACCGGCTAGACACCGGGTTCAGCGCAAAGTCGGTCTTGGCCAGCGTCACCGTCCGGGTGCCGGCGGCATCGCTGATCCGCAGCACCCGCGTCGTGCCCGCAGTGTCCGGCCCCAGCGCATTGGTCAGCCCGGCGCTCCCTTCGGCGGCGACGATCGCGGTCACGGTGCGCAGGTTGGCAGCGGTGGTGCCGATCGCGACGATCTCCGCGCCGCGGTCGACCCCGCCGTTCAGCGCCGGCGCACCCTCGAACGCCTCGGTGATGAACAGGCGCTGCCCGGTCTGGTCCAGTGCCAGCCGGATCCCGAACCCGGCGCTCTGCCCCGACGCGTAGTAGGCGTCCTCCTCCTTGATCGAGGTGACATAGGTGAAATACCGGTCGCGCCGCTGGCTCCGTGCAGTCGCGGTCAGCGCGTCGACATAATCGCCGACGGTGCCGTACGGCGTCGGGTCGAGCGTGCTCGGCAGCGTCTCGGGGAACAGATACCATTCGCGCAACTGCGCCGCCGCCCAGTCCTGCCGCTCGCGCAACGAACAGCCTGCGACGGCGGTCGGTGTCGGCGTGGGGGAGGGGGCGGGTGTCGACCCCGCGCCGGGGCTCGCTGCAACCGTGCCGGACCCGCCCCCACCGCCGCCGCATCCCGCCAGCAACGCCGCCAACCCGACGATCGCACCCCAACTCCGCCGCATACATCGTCCCCGCTTTTTCAGCAGCTTATGCAGCGATTGCGGGGTTGTCAGTCGAAATACGACATCGGTGTTACAAGGCTCGTCGTCGTCAACGCAGGGCGGCGCACGTCACCGCTTCCGCACGAACTCCGCGCGCAGCACCAGCCCCTTGATACCCTCGTACCGGCAGTCGATCTCCTGCGCGTCGCCAGTCAGCCGGATCGACTTGATCAGTGTCCCGCGCTTCAGCGTCTGCCCGGCACCCTTGACGGTCAGGTCCTTGATAAGCGTCACTTGGTCGCCATCCGCCAGCACATTGCCGACCGAATCACGCACTACCACAGCATCGTCGCCCGCGGCTGCGGCATCCTTCGCGGGACCCCATTCGCCGGTCGCTTCGTCGTAGACGTATTCGTCAGTCATACCGTGTCGCTTTCAAGCTCGGGCAGCGCCCAGTCGATCGGCGACCGGCCATGGTCCACCAGGAACGCGTTCGCCTTACTGAAGGGGCGCGATCCAAAGAACCCCCGGCGTGCCGACAGCGGCGAGGGGTGCGGCGACGCCAGCACCAGATGCCGGCCGCCCAGCCCGACATCGTCGATCAGCGCCGCCTTCGCCTGCGCATGTGCACCCCACAGGATGAACACCACCGGCTGCGGCTGTGCGTTGACGGCGCGGATCGCTGCATCGGTCAGCGCCTCCCAGCCACGCCCGCGGTGCCCGTTCGCCTGCCCCATTGGCACCGACAGCACCGCATTCAGCAACAGCACGCCCTGCGTAGCCCAATGCTCGAGGAACCCGTGACGCGCCCGCGGCACGCCTAGGTCGGTCTCCATCTCGGCATAGATGTTGGCCAGGCTGCGCGGCACCGCGACGCCCGGCCTGACCGAAAACGACAGCCCGTGCGCCTGGCCTTCGCCGTGATACGGGTCCTGCCCCAGGATCACGACGCGGACCTGGTCGAGCGGCGTCAGTTCGAAGGCACGGAACCGGTCCACGGCGGGCGGGAACACACGGACTCCCGCGGCTTCCTCGGCCGCCACCATGCGCTCCAGCGCCGCAGTCGCCTCGCGGTCGGCTGCCAGCGCCGGCACCCAACTCGGATGCATCATTTGATCGTCGTCATCTCCACCGCCTTGCCCTTGGTGGTCGGGTTGGACGCGTTCGCCTTGGGTGCCTTTTCGGCCTTGGGCTTGCGCACTTCCTTGTTGGTCTTTTTCTGGCTCTTGGCCATGACGGTTCCTCGTGCGGCCGGAAGGGCCGGGCGCCACGCTACACATCTTGGCGCTCACGCACCCCTATTATCTGAGCAGCGCCAGCGTCGCCGGATCGTCGGCCCCACCGAAGAACCGGTCCAGCGCCGCGCGGAACGGCGCGGGATCGTCCGCGACCGCGGCGAACAGCGTCATCGACGACCGCAGCTTCACCGCATCGATCCCACCCATGATCGCCTCCGCAGAGCCGTTCGCCGCGGTCACCGCCTGAGTCGCCTCGATCAGCCGCGGCCCGAGCACCGGATGCGCGAGATAGGCGCGCGCTTCGTCCGCCGATCCGATCGCATAGGCCTGCGCCATCGCGCTGCGCGCCAGCCCGGCGATCTGCGGAAACACGAACCACATCCAGTGGCTGGTCTTGGCGCCGCGCCGTAATTCGGCGAGCGCTTGGCGGTACACACCGTCCTGTGCGGCGACGAAGCGGTCGAGGTCATGGTCCATTCTGACAAAATGGTCGTATGCTCCGGCACGCGCAACCGCCGCCGTGGCGACGCGTTGGATGGCAAACGAAAAGGGACGACATGCGCCTGATCATGCTGGGAACCGCATTGCTGCTAGCAGGGTGCAGCGGCGAGAAAGCCGACACCGCGCTCGCCGCGAGCAATTTCACGCCGCCCGCGACGCAATTGCCGAAACCCATTCCCGGCCAGGCGCAGACCACGCCGATCTCGGCCTATGTCGGCAAATACCCGCATGACGCGGTCGGCGGGGTCGGATTCTTCGATCGCACCGATGTCGCCAATGGCCTGATCGCGGCGGTCGGCGACGAAAAGATGCGGCGGCTCGTCCGGGATCGCTCCGGTCCCGAAACCCCGATCTTCATGCACGGCAAGCAGGTCGCGGCCTGGGGCTGCGAGGCGCATAATTGCGGCGACCACAACTGGACCGTGCTGGTCGACCCCACCGGCGGCAAGACCGAAGTCTGCCATCACGACACCGCGACGATGGGTGACCGCAGTCGCTGGTATGCCGGTGCCGCACCCGTCCTGCGCGCCGGCGCCTGTCCCACGGAGAGCTGATCATGCTGGAACACATCCCCGCCTGGCTGGGCAAGGCGATGAGCGGTCTGCGCGCCGGATCCGACAAGCTGTCGATCGTCCAGCTCGGCCAGCATTTCGACACCATCGACCTCACCAGCCCGGCCTTTGCCGCCGGTGCGCGCCTGCCCGAACGCTTTACCGCAGACGGCGACGGCATTTCGCCACCGCTGACCTGGGGCACTCCGCCCGAGGGTACGGCGACGTTGGTGCTGATCGTCGAGGATGCCGACGCCCCCGCGCCGCAACCGCTGGTGCATGCCATCGTCTGGGGCCTCGCTGCCGATGCCGGCCGGCTGGCGGAGGGCGCGATCGTCGCCGACGGCGCCGGCACCCCGGCGGGCGATGTCGGCCGTAATTCGTATCTGCGCGAAGGCTGGCTACCGCCCGATCCGCCGAGCGGTCATGGCCAGCATCACTATGCGTTCCAGCTGTTCGCCGTGGGGCCTGGGGCAGGCGATCCGGGTGACACGCCCGGTCGGGCTGCCGTGGTGGAGGCGATCAGCGGCCACGTACTCGCGGCTGGATTGTTGATCGGGACCTATTCGCGCGACGAACCGGCACCGGTCGGGCCGGTCGGGGTCGCCGCGCCGGCGTGATCAGGCGAGCGCGGTACTGGCGTGCGTGACGATGAGGAGGATGGTCGTCGAGAAGGCGGCTAGGCCGATGAGCAGGCTGCGCATGGAAAGGCTCCTTGTAGCGCCGGTTGTAACGCCGGTCAGGCGATTGGCAGGACGGGAACAGCTGCGCTGACGGCGAGGCCGGCGAAGATCAGTGCGCCGACGAACGAGAGGGTGAAGCGTTGGGCGGAAGCGAAACGGATCGACATGGTAGAGTCCTTTGGTTGGCGGCGTCCGGACCATCCGTCCGCCGATACCAGGACATTTGCAGGACGCGTGCCAGTTTCAGACCGCGTTGATATTGCTCGATTTAGTTTTTGAGCCGGCAGCGGGTTGGCATTCGATGCCATTCTCCGCTGCAAATTCCGCCATAATCCGGCGTCAGGCGGCCGACACTTGGTCCCGGCCGCTGTTCTTGGCGGTGTAGAGCAGCCGATCGGCGCGCGCGAACGCGGTTTCCACGGTGTCGCTTACCTGGATCGCCGTGATTCCGGCGGAAAAGGTGATCTGCCCCATCGGGGCGTCGCTGTCTCGGTTGCGGAAGCGCTTGGCTGCAACCGTCGCGCGCACGTTGTCGAGCAGGTCTGCGGCCTCGACCAAGTTCATCCCGCGCAGCAGCACCGCGAACTCCTCGCCGCCGTGGCGCACCACCAGATGGGGCGAGCATTCGGCGGCGATCGCCTGGCCGATCGCGCTCAGCACGCGGTCGCCGACGCCGTGGCCGAATTCGTCGTTGATCCGCTTGAACCGGTCGATGTCGCACACCGCCAGGCAGTAAGGGCCGGCATCGGCATCGCGCTCGGCGAACGCTTCCTCGAAGGCGCGACGGTTGGGCAGTCCGGTCAGCGTGTCGCGCCGCGCGGTCTCGCGCGCTTCGACCAGCTTGGTGCGCAAAGCATCCGCCTCTTCGGTCGCCTGCGCCAGCCGGACCTCGCTGTCGTGGATCCGGGCGATCATCCGCGTCGTGATGCTCGCGATCGCATCGATCTCGGCGATCTGCGGCACCCGAAAGATCGCCGCGGCGCTGCGTTCCAGGTCACGCCCGAACCCTTGAGTCTCGGCGCGCATGTCGCGCACCATCTTGGCGAACCCGTCGACTTGGTTTTGCGTTTCCTCGACGAGTTCGGCGGCGCGGTCGTCGATCGGATCCGCTTCCGGCCGAGCTAGCTCGACCGCCCCGTCACCGACGACGCGTCCGCCGAGCATCTCGATATCGAGCCGCTTGAGCCGCACACCCCCCTGCGTCAGTTCGGCGACGCGCCGCGCGAGCGCGCTGCCCGGCGCCGAGACCACCGCGAACGCAAAGCAATAATGCACCGGGTCGGGGCTGAGGTGATGCGCATCGAGAAACGCACCGACCTGATCGAATAGCCTCCCGGTCCTCATCGGCGCGAACTGCGCATCCTGCATCATACCCTCCGTCCCCGAGTCGGCTTAGACCCGAAACCGTTAGGATAAGGTCACCAGAACCGGTGCGAATAGCGACGAATTATTTCGTTCCCGCCATCTTCTGCACCGCGGCCAGCGTCATGCTGACATGGTCTGCCGGATTCATGTCCGAATGGACGAAGCCGATCGTGCCGTTCTTTGCGATGACATAGCTGGTCCGGCTGGTGACGCTGCGGCCCTTGACCTGCTGCGGCAGCGCGACGTCGTAGCCGCTGACGACCGCGGGGCCGGCGCTGGCCACCGCGAACTTGCCGGCGCACTTTTCGGCGGAGAATTTGGCGAGCGTGTCGACGGTGTCCGCCGACATCCCGATCACGGTCGCGCCGGCCTTGGTGAACGCCGGGATCGCCTCGGCAAAGGCGTGGGCTTCGGCGTTGCAGCCGCCGGTATACGCCGCCGGGAAGAAGTAGAGCACGACCGGCCCTTTCTTCAGCTGCTGCGCCAAATGCACGGTGAACACCTTGCCCGCGATTGCGCCACGCGTCGTGAAGTCCGGCGCCTTTGCACCCGGTGCCAGCGTCGCGGCGGCGGGGGCGGCAAGAGGTACGGCGGCGACGGTCAGGGCGGCGGCGATCGTGAGCATGCGGCGCATCGGTATTTCCTCTTCCTAATCTACGCCCGTCCTAGCGCGACGTAACGGTCTGCGATAGGTCGGCGTCATGCCTGTGACCCAAGCCGATATCGACCTCGCCCACCGCCTCGCCGACGCTGCGGGCGATATCATCCGCCCCTATTTCCGCCACGAGTTCGGGCTCGAGATCAAGGACGACCGCTCGCCGGTGACGCTCGCCGACCGCGAAGCCGAGACCGCGATGCGGCGCCTGCTCGATGCCGAACGCTCGGGCGACGGCGTGATCGGCGAGGAGCATGGCGAAAAGCTTGGCGTCACCAATCGCAAATGGGTGCTCGATCCGATCGACGGCACCCGCAGCTTCACCGTCGGCCGCGCGATATTCGGAACCCTCATCGCACTAGTCGAGGACGGCTGGCCGGTGCTCGGCATCATCGACCAGCCGGTGCAGCGCGAACGCTGGGTCGGCGTCGCGGGGCGTCCGACGACGTTCAACGGCGTCCCCGTCCGCACCCGGACCTGCGCCGCGCTCGACGGCGCGGTCATCGCTACCACGAGCCCGCATCTGTTCGACGAAGGCGACGTCCAGCCCTTCCTCGCGCTGGTCGCCGCGGTGTCGGGCGGCAATCCGCGCCAGGGTCCGGTCTATGGCGGCGACTGCTATAATTACGGACTGCTCGCGAGCGGGCACCTCGATCTGGTCTGCGAATCCGGCCTGAAGCTTTACGATTTCGCCGCGCTGGTGCCGATCGTCGAGGGTGCCGGCGGGCGGATGTGCGACTGGAACGGCGAACCTTTGACGGCCGCGAGCGAAGGCCATGTCCTCGCGATCGGCGACGCCGCGCGGATGGATGACGTGCTGGAGGCGATGCACGGTGTGCAGGGGCATGACCATTACGGGCACGACCATGCGGATCACGACGGCCACGATCACTGACCCCATCGGCCGCGCGCTCATCCGTCACCCCAGCGAAGGCTGGAGTCTCCCGAAGGATAGCGCTCACCTAGCCCCGGGAAGATCCCAGCCTTCGCTGGGATGACGAGCGGCTAGTCCGTCGTCCAACCCACTCCGTCATCCTGACGAAAGTCAGGACCCAGGGTTACCGGCGCTGCGCTCAAGGCTCTGGGTCCTGACTTTCGTCAGGATGACGGAAGTCCAGACTTTCGCCAGGATGACGGAGCGCGCGATCAGAAGATTCCCAGGAACTTCTTCTTCTGCCCCTTCTTCTCCTCGGCGCTCGCCTTGCCGTTCTCGGCCTTGGCGGTCGTCCCATGTCCGACGTCGTCGCGTGGCTCACCCTTGGTGGTGCGTTGGGCGTTGGCCGTCGCGCCGGCCAGCACCGGCCCGCAGGCGGTCGACTTCGCATCGCCGACGTCGACGAACGCCAGCACGCCGGCGATCGGGGTCGCCACCAGCGCGAGGCCCAGGCCACTCCCCACGCGGGCCAGCAGGTCCTTGCTGACGATCCGCAACCCGGGTGCCGCGAACACGCCGTCGATGCCGACCGGCGATTGTCCCGCAAACAGGCTGAACTTCTTCGAATCGGCGCGGAAGGCGAGGTCGATCGCTTCGTTGCGGAAGCTGAACCCGCCGCGCGCGACGATCACGTTCTTGGAGGTATCGATCAGCACCGGGTCGGCAGCTGCGACGCCGTTGCGGACGGTAAAGCCGATCAGCCCGCAATTGACCTGCACCGGCTGGTTCAGCTTGCCCTGGAACATGCGCTGCGCGAACGTGCCGATATCGAGTTCGGCAAGCTGCACGTTGCGCACCGACAGCGCACCCGACGGCATCACGAACGCGATCCGGCCGGTTGCGGTCGACAGCGAATCGTGGATCGAATCGCCGCGACCCTTCAGTTCGATCCGACCCTTGATCGTGCCCGTCGTGCCGCTTTCGACCAGGCCATAGCCCCGCAGCAGCCGTCCCATCGGGGTCGGTGCCAGCCGGATATCGTACGACACCGCGCTCGGTCTCGCGCGCGTGTCGAACACCACGTCCGACGACACGTTGCCGCGCGCCATCGCAAAGGTCAGCGGCGACAAGGCGAGCCGCCCGCGCTCCAGGTCCAGCGTCAGGTCGACGTTCGAGATCGGGATGTTCTTCGATTTGACGACGCCGATCGTCCATTTCAGGTCGGCATCGAACAGCCGCATCGTCTCGATCGGCAGGTTCGCGTCGGGCATCAGCCGTTGCGGCGCGGCGCCGGTCGCGGCGGCGGCGGCGACGGCGCCCTTCGCTTCGACGATATCGGGATTATACCCGATGAACGGCGCCGCATCGACGATATCGAGGCTCTTGGTCGCGAGCACCGAATCGAGATGGATCCGTTCGCCATTCGTGATCGTCAGCTTGCCCGCGAGATCGGTATTGCCCGCGATGCCGGTCAGATGCGTGAAGCGATACTCCTCACCGTGTTTCACCAGCTGACCGCGCAGGCGATAGGTCCGCGTGTTCGGGATCGCGACGTCGATGATCCCGAGCAGCGTCGACAGGTTGGCGCCGCGCGCGGTCACCGCCAGCGGCACGTTCTCGACATCGGCGATGCTCGGCAGCGTGCCGGCGACGTCGATCACATTGCCCGCCGCGCGCATCCGCGCGACCAGCTTGTTCTGGCCGCGATTGGCGGTCGCATCGGGCGACAGGAGTTGCGCGGTGACGGTGAACGGCGTCTCGCGCAGCCGACCCGTGCCGGTCAGCCCGACCGCACGCCCGATCTGCGCGTCGACCGATCGGATGTCGGCGACCTTCAGATCGGCGAGCACCCGCATCCGCGGATCGAGGTAGCGGACCGTCGTACCGGTCACCGTCGCGACGTCGATCCGCGGGAATTCCAGCGGCTTGCCGCCCTTCTTGCCGGTGTCGAACGTCCAGGTATTGGCGCTGTGCGCAGCGTTCCATTCGAGGTCGACCGCGCCGTTCGCTAGGTCGAGCCAATATAGCCGCCGCTTGCCTAAGATCAGCGACAGTGGCGCGATCCGCGTGTCGAGCCGCGTCGCCTGGAACAGGTTCGGTCGCGTCGCCCAGTCGGGGTTCGAGATCGTGAAGTTCTCGGCGTAGAATTTGATGCGGAACGGCGCGAAATAGAGCTGGAAATCGCCGCCCACCGTGACGGTGCGGTGGGTCTGCGCGCCGACGAAGCGCTCGAATGTGTGTTTGAGGAACCGCCCCTTGGTGATGTACAGCACCAGCCACGCCGCGAAGATCGCTCCCACGATTCCCAGGATCGTGTTGCGGATGATCCGCCGTTGCCGGGCGCGTCGCTCCTCGGTGGGGGCAGGCACGGGGGCGGGGGGCGCCGCGGGGGGCTCGGTCTGTGCGGTCGCATCCATGCAAGGCGTATCGCATGGGCGCCCCGGCGGTTCCACCATGGTTGATATGCCGCATTAATGCGGCTATGCGCGCCGCTTCCTCGAAAGGTTCGCGCCTTACGAATCGCCCGGCCAGTGTGGGCTGCCGCGGCGGTTTCAGCGTTCCCTTCGTCAACCGAAAGGATCGAAATGCCCAAGCTGAAGACCAAGAGCGGCGTCAAGAAACGCTTCAAGCTCACCGCCACCGGCCTGCTCAAGCACGGTGTCGCCGGCAAGCGCCACCGTCTTGCCCACCACAACGGCAAGTACATTCGTCAGAACCGCGGCACCAAGCTGCTGTCCAAGGCAAGCACCGCAGCGGTTAAGGCCTGGGCGCCTTACGGCCTGAGCTGAGAGGAATTAGAGAATGGCACGCGTAAAACGGGGTGTAACCACCCGCGCCAAGCACAAGCGTATTTTGGTTCAGGCGAAGGGCTATTATGGCCGTCGCAAGAACACCATCCGCATCGCCCGCCAGGCCGTCGAGAAGGCCGGCCAGTACGCTTACCGCGACCGCAAGGTTAAGAAGCGCACGTTCCGCGGCCTGTGGATCCAGCGCATCAACGCCGGCGTCCGCGCCGAGGGTCTGACGTATTCGCAGTTCATGCACGGCGTGAAGCTTGCGGGTATCGAGCTGGACCGCAAGGTCCTGGCCGACATCGCCATGCACGAGGGCGCTGCATTCAGCGCGATCGTCGCCCAGGTGAAGGCGGCTCTCCCCCAGGCCGCGTAATTCGCGACCGAGGTGCGTTTCGGGAGGGCGTCGGTGGTATCCACCGGCGCCCTTTCTGCGTTCGGGGTTTATCCTTGCCGCCTCGAGCCGTCATTCCCGCGGAGGCGGGAACCCATAAACTCCGAACCGTTGTGATTGCCCCGAACGTCCGCCAGTATGGGTTCCCGCCTCCGCGGGAATGACGGATGAGGACAGCGGATGGACTGGCAGCCCTGCGTCTACATCCTTGCCAGCGGTCGCCACGGCACGCTCTACATCGGTGTCACTTCGAACCTGCTCGGCCGCATCCATCAGCACCGCGAAGGCTTGATCAAGGGCTTCACCTCCCGCTACGGCGTCCACAGGCTGGTGCACTACCAGGTCGCCGACACGATGGACGCGGCGATCACGCGCGAAAAGCAGCTCAAGAAGTGGAACCGCGACTGGAAGCTGCGGCTGATCGAAGAGGGCAATCTGGACTGGGGCGATCTCGCGATCGGTCTGGGATTCGCCCCGCTCGGTCATTCTCGCGGAGGCGGGAACCCATAGCCGCAACGCCAATAATGGCTATCAGGGATGTGTATGCCTTTCGCAGGGGCGACGACCGAATTTAGGATGGCGAAACAGTGACCGAAGACCTGAATCAGATGCGCGAACACATGCTGACCGCGATCGCCGCGTCGCCGGGCCTCGACGCGCTTGAGGCGTGCCGGGTCGAGGCGCTCGGCAAGCAGGGCAGCATCACCGCGCTGCTGAAGACGCTCGGCAAGATGACGCCGGACGAGCGCCTCGTCCAAGGCCCGCTGATCCAGGGCCTCCGCGAAGCCGTCGCCAACGGCATCGCCGAGCGCAAGGCCACGCTCGAACGCACCGCGCTCGACGCGCGCCTCGCCAGCGAAACGCTCGACATGACGTTGCCCGCCGACGGTGCCGTTGCGGGCACGATCCATCCGGTGTCGCAGGTCATGGACGAACTTGCCGAGATCTTCGCCGACTTGGGCTTCGCGGTCGCGACCGGTCCCGAGATTGAGACCGACTGGCATAATTTCACTGCGCTCAACATCCCCGAGACGCACCCCGCGCGGGCGATGCACGACACCTTCTACCTCCAGCAGGGGATCGACGCGAAGGCCGCTGGCACCGCCGACGAGAAGAACACCTTCTCGCTGCTCCGCACGCATACCTCGCCGGTCCAGATCCGCACGATGTTGTCGCAGAAACCCCCGATCCGCATCATCGCGCCGGGCCGCACCTACCGCTCGGACTCTGACGCGACGCACACGCCGATGTTCCATCAGGTCGAGGGCCTCGTGATCGACAAGGGCATCACGCTCGGCCATCTGAAGTGGACGCTCGAGACGTTCGTGAAGGCGTTCTTCGAGCGCGACGACATCGTGCTCCGCCTGCGCCCCAGCTACTTCCCGTTCACCGAGCCGTCGGTCGAGATCGACGTCGGCTACACGCTGGTGAAGGGCAAGCGCGTCGTCGGCGGCGCCGAACCCGATGGCTGGCTCGAGATCCTCGGATCGGGGATGGTCCACCGGAAAGTCATCGAGGCCTGCGGGCTCGACCCCGACGAGTGGCAGGGCTTCGCGTTCGGCTGCGGGATCGACCGCCTCGCGATGCTCAAATACGGCATGGACGACCTCCGCCCGTTCTTCGACGGCGATATCCGCTGGCTCAAGCATTACGGCTTTTCAAGCCTCGACGTCCCCACCTTGTCCGGCGGAGTCGGCGCATGAAGTTCACCCTCAGCTGGCTCAAGCAGCACCTCGAAACCACCGCTACGCTCGACCAGATCGTCGAGGCGCTGACCCGTATCGGCCTCGAGGTCGAAGGCGTCGAGAACCCCGGCGAGAAGCTGGCCGCGTTCAAGATCGCCAAGGTGCTCAGCGCCGAGCGCCACCCGCAGGCCGACAAGCTGCAGGTGCTGTCGGTCGACGCCGGCAACGGTCCGCTGCAGGTCGTCTGCGGTGCGCCCAACGCCCGCGCCGGCCTGGTCGGCGTGTTCGGCGCGCCCGGTGCCTACGTCCCCGGCCTCGACGTGACGCTCAAGCTCGCGAGCATCCGCGGCGTCGAATCCAACGGCATGATGTGCTCGACGCGTGAGCTGGAACTCGGCGAGGATCACGACGGCATCATCGAACTGCCCGCCGACGCTCCGATCGGTACGCCGTACCCCGACTATGCCGGCCTCACGGACCCGGTCATCGACGTCGCGATCACGCCCAACCGCCAGGACTGCATGGGCGTCCGCGGCATCGCCCGCGACCTCGCCGCCGCCGGTCTCGGCACACTTACGCCACTGACGTTCAACGCGTTCACGAGCGAGGGCGCGGGTCCAGACGTCCGCACCGAAGACACCGACGGCTGCCCCGCTTTCTTCGCACAGACCGTCACCGGCGTGACC
Organism: Sphingomonas sp. R86521; assembly: GCF_042466235.1. NCBI lineage: Bacteria > Pseudomonadati > Pseudomonadota > Alphaproteobacteria > Sphingomonadales > Sphingomonadaceae > Sphingomonas > Sphingomonas sp. R86521. The sequence goes on along the minus strand of NZ_JAXHBY010000001.1, from coordinate 3,521,560 downwards.
AACGGCGAATCCCCCGAATGGATGCGCCGCAGCCTCATCGCGATCGGCCAGAAGCCGATCTCCGCACTGGTAGACATCACCAACTATCTGATGATCGATCTCGGCCGCCCGCTCCACGTCTACGATCGCGCGAAACTCTCCGGCGGCCTCGTCGCGCGGAAGGCCAAGGACGGCGAGCAGGTCGTCGCCCTCAACGGCAAGACCTACACGCTCGACGCGACCATGACCGTCATCGCCGACGACGCGGCCGTGCACGACATCGGCGGGATCATGGGCGGCGAGCATTCGGGCGTCTCCGCGGACACCACCGACGTGCTGATCGAATGCGCGTATTTCGATCCCGACCACATCGCCCGCACCGGCCAGAAGCTCACGCTCACCTCCGACGCGCGCAGCCGCTTCGAACGCGGCGTCGACCCGGCGTTCCTCGAAGACGGCCTGGCGATCGCCACCGCGCTCGTGCTCCACATCTGCGGCGGCACGGCCAGCGAGATTACCCGTTCGGGCGAGCCCCCGCTCGAGTCGCGCGTAATCCACTACGATCCGCGCTTGAGCGCAGACCTCGGTGGCCTCCACGTCGCCCCCGAACGCCAGGCGCGGACGCTGTTGTCGCTCGGCTTCACGATCGGCGCGATCAAGTCCGCCGACGCGTTCAGCGACGCGTTGTTCTCGACGATCGAGGGCAAATGGCCCGTCACGGTCCCGACCTGGCGGCGCGACGTCGACGGCCCCGCCGACCTTGTCGAGGAAGTCGTCCGGATCGAGGGCATCGACAACATCCCCTCGACGCCGCTCCCCCGCATGCCCGGCGTCGCCAAGCCGACCGCCACGCCCGAGCAAAAGCTCGAACGTAGGGCGCGTCGCGCGGCGGCGGCCCGAGGGCTCGACGAAGCGGTAACCTGGAGCTTCCTCTCCGACGCCGAAGCCGCGCCTTTCGGTGGCGGCGCGTGGACGCTCGCCAACCCGATCAGCGAAGACCTCAAGGTCATGCGCCCGTCGCTGCTCCCCGGCCTGCTCGCAGCGACCGGCCGCAACCTCAAGCGCGGGGCACAGAGTGTCCGCCTGTTCGAGATCGGCCGCCGATATCTGGCGGAGGCCGAGCGCGCCACTTTGGGTGTGGTCCTTGCAGGCGACCGCCGCCCACGCGGCTGGCGCGACGGTAAGGCAGCCAGCTTCGATGCCTACGACGCGAAGGCCGAGGCGCTCGCGCTTCTCGCCGCATCGGGTGCGCCCGTCGACAACCTCCAAGTGATGGGCGAGGCGGGCGACGCATGGCACCCCGGCCAGTCCGGCACGCTCCGCCTCGGGCCGAAGACCGTGTTGGCAAGCTTCGGCATGCTCCACCCGTCAGTGCTGAAAGCGTTCGATCTCGATGGTGCCGTCGCCGCGGTAGAAGTCTACCTCGACGCCATCCCGCCCAAGCGCGCCACCGGCTTCGCGCGTCCGGCCTACACGCCGCCGGCGCTGCAAGCCGTCCGCCGCGACTTCGCGTTCCTGGTGCCGGCAGCGCTCGCCACCGACACGCTGGTCCGCGCGGTCAAGGGGGCGGACAAGGTCGCGATCGTCTCGGCCCGCGTGTTCGACGTGTTCACCGGGGCAGGGGTCGAGGACGGCCACAAGTCGGTCGCGGTCGAAATCGTCCTGCAGCCGACCGCCAAGAGCTTCACCGACGAGGAACTGAAGGCGATCGCCGACAAGGTCGTCGCCGCCGCCGCCAAGCAAGGCGCGAGCTTGCGCGTCTAAGCGTGCCCTCACCCTTCCCACGGCCAAGTGGCCGCGGGCCCCTTCCCTCTCCCCGAGGGGGAGAGGGAGAGACGCCGAAGGCGGCGAGGGTGAGGGCACGACCTAAGAAGGAAGGAACTCCATGACCGACCTGATCACCATCGCCAACGACCACCTCACCGCGCAGATCAACCCGCACGGCGCCGAGCTCACCCACCTCCACGACGCCGACGGCCGCGAACTGATGACCAACGCCGACCCGGCCTATTGGACCGGTCACGCGCCGATCCTCTTCCCCGTCGTCGGCGTCGTCAACGAAGGCGTCATCCGCCTCGACGACCAGGCCTACCCGATGCAGAAGCACGGCTTCGCCCGCCACTCGACCTTCGACGTCGTGGCGCAGTCGGAAACCTCCGCCACCTTCCGCCTGACCGACAACGAAGAGACGCGCGCCGCGTACCCCTTCGCGTTCGCGCTTGATATCGTCTTCACGCTCGACGGTACGACGCTTGGAATCGAAGCGCGGATCCAGAACCGCACCGACGCCGCCATGCCGGCAAGCTTCGGCTTCCACCCTGCCTTTGCCTGGCCGCTGCCGTACGGCGAGCCCCGCGCGGATCACCGCATCACGTTCAACGCCGACGAGCCCAACAAGCTGAAAGCGATCAGCCCGGATGGCCAGATCGCGGTCGACGAACGTCCGTCGCCGGTAGAGGACCGCGTGATCGCTCTCCGCGACGAACTCTTCGCAAAGGACGCACTGGTCTGGGACCCGATCCACTCCGACGCCGTCACCTACGGCGCAAAGACCGGCCCGCAGTTGAGGATCGCCTTCCCCGACACGCCGAAACTCGGCATCTGGACCAAGCCCGGCGCGGCCTATGTCTGCGTCGAGCCTTGGCACGGCATTGCCGACCCAGAAGGCTATACCGGCGACTATCGTGATAAGCCCGGTGTGTTCGAGGTTGCTGCGGGCAACACGAAGAGCATCACCATGAGCGTGACGCTGGTGGCTACCGCTCGCTGAAGTATTTCCACTGTTCTCCCGCGAAAGCGGGAGCCCAGGGTCTCAGCCGTTACGTTCGCTACCCTGGGCCTCCGCCTCCGCGGGGGAACGGAGAAGAACGGAGCGGTCTCGGCTGGAACCAGTGCTGTCGAAGCGCCACTGTCCTCCACGCCCTACATCTGCCAAGAGCGCGCATCCTCTTTTCCCGAGCCGGTCACCCGCGCTCCCCGGACCCTCGCCATGACCCAATTTCCCCGCCGCACCTTCGCGATCATCTCGCATCCAGACGCCGGCAAGACCACGCTGACCGAGAAGCTCCTGTATTTCGGCGGCGCGATCCACCTCGCCGGCGAGGTGAAGGCGCGCGGCCAGACCCGCCGCGCCCGCTCCGACTGGATGAAGATCGAGCAGCAGCGCGGGATCTCGGTCACCTCGTCGGTGATGACGTTCGAGCGCCAGGGCATCACCTTCAACCTGCTCGACACCCCTGGCCACGAAGACTTCTCCGAGGACACCTACCGCACGCTCACGGCAGTCGACTCGGCCGTCATGGTGATCGACGCCGCGAAAGGCATCGAGCCGCAGACGCGAAAACTGTTCGAGGTCTGCCGGCTGCGCAACGTGCCGATCATCACCTTCGTCAACAAGGTCGACCGCGAGGGGCGCGATCCGTTCTCGCTGCTCGACGAGGTGGCCGAGATGCTCCAGCTCGACGTCTGCCCGATGAGCTGGCCGGTCGGCATGGGCGGCGAGTTCGAGGGCGTCTACGATCTCTACGCCAACACGCTGAGCCGCCCCGAAGGCGACAGCCGCGAGTTCATGGGCAAGGCGATCCCGTTCACCGGCATCGACGATCCCGAACTCGCCAAGATCCTCAGCCCCGAAGCGATGATCCGCCTGAACGACGAGGCCGAACTCGCCCAGGGCGGCTATTCGACCTTCGACCCGGAAGCCTATCGCGCGGGCAACCTGACCCCGGTCTATTTCGGCTCGGCGCTCAAGGACTTCGGCGTCGCCGAACTGATCGCCGCGCTCGCCGACTATGCGCCGCCACCGCGCGCGCAGCCCGCCGAGCCCGCCCCCATCTCGCCCGACGAACCCGAAGTCACCGGCTTCGTGTTCAAGGTGCAGGCCAACATGGACCCCAATCACCGCGACCGGATCGCGTTCATGCGGCTCTGCTCGGGCGTCTTCAAGCGCGGCATGAAGCTGACGCCGACGGGCCACGGCAAGCCGATCGCGGTCCACTCGCCGATCCTGTTCTTCGCGCAGAACCGCGAGCTGGCGGACGAGGCGTTCCCCGGCGACATCATCGGCATCCCCAACCACGGCACGCTGCGGGTCGGCGATACGCTGAGCGAGAAGGCCACGATCCGCTTCACCGGCCTGCCGAACTTCGCGCCCGAAATCCTGCGCCGCGTCGTGCTTAAGGACTTCACCAAGACCAAGCAGTTGCGCAAAGCCCTGGACGACATGGCCGAGGAGGGGGTGACTCAGGTGTTCTATCCCGACATCGGCTCGAACTGGATCATCGGCGTGGTCGGCCAGTTGCAGCTCGAAGTGCTGCTGTCGCGGCTGGATGCGGAGTACAAGGTCGCCGCCGGGCTCGAGCCTGCGCCGTTCGACACCGCGCGCTGGATCAGCGCGGCCGACCCCGCCGACCTGAAGGCGTTCATGGAGATCAACCGCGGCGCGATGGCCAAGGACCGCGACGGCAACCCGGTGTTCCTGGCAAAGAGCGCGTGGGAGGTCGGCTACATCGCCGACCGCTATGCCAAGGTGAAGTTCGCCGCCACCCGCGAGCGGTAGGTTCTTCTCGGTTGATCCTCCCCTGCAAGGGGCGGTGGCAGTCCGCAGGATTGACGGAGGGGTGTCGCGCTATCGAGAGGGTGTCATCCCTCCGTCGGGCAAGCGCCAGCCACCTCCCCTTGCAGGGGAGGATCCTGAGGACTAGTCCGCAGCCAGCGCCGCAGCGAGCAGGTCACGGATAGCGCGCAGAGCCACCATCGGCGACTCGGCCTGCGCGACGATCTCCCCCGGTCCCGGGATCGCAGGTGGGCCCTTCTCGGCCGCCAGCAGTTGCTGGACGCCGCGCACCGTATAGCCCTCGCGGTTCAGCAGCGTGTCGATCCGCCGGACCAGCGCGGCATCCTCCGCCCGGTAATAACGCCGGTTGCCCGCCCGCTGCAGCGGCCGCAGCTGGGGAAAGCGGGTCTCCCAATAGCGCAGGATATGCTGGGGCAGCCCGGTCTCGCGCGACAGTTCGCCGATCGTGCGGAACGCGGTGCCGGTCTTGCCGCCCGCTTCGCCGTCGGGCGTATCCGGCACCCCGATCAGTCCGCGCCGACGATGCGTTCGCGCATCATCTGGCTGGCGCGGAACGTCAGCACGCGGCGCGGTGCGATCGGGACTTCGATGCCGGTCTTGGGGTTGCGACCGACGCGCTCGCCCTTGTCGCGCAGCACGAAGGTGCCGAAGCCGGAGATCTTCACGTTCTCGCCGCGCGACAGCGCGCCGCACATCTCGGCCAGGATCTGCTCGACGATCTTCGAGGAATCCGCGCGCGACAAACCGACTTCGCGGTGCAGCGATTCAGCGAGATCGGCGCGTGTCAGCGTCCCAGTGGTCATCGGTAACTCCCCGGCGTGAAACTCAACCTACACAAGGCCGTACCGGACCGAAAGTGCTTTATGGACCGCGCTAGAACCGGACTACCGCAGCGCCCCAGGTGAAACCGCCGCCCATCGCCTCGAGCACGACGATCTGGCCCTGACGGATGCGCCCGTCGCGCACCGCGACGTCGAGCGCCAGCGGGACCGATGCAGCGGAGGTGTTGGCATGCTGGTCGACCGTCACGACGACGCGCTCGGGGGCCAGCCCTAGTTTGCGCGCGGTCGCATCCAGGATCCGCGCATTCGCCTGGTGCGGCACGACCCAGTCGACGTCAGCCGCCTCGATTCCCGCCATCGCCAGCGATTCGGTCATCACCGCGGCAAGGTTGGTCACGGCGTGGCGGAACACCTCGCGGCCCTTCATGCGCAGCTTGCCGACGGTCCCGGTGGTCGAGACGCCGCCATCGACGTACAGCAGTTCGTTGTGGCGGCCATCGGCGTGCAGCTTGGTGGTCAGGATGCCGCGACCGCCTTCGTCCGCGGTATCCTGCGCCTCGAGCACGATCGCGCCGGCGCCGTCGCCGAACAGCACGCAGGTGGTGCGGTCTTCCCAGTCGAGGATGCGGCTGAAGGTCTCGGACCCGATCACCAGTGCGCGCCTGGCGACGCCGCTGCGGATCATGCTGTCGGCGACCTGGACCGCGTAGAGGAAGCCCGAGCACACCGCCGCGACGTCGAACGCCACGCAGTCGTCGATACCGAGCATCGCCTGGACCTTGGTCGCGGTGCTCGGGAAAGTCTGGTCGGGGGTCGCGGTGGCGAGCACGATCAGGTCGATGTCCTGTGCCGCGCAGCCTGCCGCCGCCAGCGCCGCCTTCGACGCATCATAGGCCAGCGTGCCCGTGGTCTCGTCGGGGCTGGCGATGTGGCGGAAGCGGATACCGGTGCGTTCGACGATCCACTCGTCGCTGGTCTCGACCGTCTGTGCGAGTTCGGCGTTCGATACGCGGCGCGCGGGGAGGGCGGAGCCGGTCCCGGTGATGACGCTGCGGATCATGCTGCCTTCTCGAGCGTGCCCAGATCGTCGGCGATACGCCGGATCAGGTCGTTGTTGACCATCTTGGCGGCGTTGCCGATCGCGGTCGCGACGCCGCGCTCGGTGGCGCCGCCATGGCTCTTCACGACGATGCCGTTGAGCCCCAGGAAGACCGCGCCGTTGTGGTTGTTGGGGTCGAGGTGATCGCGCAGCAATTCGGTCGCGGGGCGCGAGATCAGGAAGCCGAGCTTCGATCGCACCGAACTGCGGAAGGCGCGCTTGAGCAGGTCGGCGACGAACCGCGCGGTACCCTCTGCGGTCTTCAGCGCGATGTTGCCGGAGAAGCCGTCGCAGACGACCACGTCGACTTCGCCGCGCGACAACCGGTCGCCCTCGACGAAGCCGTTAAACTGCATGTCGACCGCCGCCATCGCGCGCAGCTGCGCCGCCGCATCGCGGATCTCGTCGGTGCCCTTCATGTCCTCGCTGCCGATGTTGAGCAGCGCGACGCGGGGGTGCGCGATGTCGAGCGCGGTGCGGGCATAGGCGGCGCCCATCACCGCGAACTGGACCAGGTTGCGCGCGTCGCACTCGGTGTTCGCGCCGAGGTCGAGCATCACCATGTCGGTATCGCCGAGTGTCGGCAGCCGCGCCGCCAGCGCCGGCCGGTCGATCCCCGGGAGCATCCGCAGCGACAGCTTCGCCATCGCCATCAGCGCGCCGGTATTGCCCGACGACACCGCGGCTGCGGCTCGACCCTTTTTGACGAGGTCGATCGCGATCCCCATCGATGTCGTCTTGGCACGACGGATCGCCTGGCTCGGCTTGTCGCTCGAGCCAACGACCTCGGGGGCGTGGACGATCTCGGAATGCTGCGACAGGTTCGGATGGGCCTTCAGCCCTTCGCGAATCGCCGTCTCGTCGCCGACGAGCAGGAATCGCATGCCCGCGAATTGCTTGCGCGCGAGTGCGACCCCGGCGAGCATCACTGCCAGCCCGTCATCGCCACCCATCGCATCGACCGCGATCCAGCCGCTGTCGGGCATGCTACGTCCTTCGCAAGTACTTAGAGGCTTCGGAGACGCACGACATCGTACGTCCTGCGGCAGCGGTGTCCCTCAACGGGCAGCCGCCACCGCGTGTTCCAAAAGCCGCTTAGCCCTGGACCGAGACGATTTCGCGACCGTTATAGTGGCCGCAGGAATTGCACAGATTGTGCGGGCGCTTCAGTTCGCCGCAGTTCGGGCATTCCTGGAACGACGCGATGGTCAGCGAGTCGTGACCACGGCGCATGCCGCGCTTGGAGGGCGATGTTTTTCTTTTGGGGACGGCCATTTCGGCACCTTGTTCTTCTAAAAGGTCGGGGCTCCGATACGCCCGGACGGGGAACTCGGCAACCGACGAGAATGTCGGCCGCGTGAGCTACCATACGGCCGGACACATCGCGAAGCGTGGCGCTATAGCGAGAATCGCCCGCGTTGCAAGGGTGCGCGGGGCGTGGCAGGTCACCGTTTCCCCCACAGCCTCTCATATCCAGGGCCACGCATGCTCCGCTACGCCATCATGCTTGCTGCCGCCACCGGCGCGACCGCCGCCGTCGCGCAGGACCCGCCCGCCCGCCTGTCCGCCGACGTGAAGACGCTCGCGTCCGATTCGTTCGAGGGTCGTGCCCCCGGTACGCCCGGCGAAACCAGGACGGTCGACTGGCTGGTCGCACGCTTCAAGGCGCTCAAGCTCGCGCCCGGCGGTCCGAACGGCGCATGGACGCAACCCGTCCCGCTCGTCCACACCCGGATCGGCAAAGGCATGATCGGCGCCGGCGTGCCGCTTACGCAAGGCCGCGACGTCTATGTCAGCACGGTCCGCCCGGTCGCTCATGTCGCGATCGCCGACGCGCCGATGGTGTTCGTCGGCTACGGCGTGACCGCGCCCGAACGCGGCTGGGACGACTTCAAGGGCGTCGACCTGCGCGGCAAGATCGCGGTGTTCCTGGTCAACGATCCCGATTTCGAAGCGACCCCCGGCGATGATTCGGCGGGAAAGTTCGGCGACCGCCGGATGACCTATTATGGCCGCTGGACCTACAAGTTCGAAGAGGCCGCGCGGCGTGGCGCGATCGGCGCGCTGATCGTCCACGACACGCCCGGCGCCGGCTATGGCTGGGCGACCGTGACTGCACCGGCCGGCGAGAATTACGATATCGTCCGCAACGACCCGGCGTCGCGCGTCCTGCTGCAGGGCTGGATAGAGGGCAGCGCCGCCACCCGGCTGTTCGCCGCCTCCGGCCTCGACCTCGCGGCACTTCGTAAAGCGGCACGACGCAGCGACTTTCGCCCGGTTGCGCTCAAACAGGCCTTCTCCGCCGACCTGCCGGTCACTGTCGAGCGCGCCGAGAGCCGCAACGTCCTCGCCAAGCTCCCCGGCCGCGGCCACCCGGACGAGGTCGTGATGTTCGGCGCGCACTGGGACGCTTACGGAAAGGGCTCACCCGACGCGCAGGGGCGCACGATCCGCCCGGGGGCCAACGACGACGGCCTCGGCGTCGCCGGCGTGCTCGAACTCGCAGGGACCTTTGCCGCTGGGCCGCGCCCCGATCGCAGTCTCGTCTTCGCGCTGTGGAGCGGCGAGGAACGCGGACTGCTCGGCTCGGAAACCTATGCCGTGAATCCGGTCTATCCCGCCGCGAAGACCGTCGCGAACCTGACGCTCGATATCCTGCAGACCGCGGGCCCCGCGCGCGACGTGATGCTGGTCGGCGCCGGCCAGAACGATCTCGAAGACATGCTCGCCGATGCTGCCAAGGCGCAGGGCAGGGTGGTCACGCCCGAAGCGCTCCCCGAACGCGGGCTGTTCTACCGCGCCGACCATTTCTCGGTCGCACGCCGCGGCGTCCCGACGCTGCTGCTGATGGCGATCAGCGGGGCACCCGACCTCGTCGCCGGCGGCCGCGCCGCGGGGCAGGCGTGGCTCGACGGCTACATGAAATGCTATCACCAGACCTGCGACACCTGGGATCCGAGCTGGGATTTGCGCGGCGCTGCACAGAACGTCGGCCTGTTCGCGACGATCGGCGGCAAGCTGGCGAACAGCCGCATCTGGCCGCAGTGGCGCGACGGCTCGGAGTTCAAATCTGTGCGGGCCGAGACGGTGGGGGAGCGGCGCTAACCCCCCCCCACCGTCATGCTGAACTCGTTTCGGTACCCACTACTCCCCGACGACAGCACCCGGGGGTCGGTGGACCCTGAAACAAGTTCAGGGTGACGGAGCATTGGCGATCGACGATCGGCCAAGCGTAAAATCCTCCCCTGCAAGGGGAGGTGGCTGGCGCAGCCAGACGGAGGGGTGACACCCTCCAATTGGCGTGGACACCCCTCCACCATCCTGCGGATGGTCCCCCTTCCCTTGCAGGGGAGGAATGGCCCTACGCCGCCATCGCCCGGTCGCTGACGAACATATTAGTCGCCCGCTCATGCCCGAACGTGCTCGCCGCGCCGTGCCCGGGGATGAACGTCGTGTCGCTCCCCAGCGGCCACAGCTTCTCCACGATCGACGTCAGCAGCACTTGGTGATTGCCGCCCGGCATGTCCGATCGCCCCACCGAACCCTGGAACAGTACGTCGCCGACCTGCGCGAATTTCGAGGGTGCATGGTGGAAGATCACATGTCCCTCGGTGTGCCCCGGCGTCTCGTACACGTCGAGCGACAGGTCGCCGACCGTCACCGTATCGCCCTCGACCAGCCAGCGGTCGGGTTCGAAATTGACTCCGGTGATGCCGTATTTCGGGCCGTCCTCATCCAGCCGCTGCAGCCAGAACCGGTCGGCCTCGTGCGGTCCCTCGATCGGTACGCCCAGATCGTCGGACAGCGCCTTTGCCTCGCCGGCGTGATCGATATGGCCGTGGGTCAGCAGGATCTTCTCGACGGTGACGCCGGCCTGCGCGACCGCGGCCTTGATTCGGGGCAGGTCGCCGCCGGGATCGACGATCGCCGCCTTCATCGTGGCGGTGCACCAGATCAGCGTGCAGTTCTGCTGGATCGGCGTGACGGGGACGATGGTGGCGCGAAGCGGGGTGTCGGTCATGACGGCAAAATAGGCATCCCCGCGGTTTCCGGCAATCGTCGCTTGCGGTTACGGGTTCCTCGCGTGCATCTGGCACCATGCTGACCGCGCCTTTCGTGTTGCTGGACGACGCCCGGGCGGGGGGCGCACCGCCGCGACTCTACCGTGATCCGGTGCGGATCGTCCGCGCCGATACGTCCGCACAGGTCGGCCCCGCGCTCGAAGCGCTGCGCACCGCCCGTGCCGACGGGCTCCACGCCGCCGGCTACCTGACCTACGAAGCGGGCGAAGCACTGGCGGCGCGCGCCGTCGGCATGGCGCAGGACGGCCCGCTGCTCTGGTTCGGGCTGTTCCGCGGTTATGACAGCCCCGCCGATATCCACGCGCTGCTTCCCGATCCGGCAGGGGCTCGCGCCGGCCTGCCGAGGTCACAACTCGACGATGCCGGCTACGAAGTCGCGTTCGCGCGCGTCGCGGATCTCATCGCGGCGGGCGACATCTATCAGGCCAACCTGACCTTCGCCGCGGAGATCCCGTTCGTCGGCGATGCCTTCGCGCTCTACGCCAGGCTCCGTGCCCAATCGCAGGCCGGCTATGGCGCACTGATCGACACCGGCGAGCGTCGCTTCCTGTCGCTGTCCCCCGAACTGTTCTTCGCGCTCGACGGCGCCACGCTCACCTGCCGCCCGATGAAGGGGACCGCGCGGCGGGGCGACACGCCGGACGAGGATCGCGCGCTGGCGGCGGCGCTCGCCACCGACCCCAAGCAACGCGCCGAAAACCTGATGATCGTCGACCTGATGCGCAACGACCTGTCGCGCATCGCGAAGGAGGTCGCGGTCCCCGAACTGTTCACCGTCGAGCGTTACCCGACGGTCCACCAGATGACCTCGACGATCACCGCGACGCTGGACCCCGGCCGCGACGCGATCGACGTGATCGCGGCGCTGTTTCCCTGCGGATCGATCACCGGCGCCCCCAAGCAGCGCGCGATGGAGGTGGTCGCCGAGGTCGAACGCGCCCGCTGCCGCGGGCTCTACACCGGATCGATCGGCCGCCTCGACCCCGGTGGCGACGCGATCTTCAACGTCGCGATCCGCACGCTGGAGGTCGACGGTGTTCACGCGGCGATGGGTCTTGGCTCTGGCATCGTCGCCGACAGCGAGCCGGGCGAGGAGCGCCGCGAATGCCTCGCTAAGGCGGCGTTCGTCACCGCCGGGCAGCGCATCGTCGACCTGATCGAGACGATGGCGTTCGATCCCGAGACCGGCATCCCGCTGCTCGAACGCCATCTCGCGCGGATGAAGGCGAGCGCGGACATCCTAGGCTTCGTGTTCGACCGCCACGCCGCGCGTAACGAACTCCAGGCCGCGACTTTCCGCCTGCGTACGCCGAGGCGGGTCCGCCTGCTGCTGGCGGCGTCGGGTGCGCTCGCGATCGAGGTTGCGCCGATCCCCATATCGCCCGCGCTGGCGCAGGTCGCGATCGTCCCGCTGCCGGTCGCCGCGAGCGACTATCGCCTGCGCCACAAGACCAGCGACCGCGCCTTCTACGACGCAGCGCGCGCCGCCGCCGGCACCTTCGAAATCCTGTTCGAAGACTCCGACGGCGGGCTGACCGAAGGCAGCTTCACTTCGCTGTTCGTGCCCCGCGGCGACATTCTGGTGACGCCGGCCGCCGGCCCGCTGCTGCCCGGCATACTCCGCGCGGAACTGCTCGCGACCGGCCGCGCGGTCGAGGGACGGCTGACCCGCGCCGACCTGACCCACGGATTCCGTATCGGAAATGCGCTCCGTGGGCTGATCCCCGCAGTTGTTGCGGTTGCGAAATAGCGCTCGGTCGCGCATAGCGCCGCCGCCCCTACCGCAAAGGTTTCGCCATGCACGCCTCCGCCGCTCTCGGCCGCATCAGCCCGTCGCCCACGCTCGCCATCACCAGCCGCGTGCTCGAACTGAAGCGCGCAGGGGTCGACGTGATCGGCCTGGGTGCGGGCGAACCCGATTTCGATACCCCCGATTTCGTCAAGGACGCCGCGATCCAGGCGATCCGCGACGGCAAGACCAAATACACCAACGTCGACGGCACCCTCGAACTGAAGCAGGCGATCGTCGCCAAGTTCGCGCGCGACAACGGCCTGACCTACACCACCGACCAGATCAGCGTGAACGTCGGCGGCAAGCACACCTTGTTCAACGCGATGGTCGCGACGATCGATCCGGGCGACGAGGTCGTCATCCCCGCGCCGTACTGGGTCAGCTATCCCGACGTCGTGCAGTTCGCCGGCGGCGTGCCTGTGATCGTCAAGGCAGGTCCCGAGGTCGGCTACAAGCTCGACCCCGCCACGCTGGATGCCGCGATCACGCCGAAGACCAAGTGGGTGATCCTCAACTCGCCGTCCAACCCGACCGGCGCCGGCTACACGATCGATGAGCTGAAGGCACTCGGCGCGGTGCTCGCGCGCCACCCGCACGTGTGGATCCTCGCCGACGATATGTACGAGCACATCGTCTATGACGGCTTCAAGTTCGCAACCATCGCCGAGGCCTGCCCGGATCTGTTCGAGCGTACGCTGACCGTCAACGGTTGCTCCAAGGCGTATGCGATGACCGGCTGGCGGATCGGCTATGCCGGCGGCGCGTCGTGGCTGATAAAGGCGATGGCCAAGCTCCAGTCGCAGTCGACCTCGAACCCGTGCTCGATCGCCCAGGCCGCAGCCGTCGCCGCCCTCAACGGCGACCAGTCGTTCCTCGCCGGGCGCAACACCGCGTTCCAAGGGCGCCGCGACCTGGTCGTGTCGATGCTCAACGCCATCGACGGCATGCACTGCCCGACGCCGGAGGGTGCGTTCTACGTCTATCCATCGTTCGCCGAGCTGATCGGCAAGACCACGCCGAACGGCCGGTTGATCGATACCGACGAGGCGATGGTCGGCTATCTGCTCGACGACGCCAAGGTGGCCGTCGTGCAGGGCGCGGCGTTCGGCCTGTCGCCGGCGTTCCGGATCAGCTATGCGACCTCGGACGTGCTGCTCCGCGAAGCATGCACGCGTATCCAGACCGCCTGCGCGGCGCTCCGCTAAGGTATCGCTACGGTGAACGGACGGCTCACGCCGCGTTCACCCTAGTGTTTCTAAAAACGACATTGTGAGACGGCACGATCGGTACGATCTGCCGTTACGGTATCGGCGTGGTTCTTGGGACGACGCCGGTGGAGATATTCAAGGGACGCATCATGCGGAGCATCATCAAGTCGAGTTTCCTGTGGCAGTTCAGCGGCGGCTTCGTGCTCGGCGCGCTCGGCCTGATCGCGCTGCAGCCCGCCGCCGAGACGCAGGCGCTGCGTGCCCATGTCGCCAGCGTCGCCCACGCACGCTGACCTTGGCGGGGGACGGTCGCGTCCCCATATCCGGTCCATGAAAAAGACTCTCGTAACAACCGCTTGCGCCGTCGGCATCCTCGGCATCGCGCTCTCCACGGGGATGGCGCAGGCCGAGCGTGCGGTCGTCATTCCCGCCGTCAAGGCGGACGTGCCCGCAGCCCGCGGCATGCAGACCGCGATCCTCGCCGGTGGCTGCTTCTGGGGTCTCGAAGCGGTCTTCGAGCATGTGAAGGGCGTGAAGTCGGTAACCGCAGGCTATGCCGGCGGAACCCGCGCCACCGCCACCTATGACCAGGTTTCGACCGAGACCACCGGCCATGCCGAGGCCGTGAAGATCACCTACGATCCGACCCGCGTCAGCTACGGTACGCTGCTTCGCGTTTATTTCTCGATCGCGCACGACCCCACGGAATTGAACCGCCAAGGTCCCGACAGCGGCCCAAGCTATCGGTCGGCAATCTTCCCGCAGACGCCGGCCCAGGCACAGGTCGCTCGCGCCTATATCGCGCAGTTGGGCCAGACCCACGCCTATCCCCGCCCGATCGTGACCAAGCTGGAGACCGGCGGCTTCTATCCAGCCGAGGCGTACCACCAGAATTTCTTCGATCGGAACCCGACGCATCCGTATATCGTCGCGTGGGACAAGCCGAAGGTCGCTGCGTTCCGGAAGGCGTTTCCGACCATAGCGAGCTGAATGTTCCCCTGACGGGGGAACGTCAGGCCGCGACTGGAAACCGCAGCATGCGGTCGGCGACCGGCACCAGCGCCTCCGCTCCGGTGCCGACTGCGCGGACGATCTCCGGATGGTCGACGTCGAGCCCACCGGTCAGCGATCCGAACGCCGGCAGGATAAGCTTCGTCGCGGTCGCCACGAAACACCGTCGCGCGACCTGCTTGCCCCGCACGCGTACCCGCAACTTCGGGTGGAAATGTCCGGACAGTTCGGGCCGCGGTTCGGTCCGGTCGGCTTCGTGGCGCAGCACCAGGCCATCGACCAGCGCCTCGTCGACCACCTCGCCGCCGCAGCGATCGAGGATCTCGCGGTCGTGATTGCCGGTGATCCAGGTCCAGCGCGTCGCATCCGTCAGCGCACGCAGCATATCCTGCGCCCGCTGCGGCAATCGCGCGCAGCCTTCGCTGTCGTGAAACGAATCGCCCAGGCACCAGACCTCGTCCGCGCCGGTCGCGGCGACCAGCGCGGTCAGGTCGGCGAGCGTCGCGATCGAGTCATAGGGCGGCAGCATCTGCCCGCGCAGCGCAAACCAGCTCGCCTTCTCGAAATGCAGATCGGCGACCAGCAACGCACGGCGATCAGGCCAGAATAATGCCCCCTGGGGCAGCGCGAGCAACTGATGTCCGCCGAACGAAAAGGGAACCATTCACCGCCCATGCGGCGAGGGGGCTTTCGAATCAAGCTCTTGTGCGCCGCCGCAATCGGCGTAAAGCGCGCCGTCATCCGTGGAGGAGCGCTTTTCGCGCCATGTCGTCCGTCGCCGGAATATCCGTTCATCCAAACGCCACCGCATCGTCCGCGGGGCATGTCCACGCACATCCTGCGTTGCTGGCGCTCACCATCGGTGCGATCGGCGTCGTGTTCGGCGATATCGGCACCAGCCCGCTCTACGCGTTCCGCGAGGCGCTGGGCCAAACCGCCGGCGACGGCATAGACCCGTCCGAGATCCTCGGCGTGCTAAGCCTGGCGCTCTGGTCGCTCTTCCTGGTCGTCACGGTCAAATACGTCCTGTTCCTGATGCGCGCCGACAACCAGGGCGAGGGCGGCGTGCTCGCGCTCGCGGCGCTGGCTCGACGCGCGACCGGGGTGCGGCCGCGCGTCGCGATCGTGCTCGGCGCGGCCGGTGCGTCGCTGTTCTACGGCGACGCGATCATCACCCCGGCGCTGTCCGTGCTGTCGGCGATGGAGGGGCTGCGCACCATCCCGAGCGCGGCGCATATCTTCAATGAAGGCATGGTCCGCACCCTGACCATCGCGATCCTGGTCGGGCTGTTCCTGATCCAGTCGCGCGGCACCGCGCAGGTCTCGAAACTGTTCGGCCCGGTCTGCATCCTGTGGTTCTTCGCGATCGGCGGCTTGGGGCTGTGGCATATCGCCGACGAACCCTCGATCGTCCGCGTCTTCCTGCCGACCTATGGCATCATGTTTCTCGCGACCCACGGCGTGCTCGGGCTGTTCGTGCTCGGCGCCGTGTTCCTGACCGTGACCGGTGCGGAGGCGCTGACCGCCGACATGGGCCATTTCGGCATCAAGCCGATCCGGCTCGGCTGGTTCCTGCTGGTCTTCCCGGCGCTTGCGCTCAACTATCTGGGGCAGGGGGCGTTCGCGCTGTCGCGGCTCGAGGATGCGGCCCGGCGCGGCGTGCCGTTCGTCAACCAGGACTGGTTCTTCCTGATGGCGCCCGAGCCGATCCGGCCCGCGCTGGTCATCCTCGCGGGCCTTGCCACCGTCATCGCCAGCCAGGCGGTCATCACCGGCGCGTTCAGCCTGACCCAGCAGGCGATCCAGCTCGGCCTGCTGCCCCGCCTTCGCATCCGCCAGACCTCGGCGAACTTCGCCGGCCAGATCTACCTGCCTGCGATCAACTGGCTGCTGCTGCTCGGCGTGCTGGTGCTGGTGGTGCAGTTCAAGACATCGTCCGCGATGGCCGCTGCGTACGGCATCGCGGTGACCGGCACGATGGTGGTGACGACGCTGCTGGCGTATATCGTCGTGCGGCATCGCTGGAACTGGTCACGGCCGCTCGCGCTCGCCGCGATCCTGCCGTTCCTGACGCTCGACCTGATCTTCTTCGGCGCCAACATTCTCCGCGTGGTCGAGGGCGGCTGGGTCCCCTTGGTCGTTGCCGCTGCGATCGGGCTGATCATCTCGACCTGGGTCCGCGGCAAGAAGATCGTCCGCGCGTTCGAACAGCGCCAGAGCATCCCGCTGGTCGATCTCGCCGCCGCGCTCGAGAAGCGTCCGCCCGAGCGCGTTGCTGGCACCGCGGTGTTCCTGACCGGCAACCCGCACGCCACGCCGGGCGCGCTGCTCCACAATCTCAAGCACAACAAGGTGCTGCACGCGCGCAACCTGATCGTCAGTGTTCGCACCGCCGACCGTCCGTTCGTCGCCGACGAGGACCGCGCGCAGGTTGAGCGGGTAAACGACGACTTTTCCAGCGTCGTTTTGACCTATGGATTCATGGAATCGCCCGACGTGCCGCGCGACCTGGGGGTCGGCAGCAAGAGCGAGCAGCTCGGGCTGGACCCGATGCGCACCTCGTTCTTCATCGGCCGCAACACGCTGAAGCCCGACGCGGAGAAGGGCATGCCGCCGTGGCAGGACCGCATCTTCATGTTCCTGCAGCGCAACGCCAGCGACCCCACCGACTTCCTGAAGATTCCGCCGGGCAAGGTGCTGGAACTGGGCGAACAGGTCACGGTGTAAGGCGTCTCACCCCGCATACGCCTTCACCAGGTCGAACAGGTAATCGCGCCCGGTGTAAAGCGACGCGATCCGGATCCGTTCGTTCAGGCCGTGGATGCCGCCGAAGTCCTTCTCGATCATGATCCCCGGCGCGCCGTAGACCGGGATGCCGATCGCCTCGAAGAAGATCCCGTCGGTGGCCCCGGTCGACATCAGCGGCAGCAGCGGCAGGCCGGGGAAATATTTCGCCGCTACCTTGGTCGCGGGCCCGGTGATCTTGGGATCGAGCGTCGGCGGGATCGCGGTGGGCCGCACCGGCTGATTGGCAGTCACCGTCACCTTGGCACCGGCCAGCGTCTTCAGCTTGGCGAGCGTCCCGTCGACCGTCTCGCCCGGGAAGATCCGGCAGTTGATGTTCGCGGTCGCGCGCTGCGGCAGCGCGTTCTCGGCATGGCCCGCGTTCAGCAGCGTCGCGACGCAGGTCGTGCGCAGCGTCGAATGCAGCGCCTTGTCGCGGCTGACGATCGCGTCGGCGGCCTTGTCCTCGGGGTTTGCCAGCAACCGCGTGATCGCGGTGCCGGTCTCGCCCGGGCTGCCCTTCGCGGTCGCCGCGAAGAACGCGCGTGTCGTGTCGGTAAACTTCACCGGAAACTCGTAGCCCTGTACCGCCTTCACCGCGTCCGCGAGCTCGTAGATCGCGTTCGCCGGGGTCGGCTGCGAGCTGTGCCCGCCGGGGTTGGTAGTCAGGAACGTATAGTTCTGCGCGGCCTTCTCGCCGACCTGGATCGCCAGCAGCTGCGGCTTGCCGTCGTCGCCGAGGCGCCCGCCGCCGCCTTCGTTCAACGCGAATTCCGCCGCGATCAGGTCGGGCTTGTTCGCCGCCAGATATTGCGCGCCGTTCCACGCAAAGGTGGTTTCCTCACCGCAGGTCAGCGCCAGCTTGATGGTGCGCCTGGGCTTGTACCCGCCGGTCTTGAAGCGGATCATCGCATCGGACCAGATCGCCGCCTGCGCCTTGTCGTCGACCGCGCCGCGCGCGTAATAATAGCCGCCTTCCTCGACCAGCGTGAACGGATCGCGCGCCCAGTCCTCGCGCTTGGCCTCGACGACGTCGAGATGCGCGAGCAGCAGCATCGGCTTGATCGACGGATCCGATCCCTTGAGCACGGCAACCAGCCCGCCGTCCTTGGGATGCTCGGGGACCGAGAAATAGGTGAGGTCGGCGTCGGCATAGCCCGCCGCCTTCAGCCGCGCGCCGATCTGCGCCGCGGCCTGCGTGCAGCTGCCGACCGACAACGTCGTGTTGGTCTCGACCAGTTCCTTGTAGAGCCCGAAGAACGCCTTCTGGTCCGGCCGCGACTGCGCGGTCGCAGCAGCAGGGATCGCGACCAATGCGGTCGCTGCCATCAGCGCAGTTCGGATCTTCATATCGGTCGCCCCCATCGTGGCCGCCGAATAGAGCGGCAATCGCAGGGGTGCGCAACGGGTGTTCACCTACGCCTCCGTCATCCCGGGCTTGTCCCGGGATCCAGGGTCGCAAACGTTGCGCTCCGTTACCCTGGATCCCGGGACGAGCCCGGGATGACGAAGGGCGGGGTCTAGATTCCGAAGCGCGTCGGCGCCCTGCCGCTGCGCGGCACGGTGAAGCGGATCTCGCGGTTGGCGAAATCGATCTGCACCACGCGGAACAGTCGCAGCATGTCCATGCCCATCATGATCGCAGGACGGTTGTCGAGCCGGAAGCGGTGGAATGGCGCGACCTCGGCGAACGCGATCGGGACGTCCGAAAAGCCGATTCCGCCCAGCGTGACGTCGTCGACCGCATGGCCGTCGGCGACCAGCGTCTCTCCGGTCGCGGAGATCACGCTGATCGGTCCGATAGCCCTGGCCCGCTTGCCGATCGCCGTGCGCAGCGCCGCGTTGCCGATCGTCACCGGCGAACCGGTATCGATCACCACCGCGATCCGGGTGTTCCGCCAATGCGCGTCGGTGACGATCAGCTGGCCGTACAGCGACCGCGCAGTGACGACGATCTCGTCGGGGGTGCCGCGCGATACGCTGCGCCGCTTGACCGACGGCTGCAGCGTCATCTGCTTGCGGTCGAAGTCGATCCGCACCTTGTGCCCCTGCAGCACGTCGATCCCGAGCATGCCCAGCGCACCCATGTTGCGCGCCTCCAGCGCGGGCGCGCGGATCGTCGACTGCGTGATCGTGCTGACCGACAAAGCGGGGACCATCGTGGTGCCGACCACCGACGTACCGGTCATCGTAATCACTCGCACCGCGCCGCCCGACGCCAGCCCCAGCACGCCGGCCAGCTCGCGCGCGATCACGGTGCGTTCGGCGCCGGTATCGACCACGAACGGCCACGGCCCGCGCGTACCGATCGTCACCGGCACCGTCATCCGCGTGCCGACATCGCCCAGCAGCAGCACGCTCTCGTCGGTCAGCGGCAAAGGCGGCGGCGTCGGCGGCGGAATGACAAGCTGCGCCGACGGCGATCCGACGGCAAGCAACAGGGCGATCAAGGCCTTCATCGCGAGAAGCTGCGCCCGATCCGGCCCCTTGGCAAGCGGTGCGGGCTTGTGCTCCTGCGGAGGCAGGAGCCCAGGGTTCCAGACGTAACGCCCGTTACCCTGGATTCCTGCGTTCGCAGGAACACCACGCTCTAGTCTACCCGCATCGCCTCCGCCGCCAGCGCTTCCGCCTCGACCAGCAGCGCATCGTCGGCGTTCCCGGTGGACACTTTCTCGCGCCCGATCAGCGTCAGCACCGGCACCGCCAGCGGCGTGATCCGCTCCAGGTCGACGTGCAGCATCGTATCCGCGGCGCGGTCGAGCAGGTTCGCCAGCCGCCCGACATCGGTCATCCGCGCGCGCGCATCCGCCCATGCCGCCTCCAGCAACAGGTGCGTCGGCTCGTATTTGCGCAGCACGTCGTAGATCAGGTCGGTCGAAAACGTCACCTGCTTGCCGGTCTTGCGCTTGCCCGGATGCTGCCGCTCGACCAGTCCGCCGATCACCGCGACCTCGCGGAACGCGCGCTTTAGCAGATGCGATTGCTGCACCCACTCGACGAACTCGTGCTCCAGGATGTCGGACGAGAACAGCGACGCGGGATCGGTGATCTTCTCCAGTCCGTACACCGCGATCGCATAGTCGTTGGCGACGAACCCCAGCGGCTTCAGCCCCTGCGTCTCCATCCGCCGCGTGATCAGCATGCCGAGCGACTGGTGCGCGTTCCACCCCTCGAAACTGTAGGCGACCATGTAGTGCCGCCCCTCGCGCGGAAAGGTTTCCACAAGCAGCTGGCCGGGTTTGGGCAGCACCGATCGATACGCCTGGAACTCCAGCCATTCCCGCACATCGTCAGGGAAACGCGCCCAGTCGTGCGGGCTCGCCAGGAACCCGCGGACGCGGTCGGCGAGGTTGGTCGACAGCGGCATCCGGCTGCCGCCATAGGTCGGGATCCGTGCCGGCCTCGATGTCGCGCGGACGATCAGATCCTCGGTGTCGATCTTCATCACCTCGAGACTGAGCCCCGCGAAGAAGAAGGTGTCGCCGTGCGACAGGCTGGCGGCGAACGCCTCCTCGACCTTGCCGAGCTGCCGGCCGTTGGCGAACCGCACCTGCAGCATCGTCGCCTCGACGATGATCCCCGCGTTCAGCCGGTGCTGGCCGATGAATTTCGGATGGCTGACGCGCCAGCTGCCGTCCTCATCCTGAGTCAGCCGCTTGAACTTGTCATAGGCCTTGAGGCTGTAGCCCCCGTCGCGGATGAACCCGAGTACGCGCTCGAACGTGTCGGTCGGCAGTGCGGAATAGGGCAGCGCGGAGCGGATCTCGTCGAGCAGCGCATCCTGGTGGAACGGCGCCGCGCACGCGCACGCCATCACATGCTGCGCCAGCACGTCGAGCGCACCCTCGCGAAAAATGTCGGCATCGAGCTCGCCCGCGTCGACCGCATCCAGCGCCGCGCGCGCCTCCAGATACTCGAATCGGTTGCCGGGCACGACGATCGCCTCCGACGATTCGTCGAGCCGGTGGTTGGCGCGCCCGATCCGCTGCAACAGCCGCGACGACCCCTTGGGCGCGCCCATCTGGATCACGCAATCGACATCGCCCCAGTCGACCCCGAGGTCGAGGCTGGCGGTCGCGACCAATGCGCGCAGCTTGCCGTCGGCCATCGCCCCCTCGACCTTCTGCCGCGCCTCCTTCGCGAGACTTCCGTGATGCACGCCGATCGGGAGCGAGTTCACATTGGCCTTCCACAGATCCTGGAAGATGAGTTCCGCCAGGCTGCGGGTGTTGCAGAACACGATCGAGGTGCGGTGCGCCTCGATCTGCGCCATCACCTGTTCGGCGGCATAGCGCCCCGAATGCCCCGACCAGGGTATCCGCCCCTCCGGCAGCAGGATCGCGATGTTGGGTTCGGCGCCGGCCTCGCCCTGGACGCTCGCGACCTGGTCGATATCGCCATCGGGTGCCAGCCAGGCGCGATAGCCATCGGCATCCGCCACCGTCGCCGACAGCGCCACCCGCCGCATCCCCGGCGAGATCCGCTGCAGCCGCGCCATGCACAGCGACAACAGGTCGCCACGCTTGCCGGTCGCGAACGCGTGGACCTCGTCGACGACGATCGTGCGGATCCCCTCGAACATCGTGAAGCTGTCGGGATAGCTCAGCAGCAGCGACAGCGATTCGGGCGTGGTCAGCAGGATCTGCGGCGGTGTCACCCGCTGTCGCGCCTTCTTGTCACTCGACGTGTCGCCGGTCCGCGTCTCGACCCGAATATCCAGCCCCATCTCCTCGATCGGGGTCAGCAGATTGCGCTGCACATCGACCGCCAGCGCCTTCAGCGGCGACACGTACAGCGTGTGCAAGCCTTCGGTCGGGTCCTCGACCAGCTCGGCGAGCGTCGGCAGGAACCCCGCCAGCGTCTTGCCCGCGCCGGTCGCCGCGACCAGCAGGGCATGATGCCCTGCGCGCGCTTCGGCGAGCATCTCCTGTTGATGCCGCCGCGGTCGCCAACCCCGTGCGGCGAACCAGTTTTCCAGGATGGGGGGAAGGTCGGTCACGGCCTGTTCACGCATCATCGCAATATGGGGGCGCCACGTCGGACCGCCATGGACGCGCGCATCGCATCCTGTTTTTGGCATCCCGACCCGTTCGAAAGGCTATCCGTGCAGCTTCGCTACTGTCTTCTCCCCTTGCTCGCCGTGTTGCCGTTCGCGAGCGTCGATGCCGCGACCAAATCCTTCGTCGGCGCGGGCGGGCGGGTGCGGCTGTCGCACCCGGCCAACCTCAACCCGACGCGGACCTTTTCCGGTCGCGCGCTGATGACCGGCGGCTGGCGGCTGATGTGGGACGGCACGCCTGTCGGCCGCGGCGTCGGCGTCGCACGCTTCTGGCAGGTCGCCAAACCGCGCGACGGCGCCGGGCAGGTCATCGAGATGGTCCAGATCGGCTTCAGCCGCGACGCCGCGGTGGTCGCGCGCTGCGGCACCGATGGCGCAAAGGGCGGCAGCGGACGGCGCCTGCCCGACCGCATGCTCGGTGGCCATCGCTGGACGGTGTACGTTAACGGCGACGCCGGGATGAGCCAGAGCGTCGCCGCCACCGACCTGCGCACCGTCGTCGAAGGCACGTGCTACGCGGTCGACCGCGTGACCTATGCGGTCAAGGCGGGGTCCGCGCCATCGCGCACCGCCCCGACCCAGGCGGTCGCCGCGGCTAACATGGACGCTATCCTCGCAACGATCCACGTAGGGCGGCGGCGCTAACGCAGATCCTCCCCTGGAAGGGGAGGTGGCAGCCCGCAGGGCTGACGGAGGGGTGTCGCCCTGTCGATAGCGGGCCACCCCTCCGTCCGGCTGCGCCAGCCACCTCCCCTTGCAGGGGAGGATCGAATTGGCACCCAACCCACCCCCCGAGCGTACTACCTCAATGGCAAAGCTCGGCGACTGGCTCGAACCCCACCCGCACGGCATTCTCGTCAAGCCGATCGACGCGTGGATCGACCCCTCGATCCCGGTCGCACGCGCGCTCGTGACGCATGGCCACGCCGATCACGCCCGCGGCGGTCATGAGGCGGTCTGGGCCACGTCCGAGACGCTCGCGATCATGGACGCGCGCTATGGCCCACAAGCCGGCAATCCGGTCGCGTACGGCGAGACGATCCGGATGGGGGAGGTGGATATCGGCTACGTCCCTGCCGGGCATGTCCTCGGCTCGGCGCAGATCGTGCTCGACTATCGCGGCGAGCGGATCGTCGTCTCGGGCGACTACAAGCGCCGCGCGGATCCGACCTGCACGCCGTTCGAACCGGTCAAATGCGACGTCTTCGTCACCGAGGCGACCTTCGGGTTGCCGGTGTTCCGCCATCCCGACACCGGCGACGAGATCGACAAGCTGATCGCCGCCTTGCACGCCAACCCGGATCGCTGCGTCGTCGTCGGTGCGTATGCGCTCGGCAAGGCGCAGCGCGTGATCGCCGAACTGCGCGCGCGCGGGCACGACGCCCCGATCTACATCCACGGCGCGCTGCAACGGCTGTGCGACCTGTATGTCGAACACGGCGTCCGTCTCGGCGAACTGATCCCGGTCGGCGACACCAAGAAGGCGGAGATGGCGGGGCATGTCGTGATGTGCCCGCCCGGCGCGCTCAACGACCGCTGGTCGCGTCGCCTGCCCGACCCGATCACCGCGATGGCGAGCGGCTGGATGCGCGTCCGCCAGCGCGCGGTGCAGAAGAACGTCGAACTCCCGCTGATCCTGTCGGATCACGCTGACTGGGACGAACTCACCGCGACGCTGACCGAGATCTCGCCGAAGGAAGTCTGGGTCACCCACGGTCGCGAGGACGCGCTCGTCCACTGGTGCATGACCCGCCAGATCAAGGCGCGCGCGCTCGCGTTGGTGGGGTTCGAGGATGAGGATGACTGATTTTCACGCAAAGCCGCGAAGGCGATAAGAGAAGTAGGGGTTTCACGCGGGGGCGCGGAGACGCGGAGAGAAGTAGAAGGGTGGGGCGCGCAGAGCCGCAGAGGACGCAAAGGTGTCTTGTCCGCGTCAGCGGACCTTATCGAAACATCGTTGAAGTCTGAAAGCCGCTGCGCGGCAGACGCATCGCCTCAGCGTCCTCTGCGCCTCTGCGCGCAAAAACCTCTTCTCTCCGCGTCTCCGCGCCTCCGCGTGAAACCACCTTCTTCTCTTAGCGTCTTCGCGGCTTAGCGTGAATCAAGCCCCCTCAAGCGCCCGCGACCGACGCCGCTGCACGGAGCTCCCGATCCCCAAAGCCTCACGGTATTTCGCCACCGTCCGCCGAGCGATGTCGAACCCCTTCGCGTTCAGCAGTTCGACCAAAGTATCGTCGGACAGGATCTTCGCCCCCTCGGTCGCGATCAGCCCGCGGATCGCCGCCTTGACCGCCTGTGCCGACACCGCATCGCCGCCATCCGCCGCCTGGATCGCCGAGGTGAAGAAGTATTTCAGCTCGTACAGCCCACGCGCGCAGCTCACATACTTGTTGCTCGTCACCCGGCTTACGGTCGATTCGTGCATTTCGATCGCATCCGCCACCTGGCGCAGCGTCAGCGGCTTCAGATGCGCGACGCCCTTCAAAAAGAACGCCTCCTGCTGCTTCACGATCTCGGTCGCGACCTTGATGATCGTGCGCTGGCGCTGGTCGAGCGCCTTCACCAGCCAGTTCGCGCTAGCCAGGCACTCCGACAGCCACGCCTTCGACGCCTTGTCCTGCTGCCCGCCCGCCAGTTCGGTATAATAGCTGCGGTTGACCAGCACGCGCGGCAGCGTCGCGGTGTTGATCTCGATGCCCCACCCCGCCTTGGTCCGCGCCACGAACAGGTCGGGCACCACCGCCTGGGCCGGCTCGCCACCATAGCGGCAGCCGGGCTTCGGATCATAGCCGCGCAGTTCGCGGATCATGTCCGCCATGTCCTCGTCGTCGACCTCGCAGATCCGCTTCAGTCGAGCCAGTTCCCCGCGCGCGAGCAGGTCGAGATTCTCGATCAGCCGCGCCATGCAAGGATCGTAGCGATCCGCCTCCCTGGCCTGCAGCATCAGGCATTCGGCAAGATCGCGCGCGCCGACCCCGGTCGGGTCGAAACTGTGGACGATCGCCAGCACACCCTCGACTCGCGCCAGCGGCACCCCCAGCCGCCCGGCGATGTCGAGCAGCGAGGCGCTCAGATACCCCGCCTCGTCGATCAGGTCGATCAGATGCGCGGCGATGAACGCGTCCTCCTGCGCCACCACCGGCCCCGCCTGCGCCATCAGATGATCGGCTAGACTGAGCGCGGTATCGGCGAACGCATCCAGGTCCGGCCCGTCCTCGCCGCCGGCGCCGCCCGCGCTCGCCCCGGTCATCGACAGCGCGCCGTCGTTGCCGCTGCCGCCATCGGCGACGCTGTCCTGCTGGTGGCTCTCGGTCGCGTAATCGACGTCGAGCGCAGGCTCCGCCGCGTCGCCCGCGCCGGACAGCAGTTCGTCCGCCGCGACCCGCTCGTCGCGGACCTCGGCGACGGGTTCGCGATCGGGGATGTCGCCGTCTTCGGCGGGCGTTGCCTCTAGCAGCGGATTACGCTCGACCTCCTCGGCGATGAACCCTTCGATCTCCAGGTTCGACAGCGCCAGCAGCTTGATCGCCTGCTGCAGCTGCGGCGTCATCACCAGCGATTGCGCTTGGCGCAGGTCGAGACGCGGGGCGAGACTCATGAACTCAACCCACCAAACACCGTCACCCCGCCCCATACCGTCACCCCAGCGCAGGCTGGGGTCTCGTGCGGCAAGGGCGCGCCCTCCAACCGGGAGATCCCAGCCTTCGCCGGGATGACGGGAGGGGGGGCGTCGGTCCCCATAGCCCTAGAGCGAGAACCCCTCGCCGAGATACAGCCGGCGCACGTTGGCGTCCGCGACCAGCTCGGCGGGCGATCCGGAGAACAGCACGCGCCCGTCATAGATGATGTATGCGCGGTCGACGATTTCCAGCGTTTCGCGGACGTTGTGATCGGTGATCAGCACGCCGATGTCGCGTCGCTTGAGGTCCTTCACCAGGTCGCGGATGTCCGCGATGGAGATCGGGTCGATCCCCGCGAACGGCTCGTCGAGCAGCATGATCGACGGATCCGCCGCGAGCGCCCGCGCGATCTCAGCCCGGCGCCGCTCGCCGCCCGACAGTGCCATCGCCGGCGCGGTGCGCAACCGGGTCAGCCCGAACTCATCGAGCAACGTGTCCAGTTTCCGTTCGCGCGCGGCCTTGTCCGGCTCCGACAGTTCCAGCACCGTCAGGATGTTCTTCTCGATGTTCAGTCCGCGGAAGATCGAGGTTTCCTGCGGCAGATAGCCGAGCCCGAGGATCGCGCGCCGGTACATCGGCAGCTTGGTGATATCCTCGCCGTCCAGCATGATCCGGCCCGAATCGGGCTTCACCAGCCCCATCACCGAATAGAAGCAGGTGGTCTTGCCCGCGCCGTTCGGGCCCAGCAGCCCGACCACTTCGCCGCGCCCGACCGACACCGACACGTCGGTCAGCACGGTGCGCTTGTCATAGGATTTGGCGATCGACACGACCTGCAGGCCGTGCGCCACCGGGGCCTCGACGATCGGCGCCGCCGCGGGTCCGTCGATCGGGGGCAGGGTGGTCGCGTCCATCGCCTCAAGCCTTGCAAGAAAAAGGGGTGATCCGGTCCGCGGACGGACCGGCGAAAGTCTAGTTGCGCTTGGGTACCGAGAAGGTGCCCGTGACGCGCCCGCCGGTCTGCGTCACGCCGGTGGCGCCGCTGCCGCCCGCACCGCTGCTGCCGGCGACCGACGATCCGTCGATCACCGCCCGTCCGGTATCCAGGTTCATCGTCAGCCGGCCGCCGTTGACGGTATTGCCCTGCTGGGTCAGCGTCACCGCGCCCAGCATCGTGATCACGCGGCGGTTGAGATCGTAGATCGCATATTGGCTGCGCGCGGTCTGGTCCGGCCGCCGCACGGTGACGCCGCCGCTGGCATCCAGCCGCGAGACCTGCGGGTTCCCGCCGACGACTTCGCCGGTATAGGCGACCGTCATCCGCGCCGAATTCAGCGTCATCTCGGCCTGCTTGACCGACACGTTGCCCGACAGCACGGCGCGGTTGGCCTTGTCCTGCAGTTCGATATGATCCGCGCCGAAATCGATCGGCGCGTTGGAATTATGCGCCTTTTGCGCAACGGCGCCGGTCGCGGTCAGCGAAACGAGCAGGGCAGCCGACAGCACGGCGGGGATGGACGATCGCATCTGCGCTATTTCGCCCCTCTGGGCACGATCCGCAAGCGCGCATTGCCATCGAGCCTCACGGTACGTCCCTCCAGGTCGGCGCGCAGCATGTTGGCGCTGAACACCCCCTGCGGCACGGTGCCCTTGACCGCGCCGCCGCTCTGTAGCGTGCGGTTGGCCAGATCGAGCGTCGCATCGTTGGTCTTCATGTCGTAGCCGCCCGCCGCGGTGAAGTTCAGCGGGCCGTCCAGCTGCACCTTCTGCGTGTCCATGTCGTAGCGCCCGGTATTCGCGCGGATCTGCGCCGGACCATCGGTCAGCTGGATATGCGCGTCGAGCTTGCTCAGCTGGACGATCGGCTCGGCCGAGCTCTTCTGGATCGCCGACCCAGCATCGAGCTTAAACGCCTGGCCCTTGGAATCCTGGCCGCGATATTGCGCCGACTGCAGCTTCAACCGCTCGCTGGCGACATCGACCTTCTTCTTGTCGAGCACGAACGACACGTCGCCGCC
This sequence comes from Sphingomonas sp. R86521, assembly GCF_042466235.1. NCBI lineage: Bacteria > Pseudomonadati > Pseudomonadota > Alphaproteobacteria > Sphingomonadales > Sphingomonadaceae > Sphingomonas > Sphingomonas sp. R86521. The sequence continues at coordinate 3,493,550 of NZ_JAXHBY010000001.1, read as the reverse complement.
CGCGGTCAGCGGCGCCATCACCAGGAACGCCGCCAGCACGCCGATCGCGGTCGGCAACCCGACGCGCGCGATCGCGATCAGCCGGTCATAGGTCCCGCCGGGCGCGGCCCAAAGCTGGCGCTTCGATCGCGCGCGGCGGGCGACCGCCGAAGGAGGCACCAGCGATGCCATCAGGCGTGCGCGAAGATGTCGATTTCGGGCCAGCCCGCGAGGTCGAGCGCGGCGCGGGTCGGCAGGAAGTCGAAGCACGCCTGTGCCAGCTCCATCCGGCCTTCGCGCACGAGTCGCAGGTCGAGTTCGTCCTTCAACCGGTGGAGGAAGCGGACGTCGGACGCCGCATAGTCCTTCTGCGCCTCGCTCAGGCTAGGGCTGCCCCAATCCGAGGATTGCTGCTGCTTGGAAATGTCCTGCCCGAGCAGCTCGCGGACCAGTTCCTTGAGGCCGTGGCGGTCGGTATAGGTCCGTATCAGCCGCGACGCGATCTTAGTGCAATAGACCGGCGCGGCGACGACGCCGAGATAATGCTGGACCGCGGCGATATCGAAGCGGCCGAAATGATAGAGTTTCAGGCGCGCGGGGTCGGCCAGCAGCGCCTTCAGGTTGGGCGCGTCATAGCCGGCACCGGCGGCGAATCGGACCAGATGCTCGTCGGGGCCGCCATCCGACAGCTGCACCAGGCACAGCCGGTCGCGCGGCGTGATCAGGCCCATCGTCTCGGTATCGACCGCAATCGATGCGCCGGGAGCGAACAGGTCGGCGGGAATATCGTGTTCGTGCAGATATACGGTCATCCATCGGCCCTAGCGCCCCCGGCACCCCCGCTCAAGCCGTGTATCGCGCACCTCACACACATCCCTACGCCGTTCCCTACTTCCGTCATCCTGACTTCCGTCATCCTGACGAAAGTCAGGACCCAGAGCTCCAAGCGACTCAGCTGGTAACCCTGGGTCCCGGGTCGAGCCCGGGATGACGACGTGTTGCAGCATCCCCCAAACCACGCGTTCCGTGCCTTCCGTGCCACGCTTCGGCCATGATTCATCGGAATCGATGGGATTCCGACAAGATTCTGTTCGCGACGGCTTGCATTCTGCGCTAAGGGTACTGGTAAGGCGCAAAAGGTTTCGCGCCGGAAAACCTGCGTTCGTCGTCCGGCACGCACGTTTTTGGAGAGATTTGCGGGCGAACCGGGAAGACGATCAGAGCTTATGGGTTTCGATAAAGGTGGCCGCGGGAACCGTGGCGGGCGTGGCCGCGACAAGCGGGACAGCTTCGGCGGCGGTGACGAAGGCGGCTTCGGCGGCGGCGGCAGCAGCTTTGGCGGTGGTGGCGATCGCTTCGGCGGCGGCGGCAGCAGCTATGGCGGCGGCGGCAGCAGCTACGGTGGCGGCGGTGGCAGCAGCTACGGCGGCGGCGGCGGTGGCGGCGATCGCTTCGGCGGCGGCGGCAGCGGCGGTGGTTTCCGCAGCGGCGGCGGCGGTGGCGGCGGCTTCTCGGGCGGTGGCGGCGGCGCAGGCCGCGGCATGCCCCCCCAGGTCGTTGGCGAAGGAACCGGCGTGGTCAAGTTCTTCAACGCACAGAAGGGCTTCGGCTTCGTCGTTCGCGATGACGGCGGCGAGGACGTGTTCGTTCACATCAGCGCAGTCGAGCAGGCTGGCATGACCGGTCTGGCCGAGGGTCAGCCGCTTGGCTTCACCCTGGTCGACCGCGGTGGCCGCATCTCGGCAACCGAGCTCAAGATCGACGGCGAGCCGATGGCCGTCACCGACCGCGGCCCGCCGCGCGACCGTGACGAAGCCCCCCGCGGCGGTGCCGGTGGCGGCGCTCCTGCAGGTGGCGGCGCACAGCGCCAGCTGACCGGCGAGAAGGCGACCGGAACGGTCAAGTTCTTCAACGCGATGAAGGGCTTCGGCTTTATCCAGCGCGACGACGGACAGCCCGATGCATTCGTGCACATCTCGGCCGTCGAGCGCGCCGGCATGGCGACGCTGAACGAGGGCGACAAGCTCGAGTTCGAGCTCGAGGTGGATCGTCGTGGCAAGTACGCCGCGGTCAACCTCAGCGCAGGCGGCTGAGCCGACTCCTGATCCGGATCCGTCCGTGATCGGAAAAGTCATGATTGCGGTCGGTCTCGCTTTGGCGGGGCCGGCCGTTTTCGTGCGCGCGGGGGATGCGGGGCAGGGCACACCTGCCGCCGCGCCCGCAGCCGCTCCCGCAGCCTCACCTACTACCGCACCCGTGCCGATGCTGACCGCGACGGTCGTCGCGCGCTATCCCCACGACACCACTGCCTTCACCGAAGGCCTGCTCTGGCATGACGGCGCGCTCTACGAGAGCACCGGTCAACCGGGCGCCTCGGATGTCCGCCGCGTTCGCCTCGCCGACGGCAAGACGCTCGCCAAGGCCACAATCCCCGCCGCGCAGTTCGGCGAAGGCCTCGCCTTATGGGCCGGCCAGCTCATCAGCCTGACCTGGCACGACGGCATCGCGCATCGCTGGGACGTCCGTACGCTCAAGCCCAAGGGGCAACTCCGCTACACCGGCGAGGGCTGGGGCCTGACCGCCGATGCGACCTCGCTGATCCAGTCCGATGGCTCGGCCGCGTTGATCGTCCGCGATCCGGTCACGCTCGCCGAACGCCGCCGCGTCCCCGTCACGATCGACGGCCGACCGCTCCGCGACATCAACGAACTCGAATATGTTCGCGGCGCGGTGCTAGCCAATGTCTGGCGCACCGGCTTCCTGGTCCGCATCGACCCCGCCACCGGCCGCGTCACCGCGATCGTCGACCTGCGCCCGCTGGTCGCCGAGATCGGCCCGACCGGGACCGATTCGGTGCTCAACGGCATCGCCTGGGATGCGAAGGGCGACCGCCTGTTCGTCACCGGCAAATACTGGCGCACCCTGTTCGAGATCAGGATCGACGAACCGCGTCGCTAGCCGAAATTCCGGCATCGCAGTGAAGGACCCGTCGATGCCCGTTACCCGCCCCCTTTACTGGACCGACCTCGGCCTGTCGCCGATCGCGCTGCAACTCGGCCCGCTCGCGATCCACTGGTATGCGCTCAGCTACCTCGCGATGATCCTCCTCGGCTGGTGGTATCTGCGGCTGCTGGTGCGCCAGCCGGATGCGCCGATGACCGCAGACCAGGTCGACGACCTCGTCCCGATGGTGACGCTCGGCGTCATCCTTGGCGGGCGGCTCGGATACACGTTGGTCTATCGCCCCGACATCTGGCGCCATCCGCTCGACGTGCTGAAGCTGTGGGAGGGCGGGATGTCGCTGCACGGTGGCCTGGTCGGCGTGCTGGTCGTGCTCGCGCTGTTCGCCCGCCGACACCGTATCGACCTGCTCCGCCTCTGTGACTACGTCGCCTGTGCGACGCCGTTCGGGCTGATCCTCGTTCGCATCGCGAACTTCGTGAACGGCGAACTCTGGGGGCGCCCGACCGACCGTCCCTGGGGCATGGTATTCCCCGGTGCGGGCGACGGGCTGCCCCGCCATCCCAGCCAGCTCTACGAAGCGGGACTCGAGGGCGTGGTGATGCTGGTCGTACTTGCCGTGCTGTTCTGGCGAACCGGTGCGCGCCGCCGACCCGGGCTGCTGCTTGGCGTCGGGTTGCTGATCTACGGTCTCGCGCGGTTTTCGCTCGAATGGTTTCGCCAGCCCGACCGCGGGTTGGAGCATCTGTGGTGGGGACTGACGATGGGACAGACGCTGAGCGCACCGATCCTGGTGGCCAGCGTGTACCTGCTGCTGCGGACGATACCGGCCTCGGCGCACAGGCCGGCGTGAATCTGGCGCGTTTCCTCCGATTTCTGTTCGGCGTAAGGCTGAACCACGCATCCTTTAAGATGACAGAAAGTTCATGTTCGGGCTAACGGCCCCCGAGATCAACCAGTGAAAGGCGCGTACGAATGAGGAAGTTCAAGGATCTGATCGACGGCTATTACCGCTTCCGCGGCAACGAATGGATCGACGAGCGCGAGAAATGGACCGAGCTGGCCGGCGGCCAGACCCCCAAGGTGATGGTGATCGCCTGCTCCGACAGCCGCGTCGATCCCGCGACGATCTTCGGCACGCGCCCGGGCGAAGTGTTCGTGGTCCGCAACGTCGCCAATCTGGTCCCGCCGTTCGATCCCAGCGGCGGCCTGCACGGCGTCTCGGCCGCGGTCGAATTCGCCGTCACCGCGCTCAAGGTCGAAGAGATCCTCGTGCTCGGTCACGGCCAGTGCGGCGGCGTGAAGGCCTCGCTTTCGGGCGCGCTGCGCGATGCAAAGCCGGGCGAGGGCGGTTTCGTCGCGGAATGGATCAAGCTGCTCGACGGCGCCCGCGAGAAGGTGGTGGCGGAGGTCGGCACCGGTGCCGAGGGCCAGACCGCGCTCGAGAAGGAAGGCGTGAAGGTCTCGATCGAGAATTTGAAGACCTTCCCGTTCGTCCAGGCCGGCCTCGATGCCGGCACGTTGAGCATTGAAGGCGCAGTGTTCGCGATCGACGACGGCAAGCTGATGGTGCTGGGCGAAGACGGCAATTTCGCCGCGGCCTGATGCGGCGATCCTCCCCCTCCGGGGGGAGGATTTCGCTGTCCTACACGCGCCCGATCGGCAAGGCTTCGCGCCGGTCTTTGAAACCGTGAATGCCTCCTGCTCCGATCCGGAACACTAGGCCTCGGGCGTGACTTTTGTGACCTTTGGCGGGCAGATCAGACGATCATCCGCCGCAGTGTCTCGATCCGGTCGGCTTCCGCGGCCGGCTTGTCGGTCCGGATCCGTGCGATCCGGGGAAACCGCATCGCGACGCCGGATTTGTGCCGCTTCGACTCGTGCAGCGAATCGAACGCGATCTCCAGCACCAGCGTCTTCTCGACCTCGCGCACCGGGCCGAACCGGTTGAGCGTGTTGCGCCGCACGAAGCTGTCGAGCATCTTCAGCTCCTCGTCGGTGATCCCCGAATAGGCTTTCCCGACCGGCAGCAGCTCGCCCTCCTCGGTCCAGCAGCCGAACGTATAGTCGGAATAGAACGACGATCGCCGCCCGCTGCCGCGCTGCGCATACATCATCACGCAGTCCGCGGTCAGCGGATCGCGCTTCCATTTGTACCACAGCCCGACTCGCCGCCCGCCGACATAGGGTGAATCGCGCCGCTTCAGCATCACCCCCTCGATCGCCGCATCGCGCGCGCCGGCGCGAATCGCTTCCAGTGCGGTGAAATCCTCCGCCTCGATGACCTGGCTCAGATCGAAGCGTTCCGGATCCAGCCGCGGCATGAAGGCTTCCAGCCGCGCCCGCCGATCGGTCCAGGCCAGTTCGCGCAAATCCTCGGCGCCATCGAACAGGATGTCGTAGAGCCGGACGAACGCCGGATACTCCGCCTGCATCTTGGCCGACACCACCTTGCGGCCCAGCCGCTGCTGCAACGCGTTGAAGCTGGCCGCACCGCCGCCATCCTCCAGCGCGCCGCCCTGATGCTCGCCCTTCACCAGCAATTCGCCGTCGACCGCACCGGGCGTGTTGAACGCCGCTGCGACCTCCGGGAAGCTGCCCGTCACATCGTCGCCGGTCCGGCTGTACAGCCGCGTCTGCCCGGCGACATGGACGATCTGCACGCGGATGCCGTCCCATTTCCATTCGGCGGCATAGTCGGCCAGGTCGACGCGGTTATCCTCCAGGCCGTGGGCGAGCATGAACGGCCGGAACACCGGCACGTCGGCCGGCGTCGGCTGCGCGCCCGTCCCGGCGCCCCAGGCGAACAGGCTTTCATAGGGCGGGGCGAGGCCATGCCAGACCTCCTCGACCGCATCCACCTCGAGCCCGAACGCATTCGCCAGCGCGGTCTTGGCAAGCCGCGCCGACACCCCGATGCGCAGCGCCCCGGTCGCCATCTTGAGCAGCGCGAACCGCTCCTCGGCATCCGATCGGTCGAGCATGCCGGCCAGCACTCCCGGCGCGTCGGACCGGGAAAGATGCATCAGGCCATCGACGACCTGGCTGACCGACAGCGGCGCGGGGTCGACCGGGGTCACCGGTTCGGGCCACAGCAGCGCGACCGTCTCGGCGGTATCCCCGACATAGTCGCGGCTCATTCGGAACAGCACGGGATCGACCCGCGACTCGATCAGCGCGCGGATCATCGCCGGCTTCACCCCCGGCAGGTCGAGATCACCCGTCAGCGCCGCCATCGCCCAGCCCCGATCGGGGTCCGGCGTCGCCAGCAGGTAATCGGCGATCAGCTTCAGCTTGGCGTTGCGCGACCGGGTATAGATCAGCGAATCGAGCAGGGCCGCGAACGCGTGCATGCTATCGAGATCAGTCGATCGCGTTCTTGATCCCCTTGCCCGCGAGCAACCCGAGCACGAGGAAGATCACGAACAGCGCGATCGCGATGAAGAACAGGATCTTGGCGATCCCGATGAACGCTCCGCCCACGCCGCCGAAGCCGAGCAACGCCAGCACGAGGCCGATGACGAGAAAGGTGACGGCGAGCTTGAGCATTGTTTGTCTCCTGTTCCACCCTCAACCGGCGGCGCGCGCGTCCGTTCCGTCGACCGGATCGCGCGGTCAGATCAGGCCGAGCGCACCAAGCCCGAGGATCGCTCCGGCGAGCAGGAAGGCGATGCCGATCCCGATTCGCAACGGCTTCAGCGGTAGCCGGGTCCAGGCGGTCTCGCCCATCAGTGCGGCGGGGACCACCACCGCCATCGACCCGATCGTCGCGCCGACCGCGGCCAGCGCCGGCACCGGGCTGCGCGCGGCGATCGTGACGACGATGAACTGCACGCCGTCGCCGAACGCGAGGATGAACAGTCCGAGCGCGGCGGTGGCCAGCGCGCCGATTCGCCAGCGTTCGAGCCGCTCGGGTGTCTTGATCGGGAACAGCGCGCCGCCGCCCTGCAACAGGATCGCCAGCGCCAGCATCAACTGCTTGGCGTTGGGCGCCAGCATCGGCCCCAACAGCGTGCCGGCAAACGCCGCCGTCCCGCTCGCGGCCAGGATGGCGAGCGCCGCCATCGCGATTACGCGGGCCGCGCCGTAGCGGTCCGCAAGGATCGCCGCGAGCCACGCGGTACGATCGCCGACTTGCGCCAGCGCGGCGGCGACCAGCGCCGCCATCAACGCATCCACTATCCGGCCAGCCGCACCGAACACGCCGCCGCGAACGCATGGCAGGCCTGCACGTCCTGCCGCTCGCTGACGATCGCATCGCCGAGCAACGTCAGCCAGCCATGGACCAGCGCGCCGTGTTCCCCGCGCGACAGGGCCGAATCGACGAAATGCGCGACCGTGACCGCCGGGTTCAGCCCGTTGCGGTGCGCGATGATCCGGATCGCGTCGATCGCGGGGGCCAGTTCGCACGCTCGGGAATAGGGCGCCCGCACGTCGATCGCGGCGATGCGTGCCGCAAGGTCGGCCTTCACCTCGCCCAGCTCCTCGAAGTGTCCCAGTACTTGCCCCAGCATCTGCCCCATGGTCGCATCCTTTATCCTATGCGCGCATGGTGCGCCCAGGGTGGTAAACACGCGGTTTCCGACGCCGAAGAGTTGACTTGGCCGCACCGATGCGCCATGCGCCGCCACTGATAGAGCGGCGGCGTTGCCCGCCGCTTTCGCATTTTTACAGCTTTAGGGATTGGGCGCATGGCCAAGCCGACTACCGTCAAGATCAAGCTCGTCAGCACCGCGGACACCGGCTTCTTCTACGTCACCAAGAAGAACCCGCGTACCAAGACCGAGAAGCTCTCGTTCTCGAAGTACGATCCCGTCGTGCGCAAGCATGTCGAGTTCAAGGAAGCCAAGATCAAGTAATCCGCACGGCGCCCCCGGGCGCCGTCCGCATTACCGGCGATCCAGAGCCGCGGGCGCCTGCGCCCGCGGCTTTCTCGCGTCTGCGCTAGTCCGATGCTCACCCTCTCCGTCACCTCAGCGAAGGCTTGGGTCTCCCGGTAATAGGTCGCACCCTCGCCGCACGAGACCCCAGCCTTCGCTGGGGTGACGGAGGCTGTCAGACCAGCGCGCCTACCGCATCCATGAACCGCGCCAGGCTGATCGGCTTCGACACATACGCATCCGCCCCCGCGGCGCGGATCCGCTCCTCGTCGTCGCGTCCGGCATAGGCGGTCACCGCCATCACCGGGATCGCCTGCAACGTCGCATCGGCCTTTAGTTCCAGGATGATTTCGTACCCGGTCACGTGCGGCATCTGGATGTCCATGACGATCAGGTCCGGCGCGAAGTCGCGGGCCCGCGCCACCGCCTCGCGGCCGTCGCGCACCGGTTCCGCGGTGAAGTCGTGTGCCCTCAGCAAGTCACAGAAAAGTTTGAGGTTCAGTTCGTTGTCCTCGACAACGAGCACCTTCTTTGCCACCCGAGCGGTCCCTTCGATAAGAGGCGACGATAGGCAATGCGGACGCGCGATTCAAACGAAGTCGCCAATCGCGACGATGCGGAAGGCCTGGCGCTACGCGCGCTGGTCTGGACGCTCGCCGAGCAGGACCGCGCGGAGCGGCTGCTCGCGGTGACCGGCCTCGATCCCGACGACCTGCGCGCCCGCGCCGGTGAACCCGCGGTACTGTCCGAAGTGCTCGGCTTCCTCGAAAACTACGAACCCGACCTGATCGCCTGTGCGGAATCGCTGGGGGTGAAGCCCGAGATGCTGGTCCGCGCCCGCGCGCTGATCGACGGGTCCGGCATCGACGAAGCGGGGTTCGACGCATGAGGCCGCTGCTGATCTCCGACTGCGACGAGGTGCTGCTGCACATGGTCCGGCATTTCGGCACCTGGCTGGGCGAGCGCCACGATATCGATTTCGCGATGAAGCATGGCGACTTCTCCGACGCGATGACGCGCCGCGACGGGGGGCTGCCGCCGACCCGCGAAGAGATGTGGGCGATGCTCGGCGAGTTCTTCCCAGGCGAGATGCACCGCCAGACGCTGGTCCCGCACGCGGTCGATGCGCTCCGGCGGCTCGGCACGGTCGCCGACATCGTCATCCTGACCAACCTGCGGGACGAGTGCCAGCAGCCCCGGGTCACGCAGCTGGCACAGTTCGACATCAACCACCGCGTGGTCTGCAACCAGGGCGGCAAGGGCACGCCGGTGGCCGATCTGGTCGCCGAATATGACGCATCGGTCACGGTGTTCGTCGACGACCTCGCGGTTCATCACGCCTCGGTCGCGAAGCACGCGCCCGGCGTCCACCGGCTGCACATGGTCTCCGAACCGACGCTGGCGGTACACGTGCCGAAAGCTCCGGAGGCGCATGCGCGAATCGACGACTGGCAGGAAGCCGCCGACTGGATCGCCGCGCGGTTCGCGGACGGAGTGCCCGCCCGCGCCTGATCGCCTTAGCCGAAGACCCGCGCGAAGATCGTGTCGACGTGCTTCAGGTGATAGCCGAGATCGAACTTGTCCTCGAGCTCGGCGTCCGACAGCGTGACCTCGGGATCGGCCTTGAGCAGTTCGAGCAGCGACAGCGCGCCGTCGGAATCCCACACCTTCATCGCGTTGCGCTGGACCAGGCGATACGAGTCCTCGCGGCTCACGCCGGCCTGGGTGAGCGCGAGCAGCACGCGCTGTGAATGGACCAGGCCGCCCATCTTGTTGAGGTTCTTGAGCATCCGCTCGGGGTAGACGACCAGTTTGTCCATCACCCCGGTCAGCCGCGCGAGCGCGAAGTCGAGCGTGATCGTCGCATCGGGACCGACATAGCGCTCGACCGACGAGTGCGAGATGTCGCGCTCATGCCACAGCGCGACATTCTCGAGCGCGGGCGTGACATAGCCGCGGACCATGCGCGCAAGGCCGGTGAGGTTCTCGGTCAGCACCGGGTTGCGCTTGTGCGGCATCGCCGACGAACCCTTTTGCCCGGGCGAGAAATATTCCTCGGCCTCGAGGACTTCGGTGCGCTGCAGATGGCGGACTTCGGTGGCCAGGCGCTCGATCGAGCTGGCGATGACGCCCAGCGTCGCGAAGAACATCGCGTGGCGATCGCGCGGGATGACCTGGGTCGAGACGGGTTCGACCGACAGGCCGAGCTTCTCGGCGACATAGCTTTCGACGAACGGATCGATGTTGGCGAAGGTGCCGACAGCGCCGGAGATCGCGCAGGTCGCGACGTCGTCCTTGGCGGCCACCAGCCTCGCGCGGTTGCGGGCGAACTCGGCATAGGCCTGCGCCATCTTGAGCCCGAAGGTCACGGGTTCGGCGTGGATGCCGTGGCTGCGCCCGATCGTCGGGGTCATCTTGTGCTCGATCGCGCGGCGCTTGAGCACCACCAGCAACGCGTCGATGTCGGCGATCAGGATGTCGCTCGCCTTGGCGAGCTGCACCGCGAGGCAGGTGTCGAGGACGTCGGACGAGGTCATGCCCTGGTGCATGAAGCGCGCCTCGGGTCCGACATGCTCGGCGACGTTGGTCAGGAAGGCGATGACGTCGTGCTTGGTCTCGCGCTCGATCTCGTCGATGCGGTCGACCTCGAACGCGCCCTTGGCCCAGATCGCCGCGGCGGCTTCCTTTGGCACCACGCCCAGTTCGGCGAGCGCGTCGGTGGCGTGCGCCTCGATCTCGAACCAGATCTGGAAGCGCGCTTCGGGCGTCCAGATCGCGACCATGTCGGGGCGGGAATAGCGGGGGACCATGGGTTACCTCTGGGACGCGGGGAAGGGGTGGGCGCGACCAGAGGCCGGACCCGTCCCCGCCGGGTAGCAGGCCCGCGGCACGGGCACAAACCAGGCGGGTGGGAACCTATTGGGCGAGTCGAAGGTTTGTTCCGTCGCCTGCTCGAAAGATCGCGTCTGTGATATTCGAGTAACGGGTCCGATAAAAACGGAGAGACGCAATGTTGAAGTATGTCCTGCTGGCTGGTGCCATGACAATCGCCGCTCCCGCGATTGCGCAGACCGCACCGCAGACCGGCGCGAATTCTACACGGTCCGCCACGACCGGTGCCGTTGCTCCTGCAACCCCCGCGACGACTGCCGACGCGGCACCCGCAACGCCGCAAGCGGCAACCGATCCCTCCACGGCAACGGCTCAGACCACCGCGCCGACCGAGCAGGTCGCGACCGGCAGCCAGGTGGCGCAGGTCGTCGAGGCCGAGTTCCCGACCTACGACAAGGACGGTGACGGCAAGCTGAGCCAGACCGAATTCAGCGCTTGGATGATCGCGCTGAAGACGAAGACCGATCCAAGCACCAAGGCAACCAGCGCCGAGACCAAGAAGTGGAACACGGCCGCCTTCGCGCAGGCCGATACCGACAAGAGCAAGTCGGTGACCAAGGAAGAACTCACCGGGTTCCTCTCGAAGGGCTGAAGTCCGCCTCGTCACGCGGAGAACGCCGCCGGGTTCGCGCCCGGCGGTCTTTTTATGACTGCTTCGGACAGATGGAGCGGCCGCCTAGATCAGCCCCTGCGCCCTAAGGCTCGTATAGCCGCCGGTGCCGATGATGATGTGGTCGTGCACCGCGATCCCCAGCCGCTTGCCGGCCTCGGCGATCGAGCGGGTGATCTCGATGTCGGCGCGGCTTGGGGTCGGGTCGCCGCTGGGGTGGTTGTGGACCAGGATGATCGCGGCCGATCCGGTCTCCAGTGCGCGGCGGATGACTTCGCGGACATGGACCGCGGCCTGGTCGATCGACCCCTCGCTCATCACCTCGTCGCGGACCAGCATGTTCCTGGTGTTGAGATGCAGCACGCGGAAGCGTTCGATGGTGTGGTGGGCCATGTCGGCACGTAGGTAATCCAGCAGCGCCTGCCAGTTGGCGAGAACCGGCCGCGCGGCGACATCGGCCTGGACCAGGCGGATCGCCGCGGCGTGCGCGATCTTGATCGCGGCGGTCGCGGTCTCGCCCATGCCCGGGACCCTCGCCAGCGCTTCGCCGTCGGCGGTCAGCACGCCTCCGATCCCGCCGAACTCGCGCAACAGTGCATAGGCGAGGGTCTTGGTATCGCGGCGGGGAATCGCGAGTGCGAGCAGATATTCGATCAGTTCGTGATCGAGCAGCGCGTCGCCGCCTTGCGCCAGCCGCTGGCGCAACCGGGCGCGGTGGCCGGTCTTGTCGTCGGGGACGTCGCCATCGGCCATGATCCGATGCTAGCAGCGCCCGCGCGCCATGCAATTGCTGTCGCGGATGGTCCCGCCTATGCTCGGGGTACGCGTAATGGAGTGGATGGGTGAGCGAGACGAGCGATACAGGGGTCGTCCCTCGCCGTCGGCGTTTGCGGATCCTGCTCGGCACATCGCTGCTCGTCCCCGTAGCGCTGGGATCCATGTGGGTGGCGCGGCGGCCGATCGCCGAAGGATTCATCGACCGCGAACTGGCCAAGGCGGGCGTGCCGGCGCGGTACGGCATCGCCGATTTCGGGCTGGCGGGGCAGCGGCTCACCAACGTCGTGCTGGGCGATCCGGCGAACCCCGACTTGGTCGCGGACTGGGTCGAGACGCGGACCGGGATCGGCCTGTCGGGCCCCTATCTGATCGGTGTGCGCGCGGGGCATGTCCGGATGCGCGGGCGGCTGGTCGATGGGCATGTGTCGCTAGGCGCGATCGACCGGTTGCTGCCGGCGCCGTCGGGCAAGCCGTTCGCGCTGCCCGCGCTCGACGTCGATGTCGCGGATGCGCGGATGCGGCTGGAGACGCCGCAGGGGCTGGTCGGGTTGAAGCTGTCGGGATCGGGCGTGCTGAACGACGGGTTTCGCGGGACCCTGGCGGCGGTGAGCGATCGGCTGGCGCTGGGCGGGTGTGCAGCGTCGCAGCTGTCTGCGGCGGTGCGGCTACGCGTGGACTCGGACAGGCCGAGCATCGTCGGGCCGGTCCGTGCGGCGAAATTTGCTTGCGGCACGACGCAGGTTTCGGGCTTGGCGGCGAACATCGACCTCGGGCTGTCGGCGGCGCTCGATCGCTGGCGGGGGACTGCGCAGATGGCGAGCGGTGCGGTGCGGGCGTCCGGCGTCGCGGCGGGCGGGGTGCGCGGGACGGTCGGGTTCGACGGCACCGCGGCGGCGACCGGCGGTACGCTCGATCTGACCGGGGTCGGCGTAAGAGCGGACGCGGGGCGGGCCGCGCAGGTGCAGTTCGCCGGCGCCTATCGAATCGATGCGGAGACGCGCTTCGACGGCACCGTGCGGGCCACCGGCGCGGCGGTCGCGCCGGCGATAGTGGCGCGGGTCGCCAAGTCGGGTGCGGCGGCGGCGGGCACGCCTGTCGCGCCGCTGGCTGCGGCCGCGACGGATGCGCTGGCGTCCGCCGCACGCGACTTCGGCGGCGACGGCGCGGTATCGGTTCGGATGCGGGGCAACACCGGCTCGGCGGTGCTGTCGCGGCTCGCGCTCGCATCTCGAAGCGGCGCGCGCGTGGGGCTGTCGGGTGGTAGCGGGGTCACGATCGGCTGGCCTGCGGGGAGCGTCCGGGTCGATACCGCGATCACGATGCAGGGCGGCGGGCTGCCCGAGGCTTGCGTGTCGCTGGCGCAGTCGCGGGCGGGCGCGGCGATCCGCGGGGTGGCGCGGATGGCGCCCTATGCGGCGGCAGGCGCGCGGCTGGCGCTGACGCCGGTGACGTTCGATGCGACCCCGGGTGGCGCGACCGCGATTCGCACGACGGCGACGCTGAGCGGCCCGATCGGCGCCGGCCGGGTCGAGGACCTGTCGCTGCCGGTTGCGGCGACCTGGGACGGCGGCGCGCGGATCGTCGTCAACACCGCGTGCGCGCCGCTGGCGGTGCGACGGCTGATGCTGTCGGGACTGGTGCTGGCGCCCGCACGGCTGACGCTGTGTCCGGTCGACGGCGCGCTGGTGCGGGTCGAGAATGGGAGGATCGGCGGCGGGTTCAGGGTGGCGGCGACCACGCTGTCGGGCACGCTGGGCACCACGCCGGTCGCGCTGACCGCCGCAGGTGCGACGCTGCGGTTGGCCGATCGCGGGTTCGTGGTGGAGGGCATCGGCACCCGGATCGGCGCGCCAAACCGGATGACCCGACTTGACTTTGCGCGGGTCGAAGGACGGATCGGCGCGGGCGGTCTGGCGGGCAGCTTCGCGGGCGCCGCGGGGCAGATCGCCAACGTGCCGTTGCTGCTGGATGCCGCCCAGGGCGACTGGACGCTGGCCAACGGCGCGCTGAAGCTTGCGGGGGCGATGACGGTGTCCGACGCCGCCGCCAGCGCGCGGTTCAAGCCGCTCTCGGCGCGGACCGTGACGCTGGCGCTCGCCAAGGGCAGGATTACGGCGGGCGGCACGCTGTTCGAGCCCGCCACCAATGCCAAGGTGGCGGATGTGACGCTGGTCCATGATCTGGGCGCAGGCGCGGGGCATGCCGACCTTGCGGTACCAGGGATCGCTTTTGCCAAGGGGGCACTGCAACCGGAGGCGCTGACGCCGCTGACGTTTGGCGTGATCGCCGACGTCAACGGCACGGTTTCGGGCGAGGGGCATATCGACTGGTCCGCGGCGGGCGTGACCAGCACCGGCGTGTTCCGCACCGCGGGCACCGATCTGGCGGCGGCGTTCGGACCGGTGACGGGGATCGCGACCGAGATCCGCTTCACCGACCTGCTCAATCTGCAGAGCGCGCCCGGGCAGGTCGCGACGATCAGGACGCTCAATCCGGGTATTCCGGTCAACGACGGGACGATCCGCTACCAGACGCTGCCCGGCGCGCGTGTGCAGGTCGAAGGCGGGCGCTGGCCGTTTGCCGGCGGCACGCTGACGCTGGATTCCACGCTGCTCGATTTTTCCGCGCCCAAGGAACGGCGAATGACGTTCCACGTCGCCGGCATGGCCGCGGACCAGTTCTTGCAGCAGTTCGATTTCAAGAATTTGAACGCGACCGGCGTGTTCGACGGTGTGCTCCCGATGATCTTCGACGAGACCGGCGGACGGATCGAGGGCGGCGACCTGAAGGTGCGCCCTGGTGGCGGGACGATCGCCTATGTCGGCGATCTCAGCCAGAAGGACCTGGGGTTGTGGAGCAACATCGCGTTCCAGGCGCTGAAGTCGCTCCGCTACAAGTCGCTGCGCGTCGGCATGAACGGACCGCTGGCCGGTGAAATGGTCACCGACGTGCGCTTCGAAGGTATCAGCCAGGGCGTCGGCGCGAAATCCAATTTTCTGGTCCGCCGGCTGCAGAAGCTGCCGTTCGTGTTCAACATCCGCATTACCGCGCCATTTCGCGGGCTGCTGGATTCGGCGCAAAGCTTCTACGATCCGAAACGGCTGCTCAGACGGCCGCCGGCGTCGCCCGTCATTCCCCCCGACATTCAGCCCACCGAAAGCAGAATCGTGCCATGACCGAAACAGGATTGCAGAAGTTGGAGAGGACGCCGATCTTGGGTCGGATGACGAGGATGATCATCGTGTCGGTTCTGGGTGCGGCGAGCCTGTCGGGGTGCGTCAACGTCTCGGCGCCCGACAAGCCGATCGAGATCAACCTCAACATCAAAGTGACTCAGGACGTCGTGGTTCGGCTCGATGGCGAGGCGAAACAGGTGATCCAGCAGAATCCGGGGATTTTCTGATGAACGCGTTCAGCAAGAACAGGGTCTTTGTCATGGTTGCCGCCGCCGTGGCCCTAGGCGGCCTGTCGACCGCGGCGATCGCGCAGCGCGACCCGGCCTATGCCGCAGCGCGTGCCGGCGGTGAGATTGGCGAGCAGCCCGACGGGTATCTGGGGCTGGTCGGGGCAGCGAGCGGCGAGCTTCGCGCGCTGGTCAACAACATCAATATCCAGCGCAAGTCGGCCTATACCGCAAAGGCGCAGGCGAGCGGCGCGACCGTCGAGCAGCTGGCGTTCACCAGTGGCTGCAACCTGATCCTGCAGACCAGTGCTGGCGAGAAGTACAAGACGCCCGAGGGTGTGTGGAAGACGCGGACGGGTGCAGCGCCCGAGCGCGATTCGCGGTGTGTGTGACGCCATAGCCGTCATCCCAGCGTAGGCTGGGATCTCGTGCGGCAAGCGCGCGCTCGGTTACGGGAGGCCCCAGCCTTCGCTGGGGAGACGGGTTTTTTGGGAGGCGCGCTCGCGTACGCGTACCTCCCCGGCATGACAGTCCCGTCACACCGGTTGACTTGGCCACCCCCCCTTTCTAAACGGACCGCGCCTTGGCGGGATCGCTCGTCGCTGCGCGTTTCTCCCCGGTCGATAACAGGTGGAGGGGCTTGCGTGGCGGAGATCGAACCCGGACAGGACCCCCAGGGTGTCGAAGATCCACGGTTTTCCGCGCTCGACGAGCGATTGCGGGAAGCCCGCGGTCGAGAGGCGCTCAATACGGGGCAGGGAGGACCGGACGCCGAGCGAGGCTATTCGCAAGGCAATCGCGTCATCTCCGCCCTGATCGGGAGTCTCGTCGGCAGTGCGCTGATCGGCTGGTTGATAGACCGCTGGTTCGGCACCGCGCCATGGGGGCTGATCGTGTTGCTGTTCCTCGGAATAGCGGTCGCGTTCAGGCAGATCATTCGAATTTCAGGCGAACGCCCGGAGTAGCCGGGCGTTTGTCGTTTCAAGACGGCAGGGATTCCACGTGGCGGCAGAACAGGGCGGCAAGATCGATCCGATGCACCAGTTCCTGATCGAGCCGGCGTTCGGCTCGCACTGGATCGTGGGTGGCTATGACCTGTCGTTCACCAATTCCGCATTGTGGATGGTGGTGACGCTGGCCGCGCTGTGGGCATTCATGATCGGCGGCATGAAGCGCGATCTGGTGCCCGGGCGCTGGCAGATGGCGGTCGAGGGCTTCACCGGGTTCATCTCGGGCATGCTGACGCAGAACATCGGTCCCGACGGCAAGCGCTTCGTGCCCTATGTCTTCTCGCTGTTCATGTTCATCCTGTTCGCGAACATCATCGGCCTGCTCCCGTTCGGCATCGTTCCCGGCGTGCACCCGTTCACCGTGACCAGCCACATGACCGTCACCGGCGTGCTGGCGCTGATCAGCTTCGGGATCGTCCTGCTCGTCGGTTTCGGCAAGCACGGCTTCCACTTCTTCTCGCTGTTCGTACCGAGCGGCACGCCGGCGCTGATGATCCCGCTGATCTTCGTGGTCGAGCTGATGTCGTTCCTGGTGCGGCCGTTCTCGCTCGGCCTGCGACTGTTCGTGGCGATGACCGCGGGGCATATCCTGCTCAAGGTGCTCGCGGCGTTCGTGATCAACGGCATCAACATGGGGCCGGGCTATATCGCGATCGTCAGCCTGCCCAGTTTCGTGCTGATGGTCGGGATCACGCTGCTCGAGCTGCTGGTCGCCGCGATCCAGGCCTATGTGTTCGCGTTGCTGACGTCGGTCTATCTGAACGACGCCGTGAACCTTCACTAAGTTTCCTCTTCACTACTGATTTTCCAAGGGAGTTTTCGACATGGACGCACAAGCAGCAAAGATGATCGGTGCCGGCCTCGCAGCGATCGGCATGGGCCTCGCCGCACTCGGCGTGGGCAACGTGTTCGCCCAGTTCCTCGCCGGCGCCCTGCGCAACCCGGGCGCCGCCGACAGCCAGCAGGGCCGTCTGTTCATCGGTTTCGCAGCCGCCGAGCTTCTCGGCCTGCTCGCCTTCGTGACGATGATCATCCTGGTGTTCGTCGCCTAACACCCGTTGTTTCGGCCGGGCGACCCTCGTCCGGCCGTACCAACAAGGACTGCCAATGCCCCAGATTTCCCAGATAGCCGCCACCTACGCGTCGCAGATCTTCTGGCTGCTCATCACCTTCGGCATCCTGTATTTCGGGATCGGCAAGGCGATGGTACCCAAGATCGTGTCCACGGTGGACGCGCGCGAAGCGCGGATCGCGGGCGATCTGGCGGCGGCCGAGGCTGCACGGGCTTCGGCCGACAAGGTCCAGGCCGACTGGCAGGCCGAGATGGACGGTGCCCGCGTCGCGGCGCAGGCCGAAACGGCTGCCGCCGCAAAGCGGGCGACCGCGACGTTCGAGCAGCAGGTCCATGCGGCCGATGTCGAACTGGCCGAACGCCTGGGCCATCACGATCTCGCGGTGGCGAACGCCAAGGCGGAGGCGCTGTCGAACCTGTCGGGTGTCGCTGCCGAGGTCGCACAGCAACTGACCGCCAAGGTCGCCGGACTCCAGGTCAGCCTGGATGCGGCGAGCGATGCGGTGCGTAGGACGACGGCGCATGGCTAATCCAGATTCGGCCGCAAAGGTCATCCACGGCGAGGGCATGGCGCCCGAGGGCGCGATCGACAACCAGGGTATCCAGGGTCACACGACCGCGCCCGGCGGCGTCGAGCATGTGCCCGATCCGACCGCGCTTGGCCTGACCTCGACCGGTTGGGTCGCGGTGGCGATGATCGTCGTGATCCTGCTGATGCTGTGGAAGAAGGTGCCCGGGATGATCGGGCGCATGCTCGACGGCCGCATCGCGACGATCCGCACCCAGCTCGACGAGGCCAAGGCGCTGCGCGCCGAGGCCGAGGCGTTGCGCGCGGAATATGAAGCGAAGGCGAAGGCTGCGCACGGCGAGGCCGAAGCGATGCGCGCGCATGCGCACCACGACGCTGCGGCGATCATCGCCAAGGCCAAGGCGAGCGCCGAGGACCTGATGCAACGCCGCGCGAAGATGGCCGAGGGCAAGATCGCCGCCGCCGAACGCGCCGCGATCGCCGAGGTCCGCGCGCGGGCTGCGGATGCGGCTGCCAAGGCGGCGGGCGTGCTGATCGCCGAGCATCTTGGTGCGGACGCGGACCGGGCGATGATCGATCGCTCGATTTCGGGGCTTGGTCGCCCGAACTGATCTGACGATGCCCCCGCGACCGCGGGGGCAGATCCTTTTCAATATCGACGGCCGTCTCTTCCCGGGTTTCCGGCGGTCGTATCTCCAACCTGAGCCCGTTGGAGATCTGTGTGTCCTGGCTTATCCTCGCCGTTGCCGTCGTTACCGAAATCTGCTGGGCGCTCAGCCTCAAATGGGCCGCGACGATCGCCACCTGGCAAGCGTCGAGCGTGCCGATCATCCTCAGCTTCGTGAACATGGGCCTCCTCGCGCTTGCGATGCGCGGACTGCCGGCGGGGACCGCCTATGCGATCTGGACCGGCGCGGGCGCGATCGGCGTGATCATCGGTGGCGTGATCCTGTTCGGCGACAAGGTCAGCGGCGTGCAGGCGTGTTTCATGGCGGTGACCGTGGTCGGTATCGTCGGAACCAAAATCTTCGCGCAGGCCTGACCGCTCGCAGGGCGAAGATTGATTCACGCAAAGCCGCAAAGGCGCGAAGAGAAGGTGATTCACGCGGAGACGCGGAGGTTGCTGCGTTTCGGACTGCGGTGCCGGACCACTGCAAGCTGATTCGGGCCTTCGGCGGTTTCGGGCAAACGCTGCCCCACCCAATCTTCTCTCCGCGTCTCCGCGTCTCCGCGTGAATCAAACTTCTCTTCGCGTCTTTGCGGCTTCGCGTGAAAACCACTCCTGCCTGAGGCAAAGACGATCGCTGGCATAAGCCCTCCGCACTCCCTAGATTCCTCAGCAATGTCGTCCCCCAATTCCCCCGACCGGTTCAACGAAGACAAATCCACGTTCGCCGTCCGCGGTGGAGGCGAGGCGCCGGACATCCAGGCGGGCGTCGCTGCGATCCGCAACGTGCTCGACACGTTGCCGGTGCGGCCAGGGGTGTACCGGATGCAGGATGCGCGTGGGGACGTGCTGTATGTCGGCAAGGCGCGCGCGCTGAAGAACCGCGTGGCGAATTACGTCCAGGTCGATCGGCTCACCAAGCGGCTGCAGCGAATGGTCGCGCAGACCCGGTCGATGACGATCGTCACCACCAACAACGAGGCCGAGGCGCTGCTGCTCGAATCGCAGCTGATCAAGCGGTACCGTCCGGCGTACAACGTGCTGTTGCGCGACGATAAGAGCTTTCCGTTCATCCTGCTCCGCGACGACCATGACTTCCCGCGGGTGCAGAAGCATCGCGGCGCGCGGCGGGCGAAGGGCAATTATTACGGTCCGTTCGCCAGCGCGGGATCGGTCAACAACACGCTGAACGCATTGCAGAAGCTGTTCCTGCTGCGGTCGTGCACCGACAGTTTCTTCAAGACCCGCGACCGGCCATGCCTGCTTTATCAGATCAAGCGGTGTTCGGCGCCGTGCGTCGGGCGGATCGACGCGGGCGGCTACAACGAGCTCGTCGAGGATGCCAAGGCCTTCCTCGGTGGCAAGTCGACCGGGGTGCAGGCGAAGCTCGGCGCGCAGATGCAGGCCGCCGCGGAGAACATGGATTTCGAGCTGGCCGCGCTGCTGCGCGACCGGCTCCGCGCGCTGACCTTCATCCAGGGTACGCAGGCGATCAACGCGGAGGGTGTCGGCGACGCCGATATCTTCGCGATGGCGTGCAAGGACGGCCTCATCGGCATCCAGGCGTTCTTCATCCGCGGCGGGCAGAACTGGGGGCATCGCAGCTTCTTCCCGCAGCACACCAACGACGTTCCCGAGGACGAGGTGCTGACGAGTTTTCTCGGCCAGTTCTATGAAGAGGTGCCGCCGCCGAAGCAGATTCTGCTCGACCGCGAACTGCCCGAGGGCGCGTTGCTGGTCGAGGCGCTGGGCGAGCGCGCCGGCTACCGGATCGCGCTGCAGGTGCCGCAGCGCGGCGATCGCGCGCGGTTGATGGATCAGGCCAAACGCAACGCGATCGAGGCGATCGAACGGCGCCAGGCGGAGAGTACGACGCAGGCCAAGCTGCTGCGCGAAGTCGCCGATCTGTTCGACCTGCCCGAACCGCCCAACCGCATCGAGGTCTACGACAACAGCCACATCCAGGGCACCAACGCGGTCGGTGCGATGGTCGTCGCGGGGCCCGAGGGATTCAGGAAGGGCCAGTATCGAAAGTTCAACATCAAGAACAAGGACACCGTGCCGGGCGACGATTTCGGCATGATGCGCGAGGTCTTCACGCGGCGGTTCGCACGCGCGCAGGCCGAGGACCCCGATCGCGACGGCGGCGAATGGCCCGACCTGGTGCTGATCGACGGCGGCAAGGGACAGCTCAACGCGGCGCGCGCCGTGCTGGAGGATCTGGGGATCGAGGACGTCAATCTGGTCGGCGTCGCCAAGGGACCCGATCACGGCCGCGAGGGGCGCGAGATCTTCCACATGCTCGACGGGCGGGATTTCCAGCTGCCGGTCAACGCACCGGTGCTGTTCTACCTCCAGCGGCTGCGCGACGAGGTCCACCGGTTCGTGATCGGCGCGCACCGCGACAAGCGCAGCAAGGCGATCGGCGCGAGCCCGCTAGACGAAGTGCCGGGGATCGGTCCGGCGCGAAAGAAGGCTTTGCTGATGCACTTCGGCACAGGGCGCGCCGTGCGCAATGCGAGTCTGCAGGATCTGCAGCAGGCGCCCGGTGTATCCGCGGGTGTCGCGCAACAGGTGTATGATTTCTACCATTCGCGGTGAGGGCTGTAGCGGCGTGCGCTGACCGGCAAGCGGGGGAAGGCGTTGAACGCGGCGGTTTTTAAAAATCGCGCAACGCAATTTTCATTCCGGGCTGCTAGCCAAGAGCCGGTGGCCACCCCCGTATTCCTGACGGTCGATACCGAATTCGCCTGGCGCTATCATGCCGCGGGGTATGATCTCGATACGATCTACATGCGGTCGCTGGAGCCTGCAGGCGTCGGGCTCACCTATCAGCTGGGCGAACTTGCGCGGTATGGGCTCAAGGCGTGCTTCTTCGTCGACCCGATGCCGGCGGTGCTGTTCGGTCTCGATCCGGTTCGTCGGATGGTCGATACGATCCTGGCCGCGGGGCAGGAAGTGCAGCTGCATCTCCACGCCAACTGGACCGGTGCGACACGCGGCGATCACGGCGCCACGTTCGGGCATTTCGCGCTCTACAAATACAGCCTGGCGGAGCAGGTCGATCTGCTGGTCCAGGCGCGCGACCTGCTGATCGCGGCGGGGGCGCCGGCGCCGATCGCGTTTCGTGCGGGCAGCTATGCCGCGAACGACGACACGCTGACCGCGCTCGCCTCGCTCGGGTTCGTCTATGACAGCAGTCACAACGGCGCCGAGGCGCCGGAGATGAGCCGCATCGGACTGTCGCCGCGTCAGGTTGCACCGATCGAGCGTAGGGTGATCGAGGTGCCGGTGACGGTGATCGAGGACAGTCCGGGCAGGCTGCGGACGTTCCAGCTCTGCGCGCTGTCGGTCGGCGAAAGCTATGATGCGCTGGAACACGCCGCGGTGTCGGGGCATGCGGCGGTGACGATCGTCAGCCACGGCTTCGAGCTCGCCAACCGCCGCGGGACGCGGGCCAATATGGTGCATGTCCGGCGGTTCCGCGCGCTGTGCGCCAACCTGGCGGAGATGCGCGACGTGCTGCCGACGGCGCATTTCGCCGATCGCCCGGATCTGCCGCTGGACCGCGCCGATGAGCCGCTTGCGCCCGACCGGTTGCGCAAACGTTGGCGGCAGGCGGAGCAGCTCTGGTCGAACTGGGTCGCGGAACGGGCATGACTCCGGTGGTGCCGTTGCGGTTCCAGGTCGGCGCGCGGACCTTGGCCGCGGTTCCTCGGCGGCTGGTGCGGATGGCGCTGTCGCTCGACGCGGTGCTGGCAGCGGCGGTGCCGGCCTTGCCGCGGTTGCCGGACGATGCCGATGGGTTTCTGGTGACGTCGGTGCCCGAGGCAGCGATCGACGGCTTCGTGCCGGCCGGGCTGCTGTGCGCCGTCCGGCAGCGGTATGTTCGGTATCACATCGATTTCGGGGTCGGTGTCGAGGCCTGGCTGGCTGGGCTGTCAGGCAGCGCGCGATCCGGGCTGAAGCGGAAGGCGAGGAAGCTGGCGGCGGCGTCCGGCGGAACGCTCGATATCCGGGCCTATCGTACGGTGGAAGAGATGCGCACGTTCCATCCGCTGGCACGGGCCGTGTCTGCGACCACGTACCAGGAGCGGCTGCTTGGGGCCGGGCTGCCGGAGGATGTTGCGTATTGCGTGGAACTGGCAGCGGAGGACCGGATACGCGGCTGGCTGTTGTTCGTCGGCGACGCCCCAGCGGCCTATCTGTGCTGCACGGCGGAGGGGGAGTCGCTGCGCTACGATCATGTCGGGCATGATCCCGCGCATGACACACTGTCGCCAGGTGCGGTGCTGCAGATGGAAGCGATGCGCGCACTGTTCGACGACCGTTTCGCGCGGTTCGATTTCACCGAGGGAGAGGGGCAACACAAGCGCCAGTTCGCGACTGGCGGAACCGCATGCGTCGACCTGCTGTTGCTGCGGCCGACACTGTCGAACCGCGCGATCCTCGCAGCGCTAGGGGCGTTCGACGGCGCGGTGGCGTGGGCAAAACGGGCCAGTGCGCACCCGGCGCTGCAGCCGCTGGCAAAGCAGGTGCGGCGATAGGCGTTCGCGCTATAGTCCCGCCATGCACCTGCGCACCTCCGCCATCGTCGTCGCCGTTCGCCAGCATGGCGAACACGGTGCGGTCGTGCGGGCGTTGACACGGGACGATGGGGTGCAGCCTGGCTATGTCCGCGGCGGACGGTCGCGGCAGCTGCGGCCGGTGCTGCAGCCGGCGAATACCATCCAGGGCGAATGGCGTGCGCGGACCGGCGAGCAGCTCGCGGCGCTGACGGTCGAGCTGATCCACAGCCGCGCCGCGCTGCACGGCGAGCCGCTCGCCGCCGCGGCGCTGGAATGGACGACCGCGCTGACCGCGACCGCGCTGCCCGAGGCGCAGGCCTATCCGCGGGTGTACGGTGCGCTGGGCGGGGTCCTCGATGCGATCGAGGCGGCGCCGTCGGCGCGGGGATGGGCGGCGGCGCTGGTGCGCTACGAGCTGTTGCTGCTTGCGGAACTCGGGTTCGGGTTGGACCTGGAGACCTGCGTGGCGAGCGGATCGACCGCGGATCTCGATTTCGTCAGCCCCCGCAGCGGGGCCGCGGTCGGGCGCGGCGCGGCGCACGGGTATGAGGCCAAGCTGCTGCCGCTGCCGGCGTTCGTGCGCACCGGCGGGGCGGCCGAATGGGACGATATCTTCGACGGGCTGCGACTGACCGGGCATTTCCTGGCGCGCGACATTCTGGTCGATCGACGCGCCGAGACGCTCGCGGCACGCGACCGGCTCGTGGATCGGTTGAAAAGGGCGGTTGCGTGACGCAGGTTCCCCCGGCACAGGCGGCCGCGAGGAGATCATCATGCCCCTGATCGCGATACTCGCCGGCGACGGCATCGGCCCCGAAGTCACCGCGCAGGCCCGCCGCGTGCTGGACGCGCTGGGCCTCGACCTCAGCTATGAGGAGGCGCTGGTCGGCGGCGCGGCGTATCATGCCGAGGGCCATCCGTTGCCGCCCGCGACGCTGGCGCTGGCGCGGCGGGCGGATGCGATCCTGTTCGGCGCGGTCGGCGATCCGAGCTGCGACGCGCTGGAACGGTCGCTGCGTCCGGAGCAGGCGATCCTCGGGCTGCGCAAGGAACTCGGGCTGTTCGCGAACCTGCGCCCGGCGACGCTGTTCAAGGGCCTCGAAGACGCCTCGGCACTGCGTCCCGAAGTCGCCAGCGCAATCGACCTGGTCATCGTCCGCGAGACCAATGGCGATGTGTATTTCGGCGAGAAGGGGTTCCGGACGACCGCCGCCGGTCGCCGCGAAGGCTATGACGTGATGTCGTACGACGAGGACGAGGTCACCCGTATCGCCCGTGTCGGGTTCGAAACCGCGCGGACGCGAAACCGCCGGCTGTGCTCGATCGACAAGGCCAACGTCCTGGAAACCTCGCAACTGTGGCGCGATGTCGTCACCGCGCTGTCCGCCGACTATCCCGATGTCGAACTCAGCCACATGTATGTCGACAATGCCGCGATGCAGCTGGTGCGCAATCCGGGCCAGTTCGACGTGATCGTGACCGGCAATCTGTTCGGCGACATCCTGTCGGATCAGGCGAGCATGTGCGCAGGGTCGATCGGGATGCTGCCGTCGGCGACGCTGAACGGATCGGGGCAGGGGCTGTACGAGCCGATCCACGGGTCGGCGCCCGACATCGCCGGGCAGGGCAAGGCCAATCCCTGCGCTGCGATCCTGTCCGCGGCGATGCTGTTGCGGCATTCGCTGGGGATGGAAGAGCCCGCCGCGCGGATCGAGGCGGCGGTTGCGGCGGCGATCCTGGCCGGCGCGCGGACGCCCGACCTCGGTGGCACGCTGTCGACCGCGGCGATGGGCGATGAGGTGCTGGCACGGCTTTGACCAGGCCCGACCTTCTCGAACTCGCGGTCGTCATCCCGACGTTCAACGAGAAGGCGAACGTGCCCACGCTGATCGCGAAGCTGGACCAGGCGCTGGTGGGCGTGAACTGGGAGGCGATCTTCGTCGACGACGATAGCCCCGACGGCACCGCAGCCGAGGCGCGCGAGATCGGCCGGCTCGATCCGCGGGTTCGTGTGATCCAGCGGATCGGCCGGCGCGGGCTGTCCTCGGCGTGTATCGAGGGGATGTGCGCGACCGCGGCGCCGGTGGTCGCG
Organism: Sphingomonas sp. R86521; assembly: GCF_042466235.1. NCBI lineage: Bacteria > Pseudomonadati > Pseudomonadota > Alphaproteobacteria > Sphingomonadales > Sphingomonadaceae > Sphingomonas > Sphingomonas sp. R86521. The sequence goes on along the minus strand of NZ_JAXHBY010000001.1, from coordinate 3,468,110 downwards.
GTGATCGACGGCGATCTGCAGCATGACGAGACGCTGTTGCCGGCGATGCTCGACCTGTTGCGTGGCGACGACCTCGACGTGGTGGTCGGCTCGCGGTTCGTCGCGGGCGGCGGCACCGGCGCCTGGGACCGCGACCGGGTGGCGAAGTCGGCGCTGGCGACGCGCCTGTCCCGCCGCGTGCTGAAGGCGGACCTGAGCGATCCGATGTCGGGCTTCTTTGCGATCCGGACGCAGGTGGTGCGCGACCTGACGCCGCAATTGTCGGCGATCGGGTTCAAGATCCTGCTCGACCTGCTGACCGCCTCGCCCAAGCCACTGCGCTTCGTCGAGCTGCCCTACACGTTCCGGGTGCGGACCGAGGGCGAGAGCAAGCTCGATCACGTCGTCGCGATGGAATATCTGATCGCGCTGTACGACCGGATGTTCGGACGGATCGTGCCGGTGCGGTTCGCGATGTTTTCGGCCATCGGCGTGCTCGGCGTCGGCGTCCACATGAGCGTGCTGACCGCGCTGTATCTCGGCCTGGGCGCGTCGTTCCTGGCGGGCGAGATCGTCGCGACGCTGACGGCACTGACGGTCAATTTCTTCCTCAACAATGCGCTGACCTATCGCGACCGGCGGTTGAAGGGCTGGCGGCAGTTGCTCGACGGGTGGGTGTCGTTCGCGCTGATCTGCGCGGTCGGTGCGGTCGCCAATGTCGGTGTCGCGGCGTTCATGCACACCGTCGAGAACGGCGCCTGGGCGGCATCGGCGTTGATCGGGGTGCTGATCGGCGCGGTCTGGAACTACGCGCTGTCGTCGAAATTCACTTGGGGGCGGTATTGAGGCTCTGCCCAGAGCGACCCAAGAAAGCGTTGACGGAAACTACCAATAGTTAGAACATGATCTCAAATGATGCGGCGGTGCGAGGCGCAGCGACTGCACGCTGGAGAGACCATGACCGATACCGCGATCAGCCGCCGCACGTTCATTTCGAGCACCGCGCTGGCGGGCAGTCTGGCGGCGATACCGGCGGCGGTCGACGCGGCGCCAGCGATCGCCAAGGGCGACAGCGATGCGCGGTGGCTCGACGGTGCGCCGCTCAGTCACGAGGGGCAGAGCTGGGGTCAGCCATGGCCGCGCGGCACAAAGCTGGCGAAGGGTTATCGGCTCGGCGACGACGCGGTGCAAAGCTGGCCGATGGCGTATTGGCCCGACGGTTCGATTAAATGGACCGGCCACGCGATCGCCGCCGATGCGGGCCGCACGGATGCGCTGGTCGTGCGGCCGGGTACGGTTGCGAAATCGGCGATACCGGTAGCGGTCCGCGAGACGACGGATACCGTCGAGGTCGCGGTGGGACCGCGGAAGTGGGTGATCGGGCGGCGCGGCGAGGCGCTGATCGTCTCGGCCAGCGTCGGCGCGCGCGAGACGCTGCGCAACGTCCGCTTGGTCGCGACGATGCAGGACGGGCCGGACGAGGACGATGGCGCCACCCCTGCAACGACGCGCGCGACGGGGACGATCGATGCGGTGACGATCGAGCAGCGCGGACCGGTGCGCGCGGTGATCAAGATCGATGGGCATCACGGCGCGGGTGCGATGCCGTTTTCGCTCCGGCTGTATTTCCATGCGGGGGCGCAGTCGGTGCGGATCGTCCACAGCCTGGTGTTCGACGGCGATCCCGCGAAAATGTTCGTGCGCGGGCTGGGGCTGACCGGCGACGTCCCGATGGGCGATGCGCCGCACGACCGCCATGTCCGGTTCGCGGGCGAAAAGGGCGGGTTGTGGGGTGAGGCGGTGCGGCCGCTAACCGGTCTGCGTCGCGATCCGGGCAAGGCGTTCCGCGACGCACAGGTCGCGGGCGTGCGCACCCCCGCCGAAGCCGCGATGCCGGCCCACGTGCGCGGCGAACTGCGCTACATCCCGGCCTGGGGCGACTTCACGCTGCGCCAGCCGAACTCGGACGGGTTCACGATCACCAAGCGGACCAAGCCGGGGCATGGCTGGATCGATGTCGACACCGCCGGGCGCGCGCCGGGGCTGGGCTATGTCGGGGGCGTGAGCGGCGGCGTGGCGTTCGGGATGGGCGATTTCTGGCAGCGCCCGCCGGTGCGGCTCGATATCCGCGACGCCGCGACGGACACCGCGCGCTTCACGATCTGGTACCACGCGCCCGACGCACCGGCGATGGACCTGCGCTTCTATCACGACGACATGGCGATGACGGATTACACCCGCCAGAACCAGGGCCTCGACATCACCTATGAGGATTTCGAGCCGGGCTGGGGCGACTCGCTCGGGATCGCACGGACGACCGAGTTCCGGCTGTGGGCGCTGGAGGCGACACCGGCGCGCGATCGCCTGGTCGAGATGGCGACGCTGGTTTCGCACCCGCCGCGGCTGGTCGCGACGCCGCAGCGCATCCACGAGGCCGGGCTGTTCGGCATCTGGGCGCCCGACAAGACCGGCGGCGGCGCGGCGCAGGCGGCGATCGAGCAGCGGAGCGGCCGCGAACTCGATTTCTATGTCGGGCAGGTCGAACAGCGGCGCTGGTACGGCTTCTGGAACTACGGCGACGTCATGCACAGCTATGACAACGACCGGCATGTCTGGCGCTACGACATCGGCGGGTTCGCGTGGGACAATAGCGAGCTCTCGACCGACCTGTGGCTGTGGTACGCGTATCTGCGCACCGGCCGCGCCGACCTGTTCCGCATGGCGGAGGCGATGACGCGGCACACCAGCGAGGTCGATGTCTATCATGTCGGCCGCTTCAAGGGGCTGGGGACGCGCCACGGCGTCCAGCATTGGGGCGACAGTTCGAAGCAGCAGCGCGTCTCCAACGCCGCGTTCAAGCGCTTCTATTACTACATGACCAGCGACGAGCGGTGCGGCGACCTGATGCATGCGCTGGTCGACAGCGACTATGCGTTGCAGACCGTCAACATCGGCCGGAAAGTCGGCGCGCGGGACGAGGGCTCGCTGCCCCCCGGCGGCGCCTCCGCGGTGGCGACGACGGCGGCGCTGCCCGCAGGCCAGGTGTTCGTGCAGTTCGGGACGGTCTGGGGATCGATGCTGGGCGCATGGCTGACCGAATGGGAGCGCACCCGCGACACCCGCTGGCGCGACCGGATCGTGGCGGGGATGGAATCGATCGCCGCGCTGCCCAAGCAATGGTTCACCGGCGGTGCGCCGTTCGACCTCAAGACCGGGCGGTTCGTGGGCAATGCCGATCAGGTCAGCCTCAGCCACCTGAACGGGGTGTTCGGGGTGTTCGAGATCACCGCCGAGCTGTTGCAGCTGGTCGACGTCCCCAAATACCGCGAGGCGTGGCTCGATTATTGCGCGTTCTACAACGCGCCCGATGCCGCGTTCCGCGCGAAGACCGGATCGGGCGGCAAGGGACGCGGTTTGCGCCAGGCACATTCGCGCTTCACCGCTTATGCCGCGCGCGAACGGAAGGATCCGGCCTTGGCGCGGCGAGCGTGGGCGGAGTTCGTCGGACCGGGCGACCGCGAGGGTCGCGACCAGTCGCGCGCGTCGCACCGGGTCGAGGGCGCCTCCGTGCTCAAGCCGGTCGACGAGATCACCGAGGTCTCGACCAACGACGCCGCGCAATGGGGGCTGACCGCGACCGCGAACCTGGTGCTGCTCGCCGATGTGATGGATAGCGCACCGTGACACGGTGGGCCGTGCTCGGCTTGCTAGCCTGCGCAGCAGCGGGTGACGCGCGCGGTGGCCTGGCCCAGTGGCGGGTCGAGGCGGACAAGGGAAGCGCGCACGTCTCGATCCGCGACGGCGTGCTCGACGTCGACTCCCCCGATGGCGTGACGCTCTGGTACCGCCAGCGACTGAGCGGTCCGGTGCGGATCGACTATGACGTGATGGCGGTCTCGGCCGGCGGCGCCAACGACGCGGTCAGCGATGCCAACGCGTTCTGGATGGCCCGCGACCCGGGAAAGCCGACCCTGCGCCCGCGCGACGGCGCGTTTGCGAGCTATGACGATCTCGAAACCTATTATGTCGGGATCGGCGGCAACCGGAATACGACGACGCGGTTCCGCCGCTATATCGGCCGGCCGGGGAATCGGCCGCTCAGGCCTGAGGACGACCGCCAGGCACCGGCCGACATGCTGAAGCCCAATGTCTGGATGCACGTGCGGCTGATCGCCGATGGCGGCCGTATCGCGGTGGAGCGTGACGGCAAGCCGCTGTTCGCGCTGACCGACGCCGCGCCGTACACCAGCGGCTGGTTCGGGGTGCGCACGACCAAGAGCCATCTGCGCATCCGCAACGTCCGGATCACCGCACTCGAGCGCTGAACCCGAAAAAAAGGCCAGGCACGCGGCCTGGCCATAGCGAACGGCTGCACGTCGGGGTGTCGGCAGCCGCGACATGCCCGGTCCGTCGGGACCGGGCACGATCTCGATTAGAACTTAAGCTGGTACGATGCGAAGAAGCGCTGGCCGGCGTAATAATATTCGATCGGTCGCGCCTTATCGATGTAGCTCTTCGACGATTCCTTGTTGATGTTCGAAATCTCCATCGACAGCTGGCTGTGCAGATCCGGCAAGCGGAACGTTACCTTCGCATCGATATAGCCTTCGGCGCGGCGATAGATCGGGCTGTTGTCGAAGTTGACGTCTGCTACCGTTGTCAGCCAGTTCGACCGGTAATTGTAGTTGACGCGGATGTTGAGCCAATCCTTGTCGTAGAAGAAGCTGGCGTTCGCGGTCCATTTCGACAGACCGGGATAGTCGTTGAGCGGCAGGCCGGTCGCGACGTTGGTCAGGTTGGTGCGGATTGCGCGCGCATAGGTGAAGTTGCCGCTGGCGCCGAAGCCGTCGAACGGCGCGGGCAGGAAGGTGAACGCGGTCTGCGCACTGCCCTCGATACCGTCGAGCAGCGCGCCGAAGCCGTTCGCCGGTTGCCGGATCGTGAACAGGTTGCCGTCCTTGAAGAGATCGACGTCGTTGCGGACGATGTTCTGGACGACGAAGCTGGCCTCGTATTTCTTGAAGTAACCAAGGCTGAGCGCGGTGTCGCGGTTGGGGAACCAGCCGAGGTTCACTTCCCACTGGTCCGCCCGATAGGGTACGAGATCGGGGTTGCCGCCGACGCAGGCATCCTGGGCGCCGGTGATGTCGGTGACGTCGTCGACGCAGTTGACGTTGGGTACGAGATCGGTCGGCTTCGGGCGCGCGAGATTCTTGGCCCAGTTGGCGCGGAACGTCAGGTTCGGCGTAATCTCGAGCGCCGCGTTGAACGCCGGCAACCAGTCGGTGTAGCTGTTCTTGAGCGACAGCGAGTTGGCGCCGAGGATGACCGTCTCGATCACGGCCGGGATGCCGGCAACGCCCGTACCGGGGCGGATGCGGGTCGTGCGGCTGATGTTGGTACCGGTGCCCTCGTCGCTCGTCTTGACGTAGCGCAGACCGGCGTTGCCGGTGAGGCGCATGCCAAGAAGGTCCTGTTCGAAGTCGCCCTGGATATAGGCAGCGGCGACCTTCTCCTTGATGAACACCGCCGGGATCTGCGACAGGCCGTCGGCACTGCGGACCAGATCCTGATCGAAGCCCGACAGGTCGTAGACCTGGCCAAGGCGATCATAGTTGATCGTCGGGACGGAAAGCTGCGACGGCAGTCCGTCCGGCGCGCCCTTTAGGCCGCTGAACAATGGAGCACCCGGCAACTGGCCGGTGTTGGCGGCGATGAACGTCGCGTACTGCGCCTGCGTCATGTAATAGGTATTGGGCGCGCGCACCGCCGGCGGTGTGTTGGTGACGACCGTGGTGTACGACACGTTGGCGCTGGTCTGATAGACGGCAGCGACCGCCGGTGCACCGGTCGACGGATTGGCCGATACCGCAGGCGTCAGCAGTCGCGTGCCGCCGCCGGAATAGTTCTTGTACTGCTGCCAACGGAACTGGCCGCCGTATTCGATGGTCGTCAGGAACGGCAGATTGGTCTCGAAATCTGCATCCAGCTTCAGCTGGTCTTCCTTGTTGTTGTTGTCGGTCGGACGATACTGGACGGTCGGGCCAGCCTGGCGACCGTCGGCGTTCACGCCGCCGGGGCGCACATAGGCACCGGTCGAATTGGGGTCGAAGTTCTCGGGAAAGACGAAGACGGGAATGCCGAGGCCGTTACGGCGATCGATGGTGATGCCGCTGATACCGGTCGAATAGGCTACCAGATTGGTGTCGCCCACGGTGCGGCCGGTCGAATGCGAGGCGAGCGCCTTCACCTTCAGACGGTCGAGCGTCCAGTCGAACCCGGTCAGGTAATAACGCGTGGTCTGGTCGTACGAGAAGTCGCGGCGCTGCACGCCCAGGATGTTGCTGGCACCGTTCCAGACGGGCGCGGCGGCGGTGCCGACGTTGACCGAGTTGAGCGCGGTCAGCGCGCTGGTGACGACGTGGTTCTCGCTCGTCGAGGTGCCGGCCGAGATCTGCGGACGCGAGGTCGCGCCGTTGAGCCCGGCGGGCAGCGCCGCGTCATAATTGAAGCGTTCGAACCGCGCGAGGTCGAGCGAGTAGTTGACGTCGTTGAGTTGCTGGTTGCGGTTGTTGACCACGGCTTCGGCATAGGCGCGGAAATTGGGCGCGAACTCGTACTGGACCTGGAAGTCGCCCGAGATGCGCTTATCGTTGATCCGGCGCTGGCGCAGCCGGGGAACGGTCGGGACCCAGTCGAAGAACTGCGTCTCGCAGGCGAGACGGCGTGCGGTCGCCGCAGCGGTATTCGCGCCGCCGACGCCCGCGCAGCTGGCATAGGTGTTGAAGTTGGCATAATCGGGATTGGCGACGGTCTTCTCGTTTGACCGGTCGAAATCGGCGATCCGCTTCCAGTTGGTGTTGCTGATGTAGTCCTGGCGAAGCTGCTTGTTCTCATACGTCACGTTGGCGAGGACGCCGAGCCCGTCGATCAGGAAGTGCGGCGTCCCGATGAGAGCGGTAATGCGCGGGCGCCAATTCTCCGTCGTGTCGAGATGCTGCCCGGAGACGACCAGCGACCCGAGCGCCTTTTTCAGCTCGAGCGGACGCCGCGTTTCGATGCTGACGGTGCCGCCCAGACCACCTTCGGTGAGGTTTGCGGAATAGCCCTTGTAGACGTCGATCGACTTGACGAGTTCGGTGGCGAGTTCGCGAAAATCGCCCGAACGGCTGCCGTCGGCGCTGGCCTGGGTGACGCCGTTGACTTCGACACGGTTGAGATCGGGCTCGACGCCGCGGATCGAGACCTTGGTGCCTTCGCCGAAGTCGCGATCCAGCTGGACGCCGGTGACGCGGGCGAGCGAGTCGCCGACGTTCTTGTCGGGGAAGCTGGCGATGTCGTCGGCGACGATCGAGTCGACCACGGTGCCGGCGTTGCGCTTGCGCGCGATCGCGGACTGCAGCGAGGCGCGGGTGCCGACGACGATGACGTCGGCATCGTCGGCTGCGTCTGGGGTTGCGACGGACGACGGCGATGCCAGTGCGTCGGCTTGTGCCGGTGCGGTCTCGGGCTGCGGCTGCGTTGCGGGTGCGGCTTGCGGCGACACCTTGGGGGCGTCAGTCGGGGCCGCGGTCTGTGCGCTGGCGATGCCGCAGGCCAGGACGATCGCCATCGACGACGTCGTGGCACGGACGGCGCGCGACAGGCGGCGGGTCGGGGAACCGGATACTGGAATACGCTGAATGTCGGCCATGTCTGTCCTCACCTGGACGCCGTGCCCGAACCGTCGGGGGGCGCTGACCCGCATGTCTGGCGACGCGGTATGGCCGGTGATTAAGTTGCCAACATGTGGAATGCAATAATATAGATTGGAAAAATGACAGATCTGATATGATATGCCAGTTGATGTGACATAAATGCACACGAGGAGTGGGACAGGATGACGATCGGACTCAAGGGGCTATGGCTGGCAAGCGCATGCATCGCGCTGGCGCCGGCTGTGGCAGGCGCGCAATCGGTTGCCCGCGTCACGGAGCGACTCGATCGCGGCGTGGTCGCGGTGCCCGCACAGGGCGGCGGGGTGCTGGTCAGTTGGCGGTCGCTGCAGGCCGACCCCAAGGCGGCCCGGTTCGACGTCTACCGCGACGATCGCAAGATATCGACCACGCCGGTGACCGATTCCACCAACTTCGTCGACGCCAAGGGTGACGGGACCGGCCGCTATTCCGTGCGCATGGCAGGCACGAAGGCATCCGCCGGGTCGGCGACGGTGTGGAAGGCCGGCTATCTGTCGATCCCGCTGGTGCCGCCAGCGGACGGCGTGACGCCGTCGGGCGAGCGCTACAGCTACAATGCCAACGATGCGAGCGTCGGCGATCTGGACGGCGACGGACGGTACGAGATCATCCTGAAATGGGATCCGACCAACAGCCACGACAACAGCCAGGCGGGGTACACCGGCGACGTCTATGTCGATGCCTATACGCTGGAGGGCAAGCGGCTCTGGCGGATCGACCTCGGTCGCAACATCCGTGCCGGCGCGCATTATACCCAGTTCCAGGTCGCGGATTACGACGGCGACGGCCGTGCTGAGGTGGCGATGAAGACCGCCGACGGCACCGTCGACGGCGGCGGCAAGGTGATCGGCGACAAGAACGCGGACTGGCGCGGGCGCGAAGGCGAGGTGCCGCAGCGCGATCGCACCGGCGCAAAGGTGCTGCCTAACGGCACCAAGGTGGCACCGCTCGAAGGACGCATCATCAAGGGCCCCGAGTTCCTGAGCGTGTTCGACGGACGTACCGGCCGCGCGCTGGCGACCGCACCCTATGATCCGCCACGCTCGGCCAGCCTGAACCCGAGCTATGACGAGATGGATCGCGTCTGGGGCGACGGGTATGGCAACCGCGTCGACCGGTTCCTGGCCGGCACCGCCTATCTCGACGGGCACCTGCCGAGCATGGTGTTCGGGCGCGGCTATTACGCGCGCACCGTGGTCGCCGCCTGGGACTATCGCGGCGGCAAGCTGACGAAACGCTGGACCTTCGACACGTCCGCACCGGGCAATGCCGACTATGCCGGGCGCGGCAACCACCAGTTGAGCATCGCCGATGTCGACCATGATGGTCGCGACGAGGTGATCTATGGATCGATGGCGATCGACGACACCGGCAAGGGGCTGTGGACCGACCCGCTGTTCCACGGCGACGCGATGCATGTCGGCGACCTAGACCCGTCGCGTCCGGGTCTCGAGAAGTTCGGCGTCCACGAGGAGGTCAAGCGCAACGGCGGGATCGGCTCGGCGTTGCTCGATGCTCGCACCGGCGAGATCCTGTGGACCAAGCCGGCCGAGACCGACACCGGACGCGGCCTGTCGGCGGATATCGACCCGCGGCATCTCGGCGAGGAGATGTGGGGATCGAACTCGCCCGACCTGTTCGACGTCCACGGCAAGGCGATCGGCCCGCATCCGCGCCAGACCAACTTCGCGATCTGGTGGGACGGCGACCGCCTGCGCGAGCTCCTCGACGGCACCACGATCAGCAAATGGGACTGGCGTACCGGCACCACGACCACGCTGCTGAAGGCGGAGGGGATGGCGTCGGACAACGGCACCAAGTCAAACCCGACGTTGCAGGCCGACCTGATCGGCGACTGGCGCGAGGAAGTAGTGTGGCGCAGCGCCGACAATCGCGAGCTGCGGATCTACACCACGCCGATCCCGACCACGCATCGCTATGTCACGCTGATGCAGGACCCGGTCTATCGCGCCGGGATCGCGTGGCAGAACACCGCGTACAACCAGCCGCCGCATACCGGGTTCTATCTGGGCGAGCCGACCGAGACAGAGGACGTGAAATAGGGGCGGGTTGAGGGCACGCCGCTACACTCTCGTCATCCCAGCGCAGGCTGGGATCTCCCGGTTCGGGTCGGAAGCCCTGCCGCATGAGACCCCAGCCTGCGCTGGGGTGACGAGTGGTTGGGCTAGGGCCGTACTTTCAACCCATGCCGTCCCGCAAAGACGAGATACTGCTGGAGCCACACATTCGCGCTGCCGTCGGGCTTGAGTAGCGGCGCGCCGTGCCCGCCCTTCTCGATGATGTAGAGCTCCGACGGGATCGCCGCGGCTTGCAGCGCCTCGAACATCCGGATGCTGTTGGCGGCCTTGACGGTGGCGTCGTCGGCGGCGTGGCCGAGCAGCGTCGGCGGCATGTCCGCGGGCAGGTCGTTCTCCGCCGAATAGCGCGCGGCGGTGGCGTCGTCGGGGTTCGTCCCGAGCAACTCGCGCCGCGATTGCGGATGCGCGAGCGGTCCCATCATCGTGATCACCGGGAACATCAGCCCCGCGGCGACCGGCCGTGCGGACAGCCGGTCGGCCGCGTCGACCGGCGCGTAGGTGGCGAGCGACGCCCGCGACGCGAGCCGCGCGGCGACGTGGCCGCCGGCCGAGAAGCCGATCGTCGCGACCGAGGCGGGATCAATTCCCCAGGTCGCCGCGCGAGAGCGGATGACGCGCATCGCGCGCTGCGCATCCTGCAACGACGTGTCCGGGCCGGCCGCCCAGTGATCGTGCGGCAGGCGATACAACAGCTCGAACGCGGTGATGCCCTGGCTGGCGAACCAGCGCGCGACCGTCGACGGCTCGCGCCCGATCGCGACCCGCGAATAGCCGCCGCCGGGGATCATCAGCACCGCGCCGCCGGTCGGCGCGGCCGCCGGAGAAACCGTCAGCATCGGCGTCGCAACGTGCGGCCAAGCGATGTCGTCGGCAGCGCCGGTCGGCGATCGCTTGACGAAGGCATCGACCACCGCGGGTGTCGGCATGCCGGGCGCGGCACCCGGCCAGATCGGGAACCGCGCGGCGGCGGGCGCAGCGCTTGCCGACCGAGCGATGGACGCGGCGAGCGTCGCGGCGACGGGGGCAGCGATGAGGGTGCGGCGGTCGATCATCTCAGCAGGCCGGTCCGCCGGCGGGGTCGGCGCGGGTCAGCGCCGGTCGGCCGCCATGGACGTGCGCGGCGATCGGCAGTTTCAGCTCGCTGAGCGAGGTCGCCACGATGTCCGCGATGCGACGCGCGCCGAGTTCGCTGAAATGCGTGTCGTCGTCGACGCCGTTCGGATAGCCGGGGGCACCCGCCGCGCCCTTGTAGTGCAGATAATATCGCGCCGAGTCCTCCGGGCCGACCCCCTCGATCCAGCGTTCGGACAGGGCGGCGAGGTCGATGATCGGCGTACCCGTCTCCGCCGCGACGCGTTTTGCGGCGTCCGAATAGGTCGGGAAGCTGCGCGTGGGATGACCGCCTGCGAAGGCGCGGCGCGTGACCGGCGTCAGCAGCACCGCGCGCGCTCCTGCGGCGGTGGCGACGCCGATGAAGCGCTTCAAATTGGCCTCGTAATCCGGGATCGGGGTATAGCGTTCGGGCTTTGCCGTGTTGGCGTCGTTGTGTCCGAACTGGATCAGCAGCGTGTCGCCCGCGCGGATATCGCGCGCGATGCCGTCGAGCCGACCTTCGACCATGAAGCTCTTGGTACTCCGTCCCCCGATCGCGCGGTTCTCGACGATTATGCCCGGGTCGACTGCGCAGCGCAGCATCGTGCCCCAGCCCGACTGCGGATATTTGTCGGGCTTGTAATCCTGCGCGGTGGAATCGCTGGCGATGAAGATCCGCGGTGGCGTAGGTGCCTGCGCGATCGACGGCGTCACGGCGACAGCGGCGAGCAGGGCGGCGGCAGTGCGGAGTCCGAAGTTACGCATGGGCATCCTATTCGACGAAGGGTTCGACCTGAACGTGGCGCCCGCGGAGGAAGGCGTCGGCGACCAGCCGCAACGGCGCGATATCGACATCCGACGTACCGGCGCGGACGATCTCGGCGAATCTGGCATAGAGGCCAGGGTATTCCCCGTGCAGCGCGGTGCCAACCGGAGTCTCGCCATCCGGCAGCGAAAGCTCGCCGCCGCCCTTGGCCAGCGTCAGCGTGCCGGCATCGGTCTCGACGACGATGTCCCAGCTTTGCGGACCCTCCTGGCGGAAATCGAGGTCCATCGCGATCGCGGTCCCCTGCGTATCGCGGAAATCGACCCGTGCCGCGATCGGCGCGGCGCAATTGGCGGGCACGTCCAGTTCGGCCTGCTCGACGAAAAAGGCATGCGGCAGGATCTGCGTGGCGATCGACAGCGCGTTGATCCCCGGATCGAACACGCCGAAACCGCCCGGTTCCCAGATCCAGTGCTGCCCGGGATGCCAGGCGCGGACGTCCTCGCGCCACGTGATCGTCGCCTTGGCGATCGTGCGGTCCGCGAGCCAGGCACGCGCGGGCTCGACACCGGCGGCGTAGCGCGAGTGCCAGCTGGCGAACAGGCTGATCCCCGCGGCGTCGGCCGCATCGCAAAGCGCGACGACCTCGGCGAGCGTGGCGCCCGGCGGCTTTTCGAGGAAGACGTGCCAGCCCTTGGCGATCGCGGTCATCGCGATCGCGCGACGCACCTGCGGGGGCGTGCAGAGCGCGACGGCATCGACCGCTACGCCGCTGGCCGCAAGCTCATCGATCGTCTTGAAGAACGGCAGGCCATCGGTCGCCTCGCCGCTGCGGCTGACGGTCGCGACCAGTTCGAAATCTGGATTGGCGGCAATTGCGGGCAGATGCTGGTCGTGCGCGATCTTGCCCATGCCGATCACTGCGAGGCGGATCGGGTCGCTCACAGCGCGCGCACGGTGACGGATGCAGCGGGTGCGAACGCGAGCGTGTTGCGCAACGGCAGCGTGAACGGCGCGGCCTCGATCTCGAAGACGTCGCCAGCTTGTGTCTGGATACCGTCGGCACAGGACAGCGTCGCGGTTCCGAAGAAGTGGACATGGACGTCGCCCGGGCGGCGGAACGGCGCGTATTTGAAGTGATGGCCCTCCAGGTTGCCGAGCGCGTGCGACATGTTGTCCTCGCCGGTCAGGAACGGCTTTTCCCACAGGGTCGCGCCGTCGCGAACGATGCGGCTGGTGCCGCGCACGTCGGCGGGGGGCGTGCCGAGCAGCAGTTCGGGCCCAAGCGAGGCCTGGCGCAGCTTCGAATGCGCGAGCCACAGATAGTTGTGGCGTTCGGTGACGTGATCGCTGAACTCGTTGCCGAGCGCGACGCCGAGGCGGAACGGCGTGCCGTCCGCGCCGATCAGGTAGATGCCGGCGAGTTCGGGTTCCTCGCCGCCGTCGAGCGCGAAGGATGGTGCATTGAGCGGTGCTTCGGGGGCGACCAACGACTGGCCGTCGCCCTTGTAGAACCATTCGGGCTGTGCGCCGGTCTCGCCGGGCGCAGGGCGGCCGCCGTCCATGCCCTCGAGGAAGAGGCGCATCGAATCGGTCTGCTTGCCCTCTGCCGCGGCCTTGTGCATCGCGTCGCGACCGGAGGCCGAGCCGAGATGCGTCAGCCCGGTGCCGGCGAGCATCAGCCGCGCGGCATCGGGGTGATCGATCGCGGGCAGCAGGCGACCGGCGGCGAGTTCGGCGACAAGGTCGACCGTCTCGTCGGTCAACCGCGCCTGTGCGGCTTCCGCCAGTGTCGTGCCCTCGGCAATCGCGATACCGGCGAGCGCCAGCGTCGTCTCTACACCCGACACGACATGCGCGGCGTCGCCATCGGCAAAGATCACCCGGCGCGTACCTGCGGCATCACGGTGTTGGATCAGGCGTTGGGCCATCACACGAGCTCCTTCAGCGTGTCGACATACCGTTGGGCATCGCGTGCGACATCCTGCGCGGACTTGCCGACGCGGTACAGGTTGGAACCGAGGCCGAAACCGTCGGCACCGGCGTCGCGCCAAGCCTGCATCGTCTCGGGGGTGATGCCGCCGACCGCGAGGACCTTGGCATCCTTCGGCAAGACCGCGCGCTGCGCCTTGAGATAGGCGGGCGCCGCACCCTCGGCGGGGAACAGCTTCAGACCATGCGCGCCGGCGGCGAGGGCTGCGAAGGCTTCGGACGGCGTGTAATAGCCGGGCAGCGAGATCAGGCCGGCGGCGACGCTGGCGCGGATCACGTCGACGTCGGTGTTGGGCGACACGATCAGGGTACCGCCGGCGTCGGCGACGCGCTGGACGTTGGCGGTGGTCAGCACGGTGCCGGCACCGATGATCGCGCGGTCGCCCAGGCGCTTGGCGAGCAGCGCAATGCTCTCGAACGGATCGGGTGAATTGAGCGGCACTTCGATCAGCGTGAAGCCGGCTTCGACCAGCGCGTCGCCGATCGCGGGCGCTTCCGCCGGGGTCAGGCCGCGCAGCACCGCGACCAGGGGGCAGGCGGCAAACGCCTTTTCGAATTCGGCGGCAGGATCGGTCATCGGGTCAGTCCCCAGATTGCGTGGATGCCGGCAAGGAAGCCGGCCTGGTTGTCGACCGCGATCACGCGGCCGCCGCGCGCGGTGATCGCCACCGCGTAGAGATCGGCGAGCGGTCCGCTCGCGAGCAGGTGGACGTCTCGGTCGCGCAGGTCGCGCGCGCCGACATCGGCACCGATCAGGACGCCGCTGGCGAACGCCGCGGCATCCTCGGCGGGCAGTGCGCCGAGCAGAACGGCGGCGCGCACTTCGAACAAGGCGACGGTCAGGTCGGTCGCGCCAGCACCGCGGGCGATGCCGTCGCGAAAGGCGGTGCCGTCGGCGACCGCGCCGTCCAGCATGCCCTTGAGAACGCCGTTGTCGCGGAGCAGCGCGAACAGCTCGCCGGTCATCGCGGTCGAGACGTCGACGATCCTGCCGCGCTCGACGTGAACCCATTTGTTATGCGTGCCGGGCTGGCAGAACAGCGCATCGGCCGGCGCCAGCCTCGCGGCGATCGCGCCGAGCACCTGGGCTTCTTCGCCGCGCATCACGTCGCTGCGCGGTCCGGTGAGGCAGACCCCGGGCACGATCAGGACGTCCTCATCCTGCACAGTCGCGCATGCGGCGGTCAGCGCGGCGAGGTCGGCCGGACAGGGCACATAGGGCGCGTCGACCCAGCCGCGGGTCGATCCGATCATCCCCGCGGCGATGACCGGCAGCGCGCCGAGCCGGTCGCGCAACCCGGCGATTTCCTTCGGATAGTCCGACCGTTCGATCGCGAGCACGCCGCGATCGTCGCGGACGGTGTCGAGTACCGCGCCGTCCGCATCGATCAGATAGGCGCGGCGATTGGTGGTGCCCCAATCGACCGCGATATAGGCTCCGGTCGCTGCGCCGTTCACGCAGGCGTGCCGTCGACCAGCTTAGGTCCTGCAGCACCATCGCGCACGTCCGCGGGCAGCAGCGACGCGGGGAGGTCCTGATAGCAGACCGGGCGCAGGAAGCGGTCGATGGCGAGGCTGCCGACCGATGTCGAGCGGCCGTCCGAGGTCGCCGGGAAGGGACCGCCATGGACCATCGCGTGGCTCACTTCGACGCCGGTGGGCCAGCCATTGACGAGGATGCGACCGACTTTCCGCTCGAGCAGCGGCACCAGTTCGGCGGCGGCGTCATGGTCGCCCGCGTCAAGCTGGATCGTCGCGGTCAGCTGACCCTCGAGCGAGCGCAGCACCTGCTTCACTTCGTCCAGGTCGCGGCAGCGGATGACCAGCGACGAGGCGCCGAACACCTCTTCACCGAGCGCGGCGTCGGCCAGGAAGGCGCTGGCGTCGGTGGTGAACAGCCGCGCCATCTCGCGGGCGATGCCGTCGCCTTCCAATCCGGCCGCGACCTGCTTGACCGCGGGGTTCGCCGCGAGCGCCGCAGTACCGGTGGCGAAGGCTTCGCGGATGCTGCCGGTCAGCATCGGCTGCGGGTCGTGGCCCGTCATCGCGGCAACCGCCGCGTCGACGAACGACGAGAGGCCGTCGCCCTCGATCGCGAGCACGAGGCCGGGATTGGTGCAGAACTGCCCCGACCCCATCGTCAGCGACCCGACGAACGCGGTCCCCAGCGCCGCGCCGCGTGCGGCGAGTGCGGCGGGCATCAGCACGACCGGGTTGATGCTCGACATCTCGGCATAGACCGGAATCGGCACGGTGCGCGCCTGTGCGAGCTGGACGAGCGCGAGGCCGCCGCGGCGCGAACCGGTAAAGCCGACCGCGGCGATCCGCGGGTCCTGCACCAATGCGGTACCGAGATCGTTGCCGGGGCCGCGGACATGGCCGAACACGCCGTCGGGCATGCCGGTACGCGCCGCCGCGGCGCGGATCGCGCCGGCGACCATCTGGTCGGTGCCGGGGTGCGCAGGGTGTCCCTTGACCACCACCGGGCAGCCTGCGGCGAACGCGGCCGCGGTGTCGCCGCCCGCGGTCGAGAAGGCGAGCGGGAAGTTGGACGCGCCGAACACCGCGACCGGGCCGAGCGGGATCATCCGCATCCGCAGGTCGGACCGCGGCATCGGCGCCCGGTCGGGCAGCGCGCTGTCGAGCCGCACCTGGCGCCAGAGGCCGGCGCGGACGACGTCGGCGAACAGCTTCAGCTGGCCGACGGTGCGACCGCGCTCGCCGGTGAGGCGGGCCAGCGGCAGGCCGCTCTCGCGGTGCGCGGTCTGAAGCAGCTCGTCACCGAGCGCGACGATCTCTTCGCCGATCGCCTCGAGGAAGGTGGCGCGGGTGTCGGCATCGGTGGCGCGGTAGGCGTCGAAGGCGGCATCGGCGGCGGCACAGGCGGCCGCGACATCGTCGAGCGTGCTGACCGAATAGGCGGCGATCGGCTTGCCGGTAAGCGCTTCGATCGCGTCGAATTGCGTGTTGGTACCGTCGGTCATCGCTCTCACCTGTTCTGTCTGACTAATCATCGGCTATAGGCAGTCGCCACGCCGCCATCAATATGGGCACGAACGGTTCGACGAGGAGAGGGTAGATGGAAAACGCAGTCAGGACGGTCTGGCAGGGGGGCATGATGCTCGGCGAGGGGCCGGTCTGGGATGGTGCCGCGGGCCAGTTGTGGTTCGTCGATATCAAGCAGCACCGCGTCCACCGGCTCGATCCCGCCACCGCCGCGGTCGAGACCTGGCCGGCGCCTGCGCAGATCGGCTGGGTGCTGCCTGCTGAGGGCGGCAAGTTGATCGCCGGGCTGCAGAGCGGGCTGGCGACGTTCGACCCCGAGACCGGCGCGTTTACCCCGCTGGCCGAGGTCGAGCCCGACCTGCCGGGCAATCGGCTCAACGATGCGACGGTCGGTGCGGACGGGACGATATGGTTCGGGTCGATGGATGACGGTTGCGAACTGGCGACCGGCCGGCTGCACCGCTTCGACGGCACTGCGGTGACGGCCACCGCGCTGCCGCCGGTGCCGATCACGAACGGCCCGGCCTTCGCCCCCGATGGCGGCACGCTGTACCATGTCGATACCGCTGGCGGGGTGCTGCACGCGGTGACGATCGACGCCGACGGCGAGCCGGGCGCGATGCGTGACTTCGTGCGGATCGATCCCGATCACGGCAACCCGGACGGCGCGATCACCGACAGCGAAGGCAATGTCTGGGTCGGTATCTGGGGCGGCTGGTGCGCGCGCTGTTATGCGCCCGATGGCAGTTTGCTGCGCGAGGTGCGGTTCCCCTGCGCCAACGTCACCAAGATCGCGCTGGGTGGGCCGGACCTGAAGACGGCCTATGCGACGACGGCGAAGGGCGATCTGACCGACGCCGAACTGGCGGAGCAGCCCGAGGCGGGGAGCGTGTTCACGTTCGCGGTCGAGGTGCCCGGGAACGCGGTACCGATCGCGCGGCTCGCGAGCCGCTAGTCGCCGCCTGATCCGTCATCCCCGCGAAGGCAGGGATCTCCCGGTTCGAGCCGCGTGGCCCGTCGCGGGAGACCCCAGCCTTCGCTGGGGTGACGGCGTTTTGGGTAGGGTAACGGGATTGGCGAGGGCGTGTGGCCCTAGCCCTGCGCGCCCCGCACCACCGGCTTCGAGCCCCACAGCGCGTAGAACAGGATGTAGAGTTCGCACACGGCGGTCAGGAAGAACGACGTCTGCAGCCCGTAGCTGTCGGCGAGCCACCCCTGCACCACGACCAGCGCGCCACCGGCGATCGCCATGATCAGCAGCCCCGAGCCTTCCTCGGTCAGCGGCCCCAGGCCACGGATGCCGAGGGTGAAGATCGTCGGGAACATGATCGAGTGGAACAGCCCGACCGAGATCAGCGCCCACATCGCGACATGGCCGGTGGTGACCGCGGCGATCAGCATGACGATCGTCGCACCGACGCTGGCGACGGCAAGCGCATGCCCGGCATCCATCTTCTGCATCACGAACGCGCCGACCAGGCGGCCGACCATCATGCCGCCCCACAGCAGGAACAGATAGTTCGACGCCTGCTGGTGCGTCAGGTTGCCGATCTGGGGCTGCGAGACGAAGTTGATGAACAGGTTGCCGACGCCGATCTCGGCGATCAGGTAGATGAAGATCGCGGGGATGCCGAACACCAGGTTGCGGTGCGCCCAAAGCGAATGGCCCTTGCGGTCCGCCTTGGCGTGGCGCTGCGTGGCGGCACCCATCGCCGGCAGCGGGAAGCGCGCGATAATCACGGCGAGCACCGCCAGGATCACAGCGACGATCACGTAGGGGAGCACCACCGACTGCGCATCGGCGAGCTTCTCCGCAGGCGTCAGTGCCGCGGCCCCCGCCATCGCGGTGCCCGAGGTGGTGCGGCCGAGGATCAGGTACCCGCCGAACAGCGGCGCGAGCGTCGCGCCGGCGGAGTTGAACGCCTGGACCAGGTTGAGCCGCGACGAGGCTGTCTCGGGCTTGCCGACCACTGCGACATACGGGTTGGCCGCGACCTGCAACAGCGTGATGCCGCTGGCGATGACGAACAGCGCGAACAACGTGACGCCATAGGACGGCAGCCGCGCCGCCGGCACCATGACCAGCGCGCCGACCGCCATCATCGCCAGGCCGATGACCATCGAGCGCTGATAGCCGACGCGTTCGATCAGCTTGGCCGACGGAATCGAGGCGAAGAAATAGGCGATGAACCACACCGATTCGATCAGCGTGGTCTGTGTGTAGGACAGGTCGAACACGCTGCGCAGATGCGGCAGCAGCGTGCCGTTGATGACCGTGATGAAGCCCCACATGAAGAACAGGCTGGCGAGCAGGGTCAGCGCCGACCGGTACGAGGTCGGTGCATCCCCAGTGGGAGCCGTGCCCGTCGGGGCGGCAGTCAGCGGGGGTCCGGCCATCAGTGTCTCCTTGGTCGCAGGCGGCACTTCGTCGCGCTTGCGTTCTTTCCATATGTCTGACTAAATTTACCGCGACCGGTCAACGGAAAATCATCGACGCACAGGAGTGGGATCATGAGGGGTATCGCTACCACGGTTTCGTGGGCGCTGGTCGCGAGCGCGCTGCTCCCGGCAACCGCGGCACACGCCGCCAAGGCCGAGCGTGCGCCCTGGGGCAAGCTTGCGGACGGTACCGCGGTCGAGGCGGTGACGCTGACCGGCGCGGACGGGGTCAGTGCGCGGATCGTCAGCTATGGCGCGCTGCTGCAAGCGTTCAACACGCCCGATCGCACCGGCAAGATCGCCGACATCACGCTCGGCTATGATCGGCTGCAGGACTATCTGGATCATCCGAACTACTGGGGCCAGACCATCGGCCGCTATGCCAACCGCATCGCCGGGGGCAGCTTCACGCTGGACGGCAAGGTCTATCAGCTGACCAAGAACGACAAGACCAACGCGCTGCACGGCGGCCCCAAGGGGTTCGACAAGCAGGCCTGGAAGGTCGTGTCGATCATGCAGGGTGCGCAGGCCAGCGTCACGCTCGCGCGCACCAGCCCGGCGGGCGAGGAGGGGTATCCCGGCACGCTGAAGGTGCAGGTGACCTATAGCCTGGACGATCACGGCGCGCTGACGATCGATTACGCCGCGACCAGCGACGCGCCGACGGTGGTCAACATGACCAACCATGCGCTGTTCAACCTGGGCGGCGAGGGCGCACCCGTCGACGTGCTCGCGCACCGGCTGACCATTCCCGCCGCGCGCTACACGCCGGTCAACGAGCGGCTGATCCCGACCGGCGAGCTGAAACCGGTGGCAGGCAGCGTGTTCGATTTCACCCGCGGGCGCATCCTGTCGGACGGCGTGCGTGACGGGCGCGATCCGCAGATCGTGTTCGGACATGGCTACGATCACAATTTCGTGCTCGACAAGGGCCTCACCAAGACCCCGGAGCTGGCCGCGCGGCTGGAGGATCCGGCGTCGGGCCGCGTCCTCGAACTGCTCACCACCGAGCCGGGCGTGCAGGTCTATACCGGCAATTTCCTCGACACGACGCTGATCGGCAAGCAAGGCCATCTGTACCGGATGAGCGACGGCATCGCGCTCGAACCGCAGAAGTTTCCGGATACGCCCAACCAGCCGGCGTTCGGATCGGCACGCGTCGACCCGACGCATCCCTATCACCATCGCCTGATCTTCCGCGTCTCGACGACGCGCTGACCTGACCTTCCGGAGCTTTTAGTAATGACGACCCCCCCGCGTAAACTGCGCAGCAGCGCCTGGTTCGACAACCCCGACAATATCGACATGACCGCGCTGTATCTTGAGCGCTATCTGAACTTCGGGCTGAGCCTGGAGGAACTCCAGTCGGGCCGCCCGATCATCGGGATCGCGCAGACCGGCAGCGACCTCAGCCCCTGCAATCGCCATCACCTGGTGCTCGCCGAGCGCGTGCGCGAGGGCATTCGCGAGGCGGGGGGCATCGTGCTCGAATTCCCGGTCCATCCCATCCAGGAAACCGGCAAGCGGCCGACCGCGGGTCTCGACCGCAACCTGGCGTATCTGGGGCTGGTCGAAGTGCTGTACGGCTATCCGCTCGACGGCGTCGTGCTGACGATCGGTTGCGACAAGACCACGCCCGCCGCGCTGATGGCGGCGGCGACGGTCAACATCCCGGCGATCGCGCTGTCGGTCGGGCCGATGCTCAACGGCTGGCACAAGGGCGAGCGGACCGGTTCGGGCACGATCGTGTGGAAGGCGCGCCAGCTGCTCGCCGCGGGCGAGATCGACGATGCGGAGTTCATCCGACTGGTCGCGTCGTCGGCGCCGTCGACCGGCTATTGCAACACCATGGGCACCGCGACGACGATGAATTCGCTGTGCGAGGCGCTCGGCATGTCGCTGCCGGCGTCGGCGGCGATCCCGGCGCCGTACCGTGACCGCCAGGAATGCGCGTACCGAACCGGCAAGCGCATCGTCGAGATGGTCGCCGAGGACCTGAAGCCCTCCGACATCCTGACCAAGCCGGCGTTCCACAACGCCATCCGCGTCAATTCGGCGATCGGCGGATCGACCAACGCGCCGATCCACCTGTCCGCGATCGCACGCCATATCGGTGTCGACCTGCCGCTCAAGGACTGGGAGACCGAGGGCCACAAGGTGCCGCTGCTGGTCAACCTGCAGCCCGCCGGGGAATATCTGGGCGAGGATTATTACCGCGCCGGCGGCGTTCCCGCGGTGGTCAACCAGCTGATCGAGCAGGGCCTGATCCATGAGGACGCGCTGACCGTCAACGGCAAGACGATGGGCGACAACTGCCGCGGCGTCGCGATCGAGGACGAGAAGGTCATCCATCCGTTCGACAAGCCGCTGGTGGTCGATGCCGGGTTCATCGTGCTGTCGGGCAATCTGTTCGACGCCGCGATCATGAAGACCAGCGTGATCGGACTCGAATTCCGCGAACGCTATCTGTCCAATCCCGACGACCTCGACGCGTTCGAGGGGCCTGCGGTCGTGTTCGACGGGCCGGAGGATTACCACCACCGGATCGACGATCCCGCGACCGGGATCACTGCCGAGACGCTGTTGTTCATGCGCGGCGCCGGCCCGATCGGCTATCCGGGCGCGGCCGAAGTCGTCAACATGCGGCCGCCGGCCTATCTGATCACCGAGGGCATCCACGCGCTGCCGTGCATCGGCGACGGGCGGCAATCGGGGACCAGCGGCAGCCCGTCGATCCTCAACGCCAGCCCTGAAGCCGCAGCGATGGGCGGGCTCGCGCTGCTCAAGACCGGTGACCGGGTGCGGATCGATCTCAACAAAGGCACCGCGGACGTGTTGATCCCGGACGCGGAACTGGCACAGCGCCGCGCCGACCTGATCGCCGCGGGCGGCTATCGCTATCCGGCATCGCAGACCCCGTGGCAGGAAATCCAGCGCGCGGTGGTCGGGCAGATGGATACCGGCGCGATCCTCGAAGGTGCGGAGAAGTACCAGCGGATCGCGCAGACGATGGGGTTGCCGCGCGACAATCACTGATCGCGGCTCGCTGGCTCTGAAGCCTTAGCTCCACCCCGGCGAAGGCCGGGGCCCAAATGGGCGGCGGCGGTAACGAAGGACCGTACGTCGTCACTTGGGCGTTCCCAATTGGGCCCCGGCCTGCGCCGGGGTGGTGTGCAGCCCCAGTTGTCATACATGCCGCCTTGTCGCTCTATCCACATAGCGATATGCCTGTTCATTATCTGGCGGCAGAGACCGCGATGAACGGGAGAGCGATGATGAGGCTGTTCGCCATACTGCCGCTGCTGATGGCCAGCGCGGCTTCGGCACAGGTATCGCCGAGTGTTCCGGCAGTGTCCGCACCAGCGCGGCCCGACCTGGCGTTCGATGCTCGGCGCGTTCCCGATGCGCGTCGGGTGCTGGCATTGCTCGACTATACCGCAGCGATGCAGATTGCCGAGCTGCGCGCGCGGCCGATGACGTTGAAGGGCGACGTCGTCCGCCCGCTCACCGCCAACTGGATCAGCGCGGCGTTCCTGACATCGCTGACCCGACTCACGCGGGTATCCGATGCGTCGGGTGGCAATGCGTTCATGCGCGACGCCGCGGAGCATTTCAATTTCGCGCTGCAAGGCGGCGCACGGCCCTATGCGATGCTCGACGCCGACAACATGGCGCTCGGCGAGACTTATGAGGAACTGTACGCGCGCAGCGGGCAGGAGCCGGAGATCGCCGCGACCCGCGCGCGGCTCGATTATGCGCTGCCGTATCTGACGCTCGACCCGGCGCCGCGGCGGCTGGTATGGTGGTGGTCCGACGCGCTGTTCATGGCGCCGCCGGTACTCGCGCGGATGTCGGTGCTGACCGGCGACCCGGCTTATCTGCGCGCGGCCGACACATCGTGGTGGCGGACGCACGACGCGTTGTGGGCGCCCGCCGAAGGGTTGTATCTGCGTGATGCGCGGTTCGGGACGCGCTTTGCGAAAAACGGCAAGCGTGTGTTCTGGTCGCGCGGCAATGGCTGGGTGGTCGGCGGTATCGCGCGCGTGCTCGAATCGATGCCCGCCGACTATCCGTCGCGTCCGCGTTACATCGAGACGTTGCGCACGATGGCGACGAGCCTCGCCAAGCTGCAGCGCGACGACGGCCTGTGGCCCGCGAACCTGCTCGACCCGCAGGATCCGGCGGGTGCCGAGACATCGGGGTCGGCGTTCTTCGTCTACGGGATGGCGTGGGGGATCAACCACGGCGTCCTCGATCGGAAGACCTATCTACCGGTGGTGCTGCGTGGCTGGGCGGGGCTGACCAAGGCGATCCAGCCGGACGGCCTGCTCGGCCATGTCCAGCTGCCGGGCGACCAGCCCTGGCCGACCAAGGCGGACGACCATGCGATGTACGGTTCCGGCGGACTGATCCTGGCGGGGCTGGAGATGATGCGGCTCGGCGGACCGGTGACGCCGTTGCCGATCGCCGAACCGCCGCACGATTCGATCAAGCCGGCGGGGCCCGTCCAGCGGCCTGAGCCGGCAGGGCTGACGGCGGAGCAAAAGGCGGCATTCGCGCGACGTAACGCGGAACATCAGGCGGTGTCGGATCTCGGCTTCGACCCGGCGCGCGATGACGCTGCAGCACCCCCGCGCGCCGACGGCGTCGTCAATCCGCGGATCTCGCTACCGCTGTCGCCACCACCGGCCGAACAACGCGCGCCGCGCGCGAGCGTGAAGTTCGCGCCCTATCGCTACGACGATATCCTGTGGGAAAACGATCGCACCGCGCATCGCATCTACGGCCCTGCGCTCGAGGCGTACGAGCCGCCCTCGACCTCCGGGATCGACGCTTGGGGCAAGATCGTGCCGTGGCCGTTCATGGAACGTCAGCTCAAGACGGGCAAGCAGCACGATTTCCACGGCGAGGGCATCGACTTCTACAACGTCAACACGTTCCGCGGCGCGGGGGGGCTCGGCGTCTGGCAGGACCATAAATTGTGGACATCGCGCAACTGGGCGAAGCATCGCATTCTCAAGGATGGCCCTGACGTCGCCGATTTCAGCGTCGACTATGCGCCCTGGCCGGTCGGTACGGATCGGAAAGTGTGGGAGACGCGGCGCTTTACGCTGCCGCTGGGGACCAACTTCACACGGATGGTGTCGACACTCTCGTCCGATACGACCGAGCCGCTGCTGGTCGGCATCGGCATCCAGAAGCGGCCGACCGCACCCGCCGCGGGCACGCTGACCGCCGATGCCAAGACCGGGCGGTTCAGCTTCTGGGGGCCGACCGATCCCGACAAGGGTGCGATGGCGGTCGCGCTGATGGTCGATCCGGCGATGATCGCCGAGGTGACCGAGGACGCCGACAATTACCTCGTCATCCTGAAGGTCATGCCGGGCAAGCCGTTCGTCTATTATATGGGCGCAGCGTGGAGCAAGGGACGCGAGTTCCACGACCGCGCGACATGGGAAACCTATGTCCGCGGCCAGTCGCCCAGCTTCGCGGTGCCGAAGTGAGGCGCGCTCTGATCGGCCTGTTGCTCGTCACGACCGCAGCGTCGGCGTCGGCCCAGGAGACGGTGCGCGTCGACGCCGCCGCGCCGCCGCCCGCGCTGCGGAGCGAGCACTTGCACATGGGTACCGGGACCGGTCCTGGAGGCCGCATCGGAATCAACAGCCAGTATCTGACACGCGACGGTCGGCCGTGGCTGCCCGTGATGGGCGAGTTCCATTTCACGCGGACCCCCGCGGCGGAGTGGGAGGCCGAGATCCTCAAGATGAAGGCGGCGGGCGTCACCATCGTCTCGAGCTATGCGATCTGGAACCAGATCGAGCTGGCGCCGGGGCGGTTGGACTGGACCGGCGACCGCGACCTGCGCCGGTTCGTCCAGCTCTGCGCCAAGCACGGCATGCTGTTCTTCCTGCGTCCCGGCCCGTGGGCGCACGCCGAGGCACGGTTCGGCGGCATCCCCGACTGGGTGGTGGCGCGCACCCGGCCCCGCAGCGACGATCCCGCCTATCTGGCCGAGGTCGAGCGCTTCTGGACCGGAATGTACGCGCAGGTCCGCGGGCTGCTGTGGAAGGACGGCGGGCCGATCGTCGGGATGCAGATCGAGAACGAGTATAATCTCGACGGGCCGGGGCAGGGCCGCGGGCATATCGCGACGCTGAAGGCCCTCGCGCGACGCATCGGCTATGACGTGCCGCTCTACACGGTCACCGGCTGGGACCATACGATCTATCCGCGCGGGCAGGTGGTGCCGGTGATGGGTGGGTATGTCGACGAACCCTGGTCGGCCAAGACCGGGCCGCTCGGCCCCAAGGAAAATTACCTGTTCCGCTTCCGCAGTCGGGTGAGCGGCGATCTGGGTGCGCAGACCCGGGGGGCGAAGGTCGGCGACGCCGAGTCCGACACCGCGGACACGCCGTTCCTGGGTGCGGAATATGGTGCGGGGGTGCCCGTGATGTACCGGCGGCGGCCGTTGCTCGATCCGATCGACGTATCCGCGGCGATCACCGCGCAGCTCGGGTCGGGGGTCAATCTGCTCGGCTATTACATGTTCCACGGCGGCGCCAACCCGCTGGTCGATGGCCGCGCGATCGAGGAAACGCAGGCGACCGGCGGCTATAACGACGTGCCGCAGATCGGCTACGACTTCCAGGCGCCGCTCGGCCAATATGGCGAGGTCGGCGCCGTCAGCGGGGCGCTGCGGCCGTTGCATTATTTGCTCGAGGCGTATGGCGACCGGCTTGCGACGATGACCGCGCGCGAACCGTCGGCGGTGCCTAGCGGCAACGCCGACCTGGCGACGCTGCGCTGGTCGGTGCGCTCTGACGGAACCGCCGCGTTCCTGTTCGTCAACAACCATGTCCGGCAGTCGGCGATGCCGGCGCACCGCGACGTGCGGTTCGAGGTGGCGTTGAAGGGCGGCACGGTGCGATTGCCGCCGACCGACATCGCGGCGGATGCGAGCTTCGTATGGCCGATCAACCTGGACCTGGACGGCGTGCGGCTGGCTTACGCGACCGCGCAGCCGCTGACCCGGCTGTCCGATGGCGGGGGAGCGATCCATGTGCTGGCGGCTACCGGCCCCGGCGCGGTGGAGCTCGCCTTCGCGCCCGGAACGACCCTGTCGGTGCCGTCGCGGCGCGACGCCGCGGGGCAGGTGCTGGCGAGCGTGACGCCGTCGCCGAGCCGCACGATCACCGCCACCGGACGAGACGGACGCCGCGTGCGGTTGGTCGTGCTCGATCAGGTTTCCGCGCGGAGGGCGTGGGTGGGCAACGTGTTCGGCCAGCGCCGGCTGGTGCTCACCGATGCGGATCTGTTCGTCGACGGCGATCGGCTCGTACTGCGTCAGCGCGGCAATGCGCGGTTCGCCTTTTCGATGATGCCGCAGGCGTCGCTCTCCGTGGCGCAGGCGCGCGCTGGCGATTACGCGGCGACGGTAGGGACGTCGCGCGGGCAGGAGATTGCGGTGTCGTCGCTACGGCCGGCCGGCGAGGCGCCACCGATCCAGGTCGGTGGCCCGGCCAAGGCGGCGATGCAGCCGTTGCCCGAAGCACACCGTGCCGCCGCGGCGTGGTCGTTCACGGTGCCGCGCAGCGCGCTGCCCGCCGGGGGCGATGCGTTCCTGGAGATCGAGTATCGCGGCGACATCGGTCGGCTGTTCGACGGCGACACGATGCTCGACGATGCGTTCTGGGACGGGCGGGTCTGGCGGATCGGGCTGCGGCGCTTCGCCGACCGTCTAGGCAAGCCCTGGACGATCACGGTAATGCCGTTGCGCGCCGACGCACCGATCTACCTCGACGAGCGCGCGCGGAAAATCCTGCCGGCAAAGGCGCAGGTCGCCGAGATCCGCAGCGTGAAGTTGGTGCCGGAACACGAGCTGGTAGTCACCGCGCGCTAGCGTCGTTCACGACGGAACGCCCTGCGCACGAAAAAAAAAGGGGGGGACGGGTTGCCCCGTCTCCCCCCTTTTCGTTGCGATACCGATCAGAACTGCAGGTTTGCGCCGATCGTGAAGGTGCGGCCGATCCGCGTCTGAAACAGCGTGTCCTGACGCTTGCTGTCGATATAGATACGGTTCTGTTCGTCGGTCAGGTTGGTGCCCTCGACCAGCAACTTGATGTTGTCGGTGAGGTTGTACGACGCCGAGGCATCGACATACATCGTCTTCGCGTTGACCTGGACGTCGCTGCCCGGCGATGCTGGCACGCCGCGGAGGAACGGATCGCGGTAGTTGACGGTGCCGCGCAGGCTGAACTTCTTGTCCTCGTAATACGCGGTGCCCGACGCGGTGTTCTTCGACAGGCCGAGCAACGCCGCCTGCGTCGTCGCGGACACGACGCCGTTCGACGTTGCGGTGATGTACGTGATCTTCGACGTGACGTGCGTGTAGTTCGCCAGCACGCCGAAATTCTTGAGGAACGGCGACGATAGGAAGGTGAACGGGATCTGCGCGTTGACTTCGACGCCGTTCAGCTTGCCGCCCGGCGTGTTGGAGGGCTGCGAGATCACGAACAGCTCGGTCGGCGCCGTGTTGGAGCCGGCGAGCAACGCGTCCGGCAGGCCCAGCGTATTGTATGCGACGGTCTGCGGCACGTTCTGGACGAAGGTGCTTATGTTCTTGTGGAAATAGGCGACCGACAGCAGCGAACCCGGACGGAAATACCATTCGGCTGCGGCGTCGAACGTCTTGGCGCTGATCGGCTTGAGGTTCGGGTTCTGCAGGCTGCCCGACCGCGTAACCGGGTTGATCGTGACCGACGGCGTGAGCGCGGCCAGTTCCGGCCGTGCGATGACCTTCGACGCGGAGAAGCGCAGCAACAGGCTCTTCATCGGCTCGATGACTAGGTTACCCGACGGCAGCCAGTTGTCATACGAACGGTCGGCGTAGTTGTACTGGCCGGTGACGCCGGTGGGCGAAGAGGCCAGTGGCGCCGGGATGATCGCGCTCGAGGCCTGGTCGGTGTGGACGTAGCGGACACCGAAGTCGCCGCGAACGCCGACGGGCAGGCGATCCTCGAGATCGAACGTGCCCATCAGATACCCGCTCTTCTCCTCCTCGAGCACACGCGACAGGCCGGTGCCGCACGAGATGCCGCAGGTGCGCGCGGTGTCGAGACCCGCCGCCGAGATCAGCTTGGCCGGATCGAGCGACGCCCAGCTTGCCGGTGCGGCATGGCCCCACAGGTCGTTCACACCATCGATCTGCATCGAGAGGCTCGCCAGCGTGACGCCGGCGGGCAGCGATTTGGTGGTGATGTCGGCGGTGTAATAGCCGGTGCCGAGCGTGGTGAAGTTGGCGCGACGATATTGCGCGCCGGTCTTTACCGTGAAGAAATCGGCGACCTTCCAGTTGAGGTTGGTCTCGCCAGTCAGCCCGGTGGTCTGGTTGTAGCGCGGTGCGCCCTGGAAGCTGAAGCCGCCAAGTACGGTGCCGTCGGCAAGCCCAGGTGCGTAGTTGAAGTTGGCCGGGTTCGCGACATCGAAGCCGAAGCCGAGATCGGGCGTGGTCGCGCCGTTGTACGCGAAGGTGAACGGCTTATCGATCGCGTCCATGTAATACTGGAAGCGCTGCTTGGTCTGCAACCGCGACTTGTTCATCCCGAACAGCGTCGTGACGGTCAGCGCGTCCGAGAAGTCGTGCTTGAAGTTGATGTTCGCCTGCTTGAACGTCGAGACGAAATTGTCGACCAGACCCTCGGACCGCACGTCGACGCCGTCATAGCTGGCGCTCTGCACCGAGCCGAGGCTGTCGAGCGTCAGGTCCTTGATCGAGGTGTTCGGCATGCCGTTGTTCGACGCCGACCGCGCGAACGAGATCGCTTCGATGTAGTTGTCGCGGCGCACGACGTGGAAGCGCGAATAGAGCAGGTCGATCGAGATGTCGGTCTTCTCGTCCGGCTGGAACTGCAGCGTCGCGGTGCCCCCGATACGTTCCTGCTTCTGTTCCGAGTTCAGGTAGCGCGGGATGCGTGGGAAGAACGCGCCGCTGCCCGGCGTGTTCGGCAGGTCGGGACGACGCGCGGCCTGCACGGCGTTGTAGGCCGCGACCGAACCGGTGCGCGGATTGCCGGGGTAGCAGGTCGTGGCCGTCGCGCCCTTCGACCCGACTGCGGGGACCGACGGCGTCACGCCGACTGGCGAACAGAACCCGCCATTGGTGTTCGACGACAGGATGTCGACCGCCGAATAGCCGACTTCGCGGATGTTACGCTTCTGGTAGGCGAGCGAGCCGAGGATGCCCCAGCGGCCGTCGTCGAACTTCTTGGCGACGAGCAGCGAACCGCGCGGGTTGGTCTTCTTGGAGACTTCGTTCCACAGGCCCTTGACGGTCGCGCTGACGACGAAGTCCTTCGACTGGCCGAGCGGCTTCGGCGCGGTCAGGTCGACGGTGGCGCCCAGCGAGCCTTCCTCGACATCGGCCGACGGCGTCTTGCGCACGGCGAGACCGTTGAAGATCTCGGTCGGGAAGACGTTGAAGTCGAAGCTGCGGCCGCTGTTCTGCGCGCCGTAGATGTCGGAGGCGCCGGTCTGCGCGGTACCTTCCATGCCGTTGATGCGGACGCGGGTGAAGCCGGCGCCGAGGCCGCGAACCGAGATGTTCTTGCCTTCGCCACCGTCACCGCGCGCCAGCGCGACGCCGGGGATGCGCTGCATCGATTCGGCCAGGTTGCTGTCGGGGAACTTGCCGATGTCCTCGGCGACGATGCTGTCGATCGCGGCGGTCTCGCGGCGCTTGGCGCTGAGCGCGCTGTCGAGCGAGGCGCGGAAGCCGGTGACGACGATGTCCGCTTCCGGTGCCGCGTCGGCCTGCGGATCGGCGGCCTGGGTCGCGGCGGGCTCCGTCGTGCCGGGCTGGGTGGTCGACGGCTGCGTCGAGGCGGGCGGGATCGGCGCGTTCTGCGCCAGCGCCTGCGTCCCGAATGCGGTCAACGCGAGTACGGCGAGCGATGCGCCCCCACGGATCGACGACCGGATATGCGAATGGTTCACTAAAAACTCCCCTAAAGCACGTACCGATCTTATCGCCGGTTTCAATATGTGGAACGTAGTCCCGTTTATCGCACTTTTGATCGAAAATGGAAGCTATTTTTGATCCAAAGCAAGTTCAGGTGGCGGAGCGGTCAGTCGACCAGCACGACATGGAGGAATCGCGGGCCGTGCGCGCCGCGGACATAGGTGCCCTCGATGTCGGTGGTACCCGACACGCCCGTCACCCAGTAATGCGCGCGCGGCTGCAGACCGCCGAGCATCGCGTCTTCGAGCTGCGCGACGATCCGGGGCACGACGACGATGTGGTGCAGCGCCAGGAAATTCGGCAGCATCGGTGCCTTCGGACTGGTCTCGAACACCAGCGATCCGGTCTCCGCGACACCGCAGCGGGCAAAGGCGAGGACCGCGTTTTCGTCCGGCGCGACCTGTTCGTGCAGCGTCATCGTCGACCAGTCGCCCGCAGCCACGCGCGGATCGGGCGGGACGCACAGGCGGGGCGGCAGGCTTTGCGCGGCGAGATAGCGCGCGACCGCGTGGGGCAGGTCGTCGAGCGACGCGATCCGGTCGACGGTCGCGGCCACGCTCGGCAGCGTCAGCATCGCCAGGAACGTCTCCTCCAGCCTGGCCGGATCGACCCGCGGTCGTTCGGGGGCGATGAGCAGCGCAGCAGCTTCGCTGTCGATCGCACCGATCGTGGCGGTTCCGCCGAGCCGCGAGAGAATGGCGTCGCGCGGGCTCACGACCGGCGTCCCTTCTTGTACTGCGACATGAAGCTTTGCGCGGCGGGCTTCGGCATGTCGCGGTGCTCGGTCCAGGCGCCGGCGAGCGGCAGTTTGCTCAGCCAGCCGCCGCGTCCCATCAGCCGCATCGCGCGCAGCGCCGACGCGGTCGCCGCACGGTACAGCGCGGGCCGCCGCGCGAACCACGCCCAGGTGCCGAGACCGGCGCGCAGACTGGTCGGCTCCAGACCCTCGCGCCAGCTCTTCTCGCGCCAGCCCCGCAACAGCGTCGGCAGCGGGATGCGCACCGGGCACACCTCCTGGCACTTGCCATTGAGCGTGCACGCATTGGGCAGGTCGCGGTTCTTCGCGAGGCCATCGAACGCCGGGGTCAGCACCGCGCCCATCGGTCCCGGATAGGTGCCGCCATAGGCATGGCCACCGATCTGGCGGAACACCACGCAGTGGTTCATGCACGCGCCGCAGCGGATGCAGCGCAGCATCTCGGCCAGCCCGGTCTCGCGCATCATCGTGCGGCCGTTGTCGACCAGCACGATGTGCATTTCCTCGGGGCCGTCGCGGTCGCCGGGGCGGCGCGGACCGGTGTAGAAAGTGGTGTACTGGCTGAGCGCGGCGCCGGTCGCCGAGCGCGACAGCATCCGCAGCATGTGCACCGCATGCCCCATCGACGGCACGATCTTCTCGATCCCCGCGGTGACGATGTGGACGCGCGGCGGGACGAGGGAGAGTTCGGCATTGCCTTCGTTGGTGACGGTGCACACCGCGCCGCTGTCGGCGACCAGGAAGTTCGCACCCGAAATGCCGACATCGGCGGCGAGCATGCCTTCGCGCAGGTGGCGGCGGGCGCTTTCTGCCATCGCCGCGATCGTCTCCTCCTGGTGCGGATCGCGGTGCTTGGCCTTGAACAGCACCGACACCTGCTCGCGAGTCTTGTGCATCGCCGGCCAGATGATGTGCGAGGGGCGCTCGTCCGCCAGCTGGATGATGTGCTCGGCGAGGTCGGTCTCGATCCGGGTGATGCCGGCCTGCTCCAGCGCGTGCGGCAGGCCGATCTCCTCGCCCAGCATCGATTTCGATCGCGCGACGCTCTTCGCGTTCGCCGCCTTGCAGATGCCGACGACGATCTCGCATGCTTCGTCGGCGGTGCGCGCCCAGTGGACTTTCGCACCGGCCGCGACGGCGTTTGCCTCGAAGCGTTCGAGATACAGGCCGAGATTGGCGATCACGTGATCCTTGATCGCCGCCGCCCGGTCGCGGGCCTGTTCGAAATCCGGAAAGGCGTCGATCGCGATGGTGCGCTTGGCTTCGGCGGTCCCGGCGGTGCGCTCGACCGCGATTTTCAGGTTGCGGTCGGCGAGTGCGGTGTCGGCGCGGTCGGTGAAGCTGCTCATGCCTCTTCGCCGATCGCGGGGCCGTCGCCCATGCCGGCGAGCAGCTCGATGGTGTGGAACGCGCGGACCTTCGAGCCCTCGCGGTTGAGCTTGCCCGCCATGTTCATCAGGCACCCCAGATCGCCCGCGAGCAGCAGGTCCGCACCGCTGGCGTCGATCGAGGTCGCCTTCTCCGCGACGATCGCGTTCGAGATCGCGGGATATTTGACGCAGAACGTGCCGCCGAATCCGCAACAGGTCTCGGCACCGGCAAGCGGCTTGAGGCTGAGGCCGTCGATAGCCGCGAGCAGACGGCGGGGCTGGCGCTTGATGCCGAGCTCGCGCAGGCCCGAGCAGCTGTCGTGATAGGTGCCGGTCGCGTCCAGCGCGACGCCGTCGGGTTTCCACCCGCGGACCTCGTCGAGATAGGCGAGGATCTCGTAGGTCCGTGCCGCCAGCGCGACGGCGCGCGGGCCCCATTCGGGATCGTGTTCGAGGATCTCGGGATAGTGCACGCGCATCGTCGCCGCGCACGATCCGGACGGGATGACGACATGGTCATAGGGTTCGAGCATCGCGATCGCCCGGCGCGCCAGGTCGGCGGCGGTGTCGCGGTCGCCCGAATTGAGCGCGGGCTGGCCGCAACAGGTCTGTGCGTCGGGGACGATCACCTCACAGCCTGCCGCCTCCAGCGCGCGGATCGCGGCGAAGCCGATCTGCGGGCGGATCAGGTCGACCAGGCATGTCACGAACAGGGCGACGCGTGGCGGCATGGAGGTCATACGCCGTGCCTCGCGAGAAAGCGAAGATAGGCGTCGGACCAGCCGCTCGCCGCGGGGGCCCTGGGGCCGATCCCGAAGCCGTGCCCGCCGGCTTCGTACAGCTGGCATTCGACCGCGCCGCCCTGCGCGCGGAGGGCCGCCGCCATCACCAGGCTGTTCTGGTAGGGCACGGTCTTGTCGTCGAACGCATGCGCGAGGAAGATCGGCGGCGGCGAGGGCATCACGGTGTCTTCCATCGAATAGGCGGCGATCCGGTCGGCGGTCGCATTGGCGCCCAGCAACTGCTCGCGCGACCCGGCATGCGCAAGCGGATCGCGCAACGTGACCACCGGATACATCAGCGCCGCGGCGGCAACGCCGAGCGGCTGGCGGTCGACCGCATCGATCGCGGCATAGGTTTCGCGGGGTGCGCGGGTCGACAGCCAGGCGGCGAGATGGCCACCCGCCGAAAAGCCGATAGCGCCGACCCGCGCGGGATCGAACTTTTCGCGAGTCGCCAGGCTGCGCACCAGGCGCAACCCGCGCTGTGCGTCCTGCAACGGCGTGTCGGCGCCCGCCGCCCAGCCGTCGGCCGGCATCCGATAGCTCAGCACGAAGCAGGTATAGCCGGCGTCCGCGAACCGTCGTGCGATCACATAGCCTTCTAGCCCCGTCGATACCCGACGATAGCCGCCGCCCGGGATCAGCAGCAGCGCCGCGCCGTTCGGGCGTTTCGCGCGCACCATCGTCAGCGTCGGGGTGACGACATGGTCCTGGTACAGCGTGTCGGTCCCGAGTTCGGGGTAGCGCAGCGCCGACACTTCGGTGACGCGGACGCCAGCGCCGCCGGGGGCCGCGCCGGGCCAGAGCGGCATGCGCTCGAAGCCATCGGGCAGCGGGATCGCCGCTTGTGCGAAGCTCGGGAACGCGGTTTCAACGCCCAGCGCTGCCCCGAATGCGACGGCGCCCGCCAGGACGCTCCTGCGATCCATGATCATCCGCTTTTCCTCTGCCCGGACCGAGTCTGCGTTTGACGCGGCCATTCTCATCAAGTAACGAACTATCCCATAAAGTGAGATAAAGTAAACAGCGCCGACGCCGCTCGCTTCCCGTTCGAGGAGGTGGCGGGGAGGGGAATGAGGAGCTTATAGTGGCGATCGTGTCCTTGCCTAAGATCAAGCACGTCCGGGCGTTCGTCGTCCGTGGCGGTGGCGCCGACTATCACGACCAGGGTGCCGGCCACTGGATCGACGACCACATCGCCACGCCGATGAGCCGATATCCCGAATATCGCCAGTCGCGTCAGAGCTTTGGCATCAACGTGCTGGGCACGCTGGTGGTCGAGATCGAGGCCGAGGACGGCACGATCGGCTTCGCGGTCACCACCGGCGGCGAACCCGCGGCGTTCATCGTCGAGAAGCACCTCGCGCGCTTCCTCGAAGGGCGCAGCCCGACCGAATACGAGAAGATCTGGGACCAGATGTACTTCTCGACGCAATATTACGGCCGCAAGGGGATCGTCGTGAACGCGATCTCCGGCGTCGACCTTGCGCTGTGGGACCTGCTCGGCAAGCTGCGTCAGGAGCCGGTCTATCACCTGCTCGGCGGCGCGGTGCGCGACGAACTGCAATTCTATGCGACCGGCGCGCGGCCCGACATCGCCAAGGAACTCGGCTTCATCGGCGGCAAGATGCCGCTTCACCACGGTCCCGCCGAAGGGCCGGAGGGGATGAAGAAGAACATCGCGATGATCGCCGACATGCGGGCGAAATGCGGCGACGATTTCTGGCTGATGCTCGATTGCTGGATGGCGCTCGACGTCGATTACGCCACGCGCTTGGCGATCGCCGCGCACGAACATGGTCTGAAATGGATCGAAGAGGCGATCAGCCCCGACGATTATTGGGGCTATGCGGAATTGAAGCGTAACGTCCCCAAGGGGATGCTCGTCACCACCGGCGAGCATGAAGCGACGCGCTGGGGTTTCCGCATGCTGCTCGAAATGGATTGCTGCGACATCATCCAGCCCGATGTCGGCTGGTGCGGCGGCGTCACCGAGCTGCTCAAGATCAGCGCGCTGGCCGATGCGCATGGCAAGATGGTCGTCCCGCACGGGTCGAGCGTCTACAGCTATCACTTCGTGATCACGCGCCACAATTCGCCGTTCGCCGAGTTCCTGATGATGCATCCGGGACCGACCGAGGTGGTGCCGATGTTCCATCCGCAGCTGATCGGCGAGCCCGTCCCGCAGAACGGCCGCCTCAAGGCCAGCGCGCTCGATGCGCCGGGCTTTGGCGTCGAGCTCAATCGGGATATCCCGATGCACCGTCCCTATACTCACTGATAGTCGAAAGCCCTTTCCATGAAATTGTGCCGCTACGGTCCGCTGGGCCAGGAAAAGCCGGGTCTGGTCGATGCCGATGGTCGCATCCGGTCGCTCGCCGACCATGCCGACTTCACGCCCGAGACGCTCGCACCCGACGCGCTGGCCAAGCTCGCCGAGATCGACGTGACGTCGCTGCCGCTGGTCGAGGGTACGCCGCGCTACGGCGTGCCGATCGCCAATGTCGGCAAGATCGTCGCGATCGGGCTGAACTACCGCGATCACGCGATCGAATCGAACCTGCCGATCCCGGTCGAGCCGATCATGTTCGGCAAGGCGCTGTCGAGCCTGACCGGTCCCAACGACCAGGTCGTGCTGCCCAAGGACTCGACGCACAGCGACTGGGAAGTCGAGCTGGGCGTCGTGATCGGCACCACCTGCCGCTATGTCGAGGAAGCCGACGCGCTGAACCATGTCGCGGGCTATGTGCTGGCGAACGATGTGTCGGAGCGCTTCAACCAGAAACAGCGCGGCACGCAGTGGAGCAAGGGCAAGGGCCACGACACCTTCTGTCCGGTCGGCCCCTGGCTGGTGACCGCGGACGAGGTCGGCGATCCGCAGACGCTCGACATGCATCTCGACGTCAACGGCGCGCGGATGCAGACCGGCAACACCGCGACGATGATCTTTTCCGTCAAGGAAATCATCGCCTATGCCAGCCAGTATGTGACGCTGTTCCCCGGCGACATCATCATCACCGGCACCCCGCCGGGCGTTGGTGAAGGCAAGAAGCCGGACGCGATCTATCTGAAGGCCGGCGACGTGATGGAACTGGGCATCGCCAAGCTCGGCACGCAGCGCCAGGACGTCGTCGCATGGCGTCACCTGGGCGCGGGCAAGCTCGCATGAGCGTCTATGCAGGACGTTTCGACGGTCGCTGCGCGATCGTCACCGGCGGCGCATCGGGTCTCGGCAAGGATGTCGCCCGGCGCATCGTCGCCGAGGGCGGCACGGTCGTGCTCTGGGACCTGAACGCCGACGCGCTGGCAGCGGCGAAGGATGAAGTCGGTGCGACGCACGTCGTCGCGCTCGACGTATCGGATCAGGCCGCGGTCGAGGCCGCCGCCGCGGCGAGCCTCGAGGCGCTCGGCAAGATCGACATCCTGGTCTGCTCGGCCGGCATCACCGGCGCGACCGGACCGGTGCACGAATACCCGCTCGACAGCTGGCGGCGGGTGATCGACATCAACCTCAACGGGCTGTTCTATTGCTGCCGCGCAGTGGTGCCGCATTTGCTGGCGAACGGCTATGGCCGGATCGTCAACCTGGCGTCGGTCGCGGGCAAGGAAGGCAATCCCAACGCATCGGCCTATTCGGCATCGAAGGCGGGCGTGATCGGGCTGACCAAGTCGCTCGGCAAGGAACTGGCGACCAAGAACATCATCGCCAACGCGCTGACCCCGGCGACGTTCGAGAGCCCTATCCTGGCGCAGCTGCCGCCGAGCCAGGTCGATTACATGCGCGGGAAGATCCCGATGGGTCGCCTTGGCGAGATCAGCGAATCGACCGCGATGGTGTGCTTCATGGCGTCGGAGGAGTGCAGCTTCACGACGGCGTCGACCTTCGACACCTCGGGCGGCCGGACCACGTTCTAAACGCAACGCTCCCCTTCCTTGTTCTCCCGCGAAGGCGGGAGCCCAGTCTGGGTCCCCGCCTTCGCGGGGAAACAAGGGAGGGACGGGCACCGCCCGTAATTTTCAGCCGCAGTCGTCCGCTAGAGACGACGCAGCGCCAAACCCTGGAGGGGCACGCATGATCCCGTTCGTCGATGCCCATATCCACCTCTGGGACCTGGCCCACATCCGCTACGCGTGGCTTACCCCGCCGTTCGCCGAGGACGGCCCCAACGGCAGCGTCGCGGGGATCGCGAAGGATTACGGGCTCGCCGACTACCGCGCCGACGTGGCGAAGTGGAATGTCGTCGGCGCGGTCCATATCGATGCCGGCGCCGACGCCACACAAGCGCTCGACGAAACCCGCTGGCTGGAGGGGCTGGGCGATGCGTTGCCGACCGGCATCGTCGCCTATGCGCCGCTCGACGATCCTGAGGTCGAAGTCCAGCTCGCCGCCCAGGGCGCGTTCCCGCGGGTCCGCGGCATCCGCCAGATCGTCAACTGGCATGCCGACCCGCTGCGCACCTACACGCCGCACGACCTGACGCGGAACGACCAGTGGCAGGCCGGGTACGTACGGCTTGCTGCGCACGGCCTGTCGTTCGACCTGCAATGCTACCCCGCGCAGATGCCGGGCCTTGCGTCGTTGATCGCGCGCAATCCCGACATCCCCGTCATCATCAATCATCTCGGCATGCCGGTGCTGAGCGATCCCGACGGCATCGCCGAATGGCGCGCCGGGCTTCGTGCTCTCGCCGCGATCCCGCATGTCGCGATCAAGCTGTCCGGGCTCGGATTCATCGCGCGCGACTGGACGCTGGATCAGGTCCGCCCGTTCCTGCTCGAGGCGATCGACTTGTTCGGCACCGATCGCTGCCTGTTCGCGAGCGACGCGCCGACCGACAAGCTGTTCGCGCCGATCGATCGCTATCTCGAAGCGTATCATGCGATCACCGCCGAATTCGCCGAGGACGAACGTCGCGCGATGTTCGGCCGCAACGCCGTCCGCATCTATCGTCTGGGGCTAGACATATGAATCCATTGGTCGGCGTGATGTATCACTGGCTCGGGGGGCTCGCCTCGGCGAGCTTCTACGTGCCGTTCCGCGGCGTGAAGCGCTGGTCGTGGGAGATCTACTGGCTGACCGGCGGGATCTTCTCGTGGCTGTTCGCGCCGTGGTTCTTCGCCAGCCTCCAGACCAACGACCTGCTCGGCGTGCTCGGCCACGCGCCCTCGACCGCATTCTGGTGGCCGATCGTGTTCGGGTTGCTCTGGGGCTTCGGCGGCCTCGGCTATGGGCTGACGATGCGCTATCTCGGGCTGTCGCTGGGGATGGCGGTGGTACTGGGGCTATGCACCGTGTTCGGGACGCTGATCCCGCCGCTGTTCACCGGCGAATTCCACGAAAAGCTGCTGGCGACCAATTCGGGACGGATCGTGCTGGCCGGCATCGCGCTGACCTTGGTCGGGATCGTCATCGTCGCCTTTGCCGGCGCGAAGAAGGATGCTCTGCTGACCACGGAGCAGAAGGCCGAGGTGGTCGCCGAGTTCGATTTCAGGAAGGGCATCCTGGTCGCGATCGGCGCAGGCATCATGTCGGCGTGCTTCGCGTTCGGGCTGGCCGCGGGCGAGCCGATCAAGGCGCTGTCGGCGGCGGCGGGCACCGGGCCGCTCTGGACCGGCTTGCCGGTGCTGTGCCTGGTGATGTTCGGCGGCCTGATCACCAACGGGCTGTGGTGCGCGTTCCTGATCGCAAAGAACCGTAGCGCCGGCCAGTGGGCAGGACGCACCACCGACGGAATCCGCCCGCCGCTGCTCGCCAATTTCGCACTCAGCGCGCTCGCCGGCGTCACCTGGTATTTCCAGTTCTTCTTCTACACGATGGGCGAAAGCCAGATGGGGCGCCTCGGCTTCTCCAGCTGGACGCTGCACATGGCGAGCATCATTATCTTCGGCACGCTCTGGGGCTTCGCGTTCCGCGAGTGGCGTGACGCGGGCGCGAAGATCAAGGCGATCGTGTGGAGCGGGATCGGCGTCCTGGTCCTCGCCACCGTCGTGATCGGCTATGGCAACAGCCTCGCGGTCGCAGCGTGAAGGCAGCGCTGCTGGCGGGGTTGCTCGCGCTCGCCGGCGCCGCGCCCGCGCGGCCGGTGGTCGACGCGCCGCTGGTGCTGACCGCGATGCACCTGCACGATCCGTGGATCGTCGCGGACAAGGCGACCAAGACCTATCACTTGTTCACGCGCAACGAAGTCGCGATGACCGGCGACAAGCGGCTCGGCACGATGGTGTATACCAGCCGCGACCTGAAGCATTGGAGCAAGCCCAAGCTCGCCTTCGTGCTGCCCGCCACGGTCTGGGCGAAGGCCGGCAGCTGGGCGCCCGAGGTGCATGCGTGGAAGGGGAAATGGTACCTCTTCACGACCTTCCACGATTCCGCCGCGCCACTTGGACGCAACGGTGCGCGCGCGACCTATCGCCGCGGTACCGTGCTAGCGGTCGCGGACCGGATCGATGGACCGTACACGTTGGTGCGGGGCGGCGAGCCGATCGCGCCGAAAGCGTTGATGACGCTCGACGGGTCGCTCTACGTCGATCCGAAGGGCAAGCCCTGGCTCGTCTACGCACATGAATGGTGGCAGACGACGGTCGGCACGATGGAGGCGATCCCGCTGACCGACGACCTCGCCGCCGCCGGACCGCCCCGCGTGCTGTTCCGCGCCAACGAGGCGCCATGGGTGGTCGGCCAGAAGCAACCCGACGGCGACACCGTGTACGTCACCGACGGGCCCGAACTCTATCGCAGCAAGACCGGCAAGCTGCTGATGCTGTGGTCCAGCTACGGCAAGAAGGGCTATGTCGAGGCGCAGGCGCGGTCGATTTCGGGTGGGCTCGAAGGACCCTGGGAACAGCTCGGCACGCTGGTCGAGCGCGACAGCGGGCACGGCATGCTGTTCCATACATTCGAGGGCAAACTGATGATGATCGTCCACCGGCCGTTCAACTATGCGCTGGGGAAACTCTACGAGATGCGCGACGATGGCGACCGGCTGGCGGTGGTGCGCGAGGCGACCGAGCTCGACGGCGAGGCCTATCCGACGCACCCGTGCGTGCCGGGGCATTCGTCGTTCGACGGCGCGGCACCGGGGTGTTGAACATGCTCGGAGCCGATAGCGTCTGGCCATTGTGGGACGACGCGGTCGCGGTCACGTTCGACGATCCCGCCGCTGCACCGGACGCTGCAGTCGTGTCCGCGGTCGATGCGCCGGTACTGCTCGGGTTTCGCCCGCGCACGCCCAACGGCCGCGCTATGCTGGTGCTGGGTGGGGGCGGCTACACCGCGCTGATGGTCGGGCGCGAGGGCGTCCAGGTGGCGCGCTGGCTGACCGGCCTTGGCTATCATGCCTATGTCCTGATCCACCGCTTCCCCAACGCCGCCAACGGGCCGTCCGCCTCGCTCGACGACGCGATCGAGGCGATGCGGTTGATCCGCGCGCACGAGAACGTCCCGGTCGGCGTGGTCGGCCTGTCGTCGGGCGGGCATCTCGCTGCCTGCCTCGCGGCGGAGTATCCCGCCGACTGGACCGCGCGATCCGAGGCGCTTCGTCCGGACCTGTTCGTCATCGGCTATGCGCCGATCTCGACCAATGCGAAGGGGCGCACGATCGTCGCGGACAAGCCGGCGCTACCGCCGGTCGAGAAACAGGCGATGTACGACCGGTTGCAGCCCGACGCGCAGTTGCTGCCGTCGCCGCCGCCGGCGTTCATCGTCTATGCGGGCAACGATTCCGTGGTGCCGGTGGAGAATGCGCGGCGACTGCATGCCGCTTGGCAGCAGGCGGGCGGCGCAGCGGAACTGCACGTGTTCGGCGACGCGCCGCATGGCTTCGCGCTCGATACGAAGGACATGCCGGTGTCGGTGTGGCCGACGCTGTGCGAAGCATGGCTACGGCAGGTGGGGTTCCTATAACCCCCCCCGTCATGCCGGACTTGTTCCGGCATCCATCTATCCGCGAACCCAAAGGCCGTTGGTTACGCGGCACCATGGACCCCGGAACAAGTCCGGGGTGACGGGCGGTTCACGGTTGTCCCAGCACCACTTCGGTTGGCGCGTCCCGGTCGATCGAAACCACCCCGTCCCTCTCGCGAAGCTCGGCGATCTGCAGCACGCTGCGGCGATGCCATTGCAGATCGGTCGCGGCGCGCGGTTCGCCAGATTGCTGGACGAAATAGACGATGTACGCGCGGTCGCCCGCGACGATCACGTCGGGATGCTGGCCCTTGGCGCGATCGGTCTCGGCCTTGCCGGCGTCGGCGAGCAGGTAGCCCGGCTGGCGGGTCCAGCTGGTGCCGTCGGCGGAGCGCATCAGCAGCAAGCCCTTCCACGCGTCCGACACCAGCCACCAGCGACCCCGCCAGCGGAACGCCTTGGGGCCTTCGCCGGGCGTGTCGGTCAGCCGCGCTCCGACGGTCCAGTGGACTAGGTCGGTGCTGTCGGCGGTGCGGATCGCCTTGTTCATGCGCTCGTCGTTGAAGAACAGCCGGTACCCGCCCTCGGGCAGCGCGACGACGCTGGCGTCGATCACGCGGTCCGAATCCAGCTCGACGCGCTCGCCGCAGCGCCAGCGTTTCAGATCGCGGCTGGTCAGGTGGACCAGGAAGCGCGGCGCGTTCCAGTCACGGAAGACGCCGGGGACGACTGTCACCCACATATGCCAAAGCCCGCCGAACCGCTCGACATCGGGCGCCCACAAGGTCGCGCCGGTGCAGGCGACCGGGATCGCCGCGACGCCGCCGTACCGCCAGTGCGCGCCGTCCTTCGACCGTGCGGTGCCGATTGCGGTACCGTGCACCCAGCGGACGTCCTTGGCGTCGTCCATCGGCAGGTCCGCACGACGGTTGGTGTAGAACATCACCCATTCGCGCGTGCGTGGATCATAGACCGTCGATGGATCCGCGGCACCGTCGTGCACCGGATCACGGAACAACGGCTTGGGCGCGACCGGCGCAGGCGCCGCGAGCAGCGCGAGCGCCAGGCCGATCACTTGGGCTGCGCCTCCGCCACCGGGTTGTTGCCCCACAGCCGGTCGTACGACCAGCCCGACAGGTCCTCGACCACGCGGGCATTCTCGGGTGTCGTCGGGGTCCGCGCACCGCCGCGGAAATGCTCGATCTCTTCGAGCAGGATCGCATGCGTGCGCGGCGTCAGACGGAACCGCGTCGAGACGAGCACGCCGAAGATCAGCATCGCGATCGTGCCCACGCCGAGCACGCCGACGATCGCGGCGATCGCGGTCGGGCTCTGCGTCGGTGCCTTCGACAGGAAGCCCGACGCCTGCATCACCTGGCCGACCAGGATGACGGCGAGCGCCTGGCTCATTTTCCGCACGAACGTCATCACGCCGGCGAACGCGCCCTCGCGACGGCGGCCGGTGACGATCTCGTCGACATCGGCCATGTAGTTGTAGGTCGCCCAGGGGATGTAGTTGAGCGCGCCGCGGCCAAGCCCGGCGAACACCACCGGCAGCCAGAACAGCGCCGAGGTGGCGGTATAGCCCGCGCCGTACATCGCGAGGAAGATC
Organism: Sphingomonas sp. R86521; assembly: GCF_042466235.1. Classification (NCBI taxonomy): domain Bacteria; kingdom Pseudomonadati; phylum Pseudomonadota; class Alphaproteobacteria; order Sphingomonadales; family Sphingomonadaceae; genus Sphingomonas; species Sphingomonas sp. R86521. Next base: position 3,425,560 of record NZ_JAXHBY010000001.1, on the reverse strand, counting down.
ACGACGCCGATCGCGAAGCTGAGCGCCGCGAAGCGATACGCGGCGGCGGGCGACAGGCGGAGCGCGAAGTTGATCGCCAGCACGACGGCGACGAGCTGGACGATATAGGTCACGCCGACCAGCTTCGCGACGATCGCGGTCGATCCCGCCAGCGCGAAAATCACGAAATAGGTGAAGGCCGCGTTGTAGATGTCCTGGCTGATATAACCGCCCAGATACATGCCGAGATGCAGCCGGAACGCGCGGATCCGCAGCGTCGAGAACAGGTTGCGGTACAGCGCCTTGAACGCCGCACCGAGCGTCGGGCGCTCCTCCGCGTCCTCGAGTTCGTCGAGGCCCGGCGGCCGCTGGCGCTCCCAGCTGAACGCATAGAGCAGCCCCGCCGCGCCCATGAACAGCACCGAGAAGATGATACCCATGTACAGATAGGTGTCGGGCGAATCCGGCCCGAGATACGCGATCAGCCACCCCGGCAGGAACGCCGCGCCGATCGCAGAACACTGGCCGAGCAGGATGCGCGCGCCGGCGAACTTGGCCTTGGTCTTGTAATCGGTCGCCATTTCGGAGGCGAGCGTCTCGTACGGAATGATCTCCATCGCGTAGACCATCTCGAACAGCACGTAGGTGACGAGATAATACCAGAAGTTCTGGCCCGCGACCCACATGATCGCGAACGACGGCAGCAGCGGGATCGCGGCGAGGATGAAGAAGCGGCGGCGGCCGAATTTCCGGCCGAGCCAGCTACGCCCGAGATTGTCCGACAGGTGCCCGATGGTCGGGCTGGTGATCGCATCGAGCACGCGCGCGGTGCCGAAGATGATCGTCGCTTCGCCCGCCGACAGCCCGCAGAAGCTGGTGTAGAAGATCAGGATCCAGGTGCTGATCACCGCCATAGACCCCGCGCCGAGCACGTCGTTCGACCCGTAGGCGAGCAGATTGTACCAGCGCACCGGCCGCGCGGGCGCAAGCGGCAGCGCCGGGCTGGCGGCGATCGGATCAGTGGCCATGGGGCAGTCCTTGGGTGGGTACGGGGTCGAAGCGGAGCGCGTCGAGGATCAGCGCAGGATCGTCGAGCGTGACGGAAATGGTGTGACGGCCGCCGCCAAGCGGGGTCGGCAGCGCGAGGTCGATCTGATTGTCGAGCACAGCGCGCGCCCAGGCAGGGTCGCCGGTGCGACGCTCGGCGGACACGCGCACCGGCGCGGTGCCGTCGATGGTTAGCGACAGCACGAGCCCGGTGCCTTCGATCGTTGGATAGGTCGGCAGCACTTGTGCGGCCAGGCGCCAGCTGCCGGGGGGGAGGGAGACCGCGTAGGAAAGCGTCGCCGAAGTGGTCGCTGCGACTGCGGTACCGTTGCGGCCGAGACCGTCGATTACGCGCCAGTTGCCGCGCGGCGATTGCGTTGCCTCGGCCTCGACGAGGATCGATGTCGTTGCCAGCCCCATCCCCCCCGGCGAAGGCCGGGGCCCAGCTGGGGTAGCGTTTCGGTTCAGTCGGGGACCTTCCCAATTGGGCCCCGGCCTACGCCGGGGAGGTGCGGAGGAGGGAAGCGGTAGGGCCGCCGCGGCCGGCAGGATCGGCGGCGTCAGGCGATAGCGGCGCCACTGGCCGTCCGCAGGCTCGACCGCCATCATCCCGCGCCACTTCCCGCCCGCGATCTCGTTATTGTAGCGGCGGGTAAGCGCGGCCAGCGCGGTGTCCGCAGCCCGCGCCCGTTCCCCTGCGACAGCGGCACCTGCAGGATCGGTATCGCGCAGGCGATCATAGGCCTCGGCCTCGAACACCCGCGTGTTGGCGAGCGCGGCGGCGCTGACCGGATAGTCGACCAGTTCGAAGAACGCATCGCGCCGATCGGCCGCCACCCGGGGCGCGATCGTGCGGACGCGCGCGGTGAGCGCATCGAACGCGGCGAGCCGGGTGGCGACCGCGTCCGGCGTCAACGCGCTCGCCTTCGATAGCTCGCCCGGCAGCCACCATTGCAGATGCTCTGGCCGACGCGCGAAGTTGAGTCGGTGATGTTCGGCCAGGATCGCTGCGACTTCGGGGCCGAGATCGCGGCCGACGGTATCGCTCGCCCAGTCGCTTACCACCGCATCGACCGGCTGTGCGCGCGTCCCCGGCACGTCCCAGGCCAGCCGCAGGAAATAGTCCGTCGCGAGTTCGGCGGGCTTGAGGTCGCCGACATTGGCGACCCACATCTGCCGCGCGCCGGCGTCCCATGCCCGACCCATTTCCTCGCGGACCAGCGCCGGCGGGGTCGTCGACAGCCAGATGTAGGACAGCGGCGCCCCGAGGTAGGACAGATGGTAATAGATGCCCGAGCCCCCCGGCCGCGCGCGTTCGGCGGGATCGGGAAGGTGGCGGATGTAGCCGAAATTGTCGTCCGGCCACATCAACGTCACGTCCGCGGGCACCTTCAGGCCGCCGCGATAGACGTCGAGCACTTCCTTGTACGGCGTGAACACCTGCGGCGCGCCCTTTGGCAGCATCGCGCGCTGGTCGGCGAAAATCCGTTCGAGCAATTGCCGGCGGCCATCGTCGGTGGTCGGGCCGACGATCCCGCTGTCGTGGATGCCGCGCATGCCGAGCGTCCAGACGCTTTCATAGCCGCGGTTGGAACGGACCCGGTCGGCCCAGTATTTCGCGACGCCCTTCGGATTGGCGAGGTAGTTGAAATCCTCTGCCGGCGCTTTCCATTCGCCGACATTGTTGCGCAGTATGGGCTCGGCATGGCTCGATCCCATGACGATGCCATAGCGGTCGGCGAGCGCCGCGTTTGCGGGGTTCGCGTTGAACGGCGTCGTCACCTTGTGCATAGCCGGCCACAGCAGATTGGCCTTCAGCCGCAGCATCAACTCGAACAGCTTCGCATAGGTCTTCGGCCCGATCGTGCCGGCCTCGGGTTCGAAACTGTTCGCGGCCCAGGGTTCGAGACCCCAATCCTCGTCGTTGAGGAAGATACCACGATATTTGACCGAGGGCGGGCCGAAGCGGTGGAGGTCCGCCGCCGCGGAGATCGTCGCGTGATGTTCGGGCGCGACGTCCGCCCACCAGTGCCATGGCGACACGCCGATGGCGCGCGACAGTTCGTACGCGCCGTACGCCGCCCCGCGGCGGTCGCTGCCGACGATCACCAGCGCCGAGGCGACCCCGGGAGCCGGCTGATCGACGGTGGCGATGACGAAGCTTTCCCATGCGCCGCGCAGGCGCGAGACGTCGAGCTTGCCGCTGCGCACCAGCCGGTCGATCTGCGCGCTGCGACCGAGCGTCCCGAGCCAGATCTGCGTGCCGTTGTCGGCGCTCGCCCCCGACACCGCGGCAAGGTCGCGGCGCAGGTCGGCCGCGGCGATCCCGACGACCGGGAAGTCGCCGGGCGCCGTGACCACTCGCGCCACGCCCCGCGCGTCCGCCAGCGCGAGGCCGCCGGTGTCGAACGTCACCAGCGGCCCGGCGAGCGCCGGCGTCGCGCACCACGTCGCGACGATGGCGACCGCCCGCAAGACGCGCGGCAGGATCAGATGTACGACCGCAGGAATTCGGCGAGCGCCACCATCGCCAGGCTCTGGCCGTACGGCATAGAGGTCAGGCGGATGTCCTTGTAGAACTGCATCGTGTCGCCCATCGCGGTGCCGAAGCTGGTCTGCTGCAGCTCGCCGGCGTCGTCGATGTTGGCGAGCACGCCGCGCACCGCCTTGATCCCGACCTGCTCGTATTCGCGCGGCAGATAGCCCTTCCGGACACCCTTCAGGATGCCGTACGCGAAGCCCGCGGTCGCCGACGCCTCGAGATAGCTGGTCGGATCGACGATCAGCGTGTGCCACAGCCCGGTCTCGGCATCCTGCGTCTCGGCGAGCGTCTTGACCTGCGCCTTGAGCGTGTCGACCAGGAACATCCGCAGCGCGTCGCCCTCTGGCAGGTCGAGGATCTCGATGATCTCGGGGATCGCGATCGTCACCCAGCAATTGCCGCGCGCCCACAGGGCTTCGGCAAAGTTGTGGCGGCCGTTGAAGTCCCAGCCGTGGAACCAGAGCCCAGTCTTCTTGTCGAACAGGTATTTGATATGGATGAGGAACTGGCGCTTGGCCTCCTCGACATACTGCGGCCGGTTCAGCAGCAGGCCGATCTTGGCGAGCGGCAGCACCGACATCATCAGCGTGTCGTCCCACATCTCGCCGGGATTCTCGTCGTTGAAGACGATGTGCTGGAAGCCGCCTTCCTCGGTCTTGGGCAGGCCGTCCGGCGCCATCAGCCACTCGGCCCAGGTGTCGAGATACGGGATGTAGCGCGGGTCGGGCTCGTGCTCGTACAGGTACGCAAGCGTGATGAACGGGGCCATCGTGTTGATGTTCTTGGTCGGCGTGCCCTCGGCGAAGCGATCCTCGAACCACTGCTTGATGATCGCCAGCGCGGCTTGGTCGCCGGTCTGCTCGTAATAGCGCCACATCCCGAACAGGCCGACGCCGTGGGTCCATTCCCAACCGGCCCAGCCCTTGGTGTCGATGATCCGGCCGTCCTCGAGGTGGAGCAGGAACTCGCCGGTCTCGTCCTTGATGTTGACGAGGTTGTCCATCAGCTTGGCGATCGCGTCGGTGACTTCGACGCGGGGAATGTCGTGCGTAAGGGCAGCCATTAGAGTCTCCTGAGGGGTGTTTGCGCGATGCCGTAGTCACGGGCCATCGTGCGATAGATATCGATGAACTTGGGGTCGGCGTCGTAACGGCCGCCATGATCTTCCTTGGCGCGCGGCGGCGGGGGCGCCGTACCCGGAACGCCGCCCGGTGCCTCGGCGGCGTTGCGGCCCTGCGAGATCAGTTCGGGCTTCGGACCACCGCCGGCGTTGCGGCCGTCATAGGTGAAGATCGCTTCCTCGTAGCGGGTCGGCTCCCAGATGAAGCTGCCCCAGCCCCGTGGCTGAGCATGGACCAGATCGTTGAGGTAGCGCTTGCGCGACGAATATTCGATCGCGAGGAAGCCGAGCTTGGGATAGCGGCGCGTGAATTCGGTGAAGGTGCGCTGCCAGTCGCCCTGCGCCGCCTGCTGGTAACAGGAGAAGGCCACCGCATCGGGACGCACGCCGCGCGCGAGCAACTGGTCGGTCCAGTGCTGCACGATCGGCCAGTGGCGGCCGAGGTGATTGTGGATGACGATTTTCGTGTCCGGCGCCTGTTTCCGCACGCCGTCGATCCCGGCTTTAAGAAGGGCTGCGAACTTGTCGTAGCCGCCGGCGTTGGCGACGTTCAGATTGACCTTGTCGGTATCCGGGTTGCCGGTCGGGATCGTCAGCGGCACGCGCCCGTCGGGCCACAGGATGCCGAACGTCGCCTCGTTGCCGATCACCGCGAACTCGGGGAGCACATCGGCCGCCTTCAAGGCCGCGAACGTGTCCAGCGTGTAACGGTGCAGCGCGTCGACAAGCTTCGGGAACGGCAGTGCCGCCCAGGCCGCGGGCTTGTCCTGATGCTGGGGGTCGGCCCAGCCATCGGCGTAATGCAGCGACAGCGAGAAGCGGAACCCCGCCGCCTTGATGCGTTTTGCGAACGCGATCGTCTGCGCGAGGCCTCCCCAAGGGCCGCCCGGCTTGCCCTTCGAATAGCCGTCCTCGGGGTTGACGAACAACCGCAGCTTCAGCGCGTTGAAGCCCGCGTCCCGCAGGATCTCGAGCGGATCCTTGCGCACGCCATCCTGGTAATAGGTCGCGCCCGAGGCCTCGTCCTCGGGGATCCACGTCACGTCGGCGCCGATCATGTACGCCGACCGCCGATCGCCCGACGCGGCCTGCGCGGCCGGCATCAGTCCCATCAGCCACGCCGCCCCCGCGCTCTGGCCAAGGCCCCGCCGCGTGATCATGGCCGTGCGCCCTTCAGTTCGGACGGCAGCGTCGGTGCGGCGACCATCGTCACCGGCACGCCGCCGCTGACGTTGTGCAGCGTCACCAGCTTGACCGCTTCGAGTGCATCGCCCGGCGCGCCGTCCGACATCACCGCGAGCGACACCTGGTTGGTGCCGCCGTGGTTCAGGATGCCCTCGGGGATCGGGAACACGCGCTGCGGGCCGACATGCGCGATGAACTGGCCCATGTTCCAGCCGTTGACGAACATCGACACGCGGTACTGCGCGACCGATCGTGGGCTGGCGGTGTCGCCGAACGCGAGGCCGATCGTCGCGTCCTGGCCCTTTGGCACTGCGAGGTCGAAGCGGGTGCGGTACCAGGTCGTGCCGGCGGTCGCGGTCGCGGCCGGCAACGTTGCCGCCGACCAGCGGCGATCGTCGAACCCGGGCAGGTACCAGCCGGCACGCTCACCATATTGGCCGCCGTTATTGGCGGGGCCACGGACCGGATCGGCCAGATCCTCGCCGCCCTGCTTGCCCTGGATCTTCCACGCGATCGGTACGCCGAAGCTGCGCCCGCCCGGTGCCGCGATCGAGACCGAGATCAGCCCACGCGCTTCCTTGTGGAAATCGTCGGCGTCGAGGTCCCAGTTATGGCCGTTGTTGCGGACGATGACGCTCAGGACATGCTCGCCGGCCGCCTGCGCGCCAGCGGGCAGCGCGAAATTCGCCAGCGCGGTGGTGATCGGGCGGGGCAGGCCGACCGGCAGCTCGTGCTGCCCGACGAACTTGCCGTCGAGCCAGACCTGCAGCATCCCGGCGCCACCGCCGCCGTAGAACAGCGCGATCGATTTCGCATCGGGCGTGCCGGTGAAGCGCCCGCGGTACCAGACGTCGCCGTCGTGGAAGCCGTAGGAGTCCATCGTCAGATTGGGCTGGCCGTCGGGTTTCGCGGTGATGCTGGCGCTGCCGCGGGTGTCGACCGTCTGCCAGCGCGAATTGTCGAAGGCCGGGTCGGCCTCGGGTGATCCCTTCGCCATCCGCCAGTCGGTCAGTGCGGGAAGGACGATCGCCGACGGGCCGGGCAGCGTGCCGGTCCGGCTGCCGACCGCGGAGGTCGCGAGCGCGAGCGGCGTGCCGTTCCAACGGACCGATCGGGCCGAGGCCGGCGCCCAGATCTCGATCGGCGTCTGCGCATCGGTGTCGCCGGTCAGCGCGAGCGCACCGCTGGTTGCGGTCGCGTGGCGGAGCAGAACCGGCCCGCGCACCAGCGTGCTGCCGTCGTGCCAATAACGTACCGCTTCATCCTCGTCGGCGAGGATCAGCGTCGCCGTGGGGCGGCCGCCGCCTTCGATCCGGACCACTGCGCGGCCGCGATGCGCATAGTCGAGCTTCAGGTCGCCCTTCGCGGTGTCGAACGCGCTCGTCACGGTGCCTTCGAGCACGGTGACTTTCGGCGCGCTGGTGTAGCGCAGCACCGTCTCGCCGGGCTCGCCCGCGCGGCCATAGAGCAGCATCAGGTCGCCACCGTCGATCGTCAGCGCAGCCTGCAGCTCTGAGGTCGAATAGACCAGCCGCTGCCCGCCGAGCGTCACACCCGCGACCAGCCACTTCGCATCGAAGCCGTTGAGCCGCATCGGCAGCGTGTAGCGGCCGTCGGGCAGATTCGCTGCGACCGTGAAGCTGTCGTCGGTCCGGCCGTTCGACGGCTTGTGCGTCACCATCAGGAAGCGGGCGTCGCTCTCCGGGTTCCGGTTGTGATAGACCTGCACGTTGGGCGACGAGACCTGCACCGGCGCGGCCGGCACCATTCCGGCGAGATCGGGCACCGCCGCGATCAGCCCGCCGAGCTGCTTCATCTCCTGCGCTTTTTGCCGGATGCCGCGCTCTTCGGAAATCGCCGAGCCATAGTCGTAGCTGGTGAACACCACCGGCCCCGGCTGCCAGCCCCAGCTGGTGCCACCATAGCCCATATAGACGCTGTGGATGTCGATGCCGTTGGCCAGGTTGGTGCCATAGAACACCCGCTGGAACCGTTTGCCGCGCTGGACCGCGTTGCATTCGTAGCCGCCGTTCGACCCCCAATAGTCGAACCAGCCGCCGCCGAATTCGGCGAGGAACGCGGGCGTGTCGGGCGAAGCGCTGGCGCCCCCCTTTGCGCCGCCGGGGCCGTAGAAGCCCCAGTCGGGCGCGGCGCTGCCGCGCGTCGGCTTGCCCTCGACGGTGCAGGTGCCGCCGGGATAGCCATCGAACGCGTAGAGGTCGTTCGGCCCCTTCACGACGTTTTCGACCTTGGAGCTTTCCGGCACCCAATAGCCGTTGCGGCCCTGGTCGTTGTGGAAGATCGGGACCGTGATGCCGTCGGCGCGCGCTTTGGCGTAGAGGTGGTCCATGTAGCGGCGCTGTGCGGGGGTCGTGACCGAGAGCTCGTTCTCGATCTGGTGAAGGATCACGCCGCCGTTGCTCGGGCCCTTGCCCTTGGCATCGGTGTTGATCTGGTGGCGCGCGATGATCGCGTCGATCTTCGTCAGCCACTCGTCCGCCGCCGCCATATAGGCCGGGTCGTCGGTGCGCGCGCGACCGCGCTGGTTGACCAGCCAGCCCGGAAAGCCGCCGCGCGACAGCTCGGCATTCACATACGGCCCGGCGCGGGTGATGACGTAGAGCCCCTCGTCCTGCGCCATCTGCAGCGCCCGCTCTACGTCGCGGACACCGGTGAAGTCGTACACGCCCTGTTTGGGGCTGTGATAACCCCAGTCGAAATAGATCGCGACGGTGTTGAACCCACTCGCCTTCAGCTTCTGCAGGATGTCGCGCCACAGGTCTGGGCTGGGCAGGCGGAACGGGTGGAGCTCGGCGGACCAGATCACCTGGCGCTTGCCGTCGATCATCAGCGAACGCGCATCGTACGACACCCGGCCAAAGGTCTTCACCGGCGCGGACAGGTTCTCCGTCGGCCGCGCGACCTGCGCATGCGCGGGGATCGCCAGTACGGACGCCATCACGGACGACAGCAGGGCGGCAGTGAGCAGGCGACGCACGGCGATCAATCCTGGTGGAACAGCAGGGGGAGCGGCCATTCCTTCGGGCGGTTGTCGGGTTCGACCTCCATCAGCGGCGCCATATGGTCCCACCAACGCTTCATCACCGGATGATGCGGCAGCGCCTCTCGCGTGTTCGGCTCGCGCAGTTTCAGCACCGCGAACAGCGACAGCGTATCCTCGTCGAGGAAGATCGAGTAATCGTGAATGCCGCTGTCGGTCAGCAGCGCGGTCAGTTCGGGCCAGATCTCGTCGTGGCGCTTGCGATATTCGTCGATAACGCCGGGCTTCAGCTGCATCTTGAATGCATGAATCGTCATCCCGGCTCTCCCATACCCATTATGTGGTATTTACCTGTATTATTTGGTACAGGCGTGGGCGGCAGACGTCAAATCCTAACCACGCCCTAACTTCGCCATAGCGGCGTTCGCGTGACGTGGACGTCGGCGACGTCCTCCGAAACGAACGGCGGGCGGGCGTCCGGCGTCGTCGTAGACAGCTCCAGCCCGTCGATCCGCATGCCGCGCGCTTGGCGCATCCACAGGCCCCAGGCCGGCAGCACGCCGAACATGCTCGGTTCGGGATAGGCCGCGGCATGCTCTTCGGGCCTGCGCGCCGCATCGCCCGCAGTGCCGCCGCCGCGATAGGACAGGCGGATATCGGTCAGCGACACATCCTCGATCGGGTGGTCAGGCAGACCGGCGATCCCGGCGGCGTAGCGATGGTCGATCCCGGTCGCGACGATCTGGCTGAGGTGCACGCCGCGGATCGCGCCGATCGCGGTGCCGGTGGGACCGCGCCGGCGGTCGCCCAGCCGCAGGAAGATCGGCGCGGTGGTCACGTCCTGCATCGTCAGCCGCCGTGCGACGACATTCTCCATCACGCCGCCGTCGACCGTCTCCAGCGCGAGCCCTCGGCAATGCGTGAAGCTGCAATCCTCGATGAGGATGTTGCGGTACCCGCCGTTGCTTTCGGTGCCGAGCTTGATCCGGCCGGTCGGGCGGTCGCGATCGGGCGCGAGAAGCTGTGTCGTGCCGCGCATGCCATCGAGCATCGTGCCGAGGTCGAAGCCCGAGACCGCGCAGTTGCGGACGACGATGTTCTCCGCGGCGACGTTGCGCCCCAGCGCGTAGCTCGCCTTGACGACGATGGCGTCGTCGTTGGGCGTGTTGACGCGGCACCGCTCGACCACGACGTCGCGAACGCAATCCAGGTCGATGCCGTCACGGTCGGTGTCGATCGAGAGGTCGCGGATCGTCAGTCCCTGCGTTCCGGTCGCCAGGATCGCGAAATGCCCGCATTTGAGCATGGCGAAGCCGGACAGGTGGATGTTGCGGCCGTTCTTCAGCGCGATCGCCTTGTTGCCGCGCCCGCGCATCGCCGCCGCATCGGGTTCGAGCTTGCCGATGTCCTGCGCCGACATGCCCCGCATCGACAGCGGGCGTTCGCCGGTCTGTGCCTTCCACCGCGCGCCGGGTCCGTCGCGGGTCAGGCCGACGCCGTGGATCATCCCCGATCCGACGATCGCGACGTCCTGGACGTCGTCGCCCCAGATCAGGCTGTTGCGCCAATGGCTGTGGCCGAAGTCCTGGTAAAGCTGCTCGATGTCCTCGGGCATGTCGTAGCCAAGGCCCTCCGCCGCCTCGATCACCGCACCCTTGGCAAGGCTGAGCGTGACGCGGCTGCGTAGCCGGATCGAGAAGCAGCGATAGCGGCCGGCGGGCACCAGTACGGTGCCACCGCCGGGGCGGCTCGCGGCAGCGGCGATCGCCGCGTTGATCGCGGTGCTGTCGATCGCCTTGCCGTCGCCGCGTGCGCCGTGCGTCCGCACGTCGATCACGGTCGCGGCATGCGCAGGGAAGGGGAAAGCGATGCCGGCGAGGATGCCGGCGCCGAGTTCGCGTCGTGTAAGCTCGTGCATCGCTTGCCCCCTTCGCCCTGGATTCCGTCACCCCGGCCTTCGCTGGGATGACGGACACGGCCTATTGCAGGTTCACATACGCCCCGCCGTCGACCAGCAGCGATGCGCCGGTGACGTAGTTGGCAAGGTCGGAGGCCAGGAACACGGTCGGGCCGACCAGATCGTCGGGCTGGCCCAGGCGTCCCAGCGGGATGCGGCCTTCCATGTACGTGCGCTTGCCCTCGTCGGCGAGGTCTTCCTTGTTGATGTCCGTCAGGATCGTGCCCGGGAACAGCGAGTTGCAGCGGATGCCGTATTTGCCGAGCGCGATCGCGACCGACTGCATCAGCGAATGCAATCCTGCCTTGGTCGGGGTGTAGTGCGTCTGGTATTCGCCGCCGACCAGCGCCGAGATCGACGACATCGCGATGATCGATCCGCCATCGCCCTGCTTGACCATCTGGTTCGCGGCCGCCTGGACCATGAAATAGGCGCCGTGCAAATTGACCTTCATGGTCCGCTCGAACGTCTCGACCGGCATGTCCAGGAACGCGTGGAACGGGCAGATGCCGGCATTGTTGACGAACACGTCGACGCGGCCGAGCGCTTCGGTCGCACGCGATACGAAGTCCTTGGCGGTCGCAGGGTCGGCGACGTCGCCCTGGATCGCGATGCCCTTGCGGCCGAGCGCCTCGATCTCGGCGACGGCGCTTTCCGCCCCGGCGACATCGCGTGCGAAATTCAGCGCGACGTCGGCGCCGTGGCGTGCGCAGCCGATCGCGACGGCGCGGCCGATGCCGGCGGATGCGCCGGTGACGAGCACGGTCTTGCCCTGAAGCAACATGGTCTTCTCCTTGGTAATCGAAAGGTCAGCGAGCAGTCGGCTCGTGGCCGAGTTCGCGGCTGATCGCGGCGGCGGTATCGCGGACCTCGTCGGTCAGCGCGGTCATGCGGTCGTCGCTCATATACTGTGCGGCACTTGAAACGCTGATCGCCCCAACAATCTTCCCCCCCGCGTCGCGGATCGGGGCGGAGACGCAGCGCACCTGATCCTCGTTCTCCTCGAGATCGAACGCGCGCCCGCATGCGGCATACCCCGCCATCCGCTCATGCCACACCGCGGCATCGACCTTGAAACTGGTGGCGGCCTGCTCGGCGGTGAAACGGTCCTTCCAATAGGCCGGGCTGTGATCGAGCATCAATGCCTTGCCGAGGCCGGTCGAGGTCAGCGGCTGGCGATCGCCGACGCGGCTGGAAATGGTGATGCGCCGGCGACCGGGCACCTTGTCGAGATACAGCGCGGCGTCGCCGTCGAGGATACCGAGGTGCACGGTATCCTCGGTCGAGGCGGACAGGTCCTCCAGATAGGGTCGCGCGACCTGCACCAGATCGGCCTGCGCCTGCGCCAGCGTTCCCAAGAGCAACAGCTTCGGCCCCAGCCGGTATCCGGCGCGCGGCGTGAACGCGAGATATCCGCGATCGACCAACGCGCTCAACAGGCGGTGCGTGGTGCTCTTGGTCAAGTCGAGCTTGGCCGCGAGTTCGCTGAGCGTCATCACCTCGTGGCTGACCGCCTCGATCAAATCGAGCCCGCGCATCAGCGTCTGGCTGCCTGCGCCGACAGAGCTGCTGGCGGTTTCGTTCTGTTCGGCGGCGGCCGTGGATGTGGTCATGCCCATATCTTACGGCCGCCTTCTGCATGCTGGCAATCGGGGATTGCGTCGGCGGTCACGGTGCGACCTTCAATGCGGTCGTTCCGGCTTTCAGTCCCGGCGCGGTGACGCGGATCGTGACCGGCGCCGTGCCCGCATCCGCGAGCACCATCAGCAGCGCGCGACCGTCCTGAGCCGTGCGAGTCGGGCTGGTGAACGCGGTGTGGTCGGTAATGCTGCCATTGTCGAACGCGGCGAGCGTACCGTGGGTCACGGTCGCCTCCAGCAAGGGAGCTGCATCGGGGACGGGGACGCCCTTCGCATCGACCACCGCAACCTCGACGAAGCCGACGGCGTCGAAGCCGTGGCCGATCGTCGGGGTCGCCGAGGTCAGCCGGATCGCCGCCGGGGCGCCCGCGGTGGTCAATTCGTCGCGCGCCACGACGCGCTTGCCGTCATAGCCGACCGCGCGGATCGTGCCGGGGACGAACGGCACGGTCCATTGCCGGGCCTTGTCGTCGGCATTGCGCGGCTTGCGGCCGAGCGATCGACCGTTGACCGACAGCTCGACCTCGGGCGCGTTGCTATAGACCTCGATGGTCTCGTCGTGCGCCGCGCGGTTGGCCGGCGACCAGTCGGCCAGCGCTCCCGGACCCTTGGGCTGCGGCACCGCGATGCCGACCATCGTCGGCATTTCGCTGACGTCCACCACCTTGGTCACGCGGCGGGCGATCCTGACCACCGGCTTGGTCGACCACCAGCTCTGGCGTTCCCAGCCGATCGGCTTCACCGCGTCGATGCGGTCGACCAGGCCTGACGGGTTGCTGATTGCCGGCCAGCCGATCCGGTCGGCCTCGCCGAGGTAATCCGCACCGGTCCACAGGAACATCCCCGAATAGGCCGGGTCATCGCGAATCACGAGCCAGCTTTCGCGGTTCTTGCTGTTCTCGGTGCCGATGATGATACGGCTCGGCTTGTCGGCGTGCGCCTTGGCCAGTTCGGTCTCGCGGTAGTTCTGGCCGACCACGTCGAGCATGTCGGCGGTGCCGTTGTCGTAATCATGCGTGGTGTTGGGGCGGAACAGCGCCATCGTCACCGGGCGCGTAGGATCCTCCTCGTGGAAGATCGCCTTCAGCCGCGCGATGATCGACTGCGTGACGACCGGATAGGCGGTGTCGTGGATCTCGTTGCCGATCGACCAGAGCGCGATGCTGGGGTGGTTGCGATCGCGGCGCACGAACGCGCGCGCATCGATCGACGACCAGTCGGTGAAGAACAGATGATAGTCCTGCGGGTTCTTGCCGACCGTCCACATGTCGAACGGCTCGTCCATCACGATCAGCCCGAGCCGGTCGCACAGGTCGAGGAATTCGGGTGGGAACGGGTTGTGCGCGGTGCGGACCGCGTTGACCCCGAGCGCCATCAGCCCGCGCAGGCGGCGTTCGTAGAACGCGAGCGGCACCGCATTGCCGAACGCGCCGCCATCGGCGTGGATCGCGACGCCCTTCAGCTTGACGTTGCGGCCGTTGAGCCAGAACCCGGTCGCGGCCTCGAACTTCGCCTCGCGAACGCCGAAGCGGACCTGCTCGTCGTCGAGCGACCGGCCGTCCGCCGCCAGCACGCGGACGCGCGCGGTGTAGAGTGCGGGATCGGCGATGTCCCAGCGGCGCGGACGGGGCAGGGTCAGGGTGACGCTGCCCGCGCTCGCCCGGCCGGCGGGCAGCGACAGCGCCGCGCTCTCGCCGTGGGCGGCCACCTTGCCGTCCGGCGCGACCAAGTCGACCGCGATGCGTGCGGTGGCCGTCGCATCGGACTGGTTGAGGATGCTGGTGTCGACGTTCACGGTCGCCGACGCAGCGGTGATCGCGGTCGCGCGGACCACGGTCGCGTCGGCGTCGAGATGCACGGGATCGGTGACGATCAGCCGGACATGACGATTGATCCCGCTGCCGGCATACCAGCGCGACGCCGGCTGGCTGGCGGTATCGGCACGAACCGCAAGCACATTGTCGCCGTCGCGCAGGAATGGTGTCAGTTCGTAGCGCAGCGGCAGCGATCCGTTCGGGCGATAGCCGAGGTGCATGCCGTTGAGCCACACGCCGGATCGCTCCATCACGCCGTCGAACTGGACGAACACGCGGCGCCCGCGCCACCCGGTGGGCATGCTGAGGTGCTTGCGGTACCAGGCGATCCCGGTCGGCAGGAACGCGCCCGACCCGGTTGCCGCGGCCTTCTCGTCGAACGGCCCGGCGATCGCCCAGTCGTGGGGCAACGCGACCTGCTGCCAGGCCGCATCCGCCAGCGCAGGCGTCTCGGCGTCCTTCACGTCGCCCTTGGCGAACAGCCAGCCGCTATCGAACGGCAGCGTCTCGCGCGGCGCGGCGTGCGCCGTCGTCGCCATCAGCAGCGCGACGATTGCAAAGGCACGATTCATCGCGCGGCCTTGGCGACTTCGGCGGCATAGATCTTGGTCTTGCCCTCGATATTCGCGCGGAAGATCAGCCATTTGCCATCGGGCGAGAAGCGCGCATTCGGCTCCAGCTTGTAATCCTGCTTGCCGAAATCGACGATCTTCTCCTCGTCCATCCTGCCCGAAGCGATCAGGCTGGCGGCATTGTCGGCATGGATGCCGGCGACGTCGGGGATCGTCTGTGGCTTGAACAGATACAGCCACTTCGCATCGGGTGCGCGCGCGACCATCTCGCTGTCGCCGCCGTCGCCTGAGAAGATCTTCTGGTCGGCGGACACATTGTAATGCACCGACCACTGGTTGCGCTCGAGGTGGTATTGCGTGCGCTTGCCGGTCGCGACGTCGTAGCCCGCAAGCCAAAAGCTCTCGCCGCGCGGGCGCTGCAGATCGTACCAGATCGTCTTGCCATCCGGAGACCAGAACTCGTGGCCCGCGATCTCCATGTTCATGGTGCGCGCATGGACCTTGGTCATCTGCGTGCCGTCGGTGCGGATCGTCCAGATCCGGTCGACCTTGTGCCACGGCCCCTCGTGGCAATACATCAGCAGCGTCGGGTCGGTCGGCGAGAACTGCAGGTGGTTGAGCCAGTCGGTTGCCGTCAGCACCGACCGCCGCTCGCCGGTCTTCACGTTGAGCGTGAAGATCTCCATCGGGATGCGCGCGTCGAGCCGTTGGTTGAGGCGGTATTCCTTGGCATCGGCATAGGTCATCGGCGTGCCGTCGGGCCAGTTGGCGGCATAGGCGGTCATCCCGCCGACCGGGGGCCCGGCGCTCGGCTGCAACGGCATGTCGCGCTCGGCGACCTGTCCGGCGAGCAGCGTCTCGTCGGCATTGATCGTGTCGATCCGGCTGCCCTTGGGCACTTTCGCGATCAGGCGGACCGCACCGGTGTCGATATCGGCGGCATAGATCGTGATCGGCGCGTTGGCGTCGCCCGCTGCCTGTTCCGAGAAATAGGCGGACCGCGTCTTGTGCCCCGCGAACAGCACATGCGCGCCGGGTCGCTTGAGCAGCGTCGTCACCTTCCAGCTCTTCATGTCGAGCCGCGAGATGCCGTCCCTGGTCTGGAAGATCATCGTGTCGCCGTTGGGCGTGTACGCGTTGTAGTTGAAGTACAGCGCATAATTGCCCGGCGCGTCGGATATCACATGGATGCGATGGCCGGTCTTTGCATCGACCCAGTCGGTGCGTTCACCTGTGGGGGCGGCAGCGACGGCCGGCGCCGCGGCGGCGAAGGCCAGGGGGATGGCAAGCCGGAGGGCGAGTGAGCGCATGCGATATCCTCGTTTCATCAATTGCCGTCCGGTTTGACGTACGGTTGCGCCGCACTCGCGGCCAAGCGGAAGGTCGCGGGGTCGGGCGGGCTGCCCGGATCGAACGCGCCCAGGTCGTCGCGCAGATGCGAAGCGAGCGGCAGCTTCGCCTCAGCAATCCCCGCCGCGATCGATCGCGCGAGCACCCAGGCGCCGTAATTGTCGTGGTGCGTCGCGTCTTTGCCGCCGTCGCTGAATGCGAGCGGCGCGCGGGCTGGCCCCAGCGCTTCATAGACCCGGATGCTGGCGGCATTGAGGTCGATCACCGGCACCTTTTCCTCGGCGCCGACCGCGCGAACCGCGGCGGCATAGTCGGCGAGCGTCGGCTTGATCTTCGCGCCGATCCAGTTGCTGCGTTCGGGCGAACTGACCAGGATCGGCGTCACGCCGCGCCGGCGGAATTCGGCGATGAAAGTGCGAAGATAGTCGCGATAGGTGGTCTCGGCGGCGGCATAGGTCTGCGGCCACTGCGCCTTCTGGTCGTTGTGGCCGAACTGGATCAGCGCGACGTCGCCGGCCTTCACGAGCTCCAGCACTTTGGCGAAGCGTAGTTCGGAGATGAACGACTTCATCGTCTCGCCGCTTTCGGCGTGGTTCGCGACCGCGATGTCGGGCTTGAAGAACGCGGTCAGCATCTGGCCCCAGCTCGCGCCGGGCTCGGTCGGCTGGTCGGTCACGGTCGAATCGCCGAGCAGGAAGACGGTCGGCACCGCGACCGGCTCGATCGCGATCGCGGTGACGCCGGGGTTGGCGCCGAGGATTTCGAGCGTGAGCTTGTCGTCCCAGGTGAAGGCGGTCTTCTCGCGTGGCTTCAGCAGCACGGAGGCACCGCCCGGCGCGTTGAGCGGCGGCGGGACCAGCGCGGCGTCGCGGACGTTGACGATGAAGCTGCGCGTGACGTGGCGTCCGGCGGGGACCCTGACCGCGTCGAGCATGAGTCTGCGGTTCTCGGCCTTCAGCGTGGTTTCCGTGGCGCTCTTCGGCAGGCCGAGCGTGACGGTGACGCGGTAGTTGCCGGGCGCTGTGCGGACCGAGAAGAGGGTCGGGCGGCTCGGTTCGAACCCATATCCGTCGGCATAGACGTGATCGGAAGCGACCGCGACCGCACCTGCGTCGGCCTTGGTCGGCCCGAACGCGAAGCGTCGGGCCTGCGCGCTGGCGGAGGTGGAGAACAGCGTCGCCATCGTCGCGGCGCCCGCGATCAGCGCCCGCTTGGTGGCGACCCTCATCATCCTATCCCTCGACGTTGTGCCGTATTGTGCAACGTCATCCTATAAATAGAGACGATAGTCGAGCGATATCGAATCTCAGGATGCGATCTGTTCGGTCCGGTTGCGGCCGTCTGCCAGGACCCGGCGACGATAGGCGATCAGGTCCGCGCCGCGCCTACTCTGCGCGCCGTCGGCGATGGCCAGCCAGGCGACCGCGTCGGCGAGGCGCGTGGCGGGTTCGAGCGGGATGCGCGCGAGTTCGACGTCGAACGGCGCGAAATAGCCGGGTTCGCCCATCCAGGTCTGGAACCGCATGCGTGCCTCGCCCAGCGACCAGCCGCGCACATGGATGCCCAGGTCGACGAGCGCGCGCGAAACACGGAACAGCAGCCAATGGACATGGCCGAGCTGCGACAGCGGATCGGGACAGGCATCGGCCGCGATCTGTTCGGCATAGATGCCCCAGCCTTCAGGGAAGGAGGACGCATAGTCGACGCGCAGGGGATGCGGCGGGCGGACGCCTTCGAGACCGAGCTGGATCATGTGCCCGGGCAGCAGTTCGTGCGCGACGACGCTGGGCAGCGTCCAGCGCGGGCGGCGGCGGATATCCTTCAGGTCGACGATATAGGCGCCGGGCTTGGTCGGGGTCGGCGCCTCGCGGTATCCCTGGCGGCCGGCGGCCATCTCCTCGGGCGACAGCGACCGGGTGGTGACGTCGAGCGTCCAGGCGGGCACCTCGCCAACGAGTGCGGGGACGCGCGAACGGATGGTGGCGAGCGTCGCGTTCATATCGGCGACCGCGCTGGCGCGACCGGGATCGCTGTCGGGATAGAGATAGCGGGGGTCGCGCCACAGCGTGGAATAGCGTTCGGCGACGGTGCCGTTGATCATGCCGATCTGCGTGAAGAGCGTGGCGGCGCGCGCGGTCTGGCGGTCGAGTTCGGCCAGCAGCCGTGCCTCGACGGCGGCGGGCGTGTGGCCGTTGCCGACCGCGCGGTTGAGCAGCAGCGTGTACAACGACGCGCCATCGCGCAGCCGCCCGATGCCCGGCTGCGACGGGGCGGTGTCGCGCTGGCTCGCCAGAACCACGAGCTGGCGGTCGATCGCCGCGGCGATGTCGGGGCGGGCGGTGGCGCGCGCGGCCTGCAGTGCCGCCATCGTGCGGTCGAGCGAGGCGAGGGGCAGCAGGATTCCTGCCTCGGCGTCGGATCGCAGGCCGTCAGAGTCCGCGTCGATCGCGGCTGAATTCTTCGCAGCCTTCCACGCGCCCGTCAGCGGGGTAACCCGGTACGCGGTTCGCCGGCCGAAATCGCGCAGCAGCATCGCGTCGATCGCCAATCCGGCGCGTGCTGCGGTGAGATCGAGCCGGTCGGCGCCCTGCAACATGGCCGCGTCGAACCCTGCGAGGGTCCGCAACGCCGTCTCCGGACTCTCCGTCGTCGCGCGGTCTAGCGCGTCTCGCAAGGAGTCCGGGGCAGCGCGCGCCAGCGTCGGCCACGCGAGCGCAGCCCCGATGCCGCCTATCACTGCCCGGCGGTGCGGGCGGATCATGGCAGTGTCACGCTGTTGTTCGCCTGCGTTATCTCCGGCGCATCGTCGGGCAGGGCAACGCGGACCGAGAGTGGCGCGCGTGCTCTGCCTGGGATCGCGAGCTTCACGGTCGTGGTGCGAGGACGCAGGTCGATCGGCGCGGCGAGTGGCGGGATGGTGGCGCGGGCGACGATCGATCCGGCGGCGTCGACCAGCATCGCTGTGCCGCCCTTGGTGTCGCGCGCGCCCAGGCTGTGGACGGTGACGGTGACCGACCGGCCCTTCACGACGACGTCGTCGGTACCGACGCCGAGGTCGGCGCGGGTATCGACCGGGGTGCCGGGCGTCACCAGCGTGAAGTCCAGCACCGTCGTCGTGCCGGGCGCGAAGGCGACTTCCGTACTCGCGCTGCGTTCCAGGGAAAGGTTCTGCGCGGCGCCGGCGGGGACCAGCGTCTTGCCCTCGTCGACACTGGTCGACCTGCGCATCGACCAGCTGCCGGCGGTGACGTTCCAGGTCGACATCATCGCTCGCTGTTCGGTCGCGGTCATGTTGTAGGCGATCACGCGGAACCGGTCGCGGGTCGCGCCGGGGACCAGGATCGCGACGCCCTGCGCGGCCTCGGGATCGTCGAAACGCCAGCTGACCGTGTTGCCCGGCCAGGTCTGGTTGCGGCGCAGCGCGATCCCGCCGAGCCGTTCGCGCTGCAGGATCTCGTTGGGCTGCTCGACGCGGTCGGACCACCAATGACCCTCGGTGTACATGTATTCGTGCTGCGCCTTGTCGGCGATCGCGTCGGCGTGAAGCGCGGCGAGCGGCGCGGTGTCGCCGGTCGCGGCCCAGGCGGCGTAGCGGGCGAACGGATCTTCAGATTTCGCCTTGGCGAGTTTCGCGCGCGCTTCGGCGCCACCGGGCATCAGGTCGAAGCCGTTCTCGTTGAACTCGGCGATCGCGTTCGGCCCCTTGGCGACGCGGCCCTGGATCGGGCGGAGGTAGCGGTCGTCGCCGGTGAAGCGCCACGACGCCCAGGCGCCTTGCAACGGCGTCGACACGCCGCCGCCGTCGCCTGTGCGCGTTGCATCGGTGCGCCAGTTGATCTCGTTGGGATAGCTCCAGCTGCCGTCGGCGGCCTGCTTGCCATGCGCCATCCAGCCGTCGATCACGCCGGTCACCAGCCCGCGCGCGGCGGGGTTGGCGTTGTACAGCCCGACCAGGATCGGCGCGTGCAGCACGGTGAACGAATACGGCTTCTGCCACTCCCACGCGCCCTCGCGGTAAATTTTCCGCGCGCCGTACCAGTTGCTGGCGAAGTGCATGTGCCCGGCGGGATTCTTCAAAATGACGGACTGGAGCGCCCGCGCGGTATCCATCAGGCGTTCGACGCTGCGGGGTTCGCCCCAGTTGAGATAGAGCCGCTCGGCGTTCGAATTCAGCCCCTCCTCATAGGCATGGAGCTCGTCCGTCGTGATATAGCCGAGGCCGTTCACGATCATGCCGTTCTTGTAGACCGCATCGGACAGCGCGCGCAGCGACGCGTTGATCTTGTCGGGGTCGACGCCCATCAGCGCAAGGCCGGGCCATTGCTCGGTCAGGTCGACATCGTCCGAGATGCCGCCGCCGAAATCGCCATACGGGACCTGGCGCTGGTCGATCCACCAGTTCACGAAATGGCGGACGCGCTTCAGGTCCTCGAGCTGGCGGAACGCCCATAGCGGCACGCCTGCAGGCGCGACCGGCTGGACGAACGCCGGCAGGTTCTCGGGCCGGTAGTTGATGTCGGCCCAGTAGGCGCGGGCTTCGATGTTGTCCGGATCGACGCGGAGCAGGTCGGAGATGTCGGCGAACAGGCGGCGATATAGGCCGGCGCGCTTCGACGCGGTGTGTTCCTCGACCAGGAAGCCCCAATTGTCCTTCACCTGCGCGAACCGGTCCGCGACATGCTCAGGCAGCGCGGTGGCGCGGGGCTTAAAGACCAGGCGGATCCTGGCGCCGTCCAGACTCTGCGCGGAGCAGTCTGGCGCGGCGCTGGCGATGGTCAGGTACAGGCTGGCGTCAGGCAGGATGCGGTCGCGCAGGTCGAGCCACAGCGTCCGCGCCTCGTTCGGCCGCACCGACACCGACAGGTCGATCATGTCGCGACCCGGCCACAAGGGGTCCTTCACGCGGATGTTGAGCGGGATCAGCCCGGCGGCATTGGGCTTCACGCCGAGCGCGGGGATGTCGATCGCGATCCCGTCGAGCCCGTCATGGACGTTCTGCCAGCCATAATCGAACGCGCGGGCCAGCGGCCGGTCGGGCAGCGCGTCGCCGAAGCTGGCGGGGATCAGGACGTGCACGATCGGTGCGGCGTCGGCGCGGCGCGCGACGGCGGCCCCGGTTACGCCGGTGCCGGCGCCCACTGCTGCCTTCAGTCCCGACGCCGGCATCGCGACGACGGTGCTGCGCTCGTCGGGCGCGAACCGGCCGGCGATATAGGTGTTGAGGTCGCCCAGCGCGGCAAGGTCGGTCGCGGTGGCGGCGTTGACGACATAGGAGAGCTTGAAACTGCCGGCAGGCTCGGTGCCGGCGCCGATATCGTAGGCCCAGATTTCCTGGATCGGCTGTTCCTGCATCACGTTGGTGAAGCTCAGCCGCCCGCCGGTGCGGGGCGCGATGCTGTCGACGCTGCGGACCACGCCCTGCGGGCGCTTCGCGAGCGACACGGACTTCGCGCCGTCGCTCCAGTCGAGACTGCCGTACGCCGCGCCGCGGATCTCGACGCGGTTGACGCGCTCGCCGGGCGGGATCGTCAGGTCGTAGCGCTTGCCGCCTTCGACATAGGTGTTCCAGTCGGGCAGCTCGAAATAATCGTCGCGCCCCGGCAGCCGCGAGCGGTTGTAGACGCCCGGCCAGGTGGTCTCTGCGATCCCGTCGACGCCCTTCCACATCCACTGTTTCAGGTCCTTCGCATCCGCGAACTCGACTTTCCGCACACGGGTTACGGCGGCGTCGAGGACGGGGGGCGAGGCGCGGTCCCAGCCATAGCGGTGGAGCCATGCCTTGCGCTGTGCCGCCATGTCGACCGGTGCGGCAGCCGCAGGGTCGCGTTTGTCTGCTAACGCAGCGACATCGGTCGCAGCGAGCATATGGTCATAGACGCGAATCTCGTCGAAATCGGATCCGCGCATGAAATTGTAGCGGCTCTGCACCTGATGCGGCGACAGTACGCGGCCGGCGAGACCGAACTGGTCGAGCCCGCTGTCGAGGTCGGCCGGCTGGTCCTTCCGCGCCACTTCGCGGCCGTCGACGTACAGCCGCACGCCCGCGGTCTCGTCCCAGGCGAACGCCATGTGCCGCCACGCATCGGCGGCGGGGAGTTGGTCGATCCGCCACGACACCCGGACGCGCGACAAATTGGCGTCGGTGACGAAGGCGTCGAACCCGTGGCCGTTCCAGTCGATCCGCAGGAACGCCATGTCCCAGCTCGAATGATCCGCGAAGCCGACCCGGAACAGCACGAACGGTGCTTCCCCGACCGGCTGGCGCGGTCGCCAGAAGAACGACAGCGTGCCGCGTTCGGCGCGGATGTTCCCGGGCGCATTCCACGAGACATAGCCGTCGTCCGCCCACTTCGCCGCCCCGCCGATCGCGCCGTCGGGCACGATATCGACGTTGCTGCGGAAATTCGGCACCGGATCGCCCGCCGCGACGTCCGCGGTCAGGCTCTTGTCCGCCGACATCCGGAACAGGAGCCCATCCTGTGCCGCGGCGGGTGTCGCGCTGGCGATCGCCAGCGCGAGCAGGGACGTCTTGGCCTTCACGTCATTCCCTCCTTGTGCCGGCGCGGGGTGATCCCCGTCTGTTCGGCGATGTCTTTTCAGCTCTGTCTTAGCGTGCCTCGACCCGTGCCAGCTTCGGCGACAACAGGTGCACGACCGCGATCGCGATCAGATAGGTGCTGCCCGCGACCGCGAAGATCAGCGTGTAGCTGCCGGTCGTCTGCAGCACGTAGCCGGTGAACTTCGCCATCATCATGCCGCCGATCGCACCGACCGTGCCGCCGATCCCGACCACCGACCCTACCGCGCCGCGCGGGAACATGTCCGACGGGATGGTGTAGAGATTGGCCGAGAACGCCTGATGCGCTGCAGTCGCCAAGCCGACGATGCCGACCGCGAGCCACAGATTGTCGACATATTGCGCAAAGAAGATCGGCATCACCAGGAACGCGCAGACCAGCATCACGATTTTCCGCGCGAAGTTGGCGCTGTAGCCGCGACGCATCAGCTTCGACGACGACCAGCCGCCAGCAACGCTGCCGATATCGGAGATCAGGTAGATCGCGACAAGCGGCGGGCCGAAGCTCTTGAGATCGAGATGATAGGTCTTGGCGAGGAAGTCGGGTGTCCAGAACAGGAACAGCCACCAGATCGGGTCGATCAGGAACTTACCGAGCGCGAACGCCCAGGTTTCGCGGTAGCCGAGCAGTTTGAGCCAGCCGATCTTCTCGGCGGGGTCGGCGGGATCGCTCTCGATAAAGGCGAGCTCGGCGGCCGAGACCTTGGTGCTCTCGCGCGGGCGACGGTACATCGCGATCCAGAACACCAGCCAGATCAGGCTGAACGCGCCGGTGATGACGAACGCCATGCGCCAGCCGAGGCCCATCGTCACGACGATGAACGGCACCACCAGCGGCGTGATGATCGCGCCGATGTTGGCGCCGGCGTTGAACACGCCGGTCGCGAGCGCGCGTTCGCGCGCCGGAAACCATTCGGAGACCGCCTTGATGCCGGCGGGGAAGTTGCCCGACTCACCGATCCCGAGCAGCGCGCGTGCCGCGGAGAACTGGAACGCGTTGCCGGCGAACCCGCATAGCGTGTGGCCCAGCGTCCAGATTACGAACGCCACCGAATAGCCGATTCGCGCGCCGAGCACGTCGACGATCTTGCCGAAGCTCAGATAGCCGATCGCATAGGCGGCCTGGAACCAGAAGATGACGTCGGCATAGGTGGTTTCGTCCCAGCCGAGATCGGCCGAGATGGTCGGCTTTAGCACCCCGATCATCTGCCGGTCGACATAGTTGAGCGCGGTCGCCGCGAACAACAGGCTGCAAATCACCCAGCGGTATCGCCCGACCCGGCCGGCCGCGCCGGCGACCTCCGGCATGTCCATGGTTGCCATTGGTCTTCTCTCCAGTTGGGGCCTCTAGCGGGCCTTGATCGTGCAGGTGACGGCGAACCGCCCGTCGAATTTCGCCTCGACGCGGTCGCCGATCGCGACCTCGTGGACGCCGGTGACGGCGCCGCTCGATATCCACTGGCCGGGCGTCAGCGCGATCCCGCGTGCCGCCATGTGCTCGAACAGATAGCGCGCTGCGCCGAACGGGCCGTCGAGCATCGTCGCCGACGTCGCGGCGCCGATACGCTCGTCGTTGATCCAGAGTTCGATCGGCCAGGCATTGATATCGCCATCGCGCCAGCCCTCGGCTTCCGCACCGACGACCAGTCCGTTGTTGTTGCCGAAATCGGAGATCGTCGCGGTGGCGCCGTTGGTGTTGATGCCGGGAAAGGGCGAACTGGCGATCTCGATGCCGACGTGCACCGCGTCGATCAGGTCGCGCGCCTCCGCGATCGTGTACTGCGTCTTGGCGGGATCGGGGGCGGTGCCGATGCGGAGCAGGAACTCGGCTTCGGCGGCGGCAAACCCGTCGGCGAACACCGGCATTGCGACCGGGGGTTCGGCCTGATCGTGTACCGAACCCGCGAAGATCGGGCCGCTCAGGCGGTCGATGCCGTCGATCGGCGGGTTGATCCGTCCGACCTTCCAGCCGACGACCTCGCCCTCGGCCAGCGACAGCGCATCGTCCTGCACGGCATAGGCTTCGGTCAGCGTGGTCGGCAGCGTGCCCGGATAATCCGGCACCGCATGCCCGTTGCGCCGCGCGTCCACGAAAGTGCGCGCGATCCGCATCGTGTTGTCGGTCGTGTTCGGCCGTTCGCCCAAGAACCCCTCCTCTATTCTGTTTTGCCGGTGCGTAATGGAAACCGGTGTCAGTGACAAGGATCAGCCAAACAACCTGGCCCAGTTTCCTGCATGCGCATCGGTCGCGGCCTCCTGCAGCGCGGCGACCAGCGCCGCATCCGCGGCGACCGCGGTGGGAATGCCGAGGCCCTGGCGGGCCAGCGCAGCGACGACGTCGGCGGGGCTGCCCTCTGCCGCGATCGATGCCAGCGTGGCGCCGGCGGGATCGACGATCGCGGTGCCGGCGCGCGCCTGGCGGATCAGGAACGCCACCCAGCAGCCGATCGCCGCGACGACGTTGGCCGGCATCCTGCCTGCCTGGCGGTTGGCGACCAGCGTGTCGCCCAGGCGATAGGGGAGCTTCTGCGACCCATCCTGCGCGATCTGGTCGAGCCGGTGGACGATCACCGGGTTGCGGAACCGCTGCAGCACCGCGGCGCGATACGCATCGATGTCGAGCCCGCGCACGACCGGCAGCATCGGCACGATGTCGCGGACGATCATCGCATCGACGAAGCCGGCCAGCGCGTCGTCGCGCATCGCGTCGGCGACGCTGGTCGCGCCGCGTAGCAGCCCGGCATAGGCGAGCGTCGAATGCGCGCCGTTGAGGATCCGCAGCTTGGCCTTTTCGTATCCGCCGACATCGTCGGTGATCGTCGCGCCCGCTCCGGCCAGGTCGGGGCCGAGCGGTTGGCCGATGTCTTCGATCACCCACTGCGCGAAGGATTCGCGTTGCACCGCGGCTTCGTCGCGGAGCCCGATTGTGGCTTCCACATCGTCATAGAGCGCCGCGTCGCTGGCGGGCGTGATCGAATCGACCATCGTCGAGGGAACGCGGACCTCGCCCGCGATCCAGTCGGCGAGGTCCGCGTCGCGCTGGCGCGCGAATGCGACGAGCGCCGCGTGCAGCTTTGCGCCGTTGCTGGCGAGATTGTCGCACGGCATCGGCACGAACGGCGCGATGGCCGCCGCCTTGCGGGCACCGAGCCCAGCGACGAGCCAGCCGATCAGGCTGCGCGGCGTGTCCGTGCCGGCGAGATCATGGACGATGTCGGCATGGTTCATGTCGAGCGTGCCGTCGCCAGCCAGGCAATAGCCCTTCTCTGTCACGGTCGACGTCACGAGTTCGACCGAGGGATCCGCGAGCAGCGCATGGATGCGTGCGGCATCCTCTGGTCCCAGGAACTCGCGGTGCGCGCCGATCACGCGCATCGACGATTCGGTGTCGCGGATCGCCAGCGTGTAGAGTCCGTCCTGGGCGGCCAGCGCTTCGACCGTGCCGCGCGAGCGCATCGACACCGCGGCGATCCCCCAGCGCGGATCGTCCGCGAGGACCTGGTCGATATAGGCGGCCTGGTGCGCGCGGTGGAACGCGCCGGGGCCGAAATGCACGATCCCGACATGGGGTTCGGTACGCCCAAGCGGGCTCGGCACGGTCACGCGACCCAGCGTCGCCATCGTCAGTCGGGGTGCGGTCAAAGTGTAACGCCTCGTTTCCAGATTGCGATTTCGCGTTCGCCATTGCGTTCGGCGGCGGTCTCCGCCCCCGATGCGACCGCCATGATGCGCGCCAGCAGCGCCTCTTCGGCGGCCGGGAATCCGTCGACCAGCACCGCGCCGGCGTCGAAGTCGATCCAGCCGGGTTTCCGAGCCGCGAGGTCGCTGTTCGATGCGATCTTGATCGTCGGCACCGGGAAGCCGAGCGGCGTGCCACGCCCGGTCGTGAACAGGATCGCGGTCGCGCCCGCCGCCGCTAGCGCAGTCGACGACACCGCGTCGTTGCCCGGCGCCTCCAGCATCGTCAGCCCGTCATGCGAGACGCGGTCGCCATACGCGATGACGTCGGCGACGGTCGCGCGCCCGGCCTTCTGCACCGCGCCCAGCGACTTTTCCTCCAACGTCGTGATCCCGCCCGCGACGTTGCCGGGGGAGGGGTTCTCCGACACCGGCTCGCCGTGATCGATGAAGTACTGCTTGAAGTCGTTCACGACGTGGACGATGCGGTCGAAGATCCCGGCATCGGCGGCGCGGTTCATCAGCAGCTGTTCGGCACCGAACACTTCCGGAATCTCGGTGAACACCGCGCGTCCGCCCGCTGCGGTGACGCGGTCGCTCATCCGCCCGACCAGCGGGTTCGCGGTCAGCCCCGACAGCCCGTCCGACCCGCCGCACTTGACGCCCAGCACCAGCCGGTCGAGCCCCACGGTCGTCCGCGGCGTCGCCGCCAGTGCGGCAAGCTCGGCGACCAGCGCGCAGCCTTCCTCGACCTCGTCGCCGCTCAGCTGCGTCGTCAGCGTCCGGATCATCGCGTGGCGCTCGGGCGGGATCGTCGCCATCAGCGCCTTGATCTGGTTCTCCTCGCAGCCGAGCCCGACGATCAGGACGCCGCCGGCATTGGGGTGGCAAGCGAGGCTCGCCATGATGCTGCGGGTGCCGCCCAGATCCTGGCCGAGCTGCGAACAGCCATGCGGATGCGTGAAGGCGTGGACGCCGTCGACGGTGTCGCCGACCAGCGCCGCGGCCCTGGTCGCGATCCGCTCTGCGGTGCGTGCGACGCAGCCGACCGTCGACAGGATCCAGATCTCGTTGCGCGTGCCGACGCGGCCATCGGCGCGGACATAGCCCTCGAACGTCGCCGTCGACGCGGCGGCCGGCAAGACCGTCGGCACTGGATCGAACCGATACGCCAGTGTCCCGGCAAGCCCGGTCTTCAGGTTGTGCGCATGGACGTGCTCGCCCGCCGCGATGGCCATGGTCGCCTGGCCGATCGGAAATCCATATTTCAGCACCGGCGCGAAGGCGGGGATCGGACCCAGCGCCATCTTGTGTCCGCGCTGGATGTCGGACGATGCGGTGACGACGGACCCGCCGACCTCGACGCGGTCGCCGCTATGGACGTCGTCCAGCAGCGTCGCGACGCTGTCGCCCGGATCGACTCTCAGGGCCCTCGCCATCGCATCCTCTTATATATTGGGAACCGGTGTCAGATCATGCGCGCGCGGCTGCCCCGGTGCAAGGCTGTTCGTTCGCGTGCGACACCGCTATGCCTTAGCGTCATGCAGAAGACCGGCCAACCCACGATCAACGATGTCGCCCGCCTGGCGGGGGTATCGAAGAAGACGGTCAGCCGCGTCATCAACCGGTCGCCGCTGCTGAATGGCGACACCCGCAAGCGCGTCGAGGATGTCATCGGCGAGATCGGCTACATCCCCAATCCGCAGGCGCGCGGGCTGGCGCTCAGGCGCAATTTCCTGATCGGGCTGGTCCACGACAACCCCAATGCGCAGACCGTGATGAACGTGCAGCAGGGCATGCTCGAGGCGTTGCGCGGCAGCGAGTTCGAGATGGTGGTGCGGCCGCTCGATCGCGGGTCGGCGACGATGCTGCAGGACCTGCGGCATTTCCTCGAACGCCAGCGGCTGTTCGGGGTGCTGCTGATGCCGCCGATCAGCGAGAACGACTCGGTCGCGGCGCTTTGCGACTCGATCGGCTGCCGCTACGTCCGGATGGGCTCGGTCGCGCTCGACGACACCGATCGCATGGTCGCATCGAACGACCGTGAGGCGGTCTGTGCGGCAACCGAGTATCTCATTTCGCTGGGGCACAAACGGATCGGGCTGGTCGGTGGGCCGCACGGCTTTCGATCGGCGCGCGAACGCCGGCTGGGGTTCGAGGACGCGCTGGCGAACGCGGGCATCGCCTTGCCGCGCAGCATGATCGCGGATGGCAACTATACCTTTGATTCCGGACTGGTCGCGGCCGAGCGGCTGCTCGACCTGACGCCGCGACCGACCGCGATCTTCTCGTCCAATGACGAGATGGCAGCCGGGGTGATCCACGCGGCGCGGCAACGCGGGCTAGATATCCCGCGCGACCTGTCGATCATCGGTTTCGACGACACGCCGATCGCCGCGCATGTCTGGCCGCCGCTGACCACGGTGCGCTGGCCGATGACGTCGATGGCGCGATCGGCGGCGTTGAAACTGATCGCCGGCGAGGACGGCATGGCGGCCGAGGTCGAGGAGCCGTCGCTGTTCCTGTCGACGCTGATCCGCCGTGCGTCGGTCGCGCCGCCGCCGGATTGATCCTGCCTTGCGCGCAATCCTGACACCGCTTACCAGCGGCACCGTTACCGCACGGGCGACGCGCCCGGCACGAGAGGACGAATGATGGCACGGCCACTGGAACTCCATCCGGACCGACTGTTCCCGGCTGATCCCACCACGCGCGACATCGCCCGCGCGCTGTATGCGGAGATCGCCGCCCAGCCGATCGTCAGCCCGCACGGCCATGTCGACCCGGTGTGGTTCGCCGACAATGCCGCCTGGACCGACGCGACCAGCCTGCTGCTCGCGCCCGACCATTATCTCTACCGCATGCTCTACAGCCAGGGCATCGCGCTCGACGATCTCGCGATCCCGCGGTTGAGCGGCGTGCCCGCGACCGATCCGCGTGCGGCGTGGAAATTGTTCGCGCAGAACTATACGCTGTTCCGCGGTACGCCGTCGCGGCTGTGGCTCGACCATGTGTTTTCGGACGTGTTCGGCTTCGACGTCGCGCTGGAAGACGCCACCGCCGACCTGTATTTCGACACCATCACCGAGAAGCTCGCGACGCCTGAGTTTCGCCCCCGCGCGCTGTTCGAGCGGTTCAAGATCGATTTCCTCGCCACCACCGAGGGCGCGCACGACGATCTCGCCGCGCATGCGCGGATCCGCGAATCGGGATGGCAGGGCAGGGTCGTCACCACCTATCGTCCCGACGGCGTGATCGACGTCGAGCATGAGGCGTTCACGCCGGCGATGGCGCGCTTCGCCGAGCTGACCGGCGAGGACGTCTATAGCTGGACCGGCTATCTCGCCGCGCATCGCAAGCGTCGTGCCGCATTCCGCGCCGCCGGCGCCACCGCAACCGACCACGGCCATCCGACCGCAGCGACCGCGAACCTGTCCGCGGTCGAGGCCGAGGCGCTGTTCGCCAAGGTGACGCGCGGCGACTGGACCCCGGCCGATGCCGAGCTGTTCCGCGCGCAGATGCTGACCGAGATGGCGGCGATGTCGGCCGACGATGGCATGGTGATGCAGATCCACCCGGGTTCGTCGCGCAACCACAATGCCGGGCTGTTCGCGAGCCACGGCCGCGACAAGGGTGCCGACATCCCGACGCGCACCGATTATGTCCATGCGCTGCAGCCGCTGCTCGACCGGTTCGGGACCAGCACCACGCTGTCGATCATCCTCTTCACGCTCGACGAAAGCACGTACGCCCGCGAGCTCGCGCCGTTGGCGGGCCATTATCCGTGCCTGAAGCTGGGGCCGTCCTGGTGGTTCCACGACAGTCCGGAGGGGATGCGCCGGTTCCGCGAGCAGACCACCGAGACCGCCGGGTTCTACAATACCGTCGGCTTCAACGACGACACCCGCGCCTTCCTGTCGATCCCGGCGCGGCACGATGTCGCGCGGCGGGTCGATTGCGGGTTCCTCGCGCGGCTGGTCGCCGAGCACCGCATTGCCGATTGGGAAGCCGCCGAACTGGCGTATGAGCTGACCACCGGCCTCGTCCGTCGTGCCTATCGGATCGACGAAAAGACGGTGGGATAGCATCCCATTATATGTAATTGACCGCTTACCCCATTCCCGGACGCCCGCATGCGGCGCGTCGCATCGACCGGAGCTGACCATGTACGAGCGCACCTATTACGCCACGCACCCCGACATGATGGAGTGCGTCTCGAACGACGAACTGCGCGACCGCTATCTGATCCAGGACCTGTTCCGCGACGGTGAGTGCGTGCTGAACTACACCCATGCCGACCGCATGGTCATCGGCGGCGTCGCCGTGAGCAGCGGCAGCGTCGCGCTGCCGCACCAGACCGAGCCGGCATCGGCCGCGGGTCACCCCTTCCTCGAGCGTCGCGAACTCGCGGTCGTCAACGTCGGCAGCATCGAAGGCACCGTGACCGTCGACGGCGAGACGTTCACGCTCGGCAACAAGGACTGCCTGTACGTCACGATGGGCGCGACCGACGTGTCCTTCTCCGGTGACGGCGCGCGCTTCTATCTGGCGTCGTGCCCGGCGCACAAGGCGTTCACCACCCGCGTCGTCTCGGTCGCGCAGTCGACCACGCTCGAGCGCGGCAGCCTCGAGGAATCGAACGAGCGCACCATCCACCAGATGGTCATCCCCGGCATCTGTGACAGCGCACAGCTGGTCATGGGCCTGACCGTCCTGAAGCCGGGCTCGGTGTGGAACACGATGCCTCCGCACATCCATGAGCGGCGTTCGGAAATCTATTTCTACTTCGAGCTCGACGGCCCGAACGACCGCGTGTTCCATTACATGGGCGAAGGCGAAGCGCTGCGTCACATCGTGATCGCCAATGAGGAGGCCGTGATCAGCCCGCCCTGGTCGGTGCACATGGGTTCGGGGACCAAGGCCTATGCGTTCATCTGGGCGATGGCTGGCGAGAACCAGGATTATACCGACATGAACGTCCTCGACATCTGCCAGCTGGCTTAAAACCCCCCTCCCGCTTGCGGGAGGGGCTGGGGGAGGGCCTGTCCTCCCGCGGCGTCTCCCGACAGGCCCTCCCCTAACCCCTCCCGCAAGCGGGAGGGGAATGAGGTATCCAATGACCAATCCCTTCGATCTGACCGGCAAGGTCGCCATCGTCACCGGTGCGAACACCGGCATCGGCCAGGCGATCGCCGTCGCGCTCGCCGAAGCCGGCGCCGACGTCGCCTGTGTCGGCCGCACCCCCGCCGAGGATACCGTCGCGAAGATCCGCGCGCTCGGCCGCAAGGCGGAGATCGTCTCGGCCGACCTGTCGACGATCGAACCGGTCCAGCGCGTCGTCGACGAAACCGTCGCGAAGCTCGGCGGCCTCGACATCCTGATCAACAACGCCGGCATCATCCGCCGCGCCGACGCGGTCGACTTCAGCGAGGCGGACTGGGACGCGGTAATCGACACCAACCTCAAGTCGGTGTTCTTCCTGTGCCAGGCCGCAGGGCGCCACATGATCGCCAATGGCGGCGGCAAGATCGTCAACATCG
The DNA here is from genome assembly GCF_042466235.1 of Sphingomonas sp. R86521. Lineage (NCBI taxonomy): Bacteria > Pseudomonadati > Pseudomonadota > Alphaproteobacteria > Sphingomonadales > Sphingomonadaceae > Sphingomonas > Sphingomonas sp. R86521. The sequence continues at coordinate 3,393,558 of NZ_JAXHBY010000001.1, read as the reverse complement.
CGTCGATGCTGACCTTCCAGGGCGGCATCCGCGTGCCGAGCTATACCGCGTCCAAATCGGGCATCGGCGGGCTGACCAAGCTGCTCGCCAACGAATGGGCGACCAAGGGCATCAACGTCAACGCGATCGCGCCCGGCTATATCGCCACCAACAACACCGCGGCGCTGCAGGCGGACGAGAGCCGCAACAAGTCGATCCTCGACCGCATCCCCGCGGGCAAATGGGGCGACGCGAGCGACCTCGGCGGCGCGGCGGTGTTCCTGTCGTCGGCGGCAGCGAACTACGTCCAGGGCCATATCCTCGCCGTCGACGGCGGCTGGCTGGCGCGCTGATGGGCCAGACCGCCAAGCGCCTGCTCGCCTTCGGAGAGATCATGCTCCGGCTGTCGCCGCCGGGGCGCGAGCTGCTGCTGCAGACGCCAAAGCTCGACGTCTGGGTGGCGGGCGCCGAGGCCAACGTCGCGACGCAGCTCGCCAAGCTCGGCCACGATGTCGGCTTTGCGAGCATGGTGCCCGACAATGACCTTGGTCGTTCGGCCATCACGACGCTGCGTGGTCACGGCGTCGACACCACCGGCATCACGCTCGGCGGCGAGCGGATGGGGCTCTATTTCGTCACCTCGGGTGCCGGCATGCGCGCCACCGAAGTGATCTACGACCGCGCCTGGTCGTCGTTCGCGCAGGCACCGACCAGCGCCTGGGACTGGGACACGCTGCTGGACGGCGTCGACCGGCTGCATCTGTCGGGGATCACGCCCGCGCTGGGTCCGGTGCCCGCAGGGAGCGCGCTCGCTGCGGTGCGTGCCGCGACCGAACGCGGGATCGCGGTGTCGTTCGACGGTAACTGGCGTGGCAAGTTGTGGGAGCGCTGGGACGCCAATCCGCGCGCGATCCTGACCGAACTGGTCGAGCATGCCGATCTGATGTTCGGCAACCACCGCGACATCGCGCTGCTGCTCGGCCGCGATTTCCCGAGCGGTGCCGAGGACCGGCGGCGCGAGGCGGCGGAGGCGGCGTTCGCGGCATTCCCGAAGCTCCAGACGATCGCCTCGACCGCGCGGCATGTCGAGCATGTCGACCTGCACCGGCTGTCGGCGCGGATCGATACGCGCGACGGCCATGCGCAGACCGACGAGGTCGTCCTGGCGGGGATCGTCGACCGGATCGGCGGCGGCGATGCGTTCGCAAGCGGCGTGCTGCACGGCCTGCGCTCGGGCGAGGACAGCGCGGGGGCCGCGCGGACCGGGCTCGCGCTTGCCGCGCTGAAGCATTCGCTGCCCGGTGACGCCTCGTTGTTCAGGCAGGGCGATATCGACGCGTATCTCGCCGGCGGGCTGGATGTCCGCCGCTGACGGCTGGACCCGGCGCGCGACGCTTGGCGGCGTCGGCGCGGCACTGATCGCCGCGCGCGCGTCCGCCGCGCCCGTGCAAACGAAGGCGGGCGGGTTCGCGGGTATCACCGAAGGCGGCGTCACGCGCTTCCTCGGCATCCGCTACGGCCGCGCGCAGCGGTTCAAGGCGCCGGTCTCCGAACCGCGCGCGACCGGCGTCGTCCGGGCCACCGCGTTCGGCCCGGTCGCGCCGCAGGGTGGCGCCTATGCCCCGCAGTCCGAGGATTGCCTGTTTCTCAACATCTGGACTGCGCACGCGGACGCGCGCGCGAAGAAGCCGGTGCTGCTCTACATCCATGGCGGCGCTTATTCGAACGGCAGCGTCACCGATCCGCTCAACGACGGGCAGGCGCTGGCGGCGCGCGGAGATTGCGTCGTCGTCACCGTCAACCACCGGCTCAACGCGCTCGGCTATCTCTATCTGGCGCGGTTGTCGTCGGCGTTTCCCGACAGCGGCAATGCCGGACAGCTCGACCTGATCCTCGCGCTCAAATGGGTCCGCGACAACATCGCCGCGTTCGGTGGCGACCCCGACCGCGTGATGGTGTTCGGCCAGTCCGGCGGTGGCGCCAAGATTGCGACGATGATGGGGATGCCCGCCGCCGCCGGCCTGTTCCAGCGCGCCGCGACGATGAGCGGACAGCAGGTCACCGCGTCGGGCCCGCTCAACGCGACCACGCGTGCGCGCGGCTATCTCGCCAAGCTGGGCGTGAGGGAAAACGATCTGGCGAAGCTGCTCGCGATGCCGGTCGAACGGCTGGTCGAGGGTCTGTCGACGACCGATCCGATCCTCGGTGGCGGGATGTATTTCGGGCCGGTGCTCGACATGAAATGGCTGACGCGGCACCCGTTCTGGCCCGACGCCAACCCGCAATCGCGCCACATCCCGATGATGCTCGGCAACACCCACCGCGAGACCGGCGGGTTCCTGGGGCCCGACACGCCCAAGGTGAAGGGGCTCGACTGGAGCAACCTCGTCGAGCGGATGGCGCCCGAGCTGAAGATCGACATCCTCCCCGAATGGGTCGTCGCGCAATATCGCGCGCGCTATCCGGACTGGACGCCGACCGATGTGTTCTACGACGCGACCACCGCCGGGCGCAGCTGGCGCGGGCAGGTGATCGAGGCCGAAGCGCGTGCCGCCGCGAACGCGCCGACCTGGGTCTATCAGGTCGATTTCGCATCGCGCACCGACCCGCGGCGCGGCGCGTTCCATACGATGGACATCCCGCTGGTGTTCGGCACGCTGGGCGCGGCGGGATCGCAGACCGGGACGGCGGCCGATGCACGCAGCGCGTCGAAGGCGATGCAGGACAGCTTCGTCGCGTTCGCTGCTACCGGCGATCCGAACCATGCCGGCCTGCCGCGTTGGCCGCATTACGACACGCGCACCCGCGCGACGATGCTCTTCGACACGCGCAGCCACGTCGAGAATGATCCGCGGAGCTGGCAGCGCGAGCTGTTCGCGCGCGTCCCGTACATTCAACCCGGCACCTGACGCAGCTCTAAAGCGGAGAGTTCTGCGCCCGCTCGCGACGACGGGATATTGACACTCACGCGATCCCGCAGCATGGCTGACACCGGTTACCTGCTTCGGTAGGAATCGGTGGGCACGACCGGGAAACCCGGCAGCCCAGGAGGGGATGAACTGCAGGACATGCGACCACGCTGTCCCCTTCCGCACACCGCGCCGGTTCGTCCGTAGCACGCAGGGCAAAACGGTTTCGGCCGAAGGGGAGTGGATAGATGACGGACTTTGCAACGGCCTCGCGGCGGGTTTCCCGCCTTTCCGGCGTATCGGGCACGGCCCTGGCGCTGTCGCTTCTACTCCCCGCGAGCGCGTTCGCGCAGGCGGCGGCGATTCCGCAGGCGGTGACCCCGGGTACACCCGCACAGACCGATCCTTCGCCAGCGCAGACCGCGATCGCGCCTGAACAGGCCGCGGATCCGGCGGCGACCACCGCGCCGCAGGCCGCCGATGCCGCGCCGGCACCCGCCGCCGATGCCGAGATCATCGTCACCGGTTTCCGCCGTTCGCTCGACGCCGCGCTCAACGTGAAGCGCCAGTCGGTGGCCGCGGTCGATGCGATCGTCGCCGAGGACATCGCGAAATTCCCCGACCAGAATCTCGCCGAATCGCTGCAGCGCATCCCCGGCATCTCGATCCAGCGCGACGCCGGCGAAGGCCGCGCGATCACCGTGCGTGGTCTGGGCGCGCAGTTCACCCGCGTCCGCGTCAACGGCATGGAAACTGTGGCAACGTCGACCGACGGCGCCAGCGCCAACCGCGACCGCGCGTTCGATTTCAACGTGTTCGCCTCCGAGCTGTTCAACTCGATCGTCGTCCACAAGACCGCCGAGGCCTCGCTCGACGAAGGCTCGCTGGGCGCGGTGGTCGATCTGAACACGGGCAACCCACTGGGCGGCAAGGCCGGCTTCACCGCGGTCGCGTCTGTCCAGGCGAGCTACAACGACCTCAGCAAGAACACGCGACCGCGGCTCGCCGGGCTGCTGTCGTACAAGTCACCGGATGGCACGTTCGGCGCTTCGGTGTCCGCGGCCTATTCGAAGACCGAAAATCTCGAACTCGGCAACAACACCACGCGCTGGGCGCAGGCGCGATTCGATTCGGTGAACGGCACGCCGTGCTTCTACAATTCCAACGCCGGTGCGACGCCGGTCAACAACGCCGGCGGCTTCTACCGGCCGAGCGCGGCGTGCGACAAGGCGGCGCTCGCCTTCCACCCGCGCATCCCGCGTTACGGCGAAATCTTTCACGGTCGCGAGCGGCTCGGCATCACTGGCAGCGTGCAATGGTCGCCGAGCGATGCGACCAAGGTGTCGATCGACGGCCTGTATTCGCGGTTCAAGGAAACCCGCGAGGAGAAATGGGGCGAGGTCCTGCTGCGCTCCAACGAACGCTCGATCGACCTCAGCAACGTCCAGTACGACAACAACAACAACCTGATCGCGGCGACGCTGAACGACGCCTATGTCCGCACCGAGCATTATCTGCGCAAGTCGAAGACCGAATTCTATCAGCTCGGCGGCAGCTGGGACCAGGACGTCACCGACCGCCTGCGCTTCACGCTGATGGGCGGGTTCTCCAAATCGACCGCAAGCATCCCGGTCGAAACCACCTTCGTGTTCGATAACCGCAGTGCGTCCGGCTACAGCTACGATTATACCGACTCGCGCAGCCCGCTGCTGACCTTCGGGACCAGCGTCACCGATCCGGCCAATTTCCAGCTCGCCGAAATCCGCGATCGCCCGTCGGAAACCGTCAACAAGTTCCGCACCGCACAGCTGCGCACCGAATATGACGTCGCCGAGGGCTACAAGCTGAAGCTCGGCGCGCTCTATCGGAAGTTCACGTTCGATACCCAGGCTTACACCCGCGATGCCGTCGTCTGCCCGGCGGCAGGTCGCGACGTCGTGCTCGGCACGGTCACCTGTTCCGCCGCGTCGCTGTTCGGGCCGACCGCGGTCTATGGGTATCCGGCTGGCAATCTCGGCGAGACCTTCACGGTCGGCGACGCCGGTCAGCCGAGCGGCAACACCAACACCTTCCTGATCCCCAACATCGATGCGGCTGCCGCGTTCACCGGGCTGTACAACCGCCCCAAGGTCGTCGATGCCGGCAACATCCGCAGTGTCAGCGAAGAAGTCACCGGCGGTTACGGCGAAGTCGACGTGAAGGGTTCGGTCCTCGGCCTCGACTATGCCGCCAACGCCGGCGTCCGCTATGTTCACACCGCGCAGAGCTCGACCGGGCTCAACAACGGTCTCGCGGTGACGATCGCGCGCAGCTACGACGACTTCTTGCCCGCAATCAACGTCGCGCTGTTTCCGACCAGCAAGGTCATCCTCCGCGGCGCGATCTCGAAGGTGCTGACCCGCCCGACCCTGGGCAACCTGACGCCGGGTGGTTCCGTCGACGGCTTCAACTACCGCGTCACCTTCGGCAATCCGCAGCTCGATCCGTTCCGCGCGACGGCATTCGACCTGGCGGCGGAGTGGTATTTCGCACCGCAGTCGATCTTCTCGGTCGCAGCGTTCAAGAAGAAGGTCGAGAGCTTCCCGGTGTCGCAGTCGGTCAGCGGGTCGTTCGAATCGACCGGGTTGCCGCGCTCGGTGATCCCGCCTTCGAGCCCGGCCGCGCTGCCGCAGAATGCCGACCTGCTGTACACGATCACGTCGCCCGTCAACGGGTCGGGCGCGTCGCTGAAGGGCGTCGAGATTGCGCTGCAGTCGACGTTCCGGTTCCTGCCCGGCTTCCTCAAGAATTTCGGTGCGATCGCCAACGCGACGTTCATTGGCTCCACCGCGACCTATACGGTGCAGGGACCAACCGTGAATCCGTGCGTTGCCGGTGCCACGGCTGCGGCGGCGTGCACGTTCGGACCGAACGTGTCGGTGTCGCGGACGGGCACGCTGTTCGGCCTCTCGAAGCGTCAGTATAACGGCACGCTCTATTACGAGGATACCAAGTTCTCGGCCCGCAGTTCGATCAGCTATCGCGGGCCCTATGTCGATCAGAACAGCGCGACCGGGAACGTCTTCGAAGGGTATAACTCGACGATCAACGTCGATGCGTCGGTGCGCTACAAGCTGACGCCGGGCCTGGAGGTTTCGCTGGAAGGGACCAACCTGACCGACGAATATCGCGATCGCTACACCGATCTCGACGCCAACCGGAACTACGAGAACAATCACTTCGGCCGCACCTTCCTGGCCGGCGCGCGCTTCAAGATGTAGGTGGGCAGCCCGGCGCGGCGGGTGTTCGTGCCCGTCGCAACCGGCGTTGCGACTACGCCAGATGGCCGCCGCGTATCGGCGCGCGATGGTTCAATTGCTTGCATCATCCCGATCGTATAGCCTCGTCGGCAAACACTTCCCAGGCAGGCTTGGGAACTACGGTCTCGTTGCGGGAGTGATGCTGCTTGAACGTGATGCTGTCGCTGCAAAGCTTTGCCGGAGCCGTCGGCGAGGAGTTCTCGCTCGATCTCGGGGCCGCGTCTATGGCGCTCGCGCTGGTCGAGGCAAAACCACTATCCCATCGCGCGGGTGGCATGCGACAACCCTTTTCGTTGGTATTTCGCGCGACATCGCCGGTGGTCCTGCCGCAGAAAATCTATCCGCTGGCGAACGCTACACTCGGGCGACACGGGATTTTCCTGGTACCGATCGGCCGCGATCGGGGAGGCGTACTGTATCAGGCGGTGTTCAACTGATCCGCCAGATCATGCGCCGGTGCGTGTCCGGAGTGTCGTGGCCATCTCCGGCAACTGGAACGAAGCCGTGCCGCGCATAGAGCGAAGCGGCGCGCGGGTTGGTGACCAGGACATGGAGATCGATGCCGCTGGCGCCGTCGTCGCGGGCGCATCCTTGTAGCCAGTCGATCAGCGTCGAACCCGCGCCGCGCCCCTGTGCTGCGGATCGCAGGCTGATCTCGACCAGCCGCCAGAGCGAAGCACCGCGTCGCACATACAATCGCCCCGCGGCCTCGCCGCCAATTTCGACGATCCAGAAATCGGTGGTGACGCCGGCCGTGGTGAAATGACGGTGCTGGAGCGCGAACTGGCTGGCCAGGAACGCCGCCTTGGCGGCATCGGTCCACGGCGTGAAGGCGAGTTCGTCGGATCGCGTTTCACCGTACAGGCGCTGCAGAAACGCGGCATCCGCATCGTTCGCCGGACGCAGCGCAATCCCAAGCGCTGCGGGACGCAGCGCGGGCCCCTTCACGTGCAGCGACGCGCCGGGACCCCTTGTGTGCAGTCGCGCGTCAGGCGGCGTGGGCGTCACGGACGACGGCCGGCGTTCAGCCGAATTGCGGAAAGACGCCGGTGAGCGCGACCGAATAGTTGAGTCCCAGAAAGGGCTGGGTATTCGGGTGCGCGGCGCCATTCCCCGCCGTGCCGATCGCGTTCGAATTCAGCGCCACGGTGCTGCTCGGCGTCGCGAACGCGGCAAATCCGTCATTGGCGGCGTAGCCGATCGCGGACGACGCGGTCGGCACGGCAGTTTGGGTGCCGGCCGGGACATAATCGGAAAAGGCGTGATTGTGCATCGGCATCTCGTCGCTGGTCAGCGCAATGCCATAGCTGCCGAAGGTTTCGCCTATCGTTCGCTTTTGCGTCCCCGGACCCTGGCCCGCGCCGCAGTTCTGGCGTCCTGCAAGGTTCGGCAGGCCAAAATTGTTCACCCCGTCGCCGCCGAAATTGATCCCGTATAGCGAGAACAACCCGGTGTACTGCCGGAGCGGCATCATCTGCCCCGCCGCGAACGCCCAGTTCAGCGGAGCGAAGGAAAACCCGAAAACCTGGATTTCGCCGATATACGGTTCGGTCATGGTCATGTCCTCGATGGGATGGCGGACGACGCGCGATCGGTACGCGGCATGTCGGGGTCGGTTCGGATCAGGGCCGGTTCGGATCAGAGGGGCGTCGGATCAGGGCGGGGTCGGATAAATCCCTAAGGTCGCGATGCAATATTGCAGCGTCAGTGTGGGCGCCGTGTTGTCATGCGGCTGGTTGCCGCCTGCGGGTCGAACCGCCGATGCGGGGAATGGCGTGGCCGTCGCGCCGGCGATCGATGGCGTATAGAATTGCTCGCCCACACTCGCCGGCACCGCGGCCAGCACGAAGTTCGTCGGCGTGATCGAGGTGCCGACGTCGGTCGACGCCAGCATGAAATGCACGTGCGGGGACATTTGCTGGACGGTGAGCGTAATCGATTCGTCGCCGCTGACCTGCCCGATAGGCCTGGGGCTCATGCCGCCTCCGGTGCCCTGATGGATCGGCACGCGCCCGCGCAGGTCGGGAACGGCGAACGTCGCCTGGCCATCGCCGCCATAGGTGGTGCCGATCAAGTTGAACAACACTTCGTAGTCGCTCGTCGACAGCAGCGAGCCATCGCAGAGCTGCCACCCCAACGGTGCGCCGCGCGCATAGGGGATGATCCGGATTTCGCCCACATAGCACTCGCTCATCGTCCATTCCTTCCTGCCGGCGCGTCGCCGGAATTCGGTATCGTCGGCACCCGACATCGCCGCACCACGCCGCGCTCGGCTAGCTGCGCGTGGGATAGATCCCGGACATCGCGATGTTGAAGCTGATCACCGAGAATGGTTGCATGTTGGGGTGCTGCGCACCGTTTCCCGCGCTCGTCGATGGACCGCCGCCGAGCGGGACGAGATGCGTGGGGGCGCCGTACAACGTCGCGCCATTGGTGACCTGGCCGAGCAGCTCGTTGCTTTCGAGGAACGTGCTGCCCGATGCCGCCTCCGTCCCCGCAAAACCGTGGGTGTGCGCGCCGTTGTGGGGCGGCATCAGCGTCACCGCCTCGGTGCCGCCGATCACCCCCAGCGGCGCCGCCGGCGGTTGCCAGTCGCCGCCTTCCGAGACGAACCCGCCACCGATCGGCGTGCGCCCGCGAAGATCGGGCAGCGCGAACGTCACGACGCCGTCGCCGCCGTAAACCGTCCCGAGAAGCGAGAAGAGTGCGGAGTTCTGGGAGACCGCGACGATCGCACCGTTGCACTGCGCAAAACCTCTCTGCGCGAATGCAAAGCCCGTCATCATGACCTGACCCATGTAGAAATCCGACATGCCGACCCTCCCTTTGATTCAGGTGTACGCTCTTATTACCGGCCTCGGATCAGTATAATGCCTTCGACGATAATCTAACGATGGCCTACGTCGATCCGACTCACAAGTGTAAACAGAGTCGGAAATCCGATAGAATCCGTGATACTCGATTGCTAGTATTGGGAATGATACGGCTACCCCGCTGCTATTGTACGTTTAGTCATCAAAAATGATCGATTATCGATCGATGAGGTGGATTAGTTGCTGCGCGACAGCTATTGATGCGGCGTCGTGAAAAATGCGGGGGCAGGCGCGACATAGGGGGACCAGAGGGTGTCGGGCAGCGGGGCGTCGGCCGAAGAGCCGCAGGGCAATGCAACACGGACAGTGATGGTTGCGGTTCGCCGGATCGTGACGGTTCTGGTCTTGGCATGGCTCGCGCTCGCGGGCGCTTCGGCGGCGCAGGCGCAATCCTGTACGCTGGTGTACGGCGCTGGTGGTCCGGGGTCGGGGACGCTCAACACACTGCGAGTCGATGTCGGCGTCACCAAGCGCGTTGCCGGCCTGGCAGAGGGCGATGTCGACAGTCCGGCGGCGGCCTGCGGCGGCGCCCTGATCACGTCGAATACCGACAACACCCGGATGCGCATCACCCGCGATTCCGACAGTTCCATTGCCGTCATCTCCGGCGCCTACACCATCACCTATGACGATGGCGGGGTCCTCGAGTATTCCGGTACGGCCGGTGCCTTCTACAGCTACACCGCGCCCTCCGGCTCGGGAGGAACCCAGCGCTTCAGCACCAGCCACGGCGTGCTGACCGCCAGCACCAGCGCTGCGGTTCCGGCCGGCAGCACCGGGACCTTCCAATTGTATGTCGGCACGCCGGCGACCGCCACTGCGCCGACCGGAGTCGTCAACCTGCGGTTCGACGTCCTTTCCGCCCTGACGATCACCGGCCTCTCTCCCACCAGCGGCCCGACGACCGGCAGCGCAGTGACGATAGCCGGCACCGGGTTCAGCACCGCGGGTAACACGGTGACCTTCGGCGGGACCGCGGGCGCGATCACCGCGCAATCCTCGACATCGATCACCGTCACCGCGCCGGCGCATGCGGCGGGCAGCGTCACGGTGATCGTCTCGACGGCGCAAGCTCAATCGGCGACCAGCGCCACCAGCTACACCTATATCGCGGCGCCGACGGTGACCGCGGTCGCGCCCTCGACGGGCCCGGCGACCGGGCAGACCACCGTCACCCTCACCGGAACGGGTTTCATCGCCGGCAGCACGGTGCTGTTCGGGACGACTGCGGCGACCGCCGTGACCATCAACAGCGCGACCCAGATCACGGCGGTCTCGCCGGCGGGCACCGGGACGGTCGGCGTCAGCGTGGTCAATACCGGCGGCACGGGGACGCTCGCTGCCGCCTTCACCTATGCCAATCCACCGACGGTCAGCGCGGTGACGCCGGCGTCGGGGCCGGCGTCAGGCAATGCCAGCGTCGTGATAACCGGCACCAACTTCACCGGCGCCACAGCCGTGACGTTCGGCGCGACTCCCGCCACCGGCTTTACCGTCAACAGCGCGACCCAGATCACCGCGGTCGCCCCGGCGGGTAGCGCGGGGGCAGTGCCGGTCGGGGTGACGACGCCGAGCGGCAGCGCGAGCCTGGCCAACGGCTATACCTATGTGGTCGCACCAACGGTCTCGTCCGTCGCGCCGTCCTCGGGACCGATCGCCGGCGGTACCGCGATCACGATCACCGGCACGAACTTTACCGGCGCGACCGCAGTGACGGTCGGCGGCGTACCTGCGACCGGTGTCACGATTACCAGCGCGACGCAGATCACCGCGACGACCCCCGCGGCACCGGGGAATGCGGCGGGTGCCGTCGCTGTGGCGGTCACGACCGGGGGCGGCACCGGCGCGCTCGCGGGTGGTTTCACCTATGTCGCGACGCCGACGGCGGCGGCGCGCAGCGTCTCGACCGCGTACAACCAGCCGGTGACGGTCGATCTTTCGAGCTCGATCACCGGCAGCTATACCGTCGTCAATCTCGTCACCGGTCCGGCGCATGGGACGCTGGCGCCCGGCGCGCCGGGCAATTACCAAAGCGCGGTCTACCAGCCGACCGCAGGGTATGTCGGACCCGACAGCTATACCTACACCGCGACCGGCGCGGGCGGGACCTCGACCCCGGCGATCGTTTCGATCACGGTCGGCGCTCCGACGATCGCGATCACCCCGGCGACTTTGCCGGCGGGGCAGGCGGGGGCGGCCTATAACCAGATCCTGGCCGCGTCCGGCGGTGCAGCCCCGTACGCCTTCTCGGCGACCGGTTTGCCGACCGGGCTGACGCTGTCGGCAGGCGGCGTGGTGTCGGGGACGCCGACCCAGGCGGGCAGCTTCACGGTGACCGTGACCGCCCAGGACAGTTCGACTGGCGCGGGACCGTTCACCGGATCCCGGACCTACACGCTGGTGATCGCGGCGCCGACGATCACGCTGGCGCCGCCGACATCGCCGTCCGCAACCGTCGGTGTCGCTTACAGCCAGACCATCAGCGCCGCCGGAGGCGCAGCGCCGTACGAGTTCGCGATTACAGCAGGTGCGCTGCCCGCGGGGCTGACGCTCGCCGCCGCTGGCGCGCTGTCCGGCACGCCGAGCGCGGGAGGCAGCTTCGCTTTCACCGTCACCGCGACCGATGCGACCGCGGCGGGCAGCGGCGGGCCCTATACCGCGTCGCGTTCCTATAGCCTGACCGTGGCGGCACCGAGCGTGACGCTGACGCCAGCGACCCTGCCGGGGGGTGAGGCCGGGGTCGCGTACAGCCAGGCACTGACCGCAGCCGGCGGCACCGCACCGTACGGCTATGTGGTCAGCGCAGGTGCGCTACCCACCGGTCTGACGCTGTCCGCAAGCGGCACGCTGTCCGGCGCGCCAAGCGCGAGCGGCAGCTTCGCCTTCAGCGTCACCGCGACCGACAGTTCGGGTGGTTCCGGACCCTATGCCGTCACGCGCAGCTACACGCTGGCGATCGGCGCACCGACGCTGACGCTGGCCCCGACAACGCTGGCCGGCGCGACGGTGGGCGCAGCGTACAGTGCGAGCATCACCGCCACCGGCGGCACCGCGCCTTACGGCTACGCGATCACAGCAGGCGCGCTGCCGGCCGGGCTGACGCTTGCTGCCAACGGCACGCTGGCTGGAACGCCCATTGCGGGCGGCAGTTTCGCCTTCACGATCACCGCGACCGACGCGACCCCGGCGGGCAGTGGCGGACCCTATACCGCAGCGCGCTCCTATAGCCTGACCGTCGCGGCACCGAGCGTGACGCTGACGCCGGCGACCCTGCCGGCGGGTGAGGCCGGGATCGCGTACAGCCAGGCGCTGAGCGCCGCTGGTGGCACCGCGCCATACGCCTATGCGATTACCGCGGGCGCGTTACCCACCGGTCTGACGCTGTCCGCAAGCGGCACGCTGTCCGGCGCGCCAAGCGCGAGCGGCAGCTTCGCCTTCAGCGTCACCGCGACCGACAGTTCGATCGGCTCCGGACCCTATGCCGTCACGCGCAGCTACACGCTCGTGATCGGTGCACCGACGCTGACGCTTGCTCCAACGACGCTGACCGGCACGACGGTGGGCGCAGCGTACAGTGCGAGCATCACCGCCACCGGCGGCACCGCGCCTTACGGCTACGCAATCACTGCAGGCGCACTCCCGGCCGGGTTGACGCTTGCCGCTGACGGCACGCTTGCGGGGACATCAAGCGCGGGCGGCACCTTCACCTTCGCGGTTACTGCGACCGACGCCACCCCGGCGGGCAGTGGCGGACCCTATACCACGGCACGTGCTTATAGCCTGACCGTGGCGGCACCGAATGTGACGCTGTCGCCAGCGACCCTGCCGGCGGGGCAGGCCGGCACTCCGTACAGTCAGGCGCTGAGCGCAGGTGGCGGTACCGCGCCGTACGCCTACGTCGCCAGCGCAGGTGCGCTACCCGCCGGTCTGACGTTGTCGGCGAGCGGAACACTGTCCGGCACGCCCAGCGCGAGCGGCAGCTTTGCCTTCAGCGTGACCGCGACCGACAGTTCGGGCGGCTCCGGACCCTATGCCGGCACGCGCAGCTACACGCTCGTCATCGGTGCGCCGACGCTGATACTGGCCCCGACGACGCTGACCGGCGCGACGGTGGGTAGCGCGTACAGCGCCAGCATCACCGCCACTGGTGGCACGGCACCGTACGGCTACGCGATCACCGCGGGTGCACTGCCCGCGGGGCTGTCGCTCGCGGCCAATGGCACGCTTGCAGGTACGCCAAGTGCGGGCGGCAGCTTCGCCTTCACGGTCACCGCGACTGATGCCACCGCAGTCGGCAGCGGCGGGCCCTATACCGCGTCGCGTTCCTATAGCCTGACCGTTGCGGCACCGAGCGTGACGCTCTCGCCGGCGACTCTGCCAGCTGGCCAGGCGGGAACTGCGTACAGCCAAGCGCTGAGCGCTGCTGGCGGTACCGCGCCGTACGGCTATGCGGTCACTGCGGGTGCGCTACCGGCCGGAGTGACGCTGTCGGCGAGCGGGACGCTCGCGGGCACGCCCAGCGAGAGCGGCAGCTTCGCCTTTAGCGTGACTGCGACCGACAGTTCCAGCGGCAGCGGGCCCTATGCCTCCACGCGCAGCTACACGCTCGTTATCGGTTCACCGACGCTGGCACTGGCCCCGGCATCTCTCATCGGCGCCACAGTGGGGGCCTCGTATAGCGCCAGCATCACCGCCATCGGCGGGACCGCACCGTATGGCTATGCAATTACCGCGGGCGCACTGCCGGCCGGGCTGACGCTCGCCGCAGGTGGCACGCTGTCCGGCACACCGAACGCAGGCGGGAGCTTCGCTTTCACGGTCACCGCGACCGACGCGACGGCCGCCGGCAGCGGCGGACCCTACACCGCGTCGCGCTCCTATAGCCTGACCGTAGCTGCGCCGAGTGTGGCGCTCTCGCCGGCGAGCCTGCCGGCGGGTCAGGCCGGGATCGCGTACAGCCAGGCGCTGAGTGCAACCGGCGGCACCGCGCCGTACGGCTATGCAGTCACCGCGGGTGCGCTACCGGCCGGCGTGACGTTGTCGGCGAGCGGGACGCTGGCGGGCACGCCCAGCGCCAGCGGCAGCTTCGCCTTCAGCGTGACCGCGACCGATAGTTCGGGTGGCTCCGGACCCTATGCCGGTACGCGCAGCTACACGTTCGTCGTCGGCTCACCGACGCTGACGCTGGCCCCAACCACGCTGTCCGGCGCGAGCGTAGGTGCGGCGTACAGCGCGAGCATCATCGCCACGGGCGGGACCGCGCCGTACGGCTATTCGATTACCGCGGGGGCGCTCCCAGCGGGACTGACGCTCGCCGCCAACGGCACGCTTGCAGGGACCCCGACCGTAGGCGGCAGCTTCGCCTTCACGGTCACCGCGACCGATGCCACCGCCGTTGGCAGCGGCGGGCCCTATACCGCGGCGCGTGCCTATAGCCTGACCGTGGCAGCACCAAGCGTGACGCTCTCACCGGTGAGCCTGCCAGCGGGTCAGGCCGGGATCGCGTACAGCCAGGCGCTTAGTGCAACCGGCGGCACCGCGCCGTACGGCTATGCAGTCACCGCGGGTGCGCTACCGGCCGGCGTGACGTTGTCGGCGAGCGGGACGCTGGCGGGCACGCCCAGCGCAAGCGGCAGTTTCGCCTTCAGCGTGACCGCGACCGACAGTTCCGGCGGCACCGGACCCTATGCCGGCACGCGCAGCTACACGCTCGTCATCGGTTCACCGACGATGTTGCTGGCCCCGGCAACGGTGGCTGGTGGCACGGTTGGTGCTGCCTACAGCGCCAGCATCCTCGCGATCGGCGGCACCGCGCCGTACGGGTTCGCGATTACCGCGGGCGCACTGCCGGCCGGGGTGACGCTGGCCGCCAACGGCACGCTGTCCGGTACGCCGAGCGCCGGCGGCAGCTTCGCCTTCACCGTCACCGCGACCGACGCCACCCCGGCGGGCAGCGGTGGACCCTATACCGCGTCGCGCGCCTATAGCCTGACCGTCGCGGTACCGAGTGTGACGCTCTCGCCGGCAAGCCTGCCAGCCGGTCACGCCGGGACAGCGTACAGCCAGACGTTGAGTGCAGCCGGCGGCACCGCTCCCTATGGCTACGCGCTCGGCGCAGGCGCGCTTCCGGCCGGTCTAACGCTCGCTGCCGGCGGCACGCTGGCCGGTACGCCGACCACGAGCGGCAGCTTTACCTTCAGCGTGACAGCGACCGACAGCTCGGGCGGTACCGGGCCCTATGCGGGCACACGCAGCTACACGCTCGTCATCGCTGCACCGACATTGGCGTTGGGCCCGGCGGCAGGGCCGTTGCCCAGTGCCGCGGTCGGATCCGCGTACAGCCAGCTGTTCGGCGCCACCGGCGGGACCGGGCCTTATAGCTTCAAGCTATCGGGCGGCGCGTTGCCGACAGGGCTGGCGTTGGCCAGCAACGGCACGGTGTCGGGTACGCCCACCGTGTCGGGCAGTTTCGGTTTCGATGTCACGCTTACCGACGCTGGTGGACCAGGGGCGGGGACGACGCAGCACTACACGCTTGCCGTGCTGGCACCGACGATCATCCTCGCGCCGGCAACGCTGGCGTCCGCGACCGTGGGAACGGCGTACGACATCACGCTTGCCGCATTGGGCGGGATCGCGCCGTACAGCTATGCGGTTACCGGCGGATCCCTGCCCGCTGGGCTCGGTCTGGACGGTACGGGACGCCTGGCGGGGACGCCGGTCGCGGGGGGCAGCTTCACGTTCACCGTCACGGCCACCGACGCCTCGACCGGGAGCGGGTCGCATGCCGGAACGCGCACTTACAACTTGACCGTCGGCGCCGCGGGGATCGCCTTGACGCCGCCCGCGCTGTCCGACGGCATCAAGGAAACCGCCTACCGCCAGGCGTTCACCGCGAGCGGGGGGACGGCGCCCTATACGGTGGCGGTGACCGCCGGCACGCTGCCAGCCGGGCTGGTGATGGGACCGGATGGTGTCCTTGCCGGCACGCCCACGACGATCGGCAGTTTCGCGTTTACCGTCACGGCCGTCGACGCTTCGACCGGCAGCGGCCCCTATTCCAAGGCGCAGGCCTATTCCGTCCGGATCGGCGCGCCTGCGGCGCCGACCGCGGGCGATACCAGCCTGACGGTCGCGTACGGGGCCGGGCCGACACCGACACCGCTGAAGCTTGGCGGGCCGGCGACGACGTATGTCGCGCTAGCGAGCAAGCCGGAGCACGGCATTGTCGCCGTATCGCGGATGGCGATGACCTACGCGCCGGCCGCCGGCTATGTCGGAGGCGACAGCTTCTCCTACACCGCCGCGAACGAGGGCGGGGCATCGACGCCCGCGATCGTGACCGTCATCGTGACTCCGCCCGCCGCACCCACCGTCGCGGGGCGCGCGGTCGCTACCGCCTATGGCACCGCGACCGCGATCGACCTGTCGGGTGCGATTACCGGCGTGCACGCCACCGTGACGGTAACCACCGCCCCCGCACACGGGACGACGAGCGTCGCCGGCGACGTGGTCACCTACACACCGGCGGCGGGCTATTTTGGCGCGGACAGTTTTCCGTATGTCGCAGTCGGCGCCGGCGGGACCTCGGCGCCCGCAACCGTGACCATCACGGTCGGGACTCCGCCTGTGCCGATCGTCGCAAACCGCGCGGTCACGACTGCTTACGGTGCCGCAATATCGGTCGACCTGGCTGGTTCGATCACCGGCGTCCACGGTTCGGTGACCGTCGCCAGCGGCCCTGCTCATGGGACGACGAGCGTCGCCGGCGACGTGGTCACCTACACACCGGCGGCGGGCTATTATGGCGCGGACACCGTCGGCTACACCGCGACCGGCCCCGGCGGGACGTCCGCTCCGGCGACGGTCACGATCACGGTGGGGACTCCGCCTGTGCCGACGGTCGCCGACCGCGCGGTGTCGACGGCGTACGGCGCCGCGGCCAGCATCGACCTGACGGCCGCGATCCTGGGCGTCCACACCAGTATCGCGATCGCGAGCAACCCCGCACACGGTACCACCAGCATCAGCGGGGACGTCGTGACCTACAGCCCGGTCGCCGGATATTATGGCCCTGACAGCTTCACCTATGCCGCAACCGGTCCCGGCGGGACATCGGCACCAGCGACGGTTACCGTGACGATCGCGGCGCCGACGATCGTGATCGCGCCGGCATCCTTGCCGGCTGGGCAACAGGGCACGGCGTACACCGCGGCATTGTCGGCAAGCGGCGGTGCGGCGCCGTACCGGTATGCGGTCACCGGCGGGGTACTGCCGACCGGATTGACGCTGACCGCGACGGGTGCGCTCGCCGGAACGCCGACGCAGAACGGCAGCTTTGCTATCACGATCACCGCGACCGACAGCTCGACCGGGGCGACGCCGGCTTCGGCGGCGCGCAGCTATACGCTTGTGATCGCTGCGCCGGCGCCGCCGGTGATCGCCGGCACCGCCGTGACGGTGACGACGCCCGCGGGCGGCACGAAGACGGTCGACGTCACGCTGTCCAATGGGGTCAGCGGCGACTGGACGGCCATCGAAATCGCCAGCCAGCCGGCGCACGGTACGGTCACGCTGACGTCATCCGGCGCAGGCGCGGGCGGGCACCCGGTCGTGATCGCGAGCTACACGCCGATATTGGGCTATCGCGGGCAGGACGGCTTCACGGTCGTGGCCACTGGCCCGGGTGGACGGTCCGCACCGGCGACCGTGGCGGTCACCGTGTTGGGATCGGCTCCGGTCGCCGCCACGCTGAGCGCGAGCACCGGGCAGAACGTACCGGTGACGATCGATCTCACCACGCAGGCACGCGGCGCCCCGTACACCGCGGCGGCGATCGTCTCGGTCGGTCCTGCCGCCGCGGCGACCGCTGCGCTGATCGAAGGCGGCAGTGTCGACAACCGCACCTACCAGCTGCGGATCACGCCGGACTCGCGCTACAGCGGCACGATCGTCGTCACCTACACGCTGAGCAACGCGGTCGGCGCGTCCGCGGCTGCAACCGCGACGGTGACCGTGACGGCACGCGCGGATCCTGCTGCCGACCCGACGGTACGTGGCCTGATCGCCGCGCAGGCCGAGGCGACGCGCAGTTTCGCCGCCACGCAGCTCGGCAATTTCGCGCGGCGTAACGAAACGCTGCACGGGGGCGGCGCGGGCAGCACCGGACGGCCGTTCGGGGTGCGCGTGGCGAACGGGCTCGGCCTGGTCGGCGGCAACTATGGCGGCTATCGGCCGAGCGCCGTGGACCACGAGACCGCGCTCAAGATGGAGCACGCGACCGAAGTCGCCGGCGCAGAGGGCGCGTCCGGCCGCTACAACTCGCTGCGGACCGGCGCGATCGACGACGGATTTGGATCGGACGATGGCGCCGGACTCGGCACGGCCGGCGGCTTTGGCGATCGGGGAACCAACCATCAGTCCGACAGCACGCGACCGGGCATGGCCGGGTCCGCGACCGGTTCCCCATCGGCATCGACCGGCGAGCGCAGCGTCGGCTCGATCGCGATCTGGAGCGGCGGCGCGATCACGGTCGGGTCGCGCGATGCCACGACTCGGCGCGTCCATCTGGACGTCACCAGCGGCGGTCTCAGCGCGGGCAGCGATATCAAGCTCGCCGATGCCCTGACGGTCGGCATCGGCGGCGGCTATGGCAGCCAGCGGACACGGATCGGCGACGGCGCCGCGCGGCTCGACGGCGATAATTGGGTCGGCGCGCTCTACGGCAGCCTCGCGCCGATCCCGGGCGCGTTCATCGACGGCGTGATCGGCTATGGCGGGGTCGATTTCGACAGCCGGCGGCTGGCCGCAAATGGCGAGGTCGGGGTCGGCCACCGCAACGGCACGATGCGGTTCGGTTCGATCGCAACCGGGCTCGACCGCCACGGTCCGAGCGGCATGGTCTCGGCATACGGCCGCGTCGAATATCTGTCGGCAACGCTGGACGGCTACCGCGAGACCGGTGCCGGGCTGTACAACCTGGCCTATGGCCGCCGCGAGCTCGACTCGCTGTCGAGCGTGCTCGGCGGACGCGGCGCGCTGTACCGTGCGATCGACTTCGGCGTGATCAGCCCGCGCGCACGCTTCGAATGGCGCCACGAATATCGCGGACAAGGCGGGCAGCTGCTCGACTATGCCGATCTCGGCGGGCTGACGCGCGTCGTCGAGGGCGATCGCTGGTTGCGCGACGAATATAGCCTCGAGCTCGGCATCGGATTGCAGACCGACACCGACTGGACCTTCGGCATCGATTTCGGCGGTCGGCTGGGGAGCGACAGCCGGGTCGGGACAGCGCGCGCGATGATCGGCAAGAAGTTCTAGGCGGCCGGTTCGCGCCGGTACCACAGCTTACGATTGCATTTAGTGCAACTGCGATCGGATGCATTGCACTTGCGAGATGGCGTGCTGCGCTACAAAAGGAGTGTGCCTTTCAGGCATCCTCTCCTAAAAACTTATGGCTGGTCTCACGACCGGCCTTTTTTTTTGATCCGAGTTGCTGCATGCCCCGGTTGCTGTCGCTCGCCGTGATAAGAACAGAAACGTGCAGGAGTGGTGCCGCCGGTAAAACCGGCAACGGCCGGACGATTGCGCGGGGGATGAGCGAGACGCTCTCCCCCGCACTGCCCCCTATCAAACGCAATCATGGCCTGTGCCGATCAGCCGCTATCGTCCTTTACCATCGCGCAAGCCTCTGCGATCGTCGCGTGAACCCGGTCCAGATCCCGATCGGTGATGCAATAGGGCGGCATGACGTAGACCGTGTTGCCAAGCGGCCGCAGCAACAGGTCGCGGTCACGGAAGAAGGCGAGCAACCGCGGACCGAGTTCCGACAGATATGCAGCAGTGCCGCCGATCTCCAGCGCGATGATCGTGCCGAACGCGCGTGCGTCGGTGACACCGGGCTGCGTCGCCAGCGTCGCCAGCCCCGCCTTTTGCCGCGTTGCCAGGTCCGCGACCCGGTCGAGGACCGGCTCGTCGCGCCAGATCGCCAGGTTCGCATTGGCCGCCGCGCACGCCAGCGGGTTCGCGGTGTAGCTCGACGAATGAAAGAACATCCGCGACCGGTCGGTGCTGTAATGCGCGTCGAAGATCGGCTCGGTCGCCATCGTCACGGCCAGCGGCACCGCGCCGCCGGTCAGCCCCTTTGACAGGCACAAAATATCCGGCACCACGCCGGCCTGTTCGCACGCCAGCAACGTGCCGGTCCGACCCCAGCCGGTCATCACCTCGTCGGCGATGAACAGCACGCCCGCCGCCGCACAGATCGCCCGCATCTCGGCCAGTACCCGTGGCGGATAGAACAGCATGCCCCCCGCGCCCAGCACCAGCGGTTCGACGATGAACGCGGCGGCGCCCGCCGCGCAGGCGCGTTCGAGCGCGTCGAAGGTCGCCTGTTCGCGACCGGGGGCGGGGAAGGGGATTGTGGCGACGTCGAACAGCAACGGCGCATAGGCCTGGTTGTAGACCCCCCGCGCGCCGACCGACATCGCGCCGATGGTGTCACCGTGATAGCCGTGTTCGAGCACCAGGATGCGGTGGCGTGGTTCGCCGCGCGCGGTCCAGTAGCCGAGCGCCATCTTCAGCGCGACCTCGACGCTGGTCGATCCGGAATCGGAAAAGAACACGCGGGTCAGAGCCGGCGGCATGATCGCGCGCAACCCCTCTGCGAGGTCTTCGGCGGGGCCGTGCGTCCAGCCGGCGAAGATGATCTGGTCGAGCCGCTCCGCCTGTGCCTGGATCGCGGCGACGATGCGCGGATGGCAATGGCCATGCGTGGTCACCCACCAGGACGAGATCGCATCGACGATCCGCCGGCCGTCGGCGGTATGCAGGATCGCGCCTTCGCCGTGCGTGACCTGCGGGATCGGCTCGCCGAGCCCGTGCTGCGTGAACGGGTGCCAGACCGCGCTCATGCGAAATCCGCCAGATCGAACGCCTCGGCAAACGCCGCGCCGAGCGTCTTCGGGTCGAGCGGCGCAAGCCGGGGCAAGCGGCCCAGACGGCGCACCCCGCCGATCGCCGCGATCGTCGCCTCGCTATCCTCGACGGCTTCGCCGATAAAGGCGATGCCGAGGATCGGGACGTCGCGCACTCGCAGGGCCTCGATCGACAACAGGCTGTGGTTGATCGTGCCAAGCCCGGTCCGTGCGACCAGCACCACCGGTTGCCGCCAGCGCGCGAACAGGTCGGCGAACAGCAGGTCGCGGGTGACCGGGACCAGCACGCCGCCAGCACCTTCGACGACCAGCGCGCCGTCGACCGTCGGCAGTGCCAGCCGTGCAGGGTCGATCGCAATGCCATCGATTTCCGCAGCACGGTGCGGCGAGCAGGGGGTTTGCAGGACATAGGCGCTCGGCAGGATCTGCTCCACGCCAAGCCGCGCGACCCTGTCGGCATCGCTGCCATCGTCCAGTCCCGCCTGGATAGGCTTCCAGTACGCCGCACCCAGTGCGCCTGCGAGCCCCGCGGCAAAGACGGTCTTCCCGATATCGGTGTCGGTCCCGGTGACGATGATGGTCCGGCTCATCGAAGTGTCTCCAGCGTATCCGCCAGCGCGGTTATATCGGCCTCCGTGACGTTCAGCGTCAGCGAAATGCGCAGCCGCGATGTCCCGATGGGGACCGTCGGCGGGCGGATGCCGCGCACGTCGAACCCGGCGGCCTGCAGTGCGCCGGCCAGCCGCATCGTCGCGGCGTCGTCGCCGATCACCAGCGGCAGAATCTGCGATCCGCTGGCTGCGACCCCGCAGCGCGCAAGCGTGCGTTCGGCGAACGCGACCAGCGCCGACAGCCGCGTCCGCCGCTCGGGCTCGTCCGCGACGATCCGCAACGCCGCGCGGACCGCGCTCGCCATCAGCGGCGACGGCGCGGTCGAAAAGATGAAGCCGCGCCCGCGATTGACCAGGAAGTTCCGCATCACCGCCGGGCCGCACAGCAGCGCGCCCTCGCACCCGAGCGCCTTGCCCGCGGTGTGCAGGGTGATGATGTTTGCGCGACTCGGCAGTGCGGCGGTCAGGCCGCGGCCGTCGGGTCCGAGCACGCCGGTCGCATGCGCCTCGTCGATCAGCAGCACCGCGTCGTGGCGCTCGGCGACTGCGGCCAGATCGGCGAGCGGCGCGCGGTCGCCGTCCATGCTGTACAGGCTCTCGACCGCGATCCACGGCGTGCCGGTCCCACCGGCGCCGCGCCAGGCGAGGATCGCGTCCTCAACCGCACCGGCGTCGTTGTGCGCGGCCGCGACGCAGGTGGCACGGCCCAACCGCATGCCTTCGTGTGCGCTCGCGTGGATCAGCGCGTCGTACACCACCAGGTCGCCGGTCTGCGGCAGCGTCGCGAACAGCGTGGTGTTGGCTGCAAAGCCGCTCGCGAACACCAGCGCCGCCTCGCTGCCGAAAAACCGCGCCGCCTCGTCCTCCAGCGCTTCATGCTCGTCGCAATTGCCGCGCAGCAGCCGCGACCCGCCCGATCCGACGGGCACACCGCGCGCCAGCGCATCGGCCACCGCGGCCCGCAGACGCGGCGAACCGGCCAGCCCGAGATAATCGTTGGACGAGAAATCCACCCCCTGTCGGGGCTTGAGCGTGCGCAGCCGATCCCGCGCCTCCAGCGCAGCCAGATCGTCGCGGTGCGGGTCGAGTGTTGCCATCTTCGGCTCCCTAACCGCATCCATGCGCCCTGCCGACCCGTAATTGATTGGCGGGGAGTTCGGCGCGCCAACATCCGGTTAACCTCCTCAGGGTAGCATCGCTGCATGGAACACTCTGTCAGGTCGACAGGCCGGACGGCGATCATCGTCGCCGTATATCTTGCAACCGCGGTCGCAGCGGTGGCCACGACGCGGTTCGGTGGCGGAGTCGCCTGCGTCTGGATCGCCACCGCGGTGCTCGGCTCGGCGCTGGTCGTGCGTCCACGCAGCGAATGGCCTCTGCTCTGCGTCGGCTGTGGGCTTGCCGGTGGCATTGCCACCGCGGCGTTCGGGCTTGGGCCGTGGGCTGCGCTGCCGCTCGGCCTGCTCAATGTGGTAGAGGCGGTGATCGGCGCGGCAATCCTGCGCTGGTTCGAACGGCGGCACGAAGCCCGCGATCCGGTCGGCCGCATGGCGATACTCGTCCTCGCGACCGCCGTCGTCGCCCCCGCCATCTGCGCGACGGGGGGCGCGGGAGTCGCCGCATGGCTTGGCAGCGGCGGCTATTGGATGAACTGGAGCCGTTGGTATGCCGGCCATGCGCTGGGTACGCTGACGTTCATGCCGGTCTTTGCGATGTTCCTGTCGGGGGATGCGCAGCGAGCGTTTGCCGCAGCGACCCGCGGCCAGGCGATCGAGAGCGTCGGGCTGCTGATCCTGGTGATCCTGACGACGCTCGCGGTGTTCCTGCAGGACACCTTGCCGCTGCTGTTCGTGCCGATCCTGCCGGTGATCCTGGCGACGTTTCGGCTGGGGCGATTGGGGGCGGCGCTGTCGATCGTCTGCGTCGCCGCTATCGGCGGCGTGCTGACGCTGAAGGGGTACGGCCCGGTCAACCTGATGGAGGGCAATATCGTTGCCCGCACCCAGTTCTTCCAGTTCTACCTGGCCGCCACCGTGATGACCGCGCTGCCGGTCTCGGCCGACCTCGCGCGGCGTGACCGGTTGTACGAGCGGTTGCGCGACAGCGAGGCGCGCTATCGCCTGCTGACCGACCATTCGACCGACATCGTCATGAGCCTGCAGACCGACGGCACGATCCGCTATGCCTCGCCATCGATTACCCAGATCGGTGGTTATGCCCCCGATCGGATCGTCGGACGCAACGCTATCGATCTCGTCCTCGAAGCGGATCGACCGGCGGTCGCGGCCGCCCACCGCACCGCGCTGGCCACCGCCGACGCCACCCCGATCGTCGAGTTTCGTGCGCGCACCGGCGACGGCACGCTGCGCTGGTTCGAAGCGCATTCGCGTGCGGTGCGCGATTCCGGCGGACGCGCCATCGGACTGGTCAATACGGTCCGCGACGTGTCGCACCGCAAGTCGCTCGAGGCGGAACTGACCAACGCGGCGCTGACCGATCCGCTGACCGGGCTCGCCAATCGCCGCCAGTTCGATATGCAACTCGCCGAGATTCAGCGCAGCGACGCAGGCGGGTGCCTCGCGATCTTCGACGTCGATCACTTCAAGACCGTCAACGATCAGCACGGACACCAGGGCGGCGATCATGTCCTCAAGGCGTTCGCGACGATCGCACGGGCGTGCATGCGCGACGGCGATCTGGTCGCTCGACTGGGGGGCGAGGAGTTCGGCGTGGTGCTGCCGGGGGCGAGCATCGACCAGGCTAAGCTGGTGTGCGAGCGTCTGCGGGCGACCGTCGCGGGCACCGTGTTCGCGCTGGCCGACGGCCAGGCGCGGATCACCGTCAGTGCGGGCATCGCCCCGCTTGGTCGTGACGCCGAAGCGGTGCTGAAGGCTGCGGACGCTGCGCTGTACCAGGCGAAGCACGAGGGCCGGAACCGCCTGCGGCTGGCTGCGTAAAGCTTCTGTCGGAACACGGGTGATCGCTGCCGGCTTTGCCGCTAAGGCGACCCGATGACCGCCTCCGATCTTCAGTCCCTGCTCGTCACCACGCTGATGCGCGAGCATGGCGGCGACCGCCGACGTTGGCGGCTCGTGCTCGGCGAGGTGAAGGTCTACAGCCTGGCCACGCACCCGCATTGCAACTGGTCGGTGACGCCGTCGGGCGCGTTTGCCGATATCGACGCGGTCGAGACGCTGGTCGACCAGGTCCGCGCACAGCATCCGATCGTCACCACGCGCTGACTTGGCAAATCGGCCGACACGCGGCAGGGCACCCGGCAAAGGAGCGATACATGGCAAAGCAGTTCTGGGCACAGCTGATCGAATTGGACGAAGAGATCGAGGCCGCGAGCATCTCGGGTGCGACCGATCACGAAGAGGCCGCCGAATCGCTGGTCGCGGATTTCGTCGGCCAGATGGGCGGCGAGATCACCAAGGGTGCGGTCCGCGTCTGGGTCGAGGGCGGGGCGGAAAAGGTCTATGACTGGCAGGCCGACTTCACGATCCCCGAGGATGCCGGCGACGACGAGGACGAGATCGAGGTCGAAGGCGAGATCGAACTGCGCGAACGCCTCTAACGTCCGGCGCCTGTAACGTCCGGCGCCTCTGACGCCGGGTGCCTCTGATGGGCGGACGTTAGCGCTCGCCCGGGCGCAGGTGGGTTGACGTCGATGCGGAATGCGGGATCAGCATCACGCGCTGCGTCGGCGTCCAGACGAAGCCTTACCGGATGTTCCAATTGATGCGCTTTCCCCGCTTGTTCGGCCTGCCCTCCAACGACATGGCGATCGACCTCGGCACCGTGAACACCGTGGTCTATCTGCGCGGCCAGGGCATCGTGCTGAACGAGCCTTCGGTGGTCGCGATCGAGACCCGCGACGGCGTCGAGCGTGTCCGCGCGGTCGGCGCCGAAGCCAAGCTGATGATGGGCAAGACGCCCGAGGGCATCAAGACCATCCGGCCGATGCGCGACGGCGTGATCGCCGATCTCGACGTCGCCGAACAGATGATCAAGGTGTTCATCGACAAGGCGCATGGTGGACCCAGCCGGTTGCCGCGCCACCCCGAGATCGCGATCTGCATCCCGTCGGGCGCGACTCCGGTCGAGCGTCGCGCGATCCGCCAGGCCGCGACCAGTGCCGGGGCCAAGAAGGTGTATCTGATCGAGGAGCCGATGGCGGCCGCGATCGGCGCCGGGCTGCCGGTCACCGAACCGGTCGGCGCGATGATCGTCGATATCGGCGGCGGCACCACCGAGGTCGCGGTGCTCAGCCTGCGAGGGCTTGCCTACAGCACCTCGGCACGGGTCGGCGGCGACAAGATGGACGACGCGATCGCGTCCGCGATTCGCCGCAAATACAATCTCATGATCGGCGAGGCCACCGCGGAGCGCATCAAGCTCGAGATCGGTACTGCGAAGATGCCCGACGACGGTCGCGGCAAGGTGATGCGCGTCAAGGGCCGCGACCTGCGTGCGGGCGTGCCGACCGAGATCGAGGTCAGCGAGGCCGACATCGCCGCTTCGCTCGCCGACCTGGTCGGGCAGATCGTCGAGACCGTGCTGAACGCGCTGGAGATGACCGAGCCGGAGCTTGCGGCCGACATCGTCGACCAGGGTATCGTGATGACCGGCGGCGGTGCGCTGCTGTCGCGGATCGACGAAGTGCTGTCGGAAGCGACCGGCCTGCCGGTGATCGTCGCCGAGAACGCGCTGACCTGCGTTGCGATCGGGGCCGGGCGGGCGATGGAAGAGCCGATCTACCAAGGCGTCATGGACGAGCTCTAGGGGGCCTCACTTAGCGCCGCGGTTCAACATTACAGAAATGACACTAACATAAATCATATTTTTAGCGTTATGATGTAGTTAGTCATCAATCGTCTTTGATCCGATGGGACCGGCCATGACCACGCCGCCGAACAGCGACCTTCCCGCCGCGCTCCACCACCTGAACTGCGCGCTGGCGATTCTCGACGGGACGACCGAACCAGTCATCGCCGCCAAGGTGTCCGACGTCATCGACCTGCTGAGCACTCGCCTTCCCACGCCCGAAGGCTGAGTCGGCCAGAGACCAAGGTCAGCCTACGAAGGCGCGTTCGATCACGAAATCGCCCGGGTTCGCGTTGGACCCTTCGTTGAAGCCGCTCGCTTCGAGCAGTTCGGCGAAATCACGGATCATCGCGTTGCTGCCGCATAGCATCACGCGATCGGTCGCAGGATCGAGCTTCGCCGGACCCTTCAGGGGCGCTGCAAACACCGTGCCGTCGTCGATCAGCGCACCGATCCGCGCATGGTTGCGGAACGGTTCCTGCGTGACCGTCGGCACATAGATGAACTGCGCCTTGGCTTCGTCGGCGATCAACGGATCGTCGGCCAGCAGCGCTTCGAGCTCGTCGTGGTAGGCGAGGTCGCTGACCCGCCGAACGCTGTGCACCAGCACGATCTGATCGAACCGCGCATAGACGTCGGGATCGCGCAGCAGGCTGAGGAACGGCGCAAGGCCGGTGCCGGTCGCCAGCAGGAACAGCCGGCTGCCCGGCAACAGCGCGTCGCACACCAGCGTACCGGTCGGCTTCTTGCCCAGGTACAATTGGTCGCCCGGCTCGATCTGCTGCAGCCGCGAGGTCAGCGGACCATCGGCAACTTTGATCGAAAGGAATTCCAGCTCGTCGGCATAGGCCGGGCTGGCAATCGAATAGGCGCGCATCAGCGGCTTGTTGTCGCCCGGCATGCCGATCATCACGAACTCGCCCGAGCGGAACCGCACCGACGCCGGGCGCTCGATCGCGAAGCTGAACAGATGTTCGTTCCAGTGGCGTACCCAGGTGACGGCCGCGGACAGGAAGGCGGCGTGCTCGGGGATCAGCGCAGGCGGGCGGGTCGACACGGTCATGGACGAAGTTCCGGAATTGGGATGGCGGCAAACAGCCGACCGGGTTGCGGGGCGCTATATCGGCGACGACCGCTCCGCGCACGACAAAATAACGTGGGGCAGGGATGGTTCCGCTTGCGCCCTCACTTCAGCCGCACGCTTGGATCGACATTACCGACCCCTCGACAATCGCGACGCGTGGTTCGACACTCGCAGGCCCCTGCAGAGAGTGCACCGATGTCCCATTACGGCGATTACCAGAACCTGCTCTACGGCGCTGGCCTCGCCGGCGTGCTGCCGAAGGTGCCGGTCGACTTCGCGACGCTGGAGGGGCAGGCCTGTGCCGCGTTGCCGCCGTCCGTCCGCACCTATGTCCAGGGCGGGTGCGGCGACGAGCATACCCAGCGACACAATGCCGACGCGTTCCGGCATTGGGGCCTGACCCCGCGGATGATGGTCGATTGCCGGCAGCGCGATCTGTCGATCGACCTGTTTGGGATGCGCCTGCCGAGCCCGATCTTCATGGCGCCGATCGGCGTCACCGGAATGTGCACGCAGGACGGCCACGGCGATCTGGCCGCCGCGCGTGCGTCCGCGGCGACGGGCGTGCCGCTGATGGCGTCGACGCTCTCCAACGACCCGCTCGAGGCGGTGGCCGGCGCATGCGGCGATACGCCGGGCTTCTTCCAGCTCTATACCCCGAGGCACGAGGGGCTGACCGAAAGCCTGATCCACCGCGCCGAGGCGGCGGGCTACAAGGCGATCGTCGTGACGCTCGACACCTGGGTGACGGGCTGGCGGCCGCGCGATCTCAACACCGGCAATTTCCCCCAGCTGCGCGGGCATGTGCTGGCGAACTATTTCAGCGATCCGGTGTTTCGCAGCCTCCTCGACAAACCGCCGGAGCAGGATGGCCCGGCAGCTGTCGGCAAATGGGCCAGCCTGTTCGGGCGCGTGCTGACCTGGGACGACATGCCGTGGCTGCGGTCGCTGACCACGCTGCCGCTGATCCTGAAGGGCATCTGCCACGGCGACGATGCGCGCCGCGCGATCGATTCGGGGGCGGACGCGATCTATTGCTCCAACCATGGCGGGCGGCAGGCGAATGGCGGGATCGCCGCGATCGACCTGTTGCCGGGCGTCGTTTCAGCCTCGGGCGATACCCCGGTGCTGTTCGATTCGGGCGTGCGATCGGGCACCGACGTGGTCAAGGCGCTGGCAATGGGCGCGACGGCGGTCGGGATCGGGCGACCCTATTGCTACGGCCTCGCGCTCGATGGTGAAGCAGGCGCGGCGCACGTGCTGCGCTGCATCCTCGCCGAGGCCGACCTGCTGATGGCGGTGAACGGCTATCCGACGATCGCCGCGGTGCGCGAAGCCGGGGTCGACCGACAGCGCTAGAGCGCGGCGACGATCTCCGCAGCGATCTCCGCTGGCGGCCGCGACGCGCCGTCCGCGACCGTCGAAACCCTCAGCCAGTCGCCGAGGATGCGCGCCTCGACCATCGCCGCATAATTCGCGCGGACCCGGTCCTGCAGCCCGCTATCCGCCTCGTACGCATCGAACGCATCGTCGGTATAGGACCGCTTGCGCTTCTTGAGGATGAGCCCGCGGGCAATCGCCGCCGGCGTATCCAGATAGATCGACAGGTCGGGCGCCGGCAGTGCGAAGGCACCGGTCTCCAGCGCGGCGATCCAGTCCATCATCGCGGCCGCCTCGTCCGCCGCCACCTGCGCTGCCTGATACGCCATGTTCGACGCGATATAGCGATCGAACACCACGATCTCATGGGTATCGAGCGCGGTCATCAGTACGTCGCGCGACTCCATCCGGTCGAGCGCATAGAGCGTCGCCGCCGCCTTTGGGGATACCGGCCGGGGCAGGGTGCCCGCCAGCATCGCGCCGAGCGCCCAGCCACCGACCGTCTCGGTATAACGCGGGAAGGAGATCACGCAGGCGCTGCGCCCGGCGGCGAGCAACTGCTCGACCACCAGCGCCGATGCGGTCGCCTTGCCGGCGCCGTCGGCGCCCTCGATCGCCAGCAACATGCCCATCAGGCCTGCAGCCGTTCATGATGCCGGATCACTTCGTCGATGATGAAGCGCAAGAACTTCTCCGAGAATTCGGGGTCGAGCTGGGCGTCTTCGGCCAGCCGGCGCAGCCGGGCGATCTGGCGTTCCTCGCGGCCCGGATCGGCGGCGGGCAAGCCGTGCGTCGCCTTGTGGCGGCCGACCGCCTGCGTCACCTTGAAGCGTTCCGCGAGCATATGGATCAGCGCCGCGTCGATATTGTCGATGCTCTGGCGATAGCCGCGTAGCAGGTCGTCCGTCATGCCAAACCCTTCGTTTCGCCGTCGCGCGCCTTTTGCGTGCGTCCGCGCCGCCCGGCAAGACTTGCTTTGCGAGGGCGATGCGGTCACAGGCTCGGGGCAGATGAGCGCCACTATCCACCGCCTCGATCCCGCCCGGCCAAACCCGTCGCTCGACCCGATGGTCAAGCTGGTCACGGGCGACATGAATCTGGTCAACGCGGTCATCCTCGGCCGCATGCAGTCCGACATCCCGCTGATCCCCGAACTCGCCGGTCACCTGATCGCGGGTGGCGGCAAGCGGATGCGGCCGATGCTGACGCTCGCAAGCGCGCGGCTGATCGGCTACACCGGCAGCCGCCATCACCGCCTCGCCGCGGCGGTCGAGTTCATCCACACCGCGACGCTGCTGCACGACGACGTCGTTGACGGCAGCGACATGCGACGCGGCAAGCGCGCCGCCAACCTGATCTGGGGCAACCCCGCCAGCGTTCTGGTCGGCGATTTCCTGTTCAGCCGCAGTTTCGAACTGATGGTCGAGGACGGCAGCCTCAAGGTGCTGAAGATCCTGTCGTCGACCAGCGCGATCATCGCCGAGGGCGAGGTCAACCAGCTGACCGCCGCGCGGCAGGTCGACATCGCCGAGGAACGCTATCTCGACATCATCATCGCCAAGACCGCCGCGCTGTTCGCCGCCGCCTGCCGCATATCGGCGGTCGTCGCGGAACGGCCCGAAGGCGAGGAGGCGGCGCTCGATGCGTATGGCCGCAACCTCGGCATCGCGTTCCAGCTGGTAGACGATGCGATCGATTACGTCTCCGACGCGGGGACGATGGGCAAGGATACCGGCGACGATTTCCGCGAGGGCAAGATGACGCTGCCCGTCATCCTCGCCTATGCGCGCGGCAATGCCGAGGACCGGAAATTCTGGAAGGACGCGGTTGAGGGTCGCCGCGATACCGACGCCGATCTCGCGCATGCGATCGACCTGATCCGGTCGACCCGTGCGGTCGACGATACCTTGGCGCGGGCGCGGCATTACGGCCAGCGCGCGATCGATGCGATCGGCGGGTTCGCCAACGGCGCCGCCAAGGACGCGATGATCGAAGCGGTCGAGTTCGCGGTCGCCCGCGCATACTAAAACGGCGACCGGGTCGCCCCGGTCGCCGTTCTCATCGCTTAAGCCGGTTCAGCTCAGCGGCACTTCACGTTGCCGCGATCGACCGAACGGCCGAGCAGTGCGCCGCCACCGGCCCCCGCCAGCGTCCCAAGCGTCCCGCCGCCGATCAGGTTGGCGAGCACGCCGCCACCCAAGGCGCCGATCACCAAACCGGTCGAACCATCGTTGCGCTTGCAATAGGCGCGGCCGTCGCGACCACGATAGATGCGGTCGTTGCGGCTCAGACGGCGCTCGCGGTAATTGCCCTGGCGATAGCTGTCGGAGGGGTTCCAGTCGCGGTTGTCGCGGTCGCCTTGCCAGCGGTTGTCGCGGCCGCGATCACGGTCGCGATTGTCCCGGTCGCGGTCATAGCGCTGCGCCGTAGCTGCGACGGGAATCATGGCGGGGGCCATGACGGCCACCGACATCAGTGCCGCGATGATCTGCTTCTTCATGGTGTTCACTCCTGATCTTGCCTCAGGTTAACGGACACCCGCCGGTAAAGTTCAAACCGTGTCAGGCGCCGCCATCGAGCAATCCTGTCCGGTCTCGACCTGCAGCGTCGCATGACCGATCCCGAACGTCTCGTGCAGCATCGCGCGCGCTTCGCTCAGGAACGCATCGCCGGGCTGGCCGGCGGGCATCACCAGATGCGCGGTCAGCACC
This sequence comes from Sphingomonas sp. R86521, assembly GCF_042466235.1. Lineage (NCBI taxonomy): Bacteria > Pseudomonadati > Pseudomonadota > Alphaproteobacteria > Sphingomonadales > Sphingomonadaceae > Sphingomonas > Sphingomonas sp. R86521. The sequence continues at coordinate 3,361,949 of NZ_JAXHBY010000001.1, read as the reverse complement.
GGCTCGGTGGTGCTCATCGGCCAGATGTGAAGGTCGTGGATCCGCGCCACGCCCGGCAGCGCCATAAGCGCACTCTCGACCTGGTCGAACTCGATTCCCCGCGGCACCGCGGCCAGCGCCATCTCGACGGTCTCGCGCAGCAGCCCCCAGGTCTGCCAGAAGATCAGGATGGCGATGACGATGCTCACCGCGGGGTCGATCCAGGTCACCCCGGTCCGCCAGATGATCAGCCCGGCGATCACCACGCCGGCCGACACCGCCGCATCCGCCGCCATGTGCAAATACGCACCGCGGATGTTGACGTCGCCCTTGCGCCCGCGCGCGAACAGCAGCGCGGTCGCGACGTTCACCGCGATGCCGATTCCCGCGACCAGCGAGACGGTCAGCCCGGCGACGGGGGCGGGATCGGCGAACCGCTGCGACGCCTCCAGCACGATCGCGCCGAGTGCCACCAGCAGCAGCAGCGCGTTGGTAAGCGCGGCGAGGATCGTCGAGCCCTTCAGCCCATAGGTGAACCGCTTGGTCGGCGCGCTACGGGCGAGCGTCGCGCCGCCCCAGGCGACCGCGAGGCCGAGCACGTCGGACAGATTGTGCCCGGCGTCGGCAACCAGCGCGACCGAATCGATCCGCAGCCCGACCACCGCCTCGACCACCACGAACACGATATTGAGCCCGATACCGATCGCGAACGCGCGGTCGAACGATGCGGGGGCGTGGCTGTGGCCATGGCCGGCGTGCGAATGCCCGCCATGCGCGTGGCCGTGGTCGTGATGATGTCCGCTCAAGGTCGATGCTCCGATACTTGCGGCACCGCGTAGCATCGGGCGTGCGTGTGATACTAGGACGCGCGCCTATCCGTTTCGTCATCCCGGGATGACGGTTAAGCGGAGGTCTCTCCGGCCAGCCCCTTCAACCGGTACAGCGCATCCATCGCCTCGCGCGGGCTCATCGCATCGACGTCCAGTGCAGCCAGGTCGTCGCGCAAGGCATCGCGAACCTCGACGTCCACCTGCGCCGCAGCCGCGAACAGCGGCAAATCGTCCAACCCCGCCGCCAGCCCGCCGGTCTTGGCGCGTCCCGCCTCCAGTTTCGCCAGCACCGATTTCGCCCGCGCCACCGTCGCCGGCGGCATCCCCGCGAGCCGCGCGACCGCCAGGCCGTAACTCCGATCCGCCGGCCCATCGGCAAGCTCGTGAAGCAGCACCAGCTCGCCCTTCCATTCCCGCGCGCGGACATGGTGCAGCGACAGCGCGTCGCACCGCTCCGCCAGCCGGGTCAGCTCATGGTAATGCGTCGCGAACAGGCACCGGCACCGGTTGTCCTCATGGATCGCCTCGACCACCGCCCAGGCGATCGCGAGCCCGTCATAGGTCGACGTCCCGCGCCCGACCTCGTCGAGGATCACGAACGACCGCGGCGTCGCCTGCGCCAGGATCGCCGCGGTCTCGACCATCTCGACCATGAAGGTCGACCGCCCGCGCGCGAGGTTGTCCGACGCCCCGACGCGACTGAACAGGCGGTCGACCAGCCCCAGCGTCGCCTTGCTCGCGGGCACGTACGAACCCGCCTGAGCGAGCACCGCTATCAGCGCGTTCTGCCGCAGGAAGGTCGACTTGCCGCCCATGTTCGGGCCGGTGACGAGCCACAACCGCGACGATTCGGACAGGTTGCAGTCGTTCGCGACGAAGCGGTCGCCCGACTTCGCCACCGCCGCCTCGACCACCGGGTGTCGGCCGCCCTCGATCTCGAAACAGGCGTGATCGACCAAAGCCGGCCGCGCCCAATTCCCCTCCGCCGCGCGCTCGGCAAGCCCCGCCGCGACGTCGATGCGCGCCAGCGCATCCGCGGTCGCCGCGATCGCCTCGCGGTCGGCCAGCGCGGTGGCGGTCAGCTCCTCCAGATGCGCCGCCTCCGCCGCCAGCGCATGCGCGCCCGACTGGCTGACGCGCGCCGCGACCTCGTGCAGCGCGGGCGTATTGAAGCGCACGACACCGGCCAGCGTCTGGCGATGCGTGAAGCCGCTGTCCGCCGCCATCAGCACATCGGCGGACTTGGCCGGCACCTCGACATGATAACCGAGCACGCCGTTATGGCGGATCTTCAGCGCCGCGATGCCGGTCTGCGTGCGGAACTCCGCCTCCAGCGCGGCGATCGCCCGCCGGCCGCCCGCGCCCGCGTCGCGCAGATCGTCGAGCGCGGCGTCGTAGCCTGCAGCGATATAGCCGCCGTCCGATGCCTCGATCGGCGGCGACGGCACCAGCGCGCGCTTGAGCAGGTCGATCAGCGCGCCATGCCCGCGCAACCGCGGCGCCAGGTCCGCGAGCAGCACCGGCGGATCGGCGATCCCGTCGAGCCGCTCGCCGAGATGCCACGCACCGTCCAGCCCATCGCGCAACTGCCCCAGATCGCGCGGCCCCCCGCGTCCCGCCGCCAGCCGCCCCAGCGCCCGCCCGATATCGGGCAACGCGCGTAACGTGCCCCGCAACCGCTCGCGCGCGGCCTGGTCGTCATGGAACAGCCGGACGAGGTCGAGCCGCGCATCGACGCGCGCGCGCTCCATCAACGGCGCGCCGAGATCGGCCGCCAGCAGCCGCGCACCCGCGCCGGTCACGGTGCGGTCGACCGCATTGAGCAGGCTGCCTTTCCGCACGCCCCCCGCCGCGCAGGTCAGCTCCAGGCTCTCGCGCGTCGCCGCGTCGATCGCCATCGCCTCCGCCGCGCGCGCGATCCGCGGCGGTCGCAGGAAGGGCAGAGAGCCCTTCGCATTATGCTCCAGATACGCGACCAGTCCGCCCGCCGCGGCCAGCCCCGCGCGCCCGAACTGGCCGAAGCCGTCCAGCGTCGCGACTCCGTAGATCCGCTTCAGCCGCGCCTCGCCCGCATTGCTGTCGAAATCGCCACGCGGGCGCAGCGTGGTCGCGGCCTCCGCGAACGCGCTGGTTTCGGCCGCGACCACCTCGGCCGCGCCCAGCCGCGCGAGTTCGGCGCCGACCGCGTCGGCCGCGACCTCGACGATCTCGAACCGGCCGGTCGACACGTCCGCCGCCGCGATCGCCACGCCGCCTGCTGCTTCGCCGATCGCGCAGCACCAATTGTCGCTGCGCGAATCGAGCAGCGCCTCCTCGGTCAGCGTCCCCGCCGTCACCACCCGCACGATCGCCCGCGCGACCAGCGTCTTGCCGCCGCGCGCCTTGGCTTCCGCCGGGCTCTCGACCTGCTCGGCGATCGCGACGCGGTGGCCGGCTTTGATCAGCCGCTGCAGGTACGCGGTCGCGGCATGCACCGGCACGCCGCACATCGGGATGGGCTTGCCGTCATGCTCGCCGCGCGCGGTCAGCGCGATGTCGAGCACCGCAGCCGCGGTCCGCGCATCGTCGAAGAACAGCTCGAAGAAATCGCCCATCCGGTAGAACAGCAGGCAATCGTCGGCTTCCGCCTTTAGTCCAAGATATTGCGCCATCATCGGAGTCGGCGCCGAGGGCGGGGCAGGGGGCGTCGCAGGGGTCGTCATAGCATGCGCGACTAGCCGGGTTTGCGCTCGGCGTCAGCCGCGACGTGGCGCAAGGGGTGACGAAAGCGGCTGGCTTCCGTAAAGGCATCTGCATTCCCCGATTGCCCCAGATTGCCGAGGTTGCCCGCATGGCCGATGAAAACACGCTCCAGTTCTCCGAACGCGAAGCGCTGCTGTTCCATTCGGAAGGCCGCCCGGGCAAGATCGAGATCATCGCCTCCAAGCCGATGGCGACGCAGCGCGACCTCGCGCTCGCTTACTCGCCCGGCGTCGCGATTCCCGTGAAGGCGATCTACGACGATCCCGCCACCGCATACGACTACACGGCCAAGGGCAACCTGGTCGCGGTGATCTCGAACGGCACCGCGATCCTCGGCATGGGCAACCTCGGCGCGCTCGCGTCGAAGCCGGTGATGGAAGGCAAGGCGGTGCTGTTCAAGCGCTTCGCCGACGTCGATTCGATCGATATCGAGCTGAAGACCGAGGACGTGAACCGCTTCATCGACGCGGTCGAGCTGATGGAGCCGACCTTCGGCGGCATCAACCTCGAGGACATCAAGGCGCCGGAATGCTTCATCATCGAGCAGACCCTGCGCGAGCGCATGAACATCCCGGTGTTCCATGACGACCAGCACGGGACCGCGATCATCGTCGCCGCCGGGCTGATCAACGCGTGCCTGCTGACGGGGCGGAAGCTCGGCGAGATCAAGATGGTCGTCAACGGCGCGGGCGCCGCGGCGATCGCCTGCACCGAGCTGATCAAGGCGATGGGCGTGCGCCCGGACAACGTCGTGATGTGCGACAAGACCGGCGTGATCTACCAGGGCCGCGACGACGTGAACCAGTGGCAGTCGGCGCACGCGACGACCAGCGCCGCACGCACGCTGACCGAGGCGCTGGAAGGCGCCGACGTGTTCCTCGGCCTGTCCGCCGCGGGTGCGCTGAAACCCGAGATGGTCAAGGATATGGCCAAGGCGCCGATCATCTTCGCGATGGCCAACCCCGAACCCGAGATCCGCCCCGAACTGGCGATGGCCGCGCGCCCCGACGCGATCGTCGCGACCGGGCGTTCGGATTATCCGAACCAGGTCAACAATGTGCTCTGCTTCCCGTTCATCTTCCGTGGCGCGCTCGACGTCCGCGCGACCGGCATCAACGACCAGATGAAGATCGCCGCCGCCAACGCGATCGCAGAACTCGCCCGCCAGCGCGTGCCGGAAGAAGTCGCGCTCGCCTACGGCGTGTCGCACAGCTTCGGCCCCGCCTACATCATCCCCGCGCCGTTCGATCCGCGGCTGATGGAGGTCGTCTCCAGCGCGGTCGCCAAGGCGGCGATGGACTCGGGCGTCGCGACCAAGCCGATCCTCGACATGGAGGCGTATCGCCAGCGCCTGCGCGCGCGGCTCAACCCGACCACCTCGGTGCTGTCGATGGCCTATGAGGGCGCGCGGGCGCATCCCAAGCGCGTCATCTTCGCCGAGGGCGAGGAGGAAGTCGTGCTCCGCGCCGCGATCCAGTTCCGCGAGGGCGGCTACGGCACCCCGGTGCTGGTCGGCCGCGACGACGTCCCCGATCGCCTTCGTGCATTGGGCGTCACCGATCCCGAGAGCTTCGAGCTGCACAACAGCCGCCGCTCGCCGCTGGTCCCGAAGATGGTCGACCTGCTCTATGCCCGGCTGCAGCGCCGCGGCTATCTGCGCCGCGACTGCGAGCGGATGGTCAACCAGGATCGTAACATCTTCGGCGCGCTGCTGCTGCAGCTCGGCGAGGGCGACGCGATGATCACCGGCATCACCCGCACCTATGGCGAGACGATGCGTCAGATCTACCGCGTGATCGATCCGGCAGCGGGCAAGACCCCGTTCGGCATCCACCTCGTGGTCGGGCAGAGCCACACCGTCTTCATCGCCGACACCGCGATCAACGAGCGGCCGACCGCGGAGCAGCTCGCCGATTTCGCCGAACAGACCGCCGCCGTCGCGCGCCGGATGGGCCACGAACCGCGCGTCGCGTTCCTCAGCTATTCGAACTTCGGCAACCCGAAGGGCGAATGGATCGACAACATCCGCGACGCCGTGACCGTGCTCGACGGCCGCCAGGTCGGCTTCGAATATGAAGGCGAGATGGCGCCCGACGTCGCGCTCAACCCGAAGCAGCTCAAGAACTACCCGTTCGCGCGGCTGTCCGGCCCCGCCAACGTGCTGATCATGCCGGGCCTCCAGTCCGCGCACATCTCGGCCAAGCTGCTCCGCGAACTGGGCGGCGATTCGGTGATCGGCCCTATGCTGATCGGCATGGAAAAGCCGGTCCAGGTCGCGCCGATGACCAGCACCGCAGGCGAACTGGTGACGCTGGCAGTGTTGGCGGCCGGCGGGATCGCGCGTTAGGTTCGGCCTGTGGCAGGTGGATAGGTCGGCCTGAACCAAGTCCCGTCATGCTGAACTTGTTTCAGCATCCACCCGGCGGCACACTCCGGCAATGCCGAGGGACCGCCAACCCTGCGTCTACATCCTCGCAAGCGGGGTTCGCGGTACGCTGTATATTGGCGTGACTTCGGACCTCGCAGCGCGGCTGCACCAGTATCGCCACGGCACGACGAAGGGGTTCGTGACCCGCCATGCCGTCTTTCGTCTCGTCCGCTACGAAATGCTCGATGACATGGACAATGCGATCAGTCGCGAAAAGCAGCTGAAGCGCTGGCACCGCGCGTGGAAGGTCAACCTCGTCGAATCGCAAAATCCAGCGTGGAACGATCTGGCGCCAGGCTTAGGCTTGGCCGAACCGCTGTCGCCAAGGGAATAGGTGGATCCTGAACCAAGTTCAGGATGGCGACGTGGGGGACGCCCGTCATGCTGAACTCGTTTCAGCATCCACCGTGTGGCACATCCCGTTGCTGCCGAGGGGACGTCCCTCGCCTACCGTCTCGACAACTACCCGGCCGGCGACGCATCTGCCGGCACGCCCCTACGCGTCGATCGACGTTCCCAAACTCGCATGGACCAACCCGCCGTCGACCGTGATCGTCTCGCCGATCACATAGTCCCCCGCACGGCTGGCAAGGTAGATCGCGGCGCCGGCCATGTCTTCGTCGACGCCGACGCGCTTTGCTGGAATGCCTTGTGCCACCGCGGCGCCGTGGTCGCGCGCGGCCTTGTTCATGTCGCTTGCGAACGCGCCGGGTGCGATCGAGGTGACGTTGATGGCGTCGCGCACCAGCCGCGCCGCCATCCGCTTGGTCAGATAGATCAGCGCCGATTTCGACGCATGATAGCTGTATGTCTCCCAAGGGTTGAGCCGCTGCCCGTCGATCGAGGTGATGTTGATCACCTTGGCCGGCCGCCCGCGCGACCCCGCCGCCTTCAGCGCCGCGTAGAGCGCCTGGGTCAGGAAGAACGGCGACTTGACGTTCAGGTCCATCACCTTGTCCCAGCCGACTTCGGTGAAGTCCTCGAACGGCACGCCCCAGGCTGCGCCGGCGTTGTTGACGAGGATGTCGAGCTTCGGCTCGACCGCGGCGAACTGTTCGGCGAGTGCCTTGCACCCGGCGACCGTCGAGACGTCCTGCGGCAGCGCAAAGCAGTTCGGGCCCAGTTCAGCCGCCGCGGCCTCGCAGGCATCCGCCTTGCGCGACGAGATATAGACCTTGGCGCCCTGGGCGATGAAGCCGGCGGCGATCATCTTGCCAATCCCGCGGCTGCCGCCGGTGATCAGCGCAACGCGGCCGTCGAGCCGGAACAGGGTCGTGGTATCCATCGGGCATCCTCCATTATCGTTTGCCCACTTGCTATAGCGCCCCCTCGATGGTGGCAAATCGGCACCCTTGCTGACGCTTATGGGGGTTCATCGGCGGCGAAACACGGTTCGTCGGATATGGTTCCCGCGCGGGTTTCAATTAATTTTGGCCGCGGTTAGCCACACTCAACGAACGGATTGTAGCCCGGGGGCTTTCGATGAATTTCAAGGCGTTGGCAGCGCGTTTTGCGCTGGTGGTATCGTGCGGCCTGATGACGGCAACCCCCGCGGCAGCGCAGTTCTGGCAGTGCGTGACCTTCGCGCGCTCGGTGTCGGGTATCGAAATCCGCGGCAACGCCAACACCTGGTGGGGCCAGGCCGAGGGTCGCTACGAGCGCGGCCACACCCCGAAGGCCGGTTCGGTCCTCGCGTTTGCCGCCACCTCGCGGATGCGCGTCGGCCACGTCGCGATGGTCAGCCAGGTCGTCAGCGACCGCGAAGTGCTCCTCACCCACGCCAACTGGTCGCGCCCCGGCGGCATCGAGACCAACGTCCGCGCGGTCGACGTATCGTCGGCCGGCGACTGGAGCATGGTCAAGGTCTGGTACGGACCGCAGGGCGGCCTCGGCACCTCGGCCTATCCGACCAAGGGCTTCATCTATTCGGGTCATGCACCCAAGACCGACACGTTCGATACGCAAGCCCAGCCCGCCTACGAGATCGCCAGCGCCAAGGTCCCGAACGCGGCGCAGCTCGCCAACGTCGCACAGCTGAAGGCGATGACGACCCAGCACGGCCCGACCGATCCGCGCGGGATCTTCACGCTGGTGAACGACGGGGAATAATTCCTCCCGTCATCTCGGCACGAGCCCGGGATGACGTTACGAGTAGGCCGGCGCCGTTATGCCGCCTTGAACGTCATCGCCGCGCCGTTCATGCAATAGCGCTTGCCGGTCGGCTTCGGGCCATCGTCGAACACATGGCCCAGATGCCCGCCACAGCGGCGGCAATGCACTTCGGTCCGTGCCATCCCCAGCGTCGAATCGACCCGAGTCCGCACCGCGTTGGGCAACGGCGCCCAGAAGCTCGGCCAGCCGGTCCCGCTCTCGAACTTGGTCTTCGACGAGAACGCCGGTAGCGCGCATCCGCCGCACGAGAATATTCCCGCACGATGTTCGCCATTGAGCGGGCTCGAATACGGTGTCTCGGTGCCTTCCTTGCGCAGCACCGAATAGGCCGCCGGCTTCAACCGTGCCCGCCACTGCGCGTCGGTGTAGGTGACCTCGAAGCGCTCGGCGGCGTGCGCCGGCTCGGACGTGCATCCCCACAGCGCGGCGCCGGCGACGCTCGCGCCGGCCAGGGTCAGGAAGGTGCGGCGGTTGGTCTGTGTCATGGTCATGATGTAGGTACGAACCGCCAAACAAATAGAGGCGGCTCAGCCCACCTTCGCGCGCCGCCAGAACGGTTTCGCACTACCCGATTGCAGCACGCCCCGCCGGAACATCCGCGCGCCGACGCTGATGAAGATCGTCACCCACAAAGCCTGCCACGCCAGCGCCGCGAGATGCGGCCACAGGTCGGGCGAATTGGCGGCATGCCCGGCCATCGCGAACGGCGACGACAGCGGGAACAGTTCGGCGACCGTGGCGACCCAGCTGCCAGGCCGCGCCGCCGCGGCGGACGATAGCGCGAACATCGCCACCTGCAGGATCGTGATCGGCAGCGACAGCATCTGGATCTCGCGCATCGTCGAGGCCTGCGCGCCGACCCCCAGGAACACCGCGCCAAGCAACAGGTACGCCATCGTGAAATAGGCGCCGAACAACAGCACGAACATCGGCGTGCCGACCGCGGGCGCGAGATCGCCGAACCCCGCCGCCATCTGCGGCGGCAGCAACGATCCGACCTGGCTGACGACCGTTCCCCAGAACGTGACGAACAGCACCGCGACGCCGAACATCCCGAGCAGCTTGCCCAGGAACACCGATTCCAGCGGCACCGCGGCCGCCAGCACCTCGATCACCTTGCTGTTGCGCTCCTCGGCCATCGTGCCGACGACCTGCCCGGACAGGAACAGCGTCAGGAAGAAGATTCCGAACACCGCGAAGAACGCCGACTGGTGCTGGCCGCCGATCGAACTGCCACGACGCTGGATCGCGGTCTTGGTCGCCGCGACCGTCGGCAGCGCCCCGCCCAATCGCTCCGCCGCGATCGACGTACCGGCGAGCAGCGCCAGGTAGTCCGCCGCGCGGTCACCGCGGGGGCCGTACAGGATCTGTGGCCGATCCAATGGCCCATAGAGCACCGCCGCCGCGTCGAGATCCTTGCGATCGAACGCCGCGCGCGCCTGTGCGGCGGGGTCGGCAGCGGGCGCAATGACGGTCAGCGTCGGAGGCGCCTCATCGGCCCGGAATACCGCACGCAGCCGGGCGTCGGTCTGCGCGATCGGACGGGCGAGCGTCGCGGGCACGATCGCCAGGATCCGCACCTTGTCCTGCGCGCCATCGGCGGCACTGGCTGCGCCCAGCCCACCGATCGCGCCGAACGATCCCATGATCACCGGCGCGAACAGGAACAGTAGGAAGATGGGCGTGAACACCGTCGCGATGAAGTCGCGGCGCGCGATCGTCAGCGTCTGGCGTAGCGTCCGGCGAAAACGGCTCATGACCGCGCCTCCTGCTCGCCGACGATGCGGACGAATGCCTCGTGGAGTCCGGGGCGTTCGATCGACAGGCCGGAGATGCCGTGACCCGCGTCGATCAGGCGGACCAGCAGGTGCTCGATCCCCTCGCGCGGCAGTTCGAACCGCCAGCCGGGGCCGTCGGCCACCGCGTCCGCCGGCAGGATCGCCGCGATCGCCGGATCGGGGTGATGCGGCGTGTAGCGCACCCGCTGCGGCAACAGCCCGCGGGCGTCGTCGACGGTGCCCTCGAACCGGCGCTTGCCGCCGGCGATGATCGCCAGCCGGTCGCACAGCCGCTCGGCATGGCTCATGATGTGCGTCGAGAACAGCACAGTCGCGCCGCGGTCGCGTTCTGCAAGGATAAGTGCTTCGAGCTGTTCCTGGTTGACCGGGTCGAGCCCCGAAAACGGCTCGTCGAGCACCAGCAGATCGGGCTGGTGCACCACCGATCCGAGCAGCTGGACGAGCTGCGCCATGCCCTTCGACAATTTGCGGATCTTCTCGTCGACCGCATGGCCGAGTCCCGCGCTCTCCATCAGCGCCGCAGCGCGCACGCGACCGGTCTTGAGGTCGAGGCCGCGCAGCGCACCCATGAACGCGATCGCCTCGCGCGCCTTCATCCCCGGATACAGCCCGCGCTCCTCGGGGAGATAGCCGACCCGGTCGCTGGCGTCGCGCGGCGCATCGAACCCCAGCAGGGTGCGGCTGCCGGCGTCGGGCTCGATGATGCCCAGCAGCATGCGCAGCGTGGTCGTCTTGCCCGCGCCGTTGGGGCCGAGCACGCCGTAGATCGAACCGGTCGGCACGCGGATATCGACGCCGTCGACCACCCTGCGCTCACCGAACCGCTTGACCAGGCCATCGGCGGTGACCGCCCATTCCCCGGACCCTGATGCCCCGGATCCCAATGCTTCACGCAACGCCGATCTTCCTTCCAGGCCGAGCCGCGTGGTAGCGGGTCGGCGTGGCACAAGACAAGCTGGAACGGCGGGGTCCTTTGGAAGACCGCATCCGCGCGAAAGCCGCCGAACTCGGGTTCGGGGCGTGCGGGATCGCGCGCGCCGACGCCGCGCCGCTGGCGGGCGAGCGCCTGCACCAGTGGCTTGCCGACGGCCGCCACGGCGACATGATCTGGATGGAGGAACGCAAAGGGCAGCGCGCCAGTCCGGCGGGATTGTGGCCCGAGGTCCGCAGCGTCATCGCGCTCGGCCTCAGCTATGCGCCAAAGGACGATCCGCTGCGGCTGGAGGACGAGGGCGGGGTAGGGCGGATCTCGGTCTATGCCCAGGGCGGCGACTATCACGACGTGATGAAGCGCGCGCTGAAGGCGCTCGGCCGCTGGCTGGCGCAGGACGCCGGTCGCGACCTGCCCGCCTTCGACATGAAAGTCTTCGTCGACACCGCGCCGGTGATGGAAAAGCCGCTCGCCGAGGCCGCCGGGCTCGGCTGGCAGGGCAAGCACACCAACTTGGTCAGCCGGACTCACGGCAGCTGGCTGTTCCTCGGTGCGATCTACACGACGCTGGACCTTGCTCCAGATACGCCTGGCTCGGACAGCTGCGGCAGCTGCACGGCCTGCCAGAGCGCATGCCCGACCGACGCTTTCCCCGCGCCGTATCAGCTCGATGCGCGCCGCTGCATCTCGTATCTGACGATCGAGCATGCCGGCCCGATCCCGCACGAATTCCGCCGCGGCATCGGCAACCGCATCTATGGTTGCGACGATTGCCTGGCGGTGTGCCCGTGGAACAAGTTCGCGGCGTCGGCCCATGCCAACCTCTCCTTCGCACCGCGCGCCGAACTCGTCGCGCCGGAACTCGCCGACCTGCTCGCATTGGACGATGCGGGGTTCCGCCAGGTGTTCGCCGGTTCCCCGATCAAGCGCATCGGCCGGACCAAGATGATCCGCAACGCGCTGATCGCGGCGGGCAACAGCGATGACCCGGCGCTGGTGCAGGGGGTGGTCGCGTTGCTTGCGGACCCGGCGCCGGTGGTGCGCGGTACGGCGGTGTGGGCATTGGGCCGGCTCGACCCGAACCGCCTGGCCGCCGAGCGCACAAGGCGTGTCCCGACGGAAACCGATCCCGCGGTTCTTGCGGAATGGCGCACCGTCTTTGCGTGATCGGTCGTCATGCGCTTGCGGCGGAACGTCTTCGTCCGACGGCCCAGGCTCCAAGGATCAACGGCACCGTGCCGGCCAGGATCAGGCCTGACACGATCGCAAACAGTTCCAGGGCGCTGCTAAGCGATGCCCGGCGGACGACCTGGTTTCTCCAAAAGAATATCGACCGTTGCGGATCGGTCCTGTCATAGATGATGGGGACGGTGCTGGTCGAAGCGACGTATTGATATTCGACGTTCGGCCTGGATCTCGTCCCATAGGGTAGCCTAACGACTCCCTCTATCGGCTGGAACCGATCCACCGGTACGAAGCGATATTCGACCGCGATGTTGCAGCCTGCCCTTCCGCACTCCCGATCGAACGCGCGTACCAGCTTCGCCTGCACGGGAATGCCGTTTTTCATCATTTGAGAGGCGCGCAGATAATCGCGACTGATGAAGAAGCCCGCGATCGCCATGCCGGTCAGCGCTGTAGCGACAAACACGGCCATACTCGGATCGGGACGTGCGTTGCCCACCCGATCACCCCGAAAACCCGAACGCGCGGCGAGCCCTGTCGCCAGCACCATCAGCGTCGTGCAAACCGCCGTGGGGATGGCCAGGCCACCGCGGAGATCGGCGACGACGTGACCTCGGTCGAACAGCAGCCGAGCAGCCATCACGCCGAACGCAGCCACGCCCATGCCGAGCGCCACGCTGACGATCCTCCGATACGATCCTTTCTCGCCAAGGATGCGGTGCCCGTCGCCACGCTCAGACATCCGCGACCCTCCTGACGCGCTCGGTCAAGGTCGACACGGCGCGATTTCGGTTATCGTTCTAAGCTGGCATCCCGTACGCAGGATAGTGGTTTGAGACCCAATGGTCGGCCTGATTAGGCAAATTCAACCTCGACCGCGGCACGAGGTGCCCAAACGAAAAAGGGCCCCGAACCAGCGGTTCGGAGCCCTTCCTTCGGAACAGTCGTCGCGCTTAGAAGTGCGCGATCACGCCGGCCATCGGACGGACGGTGTGGAAGTTGCCGGTCGTCGAGATTTCGGTGCGGAAGCGCACGCCTTCCTTCTTGACCAGGCCGTCGAGGCCGAGCGTCTTCAGGCCGACTTCGCCGCCGATGCCGTACGACACGCTGCCATAGTCGCGGTTACCCGCGGAGTTGCGGTCGAAGTTGACCCAGCGATAGCCGACCTTGCCGTAGAACAGCCCGGTCTCGCCAGCGCGGACGCCGACGCGGCCATGCACGCCGTATTCCCAATCGACCGAGCCCTTGAAGCCCTTGGCTGCGTTGCCTTCGACGCCGACGAAGATCGGGCCGAGCGGCACGTTGACGCCAGCGACGCCCTCGACCAGGCCGGCCTTCATGCGGTTGCCCGGGCGCGACGACGGGATGCCGGCGCCGGGGTTGCTGTCGAAGCCCTCGTAACCGCCCATCACGCCGACATAAGGCTCGATCCCGAATGCACGCGAACCGTCTTCGGTCGTGGCGGGGGTCGTGTCCTGAGCGGACGCAGCAACGGGGACCAGGAACGCGGTCGCAACCGCTGCAAGAAGCAGCTTCTTCATGTACTAAACCTTCTTCGGAACGGCGGCCCCGTATGGGCGGCCTCACCGTAGAAACCCCCAGGGCCGCCGTGGGTTTCCCGATCGGTTGCAAAACGCTCCGGGTGTTGCATTGCAGCAACGGTCGATCTGGAACCCCTTACCGCCCGCCGTCGCGTCGGGTCAGCGCCGCGACGCAGCTCGCGCGGTCGATCGTGCTGCCGTCGGGTTCGCGCGCGTCGACATAGGTGACCTTCGGCGCGTCGGACCCCTTTGGGTACAGATACGCGTCAAGCACACAGATCCCGCTTTCGAACTGCAGCTTGCGCGCACCGCCTTCGCGGACATCGGCATCGGGCTGGCCGAACAACCGGATCAGACCCGCCGCGTCCTGGCCCAGCACGCGTTCCAGGCCGACGCTGGTAAACGGGATCACCGCGGTGCCGACCGCCGGCCGCGCCGCCGGAACCGCGCAGCCGGCCAGGCCCAACCCCAGGCTGCCCGCCAGTGCCAGACGCGTCGAAAACCGCTTCATACCGTGTTCCTGTGGAAGAGATGCGTCGCCATCGCCGCGCCCAGAACCGGGGCGGCGATGTTGAGCACCGGAACCACGAACAGCCCGGTGTTCGCAAGACCCAGCAGGAAGCGTCGGCCCTTGGTCGTCGCACGCCAGCCCCGCATCGCCGCCGCATCCATGTGGCGCGCCGCGACCATATCGCCCAGATCGCGACCGAGCAGCCAGCCGTTGACGACGAAGAACGCCGCGGCGGTGCCGACTCCCGTCACCAGCAGCGCGATATAGACCGGGAGCATCAGCACATTGACGCCGACCACGCGCGCCGCGGAGGTCAGCCCCATCGTCAGCGCGCGGTGGAAAGGCACCGGGCGAGCGCTGGCGAGGGCTTCGGGATAATGCCGTGCCTCGACCGCGGCGACGACGTCGTCGGCAAAGATGCTCACCACCGCGATCGCGACCGCGCGGAACAGCAGCCAGAGCGCGAGCACCGATCCCGCGATCGCCACCGCTGCGGCAACCCCGTCGGCGCCGAGCGTTGCGCGGGTCGCCCACCATATGCCGACGCCAAGCCCCGCAAAGACGAGCAGCGTCACTGCCATCGACTTGGCGAACACCCGCAGCACCGGCGGATCGCCAAGCTGGCCGAGCGAAAGGAGGAAGGCGCGGATCATCCGGCAGGGATGCCGCCCGCTCCGGCAGGCGTCAACGACCTCCCGGCAGTTGCGCGGTCGTCCGCGGCCAATTACGGCAAGACTTTCCCGCTGCACCGGAGCACGCCCCCTTGAGCACCCCCACCTATGACGTCGTCGCGATCGGCAATGCCATCGTCGACATCCTCAGCACCTGCGACGACGCCTTCATCGAAGAGATCGGTGTCACCAAGGGGTCGATGCAGCTGATGTTCTCGCCCGAGGAAGCCGACGCGCTCTATGCCAAGATGGGTCCGGGTCGCGAAGTCTCGGGCGGGTCGGCTGCCAACACCGTCGCCGGCATCGCCGCGCTCGGCGGCAAATGCGGGTTCATCGGCCAGGTCGCCGACGACCAGCTCGGCCAGGTGTTCGCGCATGACGTCCGCAGCGTCGGTATCCGCTTCGATACCGCAGTCCGCGCCGGCGACCCGACCACCGCGCGCTGCCTGATCTTCGTCACCCCCGACGGCCAGCGGACTATGAACACCTTCCTCGGCGCGTCGCAGTTCCTCCCCGCCGCAGCACTCGACGCCGACCTGATCGCCGACGCCGCGATCCTGTATCTCGAGGGCTATCTGTGGGATCCGGAAGAGCCGCGCGCGGCGATGCGCGCTGGTATCGACATCGCCCGCAAGGCCGGGCGCAAGGTCGCCTTCACGCTGAGCGACACCTTCTGCATCGGCCGCCACGGCGACGATTTCCGCGCACTGATCGCCGATGGTCTGATCGATATCATGTTCGCGAACGAGGCAGAACTGACCGCACTCGCGCAGACCGAGGATTACGAGGCGGCGCTGGCGAAGATCGCGGCTCAGGTCCCGACGCTAGTAGCCACCCGCGGCGCGCACGGCGCCTGCGCGGTGCAGGGCGGCACGCGGGTGTCAGTCAAGGCGCAGCCGATCGACAAGGTCGTCGACACCACCGGCGCGGGCGACCTGTTCGCGGCGGGCTTCCTGCATGGGCAGGCGCAGGGCAAGACGCTCGAGGAGTCACTGACGCTGGGAGCGATCTGCGCCGCCGAGATCATCTCGCATTACGGCGCGCGGCCGAACGTCGATCTGAAGGCGCTGGCGGCCGACAAGCTGGGCTGATCAGCCTGCCACCCAGATAAGAAAAGGGCCGCTGGCGGTGCGCCAGCGGCCCTTTTTTCGTGTCGCGCAGGGCCGCCTCAGTCGAGCGGCTTCGCCAGTTCCGGCTGCATGTCCGGGTCGCCCGAATTGTCGTCGAGCCCGCGTCCGACATGGCTGCGGCTGCGGCTGTAGAGGAAGTAGATCATCAACCCTATCGCGCCCCAGCCCGGGAGCACGAGCTTGGCGGTCAGTGGCAGCGACAAATACAGCCCGATGCAGCCGATAATGGCGAGCGGCGCGACGATGTACACCGCCGGCGTGCGGAACGGGCGCTTGCGGGCGGGGTCGGTCTTGCGCAGCACCATCACCGAGATCGCCACCATCATGAACGCGAACAGCGTGCCCGCGTTCGAATAATCGGCGAGCTTGCCGACCGGCAGCACCGCCGCCGCGACCGCGGCGGCGATCCCGGTCACGACCGTGACGACATGCGGCGTCCGGAATTTCGGATGGATCGACGCGAGGCGTGCCGGCAGCAGGCCGTCGCGCGCCATCGTGAAGAACACCCGGGTCTGGCCGAACATCATCATCAGGACGACCGACGGCAGCGCCAGCACGGCAGCGAGGCCGACCAGGCGACCCATGATCGGCCAGTTGATGACCTGAAGCACATGGACCAACGCTTCCTTCGAGCAGACCAGCGGCTCCATCGCGCCACCGGCGACGATCGCGGCACAACGCCCGGCCATCTCGGCCGAACCCGGCGCCAGCACGCCGCCATCGGCGCTCGTCACCGGGTTCGCGCCGATCGCACCGATCGCGCCCGAGGCGACGAGCAGGTAGAACAGCGTACAGATGGCAAGGCTCGCGATCAGCCCGATCGGCACGTTGCGTTGCGGGTTCTTGGTTTCCTCGGCTGCGGTCGAGACCGCGTCGAAGCCGACATAGGCGAAGAAGATCGAGGCCGCGGCCCCCAGCACGCCGACGCCCGACGAGCTCAGCGGGTTGCCGACGCCGTACGGCAGGAACGGATGGAAATTATCCGCCTTGAGCACCGGAATGGTCAGCGCGATGAACGCGGTCAGCGCGGCGATCTTGATCAGCACCAGCACCGCGTTGACGCGCGCGCTCTCGGTCGTGCCGACCACCAGCAGCCACGTGACGAGCGCGATGACGATGACGGCGGGCAGGTTCATGAAGCCACCGACGGTCATCGCGGTCTGCAGATCGGCGTTGGGCGTGGCACCGAATGCGACCTGGACGTGCGCCATCAGCGCGTCGGCGTTGCGCAACCCGTTGGGGATGTGGAAGCCGATCCCGTCGAGCAGCCCGGCCAGATGGTTCGACCACCCCACCGCGACCGCACTCGCGCCGACCGCATATTCGAGGATCAGCGCCCAGCCGACCATCCAGGCGAGCAGCTCGCCGGTCACCGCATAGGTGTAGGTATAGGCAGAGCCCGACACCGGCACCATCGAGGCAAGCTCGGAATAGCAGAGTGCTGCGACCGCGCACACGAAGCCCGCGACGATGAAGCTCAGCAGCATGCCGGGACCCGCCTTTTGCGCGGCCTCCGACGTCAGCACGAAGATACCGGTACCGATCACCGCGCCGACGCCCAGCAGGGTCAGCTGGAACGCCCCCAGCGATCGGTGCAGCCCCTTTTTCTCAGCGGTTGCCAGAATGGCATCCAGCGACTTTACGCGACCAAAGATCAAAGCGGTTCCCCTGGGGATGTATGCGGGGCCGCGATCGACCCCAGGCTTATTCCCTTCGAGCCTAATGGCAATTTTATTACGCGCAATCCTTTAGTGGCGCGAAGCTGGGCTATCGCGACAGCATCGGCCCGAGCGGAGCCCCGCCAAAGACATGGACGTGCAGATGCGGCACCTCCTGGTGTCCGTCGTGTCCGACGTTGGCGAGCAGGCGATAGCCGGGTTCGACTAGCCCCGCGGCACGCGCCACGGTACCGACCGCGCGGACGAAACCGGCGATCTCCGCATCCGAGCCGCGCGCGGAAAAATCATCCCACGAGACGTAGGCGCCCTTGGGGATCACGAGCAGATGGGTGGGGGCCTGCGGCGCGATGTCGTGGAAGGCGATCGCGAAGTCGTCGTCATAGACGCGCTTCGACGGGATCTCGCCGCGCAGGATCTTCGCGAAGATGTTCTGGTCGTCGTAAGGCTGGGTGGCGTCGATCGGCATGGATTCCCCTCCCGCTCGCGGGAGGGGTTAGGGGAGGGGCTGTCCTCCATTCCCAGCGGCGTCGCGGTCGGACATGCCCTCCCCCGACCCCTCCCGCAAGCGGGCGGGGAGTCAGGCGGTGCGGCTGGCTTTCTCGTCGTGACCCGAGACGCCCTCGCGCCGCGCCAGTTCCGCACGGACGTCGTCCAGGCTCAGACCCGCGTCCGCCAGCAGGACGGCTAGGTGGAACATCAGGTCTGCCGCCTCGGGAACGATGCTCGCATCGTCGCCGGAACAGGCCGCGATCACCGTCTCGACGGCTTCCTCGCCGAGCTTCTGCGCGATTTTCGCGCGGCCCTTGGCGAACAGACTGGCGGTGTAGGAGGTGTCCGCAGGGGCGTCGCGCCGCGTGCGGATCGTCGCCTCGAGGCGGTCGAGAACAGGATCGGACATTCCGGTCTGCTGGCGCAGCGCCGGGCTGGGGTCAATCCTTGTCGCCCCTGGCCTTGTCGCTGGGGCCCTTGGCGAACCGCCGCCGCATCGCGCGCCGGACGAACCAGATCGCCGCGACCGCGACCACGAACAGCGCGATATCGGACAGCTCGGGGGCGGTGCGCGGGTGGACGATACCGCTATGCCCGGAGGTGGCGGCAAGGGCTGGGGTGGGGATCACGCCGCCGGCTTAGCGCGGCGCGGCTCGCGGCGAAAGCAGGCCGCCAATGGCTCGCCCTCGGCCGGCGGCTCGGAACGGACGGCGACGTTCCACGGTTGCGTCCACCATGCTGCACCTGCGAAGGCCCCGTGATGACTGTTAAACCCGTACACGCCGTCAATCCACGGTACGCATTGCTCGCTCTCGCGGTCGGTGGCTTCGCGATCGGCACCACCGAATTCGCCGCGATGAGCCTGTTGCCGCAATTCTCCACCGGTCTCGGCATCGACGAGCCTACCGCCGGGCATGTGATCAGCGCATATGCACTGGGCGTAGTGATCGGCGCGCCGACCATCGCCGTACTGGCGGCGCGGATCGAGCGGCGGACGTTGCTGATCGCGCTGATGGCGGTGTTCGGGATTGCCAACGGGCTGTCGGCGATGGCGCCGACCTATCACTGGATGCTCGCGTTCCGGTTTCTCAGCGGGCTGCCGCACGGCGCGTTCTTCGGCGTCGGCGCGCTGGTCGCGGCATCGCTGGTGCCGCATGCGGAACGCTCGCGCGCGGTGTCGCGGATGATGCTGGGGCTGACCACCGCGACGATCCTCGGTGTCCCGCTGGCGAACGGCATCGGGCAGTGGATCGGCTGGCGCTGGGGCTTCGGACTGGTCGCGGTGCTGGCGGCGGCGACGATCGGCATGCTGCTGCGGTTCGCCCCGGTGCTGCGCCCTGCGGAGGGCGCGACGCCGCTCGGGGAACTGGCGGCGCTGCGCAAGGTGCAGGTCTGGCTGACGCTGGCGGTCGGCGCGATCGGCTTTGGCGGGATGTTCTGCGTCTATACCTACCTCGCCTCGACGCTGACCGAAGTGACGGGCGTGTCGACCGCGTTCACGCCGGTCGCGTTCGCGCTGTTCGGGGTCGGGATGACGATCGGGACGCTGGTCTGCGCGAAGGCAGCGGACGTCGCGCTGATGCCGGCGGCGGGGGCGACGTTGCTGTTCGGCGCGGCGGCGCTGGCGCTCTATGCCTGGGCAGCGCCGCAGTTGTGGACGATGCTGCCCGTGATCGTGCTGATCGGCTGTGGCGGCGGGCTCGGCAGCATCCTGCAGACCCGGCTGATGGATGTGGCAGGGGAGGCGCAGACGCTGGCCGCCGCGCTCAACCATTCGGCGTTCAATACCGCCAATGCGCTGGGGCCATGGCTCGGCGGCCTGGCGATCGCGGCGGGGTATGGCTGGACCTCGACCGGGTGGGTCGGGATGGCGCTTGCGCTCGGCGGCCTGCTGGTGTGGGCGTTTTCGTGGTGGCTGGAGCGGAGAGGATAACGCCGGGTCCCTTCGTCGTGCCGGACTCGTCCCGGCATCCAGGGTAACGGACGGTGTCGCCCGTTACCCTGGATCCCGGGACAAGCCCGGGATGACGGAAGCGCTCAGCGTACGATGTTACGCTTCGCCAGTTCCTTGTTGAGCCCGAGCGCGATCAGCGTGAACACGGCGCCCGAGAACAGATAGGCGCCGCTCGCGCCGAGCCCGAAGCGGCTCGACAACAGCAGTGCGGCGAGCGGGGCGAAGCCTGCGCCGAACAGCCAGGCGAGATCGGTGGTCAGTGCCGACCCGGTGTAACGATGCTTCGGCGCTAGGCTGGAAGCGACCGCGCCCGAGGACTGGCCGAACGACAGGCCGAACAGCACGAAGCCAATGCCCATGAACAGCCGCTCGCCGATGTCGCCGCCCGACAGCAGCATCGGTGCCGCGATCGCGAATATCGCGATCAGCACCGCGATGGTGCCGAGCAGGGTGCGACGGCCGAAGCGATCCGCGAGCAGCCCGGAGACCAGCGTCGCACCGAGACCGATCACGGCGCCGATCATCTCGATCACCAGGAAGCGGCCTGGTGCCTCGCGGGTGAACAGCAGGATCCACGACAGCGGGAACACCGTGACCATGTGGAACAGCGCGAAGCTGGCGAGCGGCGCGAACGAGCCGAGCCAGATCGTGCGCCACTCGGCCTGCACGGTCTCGACCACGGCCGCAGGCTGCAGTTCGCGGCGCAGGTACAGGTCCTCGAATTCCGGGGTCACGACCAGGCGGAGCCGCGCGAACAGCGCCACCACGTTGATCGCGAACGCGACGAAGAACGGATAGCGCCAGCCCCACGAGAAGAAGTCGACGGTCGGCAGCGTGGTCACGAAGAACGCGAACAGGCCGCTCGCCACCAGCAGCCCGAACGGCGCACCGAGCTGTGGCAGCATCGCGTACCAGCCGCGATATTTCTCCGGCGCATTGAGCGACAGCAGCGAGGCGAGGCCGTCCCAGGCGCCGCCCAGCGCGATACCCTGGCCGATCCGGAGCAGCGCGAGCAGCGCGATCGCCCAGTAACCGACCGAGTCGTAGCTCGGCAGGAAGCCCATCGCCACCGTCGAAGTGCCGAGCAGGAACAGCGCGATCGTCAGCTTGACGCTGCGACCATAGACCCGGTCGACGCCGATGAAGATCAGCGTCCCCAGCGGGCGGGCGATGAACGCCAGCGCGAACACCGCGAACGAATAGAGCGTGCCCTGCAACCGGTCGACGAACGGGAAGATCAGCGTCGGGAACACCAGCACGGACGCGATCGCATAAACGAAGAAGTCGAAGAACTCCGACGTTCGGCCGATCACGACGCCGATCGCGATCTCGCCCGACGAGATCGCCTTGCCATCTGCGTGGATATCGCGGGCGTCGTCCTCGAACGACTGGGTAACCGTGCTTGCGCTCATGCTTCAACTCACTGCCAGGGTGGCGAACCCGCTGATACGCCTTTCCGGGGGATCGTGGCAGGCCCATTCGCACGGGCGCTGCGTTATAGTCCAATGAACTATGTTGCAGTGCAGCGCCCATTGGACAAATTGTCCACTATGGCTGTGCGTCCGACAGGCGTAGGGGACCCGCATGATTGCTGACGCACCGACTCCCAAGATCGACGGGGCCAAGACCTGGCTCCCGCGCCTCGCCGCGCTTCCCCTCGCGCTGGCGGTCAGCGGCTGCGACTGGGTCGTGATGTCGCCATCGGGCGATATCGCCGTCCAGCAGCGCGACCTCGTCCTGGTCTCGACCGGGCTGATGCTGCTGATCATCGTGCCCGTGATCGCGCTGACGCTGTTCTTCGCGTTCCGCTACCGCGCGTCCAACCCCGATGCACGGTACGAGCCGAAATGGGATCACTCGGTCGGGCTGGAGCTGCTGATCTGGGGCGTCCCGCTGCTGATCATCATCGCGCTGGGGGCTATCACCTGGACCAGCACGCATCTGCTCGATCCGTATCGCCCGCTCGCGCGGATCAAGCCGGAGGCGCAGACCACGGGCACCAACGTGCCGGTCGGTGCGCTCGGCGGCACCCCGCAGCAGATCAAGGGCGGTACCGGCAACCCGCTGGAAGTCGACGTTGTCGCGCTCGACTGGAAGTGGCTGTTCATCTACCCCGAATACGGCATCGCTACGGTCAACGAACTGGCCGCGCCGGTCGATCGTCCGATAAAGTTCAAGCTGACATCGTCGTCGGTGATGAACGCGTTCTACATCCCTGCGCTGGCCGGCATGATCTATACGATGCCGGGCATGGAGACGACGCTGCACGCGGTCATCAACAAGCCCGGTAACTACGAGGGCTTCTCGTCCAACTATAGCGGCGCCGGCTTCTCGGGCATGCGCTTCCGGTTCCACGGCGTGTCCGATGCCGATTTCGCCGGGTGGGTCTCGCGGATCAAGAGCGGCGGCGGCGGTCTCGACCGTGCCAAGTACATGGCGCTCGAAAAGCCGTCGGAGAAGGTCCCGGTGATGCGCTTCGGCGCGGTCGATGCCGGCCTGTTCAAGGCGATCGTCGAGCAGTGCGTGCAGCCCGGCAAGCCGTGCATGTCCGAGCTGATGGCGCATGACGCCAAGGGCAAGATGGCGATGCCCCAGGTCAATGGCGGCCGTGGTCCCCAGGAAGCCGAGGTCCGGCCCGAAGGCGCCCTGATGAAGGACGGCGACGAGAAGGGCAGCGGCAAGCACTGGTCCGCGCCCGCCGATATAAAACGCGACGGCGGCAACAAGACGCCGGGTCAACCCGACAATCGCGATCACACCATGCTGGCACCCCTAACCCTGCCGGGCTCGCGCCCCGTAGCGGTCGGCTAGAGAAACATCATGTCCGATACATTGCTGAAGACCATCTTCGGCCGCCTCACCCTGGAATCGCTGCCCCTGCACGAACCGATCGTGATGGGCACGTTCGCCGTCGTCGCCATCGGCGGCCTCGGGCTGGTCGCGGCTCTCACCTATTTCAAGCTGTGGGGCTATCTCTGGAACGAGTGGTTCACCAGCGTCGACCACAAGAAGATCGGGATCATGTACATGATCCTCGCGGTCGTCATGCTGCTGCGCGGGTTCTCCGACGCGCTGATGATGCGCGCGCAGCAGGCGATGGCGTTCAACGGCAACGAAGGCTTCCTGCCCGCGCATCACTATGACCAGGTGTTCACCGCACACGGCGTGATCATGATCTTCTTCGTCGCGATGCCGATGGTGACCGGCCTCATGAACTATGTCGTGCCGCTGCAGATCGGCGCGCGCGACGTGTCGTTCCCGTTCCTGAACAACTTCAGTTTCTGGATGACCGCGTCCGGCGCGGTGATCGTGATGATGAGCCTGTTCATCGGCGAGTTCGCACGCACCGGCTGGCTGGCGATGCCACCGCTGTCGGGGATCGCGTTCAGTCCCGATGTCGGCGTCGACTATTATATCTGGTCGTTGCAGATCGCCGGTGTTGGAACCTTGCTGTCCGGCGTCAACCTGATCGCGACCATCGTCAAGATGCGCGCGCCGGGGATGGGCTTCATGAAGATGCCGATCTTCTGCTGGACCGCGTTGTGCACCAACGTCCTGATCGTCGCGGCCTTCCCGGTGCTGACCGCGGTGCTCGCGCTGCTCAGCCTCGACCGCTATGTCGGCACCGCGTTCTTCACGAACGAAGCCGGCGGCAACCCGATGATGTACGTCAACCTGATCTGGATCTGGGGCCACCCCGAGGTCTACATCCTGGTCCTGCCGGCGTTCGGCGTGTTCTCCGAAGTTACCTCGACCTTCGCGGGCAAGCGGCTCTTCGGCTACAGCTCGATGGTCTATGCGACGCTGGTCATCACCATCCTCGCCTATCTCGTCTGGCTGCACCACTTCTTCACGATGGGCTCGGGCGCGAGCGTGAACTCGTTCTTCGGGATCACCACGATGATCATCTCGATCCCGACCGGGGCCAAGATCTTCAACTGGCTGTTCACGATGTACAAGGGCAAGATCCGCTTCGAACTGCCGATGATGTGGACCATCGCCTTCATGGTGACGTTCACGATCGGCGGCATGACCGGCGTGCTGCTCGCGGTACCGCCTGCCGATTTCGTGCTGCACAACTCGCTGTTCCTGGTCGCGCATTTCCATAACGTGATCATCGGCGGCGTGCTGTTCGGGATGTTCGCAGGGATCAACTACTGGTTCCCGAAGGCGTTCGGCTTCAAGCTGAACCAGTTCTGGGGCAAGGTCAGCTTCTGGTGCTGGGTCGTGGGCTTCTACCTCGCCTTCATGCCGCTCTATGTGCTCGGCCTGATGGGCGTGACCCGCCGGATGCGCTATTTCGACGATCCCAACCTGCAGGTCTGGTTCGTGATCGCCGCGATCGGCGCGGCGCTGATCGCAGTCGGCATCGGTGCCTTCCTGCTCCAGATCTTCGTCAGCGTCCGCAATCGTGAAGCGCTTGCCGATCATACCGGCGATCCGTGGAACGGCCGTACGCTCGAATGGTCGACCTCGTCGCCGCCGCCCGAGTACAACTTCGCGTTCACCCCGGTCATCCACGACCTGGATGCGTGGTACGACATGAAGGACCGCAAGTTCGCGCGGCCGACCACCGGCTTCAAGGCGATCCACATGCCCAGCGGCACGGGGACCGGCGTGATCCTGGCGGGCTTCAGCGTGGCGTTCGGGTTCGCGATGATCTGGTACATCTGGTGGCTGGCGGCGTTGTCGCTGCTCGGCATCATCGGCGGAGCGATCTTCCACACCTTCAACTACAAGCGTGATTTCCACATTCCGGTGGAAGAGGTGATCGCCACCGAAAACGCCCGGACGCGCCAGCTCGCGGCGCAGGAGGCCTGACGATGTCGACCCAGACCCTGAAGACGGACGACGGCGAGCCCGTCAGCTTCTACGTCCTCGACGAGCACGACCATCCGGAGGGCGGCAGCACGATGCTGGGCTTCTGGATGTACCTGATGAGCGATTGCCTCATCTTCGCGGTGCTGTTCGCGACCTATGGCGTACTCGGCAGCAGCTATGCGGGCGGCCCCGGCCCCCGCGAGCTGTTCGAGCTGCCGCTGGTCGCGGTGAACACCGCGATGCTGCTGTTCTCGTCGATCACCTACGGCTTCGCGATGCTGGCGATGGACGAGGGCAAGGTCCGCAGCATGCAGTTCTGGCTGGTGCTGACCGGGCTGTTCGGCTTGGCGTTCCTGTCGATCGAGCTCTACGAATTCTCGAACCTGATCCACGAAGGCGCAGGGCCGACCCGTAGCGCGTTCCTGTCGTCGTTCTTCGTACTGGTCGGGACCCACGGGCTCCACGTCACGATGGGCCTGGTCTGGCTGACCACGCTGATGGTCCAGGTTGGCAAGCACGGCCTGATCGCGGCGAACAAGCGCCGGCTGCTGTGCCTCAGCATGTTCTGGCATTTCCTCGACGTCATCTGGATCGGCGTCTTCACCTTCGTCTATCTGATGGGCATGCTTCGATGACCGACCCCCACGCATCCACCCCGGCGCACGGCGACGGCAGCGCGCACGGCGAAGATCATGCGCACGGCGACACCGCGTCGCACGGCTCGCGCGGCAGCTACCTGAAGGGGTTCTTCCTTTCGGTGTTCCTGACCGCGGTGCCGTTCTGGGCGGTGATGACCGGCGCGTTCAAGGATCCGTCGACCGCGGTGCTGGTCGTCATGCTGTTCGCGGTGGTCCAGATCGTCGTGCACATGATCTACTTCCTCCACATGACCACCAAGTCGGAGGGCGGCTGGACGATGATGGCGCTGATCTTCACGATCATCCTGGTCGTCATCACGATGGCCGGATCGATCTGGGTGATGTTCCACCTCAACAGCAACATGATGCCCGCGGCGCAGGCCATGGCGGATATGTGATGCGGATGCGGCCGGGGATGATCGCAGCGGGGCTCGCCGCGCTGCTGATCTTCGCCGGCTTCGTCGCGCTCGGCGTGTGGCAGGTCCACCGCCGCACCTGGAAGCTCGCGCTGATCGAACAGGTCGACGCGCGTGCGCATGCCGCCCCGGTGCCGCCGCCGGGTCCGCCATACTGGGCGTTCATCGACGCCCGCCAGGCCTATCGCCGGATCCGGCTCGAGGGCATCCTCGACAACGACCACGAGACATTGGTCCGCGCGGCGACCACGCTTGGCAGCGGCTATTGGGTGATGACCCCGCTGCGGACCGGGTACGGCTTCACCGTGCTGGTCAACCGCGGCTATGTGTCGCCCGAACAGCGCACCAACCACAGCAAGCCAACGGGACCGGTGACGATCACCGGCTATCTCCGCGTCACAGAACCCGGTGGCGGCTTCCTGCGCCACAATGATCCCGCCGCAGGTAACTGGTATTCGCGCGACGTCGCCGCGATCGCGTCCGCGCGAGGCCTGACCAACGTCGCTCCGTATTTCGTCGATGCCGACCGGGGCTCCGGTACCGCAGCCCCGGTCGGCGGGCTGACCGTGATCGCGTTTCCGAACAACCACCTCGTCTACATGCTCACCTGGTTCGCGCTGGCGGGGCTGACGCTGGTCGGCTTCGGCGTGTTCGTGGCACAGGACCGACGGAAGGCGAGGGCATGAGGCGCGTTCCTCCGCAGCAAAACCCCCTTCGTCATGCCGGGCCCGTCCCGGCATCCAGGGTTCTGCGGTCCACTGGACTAAGGGTGCGGAACCCTGGACCCCGGGACGAGCCCGGGGTGACGAAAGGGGTGTGGCGCTTTTCGAACCAGCGTCCGGCTATGCCCGCATGACCGAAGCCCGCCAAGTCTGGCAGGGCTGGCTCACGCGGGCCAGTGCGCTGACCGATGCCACCGGCAGCGCGAACATGCGCCAGCTGGTGACGCTGCGCTGGATCGCGGTGGCGGGGCAGCTGCTGACGATCCTGTTCGTGCGGTTCGTGCTGCATTTCGACCTGCCGCTGGTGCCGATGGGGCTGGCGATGGCGGCGGCGGTGGTGCTCAACCTCGCGAGCATGCCGCTGTACGGCTGGCAGAAGGGGCCCAATGCGCAGCTGTTCTGCGCGATGCTGTTCGATGTCGGGCTGCTGACCGTCCAGCTCTATCTCAGCGGCGGCGCGACCAACCCGTTCATCGCGCTGTATCTGTTGCAGGTGGTGCTCGGTGCGGTGCTGCTCGATCGCTGGTCGAGCTGGACGATCGTCGGTGTCACCGCCTGCTGTTTCGCCGCGCTCACGGTGCGCTACCGCCCGCTCGCGCTGCCCAGCGGCTATGGCGGCAGCTTCTTCGAACTCTACACGATCGGCTCGCTGCTCTGCTTCGCGCTGATCGCGACGTTGCTCGTGATGTTCATGACCCGCATCACCGCTAACCTGCGCGGCCGCGACACGCATCTGGCGGATCTGCGACAGCAGGCGGCCGAGGAGGATCATATCGTGCGGATGGGGCTGCTCGCGTCGGGCGCCGCGCACGAACTCGGCACGCCGCTCGCCTCAATCGCGGTCATCCTGGCGGACTGGCGACGGATGCCCGTGCTCGCGCGCACCCCCGGCCTGCTGGCCGAGATCGGCGAGATGCAGGCCGAGGTGCAGCGCTGCAAGGCGATCGTCACCGGCATCCTGCTCGCGGCGGGCGAAGCGCGCGGCGAAGCGCCCGAGATCGTCTCGCTGCACCGCTTCCTCGACGGCATCGTCGACGACTGGCGCGCGGTGCATGCCGGGGTCGAGGTCGAATATGTCGCGCGGGTCGGGGACAATCCGCAGGTCGTCTCCGACCCTGCGCTGAAGCAGGTGATCGCCAACATCCTCGACAATGCCGCCGAAGCCTCGCCCGACTGGATCGGCTTCCGTGGCGAGCGTAGCGGCGACCAGCTCGTGCTGACCGTGCGCGACCGCGGCCCGGGCTTCTCGGCCGAGCGCATCGCGGGGTTCGGCAAGCCTTATCAGTCGACCAAGCAGGAGCCGGGGCACGGCCTCGGGCTGTTCCTGGCGGTCAACGTGGTCCGAAAACTCGGCGGGACCGCGTCGGTCGCCAATCGCGACCGCGGCGGCGCGGAGGTCACGCTGACGCTGCCGCTGTCGGCGATCGCGCTGGGGGAACCGGTATGAGCACGCCAGGCCTGTTGTTCATCGTCGAGGACGACGAGGTGTTCGCCCGGACGCTGCGCCGCTCGTTCGAACGCCGCGACTACACCGTGATGCAGGCGGCCAGCCACGACGAACTGCTCGTCCTGCTCGCCGAGGCCACCCCGCGCTATGCGGTCGTCGACCTCAAGCTCGGCGGCGCATCCGGGCTGGTTTGCGTGCAGACGCTGCATGCGCACGACCCGGCGACGTTGGTGGTGGTACTGACCGGGTTCGCCAGCATCGCCACCGCGGTCGAGGCGATCAAGCTCGGCGCATCGCACTATCTGGTGAAGCCCTCGAACACCGACGATATCGAGGCGGCGTTCGATCGTACCGAGGGCAGCGTCGACGCGCAGGTGTCGCAGCGGCCGACCTCGATCAAGACGCTAGAATGGGAGCGGATCCACACCACGCTGGCCGAAACCGGGTTCAACATATCGGAAACCGCGCGCCGGCTCGGCATGCACCGCCGCACGCTGGCGCGGAAGCTCGAGAAGCGCCCGGTCAAATAGCAACGCAGCGTTGCCGAACGCGGTATGTCGCGTCGGCAGGCGCGCACCTAGATATAGCGGATGACGACGCCCTCCACCGATACATCCGTCCGCCAGCCCAGCCTGTTCATTCCCCATGGCGGCGGGCCGTGCTTCTTCATGCCCGACCCCGCCGGTACCTGGACGGGCATGGCGGCGTATCTGCGCGGTCTGGCTGCCAGCCTGCCGGCGCGACCTGCCGCGATCCTGGTCGTGTCCGGTCACTGGGAAACCCGCGGCTTCGCCTTCACCGGCAGTACCACGCCGCCGCTTATCTACGACTATGGCGGCTTTCCTCCGTACACTTATGATCTGCGCTACGACGTGCCGGGCGCGCCGGATCTAGCTGCCCGTGCGGCAGAACTGATCCAGGGGGCAGGGATGGCCGCGGCGGTCGACCCGCAGCGCGGGCTCGACCACGGCGTGTTCGTGCCGCTGAAGGTTGCGTTTCCCGACGCCGATATCCCGGTGGTCGAGATGTCTGTCGACCGCGACCTCGACCCCGCGCTGCATATCGCCGCGGGTCGTGCGCTTGCGCCGCTGCGCGACGCGGGCGTGCTGATCGTCGCGTCGGGGATGAGCTTCCACAACATGCGCGGCTATGGCGACCCGCGCTTCACCGCACCGTCGCAGCAGTTCGACACCTGGCTGACGGCGGCGGTGTCGCAGCCTGCGGACGAACGCGCGGTCGCGCTGAACGGCTGGGCCGATGCGCCCTCAGCGCGCCTGTCGCACCCCCGCGCGGAACATCTGCTTCCGCTTATGGTGGCGGCGGGCGCATCGAACGCGCCCGGCACGCATGATTACAACGAACTGGTGATGCAGACCGCCATCTCCGGCTATCGCTTCGCCTGAGGAGTTTGCATGACCCGTTCCGTTTCCCGCCAATATCCCGCCCAGCGCGACGACATCGCCGATCTCGTCACGCGCCGCCCGGTGCCGGGCCCTGGGCTGGCGCAGGTCGATCCGTTCCTGTTCCTCAACCATCACGGTCCGCAGACCTATCCGCCGAACAACCACGGCCTGCCGTTCGGCCCGCATCCGCATCGCGGGTTCGAGACCGTCAGCTTCATCCTGACCGGCGAGATGGCGCACCGCGACAGCGGCGGCCATGACAGCGTGATCCGCGCCGGCGGCATCCAGTGGATGACCGCGGGGTCGGGGTTGATCCATGCGGAGATCTCGCCGGACTCGTTCAAGCGTGCGGGCGGTCCGCTGGAGATCCTGCAGCTCTGGGTGAACCTGCCCAGCCGGCTCAAGATGACCAAGCCCGCCTATACCGGCCTGCAACGCGAGGACATTCCGGCGATCGCGGTCGATGGCGGCGTCGTCAACCTGATCGCGGGCGAATTCGGCGGCGTCTCGGGCCCGATCGCCTCGCTGACCGGGGTGGCGATGATGACGGTGACGCTCGACGCCGGTGGCCATGTCGAGCTCCCGGCGCCGCAGGGCAGGGCGGTATTCTTCTACACCGTCGCCGGCAGCCCTACCGTCGGCGGGACGCGGATCAAGCCGTATCACCTCGCGACCTTCAACGACGACGGGGACACGATCGCGGTGACGGCCGAGGCGCCGGTCACGCTGCTCTACGGCCATGCCGACCCGATCGACGAGCCGGTGGTCGCGCATGGCCCCTTCGTGATGACCACGCGCGAGGAGATCGGCGAGGCGATCCGCGACTACCAGGCGGGACTCTTCGGCTCCGCACCGGCAGTCTAGGGCGTCCGGCGAACCGGCGGCATCGCATTGCAGATATCGGCCCCGCCCGCCGGCACCGTGAAGAACGGCGGCGACCGGTTCTCGCGCGATACGATCCACGCGGCAAAGCGCGGATTGCTCGTCGCGCGATACTGGAAATGCGGTCGCGTTGCGGGCGGCAGCTCGCTCGCCAACCGCGCCGACACGATCGGACTATATTCCGCGGGAGTCATGTAGAACCCCAAATCGCCCGTGCCGCGTGGCAAAGAAGACAGCCACTCGATCCCGTCGATCACGCGGCCGACCACCGCGATGTTGCGGTCGAGCGCGCGGGGCCCGTGGCCGATCACGGTATAGAGTTCCGCGCCGCTGCCCGTGCTGGGCGCCATGTCGCGCCCGACCCCGACCATCCCGTAGCAATGCGGCAGCCACTCGCGCTTGCCGATCCCCGCCAGCGGCCAGCCGTCGCGGCTATACCCGGCCCATTCGGCATAGGGATCGCGCCGCCCCAGCCGTGCGACCGCGGTCGGGCCGGCATGGTCGTATTCGGGTGCCGGGTTCGCGACGACCCCCGCCGCCAGCGGCTTCTTCTCGGTCGCGTCGCCCCATTGCGCGACATAATTGTCCTGCAGCCGGTAGACGCTCGTCCCCGCATCCCACCAGCGCGCCGCCGCCAGCTTGCGGATATTGGCGACGTGCACCGGCGCGTAGCCATCGGCCAGCCGCACCGTCACGGTCTTGCCGCTCGCCAGCGTGAAGACGAGCAGCTGGTCGTCGGAGATCGCGACCCAGTCTGCCGGCGAGGGATCGGACGGCAGCACCGCCGCGGGGGCGGCTTGCGGGGCAGCGGGTGCAGCGGCAGGAGCGGCCGCGGCGAGGAGCAGGGCATGGATCATGTCGCGAGACTGCCCTAGCCCGCCGCGACACGCAATCGCTTGCCTCCGCGCCGCTGTCGCTCTAGGTCGACCACGTCCAGAGCAATGCGGAGCGGTGGCCGAGTGGTCGAAGGCGCTCGCCTGGAAAGTGAGTATACGTCAAAAGCGTATCGAGGGTTCGAATCCCTCCCGCTCCGCCATTTAGTCCCAGTTACGCAATATCGCTCGCGAGATTAGATGGAAACGGCGCAGTTCTGCGCGATTCTCAGATGATACCGGCCCGCAGAGATTTTGGGTTGTCCAACAATCCGCGGACTTGGCGCCGGATTTTCCGAGGCTATTGACGGCAGTACCAAACCAATATCTGACGATATTGCACCGGCACCCGGCCACGCTGCTCGGACGTGGCCGCTCATTAATTTCGCTGATCCGAGGGCTAGACCGCTCGCTTGATGAAGCGGTCCTGTCTGCGCAGCATATTGTCCGGAGTGGGGGTCGAAGGATTCGTCCCTGCGCGCACTGCCTCCTGACGTTTGCGCGGGAGAGCTGCGGCCACAGGCGTGGCCGAAACACGAAAGCGCGTCGATGGGATGGCGGCGGTGCTGATCGAGACCAGTTGCGAGCCAAGGAGGTCGATCGGCGCGCCCTTTGCGATCACTTGGCGGAAGCTGACGGGACTGTGTCGACCGGCAACCAGGGTTCCATGATCTCCGACGAGGGACGTATGCCCGCACGAACCGCAGCGGTGTCCGCCGTTCGGGTTACCGTAGGGCAGCCCGGCCCGGGTCAGACTTCGTAGCCTTGGCCGTTGATCCAGAGATATTAGCCACGATCGTCGTTCCCGGCTCGAACGTCGCCATTTGACGCGACCTCGATGGTGGCGCGTCTGTTGTGGTTACCGCCCTTGGGCGCTGGTACGTCGCCGTCAGATCCGCGCCCGCTCGGGTGGGCGAGAGCGTGAGCACGCGACGCCTAGCAGCGATAAATATCGTACCATCCGATGGCGGCCTTTAGGTGGAACGGCATAGTTCACGCTTGCCTAACTAAGCGGGAGGGCAACAATGATCCGCGTTCAGGCTGAACGAACCTCCGAAGGAGGGGGCGCTGGCAGCCCTGAGTGTCGAAGTGGGTCGTGCACGCCTGGGCCTCCATAACCCGCGCTGGAATCGCACGACGCCCACTTTGTATGTCGGACCGATCAACTCGATTTCCGCAGTCGTAAATGCTAGTCACCTCCCAGCGCCATCAGGCGCACGGAGAGTAGAATGCAGCGAAGGGCCGTAAAGTCCGCGATGCGCACGTTCGAGGTGCTGGAACTTTTTGCGGAGCGTCGTCGTCCGATGGCGCTCAATGAGATCTATTCCGAACTGGGATACCCCCAATCCAGCACGACCAACCTCCTCAAGAGCATGGTTCTGCTCGGCTATCTCAATTACAATCGGACCAAGCGTACATACCTGCCGACGATGCGGTTGAATCTGCTCGGGAACTGGTTGGCGGGCTATATCCAATCGGAGGGAGGATTCCGCGAACTGGTCGACGAGATGCAGCGCCGTACCGACGAGACGGTGGGCCTGTCGACGCAGAACGACCTGTTCGTCCAGTATCTGTTCCTTCACGGACCCGAACACGAGTTCAAGAACATGCCGCCCGACGGCACCATGCGCTTGCTGGTGGATTCAAGCGGCGGCCGCGCAATGATGGCGCGAATGGGTGACCGCGCGATCGACAAATTATGCCGCTACACCAACCATTACGAGATGAAGAACGACCGGGTAAGCTATAGCGAAATCATGAAGGACATCGGTTGGATCCGGCATGTCGGGTATTGCTATTTTCCCAACTGGCCTACGCCCGACGTGTCGTCGATCTCGATCGCGCTGGACGCCGAGCTTCATGGTATTCCGCTGGCGATCGGCGTCGGCGGACTGGCGGACCGAATATCGCGCAACAAAGCCGATATTCTGGCAATCATGCGCGAGATGATCGCAGAGTTCAACGAACGCCAGCACGCCGTGCTGGCTGCTACCGCCGACGATGTGCCAGAAGCGGCGGGCACCTCTCTGTAAGAATGCCACGCGATCCGCATATGTGATTTTCACACCGATCGATGGCTTTGCGATGCGCTTTGCCGACTGCCCGCCGCAATGATCGCTTCACACGCTTGAATGTGGAGAGGTTTGAATGTTGGGTGACGTAAAGGAGCGGCTGCAGGCGGCATCCGGTGAACCCGTGACGCTGGACGCCGTGGTTGTCGGGGCCGGGTTCGGCGGCATGTATGCGACCTATGCGTTGCGCGAACGCGGCATGGTGGTGGTCGGGATCGAGGCCGGCGGGGATGTCGGCGGGGTTTGGTACTGGAACCGCTATCCCGGCGCGCGCTGCGACCTGATGTGCGTCGACTACAGCTATTCCTTTTCCGAGGAAATCCAGCAGGAATGGACCTGGAGCGAGCAGTTCGCGGGGCAGCCCGAGATCATCGCCTATGCCAGTTTCGTCGCCGACAAGCTCGATCTGCGCAAGGATTTCCGGTTCGAGACGCGCGTGACGCGCGCGGCATGGGACGACGCCCGCCGGCTATGGATCGTGACGACCGATCGCGGCGACCATTTCGAGGCTACCTATTGCATCATGGCGACCGGGCCGCTGTCGATTCCGAAGGATCCGGAGATCGCCGGGCTGGAGACCTTTGCCGGGGCCATCTATCGTGCGCAGAAATGGCCGCATGAGGAGGTCGATTTCTCCGACCGGCGCGTCGGCCTGATCGGGACGGGATCGAGTGGTATCCAGATTGTCACCGAGGTCGGCAAGGCGGTCGGCGAGTTGTACGTCTTCCAGCGCACGCCAAGCTTCACGATGCCGATGCGCAACGCGAAACTCGGGTCCGACGACATGCAGGAAATCAAGGATCATTATCCGAGCCTGCGCGCAGCCGCGCGGGCCAGTGCGTTGGGCGGGGTCCGCCCGGCCGGCAACCGCGCGTTCTTCAGCTTGCCCAAGCAGCAGCGGCTGAGCCTGCTGGAGGATGCGTGGAAGAATGGTGGGCACGCGGTGCTCGGCACCTTTTCCGATCTGCTGGTCAATTCGGATGCGAATGAACAGGTCGCCGATTTCGTCCGCGACAAGATCGCGGAGGTGGTGACGGACCCGAAGACAGCCGAGGCGCTCAAGCCGCGCGGCTATCCGATCTTCGCGCGGCGGCCGTGCCTCGACACTGAATATTACGAGCAGTTCAACAAGCCCAACGTCCATCTGGTCGATCTGTTCGAGGATCCGATCGAGGCGATTACGCCGACCGGTGTAAAACTGCAGAGCGGGGAGGTGCCACTCGACGCGCTGATCCTCGCGACGGGTTATGACGGGCTAACGGGGGCGCTGATGGCCTTCGAGGTGCTGGGCCGCGATGGGCAGGATCTCCGCGAGAAATGGCAATATGGCGCGCAGTCCTGGCTCGGGCTGATGCTGGCGGGGTTCCCGAACCTGTTCATGGTGTGCGGCCCGAACGGGCCGGCGGCGCTCGCCAACATCATCTCGATCGACGAGCAGAATGTCGATTGGATCACCGCGCTGATGACTCACATGGAAGAGAACGGCCTGGCGACCGTCGAGGCCACGCTTGATGGCGAGGAGCGCTGGATGGCAATCGTCGCGGACCTGGCCGAGAAGACGATGCTGTCCAAGGCCAACACCTGGTACACCGGCGGCAATGTCGAGGGGAAGACGCGCGGGCTGACGATGTTCACCGGCGGGTTCGCCAAATATAACGAGCACTGCCAGGCGGCGGTCGACGGCGGCTATGCCGAACTCGTCTTTGAGCCCGAAGGCGCGGTGGTCGGCGCCTGATTGGATAAGGGCGGGGCGAGCGTTTCGAGCTTGCTCCGCCAATCATCAGGCAGCGGCGTCGGACGCCGGTTGGCGCGATCGACATAGACATGGGTGAAGGCTGCCTCCGCGATGGGCTCATCCTCGCCGATGCGGAAGGCACCGAGTTCGTAGACCACGCTGGAACTGCCCAGCCGCCCGAGCGCGAGGCCGATCTCGACGGGCTCGGGATAGGCGACCGAGCGCGCATAGCGGCAGCGCGTCTCGACGACGAGGCCGATCGGGTCGCCATGCGCGATGTCGAGCAGTCCCGCCGCGATCAGCCACGCGTTCACCGCGGTGTCGAACCAATGGTAATAGATGGCGTTGTTGACGTGGCCATACGCGTCGTTGTCGCTCCACCGCGTCGTTATCGGCGTCCAGGCCACATAATGTGCGCGGGGGCGGAGGGGCATCTGGGGCATCACGGTCCTTCTGGTCTGCGTCTCGTCGTATAAGGGCGGGACGGCGTTGCTGGCACCCCGGCAGCGAATATCCGTCATGCGATTTTGTCGTTCTCGCGCGCGTCATGCTTATTTCCCCTTGGTCGATCGCGCGCCAGCGGGAATGATGGGTTCATGAAGATCAAAGCTGCCGTCCTGCGCACCCGTGGTGCCAGCCTGCCCTATGCCGAAAGCCGCCCCATGCGGATCGAGACGCTCGATCTCGACCCGCCCGGCAAGGGCGAGGTGCTGGTTCGCATCGCCGCGGCGGGCCTCTGTCATTCCGATCTGTCGGTGATCAACGGCGACCGGCCCAGGCCGCTGCCGATGGCACTCGGGCATGAGGCGGCGGGGGTGGTCGAAGCGCTGGGCGCGGACGTCGCCGATCTCGCGGTCGGCGATCATGTCGTGATGATCTTCATGCCGAGCTGCGGGCATTGCCTGCCCTGCGCCGAGGGCCGGCCGGCCCTGTGCGCGCCGGGTGCGGCGGCGAATGGAGCGGGGACTTTGCTGGGCGACGGGGTTCGCCTGCACGACGAGGACGGCAGCGTACATCATCATCTGGGTGTATCGGCCTTCGCCAGCCATGCCGTGGTGTCGCGCCGATCGCTGGTGAAGATCGATTCCGAACTGCCGCTGCACGAGGCCGCCCTTTTC
The DNA here is from genome assembly GCF_042466235.1 of Sphingomonas sp. R86521. Taxonomy (NCBI): domain Bacteria; kingdom Pseudomonadati; phylum Pseudomonadota; class Alphaproteobacteria; order Sphingomonadales; family Sphingomonadaceae; genus Sphingomonas; species Sphingomonas sp. R86521. The sequence goes on along the minus strand of NZ_JAXHBY010000001.1, from coordinate 3,325,782 downwards.
GGCTGCGCGGTGCTGACCGGCGTCGGCGCGGTGGTCAACACCGCCGACGTCAAGGCGGGGCAGACCGTCGCGGTGATCGGGCTTGGCGGCGTCGGGCTGGCGGCGGTACTAGGCGCGATCGCGGCGGGTGCGGCGCAGGTGATCGCGGTGGACCTGGCTGACGACAAGCTCGCGCTGGCGACGGAACTCGGCGCGACCGCCGTAGTAAAGGCGGGCGCTGATGCGGTCGCCACTGTGCACGCACTGACCAATGGCGGGTGCGACGTGGCGCTGGAAATGGCGGGCTCTGTCCGCGCACTCGAAAGCGCGGTCGCGATGACGCGGCGGGGCGGCATCACCGTGACCGCCGGCCTGCCGCCGCCCGATGCGGCACTTGCGGTCAATGTCGTGGCGCTGGTGGCCGACGAGCGCACGCTGAAGGGGAGCTATATCGGCACCTGCGTGCCGACCCGCGACATCCCGCGCTATGTCGCGTTGTACCGCGCCGGGCGGCTGCCGGTGGACAGGCTGGTCAGCGGATACCTGACGCTGGCCGACATTAATGCAGGGTTCGACGAACTTCACGCCGGGCGCGCGGTGCGCCAGGTCATCCGCTTCGATTAACCGATGCCGCCGAGATGCTCGCGGTAGCGCGCGCGCAGTTCGGTCTTCAGTAGCTTGCCGGTCGCGGTGTGCGGCAGGTCGTCGACCACCAGCACGTCGTCGGGCAGCCACCATTTCGCGACATGCCCCGCAAGATGGTCGAGCATAGCCGGCTTCTCCACGCTCTCGCCCGGATGCAGGCGCAGCAGTAGCAGCGGGCGTTCCTGCCAGCGCGGATGGGGCACACCAATGACCGCCGCTTCCGCTACCGCCGGATGCGCGGTCGCGGCATTTTCCAGGTCGATCGAGCTGATCCATTCTCCGCCGGACTTGATGACGTCCTTCGCGCGGTCGGTGAGGTGCAGGAAGCCGTCGGCATCGATCTTCGCCACGTCGCCGGTGTCGAGCCAGCCCTTCGCGTCGACGTCTGCATCGGCTGGATTGCCGTAATAGGCGCTTAGGACCCATGGGCCGCGCACCTTGAGCAGCCCGGACTCCGCGCCGTCATGCGGCAGTGCATCGCCCGCCGCATTCTCGATCCGCAATTCTATGCCAAACACCGCGCGGCCTTGTGTCGCCAGCACGTCGGTCAACGCGTTGCCCGTCAGGTGTATCTGCGACGCGAGCGGCTGGCAGACGGTGGAGACGGGGCTCGTCTCGGTCATGCCCCAGGCCTGGTTGGCCTTTGTGCCCAGCAGGTCGCGGAACAGCTCGATCAGCGCGCGGGGCGTGGCGGCGCCACCCATGAAGACGCGGTTTAGCTTCAATGCCGCGCGGTCCGTCTCGCTCACGTTGCGGGCGATATAGTCGAGCACGGTGAACCACAGCGTCGGCACGCCGAGCGAGAAGGTGACGCCTTCGTCGTGCAGCAATTGATGGATCGAGGCGCCGTCCATTGCCGATCCCGGCATTACCAGCTTCGCGCCGACCATCGCCGAGGTGAAGGGCAGACCCCAGGCATTGACGTGAAACAGGGGCGGCGCGAGCAGCACGGTGTCGCGCGCCGACAGCGCCATCGAATCCGCCGCGCAGGCCGCATAGGCGTGCAGCACGGTCGAGCGGTGACTGTAGAGCACGCCCTTCGGATTGCCGGTCGTGCCGCTGGTGTAGCACAGGCTGGAGGCGGTGCTCTCGTCTAGCGCGGGCCATTGGGCGAGGGGCTCTGCGGCGGCGACCAGATCGTGATAGGCGATCAGGCCGGGAATCTGGCTGTCGGGCATATCGGAGCCAGCGGACAGCACGATAATCGCCTCGATCCGGGGCAGGTCGGCGATGACGGGCTCCAGGATTGGCAGCAGGTCCGGGTCGATGCACAGGATCTTGGCGCCGCCATGATCGACGATGTAGCGGATCTGGTCGGCGAACAGGCGCGGGTTTACGGTATGCAGAACCATGCCCGCGGCCGTCACGCCGTAATAGAGCTCGAGGTGAGGAAGGCGATTCCATGCGAGCGTCGCGATGCGGTCGCCGGGCTCAGCGCCCAACGTTGCGAGCATCGTCGCGACCTTGCGCGAGCGTGCGCCCACCTCGGCCCAGGTCGATCGCTCCAGCTGCCCGTCGGGTCGGCGCGAAACGATTTCCGTGCGCCCATGCGCGCGCGCGGCGTGGTCGATCAGCGATCCGGTGGTCAATTGCTGCTGCTGCATCAGGCCCAACATGCCCGTTCCCCTCTATTCAATTCGGTTAGATGGCTGCCGCCGCGTCCTCGCGGTGGACCAGCCGGGTCGCATGGATGAACATCACGCCGCTCAACAGCATCGGCGCGCCGACCAGCGCGATCGCGTAACGCAGACCCGAAATCGCGCCGAACCAGCCGGTGAACAGGTCGCTCATGACGCCGACGAACAGGGGCCCGAGCGCAAGACCGATCAGGTTCACGAACAGGATCTGGATCGCCACCGCCATGCCGCGCATGCGCGGTTCGGCAACGGTCTGGATCGCGGCGTAGACCGGCCCGTAGCTCATCGTCTGGCAGAACAGCGCGGCGCCGAACAAACCGAGCGACACACGCATGTCGGGCGCCAATGCCACCAGCGCGAAGAGCGGCGCGGCGGCGGTGATGGCGACGGCGCAGAACAGGACGTAATTGGCGATGCTCGCCTTCGCTACGCGGTCCGACAGGAACCCGCCCAGAAAGGTGCCCAGCCCCCCGCAGATGCCGACCATCAGCCCGAGCATAATACCTAGCATCGCGGTCGGCGCCATGCCGGCGCTGCGCGCCAGCGTACCCAATTGCTCGGGATGCGTACGAATGTAGAGCGACCCGGAAAAGGCGCTGAGACCGTAGAAGGCGAACGCCGAGAAGCCTGAGGCGACGCAGATATAGGCGAAGGAGCGTTTGCGCCACAACGTCGCTAGCCCCTCCCGCAACGGAATAGCGACGGCATCGGCCGCCACGCTCGCGATACGGCGCGGCTCCTTCATTGCGAACGGCACGATCACGGCGAGCACCAGTCCGGGCGCACCGGCGATAAAGAACGCCCAGCGCCAGCCGAGCGTGGAGGCAAGGATGCCGCCGACGACCAGGCCCGTCAGCGACCCTAGCGGCACGCCCATCTGGTACATGGCGAGCGCCAGCGCGCGGCGGTTGCGTGGCACGTAATCGGTGATCAGGCTGTGCGCCGCGGGGGTGCATCCGGCTTCCCCGACACCAACGCCGACGCGCGTCAGCAGCATCTGGCCGAAGCCGCGCGTGAAGCCACAGGCGATCGTGAAGACGCTCCATACCACGAGCGCGCCAGAGATCATGTGCACGCGGTTGGTCTTATCGGCGAGGCGGGCGAGCGGCAGGCCGGCGGCAGTGTAGAGCAGTGCGAAGGCAAGGCCGCTGATCGCGCCGATCTGGCTGTCCGACAGATGCAGGTCCGCCTTGATCGGCTCGACCAGGATGGTCAGGATTTGCCGATCGAAGAAGTTGAGCGTGTAGATCAGCATCATCAGCAGCATGACACCGATCGGGAAGACCTTCGGGCTATCGCCCGCGATCGGCGTAGCGGTCTGGCCGGCGGGGAATGCGACATCGGGAAATTCGGCGACGACCACACCGTCCGGAGTAGTAAGTGGGAACTGTCTGATAACCTGATCGGTCACACGGTCTCTCCTGCCATCCGGTCTGGCGCCGGGGCTGGTCGCGACGATAGGCGCAGGCGGGATCATGTTGATCCCCTGAAAAGACGTCGGCCGATTATCACCTATGTAAATTGCTGCGCCGGTGTTGCGCGATAGCGGTTTTCATCAACCATGCGCGCCACTCTGCCTCTTGCGATAAAGAGGAGAGGCTTTGCATGATCCGGCGCATCGACGCCCATCATCACCTGTGGGACGCGGACAGCGGCCATCATCCGATGCTGTCGACGGCGCCGGTCGCACGCTTCTGGGGCAATAGCGGCGAACTGCCCAGACACTATGCGATCGACGCGTTTGCCAAGGATGCGCGCGCGGCGGGGGTGGTCGCGTCGGTACATGTCGAGGCCGCATTCACGCCACCTGAGGGCGAAGCCGCGGCGATGCAGGCGGTGGCCGATGCGCATGGCTTTCCGCAGGCGTTCCTGACGCGCGTCGACCTGGTGTCGCCCGATGCCGCGGCGCGGATCGCGGCGGATGCGGCGTTCGCGAATTGGCGCGGGATCCGTATCACCGCCGAATGGCCCGGCGATCCAGCGCTGAACCGGCCGGCGCGCACGCCGTTTGCCGATGTGGACTGGTTGAAGGGATATGCCGCGCTCGGTGCGGCGGGCGGGGTCGCCGATCTGATGGTCTGGCCGGAGCAACTGAAGGCGGTCGCGGGGTTGGCTCGCGCGCATACCGACACGCAGATCGTAATCGAACATTTCGCGCTCGGGGAGGGCGGGGCGCCGTGGGATGCGGGCATGGCCGAGTTGGCTGACTCCCCCAATGTCGCGGTGAAGCTGTCAGGACCGGGGCTGGTGCGGCGCGACTGGTCGGCGGCCACGATACGCCCGATGATCCTGCGGTTGATCGCTCTGTTTGGCTGCGACCGACTGATGATCGGCAGCAACGCGCCGGTCGATCTGGTGATGGCGGATTACGCGACGATCGTCGCGCGCTTCGATGCCGCGATCGGCGATCGCAGCGACGCGGAGAAGCAGGCGCTGTGGCACGACACGGCCGCGCATATCTATCGCATCCCCGGAGCGCGGTGATGGAGATCGCCTTTTTCGGCACGCATCGCAACAAGCTCGGCGAGAGCCCGGTTTGGGACGATGCGCGGCAATGCCTGTGGTGGGTGGATTCGCTCGTCGGGCGTATCCATGCGGCGGCACCGGAAGGCACAGCGATTGCGACCTTCGTGCAGGATCAGGCGGTCGGCAGTATCGGACTGGCCAAGGGCGGGCTTGTCGCAGCGCTCGCCGATGGCTTTTACGCGATCGACGGCGAGACGGGCGCGGCAACGCCGATCGTCGTCCTGCCCGCCGATGCGACGTTGCGCCTGAACGACGGCAAGGCGGACCGCGCGGGTCGGTTCCTGAGCGGGCAGATGCAACTTCATACGAACGGTGAACCCTCCGACGCCTCGCTCTGGCAACTGAGCGGTGGCGAGGCGACGGCGCTGGCCGACGGGCTGAGGCTCACCAACGGCATCTGTTTTTCGCCCGATGGCGCGACGTTGTACTTCGCCGACAGCCTGGAGGGCGTGATCCGTGCGCACGACTATGACGCCGCAACGGGGGCGATCGGGCCGCGTCGCGATGTCGTGGACTGCGCGGCGTTCGGATCGGGGCCGGACGGCGCAACGGTGGACACGGACGGCAATCTCTGGGTCGCACTGGTACTGGCCCAAGCGGTCGCATGCATCGCGCCCGACGGCACTTTGCTGCGCAGCATCGCGATGCCCATTCCCTATCCTGCATGTCCGGCGTTTGGCGGCCCCGACCTTGATACGCTGTACGTGACGAGCATCGCCGACTCCGGCGGGCGTCTGATCAGCGATCACGTCGATGCCGGGCGGATCGTCGCGATCACCGGGCTCGGCGTCACCGGCATCCAGGAAGGCCGATACCGGGACAATCACATCCGCGAATAATCCCGCGCCTGCGTCAACGAAATTGCCCGGTCCGGCACAGCGCCTAACCCGTGACGCCAAGAGGATGATGGAAGAACAGCATGAACCTGGATTTCGACGCCGCCGATGATGCGTTCCGCGATGAGGTGCGGGAATTCTTCGCGACCGGTATTCCCGAGGGCTGGAAGACCAAGGTCCGCGCCGGTCTGCGGTTGCAGCCCGAGGACCTTGTCCAGTATCAGCGCCGCCTGCACGATCGCGGCTGGGGCGCGCCGACCTGGCCCAAGGACTATGGCGGCACCGGCTGGACCGCGACGCAGCAATATATCTTCTGGAGCGAAGCCGCCCGCGCGGATGCGCCAGCACAGTTCCATCAAGGGCTGGAACTGATCGGCCCGATCATCTTCACCTATGGAACGCCCGAGCAGAAGGCACAGTATCTGCCGCGTATCCTGACCCTGCAGGACTGGTGGTGCCAGGGCTATTCGGAGCCGGGCGCCGGATCGGACCTCGCTGCGCTGCGTACCCGCGCGGACCGTGACGGCGACCGTTATGTGCTGAACGGGCAGAAGATGTGGACGAGCTACGCGCATGTCGCGAGCCATGTCTTCGTCCTCGCGCGCACGTCGCAGGAGCCCAAACGGCAGCAGGGCATTTCGCTGATATTGGTCGACATGAATACGCCGGGCCTGCGCGTGCAGAAGATCGCGACGATGGACGAGAAATATCACACCAACGAACTGTTCCTGGACGACGTCCGCGTGCCGGTCGCCAACCTGATCGGCGAGGAGGGCAGGGGCTGGGGATATGGCAAGGTGCTGCTCGACCGCGAACGCATGGTCAGCGCGGCGACGGCAATCTTCCTGACGCAGACGGTGCGCGGCATCCGCGAAGCGGCGACGCGACGGCGGATCGGCAATATGCCGTTGATCGAGACGCCGGGCTTTGCCGCGAAGCTGGCGCAATATGAGATCGAGGTCATTGCGCTCCAGACGATGGTGCTGCGCCTGATGGACGACGCCTCGCGCGGCGAGGATTCGGGGCCGCGCGGATCGATGGTGAAGCTGCGCTGGTCGCAACTGACGCAGGCGGGGACGGCGCTTTGGGTCGAGGCGCTTGGGCCGGAGGCGGCGCATTTCTCCGCAATCGGCGAAGCGGGTCTCGGCCAGGACATGCCCTATCCGTTGCAGGGCGCTCTCTATTCGCGCGTCACCTCGATCTACGGCGGGTCGAGCGAGATCCAGCACAACATCATCGCGCGCCGCGCGCTTGGCCTGTAAGGAGGGCCCGTCTCATGGACTTCGTCTATTCCGACGAACAGCAGATGCTGCGCGACAGCGTCGATCGCTACGGCGCCGAGAAGTGGGCGGCATCGGACCGCCTGAAGATCCTTGCCGCCGGCCCCGAGGCGGCGAAACGGCGCTGGGCCGAGATGGCTGAACTCGGCTGGCTGATGCTGCCGATCGCCGAGGCCGATGGCGGGCTTGGCGGCGGGCCCGTAGAGGTGATGGCGGTGATGGAGGGCATTGGGCGCCACTTGATCACCGTTCCCTTTACGACGAGTTGCGTGCTGGTCCCGGCGCTGATCGCGGGGAGTGACGCCGGGGGCGAATTGCTCGAACGCATCGGGCTCGGCGAGACGCTGGCGGCGGCTGGCTTCCTCGAGACGGACAGCGGTTACGACCTGCACCGGGTCGCGACGCGCGCGGAGCAAAGTGCCGACGGTTGGCGGGTGTCGGGCGCGAAGGTTCATGTCGAGGACGGGGCGGATGCGGACTGGTTCGTCATCTCGGCGCGCACGGCGGGTGGGACCGACGAGCGCAACGGCATCGGCCTGTTCCTGATCCCGCGTACCGGCGACGGCGTCACCGTCGAACCGTTCCGCGCGATCGACGGTCATCGCCACGCACGGTTGAAACTCAACGGTGTCGCGGCGGTACCGATCGGCGACACCGAAGGGGCTCTGCCGGGTATCGAAGCGGCCGTGGACCGCGCGATCGCCACCCAGCTGGCCGAGGCGGTCGGGTCGATGGAAGCTGCGTCGGATGCGACGCTCGACTATCTCCGCACCCGCCAGCAGTTCGGCGTGCCGATCGGCAGCTTCCAGGCCTTGCAGCACAGGATGGTCGACATGGTCGTCGCCGGCGAAGAGGCGCGGTCGATGGCGTATCACGCGACGCTGAACCTCAACCGCGACGCGGTCGAACGCGCGCGCGCCGTTTCCGCCGGCAAGGTTCGGGTCAGCGAAAGTGGCATCTATGTCGGACAGCAGGCGGTGCAGTTGCACGGCGGCGTCGGCATCAGCGAGGAACTGATCGTCAGCCACCATCTGCGCCGCCAGATGATGCTGGGCCTCGCCTTCGGACCCGCCGAACATCATCGGTCGCGCTTCGCGCTGATCCCGGCTTGAGGAGAAACCCATGACGCTCCAGGACCTGATCGACCGCGAGGCGATCCGCGACTGCATGTTCCGCTATTGCCGGGGCATCGACCGCGTCGACGAGGCCGCGCTGCGATCGGCCTATTGGCCGGACGGTACCGACAATCACGGCCAGTATGAAGGCAGCGCCAAAGGGTTCTGCGACTGGGCGATGAGCGTGTTGCCGAAGATCGATCGCGGTATTCACCAGCTCCACAACATGCTGATCGAACTGCGCGACGACGGCGCGGCGGTGGAAACCTACTTTTCCGCCTTCCAGCGCCAACCGGGCTCCGACGGGTTGCAGCAATGGGACTTGAAAGGTCGCTACATCGACTGGTTCGAGAAGCGCGGGGACGAGTGGCGGATCAAGACGCGCACCGTGATCTATGACTGGGTCGAGGAGATGCCGTTGCCGCCGGGTGACGAGGACGAACGTTTCGGCAAGCGCAAGCCGGTGGGCGGGCGCCACCCGCACGATCCCGTCTATGCGCTGTTCGCCTGAGGTGAAGACCGCGCTCGTAACCGGCGGCGCGCGCGGCATCGGCGCGGCGATCACGGCGACGTTGGCGGATGCGGGCTGGCGAGTGGTTGCCGCCGATATTGACGCGCGGGCTATCGACAAAGCCGAGCGGGACTGGGGGGATGCACCGATCACGGGCGCGGTGCTCGACGTGACCGATCGCATCGCGGTTTCGGGGCTGATGGACGCGCACGGGCCGTTCGACGTCGTGGTCAACAATGCCGCGATCCCGGCGGACATGCTGCCGTTCGCGGAACTAACGCCGGAGCATTTCGCACAAGCGCTGAAGATCAACGTGCAGGGCAGCTTCATCGTCGCGCAGGAAGCGGCGAGGCGGATGGCTGCGGGTGCGATCGTCAACATCGCGTCGCGCGGCTATCTCGGCGGCATCGGCGGCGCGCATTATGTCGCGTCCAAGGCGGCGGTGGTGGGCATGACGCGCGCTATGGCGGTGGAACTGCGCTGGCGCGGCATTTCGGTGAACGCGGTCGCGCCGGGGATGGTCGAGACGCGGATGATCGAGGGGTTTTCGTCCGCGATGCGTGAGAAAATGACGGAGATGGAGCCTGAAGGCGGGCCGCTTGACCCGGCCGTAATCGCGGGCGTGGTCGCCTATCTCGCTTCGCCGGCCGGGCGGTCGATGACGGGGCAGGTGTTGCTGGTCGATGGCGGCAAGACCATCGGCACGGGGCTGTATTGAGGATGGCAATGATCGAACCGCACCGCCTGCTGATCCTCGGCGCGGGCGACGGGGTTGCCGCCGCGATCGGTGCGCGGCTGATCGCAGATGGTATCTGCGTCGCGGCGAATGATGCGGTCGATGCCGTGCTGATCGACGGCATGGACGCGAGCGGGGACACGCCATTCCTTGAGCTGGACGATGCGGCGTTCTCGGCACAGGTGATCGATGCGACGCTCGACCGCGTCGGACTGCTGCAATCCGCTTTTGCGCGGCTCGGGCCCTCGGCGAGCATCGTGGTGCTGGGGTCGGATGCGCATCTCGGGCGCTGGCATGGGACGGGGCAGGCGGCCGCGAGCGCTGCGCTGGTCGGCATTATGCGTAGCGTTGGAATGGAATATGCGCGGCGCGGCGTGCGGGCCAACATGATCGCGCTGCCGCTCGGTACTGGTGCCGACGAAGACCGGATGATCGGTGATGCGGCGCGGCAGGCTGCGACGCTGTTCAGCGCGGAGTCGATTACGGGCGAGACGATTCTGATCGATGGCGGCGGAAATCTGAAGATGCGCCAGGCGAAGCGACGCTAGGGCTGGCCGTCTACGTCATTCCGGATGTACACCCCGCCTTCGCCGGAGAGGGTGTGCACGTGGACCCCGCGCTTCAGGCGACTACCCCGAGTTCCGCCATCGCGATTTCCAGCGCCCGGCGATAGTCGCTCTTGCCGCTCGCATGCCGGGGCAGTTCGTCGAGGACGATGATCCGCCTGGGCAGCTTGTACGCCGCCAGATCGCCGAGCATCGACGTGCGCGCCGCCGCCTCGTCATATCCCTCCGACACCGTCGCCAGCCCGATCACCGTCTTGCCCCAAGTCGGATCGGGGACGCCGACGATGATCGCGTCCTCGATGGCGGGCGCGCGCTTCATCGCCTCTTCGACTTCCTCGGCGAAGACCTTCTCGCCGCCGGTGTTGATGACCATGTTGCCGCGCCCGATCAACCGCAGCCGGCCGTCGGCCTCGCGGGCCGCCATGTCGCCTGGGATCGCGAGCAACTCGCCGCCCACCATGCGGTACACGCTGGCGGTCTTCGCCGGATCGCCGTGATAGCCGAGCGCAAACGGCGGACGCCGCGCGAGCCAGCCTTCGCCGGGCTGGTCGGCCTCCAGAATGCGGTCGGTTTCGAGTTCCACGATGACGGTCTGCCGGCCAGGCTCGAAATAGCCGGTCGGCGTTTCGCTGGTCGCGGTCGTGACGGCATAGCCGAAGCCAGACGCTTCCGACGCGCCCAGGATATCGACCAAGGTCACCTGAGGCAGGTGCTGGACGAGGATTTGCTTGACCTCGCGGCTCCACATCAGCCCGGCGGACGAAATGACGCGCATCGCCGACAGGTCCCAGCGACCGGGAAATTTCTGCAACGCCTGCGCCATCGGCCGTGCGAAGACGTCGCCGACTATTAGGATGCGTGTCGCGTTGCTGCGTTCCGCCTCATCCCACAATTCCTCGGCATCGAAGCGGGTGTTGGGCAACAGGATCGCGGTGCCGCCGCCGACGAGTTCGGCCATCGAACTGTTGAGCCCCGCGCCGTGCATCAGTGGGCAGGCGGGAATGACGCGGCCGGGCGCGGTGTTGGCGGCGACCATCGCGACATGATCCGCCATGTCGCGCACGACCGTCTTGATCGTCGGCGCTTCGAGTTGCGACGTGCGCGCATCGCCCGATCGCCACATTACGCCCTTGGGCTTGCCGGTAGTGCCGCCGGTGTAGAGCAAATAGCCGTCGTCGGGCGAGCGCCGAATGTCTAGCGGGCTGCCGTCGCCCTTCGCCGCCATCGCCGCATAGGGACCGCCATCATCAATCTGCACATCGAGCGTCAGGTCGGGCAGAGCGCCGAACAGCGGCGCCACGAGTGCCGCGAATTCGCCCTGATAGAACAGCGCGTGTGCCTGGCAGTCGGCGAGGACGTAGTCGATCTCGGCGGTCGTGTAGCGATAGTTGATGTTGACGTGGGACAGCCGTGCCTTGAACGCGGCACAGGCGATCTCGATGAATTCGGGGATGTTGCGCGCGAGGATGGCGACGCGCGCGCCGACCGGCAGCCCCGCTGCCAGCATCGCGCGGGCGACGCGGTTGGTGCGTGCGTCGAACTCCGCCCAGCTGACGACGGTATCGCCCCGGATCAGTGCCGGGCGGTCCCCCGGCACGGTGGCGGCAGTGGCGTCGAGCAGATCGCCAAAATTCCAGTCCATCGCCGTTGGGCGCGCCGCGCTTCCCGTCGTGCCCGCGTCGTGCATGGCGTCAGCGCCCCTTGAAGACGGGCTTGCGCTTCTCGACGAACGCCGCGACCGCTTCCTTCGAGTCCTCCGACTGCGCGAGCTTCGCCGTGTTGCCCTGTTCGTAGATATAGCCGTCGCGCAGCGTCATGTTCTCGATCGTCCGCATGCTGTCCTTGGCGAGGCGCGTGGCGAGAGGGCTCTTCGACGCGATGTTATGCGCCATCTCCATTGCGAACGGCATCAGTTCGTCGTGCGGCAGTGCCGCCTCGATGATGCCGCGACGATACATTTCCTCGGCGGTGGCGCGGTATCCGGTCAGCATCATACGACGCGCGAGCGAATGCGGAATGATCCGCGCGGCATGCTTGCCGCCACCCATCAGGCCGACATCGACCTCGGGCAGGCCGAACACCGCGCGTTCCGACGCAACGATGATGTCGCAGGCGGTAACGAGCCCGAGCCCCGCGCCCAGCGCCGCGCCGTTGACCGCCGCGATCGTCGGCTTGGCATTGTCGGCGATGCAATAGCCGACCTCGCGAACCCAGCGGTTGCGGCCCGAGCGCGCGCCCGGCGCAGACAGGTCCATGCGGTTCTTCAGTTCGGCGCCGGCCGAGAAGCACTTGCCAGCCCCCGTAAGCACGACGCAGCGCACGTCGTCGCGGTCGTTGAACGTGTCGAAGATCGCGATCAGTTCCTGGATGAATTCCATCGGCTGCGCATTGACCGGCGGATTGTCCATGGTCACGACGGCGACGTAATCGGCGACTTCCAGCTTGATCAGGCTCACAGCGCTCACTCTCCCGTTTCGATTTTTCGTAGGTCGGGTTTGTATCCGAACCGGCGGAGCGCAAAGCCGGGTGCGGCAAGGGCGCCGGCAAAATCCCATACGCGATTTGCCGCGCAGCATTATGCCCGCCTCCCAAATCCCGGTTGTGATTTTCGGGGACGGACCTCTCTCGCCGATTGAGAAATGGCCGGATCGGCGACGACAACGGGGGGCCGAACAGCACGGACGGGGTGATCGGACGCCTCACATGACGCTGGAACGCCAAGATCAAATGCGCACGCAACGACGTGCGACGAGGCGCTTAGGGAGGATATCAGGAATGCACGTTACCCGTACGAAGAGCGTTCTGCTGATCGGCAGCGTCATCGCGATGTTCGGCCCGTTGTCGACCGCCATGGCCCAGACGACCCCGGTCCAGGCGACCCCGGCCCAGACCGCTCCAGCCGCCGCCGACACGCCCGAGCAACAGTCGAACGAAGTGAAGGATGACAAGGGCGGCCTCGCCGAGATCATCGTGACGGCCAGCAAGCGTGGTCAGGCCGAGAGCGTGCAGGACGTGCCGTTCGCCGTCACCGCGTTCGGCACCGACCAGCTCGACGAACAGCATATCCGCACCATCGCCGGGCTCAGCTACGACATTCCGAACGTGCAGCTGACCGAACTCGGCACCGCGCCGGGTTACGCCAATTTCTCGATCCGCGGGCTCGGCATCAACAGTTCGATCCCTTCGATCGACCCGACCGTCGGCACCTTCGTCGACGGCATCTATCTGGGCATCGGCGGCGGTGTCGTGCTCGACACGTTCGATCTGGCCGGCGTCGAGGTGCTGCGCGGGCCGCAGGGGCTGCTTTTCGGACGCAACGTGACCGGCGGCGCGGTGGTGATCCGGTCGACCGTGCCCAGCAACACGCTGCATGTCGACGTCAAGGCGGCGCTGTCGACGGGTCTGGAGAAGAACCTGAGCGGCGTAATCAGCGGCCCGATCGTTACCGACAAGATCCAAGCGAAGCTCGGCATCTATTACGACAAGGACAATGGTTGGTTCACCAACCGCTTCAACAGCAATCATAATTTTGGCAAGATGGAGACGATGATCTTCCGTCCGGCGGTGCGGTTCACGCCGACCGACACGGTCGAGGTAATCGCCCGCTACGAGCACGGCCACCAGATCGGTGACGGCGCCCGCCCGACTAATTTCGGCCTGTTCGGGCGCGACACGTTCAAGATATCGGTCAACGAGGAAGGGCTGTCCCGCAACAACTGGAACATGGCGAGCCTGGAGACGAACGTCGATGTCGGCTTCGGCGGCGGCAAGATCACCAACATCGCCGGCTATCGCAATTTCCAGGGTGACCTGATCACCGATCTCGATGCATCGCCGGCGACGGCCTATCACTTCTACACGCGCACCGAGCAGAACCAGTTTTCCAACGAACTGCGCTATGCAGGCACCTTCGGTAAGGTCGATGTGACGACCGGGCTTTATTACTTCGGGCAGCAGATCAACTATCTCGAAAAGCGCCTGCTGTCGGGCGGAAACCTGACGATCGCGGGCGGCGGCGTACAGAACCAGCACAGCTATGGCGCATTCGCGTCGTTCGACGCGCACGTGACCGACAAGATCACGTTGAACATCGGCGGTCGCTATACGACCGAGGACAAGAAGGTCCGCATCGCCAACATCATTGCCGGCGGCTGCAATTTCGATGCGAGAACCTGTAACTACACCTTCTTCAGCAAGAAGGACTGGAACGGCTTCACCCCGCGCGTGGGTGTCCAGTACAAGCCGACCGATGCGACCCAGCTCTACACCTTCTGGGCCAAAGGTTTCCGCAGCGGCGGCTATAACCTGCGCAGCATCAACACCGCGGTGGCGCCGGGCCCGTTCGACCAGGAAACGCAGAATTCGTTCGAGGTCGGGTTGAAGCAGGAATTCGGCCGCATCGCCCGGTTCAACATCGCCGGCTTCTACAACAAGGTCGACAATGTGCAGCGCGAGATCGTGACCCCGGTCGCAGGCGTCGGCGCTCTGCAGGTGGTGGCGAACGCCGCCAACGTGACGATCAAGGGCATCGACGCAGAGGCCGTGCTGATGCCGGTCAAGGGCCTGACACTGACCGGCCAGCTCGGCTTCACCGACGGGAACTACGACGAGATCTTCGCGGACCTGAACAACGACCGGGTGATCGATGCGAAGGATTTCGCACTGGTGCTGCCGCGCCTGTCGCGATGGACCTATGGCGGATCGATCGCCTATACGACGGCAGCCGGCGAGGGCACGGTCGACGGCCGCGTCGCCGCCAATTACCGCAGCATCGCCTATTACAACGAGCTCAACAACGGCATTTTACCAGCCGCGACGATGGTCGATGCGAACCTCGCGTACAGCCGCGGTCCGTACAAGCTGTCGTTGTTCGGCACCAACCTGCTGAACGAAGTGACCTACGGTATTTCGGGGCCAACGCCGTTCATTCCGAACGGCACCTTCTCGGTGCTGAACAAGGGCCGCGTGCTCGGCATCGAGTTGCAATATAAGTTCTGATGGTCCGGACGGAGCGGCCCGTGCCGCGCCCGTCGGGACATTCTCGCCGACCTGGGGCGCCGGTCTTGCGATCGGCGCCTTTTTTCGCGGATCAGTCGGCGGCCGGGCCGACATCGCCATAAGCATTGTAGCCGCCGTCGACGGCATAGGTCATGCCGGTGACATAGGATGCGGCGTCGGAGGCGAGGAACGCGACGCTCTCGGCGATCTCCGCCGGGTCGCCTAGCCGGCCCATCGGTATACGGCGGCGAACCGCCTCGAGATCGCGGTGGCCATCGCTCTGCAACGCCAGCAGGCCGGGTGTCGCGATATAGCCCGGCGCGACCGCGTTGACGCGGATCCCGTGCACCGCCCATTCGCACGCGAGACTCCTGGTCAGCATCGTGGCGGCCGCCTTGGCTGCGCAATAGGCGTTGCGACGGGGCATGCCGGCGGTCGCGACGATCGAGGACAGGTTGACGATGGCACCGCCCATGCCGTGAGCCACCATCGTCCGTGCGACCGCGCGTGCGACGATCATCGTGCCGGTCAGGTCGACGTCGAATACCCGGCGGAAATCGGCGAGGCTCTGATCGACGGTGGCCGCGAATGTGTCGGCGATGCCGGCATTGTTGGCGAGAACCGCGATCGGTCCGATCGTTGCCGCGATGGCCTGCACCGCCGCCTCCACCGCGGCCTCGTCGGTCACGTCGAGGACGATGCCGATGCGGTCAGCCGGGAGGGCCGCGACCGCGTTTGCATCGATGTCAGCGACTACGACGGTCCGGCCAAGTGCGACGAAACGGTCGGCGATCGCCGCACCGATGCCTAATGCGCCGCCGGTCACCAGCACCACGCCGTCACCGATGCGCCCCGAAACCGGTGCGCTCGACGCTGCCGCGCGTCCGCCATAGGCCGCTACACCGCCATCGGCCAGAAATGCGGCGCCGGTCACGTACCGGGCGCCGGCGACATGGCGGATCACGGCGGCGATCTCGGCCGGTTCGGCCATACGGCCCAGCGGCACCGCGGCACCGGCGACGCTCGGGTCGAACTTGCCCGCGCGTTCGAGCGAGGCGAGGATTTCGGTACGGACATAGCCGGGTAACACGGCGTTGACCCGCACGCCGCGCCCCGCCCATTCGCAGGCCAGCGCGCGCGTCAGCCCGAGGATCGCGGCCTTCGTCATGCTGTACGGCGTCCGCCCCGGCAGCGCGGACAGTGCCGCGCCAGACGACAGGTTGACGATCGATCCCGAGCCCCATTGCAGCATCAGGCGTCCGGCCTCGCGCGCTACGACATAGGTGCCGTCGACGTTGACGGCGATCAGCCGTCGGACCTCGCCGATCGGCTTGTCGAGGACCTTGCTGGCGGTCGGATCGACGATGCCGGCATTGTTGACCACCACGTCCACGCGTCCGAACCGCGCCGCTATCGCTGCCATCGCCGCCACAACGGCGGCTTCGTTCGATACGTCCATCGCCAGGCCGACGTGACGATCGCCCAGCTCAGCGGCGCGCGCCTCGACCGCCGAGACGTCGAGGTCGGTCAGCACGACGGTGTCGCCCGTTGCGGCAAAGACGCGTGCAGTCGCTAGGCCGATCCCGGCCGCGGCGCCGGTTACGACCACGATGCGTGGCGACGATGGGGAACGATCGGACACGCGGCTCTCCTGCTTATGCTCTGGCGACAGACAACCGCGCTCTGCTTCATCGGGCAAAAATACAGGACGTGGCATCGCGGTTATCGCGCATGAGATACGCGCCGCCCGGGCGCCCGCAGGCGTGACCCGCCGCGCGCGTCGCTGATAGCTCCGCCGCAATCAAATCGGGAGGCGGATGATGGCAGGCGAACTGGCGGGTCGGGTGGCGATCGTGACGGGAGCATCGCGCGGGCTGGGCCGGGCGATCGCCGAGCTGTTCGTCTCGCAGGGCGCGAGCGTCGCTGTACTCGACCTCAAACAACCTTGGGCCGGCGCGGTCGCCGACGAGATCAACGCGGGCGGCGGACAGGCGATCGGTATCGGCTGCGACGTGTCGGACCGCGAGGCGGTGCACGCCGCCGTCGCCGAGACGCTGTCGGCGTTCGGCCGGCTCGACGTGTTGGTCAACAACGCGATGTGGAACAAGTACGAGCCGATCGCTGACGTGACGCAGGAGACGTTCGACCGGATGACGCGGATCGGACTGGGCGGGATCGTCTGGGGCATCCAGGCGGCGGCACCGGCGATGCGCGAGCATGGCGGGTCGATCGTCAATATCGGGTCGATGGCGGGACGGCTCGGCAGCCCCAATGCGCTGATCTATGCCGGGGTGAAGGCGGGTGTCGACGGGCTGACGCGCGCGGCCTCGATCGAACTCGGCAAGCACCGTATCCGCGTCAACGCCATCGCGCCATCGACCATCGCGACCGAGGGCGTGCTCGCGATGCTGAGCCCCGAGGCGATGGCCAGTCGCCTGGCGCGCTCGCCCGTCGGCCGGCTGGGCGAGACGCGCGATATCGCGGAAACGGCCTTGTGGCTCGCGTCGGACCGGTCGAGTTTCATCAACGGCCAGTCGGTTGCGGTCGATGGCGGCCTCGGCCATGCGTTCATGCCATGACCCATGCCTTTCTCTGCGACGCGATTCGCACTCCCATCGGACGCCTCAACGGATCGCTGGCGACCGTCCGTGCGGACGACCTTGCGGCTATCCCGATCCGGGCGCTGATGGAACGCAACCCCGGTGTCGACTGGGATGCGGTGGACGACACTATCCTCGGTTGCGCCAACCAGGCGGGCGAGGACAATCGCAACGTCGCGCGGATGGCGGTGCTGCTGGCCGGCCTGCCCGAAGGCGTGTCGGGATCGACGATCAACCGTTTGTGCGGGTCGGGGCTCGACGCGATCGGCTCGGCGGCGCGCGCTATCCGCAGCGGTGATGCGCAATTCATGATCGCCGGTGGCGTCGAGAGCATGACGCGCGCACCCTATGTGATGGGCAAGGCCAATGCGCCCTTCGATCGCGCGCAGAAGCTGGAGGACACGACGCTCGGCTGGCGATTTGTGAACCCGGCGATGAAGGCGGCATATGGCGTCGATACCATGCCGCAGACTGGCGAGACCGTCGCCGACCAGTGGAAGGTTTGTCGCGAGGACCAGGACCGGTTCGCTCTCGCGAGCCAGGACAAGGCCGCCGTCGCGCAGGCGAGCGGACGGTTGGCGGCGGAGATCGTGCAGGTCACCATCCCGCAGAGGAAAGGTGACCCCATCATATTCGCCGCGGACGAACATCCGCGCGCGACCAGTCTGGACGCACTCGCAAAGCTCAAACCGGTCGTCCGCGCCGATGGCACCGTGACCGCGGGCAACGCCTCGGGGCTTAACGACGGCGCTGCGGCGGCGCTGATCGCGTCGGAGGCTGCGGCCGCGCGCCACGGCCTGACGCCACGTGCGCGGATCGTGGCGATGGCTGCGGCGGGTGTCGCGCCGCGGATCATGGGCGTCGGCCCGGTCGAGGCAGCGCGCAAGCTGATGTCGCTCGGCGGCATTACGCTCGACCAACTCGACGTGATCGAACTGAACGAAGCCTTCGCAAGCCAGGCGATCGCGACCTTGCGCGATCTTGATATCGATCCGTTCGACGATCCGCGCGTCAACCGCAACGGCGGAGCGATCGCCCTGGGCCATCCGCTCGGCATGTCGGGCGCCCGTATCACGATAAGTGCGGTCGAAGAGCTCGATCGCACCGGTGGTCGCTACGCGATTGCGTTCATGTGCATTGGCGTTGGTCAGGGGATCGGCTTGCTTCTCGAGCGGGTTTAATTCTGCCGCCGATCCGTCGGAGACTAGGTGGGAGCGATCAACTCGGCCGCGGCGCGAAGCTCAACTGATGTGGACGGCCTTGGTGACGAGGTGTGCCGCAATGCCCTCGGGGCCATCCTCCGACCCGTGGCCGCTTTCCTTCACCCCGCCGAACGGGCTGTCGGGGTAGCTGAGACGGACGTTGTTGATCGCGATCATTCCCGCCTCTATCGCGTCGCCCAGCATGTTCTGCCGGCGCCCGTTCTCGGTAAAGCAATAGGCGGCCAGGCCGAACGGCAGGCGGTTCGCCTCAGCGACCGCGTCCTCGTCGGTGCCGAAGCGGGAGAGCAGCGCGATCGGGCCGAACGGTTCCTCGTTCATCGCGCGCGCGGCGAGCGGCACGTCTGACAGCACGGTCGGTTGGAAGAAGAACCCGCCCGCCGTACCGCGATCGCCGCCGGCCAGCAGGGTCGCGCCCTGCGCGGTCGCGTCGCTGACGAACTCCGCGATCGCCTCGGGACGGCGCGCGTTGGCCATCGGCCCCATCTGGCTGATGGCGTCCATGCCGTCGCCGACATGCAGCCGGCGCGTCCGCTCGGCGAAGCCCGCGGCGAAGCGGTCGTATATGCCGTCCTGTACGTGGAAGCGGGTCGGCGCGACGCAGACCTGTCCCGCGTTGCGGAACTTGTGCGCGACCAGCGTGTCGAGAGTCTTCTCCAGATCGCAGTCGTCGAAGACCAGCACCGGACCGTGGCCGCCCAGTTCCATCGTCGTGCGCATCATCGTGTCGGCGGCCAGCTTCATCAGCGCCTTGCCGACCGGCACCGATCCGGTGAAGCTCAACTTACGGGTGATCGGCGAGGCGAGCAGCTGGCGCGACACCATGTCGGGTACGCCGAACACGCATTGCGCGACATCGCCGGGCAGCCCCGCATCCTGGAAACAGCGCAGCACCTCGACCGCGCTGCCTGCGGTTTCTTCCGACGGCTTGATGATGATCGAGCAGCCCGCCGCCAATGCGGGCGCGAGCTTGCGCACCACGTTCATGATCGGGAAGTTCCACGCGCAGAAGGCCGCGACCGGGCCGACCGGCTGGTGGAGCACGAGACTGCGCGAACCCATGGGCCGCGGCAGGACGCGGCCATAGACCCGCTGCCCCTCGGCGGCATGGAAGTCGAGCAACGCCGCGGCGAAGGCGACCTCGCCCTTGGCTTCGGCCTGGATCTTGCCCTGTTCGAGCGTGGCGATGCGCGCGAGATGGTCGGCGCGCTCGCGCAGCAATTGCGCCGTCCGCGTGAGCACCGCCGCGCGCTTTTCGGGCGGCGTCGCGCGCCACGCGACGAAGCCGCGCTGGCTCGCCTCGAGCGCGCGGTCGAGGTCCGCCGCGGTCGCCAGCGGCAACGCTGCCTGGCCCAGGCCAGTCGCCGGGTTGAGCACGTCGCGCGTGTCGCGCCCTTCCGCTCCCAGCCATTCGCCGGCGATGTAGAGTCCCAAGGTCGTGTCGTAGGTCGCGGTCATCGCTCGTCTCCGTCTGTCGCGGGCCAATAATGGCGTACTTTTACTCGTTGCAGAAGCTGAACCAACGTCCGGTTTCGGATTGCGCTCACGCCGCCGAGAACCGCTGCCTCTGGGCAAACTTGCACTCGACGGGCGACGCCCCTCATCAAGCAGTGAGAAGCGCTATGAAGCAGTTTGCCTGCAGATGGGAAGGTAAACGGGGCAGGCTTTCGCGCTTCCAACCGCCAGTGCAGTTGCTTCGACAGAATCTGCGTCGGCAGTCCAAGCTGCCGAAAATAGCTATTCGATGCGCAGGCACCTGCCCCTGACGACTGCAGTCGTCAGGGGCAGGTGCCGAACGATCGTTCTCAGAAGCGTACTTGCGCGCCGACGAAGAACTGCGCGCCAGTGTGTGCATAGACGAAAGTGCTGTCGCGGTCGGAGTCGATGAACTGCCGAGAGAAGCGATCAAAGATGTTAAGGCCTTCGAACGTGATCTTTAGACCGTCAGTTAATTGGTAGGAGGCAGACAGGTCGAATACGAGGCTCTTGTCCACACCTTCCAGGTCCTGCAGCGGGTTGTTGGCAGGCAAGGCGATGATATACGGCCCGCGGTAGGCGCCGGAGATGCGGGTCGATAGCTTCTTGTCTTCGTAGTAGAGCGTGGCGTTGAACGCGTTTTTGGACAGGCCGAGCAGGTCGCGCTCGGTAGTGTTCGCGTTGCTTGCCGCAAGGTAGTATGTAATCTTGGAATCGACATAGGTGTAGTTGAACAACGCGCCGGTATTGGCAAACGGACCGGGCAGGAAGGTGAATGCCTGCTGGAAGTTGAACTCGACACCCTTCAGCGGACCTCCCGGCGTATTGCGGGCCTGGTTGACGGTGAACAGCGTGACGTTCGGATCGAGCCCGCTGTTCGCGATGAGCGACAAGGGAAGGCCGGTCTGGTTGAACGTCTGTTGCGATGCCTGGTTTTGGATATAGGACTTGATGTCTTTGTAGAAGACAGCAACCGACAGCAGCGAGTTCTTCGCCAAATACCACTCCAGAGACGCGTCATAGGTATCGGCACGGATCGGCTTGAGCAGCGGGTTGCCGCCGTTCACGCTCGGCGTTCCGCTGATCGTTACCGCCGCACCGGGGTTGAGGAACGTCAATTCCGGACGTGTGATGACCTTGGCATAGGCCGCGCGTACCAGCAGGTTGTTCGTCAGGTCGCCAACAAGGTTGATGGAGGGCAGCCAGTCATCATAGTCGTTCCTTGCGGTGACATATTGCGCGGCGCTGCTGGCAAAACCAGTCGAGGTCAGCTTTGTCTTGGCATAGCGCAGGCCCGCATTCCCGCGGATCGGCACCCCTAGGGTCTCCAGGTTGAAGTCCGCCTGCCCATAAGCGGAGAACACGTCCTCCTTAACAAAACGCGTGGCGCTGTTGTTTTGGATCAGTGCAAATATGCCAGAATAATTGTCGAGGCCGTATTGCTTTGCAAACTGCTCGTAGTTGATAGCGGTCCAGTTAGCCGGAAATACGCCTTCGTTGAAGCCTTTGCCGAAATCGTCCGTCAGGTGGGTAAGACCGGCGAGTTGCTGTGACGTGAGTGTCGGCACCAGGAAGTTATTGGCGCGCTGATAAGCGATGTTGGAGAAATTGAACCGATCGTAATGCGCGCCTACCTTGAGCGTTACTACGTCCGCAGCTTTCCAGCTGAGATTGCCTTCGACCATCTTGTTCTTGTTTTTAACGTAGGACGGCGTGGCGCGGATCTCCGCGCTACCCGGCGCCAATGTGTATTGCGACGGATCCGTCACGTCGAAGCCGTAGGAGATGGTCGGCTGGTTGCGATCCTGCCGGAAGTCGATTGTCTGGCGCGTGTTGTTGCGGCCGAACAAGAAGGTCGTCTGGTCCGTCTGGTCGAAAGTGGTGGAGGCGATGCCGCCGAGCACGCTTGCCTTCAGCGTGTCGGTGATCTTGAAATTGCCATGCAGCGTGTACTGCTTGAAGCGGCTGCGAAAGCGATCGTATTGCGTGTCAGAGCGCACATCCACGCCGTCGAACACGCCGTAGTCAATGTCGTATACCGTTTGGCCAAGGTTCGCGCCCTGCGTGCCGCTGGTTCCGGCATTGCGCAAGATCGCCTCGCGGACCGCCGTCTGCGGCTTGCCGAAGTTGGGGGCGGCAATGGCACGGGCGAAGGAGAAGCCTTCCAGCCAGTTCTCCTCGCGCTTTACCTTGAAATCGGAATACAGCACGTCGCCGCCGATCTCGATGCCCTCGGACGGCTCCCATTGCGCCGAGAGCGTCAAGCCGAGCCGCTGCTGGTTGTGATTGAATTGGCCATAACGCGGCAGTCGCGGCAGGAATACCGTGGAGCGGTTCACCTGGCCGTAGAGCGTGTCGCCCACCGCCGGGCGCGCCACGCCGGTCGCACAGGCAGTAGCTGTGGTGCCCTGCGTCGCATCCAGCGCAGGCGAAACGGGCGTGACGCCCACCGGCGAGCAGAGGCCGCCGTCGGTGGTCGCCGGGTTCCAGCCGCCGGAGCCAAACTGGTCCTCGTAATAGCGGCGCTTGCTGTAGGCGCCCGAGACGAGCACGCCGATGCGGCCGATACCCGTATCCCAAGTGTCCGACACGACGCCGGTGAACTTCGGGTCGACCTTTTTCGCAAGTCCGTTGTAGCCCGCCTGCGCGCTGACAACGAGGGTCGCCTTCTTGTAGTCGAACGGCCGCGCGACGTTGAGATCGACGGTAGCGCCAAGCGATCCTTCGAGCGTTTCGGCGTCCGCCGTTTTGCGCACCACCAGGTTGTTGAACAGCTCGGACGCGAAGACGTTGAAGTCGAACCCGCGGCCGGTGTTGATACCGCGATCCGACGTGGTCGCGCCGGAAATCGCCTGCGCCTCCATGCCGTTCACGCGCACTCTGGTGAAGCTACCCGAGAGACCGCGCACGGTGATCGCGCGTCCCTCCCCGCCGGCGCGGTTGATCGAAACGCCTGGAACGCGTTGGAGCGACTCCGCCAGGTTGTTGTCGGGGAAGTCGGCGATATCTTCCGCCTTGATCACGTCTATCGAGGACAAGGTTCCGCGCTTCGTCTCCAGTGCGCTGTTCAGGCTGGCACGAAAGCCGGTGACGACGATGTCAGGGCCGGTTTCGGACGGAAGCGCCTGCGGATTACCCGCCTGACCGCTGGGATCGCTGGCAGGCGTTTCGGTGTTGGCTGGAACGCTGCCGCCCGGCTGCGGCGTTGGCTGCGTGCTGGCTTGTGCGGCCGCCGGCTGTGACAAGATGACAGCCAAGCCGCCCGCTCCCGCCATCAAATATGCACGACAAAGTGCAGCTCTTGGCATGATCCTCTCCCCCTTTAGCAAGGTATTTTTATACCTCGACCGCGCAATAGTATCCAAATTGGACGCACTATCAACTCAATATTTGCACAAAGACTCTACTATTTGGCACTTAGGTGCTACTCCTGATCGCGGCGGGCATTGTGCGATCAAATGCACGGATCGTTATGGAAGGGCCGGCAGGGGCGGTGAATGCGCCGCCCGCGCAAACTCGCCAGTCCGTCTCGCTACTTCAACTCGTTCCCGGCGGTGATCCGGCTGGTAGTGCTGATGTACCTGCGCTTCCCCCTGTCGCTCAGGAACGTAGAGGACCTGCTGTTCGAGCGCGGATCGACATTTACCATGAGACTGTGCGGACGTGGTGGAACAGGTTCGGTCTGTTGTTCGAAGGCGACGTCCGCCGCCAGCGAGTCAGCCGGATGTGGGGCTTCCACCATTGGCATTGGCACATGGACGAGACGTACGTGAAGTTGAACGGCGAGATGGTCTATCTTTCGCGTACGGTCGACTACGAGAGCGAGATTCTGAAGGGCTACGCCACCAGGAGGCGCGACAAGGACGTGGCGCTCACCGTCATGAAGAAGGCGCTCAGGCGCCACGGCTTACCGGACAACATCACCACCAACGGACTGCGTTCGTAGCTGCGCAGGGCTGTTTCGGCGTCGCTGAGCAAGGCGGGGGCGATTTTCATCGTCTCCTTGGGCGATCCATATTCGTCGTAATAATCAACTTGTGCACGGTTCACCGCGACGCGGCCGAGCATGTAGCGGGCCGTCTCGCGCAGCCACGGATCGCGTGCAGTCCCCAACGCGGTGAACCGGGCGGTCGCGGCGTCGAAATCGGCGCCGTAGAACGCTGCTGCTCCTTCGAGATAGGTGGCGAAGGCCTTGCCGGCCTCGGATTTTATCCCCGCCATTGCGCTTAGCGTGCCGCCCTGCGCGCAGTCGGGCTGAAAGCCGCGCCGGGCAGCGATCAGTGCGACGCGTTCCGGTTCGGGCACCTTGGTATTGGTATCTAGCGCGGCTTCGAAATCGGTGGTGCCGCCCGCGTTGCTTCGGCAGCGCGATCCTTCGCCGTCGGAGAAGAGGCTGTCTTCCTGTTCGGAAGGCGGCGCAAGAGACGCGGTGTCCACGAAGATCGAAGGCTTGGCTGGCCCCCGTGCGCGCGCCGCGCCGGGCAGATCCGCCATCAGCAGGATCAGATTGGTCCGGCTGTCGTTGCGGGGGCCGATCATCGCGGTGTCGTCGCACCCGCTGTACATCGCGAAGCTGAGTTTCCGGCTGGCGCTGCAGACGACATCGCTGCTGGCCTTCGCCGGCATCGACCAGAGCGCGCTCGCGCAAAGCAACACGAACAGCGCTATCCTGATCATTGGGCACGTCTCGCAACGGTGTGTAACAAGAGCGTGTCCGTTCCAGCTGGAGTCTTCAGGCTGCAGGATCGGTCGGTCGCGTTCAGCATGCCACGCCCCAGATACCGCGCATGCTGGTTGCCACGCCGCCCCGATCGATCGTCAGCACGGCGCGTCTGCTGCTGCTGTCCGATGCGAGGTTCGAGGTGGCTTTGCCCGACGACCGGATGCGCAGCCGATAGCCTGAACAGGAGACGGTGCCCCGCCCGGTCTCCAGATCGTCGGTCTCGACCGTCGTCAAGCGGCAGGACTGCAGCCCCTGCCGATCGCGGAGGAGAAGTTCGGTGCCGACGAGTTGCAGATAGTCGTGCCCGCCGACAGTGAACGTCGATGTGCACCCGGTCTCCTGCGTAGACCGTTCGTCCTGATCGCTCAGCGGGAGAAGGGACGCGCGCGCTTGGGCACGGGGTTCTGCGTGAACGCGCACGGGCGTCCATGCAGCCGCGGCAACGACGGCGGTGAACATCATCACGCGGAACAACAGCATCGTGCTTCTCCCCTGATACGCCGAACGCGTACGACCCGAACGTTTTCGCGCAACCGGTGCAGTTGATGAACCCTGTGGTTGCAGCGACGCTGAAAAGCCACTGCATCTTACGGCATTTGCCGCTGGGCAGGCCATTCGTCAGCACAGGGTGCCCCCGCTTGCGACGTACCGAATTGGGCGGTCATCCCGTGGTCGTCGCTGCGCCTTCCGCGCTAATTCACTGCGAGGTACCAGGACCGGCGCGGGCGCATTGCAAAGCCCGCTCCCTTCGGGCAGCGGATCGGCGCTCAAATATCCGAGACTGGAGGCCTAAGATGTTAGCGATCTTTGCTTTGGCGTTAGCCGGCGCAGCAGCGCCCAGTGCCAGCCATTGCCCCGGATCCTCCACGCTGGAAATCGACGCTTGCCTAGCAGGCCGTTTCGAAAAGGCCGATGCCGAGCTGAACCGCTATTATAAAGCTGCGATCACGCGCCTTCGCGAAGAGCGTGAACGGACATCGGAACAGAAGCTCGTTCAGGCCGAGCGGTCATGGGTGGCCTATCGAACATCCGAGTGCGGCGCGGTCTATGAAAACTGGATTGGCGGCAGCATTCGAGGGAGCATGGCACTGAATTGCCAGATTCGGCTTACGCGCATGCGGACATACACCATCTGGCTGCACTGGTTGACCTACATGGACAGCACGCCGCCGCTACTGCCGCGGCCTGACATCGAAAGCGTTCTCTCACCGGCATAGGAGATTTGAATGCAACGATTTCGCACCGCGCTCGCAGGGCGCATGACGGTCGCCATTTTCGTCGGCGCGTTGGCGCTTGGCCCCTTGGAGGCGCAGGAGCTGCCGACCGACCAACAGCTGCAGACTGCGTTCGGTTCGGTCTACAATCACCTGGGCCTGATGGAATATTGCATGGGCAAGGGGTTCGCCACCGCCGTCGATGTCGCCAATACGCGCAAGTCGGTCGTCGCGACGATCGCGGGCATGACCGTGACTCCGGCGGCGCTTGCCCAGCAGGCGGTCGGTCGACGTGGCGATATCGTCGGGCCGCAGGTCATCGGCCGGATGGATTCGAGCAACCCGGCCCGCCCCGAAGAGGTTCGCGAAGGACAGGCGATGTCGCTGGCCGACAATGCCCGCGCGCAGAAATCGTCCGAACGCACGCTCTGCAGGCAGATGGCGGAACAGGCTTCGGCCGTCGTGGAGGCCGCAGCTAGCGCGGGGTCGGATCGATAACGCCCAGGGGTTCGCGCCAACGTCCCTCGATCAGCTGGGGCCGCCGTCCAGATCACCGACGCATTGCAGGTCGGGCTCCGTCTTCGCCATCCGTTGCAAGTCCGCGGTCCGCGCGACGATGCCCGGAAAGATCGCGTCGGGGGTGGCCGTATAGGTCCGGAGAAGTTGCAAGGCCCAGGCATAATGCCGCGCGCCGACCTCGCAGCTGTTGCTGCCGCCATCGCCCTCACCCCATATTTTGCGCCATTCAGCCTGACCGTCGCGCTTCAGGATGGCCTGAAAGGTGCCGACCGGCCCTTCGGCGCGAACATAGGCAATCGCACCCGGGCCCGCCGAAAGAACGCGAAACGCGCGGAAGGTGAAACGCGATTGCGCGCTATCGTCGCCCGCGTGGAGCGTCTTGACGATCGCGGTGCGGTCCGGGCTTCCGGGAGCGGGCGTATGGATGGCGGGCGGCGCGGCCAGCGCCGCTGGCGCCAACGCGAGCAGCGTCGCGACGCCTAATGAACAGTAACGGGTCATATCAACCGACGAATGCGATAGATTTGCCGCTCGCGCTAGCTGGTTGCCACCGTCGATATGGGGGCCTCGCTGTAATAGGTGTGGATCGGTGTTTGGCAGTATTCCACCACTCAGCCTCCTCACGATGATCACCCGGACCGGCTCGATCTGACATCGGACGCTTGACGAACGGTGAAGTGGGAAAGCGGAAAGTGCGAACTTACCGGATGGGTCTTTGCGCTCCCAGAACGTGTTAGCCGCGCGTCTCCTGGCAAATGCTGACGGCACGTCTATTGGGGTGCGTATGATTTTTCTCTTTGCCCTCGCGTTGACCTTGGCGTTTCAGCACGCCGACACCCCCAATATCGATCCTGCGCAGACGTCCGAATTGGACGCCTTAAATTGTCGCCTCGACGTGCCGAGCTACATGCAGTTCGCGATGGCGGTCGATGGCGAGGAGAAGCTCGCGCAGACGCGCCGCTGGAAACGGGTCGCCTCGCGCAATGCGTTCATGAATGAATATGAGCTGCCGCAGGCGATCACCGTCGCCGGCGGGTACAGCACCCGCCGGATCGCCTTCACCAGCAATGCGATCGTCGCTATTCTGGACCTTCCCGATCCGGCGACGCTTGCGCGCTCCGAGCAGGTTGAAAACGCCATGTCCGCCGCACCGATGATCGACGCACTTGTCGACACCGGCAAGATGACCCGCGCGCAGGCGGAGGCCGCGGTCCCGTTCCGCAAGTTCATGGGCGAGCGCATCCTGAAGGACGTCACCGAGCCCGCTGGGCAGGGCGAAAGCTATGGCAGCCATGTCGTCGTCGCGCGAACCATCTCCAACGCGACGACGCATCCCGGCAAGACCTTCTACGGCTGCAGCTACCGGTTCGAGATGCTCGACAAGGACGGGGCGCCGCTTTGAGCGCACGCGTGTGCGTTGCCGCCGCGTTGCTGGCGGTCGTCGCGCCGTCGGCTACTCTCGCACAGGAAACCGGGATGGACAGCTTCATCGGCACGCTGTCGGTCGAGCAGGGTAACGTCATCCTTACCCGGTGCGATCTCGCCAGCTCGCGCTACCTGCTCCGCGACGCGGCCGGCGCGAAGGCGGTGGCGCGCTACCGAAAGGACGGCACGCCAGCCTATGCGGACGTGATAGCCCGCTACAGCGAAGAAGGCAGCCGCAACGTCCTGACGGTGGCCAGCTTTGCCGACCTCGTACCCGGCAAGAGCTGCCATCTGCTGGACGCACTGGACGCGCTGAGCAAACCCGACGCGCCGAAGCTGAAGGATGCACCCGCCAACCGACGGATCGAGGGAAGCACGGCGACGCAGGGGTCACTGGTCGGGCATTATTATCTGATGGGCGTGATGGAAACCGGATCGGAGCTTCTGCTGCGCCCAGACGGGCTGTTCGACTGGTGGTTGAGCTACGGTGCGATGGATCAGGACGCGCAGGGTGCGTGGCACGTCGAGCATGACGAGGTCGTGCTAGTCGCATCCGCACCGAGCGTGCAGAAGCCGTTGTTCTCGTATCTCTCGACCGGTCCGTGGACGGCCGAGGCCGAGGAGGCCAGTCGCGAACGCAAACGCAGCGCGATCGAGGCCACCATCCGCTCCCGCTGCCCCTTCTTTCCGGCGCCGGACGTCATGGCGACGCCCGCGGAGATCAACGTCCCGGATTTGCCTGTTCGTCGGGAGCGCGCCGCCACGGCGTTGCGCGCCGCGATCGCGGCGCGGTCGACTGCCGAAGCCCTTGCGGCGCGCTTGATGGCGGAGCGTGCGGCCCCCGGGACTGAACGACCGGGTGCGGAGCGCGTGCGACAGGCCATGTCCGATTGGCTCAACGCTCGAGAGGCAGCGCTTGAGGCGGCGGACGCCGCCGGCTTGGCGGAGCCCGCTCTTGCCGATCCCACGCTGCCCGCGATGTGCACGATGCCGCCTGACGAGCCGGTCGGGAACACGCCCGCCTTGCCTCCCGGGCTTGGCGTCCAGATCCTCGACCCGGAGTCCGAGACGCCCGCTCGCGGCGTCAAGGTGGCGCTGAAGTTTGCCGACGGCACCGAGCAACAGCTGGTTACCGATAGGAATGGCTTGGCCCTCGTCTCTGGCAACGCGCCCGCAAACGCGGTCGGTGCGACGATCCACGCCAAGACCAACGCGGCGCCCGTGAACGTCAGCTTCGCGCCCGTGCGAAACGGGATCATCCGTGTCGGCATGGACATGCGACAGTTGACGGCGCGACCGTTCGAAACACTGCGCTTGCACATAGTCGGCGGCGCGCTGGTTCTGGCCGACCCGGGCGATGGGCGATACGTGCGGCAGCCATAGTGGGCGGAACTGACGCCCGTGACGCGGAGCACGCGCCATGCCGGATACTGCAAAGTCATTGCGCCGCGCGGCGTTGGGCCAGGCGGCGGTACCATACGGTCCAGAGTGCGAGCGCACCCATCGAGCCATAGCCGACGAACGGGCTGACGAGCATGTAGTCGTGGATGCTGAGCGCGAACACGAGCGCGCAGGCGAGTGCGGACGATGCCAGCAGGCCGATGCCCCAGACGAGCGTCATGATCGTCATCACGCGGCGGAAGCGGGGCGTGTCGCGCTTGGCCTCGAACGCGGCGACCTCGTCCGGCGATTTCCGAGCCAGGCCGGCACGGGCGAGCTGATAGATCAGCGGGCGGCCGATCGCGGCCGAGCCGAGGAATACCAGGCCGATCAGGGCGGAGACGAGGTTCTCGCGCAACTGCATGAAGCGGACCGACCCGCCACCGAGCATCGCGAGCAGCGAGAGCGCGATGCCGGCCAGGACCAGGATCGACAGCGCATCGACGCGCCGCCGGCGGGCGAACTCGGCGAGCGACCAGAGCAGAGGGGGCAGCGAGGACGCCATCAGCGCGACCGCGTCGCCCGATAGCGGCGCGACGCGGTCGTAGATCAGCAGCGGCAACCCGAAATTGACACCGACTTCGATGGCGAAGAGGCCGATGCGGCGGCTCGTCTGACGGTTCATTGCAGTGCTATCCTTCATGGTCGTGACGATCGTGGTCATGATGCGGGTCCCCCGTTGATCCAGTTGCCGTGAAACCCCGGCGGAATGCGGTGCGGCAGGCGCACCGTGGCGACCGGAGCGCCTTCGAATTTGTGCGCGTCGAGGATGACCAGCTCGGTGGTGTCGCTCGCCGCGTCGATGACGAAGCCGATCAGCCATCCCTCGTCTTCACCCGCATTGTCGTACGCGGGGACGAACACGAATTCCCCCGGGTGACGATCGATGCCGAAATCGTGCACCGCGCGGCTGCCCTCGACGAGATCGTGCTTGTAGAGCTGGCTCGCGCTCTGGAAGCGTCGGTCCGACTGCGTCGCCATGACATAGGCATAGCGATGGCGTTGCCCGGACCGGCGTTCGTCGATGCGGGGGAATTCCTGCGGCGTGGCATCGATGGTGCGGATCACGGTCATGCCGGTCGCGGGATCGAGCGTCCAGCGTTCCAGCCCGCGCGAGGTCGCGTCCGGCCCGCCGGGCGTGCCGTCGAACATCGTCGGATAGGCGCAGACGTCGACGACCACGCGCCCGTCCGGCAGGTCGAAGGCGTTGGCGACGTGGAAGACATAGGCCGGATCGACGTCGCACCAGATGATCGCATCCTGGTCACCACCGCGCGGCATCAGCCCGACACGCGCGCGATGCGCGGGGTTCCAGGCATAGGGCAGCGGCCCGCCAGCCAGATGGGTCGCCAGCGAGAAGGTCACCGGCAGGTCGAGAATGACGACGTAGCGCGCCGTGATCGCGCAATCGTGGATCATCGGGCCGTGTTCGACCGCGATCGGCGCCTCGCGCACCACCGTGCCGCTGGCATCGAGGACGACGTGACGGATCTCGTTCGGACGCTGCCCGTCGTAGCAGATGCCGTGATGCTCGCCGGTCAGCGGGTCGCGGTGGGGATGCGCGGTGAACGAACCGGTGAGTGATCCGCCGAAATCGTCATAGCGTTGGTCGTCGAGCGTCTCGGATAGTTCGACGGGGTAGCTGCCGCCTTCCACCACCGCAAAGACGCGTCCGCCCAAGTCAACGACATTGGTGTTTACCGTGTCGCTGGAACCGCGACGTGGTCCCGGTGCTGGCGCCACGCCGCGCGCTGCCGCATTGCGACGCGATCCGATCCAGCGATTGCGATACCAGAGTGCCTTGCCGTCGCGGATCGCCAGACCGTGGACCATGCCGTCGCCGGTGAACCAGTGATACGATGCCGGATCGGGTGCGACCGGGTTCGGCCCGGTGCGCAGGTAGCGACCGCTGAGCGCCGGCGGGATGGTGCCGCGTACCTTGAGTTCGGTCAGCGTCAGCTCCTCCGTCAGCGGCCGGTGGATGCCCGACAGAAAGCGATGCGTCGTCCGCTGCGCCTCGTCGCCCTCTTCGTCATCAATCCGCACCAGAACGCTAGCCATGTCCGCCTCCAATGTTTACACCGTGATCATAGGCTCGAAGGTAACGGTGTCAACATGGAAAAACGCTATCATCATGGCGACCTGCGCGCGGCGCTGATCGAGGTCGGGCTGCGGCTGCTCGCGGAACGTGACGTCGAGGGGGTATCGCTGCGCGAAATGGCACGCGAAGTCGGCGTCAGCGCGACCTCGGTGTATCGGCATTTTCCCGACAAGGCGGCGTTGATGCGGGCGCTCGCCCACGAAGGGCTGGACCGGCTCGTCGCGGCGCAACGCGATGCGGCCAGCGGCAAGGAAGCCGCTGCTGCGTTTGCTGCGACCGGTCGGGCCTATGTGCGGTTCGCGCTTGCCAATCCGGCAATCTTCCGGCTGATCTTCACGTCTTCAGCGCAGTTGCAGGCGACAGGAGAAATTGAGGCATTGCGGATGTTACGCGCCAATGCCGCAGCGGCATCGCCGACTGACCCCGGTTCGGATCAAGCAGAGACTGACGCGCTGCGATCCTGGTCGCTCGTTCATGGTCTCGCCATGCTAATGCTCGATGGGCAACTACCTGCCGAAGACCACCTTATTAATACTCTTGTTCGAGGATGACATGAGCACCCGATATTCTCTTATTGTGACGACCGTCGGTGGGGAAAGGCAGCTGTATCCCGCGTCAGCGATTTACCGAGATGAACGAGCGGCCGAAGTTTGGTCTAGCCGGAAGCCGTAGGGCGGGGCGCGTTCGCCCACCCCCCGACGTTCAGGCTGGCGACCGATCGCCGGGCGGCTATGGGTTCCTAATCGGAAAAGCGGGTATTGTGGGTTGCGCCTGCTCCAATCGGAGAAGTTGATGCCGCACGAAGCCTCGCCGCTAACACAGACGACGCTGGCAGAAAATGACGAAACAACGGCAATTGAGGTTGCGAATGTCAGCCGAAGCAAGTGGAAACTCTCGGTTGAAACGGCTCGATCATGTATCCCAGTCGCAACAATTGTGCCCGCATCGTTCTCCTTTATACGGCAAGCCTTATCGTCGGCTGCGGTTCGGTGGCTGCTCGTCGGCCGGAGGCAAGCCGCATAGCGTCGCGGTGCAAACGAGCGATGAAAGCATCATGCCTTATCATGCACGCTTTGGCCGAACGCGGCCGGTGATTGCCATCGTCGGCGAGAACAGCGGCACCAAATGTCTAAAGTTGGGAAGTGAGGAAGGGCGGGCGAATGTCCGGGTATGGGGCGTAGCAGTCTTCGCTCATCAAGTTTCCCCACGATCAAGCTCGTCCCCACAGGTCTTATCCTCTGCTGCCCTCCATCCCCCGAACCGTGCGTAGAGCGTCGGCAGCACGAACAGCGTCAGCAACGTCGCCGAGATCAGTCCTCCGATCACCACGGTCGCCAGCGGCTTCTGCACCTCGGCACCGGCGCCGTGACCCAGCGCCATCGGGACGAAACCGAGGCTGGCGACGAGCGCGGTCATCGCTACCGGGCGCAATCGGGCGAGTGCGCCGTCGTGGGCGGCGCGTGCTCTGTCGATGCCGCGTGCCATCAGGTCGTGGATCGAGGATACCATCACGAGGCCGTTAAGCACTGCGATCCCCGATAGTGCGATGAAGCCGACCGCGGCCGAGACCGAGAACGGCATGCCGCGAACCACGAGCGCGAGCACGCCGCCGACCAGCGCGAGCGGCACGCCGGTGAAAACGATCGCCGCGTCGCGGACCGAGCCGAGCGCGCCGTACAGGAGCAGCATGATGACCGCGAAGCACACCGGGACGACGAGCATCAGGCGATCGCGCGCGGAGGCGAGGTTCTCGAACTGCCCGCCCCATTCGACATAGGTTCCGGGCGGCATCTGCACCTGCGCGTCGATCGCGGCGCGCGCGTCGGCGACTACGCCGGCGACGTCGCGGTCGCGGACGTTGGCCTGGACGACCACGCGACGCTTGCCGTTCTCGCGGCTGATCTGGTTGGGGCCGTCGACGACCGCGATGTCGGCGACGGTCGACAGCGGCACGAACCCGCCAGCCGACGTCGGCACGGGGATCTGCGCCACCTGCGTCAGGTCCGAGCGCGATGCCTCCGACAGGCGGATCACGACGGGGAAGCGTCGATCGCCCTCGAAGATCATGCCGGCCTCGCGCCCGCCGATCGCTGCCGCCACGGTGTCCTGCACGTCGCCCGCGGTGACGCCGATGCGTGACATCGCCATGCGGTTCGGGCGGATGTCGAGCATCGGCAGGCCCTCGGTCTGTTCGACGCGGACGTCGACCGCGCCGCGGGTCTTGCGCAGGATTTCGGCGATGCGGTCGGCGGCGGCGTTCATGCCGCCGAATTCGTCCCCGAAGATTTTCACCGCGATGTCACCGCGGACGCCGGCGATCAGCTCGTTGAAGCGCATCTGGATCGGCTGCGTGATCTCGTACGCGTTGCCCGGCAGCGTCGAGAGCTGCTGCTCCATCCGCGCGACCAGCGCTTCCTTGGCAAGGCTCGGGTTGGGCCATTCGGCCTTCGGCTTCAGGATCACAAAGGTGTCGGTGGCGTTCGGCGGCATCGGATCGCTAGCGATCTCGGACGTGCCGGTGCGCGAGAAGGCGAAGCGGACCTCGGGTTGGCGCGCGAGCAGCTTCTCGACCTGGAACTGCATCGCCTGACTCTGGTCGACCGAGGTGCCGGGGATGCGGACCGCCTGGACGAGGATGTTGCCCTCGTCGAGCTGCGGCAGGAACTCCTGCCCGAGCGTGGTGAAGGCGACGCCCGCCAGCGCCAGCGCGCCGACGGCGATGCCCAGCGTGACGCTCGGGCGACGCATCGCCTTGCCGAGACCCGGTTCGTAGCGTCGGCGCAGCCAGCCGATGATCCGGCTCTCCTTTTCATCGACGCTCCGGCTGAGCGCTATCGCGATCGCCGCGGGGACGAACGTCATCGACAGGACGAACGCGAAGACGAGCGCGATGATGACGGTCAGCGCCATCGGCTCGAACATCTTGCCCTCGACGCCGGTGAAGGTGAGCAATGGCGCGTAGACGAGGATGATGATCGCCTGGCCGTAGACCGAGGGGCGGATCATCTCGCGGGCGGATGCTGCGACCAGGTCGAGCCTTTGCCGCAGGGACAATGGCTCGCTGCGACCATGTTGCGCGTCGCCCAGGCGGCGGAGCGCGTTCTCGACGATGATGACGGCGCCGTCGACGATCAGCCCGAAATCGAGCGCGCCGAGGCTCATCAGATTGGCGGACACGCCGGCCTTCAGCATGCCGATGCTCGTCAGTAGCATGGTGACCGGGATCACCAACGCGGCGATCAGCGCGGCGCGGAAATTGCCGAGCAGTACGAACAGTACGACGATGACCAGCACCGCGCCCTCGGCAAGATTGCGCGCGACGGTCGCGATCGTCGAATTGACCAGTTCGGTGCGGTTGAGCACCGGCTTCACCACGACGTCGACGGGAAGCGCGCGGCCGATCTCCTGTAGCCGCGTGCCGACGCCGGTCGAGACGGTGCGGCTGTTCTCGCCGATCCGCATCACCGCGGTGCCGACGACGACTTCGTGGCCGTTCTCCGACGCCGAACCCATCCGCAACGCCTGGCCGGTGCGGACGGTAGCGATCTGGCTGAGCAGGATCGGCACGCTCTCACGCGTCGCGACCACGGTGCGCGCAAGGTCTTCGGCGTTGCGGATCCGGCCATCGGCGCGGACCGCGAGACCCTCGCCGCTACGGTCGACAATCCCCGCACCCGCGCTGGTGTTGTTGCGTTCGAGCGCGGTGGCGAGGTCGTTCAGCGTGATCTTCATTGCCGCCATCCGCTGGATATCGGGGACGACGAGATACTGCTTGGTATAGCCGCCGAGGCTGTCGACCCCCGCAAGACCCGCGCTGCTTTTCAGCTGCGGCGTGACGATCCAGTCCTGCACGGTGCGCAGATAGGTCGCCTTGTCGGGTTCGCTGACGAGATGGTCGCCCTCGGGCGTGATATAGCTGCCGTCCTTCTGCAGGCCGGGCTCGCCATTGCGGTGGCGGACCTGGTCGAGTTCGCGGTATTCGACGGTCCACATGAAGATGTCGCCGAGCCCGGTGGCGATCGGTCCCATTTCGGGCGTCACGCCGTCCGGCAGATCCTCTTCGGCGGTCCGCAGCCGCTCCGCCACCTGCGACCGCGCGAAGTAGATGTCGGTCTTCTCGTCGAACACCGCGGTGACCTGCGCGAAGCCGTTGCGACTGAGCGACCGCGTGTAGTTTAGGCCGGGAATGCCGGCGAGCGCGGTCTCGACGGTGAAGGCGACCTGCTTCTCGATCTGGTCGGGCGAGAGCGCAGGCGCGACGACGTTGATCTGGACCTGGTTGTTGGTGATGTCGGGGACGGCGTCGATCGGCAGCCGTTGGATCGCGAAGACCCCGGCGAGCGCCGCGGCGAGCGTCAGCAGCAGGACGAGCCAGCGCTTCTCGACGGCAAAGGTTACGATACGGGCGAGCATGGTCTAGTCCTCGTCCTTCGCCGCGCTCTTGCCGAGTTCGGCCTTGAGCGTGAACGAGTTGGTAGAGGCGATGCGCTCCTCGCCGGTCAGGCCGTCTGTCACGGTGACGGCGCCGCCATTGGTGCGGCCGAGCGTCACCGGCGTCGCCCGGAAGCCGCTCGCGGTACGGACGAAGACGTGTGGCCGGTCGCCGATCATCTGCACGGCGGCCGAGGGCACGGCGACGCTGCGGTCCCCGCTAGCCGGGAGCAGCACCGACACGCCGACATTCTCGCCGACGCGCCAGATGCCGCCCGCATTGTCGATGGTAGCGATCACGGGGACGAGCCGCGTGGTTTCGTCGAGGATCGGCGAGACGAAGGTCACACGGCCGTCCTGGCGGCGGCCGGCGGACGTGACTTCCATGCGTGCACCCGGCTTTACGCGACCGGCGTCAGCGCGAACGAGCGACATCGTCACCGACACCTTGGCGAGGTTGGCGATGCGGAAGATTTCGGCGTCGGCGGCGACCTGTTGCCCGAGCGTGGCCGACCGGGCGATCACCTGGCCGGCGATCGGCGAGCGTACCGCGATGCGGTTGAGCGCGCCGCCTCCGCCACCCGTGGCAGACAGCTGCTGCCTCGCGAGGCGAAGCGCGATGCTAGCCTCGGTCGCGGTGGTCCGGGCGGCGACGAGATCCTGCTCGGGTGACACGCGCTCGGCGAACAGCCGCTGTTCGCGTCGGAGGTTCGACTGGGCAAGCGCGGACCGCGCACCGGCCGCTTCGACCTCGGCATTGAGCGACGCTGCCTCGCGGCTCTCGATGATCGCCAGCGTCCCGCCGCGGCCGATGGACTGGCCGAGGTTGCGGGTGAGCGAGACCAGTCGGCCGCCGATCGGCGCGGCCACGACCTGCACGCCCTGCGGATCGCCCTCGATCGTCGCGGGCAGTTCGATCGCCCCGGCAACGCCGCCGACGGTCGGGCGCGTGACCTCGATACCGGCGTCGGCGATCTGCTGCGCCGACAGGGTCGCGACTGACGGATCGCCGGGAGCCTTCTCGCTGTCTTCGTTGGCCACCGCGTTGGTAGCGGGCGCCTTGTCGGGGGAGGAGCCACAGCCTGCCAAGGCCAGAGCGGCGGCGGGCGCGATCGCGCGCAGGATCGTGCGGTTCATCGGTCGGTGTCCTTGGCAATCGGCGCTTCGGCGGTCAGCCGCTCGAGGCGCGCACGTGCGTCGTGATAGGCGGCAAGCGCATCGATCGCCGCCGTCCTGGTGTCGAGAAGCGTCCGCTCGGCGTCGAGCAGGTCGAGTTGCCCGAACTTGCCCTCGCGGTAGCCGATGCGCGCGATCCGTGCGGCCTCCGCGGCAGCGGCGAGGGCAGGCCCGGTCGCGTTGCGCGCGGTCGTCGCGGCGTTCGCCGCCTCGGCTCGCGTGGTCGCGATGTCCTGCTCGGCATCGAGCAACGCCACGCGGCGCAATGCGTCCGACTGGTCGCGCTGGGCGTCGGCGACGGCAACTGCCGAGCGACCACCGTTGAAGAGGGTCAGCGGGATCGAGACGCCGAACACCGCTGCCGTGTCGTTGGTCTGCTCGAGCCGGCGAGCGCTGGCGCTGAGCGTCAGGTCCGGCACCCGTTGGCTACGCGCGAGCCGCACCTGCGCGGTCGCGGTGTCGAGATCCGCGCGGACGGCGGCAGCGGTGAGCGTACCCGTCGAACCGGATTGCTGGACGGGGCCGAGGGCGTCCACTTGCTGGAACCACGAATCGTCGAGCGCGCCGACCGGCGTTTCGATCAGCCGGGCAAGGTTCGCCACCGCGACGGCGGCCGATCGTTCGGCACGTTCCAGCGCGCCCTCGGCGGCGATGCGCGCGACGTCTGCGCGCTGTTCCTCGAGTGGTGAGGCGCGCCCTGCCT
The DNA here is from genome assembly GCF_042466235.1 of Sphingomonas sp. R86521. Taxonomy (NCBI): domain Bacteria; kingdom Pseudomonadati; phylum Pseudomonadota; class Alphaproteobacteria; order Sphingomonadales; family Sphingomonadaceae; genus Sphingomonas; species Sphingomonas sp. R86521. The sequence goes on along the minus strand of NZ_JAXHBY010000001.1, from coordinate 3,287,925 downwards.
GCACCCGCACCCTGGCAACGCGGAGCACTTCGGCGCCAACCCCGACCTGATCGCGCGTGACTACGGCACGGCGCCGGGCGGTCACCGCGACGACGTACGCCTGCGTGACCCGCAGGCGGAGGTCGGCGCGTGCGATCTCCGCCGCGATACCTGCGCGACCGATCTGCGCGTCGGCGACCGCGATCCGCGCCTGCCGCTTGCCGCCGCGTTCCAGGGGCAGCGCCAGCCCCACGGTCGTTTCGGACGAGCGCAGGCCCCGATAGATGCCGGTCCCGGCGACGTTCTCGGTCTCGGCGACGATCGACGGGTTCGGCCGCAACGCCGCGACCCGACGCTGCGCATCGGCCGCGCGCACGCCAGCCGAGGCTGCGTCCTGGAAAGGTGACCAGGCGCCAGCGAGGCCGAGCGCGTCGGCGAGCGTAAGGACCGGTTCCGCCGAGACCAGCGGACGGGTCTGGGCCTGCAGCGACGATGCGCAGGCGCCTGCGGCCATGGCGGCCGCGAGAATACGATGCATGGGAATGCTCCTGACGAAGTAGACGCGGGCGCGCATTGCGCACCCGATCGACGTGTCAGGCCTGCGGCGGTCTCAACGCGGCGTCGGCATTTCGGCCGACGAGCGTGGCGCCGTCGAAGGACGCGAGCGTGGCGCTGGCGGGGCCGGCCATGCCGTCCACGGCGTTGCAATCGGGCGCGCTCATATGATGCGCATGGCAGCTGCCATGATGGTGCGGGTAGCCCTTGTCGCTGTCGGCAGCGACCTGATCGCCATCACCATCGATATGCGAGGCAGCTTCGTACTGGCTCGTCTCGATGCATCCGCCGACCTCGGCCGCATGCGCCACCCCGACCCATGCGGTCAGGACGAGCATCAGACAGGCAAGGAAGGGCAGAAGCCTACGCATCGACCCATGTGGTAGCAGAGAATGGCAAATGCTGTAACGGGGTACGCAGGCCCGATCCGATCACGTCGGTTTGAAAATGAACGAGTGACCTCAGTTGAGAAGCAGCGAGGAGCTTCTCAGCGTCTGATTATGGGTCGGGCCGCTCCGATGCGCGGCAATCCGGTATCGCCCAGTTCGCGCTGGTCTCGGTCACCGAGTGAATAACCGCTGTCGTCGCAATCTGCCTTAAATTTGAGCGAACTGGTACGCGCGTGCGTACGGCAAAACTGGCTTCGGTCCGACATTCCACGGGCTCCGAGGAGCGCCTTTTATGGAAGTATTGATAGACCCCGTGGATTGATACGATAGACCTATCACCTTGCGGGACATTGCGACCTAGAGATAAAGATTAACGAATCTTGGTGTGAAGTGCCTCCCCCCGGCCCTACCCACACACGCGTGCGATTGATTCACGCAATTTTGAGTCATTCGCGAGCGGATTAAGGTAATTCGCGAGCGGAACGTTAATAGACTTCAATACGGTGAGGAATGGCCAAAGAACCTCCCCTCGCACGGCGAGCGCAAATCGGTGCTCAACAAGAGTTGATATAGTTTTTCTCGCGGCTTTGGCATGGATCGAGTTGCACGGCGATTCGCATATCATTGTCGACCCCCTAAGTTATTGGTGGCAACTCGACAACGGTGGCGCGGACAGCGGAGGCGAGTACGAACATCAAGCGGGGTGCTCAAGTCGTTAGCGTAACGCATGGCGGAGGCGGTGACGGCGAAAGGCGAGGCGAACGGCGTGCCTGCCATCCAAGTTGTCCGTGGCATGCACGCGATCGTCGACATGCCCCTACGCGACAGCGGCCGCGTCGTCACTGAGCAGGCGCCGATCACCGGGGTGGCGCGCGCGCCGCACGTTGGAAGGCAGCCTTATAGCTAGGTCGCCGCGATCGCCCGCTGCGAGGGCCTATGGGCATGCTCGGGCGGCAAGGCTCTGGTCACAGACCTGTCAGGCATGCCGGGCCGCGGCAGCGGCAAGGGTAGCGGCTGGTCTGAGCGGGAGGTGCTTGACGATCTGAAGCGGGTCAAGGGCTACTTCCTTGGTGAAAAGATGGCGCGTCTTCGGGAGCGCGTGTCGGTTCGACGAGGCGGCTGGGTTTGCCGGCTCGGCGTTGACGGACTGCCGAAATGATAGGTTGTAGCGGCGCGCACCACCGTGCAGTTCGTTGCCGATATCATCGCAGCGAAGGAGCGACTGATCAGACGCTCGACGCAACCCTGATACCGGTAAGCGCCGAAGCGGCACAACAAATTGCCGCGAATTGGCGCGGCGATCGCACGGGAAGGGGTTCCATCCCAACGATCGGATGGCGCTCGGCTCTCCCGGCTCTACCTTTGCTGGCTAAGAGCCTAGCGTCACGCAAAAAGGCCTTAAGTGTGCCTATTTTAATGAACTTTTGGGTGTGTTAGGGCCGCCGCCGACGCAGGCACGGCAACGAATCCGAGAGACGACTATGCAATTGTTGAATGCAAATATCGAGCATGATGGCAACGCATTTCGGTGTCCAAAAGACCTGGCGGTAACAGGAACCGATATTCGCAGAGCACTGATCATTGGGCAGTGCACCGCGGACCATATGCGCTTGTTCCTTATGGAAATTGGCATCGAGTGTGACTTCGTACACATTCAATCCATGAACGACCCGTCGTTTAAACCGCCACATGATATTGATAGCTACGATCTACAGATCATATTTCTACCATTCGACGTGGTCATGCCCAATGCTTCCTATTTTCCGCTGTCTTACGACGATCTTGACGGCGAGACCAAGCGCTTCGATGCTTCCGAGAAAAAGGCTCAAGACCTACTCGACTTGGCTTCTCGGTGGCTCGACAGCCATCGGATATTGACGTTCGTAGGAAATTTTCTCGTTCCACAACAGAACCCGGTAGGACGTTTACTTCCAAAATATGATCTGCGTAACCCGTGTTATTTCGTTGAAAAGTTGAACGAGAGCATTTCGATTCGTCTCGATCAAATGGAGAATGCTTATCTAGTCGATATCGACGGGATTGCATCAACATTTGGTAAGAAGTACCTTTTGGATGACTCGATATGGTCTATTGCCCATGGCGGGTTCATCACGAATGTGGAAGATGAGAATTATGAAAGTAAGCGCGAGGAGTCGGATAGGCGGCTAGAGGAACTCGGATCAGTAGATGCGTATTATACCGTGCGAACGCATGACGGATACGTGGCACTTCGCAACGAAATTCTATCGATGTATCGTGCGGTTCGACAGATCGATGCCGTAAAACTTGTCGTGATTGACCTTGACGATACAGCATGGCGTGGAGTTGCAGCCGAAGAGGATTCTTCCCACGATTTCATGACCTTGGGCTGGCCATTAGGATTTATAGAAGCTCTAATGTTCCTCAAGCGTCGTGGCATCCTGCTTGCAATAGTCAGTAAGAACGAAGCTGAGAACGCGACGCGGGCGTGGCAGAAAGCTTATGGCGATATCTTCCCGATTGATAATTTCGTTTCCGTAAAAGCTAATTGGCTGCCCAAGCACCAGAACATGCAGCAGATATTAAACGAGACGAACCTCCTAGCTCAAAATACGGTTTACATCGACGACAATCCGGCGGAACGGGAGATAATACAGACCACGTTCCAGGGCATCCGTACCATTGGGTCAAATCCATACTACACACGCCGAATTCTACTGTGGTCGCCCGAGACACAAGTGCCGTCGATATCGGCGGAATCCCAGGTCCGAACTGAGTCCATTAAGGGCGTGATGAAACGAGAAGATGAGCGGGCTTCGATGGACCACGCCGACTTTTTGGTGTCGCTTGAAATTAAATGTGGTTATTCGGTCACTTCGTCCATTTCGGATCTACACTTCAAGCGATCGATCGAGTTGATTAATAAGACAAATCAATTCAATACCACCGGCAAGCGATGGAGCGTCGAGGAGTTGGACACCCAATTCCAGCAGGGGATGAGACTGTTCTCCTTTTTTGTCGACGACAGGTTCACGAAGTACGGAGCGGTGTGCGTTGCCATCGTGAATGGGGATCATATCGAACAGATGGTCATGAGTTGCCGCGTTATCGGGCTCGGGGTTGAATTTGCTGCGCTTTCGGTGGTGCTAGCTCAGCTTGCAGCGGAGGGTTTCCAAAAGGTCCGTGCTTCTGCGAAGATGACCGATAAGAACGTTCTTTCTCGCGATTTGTATTCGAAAGGGGGCTTCCATCGGAATGGCGACGAGGAATGGGTGCGAGGCCTGGATGTGCCTTATCCTGAGCCGGAGCATATTGTTTTTGCCAAATGAGATAATCTAACCGAAGTCAGTCCGAACGTATATCAGGAGGGTGTTAATTATGCCTGTAGTCGAAGAGCACCCGTATGCGTTCAGGTTCTTAATCACGCCTAAGCTTCTTCAATTCTTCGATGATCATAAGATCCGGACTACGGAACGGCACGGTGTGCATCGGTGGCACGATGGTGACGAAATAGTCGCTGCCGCGGACACGCGAATGAATACGAATACGATCTTCTACGCTGGCGACCACGTTTCGAAACTGCAATCGTTTTCATATTCGTTTTCACCGCTAACCATCTGGGCATCGGCGGGCAGGTATTGTTCTATCGCTGCAAATGTTCGGATTATGGGTCCAAAGCACGGTATACAGTTCGTTACGAGCTCAGAGATTGTATATCGAGAAGATGGATTTTTTGCAGACACGTTTAAGTCTTTCGGTGTTGGGGAATGGGATTTTTTGCCGCTTCCGCAGCGATATGATGTTCAGATCGGACATGACGTCTGGATTGGACAGGATGTCCTGTTGCGGGGCGGGATAACTATCGGACATGGGTCCGTCATCGCGGCGGGTGCGGTGGTGGTAAAGGATGTTGAACCGTACGAAATCGTAGGTGGAGTGCCCGCCAAACGCCTCAGGATGCGGTTTGACGATCATATCGTAAAGGAGTTGATGGCATCGCAATGGTGGCTGTATGCAATTCCGCAATATCCGCACGCGCCGTGGGGGAATCCTGAGTCGCTGCCAGCTTGGCTGCGAACAGGCGTGGAGCGCAAAGAGGTAGAGACGTTCGACTCCGACCTCGGGAGTTTAAGGGAGGTCATTGCGCGCGTCGATGGAGACGGTGGAGCCTCGTAGGAAACGGCCGACCTCATCACTCCCGCAACGTACGTAAATGACCAGTTGTTAGAGCCGCGCCCGCAACGGTGGCGCGTCTCTAAATGTGTGACAGCTGCCATGTGATCGTCGAGTCCCCCCGCGGTCGTGCTGTCTTATTCTGCGCGGCTTACCGGGGTCGCTGCGATATGCCCGCAGAGCGGAAGCAGTCGACGGCTTGGAGTTGACGAAGTAGAGAGCGATCAAGCTGAGCATGAGGGCTTCGTTGTCATTGCTGCTCGGCAGCATCACGACTCAGATGGTCTCGCGACGGACTTTGGCGAAAACGCACAACGCAGGGCCCCGATTGCACAGGACGCAACCGTCGGTCGGCACCTGCTGCGCAGTCTGCAAGGGAGGTCATTGCATCCGTCTTCAGGCCAACGGCTGCCGACAGCCTCGCGCCACTACTAGCGCAGCGATCGTCTAACTGACAATGCAAAGCAGGCGGCACAGAATCTGCGGTCCGCGTGCGCTGATGCCTAGCCTCCCGCGCAACCTAAAGGCTCGAAGGTACGAGCCGAGCGGACGCTATCGACCTGAACGAAGCGAGAGAGCAGACAGTCCCGAGGTAACGGCGGCGACTATGACCTGATGTGCCCCCGAGTGCTGCGCAAGGGGCCGCTCTGCCGCGTCTGCTGGCACAAGGGTGCTGCATCGCTACCGAGATCGCTGATTGCAACATCCCCACGACCGAAGGCGGCGGGTACGAGCGCCAGAGCTATCATGGCCTGTGCAAACCTTGCGCCGTTATTAAAGCGGCGCGGAGGGCGAAACGGGCACGAGCAAGGAAAGCGATGCGCTGACCGGGAAGGGGCGGGTCAAAAGTCGGCCGAAAATCGGCTTTCGGACCGCGTACGGGTCTAGTTTTAGCGCGCGCGAATTAAGCTTTTAGGCCGCATTAGATTCAGGAGGCTTGAGCGTGAAGCAAGGACCGAAGGCGGAGAGGCCCAGCACCAAGTTAGCGCGGGCTGTGCGGTGGCCTTGGACCTGATCATGCTTTGTAAGGAATAACGCGGGTAAGCCCCGATGTTTGTATCACGCGGGATTTACTGCAATATTTTGTTGTCTATTGCAGATGATTATCGTGCGAGAACCGATTTTTCGAATACCACGTGATTTAGGGGGGTGGATGAGTAGCGTATCTTTAGCGACGAACGGACCGTCCAGCTCAGTCACAGACCGAACCATTATCAAAACCCGACGCCCGTACTGACCGAGCGTTCGCTCAGTATCCAGCACGGTCATGCCCGCGTTGGCCGAGCCATAAGCTATTAGGAACTTCATGATCATCATCTCGACGAACACCCTCTGGTCGGCCGGCACGGCGACCAACCTGACGGACGACGTGCAGATTGCACCAGGTGTGACACTAACGATCGTGGGTGGGGCAACAGTCAATGGCAACGGGCATTCGATCGCAAGCTTCGGGACGCTTGCGGTGACTGGGACCGCCAGCAACGCGGCGGCGCTGAACAATGTCCGGGTCAACTTCGGCACGAGCTATGACAATCCAGGCCGGATCGAGATCGATCATGCGGTGATTACCGGCGGATCATTGTTCGCCGCGACCGGCAACGCAGTCTACGGATCGTTCTCGGTTGCGAACAGCGTGATCAAGAACGTCGCTGCCCAATATGTCTGGTATCCGACCAGCGACAGCAGCTTCACGGGGAATGCCTTCGTGAATTCCGGCGGCCTGGGTATCGGGACCAGCGCGGGCGTGACCGTCCACGTCACGGATAATCTGTTCGTAGGTGCCACCGCAGCATATAACGGCTCCGCAACGATCGTCGCATGGGCAGCCTATGGCAATCCGGTCGACGTCTCGCGCAACACCTTCCTTGACACGGATCATCCGGCGCTGGAAGTGACCATCGCCGGCAAGATGACCGCAGCAGACAATTATTTCGGTACCTCCGATCGCGCGATGATCAACGGGCTGATCCTCGACCGCAACGACGATCTCAATCACCCGGCCTATGTTTCGCTCCCATCGATCGCAACCGGACCGAGCGACGTCGTGCGCGCCGCGCTCGCGGCAAGCGGGCAGCACGACATTATCGGAACCTCGGGCGACGATACGCTGGCCGGGACGGTAGCAGACGACGCTATTTTCGGCGGCGACGGTAATGACTCCATCAGCGATCCGGGCGGCTCGGACACGCTGCGCGGCGGCGCGGGTAACGACAGTTTTTTCATCTCGCGCGTCAACAATGGCACCACCGAGACCGTCCGCATCGAGGGCGGCACGGGGAACGACACGGTCACCTACCAGAACTACCGTGCGGGATCGGTTTCGATCGATCTGGGAGCAGGCGACGACAAACTCACTTTGTGGACGCGCCAAGAAGGCGGAACCGCGGTCGTGTTGGGCGAAGGCCGTGATGTCGTGAACTTCGGGCAGCTTCCGACGGCTGGCGGCACCATCGCCATTCAGGATTTCGCAGCCGGCACGGCCGGTGACAGGCTGGAGCTCGGCGAGTTCCTCGGGTCGCAACTCACCGGCTGGGATGGCAGCACCAATCCGTTCGGCGGCATCGGCTACATGCGGCTCGTGCAAGCGGGTGCGGACACGCTGGTGCAGATCGATCGCGACGGCGCCTCGGGGGCGTCCTATGGCTGGTCCACGCTGGTGACGCTCCAGTCAACGACCGCGACCGCGATGACCGCGTACAACATGGGCGGATTCGATCCCTCGGGCGCTCCGCTGCCGGGATCGACCATCACCGGCACGAGCGCCAACGATACGCTGACTGGCAGCGGTGGCACTGACACAATTTCCGGTTTTGCTGGCAATGATCAAATCGATGGCGGTGCCGGCAATGACCTGATCTACGGCGGAGACGGAAACGACACCTTGCAGGGAGGGATCGGCAGCGACGACGTCGATGGCGGTGAAGGCGACGACAGTATAGCCGACATCGGCGGCTCGGACACGCTGCGCGGCGGCGCTGGTAACGACAGTTTCTTCATCTCGCGCGTCAACAATGGCACCACCGAGACCGTCCGCATCGAGGGCGGCACGGGGAACGACACGGTCACCTACCAGAACTACCGTGCGGGATCGGTTTCGATCGATCTAGGAGCAGGCGACGACAAACTCACTTTGTGGACGCGCCAAGAAGGCGGAACCGCGGTCGTGTTGGGCGAAGGCCGTGATGTCGTGAACTTCGGGCAGCTTCCGACGGCTGGCGGAACCATCGCCATTCAGGATTTCGCAGCCGGCACGGCCGGTGACAGGCTGGAGCTCGGCGAGTTCCTCGGGTCGCAACTCACCGGCTGGGATGGCAGCACCAATCCGTTCGGCGGCATCGGCTACATGCGGCTCGTGCAAGCGGGTGCGGACACGCTGGTGCAGATCGATCGCGACGGCGCCTCGGGGGCGTCCTATGGCTGGTCCACGCTGGTGACGCTCCAGTCAACGACCGCGAACGCGATGACCGCGTACAATATGGGCGGGTGGACGCCGCGTTCCGTGTCCGGCGCGGACATCGCTACCGTCGTCGTCGTGGCGCCGGCAAGCGTTCTGGAGGGAGACGTCGCCAGCTTCTCGCTGTCGGTCACGCTCAAGAACCTTTCCTCGGCGAGCGGCACCGTGACGATGTCGCTCGCGCCCGGCAGCACCGCCGGTTCGGGCGATGTCTCGGTGCCCGCCTATGGGGGTTCGTTCAGCGTTGCCCAGTCGCCTGCGCACGATTATACGATCGCGCTGCCGGCCATCACGGTGGTCGACGATCTTGTTGTCGAGGCTGACAAGAGCATCGACATCCAGGTTCGCGTCACCGGTCAGGTCTTCGACAACGGCACCGACACGACGGTCGTGCACGTCAAGCTGATCGACGGCGATCAGGTTGGAACGGCCGCGAACGACAGCCTTGTCGGCACGGGCGGCAATGACCTGCTCGATGGCCGCGCCGGGGCCGACACCATGACCGGAGGGGCCGGCAACGACCTCTATTATGTCGACGACGCCGGCGACCGGGTGGTTGAAGGCGTCGGGGGCGGCACCGATACGGTGCGTTCCTCCACCAGCTACACTCTGGCGGCGAACGTCGAAAATCTGATCATCGCCGGGGCCGCGGCGATCAACGGTTCCGGTAACGACCTCGCCAACATCATTACCGGCAATGCTGCCGCCAACGTCCTGAATGGCGCCGCCGGTGCCGACACGATGATCGGCGGCGACGGAGACGACACCTATTATGTCGACAATGTTGGCGATATCGTCCGCGAGACGGCCGTCGCAGGCACGGACACCGTGCATGCCGGGATCAGCTACTTGCTCGCGGCCAATGTAGAAAATCTCGTTCTGGACGGCGCCGCATCGATCAACGGTACGGGTAACGAGCTAGCCAATCTGCTCGTAGGCAACACCGGCAACAACCTCCTGTCCGGCGGCGCTGGTGACGATCGCCTCGTTGCCGGCGGCGGGCGCGATACCATTCAGGGCGGCGCGGGGACCGACACGCTGGTGCTTGCCGGCACGCGTCACAGCTATGCCGCCTTCACGATCGACGGAACCGCCTATCTGGTCGGCAATGGCGAAGGCGTGCGCGTTTCAGCGATCGAGCGGGTCCAGTTCGCGGATGAGACTGCGTCCTGGTCATCCGTGCTGCAATCCGCCTTGCCGTTTGATCTCGCCCGCTATGTTGCGACCTATCACGACTTGGCATTCCTTGCCGATAACCCAAATGGCGCGATGAACCATTTCGCGCAGGCAGGTTTCCTGGAAGGGCGTATCGCCGGATCGTTCGAAGCTCTTCTCTATATCGCGTCGAACGCGGACCTGATCCGCACGTTCGGCACCGACACGCGGGCAGCGGCGTCGCATTACAGCAATGCTGGTCTTGCCGAGGGCCGTGCCACAGCGAGCTTCGATGCGCTCGACTATATCGCCTCGAACCAGGACCTCATCCGCGCGTTCGGCGCCGACGTGGTCGCGGCCGAGCGCCACTATGTTACCAACGGCTTTGCCGAGGGTCGCGCGACGGGCAGCTTCGATGCACACGAATATATTGCATCCAACGTCGACCTAATCGGCATTTTCGGCACCGACAGAGCTGATGCCGAGCGGCATTACATCACCGATGGGTACAGCGAGGGACGCTCGACGCACAGCTTTGACGCAATTGAATATATTGCGTCCAACGTGGACCTGATCCGCGCCTTCGGAGCCAACGCCAACGCAGCTGAGGTGCACTATATAACCAGTGGATTCAGCGAGGGGCGCTCGACGGACAGTTTCGATGCACTTAAATACATCGCGTCCAACGTGGACCTGATCCGTGCCTTCGGCGCCGACGCCAACGCGGCCGAGGTGCACTATATAACCAATGGATTGAGCGAGGGGCGTTCGACGGACAGTTTCGATGCACTTGAATATATCGCGTCCAACGTGGACCTGATCCGCGCCTTCGGTGCCAACGCCAACGCGGCCGAAGTGCACTATATAACCCATGGACTCAACGAGGGGCGCACGACCGACAGTTTCGATGCACTCGAATACATCGCGTCGAACGGAGATTTGATCCGCGCCTTCGGCACCAATAGCGATGCCGCTGAGCTTCACTATATCTCGGTTGGGTACAGTGACGGGCGTTCGACCGACAGCTTTGACGCTGATGCCTATCAAGCCTCGCATCCCGAGCTAACCGGATATTCGCACAACGCGGTGCTGACCCAGTACATCACCTCGCAGTCGACGACGCATAGCGCCGACTATTTTATTTAGGCCGCCCTCAAGCAGCGACGGGTCGGACGTGCGGTTCACGTCCGACCCGTTGCCCATCGACCCACCGTTTCCCCCGTGTATCACGACCTCCGGCCAACATTGCCGCGCTGTCGCATCCGTACGGCGGTGGACTTACCGCAGACACTCCCGCCCCCACGGACCTCCTCAGAGCGGCTTGCGGAGCGCTCTCACCGCAGGCGCGCTACCTCACCGCGGAGCGCCACTACCGCGCAGTGTCTTCGTGCAGTCGGCGTGAGTGGACGGTCGTCCGATTGATGGTCCGAATGTCCCATTCTGTTGGTGAGCGGTCCTCTGCTTTCGGTTCGGAACGTCGATATCGCGAATCACATTGGTGCGCGAAGATCGGGCAAGCCATGTCATCCGTGTTTTCGGCATATAAGCAGCAGGGACGTTGTAATGTATCCGTCCATAAGCAGCTTAATATGAGGTCGTTGATTTTGACCATAAGGCGCTATATCAAACATAACGTCGTCGGCATGGGTTCCCGGAAATAGATCGAGCTGTTCTACGCAACAATATTTCATGCGCATTTCGGCTTCTAGTTTTTCCAGATCCCTTTTCCTATAGAGAACGTTTATGCCTGATTCGATAGTGGCATCGTTGCTTGAAATATTGAACTCGGTGGTATGGCAGGCGACGCCTCCAGGTTTTAGTAAGTCCATCGCATTCTTGACAAATTCTAGACCAGCATCAAGCGTGCCAAGATGTTCCATAGCGCATGACGACCAAGCGAAATCATAGCCTGCTTTATTTAGACCATCTAAATTGTTCATGTCGGCATTGTAAAAGGTGACGTTGTTTTCGAATGTCTCTCGCTCAACGATTTTGTCCATGAACAAGCCGTCTTTCGAGTTGGCATGCTGGGCTGTTTCGTTCCAGACGTCGGCCATTTCGCCGGCCGCTAAATCTGTGGCGTCAACGCGAACTCCCGCATCGGCGAAAAGCGATACAAGCGGTTCGTTCCCTACTGCAAACCCAATGCCGCGCTTACCAGCCTGCAGACATCCTCGCTCCAGTAAAGCTTGGCTAATCGCGCTCCACTCCCAAACCTTACGATGCAGATGCGAGACAGCGGGCAGCGGGTAGCCCATTCTCCGCAACCAGAAATCAAACCAGTCACTATTGAAGTGCTCTCTACGACAGATGACCGAGTTCAGCATATTGACCCTAACTACGTATTTCGCTTCTAGCCTAGCCACTTGCTGGAAATCCGCAACACGGATCGCGAGGTGCGTCCGTAAGCGCCCGCGATTGGCGGAGGTGGACGCCCCTTCGAGGGTATCGGGAGGTTGCCGGCAATCGTTACGGCATGTCCAGGCGGATACGTCTTCCGCCCTTCTATGTCCCTCTGGCCTTCCGATAGCGATTTTACGCTACAAAAAGGAGGCGCATATGCGTTCGCACCGACGACTGCTACCGTCGGTGCGTTGGGTCGGTCGGGGGGTACTTCGGTGCGTCCCCGAACTGGCGAATGCGATCGCTGGGCCGTGCTGAACAGCCTCCCGCATCGCCGTCGGCTTGTTGTCATCAGCCAACCGTTCCGTGAAGGTGCGAAGTTGTGGAGCGATCAGTTCGAGCCTTTCGCGCGCCACCCAGGCGTAAGGTATGCCGCCATCGGCGCCAAGGTCCCAGGACAAGTGGCCGAACTGCCCGTAGGGACGGAAGATGCGCCCCCGCTGCGGGATCGCAGCGTTAGCATGAAGGCTTCGATCGACCGATCGTAATTGAAGATGATGTTGGTCAGCTGGTCAAGATACTCGACCCGGTTCTTTCGGATATTGGTCGTGAGCATCAGGTCAAAGGATAGAAGCCACGTCTTCCGCAAATTTTGCAAGGCGAAAAGTCTAATATTCTTAACTGCCTCTAAGGAATTGCCTTTGGCCTCGGTGGTCAACAGCCAGTAAGCGATAGCAAGCTTGCCGAGGGCTTTAGCAAGCGGATCGTCGTCGTTCTAATCGATAATATTGTCGATTGAGCACGCAATGTCCGCGGATCGGACCCGCGCTGCGGCGTCGTAAAAGAGGCTCAATGGGTTTATACGCGTGGCCCTCCGATCTCGCGTACGCGAGGCCAATGTCGAGCGCCGCGCTGGAGCCATTCATGCAATCGAACTGGCTGCCGGACAGCGCGCTCGGCCACGAAGTCGGAATGGAAGATGACGCGGACGCCGCGCTGCGTCGGTTCGCAAAAGGCCGGACGAAAATGCCCCCTCTGACACAAACGAACGGCTGAAAGCCGGGAAGCGTAAACAGCTCACGAATGCCGGTTGTGGGCGTCGAGCGTTGCGACCTGTACCCGCCTGCGGTCAAGCCTGCGCCTGCGGGGATCGCTACGTTCGGATGATTGGGAGCGTCGGGCATCAAGGCTAGCGACCCTATCGTCTGGTCGATGCCCGCAACGCGATTGGTGGCGGCTTGAATCGCACATGCTGCACGCAGCCACGGCGGCCTGTCGGACCTTCGGTGACGCGACGTTCAACAGCGCTTTTCGAGCGATCTCATCGCAGGAATCGTTCGGCTCGGCAGCAAGTACCCGTACATTGTCTACCGGCCCCAAGGCGTTGTATCGTAACCGATCGCCGCCACCCCTTTGATCCGCCATCGCCAAAACAGCAGCGAAAAGGCGCTGCTATCGAGCAGGCTCTGAATCGACTTGGGTCAATCACCCAGCCGAGGTAGTCGCCTGTGTCTGACGGTGAACCAGGGCCGAGTTCGGGAGCCTGGCGGTCCGATGAGCCGTTTCGAAAAAGTGGTCGGTACAACTCGATAGCTAGACCGGGTGCACAGCGGTTGGTGAGAAGCGAATTTCGGCCCCGGCCTTCGTCCCTGTCGGATGCACTGCTCCAGTTCAGCTAGATCGAAAGCACCGGCAGCTTCCAAAGCATATCGTTGGCGGACGCGATCGTAATTGACTAACCTTCATGTGACTCCCTCGGCGGGGGCTAACTAGGGGCGGGCGCAGCATGAAGCTAATGGATGAAGAGACCGCACTTTCGGTTCCGACACCGGCTGAGCGAGGGTGCTTCATGACCCAAGGCCTGTATCTGAAGGCCAATGGCGAGATGCCGTGCTGGGACGATGTCGGCGAGTCTAAAATTCTCCGCCAGCTCGATCCGACTAAGTTGGCGGAGGGGGGCGAAGTCGACATCTATCGGTTTGGAGCGCTCAAGCATATTCGAACGGAATTTGCAGCCGGCAGGCTTCCTTACCCGGGCTTATGCGACGGATGCGCGGTTAGATGTGCGGGTATCCCGGAAGCGCATGAAGAACCGAACGTCATGCAAGTGCTGCATGTCGAACCTTCTTACCTATGCCACCTTTCTTGCCCGCAATGCATACACCAGAAGCTCCGCAAAAGCTTAAAGCATCCGCCCTATCACCTGACCCCAGACATGTACGAAGGTTTCCTGCGGCAGCTTCGCGCGGAGGGGGTAAGCCACATCAAGCTCGTAATCTTCGAAGGGCGCGGCGACCCCCTTGCATGCCCTCATCTGGAGACATTGCTCGGCCTAACGAAAGAGTATTATCCCCGCGCAAGCACGAGCATAACAACTCATGGTAGTTATCCGTACAAAAGCTGGATTGCCGCCTCCAAGCTCGACGTCATGCGATTTTCTGTCGATGGTGCGCGCCAAGAGAACTATGCCAAGTACCGTATTGGCGGAAAACTACCGACCATTTTCAGTTTCATGGAGTCGCTGCAAAAAGACCGTAGGTCTGGCTCTGGCATGTACGTCGAGTGGAAGTACATTCTCTTCGAGTGGAACGATGAAGACGAGGAGCTTGCCGAAGCTGCCGAACTAGCGCTGCGCTATGGTGTTCAGCTTCGCTTCTGCCGAACTCATTCTCCCGGAAAATCGCAGAAATACGAGACATCCGCTCAAGTCGCGGAGATGATCGTTAGGGTGGCGCCCAAAGCTCTGCAAGACATGACCTTCCAGTTGAAAGAAGAGGCGGACTTTGCGGCCGTCGACGTCGTTCGCACTGATCAACTGCTTGGCGCTTTCGTGCGCGCGGAACATTGCGCGGTCGCAGGGGACGAAGCGGGCTGCGTAGCGACGCTATGCGAGGTCATCGATCTGGATGGAGGTGTGACGACGCCACTAAACGGGGTTGCGACCCTTCGCGCGCTGGAAGACGCTTTGCTGGCAGGTATTAGCTCTCTTCGTCTGGGCATCACGGCGAGCAACCTAGCGAGCTTTCTGGATCGACGAGGCCATAATGCTTTGGTTGTGCCGTTACTGCGGCGTTACCTCGACCTTGAGCCGCACGCAGAGGATCGCGCGCATGTAGAGGCGGCGATTGGGATTTGCGCGCTGCTGGACATGCATCGTCGCGGTGACGCGAAGGCCGTCGATGCTGCCGCCGTTCCCTTGGCGCTCGCACATGCCGATGCTCGCGGCATTATGGCCATCTTCGGCCCGGCGGCGACAATTAGAGATCCTGGCGTGGCTGTGGGTTTGGCGAATATACTCCATGATCGCGGGGAAAACGATGGCGCCATTCTGCCTCTTCGAACGGTATCTAGAACTGGCGCCTTACGCGAGCGACGTTCGGAAGATTACGCAGATTGTCGCGGCTTTGCAGTGCGATCGCCTGATGAAGGCGGCGCTGAGGCAGCAGCGGGCGGGGAATGCGCATGTCGTGCCGGCGCTTGTCAGCCAGGCAGTGGCAGCAGATCGGGTCGCCTACAATATGGAGCCTACTTTGATTGATGCGGTGGCATGCGCCGCAGGAGAACGAATCCTAACTCAGCTTAGCGCTCTGGCGGTTGAGGCCGGCGATTACGAGGCTGCCTATCACGCTGAGCGGCGGCTCCGTCGACTGACGCTGACGCCGCATGCCCTCGCAACCGGGACCGTCATCCAATGAACTTAAGGTTGCCGGTGATGATTTTGCGATCCGGATGATCTGGTCGCGCCGATACATCCAATGGGGCGCTGTCAGACCAAATGCACCGATAGTGAGGGGGGACGGGTAGGCAGGTCGGATGCCGCGTCCCCGCAAACCTGCCAGTCCGTTCCGCTACTTCAACTCATCGCCGGAAGTAATCCAGCTGGTCGTGATGAGGTACGTTCGCTTCCCGCTATCGCAGCGCACCGTCAAGGACCTGCTGTTCGGACGCGGCATTGACGTCAGCCAAAAGACGGTACGTCTGTGGCGGAACCTGTTCGGCCCGTCGTTTGCTGGTGAGATCCGTCGACAGAGGGTGTCGCGGATGCGCGGCTTTCGCCGCTGGCAGCGGAATCTGGACGGGATGTACGTAAAGATCGGTAGCGAGATGCGCTACCCGCGGCGCCCTATCAATCACGACCGACGGCCTACGATCCTACAAGTCTGCGATGAATGAGCTGCGCCAGCGACCCGAGCGGCGTTTTGGTCAGCTCACGTTCCTGGATAATGCGCGCGAGTACGGAAAACGCGGTGATAGATATGCAGGTCCCCTATGAACAGCGTGGCCTTCACGCTTGAGGTAGAGAAGCCACAACGTGAGCGCGACGGCCATCAGGAAGGGCGTCGCCACGCCAGAGAGCGAGACGATGACCACGCTGTTGGCGTTGATGCGGAATGGTCTTTGCGGAAACCCAGGCCGACCAGGAACGTGCAAAGGCCAACGCCAGGCTGGGTGCAGACATACAGCACCGGCTTTGCATCCTTGGGAAAGATCATTGCCCGACGTGTCGCGACGACGATGGATATCTGCAAGAAGAATGCTACGCGCAGCTAAGATAAGGCCTTATGTCCCTCCCGTTAGCCCCATGCCGCCGACCGGTTCCCGATCGTGCTCGCGGTAGTGCTACCCGAGGCGAAAGAGGACACAGCTAGAGTTCAAATCAACTAGAGATCTGAAAAAGCTGTTCCGTCTCGCAGTTCCCCCTGACCTCTCCTCACGTTGAAACAGGTGGCTCGGTACCGGCGCCTAACCCGGCTACTGCCCTTGCTCAGCGGCGCGTGCGTTTACCGTTTCTGCACCTCGACGGTTCGTCCCGGTTTTGACAAGCCACTGGATGCAGACGGCATCATTCTTTAACTTCGTGTCGTGCAACGACGGTCCCGTGTGTCGTGACGCTGAGCGCCGTTCGTTAACGTGCCGGTTGAGATCGTAGTGGTGACGGGGATCGGGACCATTTTGCCGGAATCCCTCAAGAGCCGGAACGGCCCTATTATCCATTGTTGAGAGCGGCGGACGCACGGTCGTGCAGGGCTGATACTTGACGCTCCCACCGCCGCTGCGTTTGATGCCGAGGCGACAAGCGGGGTTTGGCCATCCCAAAGCCCAATCATCTTTCAATTCCTATTATGTACGTGGATATTAAACCTCTGACTGGAGGTTGCGATGCAGCGAAACGGGCTTAAAACGGTACAATGGCCGACGTTAATCGTTGCAGGCGCCATCTATAGCGGGTCGCTGGTCGCAACCACCTGGCACGCCGTAATTCCAACGCCTCTGCTCGCTCTTGCCGGCGGTTGGTTGCTCGCCTGGCACGGATCCTTGCAGCACGAGACCATCCACGGCCACCCGACGCGCCATCGGTTCATCAACGACGCGATCGGGTCGGTGCCGCTGCCGCTCTGGCTGCCCTATCGGCTCTATCGCCGCAGCCACCGCGCGCATCATGCCGCAGAGGTGATCACCGATCCGCATCATGATCCCGAGTCCCGGTATCGTAGCCAGACCGGCGGCGTGGGCCTGGTAGTCGGTTGGCTGCAATCGACGCTGGTCGGGCAGATGATCTTCGGTCCACCAATACTCGTTGTGCGCTTTCTGGCCGGGGAGGGGCGCCGGGCGACCCGGCAGCCGCGGCTGGTCGCCCGCGACTGGCTACCGCACCTCGTCGGGGTCGCCGCCGTTCTCTGGTGGCTGGATCATGTCGGGTTGAGCGTCACGCGCTATGCCCTGACGTTCGTCTATCCCGGCATGGCGCTGACGATGCTGCGATCGTACGCCGAGCACCGGGCCGATCTCGAAAGTCCCGGCCGGGCGGCGAGCGTGGAGGGGGCCGGGCTGTTGGCGCTGCTGTTCCTCAACAACAATCTGCACGCGGCGCATCATGAACGCCCGGCGCTCGCCTGGCACGACCTGCCGGCCTATCATCGGGCCAACCGCGCACGGTTTGCCGCGCAAGGCGCGCCCATCTACCGGGGATATGGCGAGATCGTGCGACGGTTCGCGGTCCATCCGCATGACGACATGGTCCATCCGGTGCATCGGGTACCGGTATCGTGACTGGTCTGATCGCCTCTCTGGGGATGTACGACCATCCCGCACAGCAAAGCGCCAACGACACGCTATGGGCCGCGATCGCCGACGCGCTTCGCGAACAAGGCGTCGAGGACGTGCCCCGCCACCTTGATCGGACACGCGATGTGCGGGCGATCTGGCACGATCCCCGCCTGCTGCTCGCGCAGGCCTGTGGCTATCCGCTGGCCGTGGATACGATACTGGCGCTCCGCGTGGTTGCGCTTCCGGTCTATGATGTACCAGGCTGCGACGGCGCGACGCATACCAGCGTCCTCATCATGCGCGCCAACGACGAACGGCAATCGCTCGATGCGTTTCGCGGCGCGCGCGCGGCGATAAACGATCCCCAGTCGAATACGGGGATAAACCTGTTTCGAGCAGCGCTGGCGCCGATAGCGGGGCCGTCATCGCACGGCGCGGCCTTTTTCCGCGACGTGGTCGAGACGGGATCGCACCGCGCCAGCATCGTTGCGGTCGGGACGGGCGACGCGGACATCGCCGCGATCGACTGCGTCACCTATGCGGCAGTCGAACGGTTCGAACCCGATCTGGCGGCGCAGGTCCGAATCCTCCAACGCAGTCCGGTATCGCCGACGCTGCCGTTCGTGACCGCTGCGTCGACCAGCGCCGACACCGTCATCGCGCTCGGCGTTGCTCTTCGAAGCGTCCTGGCCGACCCGGAACTGGCGGACGCACGCGCACGCCTGTTCCTCACCGGCGTGACGTTAGCAGACGAAACCGTCCTCGGACCGATCCTCGCGCTCCGAACCGGCGCGGCGCTCGCCGGGTACCCGGATATCCATTGAGGCACACGAGGATTTTATCATGTCGCTCACCGCACCGGATGCACCACGCGATCTCGCATCCACACTCGAGGAACTGCGCGCGGCCAGGACGGCGTGGCGACAGGATGTCGTCGGCCGGCACAATGTCTCGCGGTTTCCGTCGCAGGACGAAGTCGCACGCGGTGTCGAAGACCTGATCGCCGCGCTCTTTCCCGGGCGCCTCGGCGCGTTTGCCGGGCCGGAAACCATGGAGGACGCGTTCGTCGAGGAACGCCTACGGCGCGCGCTGGCCGGCTTGCAGCGACAGATCGAGAGCGAGTTCGACTATTGGCAGGGCGAGGCACTTCTCTCGTTCGACGTCAGCCAGGCAGCGATGATCGTCGGGCTGTTCGCTGCCGAACTCGGGCCGATCCGCGAACTGGTCGACGCGGACGTACGCGCTGCGTTTCTCGGCGACCCGGCGGCCCGCAGTGCCGACGAGATCCTGATCTGCTATCCCGGGATCGTCGCGATCCTGTATCACCGCATCGCCCACGCGCTCTACAGCTTGGGCGCGCCGATCGTGGCCCGGATCATCTCCGAACTCGCCAACAACCGCACCGGTATCGACATCCATCCCGGAGCATCGATCGGACGCAGCTTCTTCGTCGATCACGGCACCGGCGTCGTGATCGGCGAAACCGCGATCATCGGCGACCGCGTGCAGATCTACCAGCATGTCACGCTTGGCGCGCGCAGTCCGCTGGGCGTCACCGACGTGTCCGCACGCGAACGTATGGCGCGGCATCCGATCGTCGAGGACGACGTGGTGATCTATGCGGGCGCGACCATTCTTGGGCGGGTGACGATCGGTCGGGGTGCGACGATCGGCGGCAATGTCTGGTTGCTGGAGGACGTGCCGCCGGGCAGCGTCGTCGCACAGCCGACCGCGGTCATCCTGGCAGGCGATGCCGCTGGGCAGCTGCATGAGACGTTGCGAGGCCGCTCGGCGTGATGCGGTTCGCGTGTTGCGGCAGCGATGACGGGCCGATCAAGCCGGTGATCGGCGTGCTGTGCTGCAATGAGGTTGCGGACCGACCCATTCAGGCGGTCGCGACGCGGTTCGTGCACCCGTTGGTCCGCTATGCGGGCGCTACCGTATTGCTCGTCCCGGCGGTGGCGGACGTGATGGACACGCGCGCTCTGGCGGGGCGGCTCGACGGGTTGCTCCTGACCGGATCGCGATCGAATGTCGCCAAAGCCCGCTACAGCGCTACCGACGCGGTCGACGACGCAATCGATCTGGACCGGGACGCCGTGGCGCTGGAACTGGCCGGGAGGATGATAGAAGCGGGCAGGCCGGTGTTCGGTATCTGCCGGGGCCTGCAGGAGCTGAACGTGCTATTCGGGGGAACGCTGACCGAAACGCTGCAGGATGGGCATTATCGCTCGACCGCAGACGAGACTGCCTATGAATCGCTGTTCGATCACGTCCACGACGTGGATTTGCAGTCTGGCGGACTATTGGCGAATGCCACCGCGCAACGCAGGATTTCGGTCACCTCGGTGCACCGCCAGGGAATCGACCGGCTGGGCGGGGGGCTTACCGTCGAGGCACTCGCCGTATCGGATAGCCTGGTCGAGGCGTTCTCCGCGCAACCCTGCGGCGGCAATGTACTGGCGGTGCAATGGCATCCCGAATGGGACGTCGAGGGCAACGCATCCAGTCGTGCGTTCTTCTCTCTTCTTGGACAGTCGTTGGGCACGTAGCGCCGGGCGGCAAATCCGCTTGCGGATCTTCGTCACAGCCGGTTGTTTCTCCGATTGATGAATGGCGGATGTTGGGCAGCGAAAAACTGTCCTTGAATGTCCGCATTTGGGTCATGACAGCACAGCCGAAGAACGACGGGTATCGACCAGATCCGGTCGTTCAGATCAGCTTCGGTGAACGTCCAGTCCCGATGGAACTCGGTGTTGAGTATGCCCGAACTCGCCGGTCGGCATTGCGTCCCAATCAGTCATTGCAGCAAGCGCGCCGATCGCCTGAAAGCAAATCGGCGTCACCAACGGCCCTGGTTGAGTAGATCTTAGACTAGGCTCATCAATCGACCAACCAATCCGCTGTGATCTCGCCCCTATGCCCGTCCGGCGCCAGGGCGGCGCGGAGGGCTTCCAGCAGAGGCGGCAGCGCCTGCGTGAAGGCATAGGGTGGGTTGACGATGAAAAGGCCCGCTCCGTTATAGATGCCGGGCCGATCGGCATCATACAACCAATGCTCCACCGACAGGAATTTCGGGATGCCGAGCTTACGCAAATTGTCTTTCCACCGCTGATGCGTCGCGCGGTCTTTCAGCGGATACCAGATTACCGTCACGCCATGCGCCCATTTGCGGTGCGCCGCGGCGAGGGTTTCCGTGATGCGGGCGCGTTCGTCCGTCTGCTCGTACGGCGGATCGACCACTACCACGCCGCGACCGGTGCGGGTCGGAACCAGCGCCAGCCAAAGCTCATAGGCGTCGCGCTCATGCACGGCCGCAGGCGTACCCCGCATCGCGCCGCGCAGGGCGCTGGCGTCCTCGGGATGCTTTTCATTGAGGATCAACAAATCCTGCGGGCGCAGGGTCTGCGCCATAAATTGCGGCGACCCGGGGTAGAGGCGCGGCTCTGCCCCGACATTCACCGCCCTTACGGCGGCGCGATAGTCGTCCAACAAGGGGTTCGCGTCGGCAAAGGCCCGCAGCACGCCATCTGCGGCTTCGCCGGTGCGTTGCGCCTGCTCGCCGCCAAGGTCGTAGAGCCCACAGCCGGCATGGGTGTCGATCAGGGTCAACGCGCCCTGTTTTTGCTGCAAGGCCCGGACAAGGGCGATCAGCAGGCTATGCTTCACGACGTCGGCGCTGTTGCCGGCATGGAAGGAATGGCGATAATTCATTGAGATCCAAACGCTGCCAGCGGTTTCACATTCATACGCCAAACTGGGTCATCGGTCATACGTGCCGCTGGTACCCACGCTCAGGCTAGAGTGCTCCTTGAACTGGCCGGGCGCGATTCCCGCGACAGACCAGTCGCCGATCGACCAGCGGACCAGCCTCAGGGTGGGCAACCCGACCGCCGCCGTCATCCGGCGCACTTGCCGGTTGCGCCCTTCGCGGATGGTGATTTTCAGCCAGCTGTCGGGGATGGACTTGCGCTGGCGTATCGGCGGATCGCGCGGCCACAGGTCCGGCGCGTCGATACGGGCAACATCGGCAGGGAGGGTCATGCCATCCTTGAGCTGGACGCCCTGCCGCAGGCGCTCCAGTTCCGGCTCCTGCGGATCGCCTTCGACCTGCACGAGGTATGTCTTGGGCATCTTGAAGCGTGGATCGGAAATTTGCGCCTGCAGCCGCCCGTCATCGCATAACAGCAGCAGGCCCTCGCTGTCCTGATCGAGCCGCCCGGCGGGGTAGACACCCTTCACCCCGATGAAGTCCGACAATGTCGGCCGAACCGTCGGCGATCCGCGGTCCGTGAATTGCGACAAGACCCCGAAGGGTTTGTTGAACAGCAGCAAGGTCATCCTGAGCGTATATCGTTCGGCTGCGGCTGCGGCTATGTCGCCTGACGCATGCCGCTGCTGGATAGGCTGCGCCCGCCAGGCTGACCCCGATCTGCGGGTCGAGATCACTACGAGCGACGCGCGCCAGAACCTGATTGCGGACGGAGTCGATGTCGTTATTCGCCTGGGCGTCGGGCCGCTCAATGGCTACGGTTTCGGCGCGCCGGCTTGCGGGGCTCGCACGCTTGGTGGTCGAGCATTCTCCTATCTTGCCGAAACGGCATGACCGCCAGTCCGGCTGAACTCGTTCGGCACGATTGTATCGTCCAGCACGGCGTGTTCGGTCGCGCGAGCGACGCCGGCTTCGGCGCTTTGCCGTCGGCATCGGCACCGGTGCAGATGCTCGGGGCTCGGGGCTCCGGGCTCCGGTCCGTACCGTTGGCGATCCTTGTAGGGAGGACCGTCAGGCCCGGTCGTACCAGGGGTTCCGTCGACCCCAGGACGCCCAGATGATACGGATAATTCGAATTCCGCCCCGGTGCGATAGGTAGTCTGCCGGCACGGATGGTCAAAGCCGTCGACTTGACGGTTAACGAACCACCCTTGAAGATCAGCGCGTCGGCGATGGTCGCTTCGGGCGTCGCGTTGGGGCCGACGATCATGTCCGTGTCGATTGTCACGGTCTGGCCGATGGTACGCTGAACCTGCATCGGAAGGATTGGCTCGGCATGCGCCTGGGCTTCCGGCGTGAGATCGCCGGTGCCGAACAGATCGTGAAACTCCGAGATGGAGCCGATCGGCAAGGTGGTGTAGATCACCTTTCCTTCTTCCGTACCCTCAAGCAGACTGGTGTCGTCTGGTAGTCGTTGTGGAGGTCAAGGCATGCAAGCGCACGCGGTGGGATCGAAGGACAACTTCGACGTCCTCAACGGACTAAGGGGAGTTGCGGCGATCGCCGTCGTCACGATGCATCTCTCCTTCTACTTGGCGGCGATCCATCCGGCCAATGTTGCGCCTGCGGTGGACTTCTTCTTCGTGCTCAGCGGCTTCGTGATCGCGTTCGCCTATGAACGGCGGCTCGTCGCCGGCTTCGGCTTTGGTCGGTTCGTCCTGGCCCGACTCATCCGGCTCTACCCGCTCTACCTGATCGGCCTGACGATCGGTGCAGCGGCGATGTGGACCTATCAGCGCCCGCTGGACCCCGCAGGCTTCTATGCGCACCTGGCACTGAACATGTTGATGCTGCCGTCGCCGACGGGGTTCGATCCGACGAACCACGACCTGTTCCCGCTCAATTTCACCTATTGGTCGTTGTTCTTCGAGCTGGTCGCCAACCTGGGTTATGCCGCGGTCGCGCCGCGGTTGGGCAACAGGCTGCTGGCGGCGATCATTCTGCTTGGCTTGGCCGGGCTGATCGCAAGCGGGCTGGTCGCCGGATCGCTCGACAACGGTACGCTAAGGTCCACCTTCTTTGGCGGACTGGCGCGCGTGACGTTTTCGTTCTTCGCGGGCGTTGGCCTGTACCGGCTCTGGTGCGTCCGTCCGACGCGGATATCGCTTCACCCGGCGATCCTGTTCGTGCTGCTGATCCTGCCGTTGATGTTGAAGCCGGCTCCGCCGATCGGTTGGGTGTACGAGCTGGCCGTAATCACGCTGTACATGCCGCTGATGGTGTGGCTCGGCGCTGGGTCCCGGCCGATCGGCCGCTGGCGTTCGATCGCGGTCGCGCTGGGCGCGCTGTCCTACCCAGTCTATGTCATCCATGCGCCGGTATGGACCGCGATCCGGGCCTTTCATGGCTGGCGGGGGAATGTCTTTCTGCACGATCGCGCGCCGTGGAGCGGGCTGATGCTGACTGTATTGCTTTGCGCCGTGGCATGGGCGCTGGACCGATATGTCGATTATCCGCTCCGCCGACGGCTGTCGAAGACGCTGCTGCACCGTACGACGCATGCCGCCGACCCAAGCCTAGGCGACTCATGATCTACGGCGTGCGCCTGGGTATCCGCGCGTGACCAGAACCGTGTCGATCGTCGACACGGCGATGCGAGCGCGCGACCTGCACATCCTGGAGGATAGCCATTGTGCGATGGGGGCATCGTATCGTTGCGCTGTGGGCGGCCAAGTCGATCGACGTCACCCGAACAGCCGGGAACTCGACGTCGTGTCGGCCGGGGACGGAGCGGTGTAGGCTGGCGCCGTGGTCGGCTGGCCGTTTATGACGACATCAATAAAACGCACATCGGTCGCGCCTGATGCCGCCAAGGTCGCGTTCTGCGTGAGTTGGACTTGCAGTCCCTCGATCCGGATATCGCTGATCGTGGTCTGCCCGACATTGGGTCTGATGATCCCGAAAGCGCCGAAGCGGCCTCTGATATTGCGCAGGGTGATGTTGCGGACAATTGATTTCGGCGGCTCGGCGCCCTTCAGATCCTTGTACTGCGACCACGGCTCGATCAGCAGGATCCTGCCGCCGGCGTTGTCGAGCGTGATGTTGCGCAGGTGGATGTCTTCGTAGAGCTGCGGCGTGTCGGGCCGCAATTTCAGCATCAACAGGTTGATGGCGCCCGTGACCGTACAATTCTCGACGATCACGTCGCGTACGACAGTGGCCTCGCTGCCGCACGTGAACGCCTGGTGGCCGCGGCGGAAATGGCAGTTCCGTATCCGCACATGCTCGACGGGCGGACTGTCCGTATCCTGCATCGCATACGGCCCCTTCGAGCCCTTCGCGGCGATGCAGTCGTCGGTGACCGAGAAATAGCAGCCGTCGATGACGACGTCGCGGCTGCTGTCCAGATCGATGCCGTCCGTGCTCGGCGCCTGCTTGTAGTCGTCGGGGACCTCGAAACGGGCGTTGCGCACCAGCACGCCGCTGCAGCGGTAGAGGTGCAGATTCCAGAATTGCGAATCCTTGAAGGTGACCCCGTCGATCGTCACGCGCTTGGAGTTTTCGATCAGCGCCAGGCGCGCGCGGGGGAGGCCGAGATTGGGAAAGCGGCTGGGGTCCGGCGCGGCGGCGCGCAGCTTCCAGAACAAATCCCAGATCGGCCGTCCCGCGCCGTCGAGCGTGCCCGCGCCCGTGATCTTGAGGTCGTCGCATCCGTCGGCGTTGATCAGCGCGGGCGTGAAGCTGTCCTCGAAATGTCCTTCGATGCGCGTGCGACGAGGGGGAAAGTTCTGCATGTCGGTGCTGCAGCGGAGCACCGCGCCCTTGGCCAGATGCAAGCCGACGCCAGGCTTGAGGAACAGTGCCCCACTGACGAACACGCCTGCCGGAACCACGACGGTTCCGCCGCCCTGCGCCGCCAGATGGTCGATAGCGGTTTGGATGGCCCGGGTATTGACGGTGACGCCATCCGCACGCGCGCCGAAGTCGGTGATGGAGACACCGCGGGGTGCGCCGGCCTTTGCGCGCGCCATCACGCTCCAGGCGGTTGCGGCAAGCATCGAAAGCCCGAACCGGCGCCGTGATGGAAACGAAAAGGACATGGGTGGATTGCTCTCGCTCGGGCCGATGGCATTAGCTACCAGCAGAACGCCGACGCGGTCCACCGCGCGCATACATCTGTGGTGAGAGGATCGTCGGGGTGAAGACATTCCGAATATGGCTGCTTTCGGCGATGCTCTTCGCCGCGCCTTGCCATGCCGGAGACGTCGCTCCGGCCGGCGTGTCGCTGTGGGATCGTTTCGAGCACCCCGCCGACGACGCCCGACCGATGGTGCGGTGGTGGTGGTTCGGCCCTTCGGTGACGAACGGCGAACTGGATCGAGAGATGGCCGCGATGAAGGCGGGTGGGTTCGGCGGCTTCGAGGTGCAGCCGACCTACCCGCTCGCACTGGACGACCCGGCAACGGGTATCCGGAATTCGCCCTATCTCTCGGACCCGTTTCTTGCGGCGCTGCGGCATGTCGGCGGGGTGGCGCAGGCGTCCGGGTTGCGGATGGACGTCACGCTCGGCAGCGGCTGGCCGTTCGGCGGTGCCTATGTCCCGGTGACGCAGGCCGCTGCCAGCCTGCGGATGACGACCGTGTCGGTGCCGGCCGGCGCGACGGAGATACCCTTGCCATCGTTGCAGCAGGGCGAGCACGCGCTGACCGCCTTCGTCGATGGCCGTCGCCTGCCGGTCAACGGTGCGGGTGCGATACCGATCCTCCCTGCGCCGACCGAACGTAGCGCCATGCTGTTCGTCGCGGCGCGGACCGGGCAGCAGGTCAAGCGCGCTGCGGTCGGTGCCGAAGGCTTCGTCATCGATCACATGAGTGCGGCCGCGGTGGCGAACCATCTGGCGTCGGTCGGTGACCGCCTGTTGTCCGCGTTCGACGGCGCCCGGCCGCCCTATGCGATGTTCTCCGACAGCCTGGAAGCCTATGGGTCGAGCTGGACCGACGACCTGCCGCAGGAATTCCGCCGCCGCCGCGGCTATGACCTGCTCGATCACCTGCCCGCGCTGTTCGGCAACGCGCCCGACAGCGCAGCGGTCCGCTTCGACTGGTCGCGAACATTGTCCGAACTGGTCGACGAACGCTATCTTCGTCCGATCACCGCCTGGGCGCATGCGCACGGCACGCGCTTCCGCGCGCAGGTCTACGGCTTTCCCCCACCGACGCTGTCAAGCAACGCGCTGGTCGATCTGCCCGAAGGTGAAGGGGCCGACTGGCGCCGGTTCACCTCGACGCGGTGGGCGACATCCGCCGCGCATCTCTATGGTCGACCGATCGTGTCGTCCGAAACCTGGACGTGGCTGCATTCGCCGGCCTGGGCAGCAACCCCGCTCGACATGAAGGTCGAGGCAGATCGCCACTTCCTGCAGGGCGTGAACCAGATCGTCGGCCATGGCTGGCCCTATTCGCCGCCGGGCGCAGCGGAACCGGGCTGGGCGTTCTACGCCGCCGCCGCGCTCAACGATCACAATCCGTGGTACCCGGCGATGCCGGCGGTGACGGGGTATCTGCAACGCGTCAGCGCGATGCTGCGCGAGGGCGTCCCGGATGCGGACGTCGCCGTCTACCTGCCGATCGAAGACGCATTTGCCGATATGCGTCCCGAGCATGCGTCGGTGAACGAAGAGATGCGGTCGCGGCTGCAGGGCGATGTCGTGGCGCAGGTCCTCGACGCGGGACACGGCGTCGACTTCGTCGATGCGCAGGCGATCGTTGCGGGCAAGCTCACCGCGCACTTGCTGGTGCTGCCGCGCATGACCCGGATCGACCCGGCCGCCTTTCGCGCGATCGCCGCATGGGCGAGACGCGGCGGACGCATCATAGCGGTCGACGCTTTGCCCGACACCGCGGGCGGCTTGCACGACGGTGCGGCGGGCGGGAAGCTCGTTCGCGCGCTGTCGAAGGCCCTGTCGCGGAGCGGCAATGTGGCAATCGTCCCCGGCAAGATGCTGGGCGAGACGGTGCAGCGGACCCTGCCGCCGGCGATGGCGCTTGCACGCGCCGACCCGGCGATCGGCTTCGTCCGCCGCAAAGTACACGGCGGCGACCTGTATTTCGTCGTCAATACCGGCGCGAAGCCGGTCGAGACGACCGCGCGCTTCGCCGGAGACACCGGTCACGGTCAGTGGTGGGATCCGCTGACGCGAGCGCGGAGTGCCGCGGGCGCCGGCGATATCGCGCTCCACCTCGCTCCGTATGAGTCGCGGATGCTGCTATTCGTGGCGGGTCTGCCCGACCTGCCAATGGAGAAACCGCTGCGGCCGTTGCTCGATCTCTCGACCGGCTGGCAGGCGCGTGTCGCGGGCAGCGATGCGCTGGCGCCTGCGCCGGGGAGTTCGTGGACCAGCGATCCCGCACTGCGTCACTATTCGGGCGCGGTCCGATATACGCGGCGCTTCGCCCTCCCGGCCGCCGCAGCCGGTGCTGCCGCAGTCATGCTGGATTTTGGACAGGCTACGGCGCTCGCAGAGGATACGCCGGATCGCCCGCGCGCCGCCATCGCTGCACCCGTGCGGGAAGCTGCGACGGTGCGCGTCAACGGGCGCGACGCAGGCACCGTCTGGGCTGCGCCGTGGCGGATCGACATCGGGCCGTTCCTGGTGCTCGGCGAGAACGAGATCGTGGTGACGGTGATGAACGGCGCCACCAACGCACTGTCCGCGCGCGCCGCACCCGCCCGTAATCTGCTTACGCTGAAGTACGGCGAACGTTTCGTCGACCAGGACCGCGACAAGCTCGTCGTCACGCCCTCCGGGCTCCTCGGTCGCGTGACACTGATTTACCGCTGAACCTACGAAAAATTGCCAAGCTCGCGGCTGACCGATCGTCCCGTTTCCGCGATCAGCGGGTTGAAGGCCGCCATCGTCTCGGCGTCGAGATAATGCGCGGGCGCGGCGATGTTTATCGCGCCGACGATCCGGCCTGCCGCATCGCGCACCGGCGCGCAGACCGAGTTGATGAAATCGGGTGCCGGACCGATCTGGTTCAGCACGCCCGTCGCCCGCACCGCCGCCAGCCGATCGAACAGATCGTCCTGGCGGTGCCGCGCGTCGACCCGCGCGAACAGCCGTGAACAACTGGCATGATCGTCGTCGGACATCAGCGTCTTGCCGAGGCCCGTTTCCGGCAACAGCCGCCGCGTCCCCGGTTGCGACGTCACCGCGACCCGTTCGGTTCCCGCGACGCGCGACAGGTGGACCGAATGATCGCCGTCGCGCCGCGCGAGGAACGCGCTCAGGCCGGTGCGCTGGGCGAGCGCCTCGAGGTGTGGCTGCGCGACCGTGACGATGTCGGTGTACGCCGAGGTAGCATGCCCCAGTTGCAGCAACGTCGCCCCGCCGCGCAGGCGTCCGTCCCCCGACATGGCGAGATAGTTGCGCGTGGTCAGCACCGACACCAGCCGGTACACCACGCCCTTGTTGATACCGGACTGGCGGATCAGGTCCAGGATCGACATCGGCTCGCGCGCCGCGCGCTCCAGCAGGTCGAGACCCCGCTCCAGCGTCTGCGCTCCGACGATCCGCGCCACCGCCTCTTCCGACTGCTCGGCTGACTTACGAATGCGATCGTCGACATCTGTCATGCGTTAGTCCCCCTCCGTTGGCCCCGCGTATCGCGGCGGCCCCTATAATTATAGCGCTTGGGCGACCCCGTTCGTTACGCTGCGACTGGTGTGGCCGTTACGACGCTGACTGTCGATGCGTGACCGTCTGCGCACGCACGCGCCATGCTTCGTATGCGGCGATCGCGTCCTGGGGTTGCGTCACGTACCAGTTATAGCCGTTGCGGCGTCCGATCGAGATGTCGTTGACGTCGTCGTGGATCGACTGGTCCTTGTCGCCGAAGATCGGCTGGCCGGTGACCAGGTCGTAGTTGCGCGACCAGATCGGCCCGGCGCCCTTTTGCGGCACGATGCGGCGGCCTTCGGGGGTGCCCTTGCCGGTCCACGCCTGGTCGTAGATCGCGCGGCCCTTGAGCCAGGCGATGCCGTCGTCGACCGCGCGGACGATCGCCGGCGTCTTCGGCTGCTGCATCAGGAACAGCAGGATGTCGGTGGTCTCGCCGCTCGCGATCGAGCGCGGTTCGTAGTTGCGCGCAGAGATCGGCGCGAGCGTCAGCGCGTCGACCTGTTGCGGCCAGCCGGCACCGCGCCCGCTGACCTTGGCCTGCGCCGCTAGGATGACGTCGACCGCCCTGCGTACCGCGCTCGCCGACGCGGAGCGCAGCGCGGCGGGGACGAAGCGATAGGCCGGATCGGTCGCGACCGCCTGCAACAACATCGCCGCCTGCGCGACCGCATTGTCGTTAAAGGTGATGCCGTCGTGGAACCCGCCCTCGAGCGGATAGATCTGCGGCCATCCCCCGTTCGGATATTGCGCTGCCAGGAGGTAACGCACGCCCTTGACGATGCTCGCGCGGTATTTGGCGCCCGCGGCACCCGGCGTCGCGGTGGCGACGCGGGTGAGGAATTTGATTTCCTGCGTGGTGGCGTCGTTGTCGAGCGTGCCGACGAAGGTCCAGAACCGGTCGTTCGGCGCGTCGAAGTTCGAGCGGTCGGGGTTCATCGTCTCGGCGTCGTTGGCATAGCGCTGGCCCGGCAGGCGCGGCGCGACCGCACGGCTCTGGTTCTTGCTCCAGCCGCCCGCCGGGGTCTGGAAGCTGACGATGGTGTCGGCGACCGCGCGTGCTTCGGGGCCCGCATACCAGGCGGCGTCACGGTCGAGCGGCATCTGGCCTTCGCCGCCGCCGACGGCGAGTGGCGGCGGCGGGGGCGTCTGACCGGGCTTCAGTTCGGCGACCAGTGACGCGCGATCGGCCTTCATCTGCGCTTCGGACCGTTGGAGATAGGTTTTCCAGGCACCTTGTTTCGTCGCCGGCAACTGAGCGATGCGACCGGCGGTGACGGGCTCGGCGGGGGTATTCTTGCCGATGACGCGTGCACTCGCGGGCGAAGCGAGCAGGAGCGTCAGGAATAGGGCTTTGTGGGTCATGCGGGTCATCCTCTTCCGTCTTCAGCGCGGGGTAAAATCGAAGCGGGTGCGCGCGACCAGCGCATCCCAGTCGGCGGCGTTCTTGGTGTCGAGCCCGCCGTCCCAGCCATAGCCGGTGTAATAGGCGAAGGGCGTGCCGGGCACGACGTTCACCAGCAGCAGGTAGTTCTCACCGTCCTCCGCGAACCCGCGGACCTGCTTCGGGTCGGCGGCGACGGTGATCGACATCGCGCCATGACCCGGATCGCCGGCCTCGTGCACCGTCAGCCGGCCCGTCTTCGCATCGCGGATCACGCGCTGCCCGCCGCGCTTCTTGGCAATGCCGATGCCGACGACCAGCGGCTCGGCGGTGTCGGAGCTCAGCGTCGATACCATCCGCGTGAAATTGCTCCCCATCGGCAGCACGAAGCTGCGATGCTCGGAGACGCGGCGGACCAGGTCGACCGGCCAGGGCTTGTAGTCGACCTCGAACTTGGCGGTATCGCCCCCAGTGGCGAGGATGCGGTGCGACGCCCAGTTGCGCGAGGTCCACAATTTGTCGGCATACCAGATGCCGATCCCGCCGGCGCCGCGGCTGCCGCCGACGTCGTAGAAGTCGAGGCCCTCGCCGCGGTCGACGTGATAGTTCGGGAATTTCAACTGGCGCTGCATGAACGGCCAGCGCACGCGCTTTGCCCAGATGTCGATGCCCGAGCCGGATGGCGGCTCCTTTGCCTGCAGCGACGGGCCATAGATCCGCAGCGCGACCTTGTCGTTTTCCCACAGGATGTCGTCGAGCCGTTCGGGCGCGAAATGCGCGATTGCATGGGGTCTGGTCGCGTCACCGACCGGCGGGGTCAGTGGTTCGACCGGCGAGGGGCGGCCGAGCGTCGCAGGGTCGTAGGCAAGCGCCTTCACCGCCTGCATCTCGGTCGCACGGCGGCGCAATTCGGCCTCGCCGACCACGGTGGCGGGGGCAGGTGGCTGCGGGGTCGTAGCGTCGATGACCGCGTCGTCGTCGCGAGTCGGCTGTGGCTCGGGGAGGGCGCGCGACGGCTCGCCGAGCCGCGCGACCTCGACCCCGGCGAGCAGATACGCGCCGGTGCCGTAGAGCCCGACGTCGCCACGCAGCGTCGCGACCGGCTGGTCGCCGGTCTTCTGCACCGCGCCGAGCAGGCCGTTCGGCAGCACCTGGCGGTTGAGCGCCGCCCAGCCGCGCGTGACCTTGGGCAGGAACGCGGCGCGGGGCAGCAGCCCGTGGTTGACCCCCCAGCCAAGCCCGTAGAGCAGCAGCGCCGATCCCGATGTCTCGGCTTCCGGATAAGCGTTGGGATCGAGCAGACTGGACCGCCACAACCCGTCGGCCTGCTGCAGCTCGGCAACCCGCGTCGCCAGCTTGACGAAGATGTCGGTGTAATAGCCGCGACCCGCGAAGTCCGCAGGCATCGCCTCGATCGTGCGCGCGAGGCCGGCGAGCACCCAGCCATTGCCACGCGACCAGAACAGCGGCGTACCCGTGCGGCCGACGAAGCGCGCATCGCGGAAAAACAGCCGCTGCTTCGGATCCCACAGCCGCGCCGCGGTCCGCCGCCACTCCTTGTCCATCGCGAGCAGATATTTCGGATCGCCGGTCAGCGCCGACATCCGCGCCAGTACCGGCGGCGCCATGAACAGCGCGTCGCACCACCACCAGACCAGCGCCTCGGTCTCCTGCGCGCGCGCCAGATGCGGCACCATGTAGTCGAGCCGTTGCTGGAGTGGCAGCAGAGTGCCGTCCTGTCGGCGGCGCGCATACAGTTCCTGGTAGAGGTCGCCGATCGCGACATCGTCGGCGTTGAGCATTGTCCGGCCCGACCGCGCGCCGCGAACCGCGTAATTGTAATGCTCGGCCGTCGCGGTCAGGAACCGCAGCGTTTCGGGTCGCGGCGACACCCGTGCGAGCCGCGCGGCGCCGACATAGAAGGTCGCCGCCACCCAGTTCGATGCGATGCTATCCAGTGCGCCGCCGGTCGCAAGCGGCAGCGCGCGACCGCTCATGTCGGCGATCTGCGCCGCCGCGACGTAATCGAGCGCCCGCAGCACCGCGGCGCTGTCGGGAAGCTTGTCCGCGTCGAAGGCGAGCGGTGGCCTCGGCGGCACCGCCTGCCACGCCGCCTCGACCCCGAGCGTCGCTGATTGCTGTGCGGCGAGCGGTCCCGCCTGCGCGACGGCGGCAGCTGCAAGGCCGATCCGCCAGTGTCCGGACAACGCCATGATGCCTCCCGATATGCTAAAAAGACCTGGAGCGACCATCGGATCGCCCCAGGCAGGACGACGCCACTGAAGGGGAACTCAGTAGCGCCAACGGAAACCGAACAGGATCTCGCGCCCGAAGTGTCGATAATTCGACACGCGATCGGTGACGTCGGCATACCGGTCGGAATAGGTGTCGGTCAGGTTGACGCCCTCCAGCGTGACGCTGATCTTCGGCGTCAGGTCGTAGCGGATCGACGCATCGATGTTGGTCGCCGCGTTGACGCCCTCCTCGGAGTTGCCGTTGCCGCCCGGGAACGCGACCAGATAATTGTCGCGGTACGCCGCCGATACGCGCGCGCTGAACCCCTTCAGCTCGTAGTAGAGCGTCGCGTTGTACAGGTGGCGCGACTGGCCGATCAGCCGGTTGTACAACGGGTTGGCCGCCGTCCGGTAGTTCACCCGGCTGTCGACATAGGTGTAGTTCCCAATGAACCCCAGTTTGTCGAACGGCGCCGGCAGGAAGCTCAGCGGCTGCTGATACTGGAACTCGATACCCTTCAGCGTGCCGCCGGTGCCGTTGATGTTGCGCGTCACCTGGAACTGCTGGTCGGGCGACGACGGCGTCCCGATCAGCAGCGAATCCGGCAGTCCCAGTTCGCGGTACGGCACGAACGAGATGTCGGTGGCGATGAAGCTGTCGATCGTCTTGTAGAAGCCGGCGATCGCAATCAGCGATTCCTTGGCGAAATACCATTCCGCCGACAGGTCGACATTCTTCGCGCGGAACGGCTTCAACAGCGGGTTGCCATAGGTGATGGTCTGGCCCGAGGTGTTGAGCGACCCGCCCGGCGTCAGCGCGCCCAGCGTCGGACGCGACATCACCTTCGCCACGCCCAGGCGAAAGATCAGCTTGTCGGTCGCGTCCAGCGCCAGGTTGGTCGACGGCAGCCAGTCCGAATATTTGTTGTCGACCGTCACGAAAGTCGTGTTCAGGAACCCCGACGACGACGTCTCGGTGCGGGCGTAGCGCAAGCCCACATTGCCGCGCAGCGTCATCCCCGCCAGGTCCGAACTGAAATCGAGCTGTCCGTACGCGCCGGTGTCGATCTCGCTGACGTCGCGGTTGCCGTTGAACGTCGTGGTCAGCGGGAAATTCTGGTAAAGCCCGATCTTGTCGGTGATCGCGAACACGTCGGGCGTGACGTAGCTGAGGTTCGAGCCCGACGGGATCGCCAGCCCGCCGTCGATGCTCACCACCTTGCCCAAGCCGCCGACGCCGACGATCTGTTCGGCCGCGGTCAGCACGCGGTTGCGCTGGCGCCCGAACTGGCTGAACGAATAGCCTCGCCGCTCGCCGCCCAGCTTCAATTCGAACACCGGGTCGATCTTGTACGCGACCGCACCCGAAATCGATTCGAGGCCATAGGTCGCGCCGGTCTCGCTCGAGCGCACCTCGGTCAGCGTGAACTTCGACGGGTCGGTGACGTCGAAGCCGTAGTTGATTAGCGGCGTCCGGTCGTTCTTGCGGAAATCATAGGTGTAGCCGTTCACGTTCAGCGCATCGAACTGATACGCGATCGATATCGGCGTGTTCGCCTCGGACTTCGACTTGCCGACCTTCAGCTGCGCGCGCAGCTTGTCGCTGAACTGGTGGTGCGCGTTCAGCGATATCTGCGTGAACCGGCTCTCGTTGCGATCGAACCCGTTTTCCGACCGCACGTCGACGCGGTCGAACACGCCGTACGATATGATGTTCTTCTCGGGGTCGACCGCATAGTCGCGCACGATCGTCTGGCGCACGCCATCGGCGGTCGCGCGGCTGAACGAGATCGCCTCGATGTTCGGGCTCTCGAACTCCTGGTTGAAGCGCGAATGCAGCGCGTCGACCACCACTTCGGTGCGGTCGTCGGGCTTCCACTGCAACGACGCGGTGATGCCGAGCCGGTCCTCGGCGAACTTGCCGAAGGTGTAGCGCGGGATGCGCGGGTAGAAGGCGTTGAGCAATTCGGTCCGCTGCGCGGGCGAACAGCTTGGGCAGCCCGCGAAATTCGAGTTGGTGCCATACGCCTGCGCGGCGTTGCCGGACTGCCAGCGCGTGGTGTTGAAGCTCTCCGAGGTCGGCCGGCGTTCCGAATAGGCCAGCGAGACGAGCCCGCCCCAGGTCTGGTCGTCGTTGGTCCAGCTGACCAACCCGGCAAAGCGCGGCAATACCTTCTTCGACAGGTCGTTATACGATCCCTGCACCGACACCGCCGAATCGAAGCCCCGCTTGAAGTCGAGCGGCCGACCGGTCTGCAGGTCGACGGTTGCTCCGAGCGATCCCTCCTCGATCTCCGCCGACTGCGTCTTGCGCACGGTGATGCTGTTGAACAGCTCTGAGGCGAAGATCGAGAAGTCGAACCCGCGGCTGCGGTTGCCACCGGCTGCGGCCTGCGCCTCCAGTCCATTGATCCGCACGCGGGTGAAATCGGCGCTCAGGCCGCGGACGCTGATCGTGCGCCCCTGGCCGGCATCGCGCTCGATCGTCACGCCGGGCAGGCGCTGGATCGCTTCGGCCAGGTTGAGGTCGGGGAAGTCCGCCATGTCCTCGGCCAGGATCGCGTCGACCGCGCCGGCCTCGCGCTTCTTGATGTTGAGCGCTTCCTGCAGGCTGGATCGGAACCCCGTGACGATGATATCGGGGCTTTCCGGCTCGGTCGGCGTCTCTCCGGCGGGCGTATCCCCGGCAGGCGCATCGCCGGGCGCATCCGCCGGATCCACCGGCGTCGCGGCGGGGGCAGGGACGGGAGCGGGCGGCGATGTCGGCGCAGTCGGAACCTGCGTCTGCACCGACGATTCGGCCGGCGCGATCGCCGTCTGCGCGTGCGCGCCACTGGCCAGCATCAGGGCCAGGACGCCTGCCGAACCCAACAGGCCAGCCCGCGCGTTCCCACCGAAATATGTCATACTACCCTCTCCCGTGCACGGTGCTGTCACCGGTGTCATGAGAAGCTTATGCCCCAAACGTCCCATTAGTTGCAATACAAGTTCGTATGTTGCTACTATCTGGGCGAGTGATGGCGGGTCGTGGTACGATCACGGCAGGGAGAGAAAACGATGGCAAAAGCCCCATTTGCGACGAGGTCGGCGCGTCGTACGATCATCGCCATCGCGCTGTTCGGCACCGCGACTGCCCCCGCTACGGCCGGTGCGCAGCGCGTCGATCGCCCAGCGCTGGTCAGCCAGCGCGTCGATCGCCAGGCGCTGGTCAGCCAGCGCATCGATCGTCACGCGCTGGTCAGCCGCCACGATCCGCATTTCTCGACGCTCGATCCGCATGCGCCGGTCATGCTCGGCAACGGTGAACTCGGCTTCACCGCGGACATCACCGGGCTGCAGACCTTTGCCGACCGCTATTCGCCGCTCGCGCCATTGCTGACGATGGCGCAATGGGCGTGGCACAGCTTTCCCAATCCGCACGGCTATACCGAGAAGGACGGGCTGCAGATGGTCGCGGTGCCGGGCCGCGGGCAACAGCCCTATGCCTATATGCGGTCGTGGAGCGACGGCGACGCCAACCCGGCGTTCGGCTGGCTGCGCGCCAATCCGCATCGCATCTCACTGGCGCGGCTGTCGCTCGTATCGGGGGGTAAGGCCGCAGCGTTCGCCGACATCGCCGCCACCGATCAACGGCTCGAAATGTGGACCGGAACGCTGACCAGCCGCTTCACCTATCGCGGCGCCCCCGTCACGGTGGTCACGCGCGTCGTGCCGGGCCGCGACGCGATCGCGGTCGAGATCGTTTCGCCGCTGGTCGCGCGTGGCGAACTCGGGCTCGCGGTCGGCTATCCGGGTGTCGCGCCCGCGATCAACCCCGATCCGTCGAACTGGACGCCGCGCGCCGGCGAGCGCACGCAGATCCTGTCGCGCCGACCAGGCGCATGGCGGATCGAACGGACGCTCGACGCGACGCGCTACTGGTCGACGATCGCGGCGAACGGCACCGTCTCGACAGCCGCCGACGGCCGGTTCCTGGTCGACGGCCGCGGCGACACGCTGCGCACCATCGTCACCTTCGACCAGAGCGCCGCAGCACCCGCAGCGCCAGCGTTCGATACCGTACCCGCAGCGGTCGCGGCGCACTGGCGGTCGTTCTGGACCCAGGGCGCCGCGGTCGACTTCACCGGCAGCACCGACGCGCGCGCGCCAGAGCTCGAACGCCGCGTCGTGCTGTCGCAATACCTGTCCGCGATCAACGGCGCGGGCAGCCTGCCGCCGCAAGAGGAGGGGCTGTTCTCGAACAGCTGGTTCGGCAAGTTTCACCTCGAAATGCACCCCTGGCACCAGGCCTGGCAGGCGTTGTGGGGGCATCCCGACCTGCTCGAGCGCAGCCTTGGCTGGTATCTCCGCACGCTCCCCGCCGCCCGGGCCGAGGCCGCGCGGCACAAGGTCGCCGGGGCGTGGTGGCCCAAGATGGTCGGGCCCGAGGGGCGCAACAGCCCCAGCCTGATCTCGCCCTTCCTGATGTGGCAACAGCCGCATCCGATCCTGCTCGCCGAACTGACCTGGCGCGCGCACCGCGATCCCGCAGTGCTGCAGCGCTACGCCGAAATGGTCGAACAGACGGCCACGCTGCTCGCGAGCTGGCCGCTCGACCGCGGCGGGCGGCTCGACCTGGGGCCGCCGATCATCCCCGCGCAGGAGAATTACGACCCGCTGACAACGCGCAACCCGACCTTCGAGGTCGAGTATTTCCGCTGGGCGATCGGCGTCGCGCAAAGCTGGCGCGAACGCCGCGGGCTCGCGCGCCGCGCCGACTGGGACCGCACGCTTGCACGGATCGCGCCGCCGGCGATGCGTGACGGGCTGTATCTGCCCGCTGAATCGGTACCCGATTTCTGGAAGACCGCCGCCTCCGATCTGTGCCGTGGCCATGCCGAGGATGCGTCCTGCACCAACCGCGACCACCCGTCCTTCCTGATGGCGTATGGCTTCATCCCGGGGACGCGGATCGATCCGGCGGCGATGCGGCGGACGCTCGCCGAAATGGATCGGACCTGGGATATCCGCCAGACCTGGGGCTGGGATTTCCCGATGATCGCGATGACCGCGGCGCGGCTCGGCGAGCGCGAGAAGGCGGTCGACTGGCTGTTCGCGGATCGCCGGAACAATCAATGGGGCTCCACGGGCATGACCCCGCGCGTCCATGTCGAGGCGCATGCCGCCGAACTCGTGCCCAAATCCGCTGGGGCAGGGGGCGTCGCGCTCGCGGTCAATCCCGACGGCCCGGGCTATGCGCGTGCGGCGGAAACCTATTTCCCCTCCAACGGCGCGCTGCTGTTCGCGGTCGGGATGATGGCGGGCGGCTGGGACGGGTCGACCGGACCCGCACCGGGCTTCCCGACCAAGGGCTGGCGCGTCCGGTCCGAAGGCCTGGCGCCGACACCTTGAGGATCTGCCGATGAAACCCACCCGTCGCGATATCCTCGGCGCGGTTGCGCTCGGTGGCGCCGCTGCTGCCGTTTCGACCCGGTCGATGGCTGCACCCGCACCGGCGCCGCGCGCCTGGACCGATCCCGCGACCGGGCGTCGCATCGTCCGCCTCTCCGACGATGGCGGCGGCAACAAGCTCTATTTCTACCGCAACAGCTTTACGCCGCAGGGCGACCTGATGGTCATGTCGACGCCCGCGGGGATCGTCGCGGTCGACATGAAGACGCACGCGCTGACGCCCTTGGTGCGCGATCCGCGCGCCGATCTGCTGTTCACCGGCCGGCGCACCCGCACGGTGTATTACAGCGTCTCAGACCCTGGCGACGGCTCGCCGACCGATCGCCCGCGCGACATCTTCGCGCTCGACATCGATACCCGCCGCAGCCGCCGTATCGCCCGGCTCGCGCAAGGGCAGGTCGGATCGATCAACGCCGACGAGACGCTGCTGGTCGGCACCGTCGCGTACGGCGATACGCCGCTGCAGCCCGGCGTCCCCGATCCGCGCAACCGCCGCTTCGGCCAGGCCGAATATGCCGCCAACGGTCCCGACGGCCGGCCGCTCAACTTCGCCAGGGCCAAGGGCGTGCGAATGCTGCAGCGCTGGGCGGCGCGGGTGCCGATGGAGCTGTTCGTGATCGACATCGCGACCGGCCAGCGCCGCGTCGTTCACAAGGCCACCGACTGGCTCAACCACCCGCAATTCTCGCCGACCGATCCCGGCCAGATCATCTTCTCGCACGAGGGCCCGTGGCACCGCGTCACCCGGATGTGGCGGATCCGCACCGACGGCAGCGGCCTCGCGCCGCTACACAACCGGACCATGAACATGGAGATCTGGGGCCACGAGTTCTTCGCCCCCGACGGCCGCACGGTCTGGTACGACCTCCAGACCCCGCGCGGCC
This sequence comes from Sphingomonas sp. R86521, assembly GCF_042466235.1. Taxonomy (NCBI): domain Bacteria; kingdom Pseudomonadati; phylum Pseudomonadota; class Alphaproteobacteria; order Sphingomonadales; family Sphingomonadaceae; genus Sphingomonas; species Sphingomonas sp. R86521. The sequence continues at coordinate 3,248,507 of NZ_JAXHBY010000001.1, read as the reverse complement.
AGGTATTCTGGGTCGCCGGCGTCGAGCTCGCCACCGGCCGCCGGCTATGGCGCCGCGTCCACCGCAACGACTGGTCGGTGCATTTCACCGTTTCGCCCGACGGCAGGACCTTCGCGGGCGACGGCGGCGACCCCGACATGGTCGCACACGCCCCCGACGGCAAATGGCTCGTGCTGCTGCGTCCCGAACCCGTCGTAGACGGCGACACCGAAGTATATGATCCGAAGCTAGTAACCCCCGAATATTTGCGTCCGCTGCGGCTGGTCGACATGCGCGCGCATGATTACCGGCTCGAACCCAACCTCGTCTTCACCCCCGACGGCCGCCGCATCGTCTTCGGGTCGAACATGCACGGCAAAAACCACGTCTACATGGTCGACATCGATGCCGTTCAGGCCTGAACGCGCGTCCTCGCAACGCCCGAGACCGTTCCCGTCGGCCTTTGACAGCTTACGCCCGCAACGAGCCTCACCGCATCGCGCAGCGCCTATATGACAAGTGGGCCCATCACAGGCTTGTAACGGGCCTGCCGTTGACTAGCACGCGCTCCAGCGTCAGCGCCGTGATCCGCTGGACGATGCTCGGTTCGCGCACCCGGTCGAAGCGGCAATCGCGCAGCGTTAGCCGGCCGACCGGGGCTTTGGGCAGCCCCTGGCAGTCGAGCACGCGGCCGGTGTTGGCAACCGTCAGGCGCTCGACCACGACATCGTCGAGTTCGGGGACGAAGCGGCCGTTTGCGCCCTCTTCGTAGTTGAAGTCGCAGGTCAGGGCCGCGCGGCTTACCTGTCCGACGGTGATGTTGCGGACGCGGATGTGCGCGATGCGGCCGCCGCGGACGGCGTTGGTCTTGAAGCGCAGCGCATACCAGAGGTCGGGGCTGCTCATCGTGCAATCCTCGGCAAAGACGTGTTCGACGCCGCCCGACACCTCGCTGCCGATCACCACGCCGCCATGCCCGGCCTTCATCGTGCAGCCGCGGATCAGGATGTCGCGCGACGGTGTCGCCAGCCGCCGCCCGTCGGCGTTGCGGCCGGATTTGATCGCGATGCAATCGTCACCGGTGTCGAAAACGCAGCGTTCGATCACCATGCCGTCGACCGATTCCGGGTCGCAGCCATCGTTGTTGGGGCCGAGCCCGGTCACCGTCACGCCGCGCATCGTGACGTTGCTCGACAGCACGGGATGAACGTTCCAGCAGGGCGAATCGCGCAGGGTCACACCCTCGACCAACACGCCGCGACACCGCTGGAATTGCAGGAGATTGGGCCGGATATAGCCACCCGCGCCGAAGCGTCGCTCGGCGACCGGGACGCCGGCTTCCGCCATTGCGAACAGCCGGTCGCGGGCCGCGCGCTGGCTTGGCAGTCCCTCGTGCCAGCCATAATGTTTGCCACCGCTCCACGACCACCAGGCGGCGCCCTGGCCGTCGATCGTACCGCGTCCGGTGACCGCGACGTCCTGCGCGTCGCTGGCGTAGATCAGCGGCGCATAGTTCATCAGCTCCACCCCTTCGTAGCGGGTGGCGACGATCGGGTAGTGCGCGGCATCGGTGCTGAACAGGATCGTCGCGTCGGCATCCAAGTGCAGTTCGACCCGCGACACCAGCTGGATTCCGCCAGTCAGCCAGCGCCCCGCCGGCACCAGCACGCGGCCACCGCCCGCTGCGGCACAGGCAGCGATCGCATCGGCGAAGGCCTGCGTACTCAGCACCCGTCCGCCGGGCGTCGCACCATAAGCGCGGATGTCGAACTGGCGGCGCGCGAACCGCGGCACTCGCACCCGGGCGGCAATCGCGCGCGCCCGCGCCCAATCGTCGTCGGGCTCGGGGCGGGCGTGGGCCCCGGTCGAGAAGGCCGCGCTCGCGACGACGAAGGCGCGGCGGTTCAGCAGATACGTCATGTGCGTCTTCCCATCGTGCCGAATGCGGCTCCGGCTGCGATCATCGTACACCGATCCGTTCGGAATCAAGGTTCTTTCCCCCGACAAGGCCCTGTTGTACGACAAGATCGAACGATCCGGGAAAGCGGGTCGCAGGACAGGGAGAGGGTGATGGCAGCCAGGAATCGAGCCACCAAGCGAATTGCGGCGCCAATTACGGTCTTCGCCGCCGCGCTGCTGGCCGTACCCGCCACGGCGCAGCAGGGGCCAAAGCCAGCCGATAAGGCCGCTGTGATCGACGAGGGTGATGCGCCGACCCGGATGTCGCCGGCCTATCCGATGCCCTACCGCGATACGTCCCCGGCGGCGATCAAGACGGTGATGGACCGCGTGCTCGGTTATATCGAGCGCGAGGCACCGATCGGGATGGTCGACGATCACGGCGCCGCGGTGGACCTGCGGCGGCTGGTGCCCGGCAATGTCTTCAAGCCGGGGTTCGGGCTGACCAGCTACGAGTGGGGGGTGACCTATTCGGGTGCGCTGCTCGCCGGAGACGTGACGGGCGACCCGCGCTACACCCGCTACGCGGCCGATCGCGTCAACTTCGTCGCGGATGTTGCCGCCCGCTATCGCGCGAGCCGCGCGAGGGTGGACGCGACGCCGGTCCGCAACATGCTGGCACCCGATCGGCTCGACGATTCCGGCGCGATGTCGGCGGCACTCATCAAGGTGCAGCGCGCCGGGCTCGCCAATCTGAACGTCCGCCCGCAGATCGACGTGTATCTCGACTGGATCGCCAACCGCCAGTTCCGCATGCCCGACGGCACGCTGGCGCGGCAGCGGCCATTGCCGGTGACCTTGTGGCTGGACGATCTGTACATGAGCGTCCCCGGCCTCGCGCAAATGGGTGCGCTGACCGGTGAGCGGCGCTATTACGACGACGCGGTTCGCCAGATCCTGCAATTCTCGCAGCGCATGTTCGTCGCCGACACGGGTCTCTACATGCACAGCTGGGTGGAGGGGATGGACCCCCACCCGGCGTTCCACTGGGGTCGCGCCAATGGCTGGGCGGTGGTGGCGATGGTCGAGCTGCTCGACGTGTTGCCCGCCGACCATCCGGGGCGTCCCGCGGTGCTGGCGCAGTTGAAGGCGCATGTCGCGGGGCTTGCCAAGGTGCAGTCGGGGACCGGCTTGTGGCACCAGCTGCTCGATCGGCCCGACAGCTATCTCGAAACCTCGGCAAGCGCGATGTACGCTTATGCTATGGCGCGCGCGATCAATCGCGGCTGGATCGACCGTCGCGCCTATGCGCCGATCGCGCTGCTGGCATGGCAGGGCGTATCGACCAAGGTGTCCGCGGCAGGCGAGGTCGAGGACGTCTGCGTCGGCACCGGCGTCGGCTTCGATCCGGCCTTCTATTACTATCGCCCGCGCAGTGTCCGCGCTGCGCACGGCTATGGCCCGGTGCTGCTGGCGGGGGCGGAGGTGATTGCGATGCTGCGCGGCGGCGGTCCGATCGATTCCGGTAACGGGCAGGGCAACGTCTTTCGCTGACGGCGTGCGCGCCCTGGTCAGTTTACACGCTTCCGGAACCCTTGCTCAGGTTTCAGGTAGCAACGGTCGGAGAAAGACGAAATACAGCGGCATTAGGTCACGATAGCTGCCAAATATCTACACCTTCTCATCTATTGAGATGTTGTCCTATAAGTACTTTACACGCTCCGAAAGATCGGTGATACCGGTGGCATAAGAAGAATGGTTCAGGGTCGGAGAGGATAGTCGGGTCGCCAAGACACGACGGCTCTCCGTGTTTAGAGGGGGAGTGACGATGAACACGCCGTTGGGCCATGCGGCCTTGTCTGCACGCGGTACCGTGTCGGCTCTGGCTCTGGCGATTGCGCTGGCCGCCGCGCCTGCTGCAGCGCAGGTTGCACAGCAGACCACCCCGCCTGCGCAGCAGACCAACCCGCCAGCGACGCCATCCAGCACCGAACCGACGACTCCGCCCACCGACACGCCGACCGGCACCACCACGCCGGACCTGCCGGGCGCGGATCAGGACATCGTCGTCACCGGTTTCCGCGCCTCGCTGAACTCCGCGATCAACATCAAGCGCAACGAGACCGCCTCGGTCGACAGCATCGTTGCCGAGGATATCGGCAAGTTCCCCGATTCCAACCTCGCGGAATCGATGCAGCGCATCCCGGGCGTCGCATTGTCGCGCGGTGATGGCGGCGAGGGCAAGAACATCTCGGTCCGCGGGCTGGGTGCCGCGTTCACCCGCGTTCGCATCAACGGCATGGAAGGCACGTCGCAGACCGGCGCATCCGACATCTATGGTGCCGGCAATTCGGGCCGCAGCTTCGATTTCAACGCCTTCCCGACCGAGATCTTCTCCGCGCTTGCCGTGCGCAAGACACCGTCGGCCGATGTCGAGGAAGGATCGCTCGGCGCGACCGTCGATCTGAAGGCGCCGCATCCGCTCGACTTCAAGACCGACTTCGTCTTCACCGCCACCGCGCGCGGCATCTATAACGAACTCGCCAAGACCGTCGATCCGCGCGCCTCGGTGCTGGTGTCGAAGAAGTTCGCCGACGGCACGATCGGCGTGCTCGGCTCGTTCGCCTACGGCAAGCGCAACCTGCGCGAAGTCGGCTATTCCGCGGTCAACATCCTGCCCGCCTATATCGACGGCGGCTTCTGTTCACCGGTCGGGGTCACGCCAGCGAACACCGCCGGGCAGACCGCGGCGCAGCTCGCGACGCGCGGTGTCAACGCCGCCAATTGCAGCACCAACAATCCGCGCACCGGCACGACCGCGGCGTACAACACCATCCAAGGTCTGCGCGGCATCACCAACCAGCCCGGGGGCGGCGCCTTCCTGCCGCGTATCCCGCGCTACGTGAATTCGGAGCAGGACGCCGAGCGGATGGGCGGCACGCTATCGCTGCAATGGCGCCCCGACGCCAATACGGACATCTCGCTCGACGGGCTCTATTCGCGCTTCGATGTCGAGCGCCGCGACAATTACATCGGCGCGATCTCGTTCGGCCGCACCGCCACCAACAGCGGCAAGCCGATGACGTCGGTACGCGACATCGCATTCGATTCGCTCGGTTCGCTGCAATATGGCCTGTTCGACGGCGTCGACATCCGGTCGGAAGGGCTGGTCGACAAGTTCATCTCCACCTTCAAGCAGGGCACGCTGAACTTCGAGCACCGCTTCTCCGACCGCTTCAAGGTCACTGCGCTCGCGGGCTATTCGCATTCCCGCTTCTACAGCCCGATGCGGCTGCAGACGTTCATGGATATCATCGACGCCGACGGCTTCTCGATCGACTTCCGCAACGGCGGCAACATTCCGACGATCGGCTTCGGCACCGATGTCTCGAACCCCGCGAACTTCAGCTACGCGCCCAGCCCCGACGGCAACTTCAGCGTACTTGGCGGCTTCAGCACCGCGGGCAGACCGCTGACGCAGGATACCCGCAACAAGACGTTCGAGGGTAACCTCGAATGGAACGTCGTCGACAACTTCGCGATCAAGGCGGGCGGCCAGTTCCGCGAGAGCGACTTCCAGATCCGCGGCCAGAACCTGATCCCCAGCCAGGTCGCGGTCCGCGCGCTGCCGGCGGGCACCACGCTCGCCAGCATCACACAGCAGATCACCGATTTCGGCAAGCTGCTCGGCTCGGGCCCGGCGGCATTCGCGGCGATCGATTCGAAGAAGTGGCGCGAGGCGTTCGGGTTCGACAGCTTCCAGTATTGCGGTGTCGAATGCGGCGCGGCGCGTTCCGGCGTGCGCGAACAGGTCACCAGCGGATACCTGATGACGACGTTCAATACCGAAGGCGTGCTGCCGTTCACGGTCCGCGGCGATGCCGGGGTCCGCTATGTCCATACCAAGCAGGATTCGTTCGGCTACATCCCGGTCGCAGCGCCCGCGGGGGCGCAATATCCGACGGTCGGGAAGCGCGGCGACGTCAACCGCTCGTACGAGGACTGGCTGCCGTCGATCAACCTGGTCGCCGAGATCACGCCCAAGCTCCAGGCCCGCTTCGCCGCCGCCGCGGTGATGTCGCGTCCCGAGCTCGGGCAGCTGACGCCGGTATCGGGCGTCACGGTCGCCACCCGCACCGGCACCGTCAACAACCCGTTCCTCGACCCGATCCGCGCCAACACCTTCGATGCCGCGCTGGAATGGTATTTCGCGCCCGGCTCGCTGCTGTCGGTCGCGTATTTCCACAAGAACATCGAGACCTATATCCAGTCGATCTCGGAGCAGGTGCCGTACAGTTCGCTCGGCCTGCCCGACGCGCTGCTGGACGGAACGCCGTCGACGCCGGCCGATATCTTCACCGTCAACCGCTCGAACAACACGCCGGGCGGCCCGCTCAACGGCGTCGAGGTCAACGCCCAGGTCCAGCTCAGCTTCCTGCCGGGCTTCCTGTCGAACTTCGGCGTGCTCGGCAGCTATACGCATGTGAAATCGAAGATCACCTATATCCTCTCGCCGGTCCAGACGACGGTCAACGATCTGATCGACCTGTCGAAGAACGCGGCGAGCGGGACGCTTTATTACGAGGATACGCGCTTCAGTATTCGCGGTACCGCCAGCTACCGCGCCAAGTTCAACCGCGGCATTCCGTCGGGTGCGAACGACAGCGACGTCCGCGCCAACGCCTCGACGTTGTTCGTCGATGCGTCGGCGTCGTACAACCTGACCAAGAACTTCAAGCTGATCCTCGAGGCGCAGAACCTGACCGACGAACGCAACACGCTGTTCATCGACAGCCAGCGCGAGGACACGTTGTTCGAAACCCGCCTCGGCCGCACGTTCACGGCAGGTGCCACGGTTAAATTCTAACGCGCGGCGTTTCCCCTCGCGCGACCTGGGCGCCGGCAGCGATGCCGGCGCCGTTTTTACGCGGACTCAGACCTCGCCGGTGAAGGGCCCCGGTAGCGTCCGGTCCGGAACCGTCCGGCTGCCGAAGCTGCGAAACCCGGTGACGTCCTTCAGCGAAAACCCGATGCCGGCGGGCACTTTGACCCTGAACGCATCAGCGTCGGCGACGTCCTCGAACCGAAACGCCGGGCGCGGATCGGCGGCGGCGACCGCGATCTCGATGTTGCTGAGCTCGAGGTTGCGCGCGTGGCGGACGAACAACCCGGTCGCGGGAAGGTCGCCGAACATCGTCGCCTCGGGATAGCCGAGCTCTTCCTCCGGCGGCTGGACGCGCGCCATCGCCGCCGGTGCGCCGCCGAGCTGGTGCAGGAAGACGTCGCTGATGCGGACATCCTCGATCGGATGCCCCGCGAGCCCGGCGATCACCGAGGGGAGCAGGGTGGCGTTCGAGCTGACGATGTTCTGGATCAGGATGCGCCGCATGGTGCCGATCGGCCGGCCCTTCGGCCCGCGCATCCGCCGGCCGAGCCGCAAGAACAGCGGTGCGTCGACGATCCCGCGCATCGTGATGTTGCTGATCACGACATCCTCGATCATCGCGCCGTCGACGGTCTCGAACGCCAGCCCGCGGCTGTCCTCGAAGATGCAGTTGGTGACCGCGATGTTGCGGAAGCCGCCATTGGTCTCGGTGCCGAACTTGATCCGGCCGTGGATGGTCTTGGCGAACGACGCGGGCATCTTCTGCCAAGTGCCGTCAATCACCGATCCGATCCTGTAGTTGCCGGTGACCAGGCAGTTTGCGATCGTCAGATTCTCGGTAATCCGCGGTTCGCCGAGGGCATAGCTGCTCTTGGGGCAGATCGCGTCGTCATAGGGCGCGTTGACGGTGCAGTTGCTGACGCGGACGTTGCGGCAGCAGTCGATGTCGAAGCCGTCGCGGTTGGTGTCGACGAGCAGGTTGTCGATCGTCAAATTGTCGACGCCGGTCGCGAGCAGCGCGAACCAACCGCCCTCGAGCAGCTTGAAGTCGCGGAGCAGGACGTTGCGGCAGTTCTTGAGCGCGATCGCCTTGTTGCCGGTGCCGGGACCGTTGGGGTCCTTCAGCCAATTGTCCTTGCCGTCGCCGCGGCCGAGGCCCTTGCCCCAGATCAGGCCGGCGCCGACGATCGCGATGTCGTGCAGCCCTTCGCCCCAGATCAGGCTGTTCTTCCAATGGCTGTGCCCGAAATCCTGGAAGGCGTCGTACGCATTGGGCTCGGCATGGTCGTAGCCGTTGGTGCCGCTGGGGGCGGCGGCGAGGATCGTCGCGCCATTGTCGAGATGCAGCGTGACGCGGCTCTTCAGGCGGATCGTGTAGCAGGCATAGGTGCCGGCGGGGACATGCACGGTGCCGCCGCCGCGCGCTGCCGCCGCCTCGATCGCGCGGTTGAACGCGGGCGAGTCGATCGTCGTGCCGTCGCCCGTCGCGCCGTGCTGGCGGACGTCGACCCAGCCGGCGGGCCAGCCACCGGGAGCACCCGTCGCAACGGGCGCCCCGCGGCCGGCGGTGGCACCGGAGAGCGCGGCAAGTCCCCCGGCCCCCATGATGATCGAACGGCGGTCCAAGGTCATTCTCGTCACTCCCGGTGGACGTCTGGTCAGAATTTCAGCGTAGCACCCAGGAAGAACTCGGTCCCCAGCACGTCGTAGGTCGCCGCGAAGGTGTTCGAGCCCGGCCCCTGCGTGGTGATCGGCGGGTTGTTGTTGAAGACGTTGTTGGCGCCGCCGAACACCTCCACGCCCTTGGCGAGATCATAGCTGAACGACACGTCGAAGTAATTCTCGTCGCCGAGTTTCGGGAACGCGATGCTGTCGAGCGTCGGCGTCGCCGCCGAGCCCTGGCGCAGCGGCACGACGAAGCGGTCGGTGGTGACCGGCCCGATATAGCGATGCCGCACGCTGAGGCTGAGGTCGTCGATCGTCCAGGTCAGCCGCGACGTACCGCGCCAGCGCGGCAGCGGCTGCCCGCAGGTCGGGCCATACGAGCCGGCGCACTTGTTCTGGATGTTGGGGAAGGCCGCGACCGGGGTCGAGGTGAACTCAGCCAGCCAGGTATAGTTGGTCCCGAATTCCAGTTTGCTGCTGGTGCCGAAGCCCGGCAGTCCGAAGCCGAGATCGAGGCGATAGCGCGCCGCGAAGTCGAGCCCGGACGTCTTCAGCGAGCCCGTATTGGCGTTGAGGATGCGCGCGACATAGGGGTCGTTGATCTCGCCCGTGGTCGGGTTGCGCGCGATCGCGCGGCAGAACTCGCTGCCCGCATCCTGCAGCACGGTGTAGCAGAGGTTGAACGTGTTCTGCAGCCCGCCGCCCAGCGACGACACCGCGCCGTCCAGCTTGATGTTGAAGTAATCGACGCTGAGGAACAGCCCCGGTACCATGTGCGGCGTCACCACTGCGCCGACCGTGTAGGTGTCGGACTTCTCGGCGCCGAGCGCGGTGTTGCCGCCGAAATCGGCTGGGATGATGGTGTTGGGCTGCACCACCGAGGTGAAGACGTTGGCTGCCGGCACGCCGGTCGCGACGCACACCGCACGGACCGCCGCGGTCTGCTGCGCCACCGGTGCGCGGCTCGAGCACGGATCGGTCGCGACGCCGACGACGCGGGTGACGCCGCCGAACAGTTCGGACACGTTGGGCGCACGGATCGCGCGCTGATACTGGCCGCGGAAGGCGAGGTCGCGGTTCACGCGCCAGTCGAGACCGCCGAGATAGGTCCACACTCCGCCGATGCCGCCCAGGCTGTACTTCGAATAGCGGAACGCGCCATTGGCGACGAGGCTCTCGATGAACGGCGTGTCGTGGATCAGCGGCACGCGGATCTCGCCGAATACCTCCTTCACGTTGACGCTGCCGCGCGTCGGCAGGCCGGGGTTGAAGCCGGCGACGTCGCCCGACGACAGGAACGCGTCGGGCGAATATTGCGCGCTCGTCTTGCGCCACTCGAAGCCCGACGAGAAACCGACCGGCCCTGCGGGGAGCTGGAACACCGTACCGGTCAGGCTCCCTTGCGCGACCTGTTGCTTGGCGATCGTGGTGTTGACAGCGCTGATCGAGATCGCCGAGACGCACGCCGAACTGATGTTCTGCCCGAAGATGTTGCAGACCGGGGCCGCGCCGCCGGCCGACAACAGGCTCGCCTGCAACCGGCTGCGCGAGATCGCATTGTCGAGCGACAGCGTGTCCTTGCTGCGCGCATAGGTGTAATAGGCGTCGTACTTCAGGTCGGTGAGGAAGCCCTCCGAAACGTCGCCGAGCGCGCCGCGGAACCCCCACGCACCACGAAAGACGTTGCGCTGTTCCTGCGCGAGCCGCGGGCCGACCTCGACATAGCGACGCCCGGCGGTCAGCACGGCCAGCCCGTCGCCGCGCACCGTCGTGCGGCTGGTGGTGCCGCTGGTCACGGTCGTCGTGCCGGTCTCGGCCAGGTCGAGCTGGTTGAGTACGCCCTGCAGCTGCGGGGTCAGATACGGATTGTTGACGTTGAACAGCGTCGGCGAACCGACATTGGTCGGGGCCAGGCGCGCGTTGACGGTGTTCCGGCTGTAATGCAGCTCGGTATAGGCGGTCAGCGCATCGCTGAAATCGAAATGCGCAAAGCCGTTGGCCATCCAGCGCTTCATCGGCTGGATCAGGTAATTGTCGGGGCCGAGGTTGAAATCGTCCTGCGGCGTGATTTGCGGCCGCGCTGCGGTGCCGCCATCGTTGAAGGTGAAGCCGCGCGTCGTCAGCTGGCTCAGGCCCGCCGCGGCATAGGCCGTGTTGAGCGCCGCATTGCTGCCGCCGGCCGCGGGAATACCCGAGAAGCGGCCATTGGGAATGTCGCCGCTGCCGCCCGCGATGAAGCCGAGCGCACCGCCGCCAGCGACACAGCCGAGACCGCCGGTGGGCGTGAACGGCGTGCCCTTGCCGTTGGCGCTGACGCTGTCGCGCGTCACGCAGCCATCGTTGAGCGAGTCGTAGGCGAAGCTGCCGCGATCGCCGCGGGTGATCGCGCCGCGCTTCAGGTAATTGCCCGCGACGACGATGTTGCCGCGGCCGTCGGCGAAATTGGTGCCGGCGGTGAGATCGACATTGTAGACGGGCGTGCCGGTGGGGCGATCGATATTGACCTGCGAGCGCGCCTCGATCCCGGAGAAATCGTCGCGGATGATGAAGTTGACGACGCCGGTGATCGCGTCCGATCCGTAGACCGCCGACGATCCGCCGGTGACGATCTCGGTCCGTTCGACCAGGCTCGACGGGATCGTGTTGAGATCGGTGACCTGTTCCGGCCCAAAGATCGCGAAGCGGCGGCCGTTGACCAGCACCAGGTTGCGCGTCGAGCCGAAGCCGCGAAGGTTGACGTCGGCATAGCCACCCGGAACCGTGTTCGAGGTCGCGCCGCCCAGCTGCGAGCCGACCGCCTGCGGGATCTGCGACAGCGTGCGCTCGACGTTGACGTTGCCCGACAGCTTGATGTCGGCGGCATTGACGACGCTGACCGGGGTCGAGGCGTCGAAGCCGGTGCGCGCGATGCGCGATCCGGTCACGACGATGTCGGCGGGCGGTGCGGCATCGCCCTGCGCGGTCGGGGTCGCGGCGGCATCGGCCTGCGCTGTTGTGGCAGGGGTTTGCGCGGCGGGGTCTGCAGCAGTGGCGGGGTCCGCAGCGGGGGCGGGCGCGGTTGCCGTGCTCGGCTGCGGCGCGGTCTGCGCGTCGGCTGGATGGAATGCCATGCCGAGTGATGCGAGCATCGTCCCGCACATGATGCGCGTACGGCGGCGTTGGACCAAAGCCTTCATGCTATCCTCCCTTTCGACCGCGGCATCGCACCATCGATCGTCCCTGTTGCCACGGGTTCGTCCCGCTTTTATCACACCACGAAATGACGACTCATTTCATAATATGGGAACATTCTTTATTGGATCGGGAATGAATGTCAAGCGGTAGCGGTACCATGAGTAATGAAATCGGCTAACGTTCGGCATGTGACGGTTCCACACCGCGATCCCGCCCGGTTCGTGGAAAATGCCGCGCCTATTGTCTGTGTAAATGCGACAAATGCGAACGATCAGGGACGTTGATGATCTCAGAACTTGCTGTGTGCGCCGCGAGATATCCGCAAAACATCTGGCAGGATGTGTCGATAGCGCTATCGTGATGGTCAAGACGGCCGGTAATCGGCTGCAAGGGGAGAGATGCATTTGGCCTATCGCCGCTGGATATTGGCGACCGCGCCGATGCTCGCGCTCTGTGCGATGGCATCGGGCGCGACGCCGCGCACCTATGCCAACCCAATCCTCTACGCCGATTATTCGGACCCGGACGTGATCCGCGTCGGCCGCGATTATTACATGGTCGCCTCCAGCTTCCATTTCTCGCCGGGCATCCCGATCCTGCGGTCGCGCGACCTCGTCCACTGGACGATCGTCGGTCATGTCCTGCCGCGCCTGCCGTTCGCGCCCGAATACGACATGCCCGGGCCGCACACGCTGACCGACGCGATCTCCAAGCCGATCGGGGGCACGCGCTATGCGGGCGGCGTCTGGGCGCCGTCGCTTCGCTTCCATGCCGGGCGCTTCTACGTCTATTTCGCGACCCCCGACGAGGGCATCTTCATGGCCAGCGCCGCACGCGCCGAAGGGCCTTGGGACCCGCCGGTGCTGGTGATCGACCAGCCCAAGCTCGAGGATCCGTGTCCGTTCTGGGACGATGACGGCACCGCCTGGTTGGTCCATTCGCGCCACGGTGCCGGGCCGCTGATCCTCCACCGGATGTCGCCCGACGGCCGTCGCGTGCTCGATGCCGGCACCGTGATCGTCGAGGACAAGGCCCGGTTGCCGATCCTCGAAGGGCCGAAGCTCTACAAGCGCAACGGCTATTACTACATCCTCGCGCCGTTCGGCGGGGTCGAGAAGGGCGCGCAGGTCGCGCTGCGGTCGCGTGCGATCACCGGCCCGTACGAACAGCGCGTCGTGCTGAGCCAGGGCACCACCGCGCTACAGGGCCCGCACCAGGGCGGCTGGGTCGAGACGCCGTCGGGGAAGGGGTGGTTCGTCCATTTCAACAGCACCGGCGCGTTCGGCCGCATCGCCTATCTGGAACCGCTGGTCTGGAAGGACGACTGGCCGGTGATCGGCGCCGACGGCCAGCCGGTGGCGACGTTCGCGATGCCGGATACCGGCAGCCCCTCGACCAGGGATGCCCTGCACGAGTCGGACAGTTTCTCCGGCCCGCGGCTCGGCCTGCAATGGGAATGGAACCATAACCCCGACGACCGCCGCTGGAGCCTGACCGCACGCCCCGGTTTCCTGCGGCTGATCGCCGGTCCCGCCGAGCATCTCGTCACCGCGCGCAACACCCTGACGCAGATTCTCCAGGGCCCGCGCGCGCGGATCACGATGCGGCTGGATGCGACGAAGATGCGCGACGGTCAGCGCGCCGGGCTGTCGCTGTTCGGCGTCGGCCCGAGCTGGATCGGCGTGGCACGCGACGCCGGGCGCCTGCGCGTGACGCTGGCGGTGAAGGGCGTGGAAACCGCCGGACCCGCGATCGACGGCGGCGTCGTCGACCTGCGCGCGGACGTCGGCCCGGAACAGACCGTGCGCTACAGCTACAGCCTGGACGGCAAGTCGTTCCGCCCGATGGGCGACGCCATCGCCCTCGCACGCTTCTCCTGGTGGAAGGGATCCCGCCCCGCACTGTTCAACTTCACCCGCGGCGCGCCCGGCGGGTCGGTCGATATCGACTGGGTCCAGGTCGACCACCCGGTTGCCGCGGCCGACTGACGGACCGCCGCGTGTTCGTGACGGCCAGCACTGCCGGTGCCGCCCCGGATTATGCCCGCTCTCGCCGGATCGTCGGCTGCACCGCACGTCACCACCCGCAATGCACGCTGGCAGGCCTCCCATGACAAGGCGCTGGCGATGCTTGGGGACAATGTTCAGGTCACGCCCTATGTCGACCAACCGGAGCTGATCGACGATAGCGCGCGCGATGTATCAGGCATTATGATGGCGCGACGTGAAAACCGCGGATAATATCGTCAGATGAAGATCGCCCATCCTGCCGCCACCGATGCCCGTGTCGACGAACGTGACGCGGTCGATGCCGCCGCCTTTGCCGCTGAAGTGGCGGGGCGCGCGACGCCGATCGTGTTGCGGGGGCAGGTGGCGCACTGGGCCAGCGTGCGGGCGTGCGGTGGCGACCAGGCGGCGGCGGCATATCTCGCGGGGCTCGGCGATGGCGGCAAGCCGATGGAGGTGCTGATCGGCGGCCCCGAATTCGGGGGGCGCTTTTTCTATCGCGGCGACAATCTGGAAGGGTTCAACTTCCACCGCGAGCAAGCGCCGCTGGGCGTGTTGCTGAGTGAATTGCTGCGGTTGGCGCAGGTGCCGGAGGGCGAACGGCATATCCTGTATGCCAACGCCGCCACCGCGCCCGAGCATCTGCCGGGCTGGGCAGCGGCCAATCCCCTGGACCTGCCGTTGGGCGGGGCGACGCCGCGACTGTGGATCGGGAACGGGTCGCAGACCGCGACGCATTATGACGGCTCGACCAACCTCGCCTGCGTCGTCGCCGGGCAGCGCCGCTTCACGCTGTTTCCGCCCGATCAGGTCGGCAATCTGTATCTCGGGCCGCTCGACCGGACGCTGGCAGGGCCGCCGTCGAGCATGGTCGATCCGCTGGCGCCCGATTTGGATCGCTATCCGCGCTATGCGGAGGCGCTCGGGCATGCCGTCGTTGCCGATCTGGGACCGGGGGATGCGTTGTTCATCCCGGCGATCTGGTGGCACCACGTCCAGGCGTTCGGGACGCTCAACGTGCTGTGCAATTACTGGTGGGCGTTCGACCCGACCGTGTCGGCGTTCCACGCGATGGTCCATGCGATGATGGCGGTCCGCGATCGCCCGGCTGCGGAGAAGGCGGGGTGGCGCGCATGGTTCGAGCATTATGTGTTTAGCGACGATGCGACGGCGGCTGGCGATCATCTACCCTCATCAGCGCGAGGCGTGCTGGGACCGGCATCGCCCGACCGTACCGAACGAATCCGCGGTTACCTGCTGAAGTCGCTCCAGCGACGCTAATCAGTCGCCGTCGAGATAGGCCGCGACCCAGACCAAAGGCGCGTTCCAGTTGATCGCCACCTCGTTCAGCGCATAGGCGTTGATGTCGTCCGCCCAGCAGCGTTGGGGCACGCAGTGGCCCTTCAGTTTCATCGCGATCGGGTCGGCCATCGCTGTGTTGTTGGGGCCTCCCGACAGCGCGCCCGGCGGCGGGGGCGGCGACGCGGCGGACAGTTGGTGCGCCCAGAAACGGTGATGCGGGTTGGTCAGCGGCTTCCATCCGGTACCCGAGACATAGGACTGGCCAAGCGGATTGCGGCCGAGGATATAGTCCGCGGCATCGACGACGCCGGCGCGGTAGCGCGCGTCGCCGGTGAAACGCTGTGCCAGACCGAGCAGCATCGCGCGGTTCAGGATGGTGGCGTTCGAGCCCCAGCTATAGCTCTGCGAGGCGTACGGGATGCGGTAGCCGGACTGCGGAATCTCGGCGAGGGACCGGTCGGCCGCCGCGATGATCGACGCGCGCGCCGCGGTGCGGATCGCTGGCGGAATACCGTTCGCGGTGGCGAGCGTGATCGTTCCGAGCGGCGCTACGCTGGCCCAGCCGGGTTCGCCCGTCGCGCCGGTCGGCAACGACTTGCGATAGGCGGCGCCGCCGGTGGTGGCGAACAGTTCGGCGGCGGCCCAGGCGCGTTCGTCGTCGAGGGCGGTATCGCCATAGCCGCCGCTGCCGGTGAAGCCCTGTGCCGCAAAGATCGCAGGGTTGCGTTGTGCCGCGGTCCACGCCGCCTTCGCCGCGCGGAGGCAGCGCGCGGCGAAGGCCGGATCGATCGGTCGCCACAACCGCGCAGCCTGTGCCGCAACGGCCGCCAGGTTCAGGGTCGCGGCGGTCGAGGGCGGGTAGAGCAGGCGCGTTTCCCTGTCGTCGGCTGGCGCGGTCGGCAACGCGGTCCAGTGCGCATCGGCGACCTTGTGGTGCACCATGCCGCCGGCGTCGACCTCGGTCAGCGTCAGCTTGCCCGAAGGATCCTGCGGACCGACCGGCACGGCCAGGCGGGTTCCGCCGGGGACCTGCATCCGCAGCATCCATTCGACTTCCCACCGTGCTTCGTCGAGCAGGTCGTCGCGGCCGTTGCCGGCTTCGGGGAGTTTCGCCTGGCCGTCGGCGAACACGCGGCGGGCAAAGCCGCTCTCGTACAGATTTTGCAGCGTCCATACCGCGATGCCGCCGTTGACGACGTATTTGCCCTGGTCGCCGGCGTCGTACCAGCCCCCGGTGACGTCCAGGGTGTAGCGACAGCCGGGCCAGCGATTGCCCTTTTCGTCCACGCCCGAAAAGCCGGTCGCGAGCTCATGCGGATGGCCGGCGGCGCGGGCCCAACGGGCACCGGCCCAGCGTGCGTCGATCGGTATTCCGGCACGCTGCTGGTAGAAGAAGTTGAGCGCGTTGCGGGCCAGCGGCGCATAGATTTCGCGCCCGACGGCGAAGCGTCCGCTCTCCGCGCCGTCGATGCGGACCCGGTAGGTGCCGGGGCGGGTCAGAGTCGTGAAGGTCGCGACATGGACGTGATCGCCCGACGCTCTATCATCGCCGCCGACGCTGGTCCGGCCGGTCAGCACCGTTCTGCCCGCATCGTCGACGATGCTCCAGTCGAGCGGGCGCGTTGCGGCATCGGCAACGATCGCCGTCTTGGGATCGTCGGCGCGAAACCCGGGCTGGTTCAGGTTGATCGCCGAAGCCACCATGGCAAGGAGTAGCGGCATCAGATGGCTCCGTTCGATCCCAGCCGCGCCAGCGCCTCGGCATGGGGTGGCATATGCGTCAGCGAGGTAGCGACGACGCGTTCGATCCCGGCCAGCCGGTCGGCGACCGCCTCGATCGGCACCGCGTCACAGATCGGATCGTGCCCGGTCACGCGCGCGTCTTGCCCGGTCAGCAGCGCAAGCCAGCTCGTCTCGTTGAACAGTTCGTCGGCCTCGCGGAAGATGCGGCCGCCGGCGCGAAACAGTGCGAGCTTTTCGGCCAGCCCTTCCGGGATGGGTGCCGCCGCACGCTCGCGCCAGAACGGTTCGGGGCGCGCGTTGAGATGGTAGTGCGCGACGAGAAAATCGCGGATCCGCAAGAATTCCGCGGTCATTGTCCGGTTGTACCGCTCGATGATCGCGGGCGCGGGGACAGCACCCGTCGGCAGCATCCGCAACAGATGCTGCAACCCGCTCTGCACGAGATGGATGCTGGTCGATTCGAGCGGCTCCATGAACCCCGCGGCAAGGCCGAGCGCAATGCAGTTGCCGTTCCAGAAGCGGTTGCGGTGGCCGGTCGCGAAGCGGATCACGCGCGGCTCGGCCAGGGCTTCGCCGTCGAGCCCCGCGAGCAAGGTCGCGATCGCTTCGTCGTCGCTGAGGTGCCGACTGGAAAACACGTGCCCGTTGCCGGTGCGGTGCTGTAACGGGATGCGCCAGCGCCACCCGGCGCGTTCGGCGATCGCGCGGGTCAGCGGCAACGGTGCGGCGTCGGCCGCCGAGGGCACCGCGACGGCGCGGTCGCAGGGCAGCCATTCCGCCCAATCGGTCCAGCCGGTTTCCAGCGCGCCCTCGATCAGCAGCGCGCGAAAGCCGGAGCAGTCGAGGAACAGGTCGCCGGCGACGCGGCTGCCATCGGCAAGGTGCACCGCCGCGATGCCGGCCGGCCCGCGCTCGACGCGTTCGATGGTCCCTTCGCGACGGACGACGCCGTGCCCCTCGGCGATGGTGCGCAGGAACGCCGCATAGCGACCGGCATCGAAGTGATAGGCGTAGCCGATCCGCGAGAGCGGTGAATTGCCATTGGCGATCGGGCGGGAAAAGCGACCGGCTTCGGCGGCGCGGGCCTCGAGCGAATATCGGCCGAGCGGGTCCGCCGCCCCGGCCTGGCGCGCGCGCAGCCACTGCGCGGCGAACGGCACGCCGGCGATGTCGGTCCCGATCTGGCCGAACGGGTGGACATAGGATTCGCCGGCGCGCGTCCAGCCTTCGAAGCGGATGCCGAGCTTGTAGCTGCCGCCGGTCGCGCGCAGGAACGCGTCCTCCTCGATCCCCAGCATCGCATGGAAGGTGCGGATGGGCGGGATCGTCGCCTCGCCGACACCGATCGTCGGGATCGCGTCGGATTCGATCAGCGTCACGCGTGTGCCGGCAGGACCGAGCAGGCGACTGAACGCGACCGCCGCCATCCAGCCCGCAGTGCCGCCGCCGACGATCACGACCGAGCGCAGGGCGTCGCTCATGCCCGCACGCGCGTTGGGCAGGTGCGTGCGAGATAATCCTCGTGCCGCGGCATCCGCGACGCGGCGTCCGCAAACATCGTCCGCAGCCGGTTGAACCGTGCGTCGACATCGCCGGCATCGACCCCGTCGGCGAGGCGGTCCCAGCCTTCGGGCACGATACCCTGGCCGAGCAGCACCGCGACCCAGCTCGCCTCGGCGAACAGATCGTCCTCCCAGCGGAACAGCCGCCCCCGCCGTCGCCACAATGCGATCTTCTCGCTCAGGCTGTCGGGAATCGGACGCGCCGCCATATCGCGCCAGAACGGCGAATCGTCGCGGCGGGTGGCATGGTAATGCAGCACGAGGAAGTCGCGGACCTGGTCGAACTGCGTCTCCGCCAACCGGTTGTAGGTGTCGATCTCGACCGGCGAGAACCCCTGGTCGGGAAACAGCGCGAGCAGTTTGGAGATGCCGGTCTGTACCATGTGGATGCTGGTCGATTCCAGCGGTTCGGTGAACCCCGACGCGAGGCCGAGGGCGACGACGTTGCCGATCCACTGTTTCCGCCGCCGCCCCGCGGTGAACCGCAGCATCCGCGGATCTGCCAGCGGCGTGCCGTCGACTCCGGCGAGCAGCGTCGCTGTGGCTTCGTCGTCCGAACAATACGCGCTGCTATAGACATAGCCGTTGCCGGTGCGGTGTTGCAGCGGGATGCGCCATTGCCACCCGGCCGCGCACGCGGTGGAGCGGGTGTATGGGGTGATCGCGGTACCGGCATTCGCGGTCGGCATCGCGACGGCGCGGTCGCAGGGCAGCCAGCGCGTCCAGTCTTCATAGCCGGCGCCGAGAGTCTGTTCGATCAGCAGGCCGCGAAAGCCCGAACAGTCGAGGAACAGATCGCCTTCGATCCGACGCTCGCCCGCCAGCAGGACGTGGCGGACATGCCCGGTTTCCCCGTCGAGCGCGACATCGACGACCTCGCCCTCGATGCGAACGACGCCGTCGCGCTCGGCGCGGCCGCGCAGGAAGCGTGCGTAGAGGCCGGCGTCGAAATGATAGGCGTGCGCCATCTGCGACAATATCGACGCGGGGTCGGGCGAGGGGGGCGCGAACCGGCCGGCGCGGGCGGCGACCGCGCACAGCGAATAGGCCTCGATATCCTCGACCACCCCGGCGGCGCGGCGGCGGCGCCAATATTGGTGGAAGCGGACGCCCTCGATGTCGAAGCCGAACCCGCCGAACGGGTGGAGGTAGCGCTCGCCGATCGCACCCCAGTCGACGAATTCGATGCCGAGCTTGAAGCTGCCCGCGGTCGCGGCGAGGAACTCGGCTTCGTCGATCCCCAGCATCGCGTTGAACGCGCGGATCGGCGGGATCGTCGCCTCACCGACCCCGACGGTGCCGATCGCGTCGGATTCGATGAGGGTAATGCTGGCGCCGGTCGGGATCAGGCGGGCGAGTGCGGCGGCCGCCATCCAGCCAGCGGTACCGCCGCCGACGATGACGATGCGGCGAACTGGCTCACCAATCGTCATGCGGTCACCGTTGCGTAAGGAGGGAGTGCGCGCACCTGTGCGATGATCCGCGCGCGGTGGCTGGCAAGATGGCGCTCGATGGTGTCGAGCGGTACGACGTCGGCGCGCGGGTCGTGGCGGCGGGGGATCACTCCCAACGCATCGAATATCGCCGCCCAGTCCTCCTCCTCGAACGGCTCGTCGTCGACCATCGGCAGCCGTCCGCGCGCGGCGAACAGGTCGCGCTTGGCCGCGACCGTGGCGGGAACCGAGGCGGCGCGGCGTTCGTCCCAGAACGCGCCGGGGCGACCGGCAACGGCATAATGCGCGACCACGAAATCACGGGCGCCCTCGATCGCGCTGGCCGCGGCGCGGTTGAAGGCTGCCGCTTCGACGGGCGCATGCGGGTCGGCGGGCCAGAGCTGGATCAGCTGCGCGAGCGATCGCAGCAGCAGCGTCAATGCGGTCGGGTGGAGCGGTTCGATCACGCCGGCGGCGGCGCCGAGCGCGATGCAGTTGCCGCGCCACGCCTCGATCCGGCGACCCGCGCGGAACGGCGTGCCGGGGCCGCCGCGGCTGCAGGTCAGCCGCACGTCGGCACCGTCGAGCGGCCATGTCGCGACCCATCCCGCGTCGAGCGCATCGACCTGCGTGTAGGGCGGTGGCGAACCGTTGGCAGGCACCGTCTCGGCCTGAACGCGGTCGCAGGGCAGCCACGCCGACCAGTCCTCGAACGCGGGCGACGTCCGGCCGGCGATCCGTGCCGCGCTGCCCGAACAGTCGAGCACCAGCAGCGGGTCGATCGTGCTGCCATCGGTGAGGGTCAGTGCCTCGACGACGCCGTCCCCGTCGATCCGCGCATCGGCGAACGGTGCATCGGCGAGCGTGGCGCCCAGCCGCAGCGCGGTGGCGCGAAGCAACGCGGTATAGCGCTCGACGGGCAAATGCAGCGCATGCGCGATCGGCGCGTCGGGCGCGAACCGGCCCGCCTGCGCGGCCACCGCGGACAGTGCATAGTCGGCAAGCCGGATCGTCTGGCCGGCGGCGCGTAACCGACCCGCCAGATGGTGGAAGGCGATACCCTGGAGCGGCGCCCCGGTCTCGCCATAGGAGAGGAACGCCGCAGCACCGTCGGCCCGCCAGCCGCCGAACGCAACGCCCAGCGCATGGCCGCCGCCCGTGGCGCGAACCAGCATCGCTTCGTCGATGCCGAGGTCGGTATGGAATCCAGCTAGCGCGGGGGGCACTGCGATCACCGGTGCGAAGTCGCCCAAGCCATCGCCGCCCGCGCTGTCGTCGACGACGATCACGCGATACGCCCCCGTTGGCAGACGGCGGGCAAGCGCTGCGGCTGTCATCCAGCCGCACAGCGTCGTGCCGACGATAGCAACGGTCCGGGTCATGCCGTCCTGATCCGCGCGAGATGATCGTCATGCGACGGCATCGCATCGGCGGCGGCGCGACACGCGGCGGCGACCGCAGCGACCCTTGCGCGCGACTCCGCGACGGGCAGGTCGGCGATCAACGGATTGACGCGCTCGGGCACGATCCGCTGGCCATAATAGACCGCAAGCCAGCTGGCGGGCAGGAACATCCCCTCGCGGTACGACGCGACGATGCCGCGATCACGGAACCCGGCGATCTTTTCGGTGAGCGAGGGGGGCAGGTCCATCGTCCGCATGTGACGCCAGAACGGCGTGTCGTCGCGTTCGGTTGCGCAATAATGCAGCACCAGGAAATCGCGGACGCGGTCGTATTCCAGCGCCATCGCGCGGTTGAACTCGGCGGCGTCTGCGGTATCGAGCATGCCGTCGGTCGGGAACAGCTCGACCAGCTTGCCGATCGCCAGCTGGATCAGATGGATGCTGGTCGATTCGAGCGGCTCCAGGAACCCCGCGGACAGCCCGATCGCGATACAATTGCCGATCCACTGGCGGGTCCGACGCCCGGTCCTAAAGCGCAGCATGCGCGGTTCGGCGAGCGCTTCGCCTTCCAGATTGGCGAGCAGGATCTCGCGCGCACGCTCCGGATCGGTGAACCGGGTCGAGAAGACATGGCCGTTGCCGGTGCGGTGCTGCAACGGGATCCGCCACTGCCAGCCCGCCTCGCGCGCGGTGGCGCGGGTATAAGGCGTGAGCGGCCCGACGTTCGCGCTCGGCACCGCCCAGGCGGCATCGCACGGCAGCCAATGCGACCAGTCCTCGTGCCCGGCCTGAAGCGCGCCCTTGATCAACAGCGCGCGGAACCCCGAACAGTCGACGAACACGTCGCCCTCGATCCGCGTGTGGTTGGCGAGGCGGACCGCCGCGATGCCGCCGGCGTGTTGTTCGACCGCGTCGACGCGGCCTTCGATCCGCACCACGCCGCGTGCCTCCGCATAGTCGCGCAGGTAGGCCGCATAGAGCGTGGAATCGAACTGATAGGCGTAGGAATAGGTCGATCCGACCGCGCGGGGATCGTTTAGCGGGGGTGCGAAGCGGTTGGTGCGCGCGGCGACAATCGGCAGCGAACAAGCCTCGAGCGAGGGCACATCCTCGTCGCCGTTGCGCGCGGCGTGCAGCCAATGCTGGTGGAACGGCAGGCCGGCGATGTCGTGCCCGAAATCGCCGAACGGATGGATGTAGCTGTCGCCGATTCGCGCCCAGTCGCGAAACTCGATGCCGAGCTTGAAGGTCGCATTGGTGCGCCGGACGAAATCCGCTTCCTCAATACCCAATCTTTGATTGAAGAAACGAATATGTGGGACAGTCGCTTCGCCGACGCCGATCGTACCGATCTCGTCCGACTCGACCAGCGTGACGTCTGCGGTCCGCCCGGCAAAGCTCATCGCCAGCGTCGCGGCCGTCATCCAGCCCGCGGTACCGCCACCAACGATGACAATACGTGTCTTTGGCGCTGCGCTCATTTCGCGTCATTCACAGTGTTGTAACAATGCAACGGTTGAGTCATTTCGATAATCCTCTTGTTTTACCTCTAGCTGCGGAAGGACAGCCCCGCTACCGCTTCTTTCGCACAAGACGCTACAGTTTAATGTTAGCGCTACCAAGGTGAGGGTGTCGGGCGTGATGAAAAAGACGAATTCCGTGGATGTTTCCGGTCGTGCGGTTGCCCTCAAGGGCGGCGTATCGGTGATCGCACTGTGCCTTGCGGCGACGCCGAATCTGGCAATTGCTCAGCAAGCAGGCAGCGCGACCGCGCAATCGACGATGGCTCCCAGCGCGGGACAGCGTACCGCATCCTCAAATCAGGTTTCGGCGGCCGGTTCCGAGTCGTCCTCGGGCGCCACCGCACAGCCTTCGGCGAACGCGCAGGTGCCATCGGGCGGAGTCGTACCGACTGCGGCCGAACAGGCCACCGCCACGCCGCAGGAAAAGGCCGGCAATGACGACGTCGTCGTCACTGGCATCCGTCGCAGCCTGCAGAGCGCACAGGCGATCAAGAAGAATTCGGAGGTCGTGGTCGACTCGATCTCGGCCGAGGATATCGGGGCATTGCCCGACCGCTCGGTCACCGAAGCGCTGCAGCGCGTTCCCGGCGTGTCGATCAGCCACTTCTCCGCCGGCGTCGATCCCGATCACTTCTCGACCGAAGGGTCGGGCGTCGTCGTCCGCGGCCTGACCTACACGCGCTCCGAGATCAACGGCCGCGATTCGTTCAGCGCCAACAACGGCCGCGGCCTGTCGTTCGCCGACGTGCCGTCCGAACTGCTGGGCGGCGTCGACGTCTTCAAGAGCCCGTCGGCCGACATGATCGAGGGCGGCATCGCCGGCACCGTCAACCTCCGCACGCGCCTGCCGTTCGACTCCACCGGCCTGACGATGGGCGGCACGCTCGAGAACAATTACGGCGATTTCGTCAAGAAGTCGGCGCCGACGGTGTCGGTACTGGCGAGCGACCGCTGGCACACCAGCATCGGCCAGTTCGGCCTGCTCGGCAGCTTCGTCCGGTCGCAAGTCCGGTCGCGCGCCGACAGCGTGCAGATCTCGAACTGGGGCGAGCGCGTGCTGACCGGGGCAGGGGCGCTGCTCCAGCCGCTCGACGCCAACAACGCGCCCAACGTCGGCACCACGGTCTACGTGCCGCGCGGCGCGGCGATCCGCAGCCAGGAATTCAACCGCACGCGCTATGGCTATTCGGCGGCTGGCCAGTGGCGCAGCAACGACGAGAAGATGACCGCGACCGCGCAGTTCCTGCGCTCCGATTCGCGTGAGGCGTGGACCGAGAATTCGATCGAGGTCGCGACCGACAACGTGCTCAGCGCGGGCGATTCGCAGCCCTTCCCCGGTACCAGCTTCAGCTATGACGCCGACAATGCGTTCACCAGCGGCCTGATCACCGGCCCGAACGGCTATCGCGCCGACCAGGGCACCGACATGCGCACGCCGACCAACGGCTTGCAGAGCAACAACATCGCGCGTGGCAACACCTCGCGCTATGTCACCAACGACGCCAGCTTCAACCTGAAGTGGCAGCCGACGACGCGGCTGGGCGTCACGGTGGATTACCAGCATGTCTGGTCGAAGGTGAACGTCACCGACCTGACCGTCTGGGGCACGACCTATCAGAATGCCGATATCCGCCTGAACGGCACCGATCCGGCCTATGTGAACTTCATCCCGGTGACCAACACGCCGAACAACTATCAGAACGCCGCGCATCCGAGCTATCTCGATCCGTACAACAGCTTCTACCGATCCGCGATGGACCATATCGAGGACAGCAAGGGCAACGAGGATGCCGCGCGCATCGACCTCGATTATTCGTTCCCCGAAGACAGCTGGCTGACCTCGATCCGCGCCGGCTATCGCTTCTCCGATCGCCAGAACGAAGCCCGGTCGACCGCGTACAACTGGGGCGTGCTCAGCGAGATCTGGGGCGGCGGCACCGATGCCACGGGGGCTTCGGTCGGCGCTGGCGGTCCGGTGTGGTTCGATCGTCCGATCGACGGCAACCCGGCGACGCGCACGACGGGTGCCACGGGTCCGCAGCAGGCGTTCCTGTACGACAATTTCTTCCGCGGCCAGGCGAACGATCCGTCCAATGGCGGGCGCGTCTTCTACCCGGGCGGCGCGTTGCAGGATTACGGCGCAGCGGTTCAGCAGATCAGCCAGATCGCGCATGAATGGCGTGATTTCACCTCGACCAATTCGGGTGCCGACGGCTGGGTGCCGCTGGCGCAGCGCTCCGGCGTGATCGCGGGGACGCCGTTCCTGCCCGGCGAGGTCAACCCGGTCAGTGAACGCAACAACGCCGCCTATGCCGAGGTGCGCTTCGGCAACGACCTGTCGAACGGCTGGAACCTCAGTGGCAACCTCGGTGTGCGCTACACCAGGACGAAGCGCGTCTCGTCGGGGTTCTTCTCGTTCCCCAACCAGTCGTTCAACTGCGTCCCGCCTGCGGATGGCTCGGCAATCTCGCGGTTCTGCGCGCTCCCGGCGGCGACGCAACAGGCCGCGGTGGCCTTCCAGAACGGTGCGCTGGTGCCCAACGACTCCAAGCTGACCTATGATTACTTCCTGCCGACCTTCAACCTGAAGCTGGCCGTCGGTGGCGGGCTGCAGTTCCGTGCCGCGTTCAACAAGAGCGTGGCACCGCCCGATTTCGGTCAGACCCGGTCGTTCTACAACATCAACCTGAATACCAGCGACCAGACCATCCTGTTCAACAACGGCGCCGTCGCGATCTTCGACGTCGGCAACCCGCAGCTGAAACCGGTGCGTGCCGACAATTACGACCTCACAGCCGAATGGTATTTCTCCAGCGTCGGCCAGCTGACCTTCTCGGCGTTCGCCAAGAACCTGTACGGGGTGCAGTCGGTCGGTACGCAGCGGCTGAGCTTCACCAACAACGGCGCGACGTTCGATGCGATCGTCACCACGCCGCTGAATTCTGCGGAAACCGGCAAGGTGCGTGGGTTCGAAGTCGGGTATCAGCAGACCTACGGCTTCCTGCCATCGGTGCTGGGTGGCCTGGGGCTGTCGGCGAACTTCACCTACGTGCATTCGACCGGCGTGTCGCAGCAGCAGCTCGATCCGAGCGATCCGAACGTCGCGGCGGGGATCATCTCGTCGGTCGATACCGGCAAGCTGCCGTTGCAGGGGCTGTCGAAGTACCAGTTCAACATCGGGCCGTTTTATCAGCGCAACGGGCTGGAATTGCGGGCGGCGTATAACTGGCGGTCGCGCAACCTGTTGACGATCCGCGACGTGATCACGCCGTTCGCACCGGTCTATGCGGAGAAATACGGCCAGCTCGACGCATCGATCTTCTATGCGGTGACGCCGTCGATCCGGATGGGGTTCCAGGGCGTGAACCTCAGCAATTCGGTGACGCGGACTTCGTACGTCATCAACGACAATCTGCTGACGCGTCCGCGCAACTGGTTCATCGCCGACCGCCGCTTCAGCTTCTCGGTCCGCGCATCGTTCAAATAAGCGAAAGGGGCCTGCCGTCAGGCAGGCCCCTTTATCTCCCCCCCTGGGGCGCTCCGCTACGGCAGAGCGCCCTTTTTCGTGTCAGCTACGGGGCGCCGCCGCGGCCAATGCGCCAGCGATCGCGGCGTACATCGGCTTCGGTTTGAACCCGGCGTCATAGGGGCAGGGGCGACGTCGTGCCTTGTCCTTGCGCGGCTCGAACCCCTCGATCCAGCTATAACGATCGGTCATGCCCCACAGCAGCACGTCGTGAAGCTTCGGATAGGCGAGCATGACATCGAGATAGCCGCGGGTGAAATCGGCCACGGCGCGGTCGCGCACCGCGATATCGGTCGGCAAATTGTTGTCCCGGACGTCGAGCTCGGTGACCACCAGGCCGTATCCCATCGCGGTGACGGCATCGAGGAACCGGCGCCATTCGCCTTCGAGCCCGGTGATCGTCGCGCGCGCATCGACGCCTTGCGTGACGAGGTGCGACTGCACGCCGATCGCGTCGACCGGCACCCCGCGCGCCTTGAACCCCTCGAGCAGCTTCAGCACGCCGGCGCGGTGCGTGGCGTTGCCCGGCTCCCAGCTCATATAGTCGTTATACACCAGCTGCGCGTGCGGCGCGGCGCGGCGCGCGGTGTGGAAGGCAAGGTCCAGCGTCGGCTCGGGACCGCCCAGCGCCCGCGACAGTGCGGTCTGGTACAGGCTGGCATCCTTGGGATTCACCGCCTCGTTGACGACGTCGTAGCTGCGGATCCGCGTGCCGTAACGTTGGCAGACCGTCGTGATATGCTCGACCAGCAGCTGTTCGGCGGCGCGCACGGGGGTGGCGCCGAAGTCGTGCGTCTCTTCCCAGCGCGGCATCCACTTCGGCTGGTGCCACAACAGATTGTGACCCCGTACCGGCAGCGAATTGGCATCCGCCCACGCCATCATCGCATCGAATTTCGCGAAAGCGAAGCTGGTCGGGGTCGGCCGTAGCGCCTGCCACTTCATCTCGTTCTCGGGCACCAGCAACCCACAGTCGCGTGTCAGCAGTTCGGCATAAGCCGGGTTCGCGAACGAGCCGCGATCTGCCCCCTTCGCCGCCCAGCCGAAGCTCGATCCCAGTCGCAGGCCCTTGGCCCCGGCCAGGCTCTGGAGCCCGGTTGGCGCAGCCGCAGCCGTTCCCCGCGCGCCCATCGCCACCGCCAGCCCGGCCAGCATCGAAAGCCCGCCGCGTCGCGTAATATCCACAGAACATCCTTCTCGGTTATATTTATGATAGCGCTAACGCTGGCGATTTCCGTTGGTTGGGTCAACCGGTAAGACGAGTGTGGGGATGCCCAATTTCGACAACGAGGTGATTGAAAACAGGCGTGAAACTGCGCTAGCTTTTGCTGAAGGCGCGCAAGTCGCCAAGGTCACAGGAGGGATGAAATGTTCATGGCGCTGGCGGCAGCCGCGATCTCGACGGCGAGCTACAGCCCGGTCGGCAAATGGACGCTGGACTACCAGCAGGACCTTTGCATGCTGACGCGCCCCTATGAGGGCAACGGGACCAAGGCCACGCTCGGGTTTCGGCAGGCGCCGGGAGACTTCCAGACCGAGATCATCGTGCTGCTCGCCGACACGCCGGACGATGCCTTCAGGCGCGGGATCGTTTCCATGGGCGTTCCCGGTTCGAATGCGAGGGCGCTGACCGTCGGGGTGAGCATGCGGGTGCCGGGCGGCCGCCAGCGGCTGTTGCGGTTCATGGGCGGCCATGCCGACGTCATCGGGTTCGGGTCGCAGTCAAGCGTGACGATCGAGGAGATCGGCCAACCCGCAATGACCTTCGCAATGGACCGCGCGGATAAGGCGCTGGGCGCGTTGATGACCTGCGAGATCGAGCAGATCAAATCCTGGGGTGTCGATCTGTCGCAGATGGCCGTTCCCGCCAAGCCTATCGGCGATGTCGTGAAGTGGTTCGCGTTTCCGCTGGAGGCGGCGCAGAATCGGCAGGCCGGCGATACTACCGTGCGCTGGATGATCGATACGCAAGGCGCGGTGAACACCTGTACCGTCGTGCGATCGAGCGGGAACCCGGTGCTGGACGGCGCGGCCTGCAAGCAGATCACCAAGCGGGGGCGATATCAGCCCGCGATCGGCAAGGACGGCAAGCCGATGGCATCGCTCGAAACGCGCCGCTTGGTCTGGTCGCTAGGGGGATAAGTACGCTTCGGTGTTCGCACTTGGTTCGAACTGACACGGATCAAAGCATCTATCCTTGACACCGGTAGACAATCGCTCATTAACAGACCCTTGAATTGGCAGCATAGCCAATACCGGGGAGAGAATGGATGCGTGATACGAGCTATCTGCGCGGTGGCGCGTCGATCGGGGCGATGATCGTCGGATCATTACTGTCGATGACACCGCTTACCACTGCGGCTCAGGCCCAGACCGCGACGAATACCGGCGTATCGTCGCCGACCGAGGCCGCTCCCGCGACCGGCACCACCCCACCCGATCAGACCGCGACCGCGCCGCTCGGCACCTCGCCGGTCGAGCAGGCCGAGACCGCCGCGCAGAGCGGCGAGGATGCCGACATCATCGTCACCGGGTTCCGGGCCAGCCTGGCCAGCGCGGTCGACCAGAAGCGCCGGTCGAGCCAGATCATCGACGCCATCACCGCCGAGGATATCGGCAATTTCCCCGACGCCAACCTCGCCGAATCGATCCAGCGGCTGCCCGGCATCTCGATCGATCGCGACAATGGCGAGGGGCGCAGCATCACCGTTCGCGGTCTCGGCGGCGACTTCCAGCAGGTCCGGCTGAACGGCGCCGACGCGCTCAGCATCACCGGCGGCGGCAACGACGCGTCGGGCGCCAACCGCTCGCGCGGGTTCGATTTCAACACCTTCGCGTCCGAACTGTTCGGCGGCGTCACCATCACCAAGACCACGTCGGCCGCGAACGACGAGGGCTCGCTCGGCGCGATCATCGACCTGACCACGGGGCGTCCGCTGAACTACAGCAAGGACCGCTATGCGCTGGGCTTGGAGGGCGAGTACCGTGAGAACGGCAAGACCGTGAACCCGCGCCTGACCGGGCTGGTGTCGAAGCACATCACTGATACGCTCGGCATCCTCGGGTCGATCGCGTACCAGGACCAGAAGCAGCAGATCGATTCCTACCAGCGCAGCATCGGCGCGTTCGACTATGCGTATCGCAATTCGCAGCTGCTCGGCGTCACCCCCAACACCTTCGGCTTCGCGCGGCCGTCGACGGCAGGGACCGGCGCGACGTTCGGGTCGGACCCGGCTGCCTATGCGCTGGTCACGCCCAACACGCTGATCCCCGCGCTGCCATCGATCAACCGCCAGGACCTGCACTACAAGCGGCTCGGCGCCACCGGCACGATCCAGTGGAAGCCGACCTCGCACACCGAACTGACCATCGACGGGGTCTATTCGCGGTACCAGCAGGACCTGACCACCGCCGGCATCACCACGATCGGGCTCAACCGCAACGGCACCAACGCCAATGCCGCGCGCGGCGCGCTCGGCGCGGCAGGCACCCCCGCCGGGCTGACCAACCGGCTCGCGCTCTATCCGAACTGCGTGCCGTCGGCGACGCTGGACTGCGGCCAGTCGCTCAACGGCGGCGGCCTCGTCGCCGGCACGCGCGCCAGCTACAATCCCAACAACCTCAACCCGTTCGACTATTATAATTCGACCGTATCACCCGGCTATATCGCCGACGTGAACCAGTCGGCGTTCTACACCCAGCTGATCGGCCGCCCGAACACCAAGATCCGCACCGCCAACGTCAATTCGGCCGGCCAGGCGGATTATCTCGTGCTCGACGATGTCGACTGGCGCAGCTCGACCCAGCGCGTCCAGGGCACGACCAAATTCTACCAGGGCACCGTCAACCTCCGCCAGGATCTGGGCGACACCCTGCGCTTCGACGGCACCGCGGGCTATTCGCGCTCGGAATACACCGGCAAGACCACGCTCGCCGAATTCAACGCGATCGACCAGGACAACTACACCTTCGACGAGCGCGGCGATGGCAAGATGCCGGTGTTCAGCCCCGGCTTCGACGTCGCCAATCCGCAGAGCTGGTCGCTGGTGAAGGGCCTGTCGACGATCCGCTACCTCAGCGACAATATCGTCAACTCCTTCCGCGTCGCGCGCGGCAACCTGACTTGGAGCGTCAACGACCAGTTCAAGGTGCTGACCGGCCTGACCTACAAGAAGTTCAGCTATTCCAGCAACCAGGGCCGCCGCAACAGCGATATCGAGGCGATCAACCCGACGCTGGCGGAGGCGAAGTTGAACATCACCGATCTCGGTCGTGCCTATGGCTTCGGCAGGGGTCTCGACGTGTCCGCGGGCACGCCGACCAGCTTCTATGCGCCCGACATCGACAAGTTCAACACCCAGTTCGGCATCAACTGCAACTGCATCAACAAATGGGGTGACTTCCGCGCGCAGGTCGATGCGCGCCAGGCGAACCGCGTGACCGAGGACGATTTGTCGGGGTATCTGCAGTTCGATTGGGACAGCAAGCTGCTGGGCCTGCCGTTCCGTGGCAACGCCGGCACGCGGATCGCGCGGACGATCGTGCGCGGCACCGGATCGGTCGGCGCCGCCGCCAACGGCGTGATCGGCACCACGGTCACCGCGCGCAACGAATATACCGACTTCCTCCCCGCGATGAACGCGACGCTGGAGTTCCTCCCCGACACGCTGCTGCGGTTTGCGACGGCAAAGGTCATCTCGCGGCCTCAGCTCGCTGCGCTGACGCCGGGGACGACGTCGTTCCCGACCGGACTCAACGCCACCACGGCACCGCAGATCACCGTGGGCAACCCGTATCTCAACCCCTATCGCGCCACCAATATCGACTGGGCGGTCGAGCATTATTTCGGGCGCGGCGGGATCGTCTCGGTCGGCTTCTTCATCAAGAACCTCGAGAATTTCCCGCAGCAGATCGCCGGCGAATACGCGCTGCAGGCGATCTACGACGGCCCGACGCTGCAGGCGATCCTGGCCGGCATCACGAGCCCGACGCTGCTCGCCTATACCCAGGGCGGCGGGACCTTTGCGGTGCGGCAGTTCAACGACGCGCCCGGCGGCAAGATCAAGGGCGTCGAGGTCAACGTCCAGTCGACCTTCAGCTTCCTACCGGCGCCGTTCGACAAGTTCGGCGTGACCGCGAACTACACGCACATCGCGTCGCAGCTGAACTATCTGACCAGCGCGCAACTGGCGACGACGCGCACCCAGACCGGCACCGCGGTCAACGCGTTCGCCACCGGGCCCTTCCTCAACACCTCGCCGGACGCCTTCAACGCGACGCTCTATTACGAGGATGCGCGCTTCTCCGCGCGCGTCTCGGGCGCGTATCGCACGGAATATGTCACGCGCTTCCCACTTGCCGCGGGCACCTGCGCGGTCGGGCTGACGACCAACAACGGTGCGGTCTGCAACTCGCCGGTGATCTCCGACTTCGGTTATCGCGCCAGCCAGCTCAACGTCGATGCGGCGATCGCCTATTCGGTCACCGATTTCGCCAAGCTGACGCTGGAGGGCCGCAACCTCACCAACGTCGCGACCTATTCGACCGAATATCAGGACAATCCGGTGGCGCAGAACTACCAGAGCACCGGCCGTGTCATCACTGCCGGCCTGCGGGTGGTGTTCTGATGATCGGCCTGATGCTCCTCGCTACGGCCGTCACGCAGCCGCTGGCCTTTCCGGGTGCCGAGGGTGCCGGCCGCACCGCGCTCGGCGGGCGCGGCGGCAAGGTCATGATCGTGACCACGCTCGCGGATCACGGGAAGGGGTCGTTGCGCGACGCGGTCGAGGCACGGGGCCCGCGCATCGTGGTGTTCGCGGTGGCGGGCACGATCCAGCTCGAAAAGCCCCTGCGCATTCGTGAACCGCGGATCACCATCGCCGGCCAGTCGGCACCGGGCGGCGGCATCACGCTGCGCGACCAGCCGCTCGAAGTGTCCGCCGACGATGTCGTGATCCGCTTCATCCGGTCGCGGCTGGGTGACGAATCGAAGACCGAGAGCGACGCGATCTGGATCGTCGATGGCCACCGGATCATCCTCGACCATGTCTCGGCAAGCTGGTCGGTCGACGAGACGCTATCCGCGTCGGCGAACTACACCAAGCCGGGGCAGGGGTTCTACGACCTGACCGTACAATGGTCGATCATCGCCAATTCGCTGACGCACTCGCTCCACGCCAAGGGCGAACACGGCTATGGCAGCCTGATCCGCGGTGGTCGTGGCGCCCGCATAAGCTTCCACCACAACCTCTGGGCGAACCACGAGGCGCGGATGCCACGGCCGGGCAACTACAGCGGCCCCGACGTCGATCCGGACGGCGCGTATTTCGATTTCCGCTCGAACGTGTTCTACAATTGGGGCGGCGGACGGTCGGGCTACAACGCCGACAAGGCGAGCCTTGCGCGCTATAATTTCGTCGACAACACCTACGTCGCCGGGCCGCAGTCGGTGAAGCCGATCGCGTTCGACGAATCCAACACCCTGGCCAAGGCGTATTTCGCCGGCAACAGCATGAACGGCGCGATCCCCGCCGATCCGTGGTCTCTCGTCACCGGCGTGCAGGCCCCGGGCTACCGGCTGACGACGCCGGTCGAGATGCCGCCAGTGGCGCGCGAGCCCGCCGCGGCATCCTACCCGCGGGTCCTGGCCAGCGCGGGCGCATCGCATGCCCGCGACAGCATCGACGTGGCGGTGATTGCGGGCGTGCGCGACCGTACCGGGCATCAGATCGACAGCCAGCGCGAGATGGGCGGCTGGCCTACGCTCGCGACCGGCACCGCGCCGGTCGACACCGATCATGACGGCATGTCCGACGCCTGGGAGCGTGCCCACGGCCTCGACCCGGCGCGCGACGACAGCACGAGCGACCGCGACCACAACGGCTACACCGCGATCGAGGACTATCTCAACCAGTTGGCGAGCGCATAGCGCTCGCCACACGGCGTCCTAGCGTGCGACCGCCGGGGCGTCGGTGCGCGCGGCGATGCCATAGGCGAAGACCACGAATACCAGCGCCCCGATGATATTGCCGAGCGTCACGAACGCCAGGTTGTGAAGGATTCCGGGGATCATGATGGTCTCACCGGGCGAGAAATAGCCAAGCGTCAGCGCGGTCATGTTGGCGACCGAATGCTCGAACCCCGCCGCGACGAACGCGAGCAGGATCCAGCCCATGACGATGCACTTGGCCGCGTCGCCGGTGACCCGTGCGGCAGCCCAGATCGCTAGGCAGACCAGCCAGTTGCACAGGATCGCGCGGCACAGCAATGCAAGCCCGTCGGCCTCGACCTTGTGCGCGGCGTAGGCGTTGAACATCGTCGCGGCGTTGGCGAACACCTGCCCGCCGCCGCCCGCAATGAAGAGCGCCGACAGCAGCAACGCGCCGACGAAATTGCCGATCCAGACCACGACGAGCAGCAACGCGGCGTCCGCCCAGCTGACGGTGCGGCGCATCAGCCCGAAGCCCAGATACATGACATAGCCGGTGAACAGCTCGCCCCCTGCGAACACCGTCAGCAGCAGCCCAAGCCCGAAGGTCGCGCCCATCACCAGCGGACGGACGCCGGCGGGCAGGCCGGCGGCGGTGCTGATCGCGAGGATCATGGCGATGCCGATATAGGTCCCCGCCAGCATCGCGCCGACGAAGAACCCGAGCGGGGAGCGGCGGATCGCGACGGCTTCCGCGGCGGCGCGGTCGGCGAAGCCGGTAATGGTCGGTGCGTACATGGCGTCAGGCTTTCACAGGAAGCGGCTGGCCGGCGACGCCTGCCCGCTCGACGATACGGTCGGCGCCACGGTTGGTTCCGGCGGCGTGGATCTGCACCGGCACCGACTTGTACGACGGCGTGAAGCTCTGCGGGTCGTGATCCTCGAGTGCGATCAGCGGCTGTGTCTCGGGATAATAGGACGCGCAGCAGCCATCGGGCAGCGCATGTTCGACCAGCATCAGGCCCTGGACGATGCGGTCGTCGCGCTTGAAGTCGAGCGCGGTGGTGACGTCGACCACGTCGCCCTCCTCGAAGCCCAGCCGCGCGAGCTCCTTGGCGTTCATGAACAGCACGTCGCGCCGGCCGAACACCCCGCGATAGCGGTCGTCGAGCGCATAGATCGTGGTGTTGTACTGGTCGTGCGACCGCAACGTGGTCAGCCGCAGCACGCTCGGATCGCGGGTGGTCTCGTCCTCCTCGACGCCGGGCGCGACCATGAAATTCGCCTTCTTGGTATCGGTCAGCCAGATCCGCTCCGCTGCCGAGTTCGGCAAGTGGAAGCCGCCGGGCTGGCGGACGCGGACGTTATAGTCCTTGAACGCCGGGAACACCGCCTCGATCTTGTCGCGGATCAGGTCGTAGTTCGCGACATAGCCGTCCCAGTCGATCCCGCCCTTGGCGCCCAGCGTCGCCTTTGCGATGCCGGCGACGATCCACGGTTCGGAGCGAACGTTCTCGCCCGGCGGCATCAGGAACCCGCGCGAGGCGTGGACCATCGACATCGAATCCTCGACCGTCACCGATTGCGGGCCGCTCTCCTGCAGGTCGCGCTCGGTCCGGCCCAGGCACGGCAGGATATAAGTCGCGCCCTTGGCCATCAGCAGCTGGGTGCGGTTGAGCTTGGTGGTGATGTGCACCGCCAGGTCCATGTTGCGGAACCCCTGCGCGCACGCCTGCGGGTCGGACGACGCGATCGCCAGGTTGCCGCCGAGGCAGACCACCGCCTTGGCCTTGCCGTCGCGCATCGCGGCGATGCTCTCGACCACCGAATGGCCGTGCTCGCGCGGCGGTTCGAACCCGAACACCTCCTGCATCTTGTCCAGCAGCATCGGCATCGGCCGCTCGGTGATGCCGACGGTGCGGTCGCCCTGGACGTTGCTGTGGCCGCGAAGCGGGCAGATGCCGGCGCCGGGGCGGCCGATATTGCCGCGCAGCAGCAGCAGATTGGCGATCTGCTGGACGTTGCTGGTGCCGGTGCGGTGCTGGGTGATCCCCATCCCGTAGCAGGCGATCGCGGCGGTCGACTGCGAATACAGCCGCGCCACTTCTTCCAGGTCGCTCTGGCCGAGCCCGCTGGCATGGACGATGTCCGCCCAGTCGCTGGTTTCCAGATCGGCGATCAGCGCGTCGAAGCCGGCGGTATGCTCCGCGATGAATTCGTGATCGATCACCGCCGGCGCGCCCGCTGCAGCCGCCGCCTTGTCGAGCGCGACCAGTGCCTTGCAGATGCCCTTGATCGCGGCCGCGTCGCCGCCGACCTTCACCTGCAGATAGCTGGTGGCGATCGGCGTCGCCGACAGCGTTGCCATCTCGACCACCGACTGCGGCGATTCGAAGCGTTCGAGCGAGCGTTCCTTGAGCGGGTTGAAGGCGATGATCTTGCCACCGCGACGCGCGACCTCGCGCAGCGTCGCCATCATCCGCGGATGGTTGGTGCCGGGGTTGTGACCGATCGAGAAGATCAGGTCGGCGTGATCGAAATCCTCGAGGCTGACGGTGCCCTTGCCGATCCCGATCGACTTGGGCAGCCCGACCGAGGTCGCCTCGTGGCACATGTTCGAACAGTCGGGGAAATTGTTGGTGCCGTACAGCCGCACGAACAGCTGCAACAGGAACGCCGCCTCGTTCGAACAGCGACCCGAGGTATAGAACTCCGCCTGGTTCGGGTCCTCCAGCTTGGCAAGGCCCGCACCGATCTCGGCCAGCGCCTCGTCCCAGCCGACGACCTCGTAATGGTCGGTCGCCGCGTTGTAGCGCAGCGGCTCGGTCACGCGGCCTTCGCCCTCCAGCCAATGGTCGGTCT
Organism: Sphingomonas sp. R86521; assembly: GCF_042466235.1. Lineage (NCBI taxonomy): Bacteria > Pseudomonadati > Pseudomonadota > Alphaproteobacteria > Sphingomonadales > Sphingomonadaceae > Sphingomonas > Sphingomonas sp. R86521. Next base: position 3,212,617 of record NZ_JAXHBY010000001.1, on the reverse strand, counting down.
TCGCCCACAGGTCCGACACCGAATGCGTCGCGAAGAACTCGGCGCCGATCCGCTTCGCGGTCGATTCCCACGCCACCGCCTTGGCGCCGTTCTCGCAGAATTCGAACGACGAGGTGTGTTTGGGGTCGGGCCATGCACAGCTCGGGCAGTCGAAGCCGTCGGGCTGGTTCGACTTGAGCAGCGTCTGCGCGCCACGCTGAACGATCTGCTGCGCCTTCAGCGAGATCGCCACCGCCTTCAGTGCACCCCACCCGCCGGCCGGTCCGGTATAGTCCTTGATCCCCTCGGGACGTGGCTTACGCATACTCGATCTCCTGCAAGCGGGCGACATACACGCGCCCGCGCATCCCGCGCTTCAACGGACCCGCGGAGTATGACGCAAGCAAATTCGTGACCCGGTCGGGCAACGGAATTTTTCGGCGAAACCCTTGAAATCGCGGGACGGCATCGAGACTGGGAGGGTCGATGTCCCGCCCGACGTTGTACTGGGCGGGCGGATATGCTGATCTTCGCCAGGGCGCGAGACGGCGCCAAAGGGGAATCAGGATGTCCAAGGCTTTTCGCGCAGCGTTGCTCGGTGCGTCGCTGATCGTCACTGCAGGGGGCGTCGCCGCGCGCGATACGACCGCCCCGACCTCCGACGATGCCCGCGAACGTGCGCGCGCGATCGTCGCGCGGATGACGCTCGACGAAAAGATCGCGCTGGCGCACGGCCTGTTCCCGCCGATGGCGAAGGGTAAGACCACCAGCGAACTGATCCCCTCCGCCGGCCATATCGACGGCATCCCGCGTCTGGGTGTCCCGCTGGTTCGCGAAAGCGACGCCTCGCTCGGCGTCGCGAACCAGGTCGAACAGCGCAAGGGCGACGTCGCCACCGCGTTGCCGTCCAGCCTGGCGACCGCGGCGAGCTTCGATCCCGCCATCGCCCGCGCGGGCGGCGCGATGATCGGCGCCGAGGCACGCGCCAAGCGCTTCAACGTGCTGCTGGCGGGCGGCGTCAACCTGACGCGCGATCCATGGAATGGTCGCAACTTCGAATATCTCGGCGAGGATCCGCTGCTGTCGGGCGAGATGGCGGGGGCGCATATCGCCGGCGTCCAGTCGAACCACATCGTATCGACCGTGAAGCATCTCGCGCTCAACGCACAGGAGACCGGCCGAATGGTCGTCGACGCGCGGATCGACGAAAAGGCGTTCCGGATGAGCGACCTGCTCGCGTTCGAGATCGCGATCGAGAAGGGGCGGCCGGGGTCGGTGATGTGCGCGTACAACAAGGTCGGCGGCGACTGGGCGTGTGAAAACGACTTCCTGTTGAACCAGGTGCTCAAGCGCGACTGGGGCTATCATGGCTGGGTGATGAGCGACTGGGGCGCGGTGCATTCGACCGTCAAGGCGGCGAACGCGGGGCTCGACCAGGAATCGGGACAGGAACTCGACAAGGCGGTCTATTTCGGTGCGCCGCTGAAGGCCGCGGTCGGGCAGGGTACGGTGTCGCCGGCACGGCTCGACGACATGGTCGCGCGCTACCTGACCGGGCTGATCGAGAGTGGCGCCTATGACACGCCGGTTCCCGAGACCGCGCAGACCCCACCCTATGCGGCGCATGCCGAGGTGGCGCAGCGTGCCGCCGAAGCCGGCATCGTGCTGTTGAAGAACGACACAGCGTTGCTGCCGATGGCGACGACGGCGAAGCGCATCGTGCTGATCGGCGGGCGTGCCGATGTCGGCGTGCTGTCGGGCGGCGGGTCGAGCCAGGTGCGATCGGTCGGCGGTGCGCCGATCGAGATTCCGCTGACATCGGGCGCGGCGATGTCGTTCGCGCGCTACACCTATCACGCCTCGTCGCCGCTGAAGGCATTGCAGGCCGCGCTGCCCGGCGCGCGCGTGACCTTCGTCGACGGCAAGGACGTCGCAGCGGCGGCGGCGGCGGCGAAGGCGGCGGACATCGCGATCGTCTTCGCGACGCAGTGGACCACCGAGGCCCAGGATGTGGCCACACTGGCGCTGCCCGACCGGCAGGACGCGCTGATCGCCGCGGTCGCCGCCGCGCAGCCGCGGACCGTCGCGGTGCTGGAGACCGGCGGTCCGGTGCTGATGCCGTGGATCGCCTCGGTCCCCGCGGTCCTGCAGGCCTGGTATCCCGGCCAGCGCGGGGGCGAGGCGATCGCCGCCATCCTGACCGGCAAGGTCAATCCGTCCGGCCGCCTGCCGATCACCTTCCCCGCCGCCGCGACGCAGGCACCGCGCGCCGCGCCGGTCGGGCTCGACCGGTTGAATTCGGCCGAGGCGCAGGCCGCCGCCGATCCGGGGAGCGGGTTGGGTGCGCAACTGGCGAGCTTCCCGGTCGACTATGTCGAGGGCGCCGATGTCGGCTATCGCTGGTACGAGAAGAAGGCGCAGCGGCCGCTGTTCGCGTTCGGTCATGGGCTCAGCTACACCGGCTTCGCCTATCGCAACGCCGTCGCGACCGGCGGCAAGACGCTGAGCGTGACGTTCGAGGTGACCAACACCGGCAAGCGCGCGGGCGCCGACGTGCCGCAGATGTACGTCGCGCGCGACGGCGCCGCGACGCCGATGCGGCTGGCGGGCTTCACCCGCGTGACGTTGCAGCCGGGCGAGATGCGGCGGATCACGCTGACCGCCGAGCCGCGGATCGTCGCGGAGTACGATACCGCGCTGCCCGGCTGGCGAATCGCGGGCGGCGCCTACCGCGTGGCGGTGGCGCACGACGCGCAGGATCGCGCGCTGGTGACGACCGCGACGCTGGACGCGACGACCATGAAGCCCTGACAATCCGGTCTTCGCGCACTAGGTTGTGCGCGAGGTGATGATGGTCGGTAGCGTTGTGAAGGACTGGGACGGCGCTGCCGTACGGAAATGGCTGGAAGGCCGGATCGTGGCCGCGCGCTCCGATCAGGTCAGGGCGGAGCGCGGCGGCTATGGCTTTCACGACGATTGCGACAAGGCGACTGCGGAAGAGATGGTCTGCACGCTGGTGAAGAGCGAAGCGTCGACCGCGGACGCGGCGGTGTTCACCCGCGACCTCCGCGCGGCGCTCGACCGCGACGAATATGTCTGGCGCGGCGTGTATGACGACACCCGGTTCGACCGCCACGTCCGCGCCTATATCAAGAAGCTGATCAAGATGGCAAAGACCAACGACGGGTTCGACAGGACCGGACATTATCAATCATGAGCGCAATCGACCCACGGTTGTTCGATCTCGGCTGGGACGCGCACTTCGCCGAGCAGGTTTCGCCGGAAGACGGCGCATTCCCGGTCCGCGTGATGTCGGTCCATCGCGGCAAGATCGCGGTGGCTGGCGCACTATGGGAGGGCTTCGTGCTGCCCTATATCCAGGGTGCGCAGCCGTCGGACGATCACCCGACCGTCGGCGACTGGCTGATGGTTGCCGGAAATCCGCCGCTCGCGCTTCGGGTGCTGCGCCGCAAGAACCTGTTCAAGCGCCGCGCGCCGGGTGATCCGCGACGCGAGCAGATGATCGCCGCGAACGTCGACACGGTGTTCCTGGTGGCATCGTGCAACCAGGACTTCAGCGTCGCGCGGATCGAGCGCTATCTGGTGCTCGCGCGCGAAGTCGGCGTGCAGGCGGTCGTGGTCCTGACCAAGACCGACCTGACCGACGACCCCGGATCCTTCGCCACCGCGGTGCGCGCGATCGAGCCGGGGCTGGTGGTCGAGACCGTCGACGGCCGCGATCCCGCCGACGTCGTCCGCCTTGCGGCCTATTGCGGGCCGGGCCGCACGGTCGCGTTCCTGGGATCGTCGGGGGTCGGCAAGTCGACGCTGGTCAATACCCTGCGCGGGTCCGACAGCATCGCCACCCAGGCGATCCGCGACAGCGACGGCACCGGGCGGCACACCACGACCGTGCGGCAGATGCACCGGCTCGATCACGGCGGCTGGCTGCTCGACCTGCCCGGCATGCGCGAATTGCAGCTGTCCGAAGCGACCGCGGGCATCGCCGAAGTGTTCGACGATTTCGAGCGGGCAGCGCAGGACTGCAAGTTCTCGAACTGCACGCACGGCAGCGAACCGGGGTGCGCGGTACGCGCCGCGATCGCATCGGGCGAGCTGACGTCCGAACGGTTCGCGCGCTGGCGGACGCTGGAAGCCGGCGACAGCGCCCCCGCGATCCAACCCGGCCGGAGACGGCCCCGCTAGCACCAGCCCCGATAGCACCAGTCAGGCAGGCGGTCGGCTCCAGCTCTCGCGCTCCGCGAACACCCGCGCGACCGCGTCCATGTTGTCCGCGCCCCAGACGCAGAGCGGCGCGAGTGCCTGCGCCAGGCTGTGGCCGAGCGACGTGAGCGTATAGTCGACGCGCGGCGGCACCTCGTGGTGGTCGGTGCGAAGGACGATGCCGTCGGCCTCGAGCTCCTTCAGATGCTGGATCAGCATCTTGTCGCTGACTCCGCGCACCGCGCGCCGCAACTCGCCATAGCGGTTCGGCCCTTGCGCCAGGAAGTACACGATCAGCGGTTTCCACTTGCCGGAAATGATCCGCAGCGTCGCGTCGAGACCGCAGCTGAACGCAGGCGGCGGGGACATGGTATCGGTCATCGCGGGTACTTACCAAAAGGTGCATACTTGTCGATAGGTTTGTGGTTCGCCAGCTACCGCTCTCCTCAACGGAGACACGACATGGACAGACTGACAGGCAAGACCGCGGTGGTGACGGGCGGCGGCAGCGGCATCGGGCTCGCATCGGCACAGCGCTTCATCGACGAAGGCGCGTTCGTCTATATCTTCGGCCGGCGCCAGGCCGCGCTGGATGCGGCGCTCGAAACGCTCGGCGACAATGCCCGCGCGGTGCAGGGCTCGGTCAGCGACCTGGCCGATCTCGACCGGCTTTACGCGACCGTCAAGGCGGAGCGAGGCGGGCTCGACATCCTGCTCGCCAACGCCGGCACCGGATCGTTCGCCGCACTCGGGGAAATCACGCCCGAGCAATACGACCAGACCTTCGACGTCAACGTGAAGGGCCTGCTGTTCACCGTGCAGAAGGGCCTGGCGCTGATGAAGGCGGGCGGGTCGATCATCCTCACCGGATCGACCACCGGCGAGATGGGGACGCCGCAGTTCAGCGTCTACAGCGCGACCAAGGCGGCGGTCCGCAATTTCGCGCGCAGCTGGGCGCAGGACCTGCGTGGCACCGGCATTCGCGTCAACGTGCTGTCGCCGGGACCGACGCGGACCGACCTGGCGCTTCATGTCGTCGGCGAGGAAGCGTTCGAGGCGATGGGCGCGACCACCCCGCTCGGCCGGCTGGGCGAACCCGCGGAGACCGCCGCAGCGGCTGCGTTCCTGGCGTCCGACGACAGCAGCTACATGACCGGCGGCGAGATCTTCGTCGATGGCGGGATGGCGCAGGTCTGACCGGTCGGTGCGTGGGCAGCCGCGCCCACGCACCGACACAAGTCTGTCATCGTTGCGACGCCGATCTGACTTCACCCGGCTCTAGGCGGGCCCGAAGCAGGCGGGTGATACGACATGATCAAGACTTTCAAGGTTGCACTGGCGGCCACCGTCGCAGCGAGCGCGATTCTGGGCAGCAACGCGCAGGCTCAGACCGCGCCCGCCCCGGCGGAGGCCACAGAACCAGCGGACGTGGTCGTCACCGGCACGCGCGCCGGCGAACGCAAGGCGATCGAGGAAAAGCGGAAGGCCGACAATTTCGTCGAGGCGATCTTTGCCAACGACGTCGGCAAGCTGCCCGACCAGAACGTCGCTGAGGCGGTCCGCCGCATCCCCGGCCTGTCGGTCGCCAACGACCAGGGCGAGGGGCGCTACGTCATCATCCGCGGGATCAACCCCGATCTCGTCAACGTCACGCTCAACGGCATGACGCTGCCCGCGCCCGAGCCCGAGGGCCGGCAGGTCAAGCTGGACGACATTCCGTCCGCGCTCATCAACGCGGTGGTCGTGACCAAGTCGCTGACAGCGGATCAGGATGCCAACGCGATCGGCGGATCGGTCGACATCCGCACGCTGTCGGCGTTCGATCGCAACAAGCCGTATTTCGCCGATGCGCGGGTCGCCTATGGCTGGTCGAAGCTCAACGGCAAGCACCCGTACGAGGGCGACGTCCAGGTCGGCGGGCTGTTCGGTCCGGACGGGCAGTTCGGTGCGGTGCTGTCGGTCAATTATTCGAAGCGGCCGATCGAGTCCGAGAATTTCCAGGGCTCGACCAATTACCGCGCGCCGACCGCGGCGAACGGCTTCGTCGTCCCCGACCAGTACGGGCTTCGCGACTATAACCTGACGCGGACTCGGAAAGGCGCGGTGCTCAACCTCGACTGGCGGCCGAGCGACACCACCAAATTCTTCCTGCGCGGCACCTATTCGGCGTTCGACGACAACGAGACGCGCGACCAGTTCATCATCGACAACCAGTCGGCGTTCACCAACCAGACCGCGACCACCGGCACGTTCCGCGGCCGCGGCAGCGTGCGTGTGCGGCGCCGCGAGGAGTCCGACAACACCAAGTCGGTGCAGGGCGGCGGCGAATTCGCGGTCGGCCCCGGCCAGCTCGCAATCAGCGGCGGCTATGCCCGCGCGCAGAAGCGCGATCCGCTGCGCTCGGAGTATAACTTCCGCACCGGCGGCACCGCGCTGACGGTCAACTACGACGTGTCCGACGCGCCGTATGATTTCGTGCCGACAACCGCCGTGGCGCAGACCGCCTATACGCTTAACAGCGTCAACTACGACCACCGCCTCGCGGTCGAGCGGCTGACGCAGGGCCGGGTCGACTATACGATCCCGCTGGCGTTCGGCAGCGGTGGATCGTCGGTCAAGATCGGCGGGAAATATCTGAACCGGCACAAGACAAACAACCGCGACTACGAGACCTATGGCCTGACCGCAGGGCGCAGCTTCACGCTCGCCAATGTCTCGTATCTCGGCGACACCGGCTTCTACGGCAACGATTACACATTCGGACCACGGATCGGCTACGACACTGCCGAGGCGTTCCTTGCGGCCAACCCGCGGACGGTCACGCTCAACGCCGCGGGCTCGGTCAACAACAGCCTGGCGAACGATTACGACGTCAGGGAACGCATCCTCGCCGGCTATGCGATGGCGACGCTGAAGTTCGATCACCTCACTCTGGTTCCCGGCGTGCGTGTCGAGCAGACCCGCGATCGCAGCCAGGCCAAGCTGATCACCGCGACATCGTCGGCTTCCTCCGGGTTCAACAGCTTCGGATCGAAGCAGTATACCGACGTCTTCCCGGGCCTGAACGCGCGCTACGACCTGCGCGACGATCTCGTCCTCCGCGCGGCGGTGACCACCGCGATCGGGCGGCCGAACTACGCGCAGCTCGCGCCGTTCGTGTCGGTCGACACCACGACCAACCCGGTTTCGGTCGCGCAGGGCAATCCGGACCTGAAGCCGTACAAGGCGCTGAACTTCGACGGCGCAATCGAATATTATCTGCCGGGGCAGGGGCTGATCTCGGTCGGCGGCTTCTACAAGAAGCTCGACGATCCGATCTATGCGCAGTCGCTGCTCGGCCAGACCGGGACGTTCGCGGGGCAGGCGCTGACCAACGCCACGGTGTCGACCCCGCTCAACATCGACAAGGCGAAGGTCTACGGGATCGAGGTCAATCTGCAGACCCGCTTCACCTTCCTGCCGTCGCCGCTCGACGGCTTCGGGGTCAGCGCGAACTACACGCGGATCTGGGGCAACGGGAACGGCACCGTGCTGGGGGCTGTCCCGCGGACCGGCGACATCCCGCTGTTCCTGCAGTCCAAGCATGTCGGCACCGCGCAGCTGTTCTACGAGAAATACGGGTTCGCGGTGCGCGCCGCCTATTCGTATCGCTCGGCCTATCTCGACACGCTGGGCGCGACCGCGGCGCAGGACCAGTACACCGACCGCAACGGCCAGCTCGACGTCAACGCGAGCTATCAGGTCTCGCCGGAACTGACGTTCTTCGCCAATGCGACCAACCTTACCGATGCGCCGTGGCGCCGCTATATCGGCACCAAGACTCAGCTGGTCGAGCGTGAACGCTACGACCTGTCGGTACGCTGGGGCGCGCAGCTCCATTTCTAGGATGCAAGGAACCTTGATGCGCGGCTTTCTCCAAACGGCCTGTGCGGCCCTGCTCCTCTCTTCCGGTACGGCGGCGAGTGCGCAGGCGGGATTGCGCGTCGACCGCGTCGTGATGCTGATGCGCCACGGCGTCCGCCCGCCGACCAAGGCGCCGCCAATGCCCGCGGGTACGGCGGCGGACCCTTGGCCGAGCTGGCCGGTGGAGCCCGGGTATCTGACGCCGCACGGTGCCGACGCGCTGCGCCGTATCGCGGCGTATGATCGCGCCGGCTTTGTGCGCGACCGCCTGCTGCCCGCGACCGGCTGCGGCGCGGTGCGGATCGTCGCCGACAGTGACCAGCGCACCATCGCGACCGCCACTGTGTGGGCGGCGGCACTTGCGCCCGGCTGCTCGGTCGATATCGCGCACCGCCCGCAGGACGTTGCCGATCCGCTGTTCTCGCCGATCGGCGAACGCACGGTTCCATTCGATGCGGACAAGGGGCGTGCGGCGGTGCTGACGGCGGCTGGGCCTGGCGGCATCGCGGCCGAGGAGCGCCGGTTGCGGCCGATCCTGGGCCGGCTCGATGCCATCCTGTGCGGATCGGCGAAGACGGCATGCGGCGTGACCGCCGAACCATCCGCGCTGGCCCCGGCGAAGTCCGACGCCAAGCCGAAGCTCTCTGGTGCGCTTGATCGTGCATCGACGGTCGCGCAGATTCTGCTGCTCGAATATGCCGACGGCAAGCCGATGCGCGACGTCGGCTGGGGCCGCGCGACCGCCGCAGATATCGCGCGCGCGTCCGAACTCCACAGCGTCGAATTCCGCCTGCTCGCCCGCCCGCGCTACGTCGCCGCACGCAACGTCTCGGGGCTGGGCGCCATGATCGGCCAAGCGATCGCGGACCCCGCGCCGAAGGCCGCTGCGGTGATGATGATCTCGGGACACGACACCAACGTCGCGAGCCTGGGCGGGCTCCTCGACCTCCACTGGCAGGTACCCGGCCTGGCCGCCGACGATCCCTCGCCGGGCGGCGCGATCCTGTTCGAGCGACTGGTCGACGATCAGGGCCGCCGCTACGTCCGCGCGGTCTATCGGTCGCAGACCCTCGACCAGATCCGCGCGCTGACCCCGCTCGGCACGTCCGCCCAGCCCTATCGCCGGGTCATGCCGATCGCGACCTGCACCGCGATGGGCGTGCAGGGCCTCTGCACCTTGGCGGCGTTCGACGCGTTGCTGACCGAGCGGCTGACGCTTTCCGAATAACGCAAGGCGGCGGACTTGGCCTCCGCCTCGGATGTACTGCGATATGCGATCGTGCCCGTCGTCGCGCGCACGATCGCGCTTGCCCGCCGTCCAGCTGCGCGTAAAGTGCGGGGAAACGGGGGATAAACATGGTCGGAACAACAAGATGGATCGGCGTCCTGCCGATGGTGGTCGCTGGCGCGGCTGCCGCAGCCTCGCCGGATCGGACGCCGGTGCGGCTGGTACGCTATGCACCGCAGCCGACCTGGGTGATCGCAGCGCCCACTGGCAGTGCGGCGCCGACGCCCCGGGGTGCTCCGCTGCGGATCGTATTCGCCGACCAGCAGACACGCGTGACGGACCATGGGCAGGAAGAGTTCCAGGCGACGCGCCTTGCGCTTCTGGCGCCCGAGGCGTTGGGGGCCGGAAACCTCGCGGTGACCTGGGCGCCCGCGAACGAGGAGATCATCGTTCATGGGCTATCGATCATTCGCGATGGCCGGACCATCGACGTTCTCGCGACCCAGAAGTTCACGATCATCCAGCGCGAGAACAACCTCGAGCAATCCGCGCTCGACGGGAACCTGACCGCGACGTTGCAGGTCGCGGGGCTGCAGATCGGCGATGAACTGGAGTTCGCGGCGACGACCGTGCGGCACCAGACCAGCCTGGTCGAGCAGCCGCAGGGGTTCGTGCAATTTCCCGTCGCCGGGGTTCGCGGCGCCTATCGTGCGCGCCTGCTCGAACCGAGGGGCAGCGGCGTCGCCTACCGGCTCTCGCCGGACCTGCCACAACCGGTCACCCGCGAGCTTGGAACCGAGACCGAGCGTCAACTACTCATGGCCGATCCGGCATCCGTCACGGTCCCCGACGGCGCCCCGCCGCGCTACGGGATTGCGCGGCTGGTTCAATTCAGCGGCTATCGCGACTGGGCCGCGGTCTCACGTACCTTCAACGCTCCCTATGTGCGCGCCGGGATGCTCGGCGCAGACTCCCCGGTAAAGGTGGAGGCCGTCCGGATCGCCGCCGAGACCACGGATCCGACGCGTCGCGCCGAAGCCGCGCTACGGCTCGTCCAAGATCGTATCCGCTACGTCTATGTCGGTCTCGATGGCGGAAACTATCAGCCGGCCGCGGTCGACGAGACATGGCGTCGCCGGTTCGGCGACTGCAAGGCAAAGACCGTGCTGCTGATCGCGTTGTTGCGTGAACTGGGCATCGCCGCCGAACCCGTGCTGGTGGCGAGCAAGGGTGGCGATGGCATCGATGAACGCCTGCCGACCCCGGCAGTGTTCGATCACGTGGTCGTCCGCGCGACGATCGGCAACGCCACCTTCTGGCTTGACGGCACGCGGCTGGGCGATCGCACGCTTGCGACCCTGGATCCGCCGCCATCCCGCTGGGCGCTGCCGCTTCGCCCCGCCGGCGCGGCGCTAGAGCGGATCGTCGCGGGTTCGCCACGGCTGCCCAGTCGTGTCCAGGTCGTCGAGATCGATGCGTCGGCCGGGTTCGACAAACCGGGTCGGTACCGCGTGCAACAGACCCTGCGGACCGACGACATATTCGGAATGCGCGCGCAGCTTGCCGGGCTGGCGAAAGCCGACGCGGACAAGGCGCTCGCTGGTTATTGGCGGCAGCAGTTTCCCGTTCTCGAACCATCGCGCGTTACATGGCGGTTCGACGATGCCAACCGCCTGTTGGTCCTGGGCGTCGAAGGCGAGGGCAAGGTCGACTGGGACGGCGACGCGACCGATGGGCGTACCCATTATCTGTTCGGCGCCGGCTTCCCGCCGCCGGACGAGATGAAGCGGCCTAAGGACCAGCCTCAGGACGCTCCATGGGCCAATGATTATCCGTCGTTCACCTGCTATGCGACCACGGTAAAGGTCCCGAGCCCGGACAAGGGTTTCCACTGGGTGTTCTCGTCCCGGCCGATGGATCGCCGGCTCGGCGGGATGTCCTATTGGCGGATATCGTCGTTCGACGGCACCACCGCACGGATGGTAAAGAGCCGCCGCGTCGATGTTCCCGAAATCACCGCTAAGGAGGCTGCCGCGATACCGGTCGCGGTGCCGAAGTTCGACAACGATAAGTCCTATGTCTGGGAGGTGGCGGGCAAGGGGCGTGCTGCAAAGGATGCGCCGGTCGATGCTTCAGGGACCGTTGGAGTGAGTAAATTCGGCACATTCGAGGATTTTGCGGGAGCCACTCCACCGTGTCAGGGTGGCGATCGGCCTCCCCAACCGGCTTCGACGACGCCGACCCGGTCGGAGTAGGCCTTACTTAATGCGCAGATGCGTTCGCGTTTGGGCTCGTCGATGCGCGGTGACCATCGCCGTTTTCGACCCCCGCGCGTTAGCGTGGCTCCAGCGCACGCTTAAGAGGATGTTTAGTCCTTTTGCGGTACGCGTTCGGCAATGGAGCTACGGTTGTGATGCTGCGCGTAAATTTCGAATCGGTCGCCCTGCGCGACCTGGATGCCCTGGACGACGAGACCCGCGACGCGCTGCCGTTCGGGGTCGTCGGGTTTGCCGAAGACACGATCGTTCGCGTCTATAACGCGACCGAGGCGCGAATGTCGGGGCTCGATCCGACCACGGTGTTCGGGGTGCCGTTCTTCGACGCGGTCGCGCAGTGCATGAACAATTTCCTCGTCGCGCAGCGGTTCGAGGATGAGCCGGAGCTCGACGACATCGTGCCGTATGTGCTGACGCTGCGGATGCGCCCGACCAAGGTTCGGCTGCGGCTGCTGGCATCGGCCGACATGCCGCTCCGCTATATCCTGATCGAGCGCTAGGAGCCGACATGACCGCGGGGTCCAGCGAAGAACAGCTGCTCGAATTCCTCTACGCCTGCCCGGTCGGGCTGATCGAATGCGATGCCGCCGGCGATATCGCGATGATGAACCCGCACGCGATGCAGCTTCTGCTGCCGCTGGCGGGTCCGCGCGACGCCAGCAACCTGTTTGCCGCGCTCGAGCAGCACGCGCCCGAACTGCGGTCCATGGTGACCGCGTTCGCGCCGGCGGCCGGGCGGATCTGCGACGGGCACCGTATCTTCGTCGAACTGGGGCCGGCGCGGCGCGGGGTGCCTAAGGTGCTCGCCTGTACGCTGGTAAAGCTCGGCGCGGATCGGCTGATGGCGACGCTGACCGACATCAGCCAACAGGTCGTCCAGGAACAGCGGCTGCGACAAGCGGATACATGGTTTGCGACGCTGCTCGACGGTATCAACGACTATGCAGCGCTGACGATCGCTGGGGATGGCCGGATCGTATCGGCCGACGCGTGTTTCACGCACCAGACGGGGCACGAGGTTGCCGACGTCGTCGGGCAGAATCTCGGCGAAGTGCTCTGCACCGACATATCCGGCGGGGATCTTTGCCTGGACGACCAGTTGCAGATTGCGGCGAGAGATGGCTGGCATCTCCAGGAAGGATGGCAGCGGCGCGCCGACCATAACCGGTATTGGTGCCAGCGGCTGGTGGTAGCGCGAACCGGCGGCGAAGCGTCTGCGGGGTCGCATTATTCGGTCGTGTTGCGCGACGTGCCGCGACGCGAGGCGGCGGCGGAGGACCTGCGGCGGCTGCTGACGCGCGACCATCTGACGGGGGCGGTCAACCGGCGGCATTTCAGCCAGGCGATGGAGCGCGAGCAGACCCAGTGGCGCGATCTGCGCCAGTCGCTGTCGCTGGTCGTGCTGGATCTGGATCATTTCAAGGCGGTCAACGACGCGCACGGCCATCCGGTCGGCGACATCCTGCTGCGCCGGGTGGCGGAGACCTGCGCCGCGTTGCTGCCCCCGCGGGGGATCTTCGCGCGACTGGGCGGCGAGGAGTTCGGCGCGCTGCTGCCGCGCTACGACCGCACCCAGGCCGCGAACCTCGCGGAGGAAATGCGCGCCGCGATCGCGGCGATCGAGGTCGACGTCCCGGACGGCACGCTGAGGGCGACGGCGAGCTTCGGCTATGCGACGCTCGACGAGGTCGAGGGTTCGATCGATGACCTGATCGGGCTGGCGGACCAGCGCCTATACGCCGCCAAGCGTGCCGGGCGAAACCAGGTGTTCGCCGCACAGGCCCACGCGGCGTGAGCAATACCAATTTGCCCCGACGGGCGGCGCTGCGGATCGCCTGCGCGGTCGTGGCGGCCGAAGTGGAGCGGGTGCGCGGCGCTGGCTTCGCGCGCGCCGGTGACTGGTCGGAGGAGATGCCGATCGCGGACGAGGGTCTTGGGCTGGACTCGATGGAGCGGCTCGGAGCGCTCGGTGCGCTCGCCGAGACGTTCGATCTTGATGACGCCACGCTCGGCGAGGATCAGCCAAAAACGGTCAGCGATTGGATCGACTGGATCCTGCGCAGGCAAGCGTCGCCCGGAGCGCAGATCACGGTCCGCACGTCGGGCTCGACGGGCACGCCGCGGTCCTGCGCCCATGCCACCGCCGACCTGCTCGACGAGGCAACCTACCTTACGTCGCGGTTCGCCGACCGCCGCCGCATCGTCGCGCTGGTGCCCGCGCATCATCTGTACGGGATGATCTGGACGGCGTTGCTGCCGGACGCGCTCGACGTCCCGGTGGTGACGCGCAGCATCGGATCGCCGCTTGGCCTGGCAGCGGGCGACCTGATCGTCGCGGTTCCCGATCAGTGGCAGGCGATGCTGCGCCTGACCCGCCGATTTCCTGCGGGAATCGTCGGCGTGAGTTCGGCGGGATCGCTGCCGGACGCGCTCGCTGCGGACCTGCTGGCGGCCGGGCTCGATCGGCTGGTCGACGTCTACGGTGCGTCGGAGACCGGAGCGATTGCGATGCGCGACGTGCCGGCCGCCCAGTATGAGCTTTTGCCGAGATGGCGGCTGACCGCGGATGGCGACGATTGGCAGCTGACGGATCGGAACGGCGCGATCGCCACGCTGCCCGATCATGTCGAGCGCACCGGCGAGCGGTCGCTGCGCCCGATCGGCCGGCGTGACGGCGCAGTGCAGATCGCGGGCCACAACGTCTGGCCCGGCTACGTCGAACGCCTGCTGTGCGCGGTCGACGGCGTCGACTCCGCCGCGGTACGCCTCGGCGACAATGGTCGGCTGAAAGCGTTCGTCGTGCCCCGCGCGGGGCATGACGCCGACGATTTGCTCGTCGTTCTCGAAGAGGTCGTTGCCTCCCGGCTGACGGCGCAGGAACGACCCAAGACCTTTCGCTTCGGGGCCGCACTGCCCTGCAACGCGATCGGCAAGATGGAAGACTGGACATGATGTACTCTCCGATCGCGGCAGCCGAAGCCGCCGCAGCCGCGACCGCGGCAATGGCATCGCGAACCAAGGAAGCCGCCTGTGCCGGCTGCAAGACCGCTAAACCACTGTCGATGGCGATCACGATGGCGTTCCAGCCGATCGTCGATATCCAGACCGGACGGGTCTTCGCCTACGAGGCACTGGTGCGCGGCGCGGACGGACAGTCCGCGGGCGACGTCCTGGCCAGCGTCGATGCGGACATGATCTACAAGTTCGACCAGGCGTGCCGGGTCACCGCGATCGAACTGGCGGGACGGCTGTTCGCGCCCGACGGCACCGAGAAGCTGTCGATCAACTTCATGCCGGGCGCGGTGTACGAACCGGACGCCTGCATCCGCGCCTCGCTCACTGCGGCGCGGCGTAGCGGGTTCGATCCCCGTCGGCTGATGTTCGAGTTCACCGAGGACGAGCGGATGCGCGACGTCGCGCATGTCCGGCACATCGTCGAGGCGTATCAGGCGCGCGGCTTCACCACGGCGATCGACGATTTCGGCGCCGGCTATGCGGGGCTCGGGCTGCTGGCCGATCTGCGACCAGACATGCTCAAGCTCGACATGGCGCTGATCCGCGACATCGACACGTCGGTGGCGCGGCAGGTGATCGTAGCGAACGTGGTCCGGATCGCCGACGAACTCGGCGTCGGCTGCATCGCCGAAGGCATCGAAACCGCGGCGGAGTTGCAGACGTTGAAGTCGGTCGGCATCCGGCTGTGCCAGGGGTATCTGCTTGCCAAACCCGCGACGGAAGCACTCCCGCCGGTGCGGGATCTCAGCCCCGTGCCGCTACTGCAATGATCTCGACCCGGTAGTCTGCAGACGCGAGCTTCGCTTCGCCGGTCGCGCGCGCCGGGGCCGCGACACCCGCGATCCACGGATCCCACACCGCGTTCATCGCGGCGAAGTCGGCCATGTCGGCCAGCCAGATCGTCACCATCAGCAGCCGCGACTTGTCGCTGCCGGCCTGCGCCAGCAGCGCGTCGACTTCGGCCAGCGCGGTGCGGGTCTGCTCGGCGACGTCCTGGCCCGGCTCGCCGACCTGACCGGCCAGATAGATCGTGTCGCCGTGGATCACGGCCTGGCTCATGCGGGCGTCGGTATCGATGCGCGTGATGGTCATGGCAGGTGTCCTATGCGTAGCGCGAGAGTGCGAGATCGGCGACGTCGATATTGGGGGTATGGCCGCTGACGATGTCGGCAATGATGCGCCCTGATCCGCACGCCATCGTCCACCCCAGCGTGCCGTGCCCGGTGTTGAGATACAGGTTCGGATAGCGCGTCGGGCCGATGATAGGCGTGCTGTCTGGCGTCATCGGCCGCAATCCGGACCAGTAGCTTGCCGTCGACAGGTCGCCCGCTCCCGGGAACAGCGTGCCGACCGAATGCTCCAGCGTCGCACGCCGCGCCTCCGGCAGCGCGTTGTTGTACCCGGAAATCTCCGCCATCCCGCCGACGCGGATGCGGTCGCCCAGCCGCGTGATCGCGACCTTGTAGCTCTCGTCGAGCAGCGTCGATTCCGGCGCGCGTGCCGCATTGGTGATGGGCACGGTGATCGAATAGCCCTTCACCGGGAACACCGGCACCTTGAGGCCCAGCGACTTCACGATCTGCGGCGAATGCGGGCCGGTCGCGACGACATAGGCGTCCGCGGTCATCACCCCGCCATCGGTGACGACGCCGGTGATCTTGCCCTTCTCGGACGTCAGCCGCTCGATCGTGCGGTTCTGGATGAACGTCACGCCTCTCTCCGCCGCCAGCTTCGCCAGCGCGTTGGTAAACTTGAAACAGTCGCCGGTCTCGTCGTTGGGTAGCCGCAGCCCGCCCGCGATCGGCGCCGCGCTGTTGGCAAGGCCGGGCTCGATCGCGATGCAACCGGCGCGGTCGAGTACCTCGAACGGCACGCCGTCCGCCGCCAGTACCTCGATGTCCTTGGCCATGCCGTCGAGTTGCTTGGTCTCGCGGAACAGCTGCAGCGTGCCCTGCGTCCGCTCGTCATAGGCGATGCCGGTGGTGTGGCGCAGGTCGATCAGCCGGTCGCGGCTATATTCCGCGACCCGCACCATCCGGCGCTTGTTGATCGCATAGCGTTCGGCGGTGCAGTTGCGCAGCATCGCGACCAGCCACCGCGCCATCGCCATGTCGGGCTGTGGCCGCAGGATCAGCGGCGCATGCTGCATGAACAGCCATTTCAGTGCTTTGGCGGGGATCCCCGGCGCCGCCCAGGGCGAAGCATAGCCCGGTGAGATCTCGCCCGCGTTGGCGAAGCTCGTCTCCATTGCCGGCGCGGGCTGGCGATCGACGACCGTTACCTCGTGCCCGGCTTCCTGCAGATACCAGGCCGAGGTGACGCCGATCACGCCGCTGCCGAGGACGAGGATTTTCATGCCGTTTCGCTCCGATGGGTCGCGTCCGCGTCCTCTCCGACGCCGCCCCCGATTTGATTTCAGGACCCGATATAGGTTCGGGCATAGCGCGACCCAAGTTGGGTCAGTATTTCGTACGATATCGTCTCGGCATCGCGCGCGACATCGTCGATCGTCTGGTGGGGGCCGAGCAGTTCCACAGGGGCGCCCTCTAGCCGTGCCTCGCCGGGCACGTCGCTGACGTCGATCAGCATGCTGTCCATCGACACCCGGCCGACGATCGGCACGCGAATACCGCCGACGAACGCCGATCCGCGGCCGCCGAGGCGGCGCGGCCAGCCATCGGCATAGCCGACGCCGATCGTGGCGATGACCCGGTCGGTATCGGCGGGCGCGGTCAGGCCGTATCCGATGCCGGCGCCGGCGGGGACGACGCGCGTCTGGATGATGTCCGCGATCAGGGTGACTACGGGCGCCATCGTCACGCCGGGCTGCGGATCGCCGCCGTAGAGCGCGATTCCCGGACGCAACAGGTCGCCGTGATAGTCGGGACCCAGGAATGCGCCGCCCGAATTGGCGAGCGAGCGGGGCGCTGACGGGAGCTGTGCGCAGGTCGTCGCGAACCGGTCGCGTTGCCAGGCGTTCGCAGGCGACTCCGGTTCGTCGGCACAGGCGAAGTGGCTCATCAGATAGCGCAGGTCGATGCCCGCGAGCAGACCGGGGTCTTCTATCAGTCGTTCGACCTCCGGGGGCGAAAGGCCGAGCCTTTGCATCCCGGAATCGACCTGCAGCACCGCAGGGCGCTTGCCGTGCGCGGACCAGGCGGCGAGCTGTACCAGCGAGTTGAGGACCGGGATCGCGCCGAGCGCCGCGCACTCGGCCTCGGCACCCGCGGCTAGCCCGTTGAGGACATAGATCGGCGTTCCCGCGGGCGCTGCGTCGCGGACCGCGGCGACCTCGGACAAATGCGCGACGAAGAAATGCCGACAGCCGGCCGCGGCCAGTGCTGCCGCTACCGGCGCTGCGCCGAGGCCATAGGCGTTCGCCTTGACGACCGCCGCCACCGCGCTGCCCGGCGCCAGCGCGACGATGCGGCGGTAGTTGCGGACGATGGCGTCCAGGTCGATGGTCAATCGCGTCATCGCCATCCGCTCGGACGTGCATGCAGTCATCAGGATCCTCTCGCTCCCCGCATAGTAACGTGCCGGAGCGACGGAAAGTGGCGATCGTCATGGCCGCGACGTCCTGCCGCGCAACCTGCCCGTCCAGCCGGCACCACGACGCAGTGCAGTGGCGCCAACGGGACGGTCTTCGTCCCGTAACCCAAATCCCACAGCCGTGTAACACTCTTGGGGCATAGCATCGGCAGGACTTCATTGGGGGGCTGCCCATGACCGCCGAGTTGCCGTTCGATCGCGGGATCGCCGATATCACCGCTATTGCCGATTTCATCCATTCGCGGCCGGCTATTCCCGAACGGATCGTCGAGCGGCGGCGGTTTCGGACGATCTGGATTTCCGACGTCCATCTCGGCACGCGCGGCTGCAATGCCGAGATGCTGGTCGACTTCCTCGATCATGTCGACAGCGAGACGATGTTCCTGGTCGGCGACATGATCGACGGCTGGCGGCTGAAGAAGCGGATCTATTGGCCGGCGGCGCACAACGACGTCGTCTGGCGACTGCTGAAGCGCGCCAAGCGTGGCACGCGCGTCGTCTATATCCCCGGCAATCACGACGAGGTGTTCCGCCAGTTCACCGGGCTCGACTTCGGCGGCATCGCGATCCAGCGCAACGCGATCCACGAGACCGCAGACGGTCGGCGGCTGCTGGTGCTGCACGGCGACGAATTCGACGCGATCACGCTGGCGCATCGTTGGCTCGCGCATGTCGGCGACGCCGCCTACACCGTGCTGATGGGCGTCAACCGCTGGGTAAACGCCGCCCGCCGCCGGATGAACCTGCCCTATTGGTCGCTGTCGAAGCACGCCAAGGCGAAGGTCAAGAATGCAGTGGCCTTCATCTCGCAGTTCGAGACGGTGGTCGCGCATGCCGCTGGCCTGAAGGGCGTCGACGGCGTGGTGTGCGGCCACATCCACACTGCCGAGATGCGCGACATCGCCGGTGTCGCCTATTTCAACGACGGCGACTGGGTCGAGAGCTGCACCGCGCTGGTCGAACATTTCGACGGCCGGATGGAGCTGCTGCACTGGGGCGACGAGATCGCCGCCCGCTCGCGCGACACCGTCGTCGCCATCGCCGCCTGACGGGAGAAGACCGATGCGTATTGCGATCGTCACCGATGCCTGGAGCCCGCAAGTCAACGGCGTCGTCCGCACCCTGCAGGCGGTCCGCGCCGAGCTCGAGGCGATGGGTCATATCGTACTGGTGCTCTCGCCCGAACGGTTCGCGTCGGTGCCATGCCCGACCTATCCCGAGATCCGGCTCGCCTTCGCGCGATCGGCGGCGGTCGGGCGAATGCTCGCCGCGTTCGGCGCGGATGCGATCCATCTGGCGACCGAGGGGCCGGTCTGCCTCGCTGCCCGCACCTGGTGCCTGGCGCGGGGGATCCCGTTCACGACCGCCTATCACACCCAGTTCCCCGACTATATCGCCGCCCGCACCGGCGCGAACCCGGAATGGATCTGGCGCTATATTCGCTGGTTCCACGCGCCGGCGCAGGCGATCCTGGCGTCGACCCCCTCAGTCGAGGCGACACTGGCGGCGCACGGGCTCGACCATGCCCGCGCCTGGGGCCGCGGCATCGACTTCTCGCTGTTCGGCACCGACGGCGCGCGCGATCCGGCATTCGCGGACCTGCCCGGCCCGGTGATGCTCTATGTCGGCCGCGTCGCGATCGAGAAGAATATCGAGGCGTTCCTGTCGTGCGAGCATCCCGGTACCAAGGTCGTCGTCGGCGACGGCCCGGCGCGCGCCGCGCTCGCCAAGCGCTTCCCCGAGGTCCATTTCCTCGGGCAGCGGGCGGGCTGCGAACTCGCTGCGGCCTATCGCTCGGCCGACGTGCTGGTCTTTCCCAGCCGAACCGACACCTTCGGACTGGTGATGATCGAGGCGCTGGCGTGCGGCACACCGGTCGCTGCCTATCCGGTGACCGGGCCGATCGACGTGCTCGACGACCGGGTCGGGGCGATGGACGAGGACCTGGCCGCAGCGATCGCTACAGCCCTAACGCGCGACCGGGTGACGTGTGCGGCCTATGCCGGGCGGTTCAGCTGGGCGACCAGCGCCCGGCAGTTCCTGCATGCGCTGGTGCCGCTGCAACCGCTCGCCCTCGCGGCCTAGAAGCGTCGCTTGCTTGACGGGCCAGCGCGCGGTACATCGTCCGCCATGTCAGGCCGCTCCGAAAGGGGCGGCCCTTTCTATTTTTACGGAGTTCACGCCGTGGCCCAGCCGCTCATGCCCCACGCGACCGCCTCCTGGATGGTCGACAATACCGCGCTCAGCTTCGAGCAGATCGCCGATTTCTGCGGGCTGCACATCCTCGAGGTCCAGGCGATCGCCGACGACACCGCCGCGACTAAGCTGACCGGGCGCGACCCGGTCCGCGCGCACGAGGTGACGCAGGAAGAAATCGACAAGGGATCGGCCGATCCCGATTACCGCCTGAAGATGATCAAGGGTCCAGACCAGGTCCGCCGCACCAAGGGCCCGCGCTACACGCCGGTCTCGAAGCGCCAAGACAAGCCCGACGGCATTTCCTGGATCATCCGCAACCATCCCGAGATCACCGATGGTGCGATCGGTCTGCTGATCGGCACGACTCGCACGACGATCGCCGCGATCCGCGACCGCAGCCACTGGAACATCGCCAACATCACCCCGAAGGACCCGGTCACGCTGGGCCTGACGACGCAGCGCGAGCTCGACGCCGCAGTGGCGAAGGCCGCGAAGGCGGCGGGCATGGAAGCGCCGACCGACACCCGGCTGGAGGGCGACCGCGAGGCGCTGCTCGAACAGCTCCGCGGCGAGCGCGCTCAGGCTGCGGCGGACGCCGAGTTCGTCGCGCAGGGCGGCGTGCTCCCGGTCAAGCCGCTGTTCGACGATCCGTTCAAGCGCTGACCTCGGGGCTCCCGCAAGCGTAGGAGCCTAAGAGAGAGTTGCTTCGCGACAACCCCGTCGTCATCCCAGCGAAGGCTGGGATCTCGTGAGGCGAACGCGCCACGCCGCCGCGGGAGACCCCAGCCTTCGCTGGGGTGACGGGACTTAGGGCGGACCGGGTGACCGATATCTGCCGGTCGCGGTGACGATCCAATCGGCGGGTGGCGTGCGGCGCAGCCGGTTGCTAGCTGCAACGCATGGCCACCGCATCCACCGACCGCGCACCGACCGCCCACAAGGGGCTGACCCACCCGTTCGGGGATACCGAACCCGGCGCCGGCGACACGATGCGCGTCGCCCCGGGGATCGATTGGGTGCGCCTGAAAGTCCCGGGACCGCTCAAACACGTCAATTGCTGGGTCCTGCAAGACGATGGTGGTGTCGCGCTGGTCGATACCGGCATGAACACGACGCACGCGCGCGACGCGTGGAAGGCAGTGTTCGCAGGGCCGCTCGCCGGTGTCCGCGTGACGCGGATGATCGGGACGCATTTCCACCCCGACCATATCGGCCTCGCCGGGTGGATGTGCGCGCGCCACCACTGCCCGCTGGTGATGACGCGGGGCGAATGGCTGACCGCACGGATGCTGCTCGGCGATGCGAGCGGGACCGTGCCCGAGGAGCAGATCAGGTTCTGGCGCGCAGCCGGCTGGGACGAGCAGCAGGTCGCGCAGGCCAGCATGCAGGGCTGGGGACTGTTCAGCCTCGTCACGCGGCCGCTACCGCTCGGCTTCACCCGGATCGCGGACGGCGATACGCTGACGATCGGCGCGCGCGACTGGCGCGTGGTGGTGGGATCGGGTCACAGCCCGGAACACGCGTGCCTGTACGATGCCGACGCTGGCGTGCTGATCGCGGGCGACCAGGTGCTGCCCCGGATCAGTCCGAACGTGTCGTTGACCGCCACAGAGCCCAATGCCGACCCGCTGGGCGAATGGTTCGCGTCGATCGCCAAGCTGAAAAGCCTGCCCGACGACCTGCTGGTGCTGCCCGGGCACGGCGATCCTTTCACGGGACTGCATGCGCGCCTGGACGCGATGGATAGCGAACATCGCGAACGGCTCGACGATCTGGCCGCGTTCCTGGTCGCGCCGCGGCGCGCGGTCGAGTGCTTCGGCCGATTGTTCAGCCGCGCGATCGGACCCGAGATGCTCGGCATGGCGACCGGCGAGGCACTCGCGCATCTGCGCCGGCTGGAGGTCGAGGGCAGGGCGGTGCGCGACACCGTCGATGGCGTGTGGTGGTGGCGCGCGACTTGATGTAGCTTCCGCGCCTGGACAGGAGAGGCGCATGTGCGACGATCATACCACCGAGGATAACGACCGGCTGCTGGGCGAAGTCTCGCGCCGCCAGTTCGGAATGATGACCGGGGCCGCGGGTCTCACGATGCTGCTGCCGGCACCCGCCAACGCCGCGCCGATCGCCGGCCGCGACGTCACGATCGCGACGCCCGACGGCAAGGCCGACGCCTATTTCGTCGCACCCGCCACCGGCAAGCACCCCGGCGTGCTGATCTGGCCCGACATCATGGGCCTGCGCCCCGCGTTCCGGCAGATGGCCGACCGGCTCGCGCAGTCTGGGTACGCGGTGCTGGTGGTCAACCAGTTCTACCGCTCGACCAAGGCGCCGTTCCTGAAGCCCGGCGAATCCTATGACCAGCCCGAGGTGAAGGCGCGCATTGCTCCGTTCCGTGCGGCGCTGAGCACCGACGGTACCGTCCGGGACGGCATTGCCTTCACCGGCTTCCTCGACAAGCAGCCGCAGGTTGATCGCAAGCGCGGGATGGCGACCACCGGCTATTGCATGGGCGGCCCGATGGTGATGCTGACCGCGGCGGCGGTGCCCGGCCGCATCCGTGCGGGCGCGACCTTCCACGGCGGCGGGATGGTCACCGACAAGCCCGACAGCCCGCATCTGCGCATCCCGCAGATGAAGGCACGCTACCTGATCGCGATCGCCGCCAACGACGACGCGCGATCGCCGACCGAGAAGGACACGCTGAAGGCGGCGTTCGCGGCGGCGAAGCTGCCCGCCGAGATCGAGGTCTATCAGGGCACGATGCATGGCTGGTGCCCGCCCGACAGCCGGGTCTACAACGCGGCGCAGGCGGACAAGGCGTGGGGGCGGATGCTCGCGCTGTTCGAGACCGCGCTGGTCTAAGCGTGCTTGACGGTAGGCGTGATCGGGTAGATGTTCCGCATCTGTTCATAGGGGGGATCCGATGACGCTGACATTCTACACCAATCCTATGTCGCGCGGGCGCATCGCGCGCTGGATGCTCGAGGAGGTCGGCGCGCCGTACGAGACGGTGGTGCTCGACTATGCGTCGTCGATGAAGGCCGCCGAGTATCTGGCGGTCAACCCGATGGGCAAGGTGCCGGCGATCGTTCATGACGGGCAGGTTGTGACCGAAGGCGCGGCGATCTGCGCGTATCTGGCGGAGGCGTTCCCCGATGCGGGGCTGGCGCCGACCGCGGACGAGCGCGCGGATTACTATCGCTGGCTGTTCTATGCGGCGGGGCCGGTCGAGGCGGCGGTGACCAACAAGTCGCTGGGTGTGGTGCCGACCGAGGACCAGCAGCGGATGGTGGGTTATGGGACGTTCGACACGATGCTCGATACGCTCGAAGCCGCGGTGTCGGCGCATCCGTTCATC
Source organism: Sphingomonas sp. R86521 (assembly GCF_042466235.1). Lineage (NCBI taxonomy): Bacteria > Pseudomonadati > Pseudomonadota > Alphaproteobacteria > Sphingomonadales > Sphingomonadaceae > Sphingomonas > Sphingomonas sp. R86521. The sequence goes on along the minus strand of NZ_JAXHBY010000001.1, from coordinate 3,188,883 downwards.
GCGGGGGACCGGTTCACGGCCGCCGACGTCTATGTCGGCAGCCAGGTGATGTGGGGGCAGATGTTCGGGTGGATGCCGAAGCGCGACGCGTTCGTTGATTATGGTGCGCGGCTAGCGGAGCGAGAGGCGTATGTGCGGGCGGCGGCGATCGACGATGCGCTGATACCGAAGAAGGAATAGCAGACCTACCGACCCTACCCCCCGGCGAAGGCCGGGGCCCAATTGGGGGACGGCTGCGACTGCCGCTGACCTACGTTGCTCAGGCTATCCCATTTGGGCCCCGGCCTTCGCCGGGGTGGTGTGGCGGTTCAGGCCGCCCAGCCGGCCAGCCAGTCGGCGAGGGCTTGGGGGCCTGCCGAGCGGGCGTCGGACAGTTCCGTCTCATGCCCGGCGTTGAGCAGCTTGTTGGTCCGCGGGTCGACGACGAGCACGGCGGGGACACCCTTCAAGCGGCCCTTGATGCCGTAGCGTGCGGCGATCTGGCCGTTCTTGTCGAAGCGGCCGATGTCGACCGTGACGACGACGAAGTGCGCGTCGACGAAGCGCTTTACCTCGGGCAGGTCTATGGTGCCGGCGAGCAGGCGGCAGTCGAGGCACCAGTTGCCGCCGAGATCGATCAGCAGTCGCTTGTGCGTCTTGAGCGCACGGTTGCGGGCGGCGGCGACTTGCGCGTCCGCGTTCGCCTTCTCATCGTACGGAAGAGGCAGGGGGCTGGCGAGGTTGGTGAAGCTGGCAGCACTGACGCGGGGGGCTGCGACCTTCGCCGCTACCGGCGCGGCAAGCGCGAGGGTGGCCAGCGCGAGGGCGGCGAAACGGAATGCGGGCATGTTAGCCTCCGATGATGGCGCTGAGGAAGTCGGGGACCGGACCGTTCCAGCCATTGTCCGGCGCGTCGTCGACCGGGCGATCCCGGCGTGGTTCGACGCGGCTCGGTTCGGCTCGGCGCGGTTCGGCGCGACGGGGCTCGGAGCGAGATGCCGGGCGCGAGTCGACTGGCGTTTCTGCACGCACCGGCTCGGGACGATCGCGGCGCGGGGCGGCGGCCGGTTCTTCGCGGCGCGGACGCTCGGCGCGACGCGGGCGTTCGGTGCGGGCAGGGGCGACGGCGACCTCGGCGAGGACTTCGGCCTCGACCGCGGGTGCGACGGTGTCGGCACGGGGCGCGCGACGGGTGCGGCCGCGGCGGGGCGGCTCGGCGTCTTCGACCGGGACCGCGGTTTCGACCGGTACTGCCGGGGCGGCCGTGCCAAGGCGCTCGATGGTCTGACCGGTCAGCTTCTCGATGTTCTGGATGTTCTCGGCATCGTCGGGTGCGACGAAGGTATAGGCGGTGCCGGTTGCGCCGGCGCGACCGGTGCGGCCGATGCGGTGGACGTAATCGTCGGGGTGCCACGGCGCGTCATAGTTGATGACGGTCGACACGCCCTTGATGTCGAGCCCGCGCGCGGCGACGTCCGACGCCACCAGCACGTTGACCGCGCCGGTCTTGAACAGCTCCAGCTCGGCGAGGCGCTCGCGCTGCTCCATGTCGCCGTGGATCTCGCCCGACTTCAGACCCGCCTGCTTGAGGATCTTGTTGAGATCGCGGACCGTAGTCTTGCGGTTGCAGAAGATGATCGCGTTGGTGACTTCGGCCTGGTCGAGCAGGCGGCGCAGCGTCTCGCGCTTGGCGGACTGGCTCGCGACCGTGACGAGGTACTGCTTGATGTTGAGGTTGGTCGACGCCGGGCGCGAGACCTCGATGGTCTTGGGGTTCGACAGGAACTTGTCGGCCAGCTTCTTGATCGGCGGCGGCATCGTCGCGGAGAAGAGCAGGGTCTGGCGGGTCTTGGGCAGCTTGGCGCAGATTTCCTCGATATCGGGGATGAACCCCATGTCGAGCATCCGGTCGGCCTCGTCGATCACCAGCATCGAGCAGCCGGTCAGCAGGATCTTGCCGCGCCCGAACAGGTCCATCAGCCGGCCCGGCGTCGCGATCAGCACGTCGACGCCCTTTTCGAGCGCGGCCAGCTGGTCGCCCATCGATACGCCGCCGATCAGCAGCGCCATCGAGAGGTTCGAATTGACGCCGTATTTCTCGAAATTCTCCGCGACCTGCGCGGCGAGTTCGCGGGTCGGCTCCAGGATGAGCGACCGCGGCATCCGCGCGCGGCTGCGCCCGTGTGCCAGGATGTCGATCATCGGCAGCACGAACGACGCGGTCTTGCCGGTGCCGGTCTGGGCGATGCCGATGATGTCGCGCATCATCAGCACCGAAGGGATCGCGCCGGCCTGGATCGGCGTCGGCTCGGTATAGCCGGAGTCGGTGACCGCCTTCAGCAGTTCGTCGGATAGGCCGAGATCGGCGAAGCTCATGCAGTCAGGCTCATGCGTAATATCCGGATAAACGACGGGGGCGCAGGCGCGGTCCCCGAGACCGTCGGCGCTCGCGGATTTGACGCGAAATGTCAAGGAAACGTGGGGTTCGGCCGAGTAAAGAGCCGCTTCAGCGCTTGATCCGCAGCGACTTGAACCCTTCGATCTCGCAGGTCGCACCCGATCGCATGCGGATCGCGTCGCGATCCTGACAGATCAGCCCGTCGGCCGCAGGGCGGATATAGAAGCCGGAATAGTAATCGAGCGGCCGGCAGGCGCTTTCGAGCCTTGCGCGTAGTTGGGTACCATTTTCCATCATCAGGTCGACGATGCCGGGCTTGCCCATCACCGCGCCGGCGATGTCGCCGACCGCGACGCATTTGGGACCCTTGTGTTCCTTGAACTCGGGCGCGTTCGCGATGCTGCTGGCCGAGGGCTGGTGCGACATCCGCGGTACCCGGACGATGATTCGTTCATGGATCGAGAGCCGGGCGACCTGCGCCCCGCCGCGGTTGGCGCCGACCATGGCAGCCGCCGGAACGGCGAGCGCGAGCAGGGCAACAGGGATGGCTGGATGAAGCATGGATGACGCATGCGTTAGGGGCGCTCGTTGAACGCGAGGTGAACTGCGAGCGGTCGGCATGCGGAAAGTCACAAAAGTCATGCGCAGGGGCTATGTTTCGTATCGCATCGTCGGCGGGAGCCATGAGAAAGAGCCCGCGGACGCTGCTCGTGGATTTCCTACGTTGCAAGGGCCCGTGCGCGGTACTGGTGCGGGTGTCGCTGGATCAATCATCGATGACGCCAGCGTCAGGCGCGCCGGTCGAACGCCAGGCGAACTTTTACCTTAACTTCGTCATCCTGACGAAAGTCAGGACCCAGAGCCAAGCAGCGGAAACGCCTGTGACCCTGGATCCTGACTTTCGTCAGGATGACGGGGAGGGGGAAGGGGCGGATGGCGGAATGCTATCGCTACCGTTCCGCGCGCATTAAGAGCATCGCCATGACCCCCGAACAGACCCGCATGCTCGACGCGCTGGCGTCGCGGCTCGATGCCAAGGCGATCGTCACCGATGCCGCGGATATCGCGCCGTGGCTGGTCGACTGGCGCGGGCGGTATCACGGGCAGACGCCCGTCTTGCTCTCGCCCACATCGACCGCCGATGTGGTCGCGATCGTCCAGGCGGCGGCCGAGCACGGCGTCGCGCTGGTGCCGCAGGGCGGGAACACGTCGATGGTCGGCGGCGCGACGCCGCCTGCGGACGGCACCGCGATGCTGCTGTCGATGCGGCGGATGAACCGTATTCGCGACGTCGATGCGGCCGCGGGGCTCGCGGTGGCCGAGGCCGGCGTGATCCTCGACCATCTCGATGCGGCGGCACAGTCGCAGGGCCTGCGCTTCCCGTTGACGCTGGGCGCGCGTGGCACGGCGACGATCGGCGGGCTGGTGTCGACCAATGCGGGCGGCACACAGGTGCTGCGGTTCGGAACGATGCGCGGGCTGGTCGCGGGGATCGAGGCGGTGTTCGTGGACGGATCGGTGCATGACGGCCTGTCGGCGCTGAAGAAGGACAATCGCGGTTACGATCTGGACCAGTTGCTGATCGGGTCGGAGGGGACGCTGGCGATCGTCACTGCGGCGACGCTGCGGCTGGTGCCGGCGGTTGCGGCGCGCGCGGTGGCGTGGGTCGGGGTCGATGGCCCGGCGAGCGCGCTGCGGCTGCTGCGCCGGCTGCAGGGAGCGACCGAGGCGATCGAGAGCTTCGAGCTGTTGCCGGCCGAATCGCTCGCGGCGGTGATCGCGCATATCCCGGCGACGCGCGCGCCGCTGGCGGGCGATCATCCGTGGCACGTCCTGATCGAGGCGACGGCGGCGACGACCGATGGCGAGCCACCCGCGGCGTTGCTCGAACGGCTGCTCGGCGCCGCGCTCGCCGATGGCCTTGCCGCCGACGCGGTGATCGCCGCGAGCGAAGCGCAGGCCGACGCGTTCTGGCGAATCCGCGATTCGCTGTCGGCGTCGGAACGCGCGCTGGGTCCGGCGACGCAGCACGACATCTCGGTGCCGGTCGACGCGATGCCGCGCTTCATGATCGAGGCGAGTGCCGCGTGCGAGGCGCGCTTCCCCGGGACACGCGCCAGCGGGTTCGGGCATCTCGGCGACGGCAACGTCCATTTCCACGTCCGCGCCGCGCCCGGCACCGGTCCGGCCCGCTGGTACGGCGAGGATGCGCCGGTCGTCACGCGGTTCGTCGACGACCTGGTGGTCGCGGCGGGCGGGTCGATCTCGGCCGAGCATGGCATCGGCCAGATGAAACGCGGCGAACTGGAGCGGCTGTCGTCGCCGGCGCGGATGATGGCGTTGCGCGCGATCAAGGCAGCGTTCGATCCGCTCGGCATCCTCAATCCGGGCAAGCTCGTTACGCTTGCGCCGGACGCGCCCGCACCATAGAGCCTCGCGCCAATCGACCGCGCGTTGCGGCGCCCTTTCAATCGGCCGCACCATGCGGCTTCATCGACGTCTTTGGAGAGACTTATGGCCAGCGCTGCTCAGCTTCCGCTTTTCTACAACGGCCTTGAGCCGCTTTCGAGCGACACCCACGCCAACTACAAGGTCCGGACGCAGGACAGCGCGCCGTTCCTGGTCGGCCAGCATGCCATCCCGATCACCGTCGACGAATTCCCGCTGGTGCAGCGTCACATGCCGATCGTGTTCTCGATCGGCGACGACGCGATCCCGCTCGCGCTGATGGGCCTGAACGAGGGCGTCAACGTGTTCGTCGGCGACGACGGCAAGCTGACCGAGAACACCTTCTACGTGCCCGCGTACGTTCGTCGCTATCCGTACATGCTGGCGCGGCTGCACCCGGATGCGCAGGAGCTGTCGCTGTGCTTCGATCCGACCTCCGACGCGCTGGGCGAGTTCGAGGACGGCGACGCGCTGTTCGAGGACGGCCAGCCGACCGAGATGACCAAGAACATCCTGGCGTTCAACGAATCGTTCGAACAGGCCGGCGCGCGCACCCAGAACTTCATGAAGGAGCTGCGCGAGCTCGACCTGCTGATGGACGGCGAGGTCAGCATCCAGCCCGACGGCGCCGACCAGCCGTTCATCTATCGCGGTTTCCAGATGGTGAACGAGGAAAAGCTGATGGATGCGCGCGGCGATACGCTGCGCAAGATGAGCAAGTCGGGGATGCTGCCGCTGCTGTACGCACACCTGTTCTCGCTGTCGCTGATGCGCGACCTGTTCGGGCGCCAGGTCCAGCTGGGCAAGGCGCCGCAGCCGCAGCTCGGCTAACTGGACTTTCTCGGCTTAATTCAATCGCTATCTTCCGTCATGCCGGACTTGTTCCGGCATCCAGGGTACCGCAAATCCGAACGTATCGAGTTTGCGGTACCCTGGACCCCGGAACAAGTCCGGGGTGACGGTGTGCGTGGCGGGCAGGCGGGACGAGCAAAATCGTACCCGCCTTCGAATGGATTTCCGAAGGCTACCCAGCCCGATGGCACCGGTGTAGCGTCCTCCCGAACATAAGGGAGGCACCATGCCGGCATTCGAACGCACCGACCGTTACTCCACCGTCGCGATCTGGCTGCACTGGACGATCGCGCTGCTGGTGATCGTCAACCTGGCGGTCGGCATCCTCCACGATCCGTTTCCCGCGCTGCGTCCGTGGATGGGCGCGCACAAGGCGATCGGGATTACCGTGCTGGTGCTGACGCTCGGCCGGATCGCATGGCGGTTGTCGCATCCCGCCCCGCCGCTGCCCGCCGAGCTGCCGGCCGCGGAGAAGGGCGTCGCCCATGCGACCCATTTCCTGTTCTATGCGCTGCTGCTGGCGATGCCGCTGACAGGCTGGATGATGGTGTCGGGCTCGGAGAAGCGCGGGCCGCTCAACTGGTTCGGATTGTTCGATATCCCGTATCTGCCGGTGTCGAAGGCGGCGGGCGGGTTCGGCCATAGCGCACACGGCGTGCTGGGGTGGCTGATGGTCGCGCTGGTGGTGGTCCACGTCGCCGCGGCGCTGCGCCATCACCTGATCCTGCGCAACACTGTCCTCGCCCGGATGGCGCCGGTGGTTCGTCGCCGCTGACTTTTTTGCGACTTTTGAGCAACAGGGTTGAACCAAATTCGCGTTCGCCTATTTAGCTCTTGTACGGCATCGTGTCCCCCCCTTTCGCGGCGCCGTACGACACGCCTTTCAGGTGTGTCTCCTCCCTGAACCTTGGCCACTCCGTGCGATACCGCACGGGGTGGTTTTTTTTGGGTCTACTCCGCCGCCGCCGCGATGCGGGTGCCGAGCGCTTCGTCGGCAAGGGCGGAGAGCATGCGGCCCAGCAGCGCCGCGATCCCGGCAAAGTCTGCGCCGGGCGCATCGAGCTGCGGGTCGAGGTACAGCGAGCGGTCGAACTCCAGCTGGATCGCGTGAATGCCGCCTGCGGGGTTTGCGTGGCGCTCGAGGATGTGGCCGCCGGCATAGGGCGCGTTGAGCGCGGTGACATGCCCTGCTGCTGCCCCCTCGGCTTCCAGGCAGGCGACGAAGCGCGGATCGGCGGTGTGGCCGAAGCGATCGCCCAGCACGATCCGTGCGACGCTGCCCGGCGTGCCCAGCGGCGGCATCGAATGGACGTCGAGCAGCACCGCGATCCCGAACCGCGCTCGCGCCGCCGCCAGCGCCGCGGACAGCGCGGCATGATAGGGCCGGTGATCCTCGGCGATCCGGCGGGTCACGTCGCTGTCCGCGAACCGCCGCCCCCACAGGTCGCCGGCGCTCGAGGCGCGCCGCGGCACCAGCCCCAGCCCGCTGCGCAGCTTCGCCGACTGGTGCACCAGGGCGACCGGCCGGGCGCCCTCGTCGACCTTGGGGTCGCGTTCGTCCTCGCCGCGGTTGAGATCGATCCACGCGCGCGCCCGGTCCTGCACGAGCATCGTCTCGACGGTGCGCGCGGCCTGCGCGACCGCGTCGATAAGGCGGTCCTCCAGCGGCAGCACCGCCGCCATCGGCACCCGCAGCGCCTGACGCAGCGCCGGCGGATACTCGCGCCCGGCATGCGGCACCGACATCACCACCGGGCTTGCCGGCGGGGTCGCGCCGGTGCGCGTGAATGAGGGTGTCCGGGTCACCGGGGGACGCTAGGCGGTGCCATGGGCGAGGGCAATGCGCTGGAAATCTTAACCGCTTTGCGGCTAATGCCGGGTTCACGAACGATAGGGCATCCGAACCAAATGTTGCGAATTCTGCTGGCTGAAGACGACCAGGTCATGCGCGAATATCTGACCCGCGCGCTGCAGCGGTCGGGCTATGCCGTGACCGCGGTCGACCGCGGCACGGCGGCGATCCCGTTCCTCGAGACCGAGCGGTTCGACCTGCTGCTGACCGACATCGTGATGCCCGAGATGGACGGCATCGAACTGGCGCAGCGCGCGGGCGAGCTGTGCCCCGACCTGCGCGTGATGTTCATCACCGGGTTCGCCGCGGTCACGCTGAAGGCCGGCCGCACAATGCCGCAGGCGCGCGTGCTGTCCAAGCCGTTCCACCTCCGCGACCTGGTGATGGAAGTCGACCGGATGTTCGAAACGGATAATGTGTCGGGGGTGCACTGAAGCGCTTGCGGTTTCCGCAAACGACGCTAGAGACGCTGCGACGTGGGCGTGTAGCTCAGTGGTAGAGCACTGTGTTGACATCGCAGGGGTCGCAAGTTCAATCCTTGCCACGCCCACCATGAAAAGCCCTGGTAGCGTCCGCGCTGCCAGGGCTTTTTTGTTATGGGCGGCGGATATCCGCGGCGCCGTCGGGCAGTCGGACGACCTCGGCCGGAGCGGCGCGGAAGCCGAGCGTGGCCTTGCCCTGGATCGGGCCGGCGACGTCGGCGACGATGTATAGCGGGCGGCGCTTCGATTCGACGTAGAGGCGGCCGAGATATTCGCCGATCATCCCGAGCACGAACATCTGCACCGCGCCCAGCAGCACGACCACCAGCATCGTCGACGTCCAGCCTTGCACCGCGCTGCCCGTGAGGAAGCCGACCGCGATGTAGACCAGCAGCAAGACCGACGCGGCGGTCAGCGCGAGGCCGACATGGCTGGCGAACCTGAGCGGCGCTGTCGAGAAGCCGGTGACCGCGTCGAATGCCAGCCGGATCATCTTGGCGAGCGGGTAGTTCGTCTCGCCGGCATGCCGTTCGGCGCGATCGTAGGGGAATGGGACCTGGCGGAAGCCGATCCACGCCACCATCCCGCGGATGAACCGCGCCTGTTCGGGCAGGCTGAGGAACGCGTCGAGCGCGCGCCGGCTCATCAGGCGGAAATCGCCGGTGTCGAGCGGGATCGGGGTCTCGGTCATCCGCGTCAGCAGGCGATAGAACGCTGCCGCCGTCGCCTTCTTGAACAGCGTCTCGCCGGCACGCTGGCGGCGCACCGCATAGACCACGTCGGCCTCCTGCGCCGCCATCGCCGCGCGCATGTCGCTGAGCAGTTCGGGCGGATCCTGGAGGTCGGCGTCGATGATCAGGATCTGGTCGCCGGCGCACAGGTCGAGCCCCGCGGTCAGCGCGAGCTGGTGGCCGTGGTTGCGCGACAGGTTGATCGCGACCAGCCGCGGGTCGGCGGCGGCGAGGCGCTGCATCGTGCCCCAGCTGTCGTCGCGCGAGCCGTCGTTGATGAAGACGATCTCGTAATCCTCCCCGACCGCAGCCTTCGCCGCGCCGGAAATGCGGGCGTGGAGCAGGTCGAGGCACGCAGCCTCGTTGTAGCAGGGGACGACGACGGACAGCGCGGGACGGGTCATCGCCACCGTCTAGGGTCGCGACGGCCCCGCGGCAACGGTCGAGCGCGGTTCCCGATCGCCCTTCCCGATGGAAGGCGAAATACGATAGGGCTCGCGGCATGACCGATACCCCGACTGATACCCAGCCCAAACCGCGCCCGAGCCTGGCCTATCACCACACCCCCGGGACCGGTCCTGCGATCGTCTTCCTGTCCGGCTATGGCTCCGACATGACCGGGACCAAGGCGGTCGCGCTGGAGGCCTGGGCGAAGGCGCAGGGGCGCGCGTATCTGCGCTTCGACTATGGCGGCTGCGGCCGCAGCGAGGGCGCGTTCGAGGACCAGACGCTAGCCGACTGGCGCGACGATGCGCTGACGATGATCGACGCGCTGGTCGAGGGGCCCGCGTTGCTGGTCGGATCGTCGATGGGCGGGTGGCTGGCGCTGCTGATCGCCAAGGCGCACCCGGACAAGGTCGCCGGGCTGGTCGGGATCGCGCCGGCGCCCGACTTCACCGACTGGGGCTTCACCACCGACGAGAAGATGACGCTGCTGAGCGCCGGGCGGCTCGAACGGGTCAGCAAATACGGGCCGAAGCCGGTCGTCTACACCCGCGCCTTCTGGTCGTCGGGCGAGGCGAACCGGTTGATGTTCGGCGAGATCGCGGTGACCTGTCCGGTCCGGCTGGTGCAGGGCCAGCGCGATCCCGATGTGCCGTGGGCGCGCACCGCGCGGCTCGCCGAGCTGCTGCGTTCAGCCGATGTGCAGACATGGCTGGTCAAGGACGGCGACCACCGCCTGTCGCGCGATCCCCATATCGCGCTGATCATCCGCGCGGTCGAGGATGTGATTGCCGCGCTATGATCCTGCTGCTTCTCGCCGCCGCAACCGCCGCACAGGCCGGTCCCGCCGATTCCCGCACGGATCGGTTCGATCGATGCGCGTCGCTGGCCGAGCGCGATCCGGGCGCGGCGCGCACCGAAGCGGGGCGGTGGCAGGCTTCGGGTGGCGGCCATTATGCGCGCGCTTGTGCCGGGCTGGCGTTCGCGACGCAGAAGAACTGGGCGGGCGCCGCGGCGGAATTCGAGGCGGCGGCGCGTGCTGCGCAGGTCGCGCGGAACGAACGCAGCGCGAGTTATTGGGCGCAGGCCGGTAACGCCTGGCTTGCCGCCGGCGATGCGACCAAGGCGCGCACCGCGCTCGATTCGGCGCTGACGACGGGGACGCTGAGCGGGCTCGCGCTCGGTGAGGCGCAGCTCGACCATGCCCGTGCGCTGGTGGCGGGCGGCGACCTGGAGGCGGCACGCGCGGATATCGATCTGGCGCTGACCACTGCGAGCGACGATCCACTGGCGTGGCTGTTGTCGGCGACGCTGGCGCGGCGCGCGGGCGATCCGCGGCGCGCGAAGACCGATATCGGCGAGGCGCTGAAGCGATCGTCGGACGATGCCGCGGTGCAGCTGGAGGCGGGGAATATCGCCGCGCTTGCCGGGGACGAGGCTGCGGCAAGGTCGGCGTGGGCGCAGGCTGCGCGGCTGGCGCCGATGAGCGACGCGGGGAAGAGCGCGGTCGTCGCGCTGAAGCAGTTCGACGCGAAACCTTGAGGACAATCCTCCCCTGCAAGGGGAGGTGGCTGGCGCAGCCAGACGGAGGGGTGACTTGCTGTCGAGAGGGCGATACCCCTCCGTCAGCCCTGCGGGCTGCCACCTCCCCTGCAAGGGGAGGATCAGGTGCCCCCGGAACAAGTCCGGGGTGACGGGGATTGCTAGGCCAACGCTTTATTGATCTAGGACACCGCATGAAATACCTCCACACCATGATCCGCGTCGCCGATCCGGATGCGACGATCCGCTTCTTCGAGCTGCTCGGGCTGAAGGAGGTTCGCCGGCTGGAGAGCGAGAAGGGGCGCTTCACGCTGATCTTCCTCGCCACGCCCGAGGATCTCAACGCCCCCGGCGAACGCGCCAATGCCGAGGTGGAACTGACCTATAACTGGGACCCGGAAGAGTATGGCGAAGGCCGCAATTTCGGTCACCTCGCCTACCGCGTCGACGATATCTACGAGACCTGCCAGCGGCTGATGGATGCCGGCGTGACGATCAACCGCCCGCCGCGCGACGGCCACATGGCGTTCGTGCGGACACCCGACAACATCTCGATCGAGCTGCTGCAGGACGGTGTCCTCGACCCCGCCGAGCCGTGGGTGTCGATGCCCAACACCGGTCACTGGTGATGCTGGAGATCGTCCGGGTCCCCGTCCTCTCCGACAATTACGCCTGGCTCGTCCATGACACGGCGAGCGGCGAGACCGTCGCGGTGGACCCGGGCGAGGCGGCGCCGGTGATCGCCGCCGCCGAGGCTCGCGGCTGGCGGATCGGTCAGGTGTGGACGACGCACTGGCACGGCGATCACACCGGCGGCAACGAAGCGATGAAGGCGCAGGGCGCGACCGTCACCGGCCCTGCGGCGGAGGCGGCGAAGATCCCGACGCTTGATACCGGCGTCGGCGAGGGCGATACCGTCCGGCTGGGTGAGCATGTCGCGACCGTGATGGCCGTGCCCGGCCACACCGCCGGGCACATCGCGTTCCATTTTGTGGACGATGCCGCGATCTTCACCGGCGACACGTTGTTCGCGATGGGGTGTGGGCGGCTGTTCGAGGGCACGCCGGCCGAGATGTTCGCCAACATGCAGCGGTACGCGACGCTGCCCGACGACACGCAGGTCTATTGCGGTCACGAATACACCCAGAGCAACGGCCGCTATGCGCTGGTCGCGGAGCCGGACAATGCGGCGATCAAGGCGCGGATGGTCGAGGTCGACGCGCTGCGGGCGCGCGGCGAGGCGACGGTGCCGACCAGTATCGGGCTGGAACGCGCCACCAACCCCTTCCTGCGCGCGACGTCGGCGGAGGAACTGGGGGAGCGGCGACAGGCCAAGGATTCGTTTCGCGGGTAAGCGACTATCGAGGAGCGATACGCATGCGGATGATCACGCTCACGGCACTGGCGATGACCCTGATGGCGGGGCGGTCGGATCCGCTTGCCGGGCGTATCGCAGGGCCACCGGTCGACTGCGTCGATCTATCGCGGATCAACGGTCCCGACATCGTCGATGCGCACACCATCCTGTATCGCCAGTCGGGCAAGCGCATCTGGGTCACCGGGCCGGTCGGCGAATGCCCGTCGCTGCGGCCCAACGATACGCTGATCGTCGAGGTCCATGGATCGCGGGTCTGTCGCAACGACCTGTTCCGCACGGTGACGCCGGGGCTGTCGATCCCGTCGGGGATCTGCCGCCTGCGCTCGTTCGTGCCCTATGACCGCCCCTAGTCGGTGAAAATGGCCGCGCGCTTCTCGATGTTCGCGCGGACCTGTTCGGCCTGGTTGGGGGTGCGGAGGATCTTCGCCTGCTCCGCGCTTTCCGCCAGCAGGACGGCGGCGGCGTCTTCATCGGCGGCGAGGTTGTAGAGCCGCTTCGACCCGCGGATCGCATCCGGGTTCTTCACTGCGATCTCGTGGGCCAGCGTCATCGCCGCGGCGAGCGGATCGTCGGCGAGCCGCGTCACGAAGCCCAGCGCCAACGCTTCGGTCCCGTCGAACTCGCGCGCGGTATAGGTCAGCTCGCGGAGCACGTCGTCGCGCGCCAGCGTCCGCCACAGCGCGATGCCGGCCATGTCGGGCACCAGCCCCCAATGTGCCTCGCGGATCGCGAAGCGGGCATCGGCGCGCGCGATGCGGATATCGGCGCCCGAGATGATCTGGAACCCGCCGCCGAACGCGACGCCGTGGACCGCGGCGATCACCGGCATCGGCAGCGTCCGCCAGCCCCACGCGACCTGCTGCGGTCCGTTCGCCAGCCCGTGGGTGCGGGTATCGATGTCGAGCCCGGCGCCGACGTCGGCCATCGACGCCATGTCGAGCCCGGCGCAGAACGCGCGGCCCTCGCCCGACAGCACGACTGCGCGGATGTCGTCCATCGCCGCCAGTTGGTCGATCGCTGCAGCGATGCCGTCGAACATCGCCGGGTCGATCGCGTTCATCTTGTCGGCGCGGTTGAGCCGGACGTCGGCGACATGGCCGATTCGGCTGATCGTGACGCGGTTGTTCATGGCCTCCGTCATGGCTTGGCCAAGGTCACGATCGACACGCCCGGCGTCATCGGCACGCGGCCGACGAGGTGGCGTTCGAGGCGGAATATCCGTTCGAACAGCGCGTTGACCGGCCCCGGCGGCGGCGAATCGTCGCTGTCGTCGCGGCCGCTCATCCGTCCGGCAATGCGCGCCGCGGCGGCCAGCGGGAACAGTAGCGAGTTGAAATAGCCGAGCTTCTCGGTCTTCAGCCCCGCCTGCTCAATCGCCGCCTTCAGCGTCGCCTTCGAATAGCGGCGGTGATGGTGGTTCACGGTGTCGTGTGCGCTCCACATCCACTGGTGCGCCGGGACCGCGATCAGGATCTTGCCGCCGGGGGCCAGGCATGCGCGCATCGCAGCGAGCGCGGCGACGTCGTCCTCGATATGTTCGACGACGTCGAGCACCGCGATCAGGTCGTAATGGCCGCGCGGCACGCCGGTCAGTTCGGGCAGGGGGGCGTCGCCGACCGGCTTGCCGAGCCGCTCGCTGGCGATCTCGCGCGCGGCGGGGTCGATCTCGATCGCGTCGACCTCGCCGAACCCGGCCAGCATCGGCAGATTGTGCCCGGTGCCGCAGCCGATCTCGAGGATCCGCGCAGGCGACGGCAGCGCGGCGTAGCGCGTCAGGTAATCGGCGAGGATGTCGCGGCGCGCGCGGTACCACCAGTGCGTGGAATCATGCGCGGCCATGCGGTCGTAGACGATGCGGTCCATCAGCGATTGGCCATATCAGTGGAATACCCAGAAACGGTTGAGCACGAAGGAGACGATCGCCGCCAGGAAGATGGCCGGGACGAGCGGAACCCAGGGGTGCAGATGGAGCAGCGCGGTACCGACCCAGGTGATCGCGGCATTGAGCGAGAGCCCAGCGGCCTGCACGATCACGAATTTGACGCGCTGGCTGGCGCCGCCGTCCTCGGCACCCTGGAAGCTCCAGCGGCTGTGCGCGACATAGCCGAACGTCACCGCGACCGCGAACGCGAACGGCACCGCGGCGACCGCGAGCCGCTGCGGGAACACGAACGCGGTCAGCGGCAGGTAGACCAGCGAATAGACTAGGCTCGACAGTCCGCCGGCGATCCCGAAGCGCACGAGCTGGCCGAGCAGGCCGCTGGCCTGCATCTGTTCCATCTGTCGCCGTATCGCCTGCATGCCCGCCTTGTTCTTTAATCCCGCGTCGATAGAGCGGGGGAAAGCTCCGCGCGTCTAGAGTGCGTGCGGCCCGGAGGAAAGCATTTTGGATCAGGCCCCGATGACGGATGACGCGGCGCCGTCGCGTCTACGCGACGAAATCGTACCGTCGCGTCTGCGTGACGAACTCGACCGCCATTGGGTGGCGCTTACGCTGGTCGCGTGGCTGGTGATCGCGGCGTGGATGCTGGTCGATCGCTGGGGCCAGATCCGCTGGCTGTCGCTGGGCGATACCGACGACAACATGCGGTTGATGCAGGTCCGCGCGCTGCTCGACGGGCAGGGCTGGTACGACCTGCGCAACTATCGGCTGAACCCGCCGCTGGGCTTCAATATCCATTGGAGCCGGCTGGTCGACCTGCCGATCGCCGGGCTGATCCTGTTTTTCCGGCTGTTCACCAGCAACAGCTGGGCCGAGCGGCTGGCGTGCGGGATCGCGCCGATCCTGCCGCTGTCGATCACGATGCTGGGCACCGCGGCGACGGTGCGACGGCTGGTCAGCCCCTATGCCTGGCCGCTCGGGCTGATCTTCCTGACCGGCGCGACCGCGACCCAGCTGATGTTCGCGCCGATGCGGATCGATCATCATGGCTGGCAGCTGGCGATGTTGAGCCTGACGGTCGCGGGGTTGTGCGATCCCAAGGCGTTGCGCGGCGGTGCGCTGGTCGGGATCGCAAGCGCGGTGTCGCTGACGATCGGGCTCGAACTGCTGCCCTATGCGGCGATGGCGGGCGCGATCCTGGCGCTGCGCTGGGTCTGGGACCGCGGCGAGGCGGACCGGTTGATGGTCTATGCACTGAGCCTTGGCGGCGGCAGCGCGCTCGGCTTCGCGGTGTTCGCGTCGAACGCCAACCAGGTGATGCGTTGCGATGCGCTGACCCCGGTGTGGCTGAGCGTGATGATCGCGGCCGGACTGCTGCTGTTCCTGCTCGGGCGGTTCGGGCCCGAATCGCGTGGCGCGCGGCTGGCGCTGGCGGTTGCCGCCGGCGCGGCGATCGCGGTCGGGTTCGCGGTGATGTTCCCGCAGTGCCTGGGCCGCCCCGAACAGGTCTCGCCCGAGCTGGCGCACAACTGGCTCGACAATGTCCGCGAGGCCAAGCCGATCTACAAGCACGCCTTCCGCACCGGGTTCGCGATGGCGACGCTGCCGATCATCGGGCTGATCGGCGCGATCGTCGCGACTTGGCGGGCACGGCGCGAGCCGATCGCCCTCGGCTGGGTGTGCGTCGCGCTGTTCACTGCGTTCGCGGGGGCGATGCTGTTGTGGCAGGTCCGCGCCGCGCCCGCCGCACAGCTGCTGGCGGTATCGGGTGCGACCGCGCTCGGCTGGCTGCTGCTGCCGTGGCTGCTCCATCATCGGCTGTTGCCGGTGCGGGTGTTCGGGACGGTCGCGGGGTTCCTGATCGTCTCGGGTTTGTTTGCGGGGCTGGCGATCCAGTATTTCCCGATCGACCGGCCCAAGCCTTACGAGAAGCGCGTCAACGCCGCGACCGGCAACTGCCTGCGCACGACGGTGCTGGCGCAGCTCAACCGCTACCCTGCGCAGACGATCTTCACCTTCGTCGACATGGGCCCGCGGCTGATCACGATCACGCATCACGATGCGATCGCGGGGCCGTACCACCGCAACGGCGATGCGATCCTGGACGTCCAGCACGCCTTCGACGGTCCGACCGACCGCGCGCATGCGATCATCAAGCGCCACGGCGCGACGATGCTGCTGCTGTGCCCGAACGCCGCCGAATCGACCAACTACAAGTCGCGCGGCCCGAACGGGTTCTATGCGCAGATGTCGCGCAACGAGGTCCCGGCGTGGCTGACCCCGCTGCCGCTGCCGGCAAAGTCGCCGTTGCGGCTGTACAAGGTCGACTAGCGGAGGGGCGGTCTCACGCCGGTTCGCCGGACACTAGGCCGAACGGCACGTCCTGCGGGTCGCGGGCCATGACGATGCGCTGCCCGCCCGGCACGTCCATAGGGCCCATCACGATCCGGCCGCCGCCGCTGTCGATCGCCGCCGCCGCGGCATCGACGTCGGGGACGTGGAAATAGAAGCGCCAGCCGGTCGGATGGTCGGGCGACTCCCGGTTCATCATCGCGCCCATGCGAACCGCGCCGCAGTCGACGAAACTATAGTCGCCCATCGGCCCCATCGACATCACCTCGGTCGAGGTCCAGCCGAGCAACGTGGCGTAGAACGGCAGCGCGGCGGCCTGGTCGGTCGTCACCAGTTCGTTCCACGCGCAGCGTTGCGGCAGGGTCGGCGAGAAGCTGGTGCTGACCCCGGGTTCGCCGGAGGCCGGCGTCATCACGTAGAACGGCACGCCCTGCGGATCGGCGACCATCGCGACGCGGCCGGCGCCGACGACGTCCTGCGGCGGGGCATGGACCGCGCCTCCCGCCGCCTCGATCAGCGTGATCGCCGCATCGACATCGGCGACGTGGAAATAGGCGAGCCAGGCGGGGCCGGTCGGGCTGGCGTCGGCCAAGGACTGCATCCCGCCGACCGCGGCACCGTCATCGGCATTCCACAGCGTATAGCCGTCGCCGCCGTCGAACGAACCGGGCGTCCACCCGACCACCGCGCCGTAGAAGCGTTCGGCAGCCGCGGGATCCGCGGTCGTCAATTCGTACCATATCGGCATGCCGAGCGATGTCACGCCGGTTCTCCCGGTGTCATCGCAGTCTGAGCGGCGGCCATGTCCATGTAGAACGGGCCGAAGCCGTTTCCGTCCAGATCCTCGAACGCGCGGGAATACATGAAGCCCCGGTCCTCCGCCTCATGCGCCTCGCGCCCACCCGCCGCGATCGCGGCCTCGGTTATCGCATCGACCTCCTCGCGACTGTCCAGCGACAGCGCCAGCAGGACCGCGCTGGTGGTCAGTGCGTCGGCGATCGGCTTCGGCGTGAAGCTCGCATAGAAATCGCGCGACAGCAGCATGAAGCTGATCGTATCGGACCACAGCATCGCCGAGGCCTGGTCGTTCGAGAAGCGCGTATCCTTGGTCATGCCGATCGCCTCGTAGAACGCGGTCGAAGACGGCACGTGGGCAACCGGCAGGTTCACGAAGATCGACTTGGCCATGGCTTGGCTCCTTCGAGTCCGCAGTCTGGCACGAACCCGCGACTTATCAAAACGAGTCGCGGCAATGGCGGGAACCGACCCGCTTGCCGAGCGGTTCGTCACACTCTTCTCGTTCCCGGCGCAGGTCGCGGTTGAGTAACGCCCCGCGCTTGGCCTAGAGCAGTCGGGAACACGAGGCATACATGACCGATATTCCGAATACCCAGCCCGATAGCCGCGAGACGACGATCCTCGACGCCCCCGACCGTATGGTGAAGGTGCGTGAGATGTTCGGGATCGATTCCGACATGGAGGTTCCGGCCTTCTCCGAAGCCGACGAACGCGTCCCCGATCTCGATCCGGCGTACGTCTTCGATGCCGATACCACGCTGGCGGTGCTGGCGGGGTTCGCCTTCAACCGCCGCGTGATGGTCCAGGGCTATCACGGCACCGGCAAGTCGACGCATATCGAACAGGTCGCGGCGCGGCTGAAATGGCCGTCGATCCGGATCAACCTCGACGCGCATATCAGCCGCATCGACCTGATCGGGCGCGACGCGATCGTGCTGAAGGACGGCCAGCAGATCACCGAGTTCCGCGAAGGCCTGTTGCCCTGGGCACTGCAGACCCCGACCGCTCTGGTGTTCGACG
This sequence comes from Sphingomonas sp. R86521, assembly GCF_042466235.1. Taxonomy (NCBI): domain Bacteria; kingdom Pseudomonadati; phylum Pseudomonadota; class Alphaproteobacteria; order Sphingomonadales; family Sphingomonadaceae; genus Sphingomonas; species Sphingomonas sp. R86521. Next base: position 3,170,725 of record NZ_JAXHBY010000001.1, on the reverse strand, counting down.
AATATGACGCGGGCCGGCCCGACGTGATGTTCGTGATCCAGCGCGTGCTGGAAGCCGAGGGCAAGCTGACGCTGCTCGACCAGAACCGCGTGATCCGCCCCAACCCATGGTTCCGGCTGTTCGCGACCGCCAACACAGTGGGCTTGGGCGATACCAGCGGGCTGTATCATGGCACGCAGCAGATCAACCAGGGCCAGATGGACCGCTGGAACATCGTCGTGACGCTCAACTACCTCCCCGCTGCGGTCGAGGCGCGGATCGTGCTCGCCAAGTCGGGCGAATACGACAAGCCCGAGGGCAAGAAGACCGTCGAGAACATGGTCCGCGTCGCCGACATGACCCGCAAGGGCTTCGTCAACGGCGACATCTCGACCGTGATGAGCCCGCGCACCGTGATCACCTGGGCGCAGAACGCGCTGATCTTCGGCGATGTCGGCTTCGCGTTCCGGCTGTCGTTCCTCAACAAGTGCGACGAGGCCGAACGCAGCCTGGTCGCGGAATATTACCAGCGGGTGTTCGGCAAGGACCTGCCGGAGAGCGTCGTCGGGAAGGCATAGGCCTTGGCCAACGAAACCCCGCTCGATCGCTTCAAGGCCGTGCTCGCGGGTACGGCGCGTGCGATTTCGGAGGAGCCCGAGGTCGAGCTCGCCTATACCGCCGATGCGCCGGTGCAGTCGGGCAAGCACATCAAGGTGCCGATGCCGGGGCGTGCGCTGCCCGCGGAACAGGTCGCGGAGGCGCGCGGGTTCGCGGACGGCTTTGCGCTGCGGCTGAAGCATCACGACATCGCGATGCACGCGCGCGCTGCGCCGGCGGAAGCGGTTGCGCGCGCTGTGTTCGATGCGGTCGAGACCGCGCGGATCGAGGCGCTGGGCGGGCGCGGCTATGCGGGGATCACCGACAATCTGACGATGGCGCTCGACATGCGGTTGCGCGCCGACCCGATCACGCGCGCGCGCAACCAGGCGGAAGTGCCGTTGTCGACCGCGCTTGGCCTGCTGGTGCGCGAGAAGCTGACGGGGCAGGCGCCCCCGGGGATCGCCGCGCCGGGCCTCGCGCTGGTGCGCGAGTGGGTCGAGGCGAAGACCGATCTCGATGCACTGGCGTTCGCGCTCGACGATCAGAAGGCGTTCCAGGGCCTGGCGCGGAAGATGCTCGAGGAGCTGGAGCTGGTCCAGGGCGAGCAGGTTCCGGAAGAGAGCGACGAAGGCGGCTCCGAGGACGAGGGCACCGACGAGCAGCAGCAGGACGAGGGCGAAGAAGGCGACGACCAGGGCGATCAGGGCCAGGGCGAGGTCGAGGCGCGCGGCGAACAGTCGGAGCAGCAGAACGAGGACAGCGACGGCCAGGAATCCAGCGAGGATTCGATGGACGAGGCCGACGGCGAACCGGGCGACGACGGCGAGGAAGGCATGCAGCCGGTCCGTCCCAACCGTCCGCCCGCCGATATGTCGACCGCGTTCGACTACAAGCCGTGGACGACGCAGTTCGACGAGACGATCGCCGCCACCGACCTGTGCGACGCGGACGAACTGGCGCGGTTGCGCGGCTATCTCGACCAGCAGCTGGTCCACCTGCAGAGCGCGGTGTCGAAACTTGCCAACCGGCTGCAGCGCCGGTTGATGGCGCAGCAGTCGCGGTCATGGGATTTCGATCAGGAAGAGGGCATCCTCGACGCCGCGCGGCTGGCGCGGATCGTCGTCAACCCGACGCTGTCGCTAAGCTACAAGGCCGAGCGCGAGACCGATTTCCGCGACACCGTGGTGACGTTGCTGATCGACAATTCGGGGTCGATGCGCGGCCGCCCAATCTCGATCGCGGCGATCAGCGCGGATATCCTCGCGCGCACGCTGGAACGCTGCGGGGTCAAGACCGAGATCCTCGGCTTCACGACGCGCGCGTGGAAGGGTGGCCAGAGCCGCGAGACCTGGCTTGCCGCCGGACGTCCGCCGCAGCCGGGACGGCTCAACGACCTGCGCCACATCGTCTACAAGCGCGCCGACGAACCCTGGCGGCGGGCGCGCAACTCGCTCGGGCTGATGATGCGCGAGGGGTTGCTGAAGGAGAATATCGACGGCGAGGCGCTGATCTGGGCGCATAGCCGGCTGATGGCGCGGCCCGAGGAGCGTCGCATCCTGATGGTGATTAGCGACGGCGCGCCGGTCGATGATTCGACGCTCAGCGTCAATTCCGGGAGCTATCTGGAGCGCCATCTGCGCCAGGTGATCGGTTGGATCGAGACCAAGTCGCCGGTCGAACTGTCGGCTATCGGGATCGGGCACGACGTCACGCGCTACTATGCGCGGGCGGTGACGATCATGGATGTCGAGCAGCTGGGCGGTACCCTCATCGAGCAGCTGGCGGCGCTGTTCGACACCGAATGACGGCGGCATGATCACCGCGCCCGCCGGCGGTTTCCAGGGGCCGGTGAAACGGTCCGTCACCATCGCCGGCCACCAGACCTCGATCAGCCTGGAACCCGTGTTCTGGCAGGCACTGGAAGCCGCAGCGGTTGAGCGCACGCTGCCGCTGTCCGCGCTGGTCGCCGAGATCGATGCGGTGCGGATCGTCGGCACCGCGCCCCCCAATCTCGCGAGCGCAATCAGGACCTGGCTGTTCGTGCAGAGTTAGTGCGAATCGCTATCATTAGCGTTGACAGTGCGAACGACTCTCAATAGCGGAACCTTTAGCAAAAGGGGTTTCTGCTACATGTCTTCCGTTACACCGCGTCCGATCGCGGGCACCGCATTCCTAGCTCTTTCCTGCGTCGGTGCGTTCGCCACCGCTCCCGCCTATGCCGCCGACGACAAGCGCCCGCCGCTCGCCGATGCCGAACTGCAGCGCGGCGACGAGGTTCTCGTCAACGGCCAGCGCCAAACGCAGGATGCGAACCCCAAGATGGTCGCGCCGCTGGTCAACACGCCGCGATCGGTGATCGTGCTGCCCAAGGAAGTGATCGAGCAGACCGGATCGAACAGCCTGGCCGACGCGCTGCGCACCGTGCCCGGCATCACTTTTGGCGCGGCCGAAGGCGGCAACCCGATCGGCGACCGGCCGTTCATCCGCGGCTTCGACAGCCAGGGCAGCATCTATGTCGACGGCGTCCGCGATCTTGCCGCGCAGACCCGCGAAGTGTTCGCGGTCGACGCCGTCCAGATCGTCCGCGGATCGGATTCGACGCTCGGCGGCCGCGGATCGGCGGGCGGCACGATCAACATCATCTCGAAACTGCCGCAGCTCGAGACCCGCGGGTCCGCCAGCGCGAGCTATGGCGAGGCCGACTACAAGCGGGTCAGCGCCGACCTCAATTTGCAGGTGTCGGATACCGCCGCGTTCCGCATCGAAGGGGTGTGGCACGACCAGGACGTTGCCGGACGCGATGCGATCTGGTCGAAGCGCTGGGGCGTGGCACCGTCGTTCGCGATCGGGCTCGGCACGCCGACCCGGCTGACCGCGAGCTTCTATCACCTCGAGAGCAGCGAACTGCCCGACAGCGGCATCCCGTACCTCTACACGATCGGCAATCACCCCGGCACCGGCAACGTCTCGACGCAGCCCGCGCTTGGCAATGTGACCACCGCGGGCGGCCAGACCGGCTATGTCTCGCGGAAGAACTTCTACGGCCTGGTCGATCGCGATTACCGCGATGCCACGACCAACCAGGCGACGATCCGCGTCGAGCACGACTTCGGCGGCATCACGCTGCGGAACACCGCGCGCTACACCTACAGCAGCCAGGAGTATATTTTCCTGCTGCCAGACGACAGCCAGGGCAACGTCTATGGCACCGCGGCGACCAACCCGACCACGGGTGCGGCGGGCGCGCGAGGCGACGTGCTGACCGGCGGCTATGTCTGGCGGCGCGGCAACACGCGCTATGGCCACAGCGAGAGCATCGTCGACCAGACCGACCTGTTCGGCACGTTTGCGACCGGCGGCATCAAGCACAGCTTCGCCGCCGGCACCGAAGTCTCGTGGGAGCAGACCCGACGCGGTACGCTGGTCTCGGCGAGCGGATCGACGGTCTCACCGCGCTGCAACGCCTCGACGATCGCGCGCTATTACTGCACCAGCCTGTTCAACCCGAACCCGAACGATCCGTGGGTCAACTACGCCAGCGACACTTCGACGGTGGCGACGCCGATCGTCAAGATCGGCAACACCGGCGAGACCCAGAACGACGCGCATACCCGCGCGCTGTACGCGTTCGATTCGATCACGCTGCTGCCCGAACTGATCCTCAACGTCGGCGCGCGCTACGACCGGTTCCGGACCACGACGATCCTGGCGGGCGCGACGCAGGTGCCGATCACGCGAATCGACAATCTGTTCAACTGGCAGGCCGGGCTGGTGTTCAAGCCGACCGCGGAGACCAGCCTGTACGGCAGCTATGCGACCGCCGCGACACCACCGAACAGCCTGCTGGGCGAGGGCCGCGAGGACAATGCGATCACCGCTGCGGTGCTGAACCTGCTGCGTCCGCAGAAGACCAAAAGCTACGAGCTCGGCGCCAAGGCCAGCCTGTTCGGCGAGCGTTTGCAGCTGGGGGCCGCGGTGTTCCAGACCGATATCGCCAACGCCCGTGTGCTCGACGACAACAACACCGCGGCGTTCATCGGCGAGACGCGGATCCGCGGGGTCGAATTCAACGTCAGCGGGACGATCCTGCCCGGCTGGACGGTGTTCGGCGGCTTCACGCATTTGAACCCGAAGATCCGCGACGGCGGCTCCACGACGCTGACCGCCGCGGCGATCAGCCAGACCGTCGGCGGCGTGACCACGGTGATCCAGCCGGCGCGAACGATCGGCGTGGTGTCGGTCAACACCGGCAAGCAGGTCCCGCAGACCGCGCGGAACAGCTTCACCGCGACGACCAACCTGGACGTCACCAAGCGGCTGCAGATCGGCGGTACGGCGCTCTACATGGACGAGCAGATAGGCGGCTATGCCGACAACCGCACCGCGACGCAGACTGCGGCCGGTATCGTCACCGTCACGCCGGCGACCAAAGTGCTGACGCGAAGCATCCCCGACTATTGGCGGTTCGATGCGCGCGCCAGCTACAAGCTGACCGACAATGTCGACCTGAGCGTCAACGCGCAGAACGTCACCAACAAGACCTATTTCTCGCAGACCTTCACCAGCCACTATGCCGCGATCGCGGCCGGCCGTACCGTGTTCGGCACGGTCAACCTGCGCTTCTAGGATCTTGGCTACGCTCGACACGCTGACACCCGACGCCATCGCCGCGCGCCTTTCCGGTCCCCCGGAAGAGCGCGCGGCGTTGGTGCGTGCGGGCGCGGAAGCCGGCGTCGCCGAGGCGCAGGCGGTGTACGGGCAGATGCTGCTCGACGGCGCCGACGTTCCCGCCGATCCGCGCGCGGCCCTCGGCTGGTTCACGCGGGCGGCGGCGCAGCATCATGTGATGGCGCTCAACATGGTCGGGCGCTGCTACGATCTCGGCTGGGGCACCGCGGTGGACAAGACCCGCGCCGCCGACTGCTACCGGATCGCGGCAGATCGCGGGCTCGACTGGGGCATGTATAACTACGCCACGCTGCTTGCGCTGGGCGAGGGGGTAGCCAAGGATCGCGCGACCGCGCTCGACTGGCTGCAGCGTGCGGCCGCGATGGGGAATGCCAAGGCGATCAATTTCGTCGGCAGCTTCGCCGAGGATGGCTGGGCAGGACCGTGCGACATGGCGAAGGCGGCGGACTGCTACCGGCAGGCGGCGGAGGGCGGCGATTTTCGCGGCTGCTTCAACCACGCGCGGATGCTGCTCGATGCGAGTCAGGTCGAGGCGGCGCTGCCCTGGCTGACGCGTGCAGCTACGCTCGGCAATGCGCGGTTCGTGCGCCAGATGCGCGACTGGATCGGGCGGCTCGACGGCGACGTGCGGGATCGTGCGCTGGCGGCGTTGCCGTGCTGATCGCGATCCCCGACCTGCTCGACGCGGACGAGGTCGCGCGCGTCCGGGGCATCATCGATGCTGCCGAATGGATCGACGGCAACGCGACGTCCGGGCCGCAGAGCGCGCTCGCCAAGCGGAACGCGCAGCTGCCGGAGGACAGCGAGGCGGCGCGCGAGGCGGGCAACATCGTGCTCGACGCGCTGGGCCGGTCGGCGCTGTTCGTCGCCGCCGCGCTGCCGTTGAAGGTGTTTCCGCCGCTGTTCAACCGCTATGCCGGCGGGCAGGATTTCGGCCTCCACGTCGACAACGCGGTGCGGATCCGCCGTGGCAGCGATTTCCGGATCCGCAGCGACCTGTCGGCGACGCTGTTCCTCGAAGATCCCGCCGACTATGACGGCGGCGAGCTGGTGATCGAGACCCAGTTCGGGCCGCAGACGGTCAAGCTGCCGGCCGGGCACATGGTGGTCTATCCGGCGTCGAGCCTGCACCGCGTGACTGCGGTGACGCGCGGCACGCGGACCGCGTCGTTCTTCTGGATCCAGTCGATGGTCCGCGACGACGGCGCCCGCGCGCTGCTGTTCGAACTCGATCAGGGCGTACAGGCGGTGGCAGCGGCGCAGGGGCAGGGCGACCCGACCACCGTGCGGCTGACCGGGGTCTATCATAATCTGCTGCGCCGCTGGGCCGATGCCTGACGTGCACGCGACAAGGGGGAAACAATGAGCAAACTGGCGATGCGGCGGGCGTGGTTCCAGGTCCACAAATGGATCGGGCTGATCCTTGCGATCCTGATCATTCCGCTGTCGGTCAGCGGCGCGGCTTTGGTCTGGCACGACGGGCTCGACCGGATCGCCAACCCGGCGCACTATGCGGTGTCGGGCACGACGACGCGCGACCCCGCGATCTATCTCGCCGCGGCCAAGGCTGTTCTCGGGCCGCAGCAGCGGATCGCGCAGATCGCGATGCCCGAGCATGGCGGCCCGGTCACAGTCGCCGCAACCCCCGCAGCGCAGGCCGGACCGCCGCGTGGCGGACCGCCGGTGCGGACGATGGTCTATCTCGACCCGCCGAGCGCACGCGTGCTTCAGGTCGCCGCCAGCAACGCCGGGCTGGTCCGCTTCCTCCACGTCCTCCACGGCAGCCTGCAGGTCCCCGGTGTCGGACGCCAGATCGTCGGGTGGATCGGCGTGTTCATGATGGTGTCGTGCTTCACCGGGCTGTGGCTGTGGTGGCCGACGGTCGGCAAATGGGTGCGCGGGCTGTGGTATAACCGGCATCGCAACACCGACACCAACCTGCACTATCTGTTCGGCTTCTGGGTCGCGCTGCCGCTGTTCGTGCTGTCGCTGACCGGCGCCTGGATTTCCTTCCCGCAGTTCTTCGGCAGCATAGCCGGCGAATCGCGACCGCGGGGCGGTCCAGGGGGCGGCATGCCGGATCGTGCGGCGATGGCCCGCGCGAAACCGCTGAAGGCCCCGGCGCAACCGCTGAGCGTCGTGATCGCGCGCGCCGCGCCGCTCGCCGCCGGCGCCCCGCTGCGGAGCATCGCCTGGCCGACCGACCGGACCCCCGACTGGACCGTGACGTTCGCGGGCCAGGGCCGCCCGATCGCGGTCAAGGTCGCCGACGACACCGGCAGCGCCACCGCCGCACCCGCCCGCCCGCAAGGCGGCGTCGCGCGCTGGATGCGGCGGATCCACGACGGCACCGACATGGGGATCGTCTGGCAGGTCATCATCTTCGTCGGCGGCATCCTGCCTGCGGTGCTCGCGGTGACCGGCATCATCATGTGGTGGCGCGCGCGCAGCTGGAAGGCCGACCTGAAGCGCAAGCTGAAGGCGAAGCGCGCGGCTCCGACGGCGGCGTAACCGCGGTACGGGTCAGGCAGGTGCCGCCTGAAGATGCGATCAACGGCTTTGGCTCGTGGCTCGCCGGGCGGCTGCAGGCGGATCTGGCGGCCCGATCATCGGCGGCGTTCTCCGATCGGTGATTACCGATATTGCAAAGCCGCAAGACGACCCTTGCTTCGAGCCGGTACAAAACGGTCGGCGAAGTACGCGACAAGCAACGGAGCCGCTGTGGGCGCTTCATGCTGGCGGTAGGGCCTGGTGCTGGTGAACGCGCGCTTTCTACCCACACTCGTTCTAATCTACGCTGCGACCGCAGTACCTGAACTAAGACGGCGTCTGGAAACACGGTTCACTGCGCGACGGAGTTCCTGACCACCTCCCTCCATGACGCTTTATCGCAATGTGTGGATATAAATCAGGTGGGATGAAGCCTGCGCACGGCCAACATGTTCGCGCCATACGTCGAATTTGGTTGGGAAAAATCATTCGGGGACGGGTGTACAAGTCCCGCCGGATCGAGAAAAAGGCGGGTATTAGGGGACTCCAGTGTCATGGCAGAACGTATTGCTCTCGTTGTCGTCGGCATGCATCGGTCGGGTAGCTCAGCCATGGCGCGCTTGTTATCGTTGGCTGGGGCGACGCTCCCGAACGGACTGATGCGCGCAGGGTACGGTAACGAAGCCGGCCACTGGGAACCACAGAGCGTCGCAGATTATAACGATACCGTGCTGGCGGCCTTCGATGCCGCATGGGATTCGCCGTTCGGGCTAGGAGTAAACGCCACGCGTCGTGCCGCGCTCGCGCCGTTCGTCGAGGGCGCGCGTACCATCATCCGCGAAGAATACGGCGCCGCGTCGCTGATCGTTCTGAAGGAGCCCCGTATATCGCTGGTCGCCGACCTTTGGATCGAGGCGCTGGAGGCCGAGGGATTTTCCTGCAAGTTCGTCATCACCGTCCGTCCGCCGACGGAAGTCGCCGCATCGCTGCGTAAGCGGAACGGCTTCGCGCTCGACAAAGGACTGCTACTCTGGGGCGCGTACATCGCGAGCGCCGAATTGCTCACGCGTGGGCATGACCGGGTTTTTTGTCGATACGACAACCTGATCGTCCGGCCAGCGTCGGTGCTCGACGACATCGAGACGAAGCTGCGGATCGAATTGCCGCGGCGGACGGCGCAGGCGCACGCGGCGATGGATGCGTTCGTCCGCCCCGCGCTGAAGCACAACGACGCATCGACGATCCCGCCTATTCCCGATCATCTGCGGCCAATCAGTGAGCTATCCGACTATATCTACGCGTCGATCGTCGGCGAAATCCCGAATGTCGACATCAGCCGTGATCTTCAGAACTGGTTTTCCGACCTCGACCAGACGATTACCCCGCTGACGTTAGGTATTGAGCAGCAGCTCCGGCGCGAACAAGACAGTGCGATTGCGGCGGGGTACGCGGCCGAGGCGTATCGTCTTGAGACCGAGCGGGTGAATGGGGTGTACGCCGAACAGCTTGCCCATATTGCGCGACTGAACGCGCAGTTCGTGGAAGCCGACGAACTACGCCGCGACGCCGAGCAGCGGTTTGCGGGGGCTGAGCAGGTGCAGCTTGCGACGCAAGCGAGTCTCGATCAGCGCGAAGCGGAAATGGCAGCGCTCCACGAGGCGCTCGAAGCGACCAATCGCGTCATGGCTGACGTGTCCGGGACATTGGAAATCCGCACCGCCGAACTGGCCGAGTTGAACGCCGATCATCATGCAAAGATGGCGCATATCGCAGCGCTGTCCGATGCCAACATCGATCTCCAACGGGCTAATGCAGAGGCCAATGAGGCGCTAGCCGTTCAGGCGGCCGAGAGCGCCAGAGTCGCGGCCGAGGTGGATGCCGCGCGCGCGGACTGGCACGATCGTGAGACCGCGTTAATGCACCACGCGAACGGTCTGGCCGACGCCAATGAGCAAGCAGCGCGCGAATATGCTGCCGCGCTGGCGATGGTCGAGGCGCGTTATGAGGAGGAGCGCACCGCGCTGCTCGTCGCGTCGCAGGCGCGCGAAGCCGAGCTTGAGGCTGCGCTGGCCGTCGAGGTGGCCGGGTCGCAGGATATGACCCGTCAGGCCGATCAGGCGATGGCAGGGCTGCGCGAAGCCTTGGCGCAGACTCATGAAGCTGCGGCCGCCCGCACGACAGAGTTGCTGCAACAGATAGAGGTGTTGCGCGCGGCCAATGTGGAAAGTGATGCCGCCACGGCGCAGACGATCGCGGCACTGACGCATCGCAACGACGAGATGGTACGGACGCATGCCGAAGAGGTCGCGGTCATGGCCGTACGGGCCGACGAACGAGAGGCGAGCCTTGAACAGTTTGCGACCGCTCAGCGCTTGCTACAGGTCGAGGCAACGCAGCTGCAAGAGACCGAATCGGAACTGAGGCAATCAGTTGCCGCGCTGACCGAAGCACTTGAGCAACGCGACGCGACGCTTGCAAGCCATGCCGGCCAGATCGAAAGCCTGATCGCAACGATCGCCGATCTGAACCGAGCGCGCATTGCGCAAGAGGAGGCTTCTGCAGCGGAGGCGCGTGAGTTCCGCGACCGCGAGGACGCGTTGCAGGCAGCCGTTGCGGCTCAGATCAAAGGGCGCGGGGATGACCATGCCGAACGCCAGTCGATGGCGTATCGTCTGAAGGCGGTATTCGGTGGTTGGAAGACGCCCGGGGACATGGACTCAACCTCCGGTATCCGATGACAAAGGGCGCGCCGCCGGGCGCTGCCTCATGCCCACCGTCTGGTGAGTGCGCACGCCATCGAGCCGGAACAGGTCCGGAGCGATGAAGAGTTATCGAGCATACCCGCGGTACCATTCGACGAAGCGGGGGATCCCGACGTCGATCGCCGTGACAGGGGCATAGCCGAGGTCGCCCGCGATCGCCGAGATGTCGGCGTAGGTCGCAGGGACGTCGCCGTCCTGCATCGGCTGGTAGTCGCGGATCGCGGTGCGGCCGCAGGCGGCTTCCAGCACGTCGATCATCCGGCCGAGTTCTTCCGAGCGGTGGTTGCCGATATTGTAGAGCGTGTGCGGTGCGGTGCTGCCGCCGGGTTTCGCGGTGCCGTCGTCGGTGGGCGCGTGGTCCAGCGCGGCGATAACGCCGCTGACGATATCGTCGATATAGGTGAAGTCGCGCTGCATCCGGCCGTGGTTGAAGACCTTGATCGGGCGCCCCTCGAGGATCGCCTGGGTGAACAGCCACAGCGCCATGTCGGGCCGGCCCCACGGACCATAGACCGTGAAGAAGCGCAGGCCGGTCTGCGGCAGGCGATACAAATGCGCATAGGTCTCGCTCATCAGTTCGTCCGCCTTCTTGGTGGCGGCGTAGAGCGAGACGGGGTGGTCGGTGCGGTCCTCGACGCGGAACGGCAGCGTCGTGTTGCCGCCATAGACCGACGAGGACGACGCATAGACGAGGTGCGCGACGCCGCGGGTGCGGGCGAGTTCGAGGATGTTGACGTGGCCGACGAGGTTCGACTGTACATAGGCGCGCGGATTGTCGATCGAGTAGCGCACGCCCGCTTGCGCCCCGAGATGGACGATGCGGTCGAACGGCTCGCCGCCTAGCGCGGTGTCGAGTGCGGCGTGGTCGGCGAAGTCGACGTGTTGGAACGCGAAATCGCCGGTGAGCCGAGCGAGACGGGCGCGTTTCAGGTCGACCGAATAATAGTCGTTGAGGTTGTCGATGCCGACCACGCGGTCCCCGCGGGCTAGGAGCGCCTGCGCGACGTGCATGCCGATGAACCCGGCGACACCGGTGATGAGAATCTTCACGCAGCGGCCTTTTCGATCGACGTGAGTTTGAGCAGGACGCCATCCTTTGCGCGTAGCGTCAGGCGGCTGACCGGCTCGGGGGTCTTGCCGGGGACCGTATCGAAGGTGAAGGCGCGGAGCAGACCGGCGATCGCGAGCTTGGCCTCCTGCACCGCGAAGCCTGCGCCGACGCAGATCCGCGGTCCCTTGCCGAACGGCAGATAGGCGTGGCGGCAGGCCGATGCCTGGTCCGGGTCGTCGAACCGGTCGGGATCGAAGCCGTGTGGCTCGGGGAAATTGTCGCGATTGCGCTGCACCAACCAGGGCGAAACGACCAGCATCGCACCGGGTTTCAGATGCTTGTCGCGCATCTGCACGGGGCAGGTCACCTCGCGCGAGAGGAAGGCGAGCGGCGGGTAGAGCCGCAGGGTCTCGCGGAACACGTTGTTGATGCGAGTCAGCTGGCGAAGATGTTCGTAGGCGAGCGGCCCGCCACCCGATGCGGTCTCGGCCTCGTCGCGCAGTGCCGTTTGCAGGTCGGGTTCGCGCGCGATCAGGTAGACCGCCCAGGTGATCGAGCTGGCCGAAGTCTCGTGGCCGGCGAGGAAGATCGTAGCGACCTGTTCCATCACCTCGTCCTCGGTGAACGGCGCGCCGGTCTGCGGATGGCGGGCGTCGATCAGCGACTGGACGATATCGTGGCCACGCTCGCCGCGCTCGTGCGTGGCGGCGTAGCGCGCGTGGACGATCGGCGCGAACACCGCATGGATCCGCCGCGCATCGGCTTCGGCACGGCGCCGGAAGCCCAGCATCGGCAGCCCGTAGATGCGCAGCGTCGACGCCCGCTGCGAATGCTTCTGGTAGGCGTGGAACGCGTCGTAGATTTCGCGTGACCCGGCGGTGTCGAGCACCACCGAGAACAGCGTGCGATAGATAATATCGGCGGCCAGATGCGTGACCAGCACGTCGATCGGCACCGGCCTGGTCAGGTCGAGCCCGCGGATATGCGCGATCAGGTCGTCGACCGCGTCGGACATCATCGGGAACACCGTCTTCAGCGCGGTATGGCCGAACGCCGGGTTGACCATCTGGCGCTGGTCCTCCCAGTCCTGGCCGTTCGCCGAGAACACCGAATTGCCGATCAGCGGCAGCAGCAGGTCGTGCTGGAAATCGTGTTTCGGGAACTGCTTCCACTCGGTTTCCAGGATCCGGCGGACCAGCGGCAGTTCGTTGGCGATGTAGAAGTCGAGCGCAGGCGTGTGGATCTCGCCCATCTTCATCGTGTAGCTGCGTTCGAACAGCACGTGGATCCACGAATGCCAGCCGCGCCAGAAGCGCAGCAGCATCGACGACTTGCTGGCATGCGGCCGCGGGAAGGGCGGGGTGAAGCGGACGCTCACGGGATATCGCGGAACGCGGCGACCGCGGCGGCGATCGGGCGGCGGCTGGCGGTGATGCTGGGCAGGTCGATCGGGCTCACGCGGTCGGCGACGCGCAGGTAATCGAAGTGGACCTCGTACTTGCTGGCAAAGCCGGTCTTGTAGTTCGCCGCATCGTAGAAGCGGTAGAAGCGCGGGTTGAGCAGGTCCATGCGCGGCTTCGGATCCGATGCCACGGTGACCATCGGATTGACGCCGTGGAACGCGGCACCGTCGGGCGGCGACCCGACATCGACCCAGTGGAAGTCGCGCGCCGCGATGTTCGCCAGCCGCCGGCGAAAGATCGTCGCATCGCGGCGGCCGGCGACCAGCGGAATCGAATGCCCGTAGGTGAGCACGGCGAACTGCGCTGGCAGCGCGCCGCCGCGGCGTTCGAGCAAACGGTCGAGCGCCAGCATGGCGATGATCGAGCCGTTGCTGTGCGAGACGAGCAGGATCTCGTCCTCGTCGCCGTCGATCCCGGCGTCCATCGCCTCGGCGAAGGCATCGAGGCGGGCCTGGAGTTCGGGCGAGCCTTCGCCGGTGCAGAGCTCGCTGTTGAAGATGAAGAACCGCATCAGCCACGGCACGCGGATCAGCCCGAGGATCGGCAGTGCCGCTGCAATGCCTATCGCGAGTCCGCCGAGCAACGCGATCCACCAGCTGAGCCAGATCAGCCCGACGAGGAACAGCGGTAGCGCGATCAGCAACGGGATCACCACCGCCAGGATCGGCGGATAGAACATCGTCACCAGCGGCCCGTTGGGCAGTTCGCGTGCCCATTTGAAATCGAGGTGACGGATATGGGCGAGGTAGGTCCGCGCGCCGCGGGTGACGAGCTGTAGCGGGTTCTTGATCCACGCCTGCTGGACGATGTCCTCCCAGCGCAGGAAGGTATAGTCCGTCGTCACGTCCTGGGTCGCGTTGCGTACCGTCCAGTCGCTGCGGACCGGCGACGCCTTCTGCCGCGGCGAGACCACGACGTCCTCGCCGGTCTTGGCCGCATAGCGCGCGACCTGTTCTTTCAGGAGGTGGTAGTAGAACCGCACGCCGCGCGGATCGAACCCGCCGATGTAGAAGATTCTTCGCTTGAACTCGGTCATGGCAGGGGCCTATCGGACCTCATGGCCGAGAGCGAGCGCGATTATTGCTACTTTCTGGACCACCGGAAATTCAACCGCAACATCGGCTGCCGGCTGCACGACAACGCCTATGGCATCAACGGCGGTGGCGGCGAGCGCGAGCGGCGCGCGGCGGACATGGCGTTGTATCGGCACATGCGATCGCAGGGCGACCCGATGGCGGTGCCGACGCTGGTCGGCTGCACGCTGTATGGCTGGTTCTTCTTTAACTATCACCCGGGGCGCTGGCTCTGGCGCGGGCAATTGGTCCGCCGTTTCGTGAAGGCACCAAAATGACGGCCCCCAAGATGACGAATGTAACCGTGGGCGACGTGACCTTCGGCAACGCCCTGCCGTTCGTGTTCGTCGGCGGGCCGTGCCAGATCGAGAGCCGCGACCATGCGCTGATGATCGCGACCCGGCTGGCCGAAGAGGCGCGGACCGCGGGCGTGCCGTTCGTGTTCAAGGCGTCGTACGACAAGGCCAACCGCACCTCGATCGCCGGGCAGCGCGGGATCGGCATGGACGAGGGCCTGCGTGTGCTCAGCGATGTGCGCGACGCGCTCGGCTGCCCGGTGCTGACCGACGTCCACGCGGTCGACCAGGTCGGCGCGGTCGCGCAGGCGGTCGACATTCTACAGATCCCGGCGTTCCTCAGCCGCCAGACCGATCTGCTCCTCGCGGCAGGCGCGAGCGGCAAGGTCGTCAACGTCAAGAAGGGTCAGTTCCTCGCGCCGTGGGACATGGCGGCGGTGGCGGCGAAGATCGCCTCGACCGGCAACGACCGGATCATCCTGTGCGATCGTGGTGCCAGTTTCGGGTACAACACGCTGGTATCCGACATGCGCGCGCTGCCGATCATGGCGGCGACCGGCTATCCGGTGATGTACGATGCGACGCATTCGGTGCAGGCGCCGGGCGCAGGCGGCCAATCGTCGGGCGGCGACCGGACCTTCGCGCCGCTGCTGGCGCGCGCGGCGGTTGCGGTCGGTGTCGCGGCGGTATTCGCCGAGGCGCACGACGATCCCGACAACGCGCCGTCGGATGGACCGATCATGCTGCCGCTCGACTGGATCGCGCCGCTGCTGGCCAAGCTGGTCGCGATCGATGCGGTGGCGAAGGGCTGAACCCCTTGCGTCAGGGGCGCACGTCCCACGCCACGACCTGAGGCGGGGCATTCGCCGAAATCACGACTTCGCCATACGCGCCGGTGCGCAGTCGTCCCGCACCCGGTGCGGCGAAGCGGGCGGCGCCGTTGCTGGTGACGACCAGCATCGTTCCGCCGAGCGCGGCGGCCTCGCCGAAGCACAACGCCCATGCGGCGCGGCGCGCTTCGGCATTCACCGTCCAGTCGATCGGCGGGGTCGCATCGCGCTCCCACGCCGCCAGCGCGTCCGACCCGATCCGCGCGCGGACCTCGTCTTCGGTGCGTCCTTCGTCGGGTCCGTGATCGATTTCGACCAGCCAGTCCGCGGCCTCGATCGGACAGGGTGCGCCGTCCAGCACCAGCGCCGCGGTCTCCCGCGTCCGCCGCAACGGGCTGGTCAAGCAGTGCGCGAAGTCCAGCCCGCGTGTGCGGAAATGTGCGCCCAGCGCGATCGCCTGCGCGCGACCGGAGGCGACCAGCGGCAGGTCGGTCCGCGCGCCGATCCGCCTTGGCGCCTCGTCCGCCGCGAACGTGTTGCCATGCCGTGCGATGATGATCCGCCCGCTCACGTCCCGAACGGATCGCCGTGCTGCGCGATCAGGGCTTCGGCGCGGACGATATCGGCTTCGGTGTCGATCCCCGATATGTCGAACCCGGCGGGCGCGACCTCGACCGCGTCGATCGTCAGATGCAGGTCGAGCAACCGCAGCTGTTCGAGCCCCTCCAGCCGTTCGAGTTCGGTCGGCGCCGCAGCCTCGTAGCGTTCCAGCGCGGGCAGGCGGTACCCATAGAGCCCGACATGGCGAAGCACCGGCGACAAGGCCGTCGCGGCGCGCAACGAAGCCTCGTCGCGCATCGCCGGCAGGATCGTCTTGGAGAACCACAGCGCCCGCCCGGCAGTGTCGCGGACGCAGGTCGTGCCGCTGAACGGCGCGCGCTGCTTGTGCAGGCGCAGCGCATCGAGTGCGGGCCAGTCGAGCCGGACCACCGGGGTTGCGACGTCCGCGCTCCCGTCACGCAACGCCGCGATCACCGCCGGCAGCGCGCCGACCGGCTGGAACGGGGCGTCGCCCTGCAGGTTGATGACGATCGCATCCTCTGCCGCCTCGGTCGCACGGGCGGCGGCAAGCGCGCGGCCCGACCCCGACGTGATCGCCGCGTCGGTCATGACCGCCTCGATCCCGGCGAGTCCGGCATGCTCGGCAATCCGCGCATCGTCGGTCGCGACGACGATCCGTACGTCGCCCGCCACCGAACGCCGCGCCAGATCGATGGTCCGATGCAACAGGCTCCGCCCGGCAATCATCCGCAACGGCTTCATCGGCAGCCGCGTCGACGGCCCCCGCGCCGGAATGACGACGAGAATGCTCAGGCGATGCCTGCGCGCAGCGTATCGTGCATGTGGATGACGCCCTCGAGCCGCCCGGCCTTCGCAACGAACAGCATCATGACGCTCTTCTCCTGCATCCGGCGCAGCGCCTCGGATGCGAGTTCGCCCGGCGCGATCGTCAACGGGGTTCGCGTCATCAGGTCGCCGACGCGCGCATCCATGGTGCAACCACCCGTGATCGTCCGGCGCAGATCGCCATCGGTAAAGGCCCCGAGCAGCATGTTGTCCTCGTCGATCACCGCGGTGCTGCCATAGCGCGCACGGGTCATTTCGATGGTCGCATCGAGCAGTGTCGCATCGGCATAGACGTGCGGGACATCGTCTCCCGTCGCCATCAGGTCTTCGACTTTTAGCAACTGCGCGCCGAGCCGGCCGTTAGGATGAAATTTATAGAAATCATCGGTCGAAAATCCCCGCAGTTCAATCAACGCCATCGCGAGAGCGTCGCCTAAGACCAGTTGCAGGGTGGTCGAGGTGGTCGGCGTCAACGCGTTCGGACACGCCTCGCGAACGGCCGGTAGCTGAAGGCATAAATCTCCAGCGCGCCCAGCCATGCTGTCCGGGCGCGACGTCATGCAAGCCAGCGGGATCCCGAACCGCTTGCAATAGGCAATAATTGGGATGAGCTCCAAGCTCTCGCCTGACCGAGTAATCATCAGGACCAGATCGTTCTCGGTGATCATGCCAAGGTCGCCGTGCCCTGCTTCTGCGGGGTGGAGAAACATCGCTGGCGTGCCCGTCGAGGTCAATGTCGCCGTGATCTTGCGCGCGATAATCCCGCTCTTGCCCATGCCAGTAATGATAACTCGACCACTCAGCGCGAAAATCTGGTGTACCAAGTCGTCGAAGATGTCCGCGAACACCGTCTCGCCAAGGCGATCCGCCAACGCGTCGATGCCCTTGGCTGCAATCCGCAGAGTCCGCAGGGCGGCGTCCCTTGTCCGGGACGGGCGATCAACCCGTGCCGCCGCCTTTAGAATGGTCGCCACGTCCGCACACTCCTTGTCAAACCGCTAGTGGCCGTCACGATCCGGCTTTGATCAACGGTCCGCAACGGTCGACCAGTCTACCATTCGCCGATCATTACGCCACCCCGACCCAGCGGGGCCGAGGTCGAACAAACGGTGACTCCCATGCCCGCACGACGGGCAATCCACCGCTCACGGGCGGTCCGCCGGTCTCGCGCGTTCTTTGGCCCCGATCAGATGGCGTGCTCGCGAACGCCTGCAACTAGCAGCCAGCCAACCCCATAAATAAGCAGGAGCGAAATTAGCACCGTGGCTACAATACGACCGCGTTGTGGGTACAGCGGCTTAACGGGCATGTTCGGATTGACCACGCGGACCAGATAAAGTTGTTTCTTTTTAACCTGTTCCTGCGCCGCATCGACTGCTGCCGCGGTTGCCGAATAGCGTTTCGCAGCGAACTCCTGCCGCAATTGTAGAGCGTTGTAAGAAGCAACCTGCGACGCTATGGTACGACCTGAGCCGGCCAACCGGCGCGATTGTGCGGCCAACTGCGCCTCCATTGCTTGGACTTGCCGTGACAGCGCGACATATTGCGGGCTGTCGCGGCTGACCGACTGGCCCATGTTCTGCAGTTGGGCGCGAGCACCTGTCAGTGCACCGGTCAGCGTCGTCACGAGCTGCGTCTGCGCATTGCCCGTCCCGGTCGGGTCAATGTCATTGTTGACCGCGCGGAACCGGGTTATGTCTGCCTGAGCTCGGTTCATTGCCTGCTCCGCGGCCACCAACTGCCGACGCGCCGACGCAACCGTGTCGCTCTGGACCTGATCGTTCAGTGAATTGACCCGCTGATCGCCTAGCTTCATCAGCCCCGTGGCGATCGTGTAAGCGTCCTGCGGCGTGAATGCCCGTGCCTGCACGGTCGTGATTCCCGACGAGCTGTTAAAGTCGATCTTGGTCATGGCCAGGAAATATTTCAGCAGCTTCTCGGGCGTTAGACCCGACGTACGCAAGGCCGACCACGAATCTACGTCGGGACGCGAATAGCGCGATGTCAACGCCCCGTTGGCGTTAAGCGCGCTAACGACGTCGTGCGAGGTGAGATAGTCAGCTACGCTCATCGCCTCGGGAGACGAATGCTCGCCGCCAGTCAGCACGGACAGCACGCCCATTCCGCCAATGCTCGGCGTCGGCTGCTCGGCTTGGCGGACGATGAAATGCGCTTCCGAGACATATTGATCGGACGCAATGACGTAGTAATAAAAACCAACCAGCGCGGTCGGGATGACGACGATCGCGAGGAACGCGCGAAGCTCCCAAAGGCGCGTCCTCAGTCGCTGCAGGACGGATACGCCACGGGCGTCCGCGTCTCGTCCGATCGGACCGATGACTCCATGCATGCTTCGTATGCCCTTTTCTTGACCGTCTAGCGTATTGAGAGGCGTCGCCGGAGTAGGCACGTCATCCGCTCCGGCGTGTGCGTGTTGTGAGTCGATGCGCCGGTTATGAACGGTAACGCCAGCGGCCCGATTAGGCACGTATCCTCTTTCAACCCCGTCATGAGGCTCGCGCCGAATTGGTTCTGCGCAATGACTGGAGAAGAATACATGATCACCGCATTAAAGCAGATTGCGCAAACCGTCCATCGTCCTAGCCACGGACGGTCGCACAGTGGACCTAGCCGTCTGCCGGGCCGACATGAGTGCGAACCGGCAGTTTGCCTATTGCGCGATCGCGCGTGCGGTAAAGACGGGGGTGAACAGCAAATTGACGATCTCGACCAGCTTGCGGGTCTGGTTGATGCGCGCGTTTGCGATGTAGATCACGTCCTTGTCACGCATCACGAAACGCTGAGCCAGAAAGTAGCTCGACGGCTTGGTCATGTCCAAACGATAGACGATCGGAGCCGTTCCGATCGTTGCCGCCGGTAGTGCTCCGGGCGTCGCGGACGCGGTGGATCCGGCGTCGCGGAACAGGAACACGGCCGTCGGATCCGCACGATTGTCGTCCGGACCGCCCGCTCGCGCGACCGCTTCGGCCAGCGAAACCGCGTTTGTGTCGAACGGAATCTGCGAGACCCGACCTGCAGCACCGAACACGAGATAGCTGAGTGGGCGCTTGATCAGGTTGATGCGATCGCCCGGCACGAGCACCAGGTCCGCCGCAGATCCCGCGACGATGTCCTGTAGATAGGCTTCGGCGGTAATGCCTTGGCGCGTGAACTGGACGATCGTGCTCTGCGGACCCTCTGCATTGCTAAGACCCGTGCCGCCCGATCCCGCGATCGCATCGAGCAGGCGTTCGCGCACCAGCGTAAGCTGCACGCGACCCGGCTTCGCCGCCGCGCCACTGACAACGACCGTGTTCGTCATGTCACGTGTTACGGTGACCAGTGCCTGCGGGGCCTGCGACTTGCCTCGAAGGCCGTTGACGATCATCCGCTGGATCTCGTCGGGCGTCCGTCCCGCGACCGCCAGCCGACCGATATAGGGCAAGCGGATATGTCCGTCCTGCTCGACGACGATGCCACTCAGCGTCTGCGCTCGGGCGCTAGGGTCGCTAACCGCGCCCTGGAAACCAGCGGTAGGGGTCGATCCGAACAACGAGACGCCGATCTCGAACAACGTGATCTGCAGGATGTCGCCAGGGCCGACCAGATCGACGCGGCCGCTGCGCGCGAGCGCTGCCAGTTTACGCAGCGATGGGTTGTCCTGTGAGGGTGGCAAAGTGCCGCCGTCGTTCAAATCGACGACGGCATAGCCGATCGTCGACGCCAGCTGGCGTTCCTTGGACGCGATCTGCCCGGCAGTCGGTCCGCTGCTGGGCAGGGTCGAGCAACCGGCGAGAGATATCGATGCAACGAGAGCCAGGCCGCTCGTCGCGCGCGAACCGTACATTTATGAGGTCACCCATTGGAAAATCAGAGCGCGGGTCACACCACACTGGCTCGATCAAATCAAGGCGTGGCGTGTGGGCGGGGATCTTATCGTGTCCGGAGGCTTCACCTATGCGGCTTGGTCAAACGGCGATAGGACCGCGATGGAATGAGCAGTCCGAACGATCGCAACCCACCTGGCGACGATGCCGCGACCCTGTCGGAAGCCGGCCGGGAGATCGTCGGAACGGGGGAAAGTGCGACCGTCCTCAGGCTACGACGTGGCGCCGTCGTCAAACTTTTCTTCGCGCATGTCGAACGCCATACCGCCGAACGCGAGTTCGCGGGCAGCGCGGCGGCGCGTTCGCTCGGCCTATGCGTCGCGCGTCCTATCAAGATCGTGCGGGTCGGGAACCGTCACGGTCTAATCATGGATCATCTGGTCGGCGCGGTCGTGCTGCGAAAGGTAGCCAAGAGCCCCGTCGGGATGACACTCGCGCTGTTCAAGCTGGCGCTCTGGCAGAGCCGCATGCACCGTACTTCTGTCGTCGCGGGTGCTCTGCCACCCACTGGTGTCGTTCTCGCACAGCGGATCGCGACGTCGGTGGCCGGCGCGCGCGGCATCGCAGCGGCGCGCGCGATGCTGACAGGTACGACGGACGACGATCGCCTTTGTCACGGCGACCTGCATCTTGGAAACATGATCGACACGCCCGCTGGGCTTGCGACGATCGACTGGGCGAAGGCGACGATCGGCCCGCCGGAGGCGGACGCGGCGCGGAGCGAACTGCTGATCCGGTACGGCAAATATGGCCGGTTCATGCGGCGGGTTCCGCCGGTGCGGATCATGCGGCACGTCTCCGCCGAATGGTATTTGGCCTGTTACTGCCTGATGTCCGGCCGGCGCCGTGCCGATGTCATGCGATGGCGCCTGCCGGTCGCGGTCGGCTGGATGCAGGGGCAGGGCACCATGTTCGTCCCTGGCTTGCAGCGCGCCATCGACCGGATGGCACGCCGGGGACGCTGACTAAAGTGTCCATCAGCAACGTGAGCAAAACAGCCTCGCAAATCCGGTCATTGACTTGCGCTAGGTGCATCCGAACGGTTGGTGTAGATTTTTACCATGCGTGCACCGATGGCGTCCACAGTCAGGTATCGTTGAACCAGCAAGCGCAAGGCTTCAGTGTCGTCGGGCATCGCCAACTGTCCAGCCAACCAGTCGTCTATGGTGGAATCGTCCGGCATGACGAAGGGAAGAACGCTCCCTGCAACCGAAAAATTGGCGGCTAGGGCATGCCAGAAATTTGTTACCGTGATCGCCGGGCCGACGATCCCATGATCCCATAGGATTACACGACATCCACTAGCTATGGCCTCGATAGCCGAACGACCAACGGCGAAGACGACGCGATATCGTGGCAGCACGGTCTCGGGGCGTTCCTTGACGGCGCTTCCATACCCTATCTGATCGACGGCGAGGCCGTGCCGTTTCAGCAATGCGCGCATCTGTTCAACATAGGCGGTCGTCGCACGACTGGAATGGATCAGCGCTCCCGAGCGCTTTCGTGCTTTTCGCGTACCGAACCGCCGTGGATCGAAAAAATTCGGCACGAGCATGATATCGTTCCATGTCGGCGGACCGAGCAACGCGCCCTTGGCTTTCGCATGCAGCGAGACCGCCAGATAAACGTCCATCTCCGGGCCAGGCCATTCCGGCAGGGGCAACAGGCCGTGGATCATGTTGATCGTTCGGCACTCCGGACCGACCATCCGACGCGCTGCGCGGGTTTCGGCATGATGATGAATATGCAACACGTTCGGCGCAAACTTGCGAACGACGGCAGGGTCGTCGGTCAACACGAAGCCCTGTGAGCCGAAGACGCTGGCGACTCTTCCGATACGGGGGGAGTATACCAGCGTCGGTACGCCAAGGCGGTGCATGTATGCCGCCATTTCCAGCGTCCACAGTTCGGATCCGGCAAATTCGTCGAGCGCAATGTTGGTAATGGCGAAGCGCAATTCTTCGACTGGACGCAACGCCTCTTCGAGCATGATCCGCTCTTGCAACGTCGCCACTTCGCTAGCAGCGTGCGTTTCAATCAGCGATCCAACGATATTAACCAGTTCCTCATTGCGTAAATAGGTTTCTGTCGAGACTGCCCCCAAGCGACTCCGAAACAGCGCCGCGACATTAGATTGTTTTGCGATACGAACAGTCACTTAGAATAAACTCTATAAGTAAAAAAATTCGGCACCAGGAATGGGATCTGAAATTACCGTAATGTTGCCGTATCAGGCTGCGGTCTGATAATACGGAGAACTCCCAAAAGGATCGGTTCTATACCGTTTCTTGCGGCGAACTGACTAACCGAATTCTTGAAGAATCTCTTCTTCGCACACGACTGCCACCAATTCCTGCGTTGTTCTTGGCCTGCTTTTCGCAACTGTGGGTTCCGGTGTCTTAGTCTCTGTATCGTTGTCTGCAGAGGTATAGTGAGCCAAGAACAGTCTCATGACGTGGGACACACCCTCTTCTGTTACAGACCTCAAGTCGGGCTCAAAATAGGCGCCTTGGTTGAAGCTGCCAGTAATGATCTCATAGGATGGGAAATATGCGACATCTGTCCGACCGAGCGCAAATTCGCCCGCCGCGGCCCGCAAAACGGATTTGGAATAGGTCGTTGCCGTCAAAACATGTTCGCCTGAAGCCGATGCCGCCAACGGGACTGGGGATACGGTCAGAATGATACGTGCTGTAGGATTTCTCTCCGTGACAAACTGGTGTATTGCCTGCAGGTCGGCCAGTACATCGCTTACAGTCAAGTTGTAGAACATGTACCGGTCGTCATCATAGCTTCCACCGGATACGCCAGGGCACAGTGGATAGGCTGCGCCATCCTCACGCGACAGCCAACATTCGGTCAAACCCAGTGTGAAAACCAAGCAGTCGAGTGTCTCGATCGCGAGCCGGATTGCCGCGAAGTGTTGTTCCCGATCGGCGTCATATTCTTCTCGCGTTGGAAAACCGCCCGGTTGAATTTGCGGCCGAAACGGATCTATTAGCGCGCCTTCCGGACCCGGCCATATGTCCTCCGTGGGGACGAACATGCCGTAGGCACGTTGGAGCAACTGTATCATCTGCCGAGAGGTATAGATATTTGCGTACCGTGCAGTGAAAAGCCCGTAGCCAAATTTATCGGCTATCGGCTTCGACAGTAGCGGATGGGCCTGTTCGGTGACCAGATAGTTAAACCCGGATTGGCTCAGATGCCTGGCTATGTGCTGCGCAAAGCAACTTCCCGCCGTGGCAACTTTGTCGGTTCGCGACAACACAAACTTGACCGGACCAACGGGATCAACGGCACCGGGAACAGGTTCGGCTACCGATGCACGCCAGAATGCCTGTTTCGGAAGGGCCTTGTAGGGATGCGAGGCCATATAGAGCTCCAATCAGGAAAAGAAAGTATTGATCTCACGCCAGGTTAGCAGCCCGAGAGTCGCATTGGCGTGCACGCCGTCACGCGCATACTCCAATTTTAGGAATCCGTTTTCATCGGCGGCCTCTTTAGGCGTGGGAATGATGCCCACACCCCGTTCTGTTGCAATTTCTTTTGCAACGTAGATCCAAAGCAGCCACATCTTGTATCGAATAATCGCATTTGGCACGCCGTTGTCCAGTAGCATCGTCTTCAGCGGTTCCGCAGAATTCTGAAGAATCTTTTCGTCGTCAAAGACTGGAGGAGGCGGTAAAATCTGAAATACGGGTAAAGACGATATGTCAGATAGTCTCTTATTAAACTGCAAATACGAGCCTATGGCGTCCTTTACCATACAATATAGAGCAGCAAAGGGTACCAGTTCCGATCCCGAAATGCGAGGTAGGTTGCTCGCAAATGGGAGTATAACGTCAAACGCGCGCTCTTGACCTTGAATCGACCATATATAATGCTCAGCCCCAAGTATAGAGGTCACAATCGCGTCGAATTGGCCGTCGCCTGCTAGCTCAAGTACGTGTCCCTCAAGATGTTTATTGTATATTATGTCATTGTCGACGTGTTGGATGGCAGGCTGATATCTCTTATCGAACATGTGGACAAATTTGACGGTGCCTAATGCGTCAAATTGATCCGTGTCACAATTTAGATAAGCCTCCTCAATATCTTGTAGATGGCTATTTCCCATGACAATCAAATTAAGTGGCACTTAGAAAAACCCCCAATTTGGTTTAATATCATCTGAGTTGACAGAAACGTTCATTATTATTGCGGCATACTTGTAGCGGTCCACCGTAGCGGGATCATAATGTATAGGCACAAAAATTTTGCAACGACACCGAGCTTCCTCGAGTGCGCTGAATTTCGCTTGGTTCACGTTACGCGGTCGTAGGGACATCGTCCAGCGTCGCGCGCTGGATGTGCGGCCTTGGGGAACGGAGGTTGCTGTAGCGTTCGAACACTGACGACCTGCAAGCCGTTCCCGCATCAAGGCGTAGCATGTGAAGCTGCTCGAATGGACTGGAGGTATCGATCTGGCATCGAACCCGCCTCCTCACGGCGATATCCGGCACCGATAAACCGGTTGGCTTGGTTAGCGTCGACCGGAGGGCCACGATCTATCTGCGTGGACCGGGCACGAGAAGCCGCCCTGTTAAACCGATATTGCGGCGTCCATCGCGTTTCTGGAACACATTAAGCGGATTCGTGGCGAGCGAGAAGCCGTCCTGAATTGGGAGCCGGGCGGCATGGACCGTCTTACGAGAGGTGAGGGTGGTGATGGTGGCCAACGTTGAAGCCAGGACGGTATACCGATAATAGTTTAGAGCCGCTGCGTCGTTGGCCGTACGATCTGTAAGGAGTTCCAACGTTGAACGCGCTTCTATCTTCCGCCCTGTTCCTTGTTGGGAACCCGGCGCTTGCACAGCAGGTTGCCAAGCCGTCCGTCCCGGACCGTGCTGCCCCGAAGCCACGGCCCAGCGTCGATTTTGACGATACGCGGGTGCCGTCGCTGAAGGGCGACCGGCGCGTGAAGAGCGCACGCGACAAACTGGTCAGAGCGGTGGAAGATTTCGACGGTGCCGATCCAACGTCTTCGGCTGTACGCGGGGCCTCCCGCTACAGCGAAGTCGTCTTCACGAGGCAAAGCTACACGTTGCCGACCCGGCCATTTGCTGGCGGGATACTTCTAAGCGGTAACGGAACCAATTTTATCGGTAAAATGCCGGCGGGGCTTGGAGATACGGTATCGACATCGGGCAAATGGCAGGCGTTGTACGCCGATGCCGCCGGTTCGGCGGCCGTCGGGTCGGCCAACGAAAACGTTGCCTTCGACAGTATGGTGGTCCCTGCCACCACGTCCGGCGCGTCGTACCAGAAAAATGCTCTCTACGCCCTCGTGCGTACCTACGACTCCTCCGACTATACCCGCGCCGTTAGGTTGCGCGATGCCGTCGGACTGCAGGCGGCAGGCCAGATCATGCCTGGAAACAAGTTAGGCAGGGTATGGGGCGCCCATGCCATGGCCTATATATATCCCGGAGCGGATGGCTATGCCACCGCCCTCGAACTCGAACTTCACAATTACGGGTCTGCGCAGCCCGTTCAGAATACGGCCACCAGCAAAAATCTCATGCATATTGTAGCGGTAGGCGGTCCAGCGACTGCCGCAATAAAGCTCAGTAGTCGGGATGGTGGTTCTTTCTACACGGGGCTATTCGCTGATCCCACAGACGTACTCGGCGACTTTCTCCTGTTGCGGGACAGGTTTGCCGTGAATGCAAAAGGCCAGGTGTCCACCGCAGGCGGGGTCGCCCCGTTCGTTTCCAACACCGCATCGATAGGCAGCGCAACGGTTCGATTTGCTCATTCGTTTGCCAACGAAGTCATGGCGGTCGAGCATGTTACGGCCGGCCCCACGTTCCGTTGCAGTGCGGCCAGCAAGCTTATCGTCGTCAACAAGGCCATGGGGAGTCCGACGTTGATCTCTCTGCCTGATACGCCTGAGACTGGCCGCTCCATCATCGTCAAGGATGGCAAGGGTGATGCTGCCAGGAACCCTGTTACGGTCCGCTCTGCATCGGGCACGATTGATGGAACTTCGAGCTACGTGATTTCCACCGACCGGGGCGTGGTCCGGTTGACCTACGACGGGAGCGAATGGCTCGTCCTGTAGTGGTTGGTCGGATCTCTGCTGGCCAAGCCGAGACCAACGTTCCGGCGCCAGTGTCAAGCAGCGACAGTGACACGACATCAGCTTGGCACGGCGACTAGGAGCGCTAGTTCAGGGTAGCGATCGGTCCGAATTATGCGTACATCGATCTCACGGATTACCGGGCGGAATCGATCCGCGTCCATATGTTTCTCATGGCGTATATATGAAAGTTTCGATCGCCTAACCGTATGACGGGAGCACGGAACTTACCTACCATCGTGGCAAAGTCGGTGTGTTTCCAGAGAATCGAGCGCGCCACACGCCGCACGCCGCATGGCTCACAGCGATCAGACAGAATCACGTTCCCATAGAGCGAGCAGGTTGATATGCGGTTAAATCGGTTTGGATTGCATGACGGATGGTCTGCCGGTTTCGAGTAGCTCAACCAGTTATTTTGCAATATTCAATGAAGGTGGGTTTGATCGTGAATAATTTTCTGAATACGGCTTGCGATGAGGATGCAGTATATTTTCTGTACAACATTTTTATCGGTCGAGATCCAGAAGAAGATCATCCTTGGCTGGGGACCTCCAAGTTCGACGTAATCGAAGCGCTCCTCGGTTCGGATGAATTCAAGAATAAATGTGATGATATGCTGCGTGGCGGGTTTGGCGGCCTATTTGAAAATCGCAATGTTGAAATTGTAAAACATATCCCGCCGTTCATCGTTGCGCTCGGTGGCCCACCGCCACGCTCCAACACTTGGCCTGATTTCCTTTTGTCGGGGATAGAGGCTGCGAAATCATTCGTCGAACCTGGAAAAATTTCCGACGGCGCGCTTTTACTCGGCACGATGATCTTTGATGAATATAAGGCAAAGCCCGATAGCGTCGATTTGATCAATGACCTAATTCATTTCGATCATAAGTGGTTCATCAGATTCAACAGAAACGTCCCCAGCCTCAGGGATATTCCTAGAGCGGAAATCAGGGCTCTTGCGGCCATGATGGTAGTCAACGGGGAAGCAGAAATTTCGCCGTTCTTCCAGATCAGTGGGCCAGCAAACCGCGATCTGCGCAAGATGGTGTTTGGCATCGACAAAAAGGCTGGCGATTTCACCCTGAACGAGGTCGTCGACCGGCTTAGGGTGGCGTTCAAACGCGGCACACTGTCTCATTGGCTTTTCAACGCAGTCTATTACGAAGCGCAGCGAGATGCCGCATTTGCCCAAGGCCGCGTGACGACTTGGGTTCCTCATGCCGATCCTTATATGGATTTCCTGAAGAATGGAGATAGGAACAACATCCGTCCCCACTGGCTATTTTGTCCAGTTTCTTACGAAATCCTTAATCCAGATGTTGCGCAGAGTAACTCGTTATTTCGTCATTTCGTATATTCTGGTCAGTTCGAAGATAAAAAAACGACCGCTTTGTTTGACAATGATTATTATCGAACCATGAATCCATCAATGCTGCTGTCCGTGAGAAACGGAGAGCACACGTCGCTTTTGGAAAGCTTCTGTCGTAATTCATACGTCTATGATGTGCCGTTCTCGCCTGATTTTGATTTGAACTTTTACCGGGTTAATAACCCGGACGTCGTACCCGACGGCAATCACGTTACGAGCGTAACGCATCACTTTCTCTATTTCGGCGTATTGGAAGGTAGGGATCCCAATCCATATTTTGATCAGGCGTATCTTGCGTCTCGCTACCCTTGGGTAGGTGAGCAGTCTCGGAAGCTAGGTCTATCTCTTCTGGAATATTTCCTGCTGATAGGTCGGCATGAAAATATGAAGGCCTCCCGTCCGCTGGCGGATCGAGACATCGATATGCTTCAGGCAAAGGCGTTATACGAACGCCGATCAAAGGACGCGCTGATCCGCAGCCAGCGCCATCCCGTCGACTTTGAGCCGTTGACCGATGAATCGCCCGTTTTGTCCGTGATCGTGCCGGTACATAACCAGGTAAGCTTCACGGCCCGGTTCCTGGAGTTGGCGTTTTATGGCGCGGCGGAACTGAGGCGCCGTTCGGGCAAGACGATGGAAGTCATCGTCGTCAGTAACGGCAGCACGGATGGGACGTACGAGCTGCTTTCGAAGATGTCGGGGGTGAAGTTCATCAACGAGCCCAAAGCGCTGGGGTACCCTGGCGCAGCGAATGTCGGCGTTGCGGCTGCGGTGGGCGACCTGATTGTTGTCGTGAACAACGACATCGAATTCGAGCCCAGCGTTTTTGCCGACCTTGTCGACAGCTATTACAAAACGCCAAATTGCGGAGCGATCGGTCCTCGTATCTTGTCGATGGATTTGTCGATTCAGGAGGTTGGCGCTTTTATTGCGGGCGACGGTAACTCCTTCGGTTTCGGGCGGGGTCAACGTTCGAGCTACAACGCCGTCGAGCAAACTCAGCGGGTCGACTATGTCTCGGGCTGCTTTCTTTGCATGTCGCGTTCTGATTTCAATGCATTGGGTGGATTCGATAGCGTATTTTCGCCTGGCTATTACGAGGAGGTCGACCTCTGTCTTCGACTAGCGGACTCGCTGGGTAAGCTAGTTTTCGTCGATACGGCGATCACCATCACGCATTACGAACATGCCAGCTTTATGAAGGGACGGCCCCCGACAGTCAGTTACCCGTTTATTCTACGCAATCGGAAGCGTCTGTTGAAGAAGCACGAAAGGATCGGAACACGGCCAAGCGTCGATAAGATGATGGGCGCTGCAGGTCTGTCCCGGCTGGGCATAGCCAAAAGTCGCGTTTTGGTGATTGAGGATCTGGTTCCGGACCCAAGGCTCGGATCGGGCTTCGGTCGCGCGGCGGAAATCTTGCGGACATTCCATCGGCTGGGGGTAGCTTACGACGTCCTCGCGGTAAATCCGACGGTCAAGGTTGACGACTACGAGTTCGAAGACGTCAAACTGTATAGAAGCTGGATGGACGGGGAGTCGCTCGAGGCGGTTCTTAACCGATCGCCAGGCATTTATTCTCACATCTGGGTATGTCGTTCGCACAACCTGACACGGTTTTATGAAACGCTCAAAGCTTACAAGGATACGTGGGCGGCGAAAATCGTTTGCGATACCGAAGCGGTCAGCGTCCAGCGGACAATCGAGCTGGCGAAGCTGCAGGGTATGGCACCATCCGATGAAGAAGTAACGGATCTGGTGTCCGCGGAGTTCAATGCGTCAACGATCGTCGACCAATTTATTGCGGTGAACGAACGGGACCGGGGGTTCATCAACTCGATCGGGTTGGGCAATGTTTCCGTTATTTCGCACACCGCCAGCGGGATTCGGCGATCAACCACACCTTGGAAGGATCGTACCCGGTTGCTGTTCGTCGGCGCGGTGCATTCTCCACTGGCGCCAAATTTTGACAGTCTCAAATGGCTGCTCAACGGATCTGCAAAGATGCTATCGAAGCATAATCGGCGGCTCACGTTTGCAGGGTATTGGGACGAATCAATACTACGGGAGTTCCGTGCCAATAATCTGGATGCGCAAGTCGACTTCGTTGGTATGGTTTCCGAAGAGCGCCTCTCTGAACTCTATGAAGAAGCGATCGTCGCGTTGGCTCCGACGCGATATTCGGCAGGCATACCCTGCAAGGTTGTTGAGTCCATGCTGACGGGAACGCCAATCGTCATGACAGAGCTTTTGGCCGATCAAATCGGTACCAGCGGTGAAGTGCGCAAAAATTTGGCAGTAGCGATGATAGACCACAACGCCCGAGACTTCTGTGAATCGATCAGTCGACTTATAGAAGACGAGTCGTGGTGGAGTGTCGTTCGCAAGACGCAACTTAAATACGCGGACGAAAAGTTTGGCCGTCAAGCCTTCGATATGGAAGTTCAAGCGGTGTTGGAACAGGTCGACGTAAGATGGGCCTATTGATCGTCGATCGCCGTATTGCGTCGGGTATTTGAACCCTTTAGTTGCCAACTCCGGCTGTTTTGCCGGAGTTGGTACTGGTTTGGGTATGCGGTTTCCGTTAGCGGCGCGACGGTCCGGAATAATCTTCAATGTGCGCAGTGCGACGCCGAGCGTCGGGTCTGTTCCATCCTCGGTTGAGAGAGTAGCTAGGAACGATTTCGGCGGAACCGCGGCCGCTGTGTGCTTGATGGTATTCGTGCCTGAGGTCGAGGCGAGACCTTTTTGTTGACCACAATATAGCTGTTGCTGTGCGACAGCGAGGCGACTATATCGACCCAGCGATCCAGATGTGGTTGAATGAACTTTGACAAACATGTCACGCCAGCGGTCTGTCATCGTGCAATGGTTTCGGTTGCGGGTTCCGGGTTCGCTGATGCGCCTTCCTGCAACGACGCCCACGTCTCAGCGAGCATTACGCTATGCGGCAACAAGTGCCGATAGAGCAGTATATATACCCCAAAAGCGGACATACGGTGGATAACGCCCAATAGCGGACCAACAGGTATGACTACCGCGGACGTTGTGATATGCTCTATGAAGCTGTTGCGATTTCGTCCTAGTCGTCGACGGTCACAACTAATCCGTCATATGATCGCACCTGCGTATCGCTAATGATTGGACGGGACCGGGAAGGTCGATCGATGTAAGTGCAGCCTAGACGGTGCTCTTCCGGCTATCTGGTTCCTCAACCTGCACCGCGCCGTTCAACCGTCATGCGATCCTGCGGCAATGTGCCAAGGAGCGGAGGCGCCTTTCGGTACAAAATACGATTTCTGCAACCGGCTGGCCGACAGCGTGATTGCATTTACGCCCATTCCGGTTAAGCGGCGCCTTGTCACAAGCCTCCGGCTTCAACCATACGGGACAAAAAATGGCAAAGCGCGCGCTTATCACCGGCATTACCGGGCAGGACGGAGCCTATCTGGCGCAGTTTCTGCTACGCAAGGGATATGAGGTGCACGGCGTCGTGCGGCGGTCTTCCCACCTCGGAGTCGCGGATCACCGGCTGCGCTGGCTCGGTATCGCCGGCGACGTAACGCTGCACGACAGCAACCTGTCCGACCTGTCGTCGTTGATCCGTATCGTGACGGACGTGCAGCCGGACGAGGTCTACAATCTTGCCGCGCAGTCGTTCGTCGCGACTTCGTGGAAGCAGCCGATCCTGACTGCCAACATCACCGCCGTCGGCGTAACCAACGTGCTCGAAGCGATCCGGCTCGTGAAGCCCGAAACTCGCTTCTATCAGGCTTCGTCTTCCGAGATGTACGGTTTGATCCAGCAGGAGCGGCAGTCGGAGACGACGCCGTTCTATCCGCGCTCGCCTTATGCGGTCGCTAAGCTTTACGGTCACTGGATCACGGTGAACTATCGCGAAAGCTTCGGAATGCATGCCTCGTCAGGCATCCTGTTCAATCACGAAAGCCCGCTTCGCGGCGTTGAGTTCGTCACCCGCAAGGTCACGGACGGGGTTGCTCGGATTAAGCTGGGATTGGCGACTGAACTACGGCTTGGTAACATCGATGCCAAGCGCGACTGGGGCCATGCCCGTGACTACGTCAAGGCGATGTGGTTGATGCTGCAGCAGGACGTTGCCGACGATTATGTCGTGGCGACCGGCATAACCACGACGGTCCGCGACATGTGCCGGATCGCCTTCGATCACGTCGGGTTGTCGATCGACGATCATCTGGTCATCGATCCCGAACTGTTCCGCCCTTCAGAGGTCGATGTCCTGCTCGGGGAACCTGCGAAAGCGACGGCAAAGCTTGGGTGGACTGCAGAGACCACCCTAGAAAAGATGATCATTGAAATGGTCGAGGCCGATCTCGCACGCCTCTCCAGCCCTGCGGCCCCTACCGAACCACAGCCTGAGATTCACCCCTGACGATGGTGAAGGTAGTGCCGGGCGTCGACGTCGTGATGGAAACAATACCGTTTCGTCGTATCCTGGTCACGGGGGCGAACGGTTTTGTCGGTCGTTATCTGGTACCCGTGATCGGCGCTCGGCTTGCCGAGGGCGCTTGCATGACGCTGGCCACGCGCACGCCGCGTTCGGGCGGGGGCCATGCAACGGTCCTCGTCGACTTAGCGGACCCTGTCAGCGTCGCCGCGGCGGTGGCTTCGGTCCGCCCGGATCTCGTCATCCATCTTGCCGCTCAGGCCTCGGTAGGTCAGTCGCTGGGGACGGCGGCGGATACCTGGGCGGTCAACCTGTGTGGCAGTTTGGCGCTGGCCCGAGCGGTTGCGGATATCGTTCCCGATTGCACGGTGCTGCAGATCAGTAGTGCCGAAGTTTACGGACTGACTTTCAACCACGGGACCGTGCGCGAGACGGATCCGTTACGGCCGCAATCCGCATATGGCCGATCTAAGGCCGCCGCCGAGGCAATGCTCGCCGATGTCCTGCCGGCTTCGGCCCGGTTGATCATCGCACGGCCGTCCAACCATAGCGGGCCGGGGCAGGACGAACGGTTCGTCATCCCGACCTTCGCCGCGCAAATCGCGCGGATCGAACGCGGCGCGCTGGCTGAAATTCATGTTGGCAATCTTGATGCCGAGCGTGACGTGCTCGACGTTCGCGACGTTGTTGCTGCCTATCTGGCGCTGTTGCTGGCAGCCCCCGCGCTTCCCCAGCGCAACCTGTTCAACATTGCCTCCGGTAAGACGGTTAAGATCGGCGATATCCTCGACCGGTTGCGGGCAATGGTGGCCATCGGGACCACGGTCACGCTCGATCCTGCTCGCATGCGGCCAAGCGATGTTCCGCGCGCGGCGCTCGATACCAGCGCAATCCGCGCGGCGACCGGTTGGTCCCCAATGCATGATCTCGACGCTGTTCTCGCCAGTGTTTTGGCGGAATGGCGAAGCAAAACGGACTGAGTGGCGGGCCGGGGCTTAGGTGCTGGCCTTGCACGTTCCGGCCTTCAGCTATGCGTATTGCGACCGCTACTAAGTCGCGCGAGTTCCGGCGCCGGGCATGCCGCCAAACCTGTTGCGAGCCCCTGCTTTTCTGTCCACACAGCGTCTCGCGACGTTCGAGTGGGCCATACCCGCTAAATATTGGCATCTGGAGAATGACTTGGTAACCCTGGCAGACCGGATTCATCGCCTAAAGGGCGCATGGAAGCGCACCAAGCACCAGATTCACCAGGGCGATCGCGCCCGAGATTCGGGCGACTTTGCTCGCGCCGCGATGCTTTACGCGCGCGCGCTCCGCAAAGCGCCGGACAACGCGCCGATCCATATTCAGGCTGGTCACATGTTCAAGGACAGTGGCGATTTGGCTGCGGCCGAGCGGCATTATCTGCATGCCTTTGCGCTCGACCCCAACGCCAGCGACGTTCACCTGCAGCTTGCCCATCTGTACAAAAACACCGGCCGCCCGCAGCACGCCTACACGCATTTCCTGCGGCTGTCCGAACTCGACCCTGAAGCACCACGGACGGACCTGGAGAATCTTCGTTTGACCCTGCGCAACGCCGGCCACCCCGTGGGCGCATCGCCCAACGTGCCGGCCCCGGCGGAGGTTGCGCCACGCGGCCTGGTCGAGGCGCAGCCGGTTGCCCTTTCGGTTCCGGACGGCATGCGAGCCAGCGGCCTGATCGACGCAGAATGGTATCGCCGACGGTATCCCGACATCGGCGGCGCGGATCCGGTCCAGCATTATATCGATCATGGGCGGTTTGAGCTGCGTCATCCGGGTCCCGGCTTCGATCCGCACTGGTACCTGCGAAACTATCCGCACGTGGTCGCATCGGGACTTGACCCGTTCGCGCACTACCTCGGAACCGGTCGCGCGCTTGGTCTGGAGCCGGTAGGGCCAACGAGCTACCAGCGCTGGATCGCCGATCACGATACGCTCGATGCCAGCGATCGCAAGGCAATCGACGCGCATATCCTCGCTTCGAAACTGACCGGACCGGCGGTTATGCTCGCCGTGGATGCCGAGACGGAAAAGGGGCTTGCCCGGGCGATCCAGACGCTGCGCCAACAGTGGCTGAAGCCGCGTGTCGTTTATCTGTGCCTTGCCGACGACTGCACGCCGGCCGCGCGTCGCACTGCGCGCGCGCTGGTCGGCAGCGACAACAGCTTCTGCATCGTCGATTCCCAGCATCCGATCGACGACTTCGCGGGCGACGAACACGTTGTCCTGATCGATGCGGCGATCGAACTTCGCGAGCATGCGCTATACATGCTTGTCCAGGCCGCTACGGACGAAACCGCATTGGTCTATGCCGATCATGACCAGATCGACGCCGCCGGGGTGCGACATGACCCGGTCTTTAAACCGGCGGCCTCACCCGAACTGCTGCGTCAGGTGGACTATATCGGCGCATGCGGGCTCCTGCCTGTCGGCATCCTGAGCGGGGCGCTGGGTCCCTCGCTGATCTCGGGCGAGCAGACGGTCGCAAGCATCTTGCGGTCCGCCGGACTGGCAGCCGAGCGGTCGGCGATCGCGCACGTCCCGTTCGTCTTGTATCACGACCATGCCAACCGCGATGCACCGCCCAGTCTGCCTGGCCCTCGCCTTGCGGATGACGACCTGCCAACGGTGACGATCATCATCCCGACGCGGGATGGCCTGGAGTTCCTGAAGCCCTGCATCGAGAGTCTGCGACGCGAGACAGATTATCCCATCGATCGGATCGACATCATCGTCGTCGACAACGGATCGGTGGAAGACGAGACGATCGATTGGATCGCTACCGAGGAAGCGGCGGGACATCTGCGGGCGCTGCACGCAGCGATTCCCTTTAACTATCCTATCCTGAACAACATGGCGGCGGAAATCTCGACCGCCGATGTCCTGGTCCTGCTCAACAACGATACCGAAGTGCAGGATCCCGACTGGTTGCGCGGGCTCGTCGGCTACGTGATGCAGCCCGACGTCGGCGCGGTCGGTCCGATGCTGCTGTACGAGGACGGCACCGTCCAGCATGCCGGCGTCGTGCTGAGCGTTGGTGGCGTGGCGGCGCATGCCCATTGCGGCATCGCCCACGACGCCCCCGGCGCGCTGGGCCTCGCCCAGCGGACGCATGAGGTTGCGGCGGTCACGGGTGCGTGCCTTGCCATGCGTCGCGAGGTGTTCGAAGAGATTGGCGGGCTCGATACCGGGCTTCCGATCGCCTTCAACGACGTCGTCCTGTGCCTCGCCGCGGTCGAACGCGGATATCGCAACCTGTATGTCCACGACGTGTGGCTGCGGCACTATGAGTCGAAGACGCGAGGTCGCGACGATACGATCGCCAAGGTCAAGATTTTCAATCGCGAGGCGCGCTATGCGCGTGAGAAATTCCCCGATCTGTTTCGCAGTGATCCGTTCTACAGCCCGAACCTCAGCTTCAACCTCGCGGACATGTACGAGCCGGCCTTCCCTCCAAGGACCGTACGGCCGTGGCATTCCTACAAGCGCGAGCGCCAGCCGCCCCGCGCATTGCTCCTATCGTCCGCGTTGGGCGTGAACAGCGAGATTGGCACGACGGTGGCACTGCAGGCGCGTTATCTGACCGATCACGGCTATGAGGTCGTGATCGGGGCGCCTTATTCGGTCCTGTCATCCGGCATGGCCGACGGGAACTACCGGATGCTGGAAAATGCGCACGATGCCGCGGCATACGCAGTGTCCGCATCCTTCGACGTGATCGTCCCGCATACACCTGATTATGGTGAAGTGAGTCGCTGGCTGGGCACCTATCCGCCGGTGGCGCTGCATTATCACGGCGCGCGGAGCGAGGTGAACGCGGGCGTGCCGGGGCATGTCTTCCAGCAGGAAGGCCGTTTGCTGGCGCTGCCGTTCGTGTCGCGCGTGATCGCGACATCGGCCGACGCGGCGATCGAGTTATCGTTGCCAGATACGACGATCGTGCCGCCTGGTGACGATCGCCTGGGCCTCTGGAGCAGCCACCTCCTACCGCTGCGCGACAGCGTGCGTCAGACCCGCGGCTGGGCGGACCGGACGATCGTCCTCGTCTCCGCTCCGACCGGCAGGATCGATGGCGCGGCGCGTGCCGAGTTGAACGCGCTGATCGCCAAGTTCGACACGCGATCGGTGGGCTTCGTTCTGCTGATGCAGCACGAGCGGTCAGCAGACCCGCTACCACCGGGCATGACGTCGGTAGCGCCGGCGAACGTGACGGAGCGACAGTCGCTGATGGTCGGCGCGGATATCTTCTGGGCGCCCGGCAAGGGCGGCGCGAGCATCGAGTCTATCGAAGCGGGAGCCCTGGGGCTCTTGGTCTTCGATTCCAGCGCGGCGGATCCGCTTAATCCCGCGCGGACCTTGGCGATTGCTGCGGAGGCAGCCGGTATTCCCGATCCATGGGTGCGCCGTCCGACCAGGCAGGCCGGATGGACCGAAACGCTGGCACGTTTCGAAGCGATATTGTCGGACCTGCACGGCCTTGAGCCGGCGATGATCGACCGCACGGGCACGATGCTTTCGGCGGAAACGCTGATTGCCGAGTCCGGCCTGTTCGACTTGGAGCATTACCATGCTCGGAACGCCGACCTGGTCGGTCTCGACGCCTATCGTCATTTCCTGGAGTACGGTCACAGCGAAGGGCGTAGCGCGTCTTGGCTGTTCGATACGGACTGGTATCTGGAGCAATATCCCGAAGTGCGCGGCAAGGCGGGTGGGCCGATGCTGGATTACCTGCGTCATCCGCAGGGACTGCGGGACCCCAACCCCTTCTTTAGCAACCGGACATATCTGGAGGCACTTGGCGAACCCGGTACGGGCGACCTCGCGCCGCTCGTCCACTATCTGCGCCACGGTGCCGCGGCCGGACTGCCGGTCGGCGATGCGTTCGACGCCGATTTTTACCGGACGATTTATGCCGATGTAGCGAAATCCGCCTCCCCGGCGCTCGAGCATTTCCTGACCACGGGACTTGCGGAAGGCAGGATCGCGACCCCACCGTCGATGACTTCCATCGACCTGTTCGAAGACGCTGCGGTAGAACGGGCGACCGGCAAATCGATCGCCAAATGCGTCCCAACGCCGACGGCCGCAACGGCGATCAACGGCAAGAGCAGCGCAACCCGCTTCATCATCACGCTGTTGCGTACCCGGGCCGATCTGCGACGGCGTTTCCCCGACGCCATCTCTGCCGGGCCTAACGGTGCGTTTGCGGCTTGGCTCGCCGGGGACGGGGCGACCGAACTCGGCCTGTCGAAAACGGCGCAACGTCTCATCGCGGCCGTGCTCAAGTCCGACCCGGGCGAGCGAATCCGTCAGCTCCGCTTGATCCGGCCCGATCTGGCGCAGCAGCATCCGCTTGCCCTGACGCCCGTGGGTGCCGGTAAATTGCTGGCCTGGGCGTTGGATGGCGGGTTGAGCGACGAGCGTATCAGCCTCGACAGCCTGTGGTGGTTCCTGCTCTCGGCCAACGAGAGGCCGGCACAAGGGCTGGTCGACACGTTCCGCTTCACGCCGGTCCTGCAGCGCCTGTTCCCGGATGGCGTTACCGTATTCGGCCGCCGTGCGCTGGCCGATTGGCTCGCCATGAGTTTCGGCCTCACCGACGACTGGGCGGATCCGGCACGCTGGCCGGAGCCGTTCACGCCCGCCGAGCAGATCCGCATCGCCTATAATGCGCGGCTCGACTGGCAAGCCGCTCACCCTGCGCCGTTTGGCACTGTCACGAAGGCCAAGGCTCTCCTACGGTGGCTTGCGAGCTCCGAGGCCGACCTCGCGCAAGACGCCAAAGCGTGGCTTGACCGACAGAGCAGCGCCGAGCTCGCAGAGACCCTTGCGATGCCTGGCCTGAACATGCTCGGCCACTTCTGCTACGCATCGGGCCTGCGGACCTCTACCGAATCGCTGGTGGAGGGCTTCCGTCGCGCCGACGGCAATATCGCCGTGCGCGATGTATGGGTACAAGAGCGCGGTGACGACAACCGACACGCCGACTATGCCGGCATGGAGATCTACGACACCACGATCGTCCACACGCAGCCGGAGCCCTTGTTCGACGTCGCCTACGAGCGCGCCGGCCTCGCGCCCAGAACGCCGCGGACCTACCGGATCGGCTATTGGTACTGGGAGCTGGACACGATTCCGGCGCATTGGCAGAAGCAGGCCGACGACGTCGACGAGATCTGGACCGCGACGAAGTTCGTCGGAGACGCACTGCGCGAGCGGTTCTCGGTGCCGGTCCGGGTGATCATGCCAGGCCTGGAGCATCCCCACTTCGAACCGCTGCCGCGGTCGCATTTCGGTCTGCCGGATGGGACGTTCCTGTTCCTGTTCACGTTCCACATGGCCAGCATCATGGAGCGCAAGAACCCGCTGGGCCTGATCGCAGCCTTTATCGCGGCGTTCGGCGACGACGAAACCGTCGGCCTAGTGCTGAAGACGTCGTTCGGGCACCTCTATCCCGATCAACTTGCAGAACTGCGCGACGCGAGCGCCGGCTACAACGTCATCATCATCGACGACGTCTATACGCAGGGCGAGGTGCTGGCGCTCATGGACGCCTGCGATAGCTACATCTCGCTTCATCGTAGCGAGGGGTATGGGTTGACGATGGCCGAGGCCATGCTGCTCGGCAAACCCGTCATCGCGACCGGGTACTCGGGCAATCTCGACTTCATGTCCGACGAGACGAGCCTGCTGGTACGCTATGATCTCGTAACGCTGGACCGGGATTATGCGCCATACCGGGCCGGTATGCGCTGGGCCCACGCCTCCATTCCGCACGCCGCGGAATGCATGCGCAAAGTCCGCGACAATCCCGACTGGTCCCGCGCGCTCGGTGCGAAGGCCAAGGCGGACCTGGAGTCGCGTATGTCGTTGGAAGTATCGGGACGTAAGATGCGCGAGCGCATCAGCGAAATTCAACGGTTGCGCGGCGAGTGACTGCAAACAGAATCTTGCAAGAGACCAGCATGAACAATGTAAACTATCGGCACGTCATCTGCGCCATCGCGAAGAACGAGGATGCGTATCTTAACGAATGGGCGGGGTACCATCTTGGTCTCGGTTTCGAACACATCTTCATCTACGATAACGACAGTACCGTTCCCATCGAGGAATTTTTTAGGAACTCGCCGTTGCGGGACCGGATCACGTGCATTCGCTGGCCGACAAAGCCGATGGAATCCGCGCAGATCTCCGCCTACCAGCATTTTCTCGCCAACCATCGAGATCATGTCGAATGGGCGGCGGTCATCGATATCGACGAGTTCATTAACCTCAAGCAGGATGCGTCGATCTCACAGTTCCTGGACCGATTTCCTGGTGCGGACGGCATCGGCATAAATTGGCGGATTTTTGGTAGTGGCGGCAACCGACGGTACAGCGGGGTACCAGTTACGGAACGCTTTCGCCGTGCCTCTGAGATCGGCTTCGAGGCGAACAAGCTTCGCAAAACCATGTATCGCCTGCGCAGTACGATCAGTATAGATATCCATACAGGCGTCTTTCGTGCTGATGCCGCGGTCTATTCTCCAAGCGGCGAAGGAATCGACGGCGACGTCGTCATTAATATTCAGCAGAAAAACTATGACGTTGCGCAGATCAATCATTACTTCGTCAAGTCTTATGATGAATGGGTCAAGAAAGTGCAGCGAGGGTATACGGACGCCACCGTTCGAGCCGTGGAAATGTTTGACGAATACGATCGAAACGAAGTCGTCGACGAAACGATTCTGCGACGAAACCAGTGATCGAGATCGGCGGCCTGCCGTTCACCCCAGGCCGCCGCATCGTCGGCAGACCATAGGCATCGTGATCGAGGCTGCGTTCGCGAATCGCCGCGGCCACCACAAAGCATGCCGATAGACAATTTGCGAAGTTTGCTCTACCGAACCGACTATGGTCGCTTCATATTTCGGTCCACAAGGTCATTTTCACGTAAGCCTTTTGAAGGGCGTGAAGGTTCAGTTGCGCGTGATCGGGGCGCTGGTTC
Source organism: Sphingomonas sp. R86521 (assembly GCF_042466235.1). Taxonomy (NCBI): domain Bacteria; kingdom Pseudomonadati; phylum Pseudomonadota; class Alphaproteobacteria; order Sphingomonadales; family Sphingomonadaceae; genus Sphingomonas; species Sphingomonas sp. R86521. Next base: position 3,130,268 of record NZ_JAXHBY010000001.1, on the reverse strand, counting down.
TGCGCGAATTGCATACGCGGTATGGCCGGAGCAATATCGGCTATCTCTGGCTGATCGGTGAACCGCTGATGCTCGCCAGCGTGATTTCGCTGTTACACATGGGTAGCGATGCGCACTCGGGTGGCATCAGTCCGATGGCGTTCACGCTAAGCGGATATTGCTTATTCTGTGTCTTCCGCGGGATATTCACCCGGGCGGAAGGGGCTATCGAGGCGAACCAGTCGCTGCTTCACCATCACGTCGTGACGATTGCCGACATCGTCGTGGCGCGCGCGGTCATCGATGCGGTCGGTGCGGCACTCGCCTTCGCCATCCTGTTCTCGCTGGTATGCGTGGTCGGGCTGGCGGAGCCGCCGGAACGGCCGCTGCATTTAATAGCCGGGTTCCTGTTCATGTTCTGGTGGTCGCTGGCGCTAGCGTTCATCGCGGTCGCCGTTACTTACGAGAAGCATACACTGGGCCGCATGATGCACGTGTTGTCGTATTTCTCGATCCCGATCTCCGGTGCGTTCATTTCGCTAAGCCTGATGCCGCCTGTGGTTCGCCAGTATCTTATGTATTTTCCGATGGCACTGATCTTTGAGCAGGCACGCTACGGCACCTTCCGGACCGCAACCGACAAATGGGTCAGTCCGGGGTACGTGGCATTCTGGTGCCTGGTGCTGACGTATATCGGGCTGTTGTTGATGCGGCGTCTCCGCCGGCGAGTGGCCGTGCGCTGAGGGACGACCGGGTCTGGCGAAAAACAGAGCAAGTCTCTGACTCCGCGAGGAGCCAGAGCCTTGTTCATCATGATGACGATAGGTCGCCAGCTTTGCATCCAATGGATGGCGAGGTCGATCTTTTCAGACGCGACCCGTCATTATTGTGACGGACTACCCTTCATCGCCTCGATCAGCTTCTTGACCTCCTGACTCCGCCCACGCGGCAGTACCAGCACGTCATTGCCGCTTGCCACCACGATGAGGTCCTCGACGCCTACCAGCGCGACGCGAACGCCATCGCTGCGCACGAAACAGTTGTTCGTGTCGATCGCCAGCACCGAGCCGCCGCCATCCCCGCGGTGCGTATTGCCGTTGACGTCTCGGGAACTGATCGCGTGCAGCGCATCCCAGCTGCCGACGTCATTCCACCCCATCGTCACCGGCACGACGGCGACGCGCTCGGCCTTTTCCATCACCGCATAGTCGATCGAATCGTCGGGCGATGCAGCGAACGCGGTCGCATCGGGATAGATCCGCACGCCCTCGTGCCGCGCCTTGGCCATCGCCTCTTCGGTCGCGACCAGCATACCTGGCGCGAACTGCGCGAGTGCCTCGAGATATTTGTCTGCGCGGAACAGGAAGATGCCGCCGTTCCATGCATGGTCGCCGCTCGCCAGCATTACCTCAGCCGCGTCGCGAGGCGGCTTTTCGACAAAGCGTACAACGCTGTGGACCCCGGGCGCCATCGCTTCGCCAACCTGGATCCAGCCGTAGCCGGTTTCGGGCGCATCGGGCGTGATCCCGAACGTCACCAGCCACCCTTGCGAAACCATCGGCAACGCGCGGTCGATCGCGGCGTGGAAGGCTGGCACGTCGGCAATCACATGGTCGGACGGCATCACCAAGAGCGCTTCGTGGCCACGGCCCGCAGCGATCGCAGCAAGTGCGATCGCGGGAGCGGTGTTGCGCCCCAACGGTTCGAGGATCAGGGTCTGTGGGTGCGCTCCGGCATCCGCAAGCTGCTGCTCGACCAGATCGGCGTGACGCGCGTTGGCTACGACGATTGGCGCCGCGAACACGGCGCCCTGCGCACGGCCCGCAGTCAGCTGCAACATCGTCTGTTCAGCGGTTAGCGCCAGCATCTGCTTGGGCATTTCGGGCCGTGACATCGGCCAGAGACGGGTACCGGAACCCCCTGACAATATTACCGGAACAATTTTCTTGACGGTCATGGATCCTCCAACTGCGGCCTGCCTACAGCCGTCGTTCGCGCGGCGCAAACGGGGATAGAAGCTTCTCAAGCGTAGAGTCAGTTCGTTCGACAGCGACCGTGAACAGCGTGCCGCTGTCCAATCACATCCGATTACAGGTACGCACAGCTAGCCATTCCGCCATTCCAATACTTTGCTCCCTACGGATGTGATCCGGCGGATGGCCGCCAGTGGGCCGGCGCTTTCGACACCTTTGCGGAATGTCGAGGACCTGCTGTTCGCGCGCTATATCTACATCTGGCATCAGACGGCGCGTATGTGGTGGAACATCCCTCCGCTGGCGTATGTCACGGATGTGTTTGAAATCACGACCTCGCGCGGAGATCGATCGAATTGATGCATGGACGCAGGGTCCGCACTCCGTCGATCCTGGCGTCGCGAGCGCCATCGCTCAGATGACATGGCCCCGCCGCCCCAACGCTGGGTCGCAATGTGAATTGAACTTAGTAGACCACTTTGCCATGAAGACTTGCGACTAAGATAACCGCGCTTCCTTCAGCGATCAGGGCAGTGGGGGCGACCCGACAAACCGGTCGAACCTGCGACAAACCGCGGGCGGACCGGTCCCAATCGGGGACACAATCGGCGCTGCGAAGGATCAGATGCACGGAATGTTCAAACAGCTCAAAGCGTTGATCCGCGGCCGCTCGCGGGAGCACGCGTTACGTATGCAAGCCAATGCCGCGCGGGACGCTGGCGACTGGTCGACGGCTGCCAACTATTTCGCCGCAATTGTCGCCGCGCGGCCTGATGCGGCGCCGATGATCATCCAGCATGCGCATATGGCTAAGGAAGCCGGCGACGTTGACGCCGCCGAAGACGCGTATCGTCGTGCCGCGGCGCTCATGCCTGGATCGACAGACGCGCTGTGGCATCTCGCCGAAATGCTCCGTCACGCAGGCCGGCCGGCGGATGCGCAACGCGCGTATGGCGAAGTCCTGCGGCGCGACGGATCTCATCCGGCAGCGGCGCGAATGCTGGCGGAGATCGGCGGGCGATCGAACCTGCCGGACTGCGCGATCACTCGCGCGGCGCAGGGTGCGTTGCTTGGACGGATTGGTCGCGCGAGCGCCGAACGCGGGGCCGCTGTCGAAGCATGGCTTGGCGGAGGGCTGTTTCCGACCGGCGCCTATGATGCGTTTCGCAGCGCGTACCCCGTGCAGTTGCCGCCCGTCTTGGCGACGACACCGATCCATGTTCGCATCGACGCCGCTGCGGCTTCGCCCGCGATGGTGCGCGCAACGGTGCAAAGCTTGATCGACCAGTCGCACGGCGCCTGGACCGCGACGGTCTTGGCAAGCGCATCGCTGCTCGCGCATCCCGTTGCGGGGATGGCCGACCGCGATTCTCGCATCCGTTTCACCGATGCTCAGGCGGCGGGCAATCCGGACGACGGGCTGATCCTGGTCACCGGCGCGGGCGTGGTATTTGATGGTAACGCGTTGGCTTGGTACCGCTTTGCTGAAGCGCGCAGCGGCGCGGCGCTGCTGTTCGCGAACCATGATCGCGTCACGCGCGACTGGATCGGAGGAGAGACGCGCTTGTCGCCGGCGCTGTTTGGCTATTTCGACGTTGATATGATCGCCGCGACCAACGATCCGCCGATCGCCGTACTGGTCACGCCGTCGGCGTCCGCTGAGGCCCGCAGCGCGTCCGGCGCAGGGCTGGCGTTGCGGACGCTAGTGCTGACCGTCGCCGCAGACGGCGCCGTCGTCGTCCACATTCCCAGAATTCTCGCCTCGGTTCTACGACTGCCCGATCCCGCACGCGGTGCACCTGTCGGAGCGGCGGAGGCAGCGATCGGCCCCGGCGAAATCGCGCCGGCTGATCCGGCGGAAGGGGTCGCGGCGGGGCGGCTGGCCGTTACGCGTCGAAGCGACGGGATGTCGGTCGCTTCGGTGGTGGCGGACGCTGTGACACCCGCGCCGATCGCGGTGCTGATCCCGACGCGCGACTCGCCGGACATGCTTGCCCGGTGCGTCGCCAGCCTGCGGGCCAGAGCAGCACGTCCCGACCTGCTCGACTTGATCGTGCTCGACAATCGCAGCACGACGGCCGCAGCGCGCGAAGTGTTCGATCGGTTGTCAGCGAGCGGCGATGCACGTGTCGTCGCGCATGACGCGCCGTTCAACTGGTCGCGAATGAACAACCGGCTGATCGACCTGAGTACTGCAGAGACCTGCGTTTTCGCCAATGACGACGTGACGATGCTGACCGATGGCTGGGACCGGCAGGCAGCGGGATTCTGTGCGCGCGCCGATGTCGGCGCGGTCGGCGCGCGGCTGCTCTACCCAGACGGCGGCTACCAGCACGGCGGGGTCGTACTCGGCGTATCGGCGACGCAACTGTCGGTTCATGAAGGGCTGGGTCACGTCGGCGATTCGGGCGGGCCTGGAGATCGCTGGCTGCGGACGCGCGCGGTTGCGGCTGTGACGGGCGCATTCCTCGCGACGACGCGAACGGTGCTCACGGAGGTCGACGGGTTCGACGAAGATCTGGCGCTGGCGTACAACGATATCGACTATTGCTTCCGTGTGCGGGCGACGGGCCGTAAGGTACTCTACACGCCTGCGCTTAGCCTCACCCATCATGAGTCGCCGACGCGGGGGCGCAACACCACGCGCGACCGTATCGCATGGGATGAAGGCGAGCTGCAGACGCTGGCAGAACGCTGGGGTGGTGCACTGCGCTGGGATCCGGCCTACGACCTGCATTGGGCGCTTCGCGGCCTGCCGTTCGACGGTTATCGAGAGCCGTCGATGTCCGAAATCCTCGATCGGATCGACCGCGGGGCAGGGGCCTCGCCCTGGAGCGTCGTGCGGTCAGGCAGGTAACCGCCGTCAGGACCAGTTAGCCAAGCGTCTGCAGGCTGTAGTGGACCTCGCATGCCTCGGTCACAGTGTCGAAGAACGTCAGCGAACCGCCGTAGAGGACTGCCCCGCGGTCGCAATAGGCGCGCAACGCCGCAGGGTCGTGGCTGATCATGATCAGCGTTCCACGCTCGCGCCGTTCCATCAGCGCCTGTTCGCTCTTGCGTCGGAACCGTTCGTCACCTGCGGACGTGACCTCGTCGATCAGGTAGATGTCGAATTCGATGGTCAGCGAGATGCCGAACGCCAAGCGCGCGCCCATGCCAGAGGAATAGGTCATCACGGGTTCGTGGAAATAACGGCCGAGCTGCGCGAACGACTGCACCTTGTCGATCATCTCGTCTTCGTCCTGCCCGTAGATCCGGGCGATGAAGCGCGTGTTATCCGCGCCGGTCAGCGCGCCGTTGAAGACGCTGCCGTATCCCAGCGGCCACGAGGTGCTGCCGTATCGCGTTACCCTACCCGTGGTCGGCGCCTCAACGCCAGCCATCAACCTCATCATGGTCGATTTACCGGCCCCGTTGGCGCCTACCACGCCGACCGCGTCGCCCCGACGGATCGTGCAGTTGATGTTGTTGAAGACCTGCTTTTCATGCCGATGCGCATGATAGGTCTTTGATACATCCTCGAAAACGAGCATCGGGTCGGAAAGCTGAGCGACTGGGTCCATAGGTATTAGAATGAACGCTAACGTCGGAAAAGAAAAGGCGGCACACGAAGCGCTTGGGGTGCCGCTGTGCACGGACGGACGGCTATTCGTCCGTGAGGGCGACGGCGTGGCGCGCTACAGTCGCGCGCTCCACGCTGCACTGGAGGTGATCGATCCCGCGTTGCTGGTGGTCCATGATCGGTTTTCTGCGGTACCGCGTGGCAAGACCGAGTTCGAACGTGTGCGTCGCTGGACCGAGGCGCGGATCGCGCCCGGTACAGTCCGTCTGCGCGAGCGACCACCCGGCATATTGATGGCGCGCGACGTGTTCCGCCGCGCGCATTCGCATTATAAGCGGCGGGGCACGCTGTTGCGGCTGGTCGCGCCGGAGGTCGTGCCGGGCCTTGTCCACTGGAGTTATCCGATGCCGATCGAACTGGTCGGCTGGCGTAACGTCTACACGATCCACGATACGATACCCCTGACCCACCCCCATCTGACCACGATTGATGTTGATCTGCATCGCCGGCTGCTGGCCGCAATCGGCGCGCGCGCCACCGCAATTGCCACCATCAGTGAAGCGGCACGGACTGATATCATCGATACGCTAAGCCTCGCTCCCGACAAGGTCGTGGATCTAGGCCAGTCGGTCGATGTGGGGACGGGTACTGATCCGCTGCCTGCGGGTTTGACGGCGGGCGCCTATTTCCTGTTCGTCGGTGGTGACAATCCTCGCAAGAACGGTGAACGGGTCTTGCAGGCTTGGCGGCAGTCCGGAGCGGTACGGCCGCTAGTCATGATCGGCCCCGGTGATCGTTGGAAGGGCGAGCCGGGTACCGTCAGGCTTCCGTTCCAGCCGGATGGGACGCTAGCGGCGCTGATCGCTGGCGCCCGCGCGCTGGTGTTCCCATCCCTGGGCGAGGGATTCGGACGGCCGATTGCGGAAGCGATGGCGCTTGGTACGGCAGTGCTGACGGCGCGCGGCCATGCTACCGAAGAGGTCGCTGGCGGTGCCGCGCTACTGGTAGATCCGCTGGACGCGGCAGAGATCGCACGAGGAATCGCGGCGCTTGATCGCGACGATGCGCTGGTCGAAAGGTTGAAACAAGCCGGCCGCCAACGCGCTCCTGCGTTCGCGCGCGATGGGTTCGCGCGTCGATTGGTAAGCTTTTACGTTAGCTTGATTGCCAGCACAGAACCGTCCCCCTATGCGTCGCGCTGACGAGCGAGGATAATACGCGTGCGGATCGGCATCGACGGCTACAATCTTGCCATGCCGCATGGCACGGGCGTGGCGACCTACGGTGCCGAATTGAGCAACGCCGTTCGCGGCCTTGGACATGAACTCGACGGTGTGTTCGGATTGCGGGTGCCAAAGGCGGAAGATGCGCGGGAAACCGCATTTTTCGATCGCTTCCAGCGTCCCGTCGACCCGCGCGCGAGGGTTCCGCGTTGGGTGCGCCGCGCCGAATTTGCGAAGACGTTCCTGCCCACTAGGCTGCGCCACGTGCCGCTCAGCGCGGCTGTCGAGAAGCGCGGGCTATCGGATGGTTGGCCGGGCTTCGACCGGCTGTTCTCAGCAGATAATCTCTTCGACCGCGCTCATCTCTGGTTCCGCCTGACCGGTAGGTTTGTTTCGCTTACGCTCCCGGATCCGCCGGCGATCATGCACTGGACCTATCCCGTACCCATTCAGATGGTGGGTGCGCGCAACATCTACACGCTGCACGATCTGGTGCCCCTGAAGCTTCCCTACGCGACGTTGGACGATAAGGATGTCTATCGCGGCGTTGTTCAGGGGTGCGTTCGCGCCGCGGCGCACCTGTGCACGGTGTCCGAGTCAAGTCGGGCCGACGTCATCGAGCGGTTCGGCGTCGCCGAGAATCGCATCTCCAACACCTATCAGACGGCGCCTCGTGTCACGCTCGGTCCGCTCACCGACGATCAGCACGCGGTCGAAGGAATCTTTGGGCTGCCCTATCGTGGCTATCTCCTGTATTTCGGCGCGATAGAGCCAAAGAAGAACATCGGCCGCATCATTGAGGCGTATCTGTCGTTGCAGACGACGATGCCTCTCGTCATCGTCGGCGCACGTGCGTGGCAAAGCGACAGCGAACTGCGGCTGATGCCCGGCGGCGGGGCTGACGGCAGTCCGGGTACGTTCCACGGCCACCGTGGCCAGACGATTATCCGCCTACAATATCTGCCACGCGAATTGCTCACAAAGTTGATTCGTTGTGCACGGGCGACTGTGTTTCCATCGGTTTATGAAGGCTTCGGCCTGCCTGTGCTAGAATCGATGCAGGTCGGGACCCCGGTGATCACTTCTACCACCAGTTCGCTGCCCGAAGTTGCAGGGGATGCGGCACTGTTCGTCGATCCGTACGACGTCGGCGCGATCGTCACGGCAATGCGACGGATCGTCGATGACGGGGCCATGGTCGAAGATTTGGCCGCTCGCGGCCTTGCCTCCGCAAAACGGTTCGCGCCGGAGTGCTACGGCAAGCGCTTGGCGGCCATGTATGCACGGACGATGGAGACGGCGGCGTGATTACGGAAACGCGATCCATCCATGCCGAAGGGGACGCGCTCGATCTCAACCCGTTCGCGTTTTGGCCCGCCTATACGAGCCGCCTCGAGCCGCTCGGAGGTAAGGAGCCCTGCGAAGACCCGGACTACGTGTTCCACACGCTCTATGCAGCGTGTGGCGATGGGCCGATTGCCGTCACGGTGACGGTAAGCGATCTGGCAGCAGAACGCGGCACAATGATCCTGCGCATCCACGAACTGCCGGACGGGGTCGGATCCAACGCGCGGCAGATTGCGATCAAGCAGGTCCAGTTGGTCGATCTCATCCGCGGGGATGGCACGGCAATGATCAGTGCGCTTGCTCGGCACGGCCACACCTATGCCGCACTAGGACACATTTACGGCGACACCATTGCTACGGCTTCTGATCTTCAGGTCAGGATCGAGCGCCGGATGCCCGACCCCAATGCCGCCGACATCCCTTCTGAATTCATCTCGTCCAGGGTAGGCGTGGTCCCGCTGATCGTTGGGACCGCTCCGCCGTCCATGACCGGTCCCGTATCGCAGATGTGTTCCGCGCCGCAATTCCGCGAGCGTGCCTATGCCGACTGGGCGGCGTACCTCGGAGGCGCGCGCGGGAAAGCTTCGCTTTCGCAATGGCAGCGAGTCTTTATTGCTCGAACTTTGGATCGTTACGACATGGCGCGCCCGGGCGCGCGCGGGTTGGCGATCGGTGGGTTGGATGAGCCGCAGTTGGTCGCTGTGCTGACTGCTTCCGGATGTATGATCGATACGTCGGTCAGGACATCGGGCGTTGCGTCCGCAGAGCGCTTGATCGTCCTCGATCCCGAAGCGATGCCCGAATCAGTCAATGGATACGACTTTGTTTTCGCAACTCGCGAACAAGGGATTGGCGGCACTTGGAAGGACAGGTTGGCTTATATCGAAAGTGTATTGCGGTGCCTGAAGCCCGGGGGGCTCGCCATCGTCATGGCCGATGCGATCATCGATGACGATGCGCCCGCCGGATCCGACGTGCTGGCGTGGCACGACATCGTGCGTATGGGCCTGGTGTTGCTGTCGCGCGGACATCAGCTAGCCCAACTGCGGCGCGATATCCGCCACCCCTACGCAGAGGCCAATGATGCGCAGATCGAGCAGTCTGCGTTCGGCTTTGTCGTTCGTCGACGGTAGAATTCGTGCGACAACGTTTGCCCTTTGACGTCCTGCGTATGCCGCCTTTTCCGCGAATGTCCGTCGATGTTGGCGCGATCTGTCGGTTCGATAACGATACGGATGCTTCGGTTGCTTCGGATGCGGCTGTCGTCGCGGGCGAGCGCATGGCGCAGCTGCGTGTTGGAGGTGCATTCTGGGGGGCGTCGGCCCCGACGTGCCGTGTGTTGATGGTGTTGGATCGGGGTGACATGCTGCCCCCCGGCGACCTTGCAGGCCATGCGATCGTCCCGCGCCGCGGTGTTCTTCGTCGGACGATCTCGGACGCGTTGCGGCGCAATGCGGTCGTAGTCGCGCAGGATTGCGACATGTGGCCGGCGATCGACGCCGCTGAGCAAGTCGTGGCATCGGCGAACGACGAGGTCGCGGTGATGGCATTGGCAGCCGGGAAGCCCGTAGAGACGTGCGCAGGCCGTGATCTGTGGCCGGCACGGGGGGAAATACTGAATGCCAGCCTCTTGGCGGGACGGCGATATCGCGATCCGATCAGCAATGTCGATGTTGATATCATGACCATGATCGATCGGCTGGCTAGTTGGCGGCAGATCATCGACGCCAATCGCGGCATCGCTGCTGCGACCGGAATCGCCTGGTGGAAGCAGGATGCGATCGCACGGTTCCTGTGGGATGGCCAACCCGCGCGGTTGCCGTTCATCCGGCCGCGCGCCGCACTCCGACGTGTTGCCGGGACCGGTCGCAGCGTCGCCGCGTGGCCATCGCGCATCCCCAACTGGTTCGGCCCCGCAGTAGCTGAAGCGGGCGGTGGTGTGCATTGGATAGAGGATGGATTCATCCGTTCGGTCGGGCTTGGAAGCGACCTGATCCCGCCGCTGTCTGTGACGGTTGACGATTTGCGTCCGCATTTCGACCCGTCAGGGCCGAGCCGGCTCGAGCTGATCCTTGCCGGTACGGCGTTTCCCGCCAAGCTGCTCGCCCGGTCGGCGGCGCTTCGCCAACGCATCGTCGCGCAGGGTGTCGGTAAATATTCAGCGACCGGCGATACCGATGCTCAGGCGGAACCCTCGCCGCGCCCCGCGGGCCGCGTCGTTTTGGTCGCCGGTCAGGTTTCCAATGACCTATCGGTCATCAAAGGCGGCGGCGCCGTACGAGGCAATCTGGACCTGCTTGCGCGGGCGCGGGCAGCGGAGCCGGATTCGTATATCATATTCCGCCCCCATCCGGATGTAACCGCAGGCCACCGCGCCGGAACGATCGATGAGCGAGACGCTTTGCGGTATGCCGACCGTATCGATACCGGGTCATCAGCGGCCGCCTTGTTGCGGAACGTCGACGCGGTTCACGTCCTGACATCGTTGATCGGTTTTGAAGCGCTTATGCGGGCGCGGGAAGTCGTCGTACATGGGCAGCCCTTCTTCGCAGGCTGGGGGCTGACTCGTGACCTAGCGCCGCCGATCATGCGCCGTGGGCGTCGGCTGACTTTGGACATGCTGGTCGCCGCCGCGCTGATCCTGTACCCACGCTACCTCGATCCTCGCACGGGATTGCCCTGTTCGGTCGAGGACTTTCTAGCTACACCCGGCGGAGTGAGGCGCCGGACGGGCTGGTTAGTGCGGTTGCGGCAGCTGCAGGGGCGCCTCAATTTTCTCGTACGACAAGCCTGACGAACAACGATGAACATTTTATATCCAGAACAATTTGAGTCTCGGGGCATTCTGTTCCTACAGGGTCCGTTCGGACCTTTTTTTCGTCTGCTCGGACGGGAGCTGGAAGAACGGGGGCATCGGGTTCATCGGATCAATCTGAATGGCGGTGACCGTCACGACTGGGGCGGCGGGGACGATTTCACCGGCACATCGGATCAATGGCCACTGTTTCTAGACGCGTATTTGCTAGAGCATCGGATCACGGACTTGGTCCTGTTCGGCGACTGTCGGCCGCTTCATCATTCGGCGCTCGGTATCGCTCGTCTTCGCGAACGGCGTATTCATGTGTTCGAAGAAGGCTATATTCGCCCTGATTTCATGACGCTCGAGCTAGGCGGAGTGAACGGCAACTCCAATCTGTCGCGCGATCCGGACTGGTACGTCGCGACCGCACGGTCCTTGCCGGCGATACCGGAATTTGCGTCTATCCCGGCCAGTTTCGATCGCCGAGTGCGCGAGGGCATGGCGTATTATTGGGCGATGGCGAAGGGACAGTTGCGCTTCCGCCATTATCGGACCCACCGACCCTATTCTCCGGTCCGCGAGGGCATGGGCTGGTTCCGACGGCTGATATGGCGCGAAACCGAAGGCGAGCGTTCGCGCAAGGCGATGCAGTCCATCAAGGATCGACGCTATTTTTGTTTCCCATTGCAGCTGTCATCGGACGCGCAAATCAGGACGCATTCGCCGTTCCCGAGCGTGACGGCGGCAATTGATTATGTGATCGCGAGTTTCGCCCGGAGCGCTCCGGTCGACACGTTGCTTGTCCTGAAAAAGCATCCTCTTGACCTGGGCTTCGATTCCTTTCAGCGCACGATCCTTCATGCCGCTCAGCAAGGCGGTGTGGGCGACCGGGTCTTCTATGTCGAGCACGCCGATATTACGCCGATGGTCGAAAGCGCGATCGGCGTGGTAACTGTCAACAGCACCACAGGCACGCTGGCACTGCGTCGGGGCGTTCCAACCGCTGTCCTTGGACAGGCCGTATATCACATGCCGCGGATCACACATCAGGGTCCGCTGGACGGATTCTGGCGCGCGCCGACACCGCCCGAACGCGAGGTTTACGATGCGTTCTGTCGTGTGCTTTACGATCGTAGCCTCGTCCATGGCGGTTTTCTAAGCGACGAAGGCATGGCATTGCTGGTTGCCAATGCGGTTGATCGGCTCGAAATGGCGCCGCTTCGCGAACTTTCGGAACCTGCCTCAACTATCATGACGTTATGACTGACAAGCGGAGCCCGGAGGTCGTGATGGACCTGTCCCGTCTGCTTACGCGGGTGATGAGGCCGACACCGACCGGGATCGATCGTGTCGAGCTCATTTACGCGCAATGGCTGTTAGCGCATATTCCGGAGCGACTGAGTTTTGCCGGTCGACATCCTATGGGTCTGTACGGGCGGCTGGACTTGCCTGCCGTACGACAGTTTCTCAGCTACCTGGGTGCGCTGTGGCGAAACGGCGACCGGATCGACCCTCGCGCGTTGCGCACGGCTGCTTTGAAGCATCTGGCAGCGCTTCGTCCTAGGGCGACGCCCCCACGCAAAGGCGCGCGTGTTTTCCTGCAAGCGTCGCCGCAAGATCTCGATCGACAGGACCGCATGGCGGGGATACTAAGCCGCGAGCGAGCAAAGTTCGTCTGTCTAGTGCACGATCTTATTCCAATCACGCACCCGGAATTCGCACGCCCTGAGTCGCCGGCGGCGCATATCCACAGAATGCGTACCGTTGCTGCACTTGCGGACGGGATTATCGTCAATTCGGGCGCGACGCGAACAGCATTGCTCGATTTTCTGCCCGGTGATCTTCCCGAGAGCCGTGTTCGGGTCGCACTGCTAGGCACCGAACCTGTAATGGCGCCAGACGTTCGGACCGCAAAAGTCGGTGACAAACCGTATTTCGTGTGTGTCGGAACGATCGAGCCGCGCAAGAATCATCTGCTATTGCTGAATGTCTGGACCCGGCTCGCCGAACGGCTTGGTACGGACGCTCCCGAACTCGTGCTTATCGGTCGGCGGGGATGGGAGAACGAACAGGTCGTCGATATGCTCGAGCGTTCGATCAAGCTGCCGCGCTTGGTGCACGAGCACGGCGAGATGTCCGATCGCGAGATGCAGGCCGTCTTAGGTGGAGCACGCGCGTTGTTGCTACCGTCCTTTGTCGAGGGCTTTGGCATGCCTGTGAGCGAAGCACTGGCGGCGAACGTTCCTGTGATCTGCGCGGACATTCCTGCGCTGCGGGAAGTCGGCGGTGCCGTTCCTGACTATCTCGACCCACTCGATGGGCTTGGCTGGATGCGCGTGCTGATCGAGTATGCAGCGCCTGTATCCTTGCGACGCGACGCGCAGCTGGAGCGGCTCAAAGACTGGCAAATGCCGACTTGGACTGCGCACATGACGACCGTCATGGAACTGATCGACGAACTTTAAAATGCTGCCCGGCTCCCTGACGGGGCCGGGCAGCAGACTTACGCGGCTTTGCGGACTGCCAGCCCGAAGGATGTCGTTACATAATGCTGGAGTGCCAGTTTCAGATGAATGTCCGACGCATAGGGTGCGACGTCGATGAAATCATCGTCGACATGGTCGCCAAGGTCGAACGTGATCGGTACAACTTCGTGGCCTTGCTTGGCGAGCTTTACTGCAAGTCTTTCGATATCCCGGCGGCGAAATAGCACCGTGTCCATATTGTCCAGCGTCTTGCGGTTAGACGTCAGATTCAGTTCGGTCGTATGGACCGCAACACCGCCGGGTCTAAGCACGTCGAGCGACCCCTCAATGAATTTCAACCCGTTGGCGATTGAGCCCAGATGTTCGAGAGCGCAGGACGACCAGCAGAAGTCGTAGTCGCGTCGATCGACATCGATATGGTTCATGTCGATGCTACGATATTCCACGCGGGAGTCGAACAACTCATCCGGACAGATTGCAGGATCACGAAGTTCGGCGACGGCAGCAAGATGCTGGGCAGTATCGTGCCAGCTTTTGGCACGGGGATCGTCGGCAGCCAGATCACTCGCGGTGACGAAGATGTCGTAGGATGCAAAGACTGCCGGGAGTGGCTCAACGCCGCAGCCGAACCCAATGCCGCGGAATTGCGGCTGGAGCATTTGCATGTGTTCTAGCATGCGGCAGATGTAGACGAACTCCCATTGCTTGCGGTGACGGTGCATCGGACGATGCATCCGCTGCAGCCAGCGGGCATAGTCGGGTTCGTCGAACTGCGCGGCCGTACACATTTGCGAAAGCGGTGCGGCCATCTCGGCAGGCTGAGCAACGACCAGTCCGGATTTCCCGACCGGCGCGAAGATGTCTTCACGGGCGCGGCCGAGCTTGCGCGAGTGGACCGATTCATCCTCGCGTTTGCTAGCCTCGATCAAAATTTCAGTCGCGGTCGCGTCGGTATCGTCCTCGATACGGCCGTACAGCGCGTAAAGCGTCTCGGCTTCAGCGGTGATAGTAACGCGGATTAGTCCATCCGGCTCGGCCAGCGTCGTCAATGGAAAATGCAGGCGCTTAACGGTCACGGCATTGTTGCCACCAACGGGAATCGCGTTGACAAGCAAGGTCAGCGTGCCGCGAGTGACTATCAGACCGGGCATCGTAACAATAAGCATGAGCGGCCCAGGGGCGTAGGACGCATAACTCGTATGGAATGCGGAAAGGGGGTCGTCATTGGCCTCCGTACCGCCGACACCGCCGATCCGCGAAATTGCGTTCGGCCAGAACGCGAACGGATCGAGCCTTTCCCGGGGATGTTCTGCGATAGGCCGACGCCATCGATCAAAGGAGAACAGGCGCTTGTTCATGGGTCGTTTTACGCTCGTTTAGACAGCAATCGAGGTCGCATACAGATTAGGGGATGGAAATGATATCCCGCCGCGGCCGGCTGAGGCGTATTGCCGCGGAATATGCGGGTACGCCGCTAGGAGACCTAGGTCCTAGTGAACTGCGCTTGCACGCCCGACCGCGCCAGGCAGAGGGTCCCAATGGATCCGGGCCATTATCGTCAGGCGGCGACGGGGCAGGCGCACGCGGTTACCGTGCAGGACCCGAGAAGGCAGTCTCGTCGCCTCTCGCATCTGAACGGCGTGACCCTTGTCGTCAAGCGGTCGGGAGTGCCCTAGGCGGTGATGATGAGCGTCCGGTACATGTAGCCAACGTGCGGTAATGTCCGCAGAGAGTGTTGATCAAGCACAAGGGGAGGGCTTCCTGCCGACACAGAATGTTGTGACGATCGCGCATGAGCATTTGCGACTCTATAGATACCCGCATCACGCACTAAGCGCTCTTTATCGCGGCAGAGTGAGCCTAGTTCGAGCGAGGGATCGAACGCCGCCTGGCTCTTTAAGCAGGACGTCCCTGACAATCGCGGATAAAGGCGCTAATGTCCCTCAAAATACGATCGGAACGATCGCGTGTTAATGGGCGCCGTGAGCCAACATTCGAAACCAGAGCTGGATCATATCCCGCGTCTCACGTGCGCCATTCTACGGTCGGCTAAGAAGCTTTTCGTACGCTAGTCGAGCGCCGCAAGGATCGCCTTACCATAGGCGGTCTTGCTGAACATGTTGCCGCGTACTTCGGCCTGTTCGCGGGTGATGAAGCCCTTCTGGTATGCGATTTCCTCGAGGCACGCGACCTGGATGCCCTGGCGATGCTGGATGGTGCGGACGAACTCGCTGGCCTCGAGCAGGCTGTCGTGGGTGCCGGTATCGAGCCACGCATAGCCGCGGCCCATCTGCTCGACGTACAGGTCGCCCGCTTCCATGTAGAGGCGGTTGAGATCGGTAATCTCAAGCTCGCCGCGCGCCGACGGTTTGAGGTTGGCGGCATACTCGACGACCTTGTTGTCGTAGAAGTACAGGCCGGTGACCGCATGGTTCGACTTAGGCTGCTCGGGCTTTTCCTCGAGGCTGACGGCGCGGCCGCCTTCGCCGAACTCGACCACGCCGTAGCGCTCCGGATCGTCGACGCGGTAGCTGAACACTGTAGCGCCTTCGGTCCGTGCAACCGCATTCTCGAGCAGGTCGGTCAGGTGCGCGCCGAAGAAGATGTTGTCGCCCAGCACCAGCGCGACGTTGTCGTCGCCGATGAAATCGCGACCGATCGTGAACGCCTGCGCGAGACCTTCGGGCTTAGGCTGTTCGGCATAGGAGATCGTAAGACCGAACGCCGACCCGTCGCCGAACAGACTCTTGTAGTTGCCGATGAATTCGGGTGACGAGATCAGCAGGATATCACGGATACCCGCCAGCATCAGCACCGACAGCGGATAATAGATCATCGGCTTGTCGTAGACCGGCAGCAACTGCTTGTTGACCGCAAGGGTCGCCGGATGAAGCCGCGAGCCGGTGCCCCCGGCCAGGATGATGCCCTTCACTTGGCTTTTCCGATCAGTTCGTCGAGGATATTGGATAGTGCGTCCTGCCAGGCCGGCGGGCGAATGCCGTAATCCTGCGTGATCGCGGTGTGGCTGAGCAGCGAGTTGGCTGGCCGCGTGGCCGGCGTGGGGTAGTCGCTGGTCGGGATGCCGACGACGTCGGCACTGCTGCCGCCGCGCGCCGCGCTCTGCGAGAAGATCTCGCGAGCGAAGCCGGCCCAGGTGACTGCGCCAGCGTTGCTGAAGTGGTAGGTGCCGGTCGGCGCGGCGGGATCGTCGACCAGCCGCATCGCGATCGTTGCGAGCGCCGCGGCCAGGTCGGCAGCCGAGGTCGGGCTGCCGTGCTGGTCGTCGACGACGCGCAGGGTCGGGTTGGTGGCCGCGACGCGGAGCATGGTCTTGACGAAATTGTTGCCGTGCGCGCTCACCACCCAGGCGGTGCGGACGACAGCGTAGCGGGCGCCGCTGGTGCGGACAGCGAGTTCACCGCCCAGTTTCGAGGCGCCATAGACGCCGAGCGGCGCGACCGGATCATCGGTTTCCCAGGCCCCGTCACGGGCGCCGTCGAAGACATAGTCGGTCGAAACCTGCAGGATCGGGATCGCGGCCTTCGCGCACGCCGCAGCGAAGGCTGCAGGCGCCATCGCGTTGACGGCCCAGGCGGTGACGATGTCGTCCTCGGCCTTGTCCACCGCGGTATAGGCACCCGCCGATATCACCGCCGCCCAGGGCTCGCCGTCGGCGCCTTGCGCGACCATCGCGGTGATCGCGTCGGTGTCGCGCAGATCGAGCTCGTCGATGTCGATCGCCGTCACCGCCCAGCCCGCAGGCCAGGGATAGCGTTTGAGTTCGGTGCCGAGCTGGCCGTTGCCGCCGGTGACCAGGACGCGCTTCACGCCGCGAGCCCGCGGCGTTGGTCGGCCTTGTGCTCTGAGACGATCGCCTCCCACCAGCCCTGGTTGTCCAGGTACCAGGCGACGGTCTTCTCGATGCCCGATTCGAATGTCTCGCTGGGCTCCCAACCAAGCTCGTCCTTGATACGGCTAGCGTCGATCGCATAGCGCTTGTCATGGCCCGGACGGTCGGCGACATAGGTGATCTGCGTCGTATAGGACTGGCCATCGCCACGCGGGCGCAGCCGGTCGAGGATACCGCAGACGGTGTTGACGACCTCGAGGTTCTGCTTCTCGTTGTTGCCGCCGACATTGTAGGTCCGGCCGGGCTCGCCCTTTTCGAAGACGGCGTGCAGCGCACGGACGTGATCCTCGACGTACAGCCAGTCGCGAACCTGATCGCCCTTGCCGTAGACCGGCAGGTCGGCACCGGCGAGTGCCTTGACGATCATCAGCGGGATCAGCTTCTCGGGGAAGTGATAGGGCCCGTAGTTGTTCGAGCAGTTGGTGATCAGCACCGGAAGCCCGTAGGTATGACCCCACGCGCTGACCAGATGGTCCGATCCCGCCTTCGACGCCGAATAGGGCGAGCGCGGATCATAGGGCGTCTCTTCGGTGAACAGCCCGGTGTCACCGAGCGAGCCGTAAACCTCGTCGGTCGAGATATGATGGAACCGGAACGCCGCGCGGTCGGTCTCGCCGAGTGCGAGCCAATAGGCGCGGGCCTCGCTCAGCATCGTGAAGGTGCCGACGACATTGGTCTGGATGAACGCGCCGGGGGAATCGATCGAGCGATCGACATGGCTTTCCGCCGCGAGATGCGTGACGATGTCGGGCTTGAACTCGGCGATTGCGGTGCGGACCGCATCCGCATCGCAGATGTCGCCCTGCACGAACTTGTAGCGGTTGCTCTGGGCGACCCGTTCGACCGTCGACAGCGTACCCGCATAGGTCAACGCGTCGAAGTTCAGTACTTCATGTTCGGTGTTCTCGATCAGGTGCCGGACAAGGGCCGACCCGATGAACCCGGCGCCACCGGTAACGAAGATGCGCATAACTATAACCTCAGGTCAGGGGTGCGAGAGGGCGGCCGTCATAGGCGAACGGCGAATCGAAATCCGCCAGCAGCGGCAATACCGCGTCCTTCGCCGACAGTTCGGGCGTGGTACCGGCTGGCATCGGCCATTCGATACCGATCGCGGGGTCGTCCCAACGAATCCCACCGTCGCAATCGGGCGCGTAGACGTCAGAGCATTTGTAGCTGACCTCGCAATTGTCCTCTAGCGTCAGGAAGGCATGCGCAAAACCGATCGGCACGAACAACTGATGGCCGTTCTCTGCCGAGAGTTCGGCGCCAACCCAATTGCCGAAGGTCGGTGAATCCTTGCGGACATCGACCGCGATATCGAAGATCGCACCGCGGACGCAGCGCACCAGTTTGTCTTGGCCATGCGGCGGAGTCTGGAAGTGCATACCGCGAAGCGTGAATTTCGGAACCGACAGCGAATGGTTATCCTGGACGAACCGACATTCGATGCCAAGCTTGGCGAAGGTCGGCTCGCTATAGACTTCGGTAAACCATCCGCGGGCGTCACCGAAGCGCCTGGGAATGATACGTTGCACAGGATTGATGTCGATCATGCCGCGTCTTTACGGACGCTGTCGCACCCGCGCAATCATGCGGTGAGTGAAAGCGGGTCAGATCGGAACGGTTGTACGTTAAATCGTAAGTTACACAGGTTGGGCGCCGGTGCTCCTTTGCGTAGACGTCGCCGCTCAGTACCCGTCGGGCCTCGGCGCGCCGTTTCCTGAGACTGGTGTTGGGCCGTCCGGCATCGCCTCCAGCGTCGAATCGCCTCCCAGCACGCGGTACAGCGTCACGCGGTTCTGGCCGCCGACGAGCAGCGTCGCGACGAGGTTGCGTTGCGCCGTGTACAGGGAGCGCTGCGCGTCCAGGCTGTTGAGGAAGGTGTCGATGCCGCCGCGGTAGCGGGCTTCGGTCAGGCGGTAGGTATCCGTAGCCGCGTCGGCGAAGTTGCGGTTGGCGCGGAGCTGGTCGCCGAGGGTGCCGGCGCGGGCGAGCGCGTCGGAGGTTTCCTGGAACGCGGTCTGGATCGATTTCTCGTAGGTGGCGAGCGCGGCGTCGCGCTGCGCTTTCGAATAGGCGACCCCCGCGACGCCCGCGCCGGCGCGGAAAATCGGGTAGCTGATCGACGGCGCGACCGAATAGTTGAACGCGCCGCCGGTGAACAGCGACGACAGCGCGCTGCTGGCGAAACCGAGCAGGCCGGTCAGCGATATCTTCGGGAACAGTTCCGCGCGTGCTGCACCGATCTCAGCATTGGCGGCGCGCAGGGCGTATTCGGCTTCGACCACGTCGGGGCGGCGCAGCAGGATGCCGCTGTCGAGCCCGGCGGGGAGGGTGGCGACGGTCGGGAAGGCCTGGTCGATCGATGCGGGCAGCAACGTCGGATCGACCGGCGCGCCGACCAGCAACTGCAGCGCATTGACGTCCTGCGCCAGCGCGGTGCGCTGTTCGGCGAGGTCGGACTGCGCGGTGAACAGGATCTGTTGGGCCTGGCGCAGGTCGGTGCGCGGCGCGATGCCGCCCCGCAGTCTTGCAGTGGTCAGCGTGACGCTGCGCTCGGCGCTGGCGGCCGTGTCCTGCGCGATCTTGAGCAGGCTCTGGTCGGCGGCGTAGGTCAGCCAGGCGTTGGCGATGTCGCCGACCAGCGTCAGCCGGGTGGCGCGGGCGGCGGCCTCGGTCTCGAAATAGCGGTTGAGCGCGGCGCCGGTCAGCGAGCGGATGCGGCCGAACAGGTCGAGCTCGAATGCGGTGCTGCCGAGGTCGACCGAGAAGGAGCTGTTCGAGCTCGAGGAGCTGACGACCGACCCGGTGCCAGTGCCCGTGCCGCCTGTTCCGGTCCCCGTACCGCCGGTTCCCGTGCCTGTGCCGGTACCGCCAGTTCCCGTGCCCGTTCCCGTTCCGCCGGTCCCGGTATTGCTCGTCGCGGTGCTGCGCGCACCGTTGCCGCCGCCGGAATAGCTGTAGCGGCCGCTGGCATCGACCTGCGGCAACAGGTCGGCGCGCTGGATGCGGTATTGCGCGCGGGCCGACGCGATATTGGCGGCCGCCACGCGGAGGTCGCGGTTGTTGGCGAGCGCCTGGACGATGATCGCCTGCAGCCGCGGATCGCGAAACACGTCGCGGTAGGTGATCGCCGGCAACGCAGCCTCGGACTGCCGCAGATAGGAGTCGCCGACCGGCCAGGATGGCGGCACCGGCAATTCGGTGCGGGCGTATTTGGGCGCGAGCGAGCAGCCCGCCAGCGCGGTCGCGGCGATCAGGAGGGGGACGAAACGCATCATGCGGGCTCCGGCTTCGGGGGCCCCAAGGGCTCGTCGTTCTTGGGACGCCCACCCTGATGACCGGTCGGCTTGCCGCGCAGCTTCGCCATGCCGTCGCGGGCACCGCGACGGACGAGGACGAAGAACAGCGGGATGTAGAAGATCGCAAGCAGCGTCGCGGTCAGCATGCCGCCGATCACCGCGGTGCCGATTGCGATCCGGCTGTTGGCACCGGCACCGGTCGAGATCGCCAGCGGCAGCACGCCGAGAATGAACGCGAACGACGTCATCAGGATCGGGCGGAGGCGGATCTTAGCCGCGGAGAGTGCTGCGTCCATGACGCTGGCGCCCTTCTGTTCTTCCTGTTCGGCGAATTCGATCATCAGAATCGCGTTTTTCGCGGCGAGTCCCATCGTCGTGAGCAGGCCGATCTGTAGATAAACGTCGTTGATCAACCCGCGCAGCGTCACGGCGAGGATCGCGCCGACCAGCCCGAGCGGGATCACCAGCATCACCGCAATCGGGATCGTCCAGCTTTCGTAGAGCGCAGCGAGACACAGGAACACGACGAGCAGGGACAGGCCGTACAGCAACGGCGCCTGACCCGAGGACAGCCGCTCCTGATAGGACAGACCCGACCACGCGACCGAGGTGCCGGGGATCTGCCCCGCCAGTTGCGCGATCCGTTCCATCGCATCACCCGAGCTCTTGCCGGGTGCGGCCGACCCCTGGATTTCGTACGAGGCGATGCCGTTGAAGCGCGACAGGGTTGTCGGCGCCTGGCTCCAGCTGGTCCGGGCGAACGACGAGAACGGCGCCATCTGGCCGTTGCTGCCACGGACGAACCACTGGCTCAGGTCGGACGGCGCGGCGCGATAGGGGGCGTCGCCCTGGACATAGACGCGCTTGACGCGGCCGCGGTCGATGAAGTCGTTGACGTAACTGCCACCCCACGCGGTCGAAAGCGTCGAGTTGACGTTGGCCTGCGTCAGCCCAAGCGCGGCGAGCTTCTGCTGGTCGATATCGACCTTCAGCGTCGCGACATCGGGCAGTTCGGTCAGTCGGATCGACGCGAGCGAAGGATCCGCGCGGGCCGCGGCGAGCAGCTTGTCGCGGGCGGCGCCGAACTCGGCCTGGCTCATGCCGCCGGCGTTCTGCAACTCCATCGTGAAGCCGTTGGACTGGCCGAGGCCGCGGACGGCCGGGGGCACGAGCGAATAGACCTGCGCATCGCGGAAACCCTGGAACGCGGCGGAGGCGCGGCCGGTGATCGAATCGGCGTTGTTTTCCTTGCCCTTGCGATCATCCCACGGCGCGAACGAGACGAAGCCCTGACCGGTGTTCTGGCCGCTGGCGCCACCGCCGCCGCCGCCGGACACGGTGAACATCGTGCGGACGTTCTTGCCCTCGTTCTCGAAGTAGTAATTCTCGATCTGCTTCTGCAGCGCGAAGGTGCGGCCCTGCGTGGCGCCCGCGGGCAGCTGGAACTGGACGATGCCGGCGCCCTGGTCCTCGGTCGGCAGGAAGCCGGTCGGCAGGCGCAGGAACAGCACCGCGAGCAGCGCTACGACGCCCGCGTAGATCAGCAGGAACAGCCATTTGCGGGCAACCACCGCCTTCACCGCGCCGGTATATTTCTCGACGCCGCGATCGAACGTGGTGTTGAACTTGTCGCCGGCGCGGCTGAACAGCCGCGACGCACGCGGGAATTTCCGCTGGCCCCAGCTCTGTTCGGGTTCGCCGTTCTCGTCGTGCTTCTTCTGCTTCAGCAGCGTCGTCGTCAGCGCGGGGCTCAGCACCAGCGCGACCAGCACCGACAGCATCATCGCGGCGACCATCGTCACCGAGAACTGGCGATAGATCACGCCGGTCGATCCGCCGAAGAACGCCATCGGCAGGAACACCGCTGACAGCACGAGCGCGATCGCGATCAGCGCGACGGTGATCTCGTCCATCGACTTGACGGTCGCATCGCGCGGCGAAAGGTCGGGATCCTCCTCCATCAGGCGCTCGACGTTCTCGACCACCACGATCGCGTCGTCGACCAGCAGGCCGATCGCGAGCACGAGCCCGAACAGCGTCAGTGTGTTGATCGAGAAGCCCGCGAGATAGAAGACGCCGAGCGTACCGAGCAGCACCACTGGCACCGCGATCGCCGGGATCAGCGTCGCGCGCCAGCTCTGCAGGAACACGAACATCACGATGACGACCAGGATGATCGCCTCGATCAGCGTCTTGACGACCTCCTCGATCGACAGCTTGATGAAGTCGGTGGTGTCGTTGGCATAGGCGAATTTCAGGCCCGGCGGGAAGCTCTTGGCCTGCTGGCTGATGAACGACTTGACCAGTTCGGCGGTCTTCAGCGCGTCGGCACCGGGGGCGAGCAGCACCGCGATGCCGGCGCCCGGGTGGCGGTTGACGCGGCTGCGGGCGTTGTAGTTCTCGGCGCCGAGCTCGATCCGCGCGACGTCCTTTAGCTTGACGGTAGCGCCGTCGGACTGCGTCTTGAGGATGATGTTGGCGAACTGTTCGGGGGTCTGCAGGCGCGACTGTGCGGTGACCGTCGCATTCAGCATCTGGGTGTCTGGCTGCGGCTGGCCACCGAGTTCGCCAGCTGCGACTTCGGTGTTCTGCGCCTGGATCGCGCCGGTGACGTCGCTGGGGATCAGCTGCACCGCGGCGAGCTTGTTGGGGTTCAGCCAGATCCGCATCGCATACTGCGCGCCGAACACGTTGCTGTCGCCGATCCCGGGAATGCGGCCGAGCGGATCCTGCAGGTTCGAGACGAGATAATCCGAGACGTCCTGGTTGGTCATCTTGTCGGTCTCGTCATAGACGCCGACGATGAGCAAATTGTCCGGGTTCGACTTGCGGACGACCAGGCCCTGTTGCTGGACCTGGCTGGGCAGGCGGCTGAGCGACTGCTGGACCTGGTTCTGGACCTGGACCTGCGCGATGTCGGGATCGGTGCCCTTGGCGAAGGTGACGGTGATCGTCACCGACCCGCGCGAACTGGACGACGAGCTGAAATAGAGCAGTCCGTCGATCCCGGTCAGCGATTGCTCGACGACCTGGGTGACGCTGTTCTGGATGGTCTGGGCGTTGGCGCCGGGGAATGTCGCGCGCACGGTCACCTGCGGCGGCGCGACGTCGGGATACTGCGCGATCGGCAGCCCCATGATCGCGCCGACGCCGCCGAGCATGATGATGATCGCGATCACCCAGGCGAAGATCGGGCGATCGATGAAGATTCTGGAGAGCATGTGCGGTTAGCCGCCCTTGCCTTGACCGCCGGACCCGCCGGATTTCTCCTGCTGCTCCTTCGATGGCGGCTTGATGACCTGCGCGCTGTTCGCGGGGACGGGTTTGACGCTCTGGTTGGGCGCGAGCTTCGACAGGCCCTGCGTCACGATCTTGTCGCCGGGGTTGAGCCCGCCGGTGACGACCCAGAACGCGCCCTGCGTGCGGTCGGCCTTGACCGTCTTCTGCACCGCCTTGTTCTGCGCGTTGATCACATAGACCGTCGCGTTGCCCTTCGCGTCACGCGACACGCCGGCCTGTGGGACCAGGAAGGCGCGGCTGTTGATCGCCTGCGCAAACCGCGCGCGGACGAACATGCCGGGCAGCAGAAGACCCTGCGGGTTGGGGAATTTCGCACGCAGCGTCACCGTGCCGGTCTCGACGTTGACCAGCGCTTCGGAAAACTCGACCGAACCGGTCGCGCCATAGTCGCTGCCGTCCTCGAGCGAGAGGCGGACTTCGGCGCGGGTCGCGACGATGCCGTTCTGGCCGAGCGAACGGCGCAGCGTCAGCATGTCCGCCGACGATTGCTGGATATCGACGAACATCGGGTCGAGCCGCTGGATCTGCGCGAGCGGATCGGTCTGGCTGGCCGACACCAGCGCACCGACCGTGAACAGCGACCGACCGATGCGACCGGTGATCGGCGCGGGGACGGTCGTGAACTTCAGATTGATCCGCGCGGTTTCGAGCGCGGCGCGGGTCTGCGCGACCGATGCCGTCGCCTGGCGCGAGGTCGCGATCGCGTTGGTGTAGTCCTGCTTGCTGATCGCCTCCATCTCGGCGAGCGGCTTGTAGCGCGCTGCCAGGATGCCCTGCGCCTGCGCGTTGGCCTGCGCGCTGCTGAGGTTCGCCTGCGCTTCGTTGGCCGCCGCGCGATATAGCCGCGGATCGATTTCGTAGAGCGGCTGGCCGCGCTTGACGAGCGTGCCTTCGGTGAAGAAGCGGCGGCGGATGATGCCGTTGACCTGGGGTCGCACGTCGGAGCTTTCGAACGCGGTGGTGCGCCCGCTCAGCTCGGTGGTCATCGCGACGCTGGTCGGCTGGACGACGACATAGCCGACGGTGGGCGTACCCTGTCCGGGTTGGCCGCCCTTGCCCTTGCCTTGCGCCTTGTCGCCGCCACCCGAACAGGCGGACAGGGCGCAGGCGGTCAACGCCAAGGCGATTCCGGTCGAGGCAAGCGGCCTCGGGAGATGTCGTGCTGTCAAATCTGGTTCCGCTCGCGATCGGGGTTGGGCTGCCCTAGGTACGAAATGTACCAGAAGTGTGTCCGTTGCAAAGACGTCGCGATATATTCGCGCGGGCCGGGTTCTGGCTCGCTCCCACCGGGGTGGCAGGCTACCTTCCGTCATCCTGAGCTTGACCCAGGATCCAGGGTTGCGGGCGCAGCGTTCGTGGCTCTGGATCCTGACTTTCGTCAGGATGACGGGTATTGGGGAAGCAATGGTGGACAGCGACAAGAAGGCGGCGGCGCTGGCGGCGATCGTCGAAGTGCAGGACGGCATGCTCGTCGGCCTCGGCACCGGGTCCACCGCCGCGTTCGCGATCGCCGGGCTTGGCGCGCGGGTCGCGCAGGGGCTGTCGATCCGCGCGGTCGCGACCTCTGCCGCCAGCGAGCGGCAGGCGCGCGCGTGCGGCATTCCGATCGTCGACTTTGCCGATGTCGCGCAGGTCGACCTGACGATCGACGGCGCCGACGAGATCGATTCGCGGCTGTTCGCGATCAAGGGGGCAGGGGGCGCGATGCTGCGCGAGAAGATCGTCGCCGCGAGTTCGGCACGGATGATCGTGATCGCCGACGGATCAAAGCGCGTCGACCGCATCGGCCGGGCCAAGCTGCCGGTCGAGATCCTGCCGTTCGGCGCCGCCTATGTCCTGCGCGTCCTGACTGAAATGGGCGGCGCGCCGGTGGTGCGCGGCGACTACCGGACCGACCAGGGCAATATCGTCGCGGATTGTCACTTCGCAGCGCTCGACGATCCCCGGACATTGGCCGCTGCACTTGCCGCCATCCCCGGCATGCTCGGGCATGGCCTGTTCCTCAACGAGGTCGACGCCGTCTATATTGCCGAGAACGGTATCGTTACGCGGCTGGAACGCACCGGTGCATCGGCCTAAAGGGATGCCTATCTTGGCAACCAGATCGAACGCGCGGCGTTCGGTACAGTCTAGAGCGAGGCTTTCTGCATGACCGATACCCAGACCGCCGCCCCAACGGCGGACCCGAAGCTGCACGAGGACGGTTCGCTCGAGCGACTGACCATCGATACGATCCGCACGCTGTCGATGGACGCGGTGCAGAAGGCGAATTCCGGCCACCCCGGGACCCCGATGGCGCTGGCGCCGGTCGGCTACACGATCTGGTCGCAGTTCCTGCGCTATGATCCCGCGCACGCCGACTGGCCCAACCGCGACCGCTTCGTGCTGTCGGTCGGCCATGCGTCGATGCTGCTGTATTCGCTGATCCACCTCGCCGGCATCGAGGAAATCGGCGCCGACGGTGAGAAGAGCGGCAACGAGGCGGTAAGCCTGTCCGATATCGAGCAGTTCCGCCAGCTGTCGTCGAAGACGCCGGGCCACCCCGAATATCGCCACACCACCGGCGTCGAGACCACCACCGGTCCGCTAGGCGCAGGTTGCAGCAACTCGGTCGGGATGGCGATCGCCGAGCGCTGGCTCGCGGCACGCTACAACCGCGACGGCTTCCCGCTGTTCGACCATGACGTCTATACGGTGTGCGGCGACGGCGACATGATGGAGGGCGTCTCGGCCGAGGCCGCGAGCCTGGCCGGCCACCTCAAGCTCAGCAACCTGTGCTGGATCTACGACAGCAACCACATATCGATCGAGGGCGACACCGAGTTGGCGTTCGACGAAGATGTCGGCCTGCGCTTCCAGGCGTATGGCTGGAACGTCATCCACATCGACGATGCCAACGACGTCAAGGCGCTCGCCCGGGCGCTCGACACCTTCAAGGCGACCACCGCCAAGCCGACCTTCATCGTCGTGCATTCGGTGATCGGTTACGGCAGCCCCAAGGCGGGCAGCGAAAAGGCGCACGGCGAGCCGCTCGGCGAAGAGAATATCCGCCTGACCAAGAAGGCCTATGGCTGGCCCGAGGACAAGTCGTTCTACGTTCCCGAGGATGTCGCCGAGCATTTCCACGACGCCATCGCCAACCGCGGCGGCAAGCTGCGTGATGAGTGGGTCGCGCTGACCGACAAGTATCGCGGCGAATATCCCGAGCTGTCGGCCGAGCTCGACCTGATGCTAAAGGACAAGCTGCCCGAGGGCTGGGATGCCGACATCCCGGTATTCGAAGCGGACGCCAAGGGTCTCGCCAGCCGCGATTCGGGCGGCAAGGTGCTCAACGCGATCGCCGGACGCGTGCCGTGGCTGATCGGCGGTTCGGCCGATCTCGCGCCGTCGACCAAGACCGACATCAAGGGCAAGCCGTCGTTCGAGGCCAACAACTATGCCGGCCAGAACTTCCATTTCGGGGTTCGCGAACACGGCATGGGCGGCGTCGTCAACGGCATGGCGCTGTCGCACCTGCGGTCCTACGGCTCCACCTTCCTGGTGTTCTCCGATTACATGCGCGCGCCGATCCG
This sequence comes from Sphingomonas sp. R86521, assembly GCF_042466235.1. Taxonomy (NCBI): domain Bacteria; kingdom Pseudomonadati; phylum Pseudomonadota; class Alphaproteobacteria; order Sphingomonadales; family Sphingomonadaceae; genus Sphingomonas; species Sphingomonas sp. R86521. Next base: position 3,102,811 of record NZ_JAXHBY010000001.1, on the reverse strand, counting down.
GCTGTCGGCGATCATGGAGATCGGCGCGATCTGGGTGTTCACGCATGATTCGATCGGCGTTGGCGAAGACGGTCCGACGCACCAGCCGATCGAGCATCTGGCGACGTTGCGCGCGATCCCCGGGCTCGACACGATCCGCCCGGGCGATGCGAACGAGGTTGCCGCTGCGTACAAGGCGGTGATGCAGGACGCGAGCACGCCGACCGCGCTGGTGCTGTCGCGCCAGGCGCTGCCGACGCTCGACCGCACCAAATACGCCAGCGCCGATGGCGTCGCTAAGGGCGGCTATGTGCTGGCCGACTGCGACGGTACGCCCGACGTGATCCTGATCGCGACCGGGTCCGAGCTGTCGCTGGTGGTCGAGGCGCACGAGAAGCTGACCGCAGACGGCGTGAAGAGCCGGGTGGTGTCGATGCCGAGCTGGTATCGCTACGAGTTGCAGGACCAGGCGTACAAGGAAAGCGTGCTGCCCAAGGCGGTGTCGGCGCGGGTCGCGGTCGAGATGGCGGGCGAGATCGGCTGGGCGCGCTATGTCGGCCTGTCGGGCCGCGTGATCGCGATGACGACCTTCGGGGCATCTGCACCGCTGGCCAAGCTTGCCGACAAATTCGGGTTCACCGTCGACAATGTCGTCAAGGTCGCCCGCGAAACCATGGAGACCAAGTGATGGGTGCGCTCAACCAGCTCGAAGGCTTCGGCCAGGCGGTGTGGCTCGATTTCGTCGATCGGAAGTTCCTGGAGGCCGGTGGCCTGCAAAAGCTGGTCGACGAGGACGGCCTGACCGGCGTGACGTCGAACCCGTCGATCTTCGAAAAGGCGATGGGTCACGGCGACGCCTATGACTCGACGCTCGCCGACTATGACAAGCAGCATGCCGGCGCCGCGACGATCGACCGCTACGAGCATCTCGCGATCCAGGACATCAAGGCGGCGGCGGAGACGCTGAAGCCGGTCTACGACAAGCTGGACGCGAAGGACGGCTATGTCAGCCTTGAGGTGTCGCCGTACATCTCGGACGATACCGACGCGACGATCGCCGAGGCGCAGAAGCTTTGGAAGATGGTCGACCGGCCGAACCTGATGATCAAGATCCCGGGGACGCCGGCTGGCGCTCCGGCGATCGCGGCGACGATCGCGGCGGGGATCAACGTCAACGTCACGCTGCTGTTCTCGCTCGACGCGTACAAGCGCGTCGCCGAGGCCTATGCGATGGGCCTAGAGGAGCGCGTCCGGCAGGGCCAGCCGATCGATCGCATCGCCAGCGTCGCGAGCTTCTTCGTCAGCCGCATCGATGCGACCATCGACAAGGAAATCGATGCGCGCCTGGAGAAGGGCGACGCCGAGGCTGACGCGCTGAAGGCGGTGCGCGGGAAGGTTGCGATCGCGAACGCCAAGATGGCGTACCAATGGTATCTCGACTTCCTCAAGACCGACCGCTGGCAGGCGCTCGCCGCCAAGGGCGCGCAGCCGCAGCGACTGTTGTGGGCGTCGACCGGGGTCAAGGATCCGGCCTATCCCGACACGCTGTATATCGACACGCTGATCGGCAAGGACACCGTCAACACGATGCCGCCGAAGACGATGGACGCGTTCCGCGACCATGGCACCGCGGCGGAGACGATCACCGCGGATGTCGATGCGGCGAAGCACGTGCTGGCGGAAGCCGAGCGGCTGGGTCTCGACCTCAACGGCGTCACCGGCAAGCTGGTCGAAGAGGGCGTCGCGTCGTTCGTGAAGGCGTTCGACGACCTGCTCGGCGCGATCGCGAAGAAGCAGCCGGCAACCGTTTGACTTCGTCATCCTGAACTTGGTTCAGGATCCACCGGTCAACAGGCGCTGCCCGACGTGATCGAACGGTAGCGCCTGCCGCCGGGTGGATGCTGAAACAAGTTCAGCATGACGGCGTTTGTCGGGCAGGGCGTTTCACTCCAATTTCAAGGTATATCGCATGAAGATCGGACTGATCGGCCTTGGCCGCATGGGGGGCAACATCGCCCGCCGCCTGATGAAGAACGGCCACGCCGTCGTCGCGTTCGATCGCAACGCGCCCGCGGTCGAGGCGCTGGTCGCCGATGGCGCGATCGGCGCGTCGTCGCTGGACGACATGCGCGGCAAGCTCGACAGTCCGGCGATCTGGTGGGTGATGCTGCCCGCCGGCGGTCCGACCGAGGACACCATCGCGACGATCGCGGAGAAGGCGGCGAAGGGCGACATCATCATCGATGGCGGCAACAGCTTCTACAAGGACGACATCCGCCGCGCGAAGACGCTGTCCGAGAAGGGGATCGAATATGTCGACGTCGGCACGTCCGGCGGCGTCTGGGGTCTCGAGCGCGGCTATTGCATGATGATCGGTGGCAGCAAGGCGACCGTCGACCTGCTCGACCCGATCTTCGAGGCGCTGGCGCCCGGTCTCGGCACGATCGTTCGCACCCCCGGTCGCGAGACCGAGAACGAGAACGAGGATCCGCGCGCGGAGAAGGGCTATATCCATGCAGGGCCTGCCGGCGCGGGCCATTTCGTCAAGATGGTCCATAACGGCATCGAATACGGTCTGATGCAGGCCTATGCCGAGGGCTTCGACATCCTCAAGGGCAAGTCGTCCGACAAGCTTCCGGAGGATGAGCGCTTCGATCTCAACATGGCCGACATCGCCGAAGTGTGGCGCCGTGGCAGCGTGATCTCGTCGTGGCTGCTCGACCTCACCGCGATCGGGCTCGCCAAGGACCAGAACCTCGAACAGTTCACCGGCAGCGTCGCGGATTCGGGCGAAGGCCAGTGGACCATCGACGCCGCGATGGAAGAGAAGGTCCCCGCCAACGTGCTGACCGCGGCGCTGTATGCCCGCTATCGCAGCCGGGTGGATCACACGTTCGGTGACAAGCTGTTGTCGGCGATGCGCTTCGGCTTTGGCGGGCATGTGGAGATTCCGCAGTGAGCGACGGCGCGATCCGGCTGCTCGTCTCGGATGTCGACGGCACTTTGGTGGACAAGGACAAGAAGGTCGCTCCCGCCACCGTCGACGCGGTCGCACGGCTGAAGGCGGCCGGGGTCGGCTTCACGATCATCAGCGCACGGCCGCGGTCGGGAATGATGCCGATCGCCGAACTGCTCGGCATCGACGAACCGATGGGCGCGTTCAACGGCGGCATCGTATTCAAGCGCGACGGCACGCTGATCGAACACCACATGATCAAGCCCGAGGTCGCCCGCGGCGCGATGGCGATCATCGGCGATGCCAAGGTGGATACCTGGATCTTCGCTGGCGACGTCTGGTACGCCAGCACCGACCAGGGAAGCCATGTCGGCAGCGAGCGCAAGGCGTCCGCGCAGGATCCGGTGGTGATCGACAGCTTCGAGCATCTGCTCGGCAAGGCCGACAAGATCACCTTCGTCAGCGACGACGAGGCGTTGCTGCGCGACCTGCACGCGAAAGTCGCCGCCGAGTTCGGACCCAAGGCGACGATCGTCCAGAGCCAGACCTATTATCTCGACATCACCCCCGTCGAGGGCAACAAGGGCACGGGTATCTGCGAACTGGCGGAGGCGTTCGGCGTGCCGCTTGCGCAGACCGCGGCGATCGGCGATCAAGCCAACGACATCGCGATGCTGAAACGTGCAGGTCTTGCAATCGCGATGGGGAACGCCTCGGCGGACGTCCGCGCGGTCGTGCATAAGGTCACAGCGGCCAACGATGCCGACGGCGTGGCGCATGCCATCGACACATTCATCCTCACTGGAGTTTCCGCATGAAAGAACTCGTTGCCTTCGACCTCGATGGAACGCTGGCCGAAAGCAAGCAGGCGTTGCTGGACTCGATGGGTGAGGCGCTCGCCGACCTGCTCGACGTCGCGCATGTCGCGGTGATCTCGGGTGGCGACTGGCCGCAGTTCGAGAAGCAGGTCGCAAGCCGCCTGCCCAAGCGCGCCGATCGTACCAAGCTGTGGCTGATGCCGACCACGGGTACCAAGCTGTATCGGTTCGATGGCGAATGGCGTGCGGTCTATGCCGAGCTGTTCGAGGATGACGAGAAGGCCAAGATCCTGACCGCTTTCGACGAATCGCTGAAGGCGACGGGCTTCGTCCCCGAGAAGACCTGGGGCGAGCGGATCGAGGATCGCGGCAGCCAGATCACGTTTTCGGCGTTGGGCCAGGAAGCGCCGATCGACGCCAAGCACAGCTGGGACCCCGATTTCGCCAAGCGCAAGGTGATCCAGGCCGACCTGCAGAAGCGTCTGCCGGGGCTGTCGATCAACATGGGCGGTGCGACCTCGATCGACATCACGCGCGAAGGCGTCGACAAGGCGTACGGGCTGAAGAAACTCAACGAAGTCAGCGGCATCGCGCTGGAATCGATGATGTTCATCGGCGATGCGATCTTCCCGGGCGGCAACGACTATCCGGCCGAGCAGCTCGGTCTGGACGTCGTCAAGGTCAAGAACCCGGACGGCACGCTGGCCGCGATCGCCGGGATCGTCGCTTGCCTGAAGTGATATGAGCGTCGCGTTTCGCCGGGACAGCGACGAGGAGCATCTCGAACCCAAGTTCGAGATGCCGATCGCGCCCGGCCCCAATCTGGTGACCCCGCGCGGCCTCGCGCTGATCGGCGAGCGGGTCGACGCGATCGAGGCGGCGATCGCGCGCGAGACCGACGAGCTGGTGTTGGTCGTGCTCAAACGCGACCTGCGCTACTGGCATACGCGGCAGACGACCGCCGAACTCGCAGAGGCGCCTGAGGCCGGCGAGATCGGCATCGGCTCGACGGTACGCGTGCGGATGAACGGTGCCGAGCGGACGATCGCGATCGTCGGCGGCGACGAAGCGGAACCGGGCGCAGACCGGCTCGCCTTCTCCGCACCTTTGGCGCGCGCGCTGATCGGCGCAATGGCGGGGGAGCGCGTGGCGTTCAACGGCCGCGACGATGCGGTCGAAATTCTGGAGATCGCGTGATGGCTGCCGAAAAGTTCGAACGTCACCGCCAGCCCTGGACGCAGGACGAGATCCAGAAGCTGCACACGCTCGCGAAGAAGGGCATGGCGCTGAAGGCGATCGCCAAGGCGCTGACGCGTAGCGAGGAGTCGGTGAAGGACCGGGCGAAGGCGGACAGTCTGAACATCGCGAAGCTGCGGTAGGCGACCGACGCTGGCGGCAACGTCCTCCGCCGTCATCCTGACGAAAGTCAGGACCCAGAGCCAAGCAGCGCGTCGCCTGTAACCCTGGGTCCTGACTTTCGTCAGGATGACGGTAAGGTCGGGGGAAGGGCGATTCCACTCCCCCGTCATGCCGGACTTGTTCCGGCATCCATCGTGCCGCACAGCCTCCCGCCTTGGATATGCGGAACGGTGGACCCCGGACCGAGTCCGGGTGACGGAGAGTTGAGTGGCAGAGTACGACGCGATCATCCTCGGCGCTGGCGCTGCCGGGCTCATGTGCGCCGCCATCGCCGGCCAGCGCGGCCGGCGTGTCCTCCTCGTCGACCATGCCGACGAACCCGGCAAGAAGATCGTCATTTCCGGCGGCGGGCGTTGCAACTTCACCAATATCCACACCGCCGCCGACCGCTACCTCTCCGCCAACCCGCATTTTGCGAAGTCGGCGCTGGGCCGCTACACCGCCGCCGATTTCCTCGCACTCGTCGAATCCCACGGCATCGCCTGGCATGAGAAGACGCTCGGGCAACTCTTCTGCGATGGCTCGGCGAAGCAGATCGTCGCGATGCTGCTCGACGAATGCGCGAAGGGCCGGGTCGACCTGTCGCTCGGCCGTGCGGTCACCGGCGTCGCGCATGACGGCGACGCCTACCGCGTCTCGATCGACGGGCGCGAGGTCGTCGCGACCGCGCTGGTGATCGCGACCGGCGGGCCATCGATCCCGAAGATGGGCGCGACCGGATTTGCGTATGATCTGGCGCGGCAGTTCGGCCTCAAGGTGGTCGAGCCGCGCCCGGCGCTGGTGCCGCTGACGCTCGGCGGCGACGAGACGCTGTTCCGGTCGTTGTCGGGGGTGGCGGCCGACGTCGTCGCGTCGTGCGGTAAGACCGCGTTCCGCGAGGCTGCCTTGTTCACGCATCGCGGGCTGTCGGGTCCGGCGATCCTGCAGGTGTCGTCCTATTGGCGTCACGGCCAGCCGGTCGGGATCGATTTCCTGCCGGATCGCGACACCGGCTGGCTGCGGGATGCGAAGCGCGCGACGCCCCGCGTGACGCTGCGCAAGACGCTCGGCGCTGCGCTGCCGGACCGTCTGGCAGAGACTTTGACGGACCGACTCGGCCTGGCGGGCGAATTATCCGCGCAGACCGATAAAAAGCTCGCCGAGGCCGAGCGTGCGCTAAGTCATTGGAACTTCACGCCGAATGGCTCGGAAGGCTATGCCAAGGCGGAGGTCACGGCGGGCGGAATCAGCACTGCGGAGCTTTCTTCGCAAACAATGCAAGCCAAACGTACAAAAAACCTGTATGCAATCGGCGAAGCGGTCGATGTCACGGGTTGGCTCGGCGGCTACAATTTCCAATGGGCATGGGCGAGCGGGTGGGCCGCGGGTCAGGTCCTGTAGGGACAATCCGCCAGAGGCTTGCCTAGAGCAGCCCGGCCACCATCTAGGACGTACATGCCTTTCTCGAATATTCCGTCGCTTCTTTCCGAAGCGCTCGCCGCGCGTGGCTATACCGCGCTGACCCCCGTCCAAACGCACGTCATCGAGGATAACGCCCGCGGGCGTGACCTTATCGTGTCGGCACAGACCGGCTCGGGCAAGACCGTTGCTTTCGGTCTCGCCATGGCCCCCGAACTGCTCGGCGAAGCCGGCGAGGACGGCGTCCAGCGCCTGCCCGCGCCGCACAAGCCGCTCGTCCTCTGCATCGCCCCGACGCGCGAGCTGGCGCTGCAGGTCAGCCGCGAGCTGATGTGGCTTTATGCCAAGGCCGGTGCGCGCATCTCGACCTGCGTCGGGGGCATGGACGCGTCTAAGGAGCGTCGCAGCCTCGCGCACGGCGCGCATATCGTCGTCGGCACGCCTGGCCGCCTGCGCGATCACCTCGAGCGTGGCGCGCTCGACCTGTCGGCGCTGAAGGTCGCGGTCCTCGATGAGGCCGACGAGATGCTCGACATGGGCTTCCGCGAAGACCTCGAGCAGATCCTCGACGCATCGCCCGAGGGCCGTCGCACGTTCATGTTTTCGGCGACGATGCCGAAGCCGATCGTCGCGCTCGCCAAGCGCTACCAGAAGGATGCCGTGCGCATTTCGACGGTGGGCGAGGATCGGGGCCACGGTGACATCAGCTACCAGGCCGTCACCGTCTCGCCGTCCGAGATCGAGCATGCGGTGATCAACCTGCTGCGCTTCCACGAGGCGGAGACGGCCATGCTGTTCTGCGCGACGCGCGACAACGTCCGCCATCTCCACGCCAGCCTGGTCGAGCGCGGTTTTGCCGCTGTTGCCTTGTCTGGTGAGCATTCGCAGAACGAGCGCAACGCCGCGCTGCAGGCCCTGCGCGATCGCCGCGCCCGCGTCTGCGTCGCGACCGATGTGGCCGCACGCGGTATCGATCTGCCGACGCTGTCGCTGGTCGTTCACGTCGAGCTGCCGCGCGATGCCGAGACGCTGCAGCATCGCTCGGGTCGTACCGGTCGTGCGGGCAAGAAGGGTACGGCTGTGCTGATCGTGCCGTTCCCGCGCCGTCGCCGCGTCGAGATGATGCTCCGGGGTGCGAAGATCAACGCGGAGTGGCTCAATGCGCCGACCGCGGACGACATCCGCAAGAACGATCGCGAACGCCTGATCACCGCGCTGATGCTGCCGGTCGAAGTGGACGACGAGGATCGCGAGCTGGCGACGCGCCTGATGGCGGAGAAGACGCCCGAGGATATCGCCGCCGCGCTGGTGCATGTGCATCGGTCGGCGATGCCGCAGGCCGAGGACCTGATCGACCAGAGCAAGCAGTCGGTCGGCGACGACCGCAGCACCGGCCCACGCGCCGGGTTCGAGGACACCGTCTGGTTCCGCATGGATATCGGCCGTCGCCAGAACGCCGATCCGCGCTGGATCCTGCCGCTGATCTGCCGTCGTGGGCACATCACCAAGTCCGAGATCGGTGCGATCCGCATCGGCCCGAACGAGACCGCGTTCGAGATTCCGCGCAGCGTTGCGTCGCGCTTCGTCTCGGCGATCCAGCGTACCGCGCAGGCGGGCGAAGAAGAGAGCGGCGTCGCGATCGAGGCGATGCAGGGTGCGCCCGAGAGCGGCGCGCGTCATGACGGCGGTGGCGGCGGCAATCGCAGCAACGCTGGCGCCCCGCGCCAGACGCTGCACCGGTCGCCGTCGCCCCGCGGCGGTCCTGCGCCGACGCGCCACCGTCCGCCGAACCGCGGCCCGCGTCCGTAATTGGCAGAATGCCGCTCGACCTTCCGTCATCCCAGCCTGCGCTGGGATGACGGGGCGTGTAGGAACGGGTGGTGGTACTGAATGACGGTTGAGGTAAACCAGCCGGGCCCCATCCGCATTTTGGTCGATGCCGATGCCTGCCCGGTGAAGGACGAGATCTACAAAGTCGCGTGGCGGCACGAGGTGCCTGTCACCATCGTCAGCAACAGCCATTTCCGCATCCCCGTCCATCCGCTGATTACGCGGGTCGTCGTCAGCGATGGCTTCGACGCCGCGGACGACTGGATCGCGGAGGGCGCCGATGCCCGCGCGGTGGTTGTCACCGCGGACATCCTGCTTGCCGATCGCTGCGTGAAGGCCGGCGCCACGGTGCTGTCGAGCACCGGCAAGCCGTTCACCGCAAACTCGATCGGCGCCGCGGTCGCGACCCGCGCGATCATGGCCGATCTGCGCGCCGGCGGCGACGTGATCGGCGGACCGGCACCTTTTTCCAAAGTCGATCGTTCACGGTTCCTGTCCGCACTCGATGCCGCGCTGGTGCGGTTGAAACGCGTCTGACTTTCTCGGGACCGAATGCCGCCATGCCACGATCGCACCTTCTCGACCGTGACCAGCTTCTGGCCCGCCAGATATTCCAGCTGCGGCTGGTCGATACGCTCCGCGACCTGGACCGTGCGGAGGATATCATGCGCGCGGCCGCGGCGGCGCTGGGCGAGCATCTCGGCGTCCATCGATGCGGGTACGGCGAGATCGCCGACGACGGCGCGATGCTCCACGTCACCGGCGACTGGACCCGCGATCCGACGGCAAGCGCGGTCGGCGAGACCCACGCGCTCGGCGCCTTCGCCGCACCGCTGTTCGCCGAACTGGTCGCCGGACGCACCGTGGTGGTCGAGGATTGCCAAAGCGACCCGCGCACTCGCGATTTCCCCGACGAATGGGCGGAAATCCAGACCCGGACGATGGTGGTGTTCCCGCTGTCGCGCCACGGCGCGCTGGTCGCGGTCCTGTATGTCCACGACCCGGAGGCGCGGGTCTGGGACCAGGCCGAGATCGCGCTGGTCGAGGACGTTGCGCTGCGCACCGCGGACGCCGTCGAACGCGTCCGTGCGGAAATCGCGCTGAAGGACAGCGAAGGTCGGTACCGGTCGCTGTTCAATTCGGTCGATGCCGGGTTCTGCGTGGTTGCGATGCGTTTCGCCGAGGACGGCACCGCCGAGGATTTCCGCTTCATCGAGGTCAACGACGCGTTCGCCAATTATACCGGCCTGCACGCCGCAACCGGGCGCTGGATCCGCGAGATGGTCCCCGACAACGAACAGCGGTGGTTCGACCGTTTCGGCGAGGTTGCCACCACCGGCAAGGCGGTCCGGTTCGAGGATGTCGCCGGGGAGCTCAACGGTCGCTGGTATGACGTCCACGCCTACCGCGTCGACGCACCCGATCTGCACCATGTCGCGGTGCTGTTCACCGACATCACCGAGCGCCGCCATGCCGAGATCGCGCTGGAGCAAAGTCGTGAGGAACTGGAGCTCGCGACGCGCGCGGCGCGGCTCGGGCGGTTCGACTATCGGCCGCAGACCGGCGCGCTGACCTGGGACGACCGCTGTCGCGAACTATTCGGCGTGCCGCCGGGGGCGCCGGTAGATTTTCAGACCAGTTTCGTGGCGAGCCTTCATCCGGAAGATCGCGCGGCAACGCTGGCCGCGGTAGAAGGTGCACTGGACCCCAGCGGGACGCGCGGGTTCGACATCGAATATCGCGTCATCGGGCTCAGCGACGGCGCCATCCGGCACGTCGTCGCGCACGGCATAACCTTTTTCGATGCGCGCCTGCCGATCCGGCTGATCGGCACGGTGTTCGACGTCACGCGCGACCGCCAGGCGCAGGCGACGCTGATCGAGACCAGCGAGCGGCTGCGGCTGGCAGGCCGCGCTACCAACGACGCGATCTGGGACTGGGACCTGCGTCACGACCAGCTGCTGTGGAACGAGGCGCTGGAGCAGGCCTATGGCCATTCGCCCGCGGCGGTCGAGCCCGGCGGCGGCTGGTGGATCGCGCAGATCCATCCCGACGATCGCGCGCGCGTCGACCACAGCATCCACGCGGTGATCGATGGCGACGGCCGCGACTGGAGCGAGGAATATCGGTTCGCACGCGCCGATGGAAGCTATGCCGACGTGCTCGACCGCGGTTATGTGATCCGCGACGCCGACGGTACCGCGATCCGGATGATCGGCGCGATGCTCGACCAGTCGGCGCGCAAGGCCGTCGAACGCCAGTTGCGCGCGATCAACGAACGGCTGGCCGAAACGGTCGAGACGGCGACCGCGGATCGCAATCGGCTATGGGACCTGTCGGGCGACATCATGCTGCGCGCGACGTTCGACGGGATCATCGTTGCCGCGAATCCGGCCTGGACCGCGATGCTCGGCTGGGACTTGGCGTCGATCCTGCACCGACCGCTGTTCGACCTGCTCCACCCCGACGACCGCGACTATACCGCGGCGGCGGCGGGTGATTTGTCGCGTGGCGAGACCATCGCCCGCATCGACAATCGCTATCGCCACCGCGACGGCAGCTATCGCTGGATCAGCTGGGCGGCGCGACCGGGCGACGGGCTGATCAATGCGGTCGGCCGCGACATTACCGAGGAAAAGGACCGCGAGGCGCGACTGGCGCGCGCCGAGGACGCGCTGCGCCAGGCGCAGAAGATGGAGGCGGTCGGCCAGCTGACCGGCGGCATCGCGCATGATTTCAACAACATGCTGACCGGGATCATCGGCGGTCTCGACATGATCCGGCGCAACCTGCCCGACCAGCGTCCGGAACGCGTCGATCGCTATCTGTCCGCGGCATCGGTCTCCGCGCAGCGTGCTGCCGGGCTGACGCAGCGGCTGCTGGCGTTTTCGCGGCGCCAGTCGCTCGATGTGGTCGCGGTCGACATCGACGGGCTGGTCGCGGGCATGGAGGATTTGCTGCGCCGGACGCTCGGCGAGAGCGTCGAGATGGATGTGCGGCGCAACCCCGATCTGTGGCGCGCGAAGACCGACGCGAACCAGCTCGAAAGCGCGCTGCTCAACCTGGCGATCAACGCGCGCGACGCGATGCCGGAAGGCGGGCGGATGACCATCGAGACCGCCAACGCGCAGCTCGGTCCCGATGATACCGGCGACGTCGACGCGCTGGAGCCCGGCGAATACCTGGTCGTCGCGGTCACTGACACCGGGACCGGGATGAGCGACGCGGTGATCGCCAAGGCGTTCGATCCGTTCTTCACGACCAAGCCGATCGGGCAGGGCACCGGTCTCGGCCTGTCGATGATCTATGGCTTTGCGCGGCAATCGGGCGGGCATGTCCGGATCCGTTCGGAGGAGGGCGCGGGGACGACCGTCGAGCTGTATCTGCCCCGCTTCCGCGGCAGTGCCGACGCTGCGGTTCCGGTCGAGCGCTACGAGCCGTTGCCGCGCGCGCGTGGTGAATCGGTGCTGGTGGTCGAGGACGACAGCGCGGTCCGTATGCTGATCGTCGATGTCCTGGAGGGCATGGGCTATCGCGTGATCGAGGCGTGGGACGGCCCGGCGGCGCTGCCGATCCTGGCCAGCGACGTGCGCATCGACCTGCTGGTCAGCGACGTCGGCCTGCCCGGGATGAACGGCCGCGAGGTCGCCGAGATCGCGCGTCATTATCGCCCGTTGCTGAAGATCCTGTTCGTCACCGGCTATGCCGAGCAGGCGGCGGTGCGCGGCGATTTCCTCGGCGACGGGATGGAGATGATCACCAAGCCGTTCCCGCTCGATCTGCTTGCCGCGCGGATCGGCGATCTGATCGGCGGCGGGTAGGGGGCGTTTTCGTCAGCCTCTTCAAGTCCGTCATCCCGGGCTTGACCCGGGATCCAGAGTTACGGAGGGCGGCGCTCGTAACCCTGGATCCTGACTTTCGTCAGGATGACGGAGTAGGGGGCGGTGCCTTTGCGAACGAGCAACGAGGGCCGAACCCGGCTTGATCTTCGCCTCGCATCGCAGGCATAGGCGCGCTTCACCAGGAGACCGACGCCATGCAGAACGCTGACGGTCCCGCGCTGGGCCTCGATTTCGGCACCACCAACACCGTCGTCGCGCTCGGGCAACCCGGCGCGCTGCCCGAACTCGTGCCGTTCGCGGCGCCGACCGAGACCAGCCCGGTGTTCCGGTCGGCGCTGTGCTTCTGGCATGACGACGTCCCCGGCGGGCTGGCGTCCGACGCCGGTCCGTGGGCGATCGCCGAATATCTGGAATTCCCGCAGGACAGCCGGTTCCTGCAATCGTTCAAGTCGGTCGCCGCCAGCGTCGCGTTCGAACAGGCTTCGGTGTTCGACAAGCGCTTCCGCTTCGAGGATCTCGGCCGGCTGTTCCTCGACAGGCTGGTCGCGCATGCCGGCGGTGCGCTCGATCGCCGGCCGCACCGCATCGTCGTCGGCCGACCGGTCGAATATGCCGGCAGCCGCCCCGACGAACGGCTCGCGCGGACCCGCTACGACGCGATGTTCAAGGGTTTCGGCGCGGAGATCCACTATGTCTACGAACCGCTCGGGGCGGCCTATAGCTACGCGACCCGGCTGACCGAGCCTGCCACCATCCTGGTCGCGGATTTCGGCGGCGGCACCAGCGACTTCTCGGTCGTACGGGTGGCGGAGCCGGGGGCCGCGCGCCGCTGCACCCCGCTCGGCCACGCCGGCATCGGCATTGCCGGCGACCGGTTCGACTATCGGCTGGTCGACCGGCTGGTGCTGCCGATGCTGGGCAAGGGTGGCAGTTACCGGTCGTTCGACAAGGAGCTGGAGATACCGCGCGGCTATTTCGCCGATTTCGCGGACTGGTCGCGGCTGGCGCTGATGCGCAACCGGCGGACCATGGAGGAGCTGGAGAAGCTGCGCCGCACCGCCACCGACCCCGCGGCGATCGGCCGGATGATCGCGGTGATCGAGAACGAGCTCGGCTATCCGCTGTACGATGCGGTCGGCCGGCTGAAGCGTGCGCTGTCGAGCGACGAGACCGCGCATTTCCACTTCGCGGGGGCGGGGCTGGAGATCGAGGCCGATGTCACCCGCACGCAGTTCGAAACGTGGATCGCCGACGACATCGCGCGGATCGAGACCACCGTCGATCGCGCGCTGGCGGCGGCGAATATCGGGCAAAGCGGGATCGACCGGGTGTTCCTGACCGGCGGATCGTCGCTGATCCCGCGCGTTCGCCGGATCTTCACCGAGCGCTTCGGCGAGGCGGCGATCATGAGCGGCGGCGAACTGACCTCGATCGCGCACGGCCTGGCGCTGATCGGCGAGCAGGACGATATCGCGGCGTGGTCGGCCTGATGGTTCCGCGCGTCCTTCTCAACACCGCGCAGGTCCCCGATGGCGGCGAGTTGCGCCTGCTCCAACGCGGCGCGGAATTCTCGATCATGCTCGGCGCCAACGAACTGATGAACAGCCGGCTGAGCGGGTCCGAAGAGGCGCTGGCCGAGATGGCGTGCGACCGGATCGCCGGGCGAGCGGGAGCGCGGATGCTGATCGGTGGGCTCGGGATGGGCTTCACGCTGCGCGCGGCGCTTGCCCGGCTGCCCGCCGATGCCGAGGTGGTCGTCGCCGAACTGGTCCCCGCCGTGATCGACTGGGCGCAAGGGCCGATGGCCGCGCTGCACGGCGACAGTCTGACCGACCCGCGGACCCGGATCGTCGCCGCCGATGTCGCGGTGCCGATTGCAGAAGGCGGCTGGGACGCGATCCTGCTCGATGTCGACAATGGTCCCGACGGGCTGACCCGCACCGCCAACGATCGCCTTTACGGCACGCATGGGCTCGGAAACGCCCGGCGTGCGCTCCGCCCCGGCGGGGTGCTGGCGGTGTGGTCGTCGGCGCCCAGCAAACCGTTTGTTCGAAGGGTGTCCGAGGCCGGCTTCGCGGTCGAGGAGGTCGTCGTCCGCGCCAACCGCGGCGCGACGAAGGCCGGTGGCGCGCGTCACATCATCTGGTTCGCCACCGTACCCGAATGACGACCGGCCTTGCCGCCGGGCCGCGACACGGGGTAATGCGCTCGCCGCACGACCATGCCGGACGGCCGTGAAACCAGGAGATGACTCAGTGAACCCATCCGAGACCTATGCGGTCGCAGAGACTCCGCGGCGCAAGAAATGGACTGGCCAGCTGTATCTCCAGGTGCTGGTCGCGATCGTGCTCGGTGCGGCGCTCGGCCATTTCTATCCGGCTTACGGCGCAGCGCTGAAGCCGCTCGGCGACGCGTTCATCAAGCTGGTCAAGATGATCATCGCCCCGGTGATCTTCCTGACACTGGTCACCGGCATCGCCGGAATGAAGGAACTCGGGTCGGTCGGCCGCGTCGCGGGCAAGGCGTTCGCGTATTTCCTGTTCTTCTCGACGATGGCGCTGATCGTCGGGCTGATCGTCGCCAACGTGATCCAGCCGGGCGCGGGCATGAACGTCGACGTCGCCTCGCTCGATGCCGCTTCGATCGCGGATTATTCGCACAAGGCACATGAGACGACGATCACCGGCTTCCTGATGTCGATCATCCCGAACACGCTGGTCGGCGCGTTCACCGATGGCAACATCCTGCAGATCCTGCTGGTCGCGATCCTGTTCGGTATCGCCATCAGCCTGGTCGGCGCGCCCGCCAAGCCGGTGCTCGATTTCCTCGAACGGCTCAGCATCATCGTGTTCCGCCTGGTCGGTATCCTGATGCGCGCAGCGCCGCTGGGGGCGTTCGGCGCGATCGCGTTCACGATCGGCAAATACGGCATCGGCAGCCTCGCCAACCTCGGCGCGCTGGTCGCGACCTTCTACTTCACCTCGGCGCTGTTCGTGCTCGTGGTGCTTGGCACCGTCGGCAAGCTTACCGGCTTCTCGATCCTGAAACTGATCCGCTACCTCAAGGCCGAGCTGCTGCTGGTCCTCGGCACCTCGTCGTCGGAGGCGGCGCTGCCTAACCTGATCCAGAAGATGGAGGCTGCCGGCTGCGAGAAGTCGGTCGTCGGGCTGGTCGTCCCGACCGGCTATTCGTTCAACCTCGACGGCACCAACATCTACATGACGCTGGCGGCGTTGTTCATCGCGCAGGCCACCAACACCCACCTGACTCTGGGCCAGGAAGTGCTGTTGCTGCTGGTCGCGATGATCTCGTCAAAGGGTGCGGCGGGCGTGACCGGGGCTGGCTTCATCACGCTGGCGGCGACGCTGTCGATCGTGCCGACGATCCCGATCGCGGGCATGGCGCTGATCCTGGGCGTCGACCGCTTCATGAGCGAGTGCCGCAGCCTGACCAACTTCATCGGCAACGCGGTCGCGACGATCGTGGTGGCGCGGTGGGAGAATGCGCTCGACCGCGACAAGCTGAACGCCGCGCTCAACGGCGAATTGCCCGAACTGAGCCCCGCCGGCGCGACCTTGCCATCGGCGCATTGATTGGCCTAGGCGAGCGCCACGATCGGCCTGTATTGCTGACCTGCTTGTGTAAAAGGTGCTGCCATGTTCCGTCTTCTCTCCGGCAGCGCGCTGTGCGCGTTCGTTTCGATAGCTACGCCGGCCTATGCGCAGTCCGCCAGCCAGTCGCAGACCGGCAGCGCGCAGACCGACCCGACCGCGCAGAACGTCCCCGCGGCGGGCGGCGCAAAGGCTCCGGAGTCGAAGTCCAACGGCTACCCGGCCGAGGCGGAGGGGTACGGCGCCACCACCGGCGGCTACAACATCTCGCGCTGGGCGGAGGACTGGAGCAAGTACAAGGATCCGGCGAAGCGCGACGATTTTCTCGACTCGCTGAAATACATCCCGATCACCGACGACGTATATCTGACGCTCTCGGGTGAAGCGCGCGCGCGCGTCAACTTCACCAGCAACCAGGGCCTGGTCGAGACCGATGCGCAGCGGCTCGACATCCTGCGCCTCGTCGCCGGCGCCGACCTCCATCTCGGCGAGCATGTCCGCGTCTTCGGCGAGCTTGCCAATGGGACGGTCGACGGCGTCAACACCGGCGCGGTCGCCGGCACCCAGCGCAATGACCTGTTCGCGCAGCAGATATTCGTCGATATCTATGGCAAGGTCGGCAACGTCGATGTCGGCGTGCGCGGCGGTCGTCAGGAATTCACCGACGGCATCAGCATGCTGGTCTCCGCCCGCGACAACAACGCGCTGATGTTCACGCTGGACGGCGTCCGCGCCTGGGCCAAGGGCTCGAAGGTCCGCGCCGACGTGTTCGACTTCAACTTCGTGACGTTCGGCACCGAGGGGCTGTCGGACGACAAGACCGATGGCGGCACGCGCTTCAGCGGGATCAGCCTGGGCACCGTCCTGCCGACCTCGCTGTTCGGCGGATCGAAGCTGTTCTTCGACCCGTTGCTGTGGCGGCTGCGCAGTCGGAACCAGACCTGGGGCGGCGTGCGTGGTCGCGAAGAGCGGATCTACTACGGTGGCCGGCTGTGGGGCACCGTCGGGCCGCTGACCGTCGACTATACCGTGACGCGCGAAGAGGGCGATTTCGCCGGCCGCCCGATCAAGGCGTGGCAGGTGTTCGCCGCGCAGACGTACCGCCTCGGCAAGGAGTCCACGGCACCGCGGATCGGCCTGCGCGGCGATTACGGCAGCGGCGGCGATGCGTTCGACCCGACCAAGTCGCTGCGGACCTCGTTCTCGCCGTTCGGCAACAACATCTACTACACCTACGGCGTGTTCGTCGGCCCGATCAACTTCCTCGCCGCCGCGCCGAACCTGTCGTTTCAGCCGATCAAGAAGGTTCGCGTCACCGCGGAATACGAGTTCATGTGGCGCTCGACCGACCGCGACGCGGTCTATCGGTCGAACGGGACGCCCTATGCCGGGACGCAGAACGTCGCCGGCCACCACATCGGCGATGCCGCGCGGCTGCAGGCGGTGTGGTCGATCTCGCCGCGGCTGTCGTTCACCGGACGCCTCGAGCATGTTGCCGCCGGCGACGTCCTGACGCGGGCGGGGTATCACAGCTCGAACTTCGGCGCAGGCTGGGTCAGCTTCCGCTTCTGAGGCGCTCCCCCCCGTCATCCTGACGAAAGTCAGGACCCAGAGCCAAGCAGCGCTGCGCTCGTAACCCTGGGTCCTGACTTTCGTCAGGACGGCGGACGGGGAGGGCACCATACCGGGCTTTCAATTCTCCCCCAATCTGTGGCAGAGCGCTTCCAGCATCAGGAGCCGCGCGTCATGGATCTGTCATTCACCCCGCAAGAGGAATCGTTCCGCGAAGAGGTCCGCGCGTTCTTCCGCGATCACCTCTCCCCGAGCCTCGCCAAGCAGGTCCGCGAGGGCAGGCGCCTGCGCAAGGCCGACATGGAGGCATGGCACGCCACCCTCAACCAGCGCGGCTGGCTAGCCAACCACTGGCCGCAGGAATGGGGTGGGCCAGGCTGGAGCGTGATCGAGCGCTTCATCTTCGACACCGAGGCCGCCCTCGCGCATACGCCCCGCGTCGTACCGTTCGGCGTCAACATGCTCGGCCCGGTGCTGATCAAATACGGGTCGGACGAGCAAAAGCGCCACTGGCTCCCGCGCATCCTCGACGGCTCCGACTGGTGGTGCCAGGGCTATTCGGAGCCCGGTGCGGGTTCGGACCTTGCCGGCCTCAAGACCAGCGCCGTCAGGAAGGGCGACGTCTATGTCGTCAACGGCCAGAAGACCTGGACCACGCTAGGCCAGTTCGCCAACATGATCTTCTGCCTGGTCCGTACCGATTCTTCGGCGAAGAAGCAGGAGGGCATCAGTTTCCTGCTGATCGACATGGCCACGCCGGGGATCGAGGTCCGCCCGATCACGCTGCTCGACGGCGAGGCGGAGGTGAACGAGGTGTTCTTCACCGATGTCGAGGTGCCGGTTGCCAATTTGGTCGGCGAAGAGAACCAGGGCTGGACCTACGCCAAATATCTGCTGACCTATGAACGGACCAACATCGCCGGCGTCGGCGCGTCGTTGGCGGCGTTCGAGGAACTGGCGACGGTTGCCGCCACGCAGAAGAAGAACGGCCGGGCACTCGCCGACGACCCGCTGTTCGCGGCGCGGATGGCGCGAGTCGAGATCGACCTCGCCAACATGCAGACCACCAACCTCCGCGTGCTCGCCGCGGTCGCAGGCGGCGGTGCGCCGGGCGCGGAAAGCTCGATGCTCAAGATCAAGGGTACCGAGATCCGCCAGGAGATCACCGCGCTCAACCGCCGCGCCTTCGGCAGCTACGCCGCGCCCTATGTGCCCGAGGCGCTGGAGGCGGGGTGGAACGGCGAGCCCGTCGGTCCCGACGATGCGGCGACCGCGGCGCCGAGCTATTTCAACAACCGGAAGCTGTCGATCTTCGGCGGGTCGAACGAGATTCAGAAGAATATCATCTCCAAAACCATATTGGGTCTCTGAGCGATGGATTTCGAGCATAGTGATGACCGCCGCATGCTGGCGGATACGCTCGCGCGCGCACTGCGTGATGGCTACCCGATCGATACGCGCAACGCCGGTGCGTACGGCGAAACCGGGTATGACCCGGCGGTCTGGCGGCAGCTCGGCGAGCTCGGCATCGTCTCGGCGCTGTTCGACGAGGCGGCGGGCGGCTTCGGCGGAAGCGGGTTCGACATCATGGTGGTGTTCGAGGCGCTGGGCCGATCGCTGGTGGTCGAGCCGTTCCTCGGCGCGCTGATGGCGGGCCGGGCGCTGGCCGCGGCCGGCGGGCAGGACGAGACGCTCGCCGGGATCGTCTCGGGCGACACGATCGCGGCGTTCGCGGATGACGACGCCGCGACGCCGGTGACCGCCACGAAGACCGCGGACGGCTGGGTCCTGAACGGTACCAAGGCGGTGGTGCGACAAGCGGGTGCGGCGGCACTGTTCGTCGTCAGTGTCGACGACGGCGCGCGGGTGTTCGCCGTATCGGCCGATGCCCCCGGCGTGTCGGTCCGCAGCTACGCGGTCGTCGATGGCGGTGGGGCGGGGGAGGTGACCTTCGCCGATGTCGCGCTGGGCGAGGACGCGCTGCTCGGCGACGGCAGCGATGGCCAGCGCATCCACGATGCCGCGATCGGTGCGGGGCTGCTCGCGCTGTCGGCCGAGTCGCTCGGCGCGATGGAGTATGTGAAGGAGGCGACGCTCGGCTATCTGCGCGATCGCCAGCAGTTCGGCGTGCCGATCGGCAAGTTCCAGGCGCTGCAGCACCGCATGGCGACGCTGCTGCTGGAGATCGAACAGGCGCGCTCGGCGGTAATCAACGCCGCCGCGGCGTTCGACGGCGACGATGCTACGGCGCGTGCGCGGGCGCTGTCGGCGGCGAAATATACCATCGGCCGCACCGGCGCGCGGGTCGCGGAGGAAGCGGTGCAGATGCACGGCGGCATCGGCATGACCTGGGAATTTGCGGTGTCGCATTACGCCAA
Organism: Sphingomonas sp. R86521; assembly: GCF_042466235.1. Classification (NCBI taxonomy): domain Bacteria; kingdom Pseudomonadati; phylum Pseudomonadota; class Alphaproteobacteria; order Sphingomonadales; family Sphingomonadaceae; genus Sphingomonas; species Sphingomonas sp. R86521. Next base: position 3,083,008 of record NZ_JAXHBY010000001.1, on the reverse strand, counting down.
GCGGCTGGTGATGATCGACCACCAGCTCGGCGACGAGGATTTGCACCTGCAACGGTATATCGCGCTGCGGTGAAGGCCGCCGGGAACTCTGCTCCCTGAAAGGGAGAGGCGGGGGGTGGGTCGGCCTGGGGCAGACGCCACGGTCCCACGACAGCGACCCACCCCCGACCCCTCCCTTCCAGGGAGGGGAGTAGCGGTCAGCCGATCGCTTCGACCACCGCCGCGCGCAGTTCCGGGATGCCCATGCCGTATTCGGCCGACGTCACCAGGATGTCCGGGTGCGCCGCGGCCCGCTTGCGCGCTTCGGTCGCGGTGCGCTCGGTAACCTCTTCGAGCTCGCTCGCCTTGATCTTGTCCGCCTTGGTCAGCACCATCCGGTAGCTGACCGCCGCCTTGTCGAGCATCTCGAGGATCTCGCGGTCGACGTCCTTGATGCCGTGGCGCGCATCGATCAGCACCAGCGCACGCTTCAATTCCTGCCGCCCGCGCAGGAAATCGTTGACCATGAATCGCCATTTCTTGACGATGTCCTTGGGCGCCTTGGCAAAGCCGTAGCCGGGCATGTCGACCAGCCGGAACACCAGCGGTGCGCCGACGTCGAAGAAGTTCAGCTCCTGCGTGCGGCCCGGCGTGTTCGACGTGCGTGCCAGGCTGTTGCGCCCGGTCAGCGCGTTGAGCAGCGACGACTTGCCGACGTTGGACCGCCCCGCGAACGCGACCTCGGGGACGCTGGCGGTCGGCAGGAACTCCAGCGTCGGCGCCGACTTCAGGAACTGGATCGGCCCCGCGAACAGCTTGCGCGCCGCTTCCAGCGTTTCCGCATCGAACGGCGGCTCGGCCGGCGGCATCATCGGCGTGTCGACGTCGCTCACTTCACCACCGGCGTCTTGAGCGCAGGATGCCGCGAATAGAGCAGCTTCTGCTGGCCGATCGTCAGGATGTTCGACGTGATCCAGTAGATCAGCAGGCCGACCGCGAACGACGACATCACGAACATCAGGATCCACGGCAGGAACGCGAAGACCTGCTTCTGGGTGTCGTCCATCGGCTGCGGGTTGAGCTTGAACTGGAAGTACATCGAGATGCCGTAGAGGATCGGCACCACGCCGATCGCGATCGCGTGCGGCGGCGTGAAGGCGAGCAGTCCGAACAGGTTGAGCGGGGTCAGCGGATCGGGTGCGGACAGATCGTGGATCCAGCCGACGAACGGCTGGTGGCGCATTTCGATCGTCAGCATCAGCACCTTGTACAGCGCGTAGAAGATCGGGATCTGCAACAGCGTCGGCAGGCAGCCCGCGAGCGGGTTGACCTTCTCTGCCTTGTACAGCGCCATCACTTCCTGCTGCATCCGGACCTTGTCGTCCTTGTAGCGCTCCTGGATCGCCTTGGTCTTCGGCTGGACCAGGCGCATCGCTGCCATCGACGCGAACTGGCGCTGCGCGATCGGGAACATGATGCCGCGGATCGTCAGCGTCAGCAGGATGATCGCGACGCCGAAATTGCCGACCAGACGGAACAGCCAGTCGAGATAATAGAAGATCGGCTTCTCGACGATCCGGAACCAGCCCCAGTCGATCGCGTAGTCGAGCTGCGTCACGCCCTCCTTGTCGGTGTAGCGATCGAGCAGCCGGACTTCCTTGGCGCCCGCGAAGAACCGCGAGGTCTGGGTGACCGTGGCGCCGGGCGCGACGATCTTCGGCTGCAGCGCGTAATCGGCCTGGTAGGCCTTGTTGGCGCCCGCGCGGAACTGGCCGTCGAACGTCTCGTTCCGATCGGGGACCAGCGCGGTCAGCCAGTATTTGTCGGTGAAGCCCAACCAGCCGTTCTTGGTCGTGAAACGCTGCGGTGCCTCGTCGACGTCCTTGTAGTTGGGGCGGTAGTGCGCGCCGCCATTGTCGACCGACATCGGGCCGACATGGATCGTCATCGACGACGGATCCTTCGAGATGCCGACGCGGTTGACCAGGCCATAGGTCGCGACCGGGACCGGTGCGGCACCGGCGTTGAGGACGGTCTGGCGGACCGTGAACATGAAGTCGTTGTCGACCGTCAGGACGATCCGGAAGCGCTGGCCTGTCGCGTTGGCGGCGTCGAGCGTGACCGGCGTGGTCGGCGTCAACGCGCTGCCGCTCGCGGTCCAGACCGCATCGGCGCCCGGCGGGGTCAGCCCGTCGGCGCGCCAGCCGAAGCTCGCGAAATAGGCGTCGGGGCTACCGGCGGGGGACAGCAGGCGGATCGGCGGCGACTTCTTCGCGACCGTCTCGTCATATTGCTTGAGCACCAGATCGTCGATCCGTGCGCCCTTCAGGTTGATCGAACCCGACAGCCGCGGCGTCTCGATGCGGACGCGCGGCGATTCGGCCAGCACGACCTGCCGGTCGCGGATCGCGGCGGCACCGTCGGCGGCGGGATCGGCATTGGGGTTCGCGATCGCCTTCGACTTGCCGTCGACGATCTTGGTCACCGGCGGGTTGGCGGTCGGGAAGAACTTGCCCTGGATCAGCGGCCATCCGAACAGGATCAGCGCCGCGATCACCGCGAACAGCACGAAATTCTGCTTGTCGTCTTTCACAGGGCTTCGTCTTTCACGAAAATTTTCATCAGGGAACCGGATCGGGTCCGAACCCGCCCCATGGATGACAGCGTGCGATGCGCTTCGCCGCCAGCCAGCCCCCCTTCACCGCGCCATAGCGGGTGAGGGCGGTGATTGCATAGGCGGAACACGACGGCTGGTACCGGCACGACGAGGGAAGGATCAGCGACGGACCCAATTGCCAGCCGCGTGCGACCAGGATGAGCAGGCGGGCGATCATGCTAGTGCGTCATTCCGGGCTCGTCCCGGAATCCAGGGCCGCGGGCGGTGCGCGGGGTACTCTGGATACCGGGACCAGCCCGGTATGACGGAAGGAGCATCACCGTGCGACCTTGCCCAGCGCCTTGCCGAGTTCGGTCAGCAACAGCGCGTAATCGCGCTCGACACCGCCGTTGCGCCCGATCAGGACGTGATCCGCCCCGGCGACGCCGCGGGCCGGCAACAGGTCGCGCGCCAACGCCCGCAACCGCCGTTTCATGCGGTTCCGGACGACGGCGTTGCCGATCTTCTTGGTGACGGTGAAGCCGATTCGCATCGTCGCATCACCGTCGTCGCGCGGGCGCATCAGCAGGACGAATCCCGGCATCGGCGCCCGCTTGCCAGCATTCGCCGCGAGGAAATCGCGGCGTTTGGACAGCGTCAGAATGCCGGCGTCGCCGGCGGGTATGTTTAGGCCGACAGCTTCTTGCGACCGCGCGCACGGCGAGCGTGGATCACTGCCCGGCCGCCGACCGTCGCCATCCGTGCGCGAAAGCCGTGGCGGCGTGCGCGGACCAGGTTGCTCGGCTGAAAGGTGCGCTTCATCGGTCATTCCTAATTCGTCAAACAGAAAAGGGCCGCCACGCGGACGGCCTTGATGAGGCGGCGCTTAGGCAAAAGGGGCATGGAAGTCAATCGACGGCGACCCGGGTGTCGGCCCCAGTGGTGGCCGTAGCGGCGGCTTTGGAAGCGGGCGTCGCGGCGGCCTTGGCACGGGCATGCCGGCGCAGCGCGCTCTGCCGCCGCATCACCCGGTCGACCAGATGCCCGACCCGCGGCCAGCGCCGCTTCAGCCGCGCCCACCGGACTTTCGCCCAGCGCGAATTGCGCAGGATCAGGATCATCCCGCCCGCGAACAGAAAGACGCCGCCCGGCCCAGGCAGCGGTCCCATGATCGCCGCGCCGATGATCAGCAGCACGCCGAGTGCCAGTTGAGCGATGCGCATGACGGGATGACGGGCTGGCTTCACGACAGGCATGTGGGTCCAGTGTATTAGATCGGCAAGGCACCAGCGATAGGCAGACACGCAAATTAGGGTATCAATGTGACCCGCGCGTAGATCGCGGTCCGACAAGCGTACGAGCGCCGAACGAAATGCGCGACGGGGTCTGCGACGGGGCGGGGGAAATGTGTGGCGGCGATCGTCTCTACGGTGGCGTATCTGGGGCTGGAGGCGCGCGCCGTCGAGGTGCAGGTCCAGCTGATTCCCGGGCTGCCCGCGTTCAACGTCGTCGGCCTGGGCGACAAGGCGGTGGGCGAAAGCCGTGAGCGGGTGCGCGGTGCGATCGCGGGCATGGGGCTCGCGCTGCCGCCCAAACGGATCGCGGTGAACCTGTCCCCGGCCGACCTGCCCAAAGAAGGGTCGCATTTCGACCTACCGATCGCGCTCGCGCTGCTGGGGGCGATGGGGGTGATCGATGTCGAGACGCTCGCCGATTATGTCGTGGTCGGCGAACTCGGGCTCGACGCGCGAATCACCGCGTCGCCCGGCGTGCTGCTCGCGGCGCTGCACGCGTCGGAGATCGGCAAGGGGCTGGTCTGCCCGGCCGCGCAGGGCGCCGAGGCGGCATGGGCGGGCTCGATCGAAGTCGTCGCGGCGCCCGATCTGCTCGGCCTGATCAACCACTTCAAGGGCCACGGCCTGCTCAAGGCACCGTCGCCGGGCGCGGCGGACGATGTGGTCCACGGTCCCGACCTGCGCCAGGTCAAGGGGCAGGAGACCGCCAAGCGCGCGCTCGAGATCGCGGCGGCGGGCGGGCATAATTTGCTGATGTGCGGGCCGCCGGGGTCGGGCAAGTCGCTGATGGCGGCATGCCTGCCCGGTATCCTGCCGCCGCTCGATCCGTCGGAGGCGCTGGAGGTGTCGATGGTCCAGTCGGTCGCCGGCACGCTGACCGGTGGGCGCCTGACACGAACCCGGCCGTTCCGCGCGCCGCATCATTCCGCGTCGATGGCTGCGCTCACCGGCGGTGGGCTGAAGGTCAAGCCGGGCGAGGTCAGCCTCGCGCATCTCGGCGTGCTGTTCCTCGACGAATTGCCCGAATTCCAGCGCGCGGTACTCGATTCGCTGCGCCAGCCGCTCGAGACCGGCACCGTCAGCGTCGCCCGCGCCAACGCCCATGTCACCTTCCCCGCGCGGGTCCAACTCGTCGCGGCGATGAACCCGTGCCGGTGCGGCCATCTCGGCGACGCCAGCCTCGCCTGCGCCCGCGCGCCGCGCTGCGCCGCCGATTATCAGGCGAAGGTTTCGGGGCCGCTGCTCGACCGCATCGACTTGCACGTCGACGTCGCGGCGGTCAGCGCCGCCGACCTGGTCCTGCCGCCGCCGACCGAAGGCTCGGCCGAAGTCGCGGTTCGCGTCGCGGTGGCGCGCGCGGTGCAGGCGGCACGCTACCGCGATCATCCGATCCGCACCAATGCCGAGGCCGATGGTCCGCTGCTAGACGCGGTCGCGATGCCCGACGAGCCGGGGCGCCGGCTGCTCGCGCAGGCCGCGGAAGCGATGCGGCTCAGCGCGCGCGGCTATGTCCGCATCCTCCGAGTCGGGCGAACCATCGCCGACCTCGCGGACTCCGACGCGGTGCGCCGGGTCCATGTCGCCGAAGCGCTCAGCTATCGCCGCCGCGCGCCGACCAACTGAGCGCACGCTGGGCGCCCGCCAGATGAACATAATCTCACGGAACCGGCCGCCAGTGCCGCGTGTCTTCTGCTCGTCCACTCTGGTCGAGGAAGTATCCATGCGTTTCATCTCCCTGCTCGCACTGCCCCTGCTGGTCGCTACGGCATCCCCGGCGCTGGCGAAGGGGTGCATCCGTGGTGCTGCGGCAGGCGGCGTCGGCGGGCATTTCGTCGGCAAGGGTCATGCTGTGATGGGCGCGGCCGCCGGCTGCGCGATCGCGCATCACCACTACGCCAAGCAGGCGCGCGCCCAGAAAGCCACCGCCCGGGCACGCTGACAGGTCGGTCGACCGGGCGCCCCGGCCCGGTCGACCGTTCGCGCGGGCAGAGGCGGCGACGCCTAGCTGCTGTGAGGCCGCTGGCGATCCCCGCGCCGATGGGTTAGCGCACGCCATGGCCCGGAAACGACGATATCTGACGGCGACGTTGCCTGATGGCTACGTCAAGACGATCGGCCCGACCGCCGATCCGTTCACGCATTACTGGCGGATCGTCGCGGTGCTCGAAAACGGCAGGACCGAAGTGTTCTGGGGCCATACGCGCTCGCTGGTCGAGGCGAAGAAAAAGCGTACAGCCACAACTGAAGCGGCTCGAACTCGGGGCTGGACGCGCCATGTTTTCGAGATCGTCGAACTGGTCGAGACGGCTGGCTAGATGTTCGCGCGCGCGTAGGCCGCGGCATCCGTGACCTGTTCTGCGGTCGGAGTGACGCCGGTATAGAGCGTGAACTGGTCGAGCGCCTGCAGCGTCGCGACCTCGGTCCCGGTGATCGTCCGCTTTCCCGCTGCCGCTGCGGCACGGAGGAACGGGGTCTCGGGCGGGTATTGCACGACGTCGAAGGCGATCGCGCAGTCGGCGATTAACTCCGCCGGGAAGGCGAGGGCATCGGCATCGGCACCCGTCATCCCCAGCGGGGTGACGTTGATCAGCAAAGCCGCGCCGCGCTCCACCGACGTGCTGCACTCGAACCCGTAAAGCTTTGCAAGCGCGCGGCCCGCGTCTTCGTTGCGCGCGACCAAGGTGCCGTCGCGAAATCCCGCGTCGCGCAATGCCGCCGCCACCGCCTTGGCCATGCCGCCCGCGCCGCGCAGCACGAACGGGGTCTCGGGATCGATATCCGCCAGCAGCTGCCGGACCGCGCCGTAATCGGTGTTGTGACCTGTCAGCACGCCATCGTCGTTGACGATCGTGTTGACGCTGTCGATCGCCGCCGCGGAGGGCGCTAGGCCGTCGAGCAACGGGATCACCGCTTCCTTGAACGGCATCGAGATCGCGCAGCCGCGGATCCCCAGCGCGCGGATCCCGCCGATCGCACCGGCCAGGTCGGTGGTCGAGAACGCCTTGTAGACGAAATCCAGCCCGGTCAGCTCAAACAGCCGGTTATGGAAGCGCGTCCCGAAATTGCCCGGTCGCGCCGACAGCGACATGCACAGCCGCGTATCGCGACCGATCGGGGGGCGTGGCATCGGCATGGCGAAACTCCTGGTCCGCCTTCCCCGTAGCGGGGCCGCGGTCGGCTAGTCCACCCGGTACTGGATCGGCTTGAACGACCCGCCGTTGGACTGCAGCGCGGAACACGCGGTCATCCCGATCACCAGGTCCATCTCGGCGCGGAACACGATGGTGTCGCCCGCCTTGCTCAGCGGCGGCTCGACCGTGAACGCGCCCGTGGTCCCGTCGATCGGCACGTTCATGAAACAGTTGAACGCCACCGGAATCATGTCAGGCTCGACCCCCCACGGCGCCAACGCCTCGGCCAGGTTGCCGAAGCAGCCGCGATGCGGATCGGTGTCGCCATAGATGATCGCGAAGGTCTCCTTCGAACACGGCGTCAGCAGGAAGTCGTGGCGGCCGACATCGTCGGAGACGATGTCGAGCATGACGTTGCTGCGGTTCGAATAGAGTCGGTCGCCGGTCGTCAGGTACAACCGGCTGGCATAATCGAGCGTGCGGCCCGACGAGATGCCCTCGCGGATGTCGGCGCGATTGAACGCTAGCAGGTCGGACACCTGCCGCCCCTCGGGATCGATCACGGTGAGCGTCTGGCCGCGATCGAGTGTGAAACCGGCGCCCGAACGCGGCGCAATCGTGTGGACTTCAGCCATGCGCGTCACCCCGCTTGAACGGACACTTCCAGGACTCGTCGACGACGCGCCCGCTATACTGCCGGGCCTCGCTCGATTCCCCGTGGCGCGCAAGCATCGGGTTCTCGCTGCCCGCGTACACCAGGTCGCGCGCCAGGATCGACGAGCGCAGCTTGTCGTAGCGCTGCTGGGTGCGCAGCACCTCGAACTGGTCGTGGAGGTTGAACACCATCGCCGGCGACTGGAATCGCCGCGCCGGGCGGCTCGCATTTGGGTGCAGCCCGACCACGAAGAACGCCTCACCCGAAAAGCTCAGCGAAAAATGCGGATCGTCCGGATCGCTGCTGACGCTGGGGTCGGGGCGGTAGCCGAGCCATTCGTCCTTGTCGCTCAGCGACTGGGCGCGCGCCCACAGATGCGCTTCGAACTGTTCCTCGCTCAGCAGCGCCGGCGCCTCGAACAGGATTACCAGCGTACGAAATATCGCGCGGTCCTCGTGATATTTGCGGACCGTCTCGCCGAGCGCCGGCAGGATTCGCATGTCATCCCACGCCGACCGCACGTCACGTGCGACCAGGATGTCCATCTGGCCACGCCCCAGTGCAGACTTGGCGCCGACACAGGGGAATTGCGGGTCCTCTATCGTGGCGATAAAGGCCTGGGCAAGCGGATGGTCGTTCTGGAATATGGGGCGATACATGGTCGCGGAGGAACCCGCGGGCGGCGCTAATGTTTCACCAGCGATAGTGTGCATTGACGTGTATCAATACGAATCCGGCGGGTAACTCGGACAACCGAGGCCGCGCGCGGAACAGGGGCAATGGGGACAGGATGGTAACCGAAAAGTTTCTGCTCGGACGGGGCCGCGAGGACCTCAGCACCGAGGAAAAGCATGTGCTGGAGGACAGCGTCTCCGCGGTCCGTTCGTTGCCCGGCCGCTCGCTGATGGTCCGCGCGGGCGAGCGCGTCGACCACAGCACCCTGCTGCTGGAAGGATTCATCTGCCGCTATATGGACGACCGCGAGGGCCAGCGGCAGCTGGTCGCGGTGCATGTTCCCGGCGATTTCGTCGACCTGCACGGATTTCCGATGAAGCGGCTCGACCATGACGTCGCGACGCTGGGGCCGGTGAAGATCGCAACCTTCGAACATCGTACGCTGGAGAGCATCACCGAACGCTTCCCGCATCTGACCCGGATGCTGTGGTTCAGCACGCTGCTCGACGCGGCGATGCACCGCGAATGGATTTTCCGGCTCGGTCGACTGGGCGCGGAAGGGCGGATCGCGCACCTGTTCTGCGAACTGAACGTGCGGCTGGAACTGATCGGACTGGCGAAGGACGGGGTGTTCATGCTGCCGATGACGCAGCCGGACCTTGCGGAGACCTGCGGCATCACCGGGGTTCACGTGAACCGCGTTCTGCGGACCCTGCGCGAGCGCGGCGCGATGACGTTCAAGGGCAACGAAGTCCGCATCCTCGACCGCAAGATGCTCGAGACGATCGCCGAGTTCGAGTCCGATTACCTGTACGCGACGCGTCCCGTTTGACCGCGGCGCGGGAGCGGTGGTCAGTGTGCCGACGACGCTACGGGTTCCGCGTCGCGCCATAACGTCTATGCTGGGCGGCACATAGACGGGGAGCTCCATGTGCATTTTCTCTACCTCGCCGCCAGTGCCGCTGCGATGATCGCCTCTTCGGCCGCGGTGGCCCAGACGGCTACAAAGCCCGTCACCAACCCGCTGCTCGCCGACTGGACCGGCCCGATGGGCGGGGTACCGCCGTGGGACAAGGTTCAGCCCGAGCTGTTCCCGGCGGCGTTCGAGACCACGCTGGCCGAACGTGCTGCTAAGTACCGCAAGATCGCGGACAATCCGGCCAAGCCGACTTTCGCCAACACGATCGTGCCGATGCAGCTCGCGGGCAAACGCTACGGCCAGGTAATGACGCTGTTCGGCGTGATGACCGGCAACATGAACACGCCAGCGTATCAGAAGCTCGACCGCGAATGGTCGCCGAAATTCTCCGCGGCGTCGGATGCGATCACGTTCGACAAGCCGCTGTTCGCGCGGATCCAGGCGATTTACGACTCCCGCAACTCGAGCGGGCTGGACGCGCAGCAGATCCGGCTCGTGGCGCGGATCTACGACAGCTATGTGCGGCAGGGTGCCAAGCTGGACGACGCGCAGAAGGCGCGGCTTTCGCAGTATAACCAGCAGCTCGCGACGGCGTTCTCGACGTTCGGCGAGAAGCTGCTTGCCGACGAGAGCAAGGCGATCGCGGTTACCGACGAAACCTATCTGGACGGTGTACCCGACAGCGTGAAGGCCGTCGCCAAGGCTGCCGCCGTCGAGCGCAAGCTGCCCGGCTGGGCAATCGTCAACACGCGTAGCGCAGTCGATCCAATTCTGACTTATGCCACCGATCGCGCGGTGCGCGAGAAGGTCTGGCGCGCGTTCGTCAACCGCGGCGACAATGGCGATGCAAACGATACGAACGCCACGATTGCGCAGATCGTCAAACTGCGTGCCGACCGCGCGCACCTGCTCGGGTTCAAGACGCATGCCGACTGGCGCATGCAGGACACGATGGCGAAGACCCCCGCCGCGGCGATGGACCTGATGATGCGCGTCTGGCCCGCGGCGAAGGCGCGCGTGGCCGAGGAAGTCGCGGACATGCAGAAGGTCGCTGGCACATCGCTGACGATCGAGCCGTGGGACTATCGTTTCTACCAGGAGAAGGTGCGCAAGGCCCGGTACGACCTCGATCAGACGCAGCTGAAGCCGTATTTCGAGCTCGGCAACATCATCCAGGGTTCGCTCTACGCCGCCAACCGGCTGTACGGGCTGACCTTCAAGGAGATCACCGGCACCGTTCCCGTGTTCGAACCGAACATGCGCGTGTGGAGCGTGACCGACAAGACCGGCAAGGACGTCGGGCTGTTCTACCGCGACGATTTCGCGCGGACCGGCAAGCGATCGGGCGCTTGGGCGAACACGTATCGAGGGCAACGTGGGCTCGCGCCGGCGCAGCTCGTGCTGTCGTCGAACAACAACAATTTCGCCAAGGGCGCGCCCGGCGAGCCGATTCTGATCAGCCTCGACGATGCGCAGACGCTGTTCCACGAGTTCGGCCACGCGATCCATGCGATGCTCCAGAACGTGTACTATCCGGGGCTCGCCGGCACGCCGCGCGACTTCGTGGAATATCCGAGCCAGGTGAACGAGCATTGGCTGCTGACCCGCGACGTGCTCGACAAATATGCGCGGCATTACCAGACCAAGGCGGCGATGCCGCAGGACCTGCTCGACAAGATCGAGAAGTCGCGGACGTTCAACCAGGGCTTTGCGACCGCCGAATATCTGTCGTCGGCGATCGTCGACATGAAGATCCACACCGTGCCCGACGGCGTGATCGACCCCGACAAATTCGAGGCGGCGACGCTCGCCGAGATCGGCATGCCGAGGCAACTGGTGATGCGGCACCGTATCCCGCAGTTCCAGCACCTGTTCTCGTCGGACAGCTATTCGGCGGGCTATTACAGCTACCTGTGGTCCGAGACGATGGACGCCGACACCTTCGCGGCGTTCGAAGAGGCCGGTAGCCCGTGGGACAAAGCGACCGCGGATCGGTTCGCGAAACTGCTGTTGTCGACCGGCAACGAAACCGATCGTGCCGAAGCGTATCGCGCCTTCCGCGGCCGCGATCCCGACGTGAACGCGCTACTCAAGAAGCGCGGGTTTGCAACGCAGCCCGCAACCGGAGGAACCAAGTGATGGCGAGCACGACGATCGCGCCTGAAAAAAACCACCGCCTGAAGTCGATCCTCGGCGGGTCGGCGGGCAATCTGGTCGAATGGTTCGACTGGTACGTCTATTCGGCGTTCGGACTGTATTTCGCGCCGGTGTTCTTCCCCAAGGGCAATTCGACCGCGCAGTTGATGAGCGTCGCCGCGGTGTTCGCGGTCGGCTTCCTGATGAGGCCGATCGGCGCGTGGGTGATGGGCATCTATGCCGATCGCCACGGGCGCAAATCGGGGCTGACGCTGTCGGTGACGCTGATGTGCGCGGGCTCGTTCCTGATCGCGATCACGCCGGGGTTCGCGACGATCGGCTGGCTAGCGCCCGCGCTGCTGATCCTCGCACGCCTGATGCAGGGTCTCAGCGTCGGCGGCGAATATGGCGCCAGCGCGGTGTACCTGTCCGAAATGGCAGGCAAGTCGCGGCGCGGCTTCTTCTCCAGCTTTCAGTACGTCACGTTGATCGCCGGGCAGCTGCTAGCGCTCGGCGTGCTGCTGCTGTTGCAGTCGACGCTTGACACGGCCCAGCTCGACGCATGGGGCTGGCGCATTCCGTTCGCGATCGGCGGCGTGCTGGCGCTGGTGGTGTTCCGTATCCGTCGCGGGCTGCTCGAGACCGAGAGCTATCAGAACGCCAAGTCGGATGGTGCGCCGAAATCGAGCGGGTGGCTGCTGTTCAGCAAATACCCGCGCGAGGCGTTCACCGTGCTGCTGCTGACCGCGGGCGGCACGCTCGCCTTCTATGCGTACACCACGTACATGCAGAAGTTCCTGGTCAACACGAGCGGGTTCAGCCGTGAATCCGCGACGCTGATCATGACCGCGGCGCTGGCGCTGTATGCGGCGTTCCAGCCTGCCGCGGGCGCGCTGTCGGACCGGATCGGGCGGAAACCGCTGATGGTCGGGTTCGGCATCGCCGGCGTGCTGTGCACCGTCCCAATCTTCACCGTGCTCGAAACCGCGACCAACCCCTATCTGGCGTTCGCGCTAGTCGTCGCGTCGCTGTTCATCGTCACCGGCTACACCGCGATCAACGCGGTGGTGAAGGCCGAACTGTTCCCGGCGCACGTCCGCGCGCTTGGCGTCGCGCTGCCCTATGCACTGGCGAACACGATGTTCGGCGGCACCGCCGAGTACGTCGCGCTGTGGCTCAAGAACGAGGGCATGGAGCGCGGCTTCTACTGGTACGTCACCGCGATGATCGGCGTCTCGCTGGTGGTTTACCTGCGGATGAAGGACACGCGGGCCCACAGCCAGATCACCGAGGATTGAGGTTTGGTGAGGTGGTGGAGCGTAGCGGGTTTCGTCTACGCTCCGTCATCCTGACGAAAGTCAGGACCCAGAGCCACGAGCGACATCGTCTGTAACCCTGGGTCCTGACTTTCGTCAGGACGACGGAGCAGCAGAGCTACCGCGGCAGTTCGATGATCGCGTCGAGGCCGCCACCCGCGCGGTTGACCAGTCGGATCTCCCCGCCAGCCTCCCGCACGATCGCCCGCGCGAGGGCCAGCCCTAGGCCGATCCCCCCGGTCTCGCGATTCCGCGAACTCTCCAGCCGCGTGAATGCATCGAACACGTCGCCGATCCGGTCCTCGGGGATCCCCGGGCCCTGATCGGCCACGACGATCGCGACCGTCTTCGCGCCAGCCTCGACCCGGACCTCCGCCGACGCCCCGTATTTCACCGCATTCTCGATCAGGTTGCGCACCGCGCGGCGGATCAGCGACGGCCGCAGCCGCATCGGCAGGCGGTCCGCCTCGACGAATTCGACGGCGTGGCCAATGTCGCGGAAATCCTCGACCACGGCGTCGACCAGCGCGGCCAGGTCGACATCGGTCAACGGCTCGCTCGGTCGCCCCAGCCGGGCCAGCGACAGGATGTCGTCGAGCGTCCGGTTCATCTCGGCGATGGTGTCGGCCATCTTGGCGCGATCCGCCTCGTCCTCGACCGACTCGATCCGCACCCGCAGCGCCGCCAGCGGCGTGCGGAGGTCATGCCCGATCGCGCCGAGCATGCGGTCCTTCTCGTCGAGCATTCCGCCGACCCGCAGCCGCAGCGCGTTGAACGCCACGATCAGCCCCGCGACGTCGTCGGGCCCGCGCGGCGACAGCGGGGTATGCGCCTCGCCCGACCCGAAGCTTTCGGCCGCGGTGCGCAGGTCGCGCAACGGGCGCGACAGCCGCCGCACGATCCACAGCACCGGCACCAGCACGATGATGTAGAGGATCGCGGTCTGGCCGAGCAGCGTCCACAACAGCCGCGATCCCGGCCGTGGCCAGGGCGAGTTGATCGTCAGCCACGCACCATCCGGCTGTTCGACCGCGATCAGCAACACGTCCATCGTCCGGCTGTCGCGCCGCCGTGCCGCCGATCGCGGTCGCTCGCCGGTGTCGGAGGCGGCAATCGTGGCGGCGCGGAAGCCGGTATCGATCCGCTTCGCGCTCAAGCCCAGTTCGCCGAGCTGGCGGCGCATCTCGCTGGCGACTTCGGGATGGCGTTCGAGCGTCGGCGAGATCGGATTGGCGGCGACGCGGCGGACCCGGCCTCGGTCGGACGCGAGCGGGCGGCGATCGCGGGCCTCGCGTTCTAGCGCATCGGCTATCCGGGTCGCGGCGGGCCGCGTCGCCTGCGCCAGCCTGAATTCCGCGCGGTCGCGCAGTGCGAGGCCGAAATTGATCGCCTGCGCGACGAACAGCGCCAGCGCGATCAGCAGCGCCATCTGCCCCGCCAGGCTGCGCGGCCACGGCCGCATCACAGCCGCATCACAGCCGCGTGACTTCGGCGGCCAGCGTATAGCCGCCGCCCCACACCGTCTTGATCAGTTCGGGGTTCTTCGCATCCGCCTCGATCTTGCGGCGCAACCGGCTGACCTGGTTGTCGATCGCGCGGTCGAATGCGGCGGCCTCGCGGCCCTGGGTCAGGTCGAGCAGCTGATCGCGGGTCAGCACCTGGCGCGGCCGAGTCACCAGCGCGAGCAGCAGATTATACTCGCCGGTCGACAGCGGCACCGACACGCCCTCGCGGTCGATCAGCGCGCGCTCGCCCGATTTCAGCACCCAGCCGGCGAACCCGTACGAACTGCTCTCCGGCGCATGCTGGCGCGCACCGCCCGCGGTCGCACGGCGCAGCACCACCTTGACGCGGGTCGCCAGTTCGCGCGGCGAGAACGGCTTCACGACATAATCGTCTGCGCCCATTTCCAGCCCGACGATGCGGTCGGTCTCTTCCGCACGCGCGGTCAGCAGGATGACGGGAACGTCGCTGGTCGCGGCGATGTGGCGGCACAGCGACAACCCGTCCTCGCCCGGCATCATGATGTCGAGGATGACCAGGTCGATCGCATAGGCCGCCAACCGCGTCCGTGCGCTTTCCGCATCGCCGCACTGGGTGACGCGAAACCCCTGCTTCGACAGGTACACCGCAAGCGGTTCGCGGATCGAGCGCTCGTCGTCGACCAGCAGCAGGTGTGGCATGTCCCCCATGGGTTCGGCGTCTAGCATGGCCGGTGCCCGGGGGAAGCGCCGGACGGTGTCGCGCCCGGCGATCCGTTCACTTGACGGGCGCGGTCGTGATTACGGGCGGAGATGTTGGGGCAGGGGCCGCCTCGCCGCGACGGCCGCGGCGCATCTCCGCCATCGCGGTCAGTTCGGCCTGGTCGATCTTGCCGTCATGGTTGGTATCCATCCGGTCGAACCGCGCGCCGGCCTCGGCCAGCGCCTCCGCGCGGGTCACGACGCCGTCGCCATTGGCATCCGCCCGCATCATTGCCGCGCCGGGTCCGCGCTGCGGCATGTCCTGTGCGCCGGCGGTCGCGAACGGGGCGGCGAGCGCGGTGGCGCCGAGCGCGAAGGTCAGGAAGGCCTTGCTCATGATCTGGTCCTCTCGGATGAAGCGAGGACGACCCCCGGTTCGAGGATGCGGTTATGCGGGCCGAGTGTCCCGCAGGTATGTCGCGGCGTGATCGAAGTGTCGCAAAATATGTCAAGCGCTCCCTTGGCAGGCCGTGATCAGCCGAACACCGCGACGCTCTGCAGCTGTTCGCCTACCGCCACCCCATCGGCATTCCAGATCGCCATCTGCTGGCTGGAATTCCCCCCGGATGCATGATCGGTGGTCGCCCGAAGCAGCCACCAGCCATCGCGAGTCACCGGCTGCGGCCCCAGCACATTGAGCAGCCAGGTCATCGAGCTGACCGGCGCGACCGCCCCGATCAGCTTCAACGCGGCGGGGGGCAGGCTGTCGGCGATGCAGATCAGTTCGACCATCGGATCGAGCCCCTCGCGCTCCGCCAGGCGAGTCCAGCGCAGCCATTCCGATCGCGGTCCATCGCGGTGATCGACTAACTCGAAGTTTTGCGAGAACGCCACCGCCGGATGGCCGCGGAAGGTCGTCGTTTCCGGCCCCGGCATCGCGAAGTCGGGCGCGACGTCGGTGCGGTGGTCGAGCTGTGACGCGGTCGGTCCCATGAACACGAAGGTCGCACGCAGGCCGAGGCCCGCCGCGCCTTCGACATCGACCTGCACGAACGCGGCGTTGCGCCCGCGCCGCAGCCGGGTCGCGCGGATCGTGATATCGCCGGACAGCGGCCCGACGAACGCGACCTGCGCCGATCGCAGCGGCGGCAGGTCGTCGTCCGAGACCTGCGCCGCATGCAGCGCAAGTGCCGCGGAGAAGCCGCCATAGGCAGTCCGCCCCTGCAGCCAGCTGTCGGGAACATGGCCGCGCCACCCGCCGTCGACCGGTACCAGCGCGTCGATCGCCTGTTTGAGACTGGTCATCGCGCGGTCAGCGGGCCGCGGTCTGTCCGAACAGCACCTTCTTCTGCTCGTCGGTCATCGGGGTACGGCCATCGCTGATCGCCTGACCCTTGGCATAGGCAGCGACCGTTGCGGGGCGCTCGGCAATGGCCTCGAACCAGCGCTTCACGTTCGGGAAATCGCTGAGCTTCTGACCTTGCGCCTCATGCGGCACGATCCACGGATACGCCGCCATGTCGGCGATCGAATAGTCGCCCGCGACGAACGCGCGGTCCGCGAGACGCCGGTCGAGCACGCCGTACAACCGGTTGGTCTCCTTGACGTAGCGCTCCATCGCGTACGGAATCTTCTCGGGTGCGTAGATGTTGAAATGGTGGTTCTGCCCCAGCATGGGGCCGAGCCCGCCCATCTGCCACATCAGCCACTGGTTGATCTCGGTCCGCTCGCGCAGCGCATCGCCACCGAAGCGGCCGGTCTTCCCGGCGAGGTACTGCAGGATCGCGCCCGATTCGAACACCGCGATCGGCGCGTCGCCGACCGCGGGCGCATGATCGACGATCGCCGGCATCCGGTTGTTCGGCGCGATCTTCAGGAAGTCCGGTGCGAATTGCTCGCCCTTGCCGATGTCGACCGCGTGGACCGCGTAGTCGAGCCCGGTTTCCTCGAGCATCATCGTGATCTTGTGGCCGTTCGGCGTGGGCCAGTAATGCAGATCGATCATCGCGGAACTCCTTCAGGGATGCGCCGGAGATGGGCGCCGCATGGCAAGCGCGCAATACGCTTTGCATCGCCGCGCGATCCGTGCCATTGAGCTGCCCGTACCCGATATTCAGATTCGCTTCGTGCGGGCCGCCTAGTCCCGAAGTGTAGAAAGCTTGGAGAGGGGATAAGGCGGAAGGGCGGCAACGTACCTTCCGCCGTCCTTCCAGCACCGAACCGGGTTTTCGATATCCTATCGTCGAACCGTCTTTCGAAAACAAAAGGGGCGGCTTCCGATTTGGAAGCCGCCCCTTTCGTTACGTCGCGCCGCGGCAGAGCCGCGTCGTCGGTCGCAGCGTTGCTGCGCCGGCCGGGCTTGAGATACTGGGCCGCGCTGCGGCCCAGTATCTCTGCGCCTCAGAAGCGGAACGCCGCCACGCCGCGGATGCTGTGCCAGCGGAAATAGTCGAAGCCACGACGGAAGTCGGTGCCCGCTGCGTTGCCGCGGGTGAACGGACCGCCGGTGGGACCGCCCGATGCGCGCACGCGGTAGTCGGTGTCCTCGTAGCGGTGGAACAGATATTCCATGCCGATCGAGAAGTTCTTGCCGATCTTCTGCTCGATGCCGCCGCCGGCGGTCAGGCCCCATTCCTTCTGGTTGCCGTTCGAGCTGAACGTGTTGGCGGTGTTGCCGGTGGTGAAGCTGTTGTCGATGCTGACATAGCCGACGCCGGCGGTGCCGTAGAACAGCGTGGTGTCGGCCGCAAAGCCGGCGCGCGCGCGGACCGATGCTTCCCAGTTCAGCTCACGCGACATCGTGTAGAAGGCGGGCGTGGTCGAGAACGCGCTGACGCTGTCCTTGATGTTCGACTTGCCGAATTCGCCGACTGCACCGACGACGATGTTGCCGCGCTGTACGTCGAAGCCGACCCGGCCGTAATAGGCGATGTCGTTGCGATCGTTGCTGCAGCCACGGCCGCCGACGGCAGGCGCGGTGTTGCTGGTCGCGGCGCCGTTGCAGAAGCCGGGCGAGAACGCGTTGGGCGACGTCGCGGTCGAAATCGTGTCGCCAAACGATCCGTTCAGGTCGCGGTCGAACGAGATGCTCTCGCCGCGGTCGTTGGGCTGCATGTCGAAGCCGAACGAGCCACCGACATAGACGCCGCTGAAGGGCTTGTCAGCGGTGGTTTCCTGGGCTGCTGCGGGCGTTGCGGCGAGCGCGGACGCGCCGATCAGCGCGGCAAACATGATCTTGTTCATAGGTAGTTCCCCTTGTTGGTCGATGCCAGACGCCCCAGTAACGAACATATGTCACCAATATATTCCCTTCATGACAAGTTGTTCATGAGTGTGGCTTTCACGCAACATAGATCAAGTGAGGTCGGCTCTGGCGGGGCGCGCCGACGCGCTTGGCTTTGTCGCGCGCGGCGCCTTATATGGATGGCACATGGCAGACGATCTTTTCGCGGCTCCCGCCGTACCCGGTGCAAAAACCGCCCCCGTTTATGATGCTTCGTCGATCGAGGTGCTGGAGGGGCTCGAACCGGTCCGGCGCCGGCCCGGCATGTATGTCGGCGGCACCGACGAACGCGCGCTGCACCACCTAGCCGCCGAAGTGCTCGACAACGCGATGGACGAGGCGGTTGCGGGGCACGCGACGCGGATCGAGATCCATCTGGAACCCGGCAATCGGCTGACGATCGTCGACAATGGCCGCGGCATCCCGGTCGACGCGCATCCGAAGTTTCCGGACAAGTCTGCGCTGGAAGTGATCCTGTCGACGCTCCATTCGGGCGGCAAGTTCGCGGGCAAGGCCTATGCCACCAGCGGCGGCCTGCACGGCGTGGGCATCAGCGTCGTCAACGCACTGTCGTCGGACACCGTGGTCGAGGTCGCACGCGACCGGCAACTCTATCGCCAGCGGTTCGCCCGCGGGCTGACGCTGGGACCGATCGAACCGCTCGGCCCGACGCCGAACCGGCGCGGCACCAGCGTGGCGTTCACGCCGGATACCGAGATCTTCGGCCCCGAACTCAACTTCAAGCCGGCGCGGCTCTACAAGCTCGCGCGGTCTAAGGCGTATCTGTTCGCAGGCGTCGAGATCCGCTGGAAATGCAGCCCCGAGCTGCTCGTCGACGACACGCCGGCCGAAGCCGTCTTCCAGTTTCCCGGCGGACTGTCCGATCATCTCCGCGACCAGATCGCGGGCCGTGAATGCGCGACCTCCGATTTCTTCGCGGGGTCGCAGGCGTTTCCGGGCGAGGACCAGGGCCGCGTCGAATGGGCGGTCGCCTGGCCGCTCTGGAGCGACGGGTCGTACAGCTGGTACTGCAACACTATCCCGACCCCCGATGGCGGCACCCACGAACAGGGCCTGCGCCAGGCGCTGGTCCGCGGCATCCGCGCATTCGGCGATCTGGTCGGGCAGAAGAAGGCGAAGGACATCACCGCCGACGACGTGATGGTCGGCAGCGAGCTGATGCTGTCGGTGTTCATCCGCGAACCGCAGTTCCAGAGCCAGACCAAGGACCGGCTGACCAGCCCCGAAGCCGCGACCCTGGTCGACAAGGCGATGCGCGACCATTTCGACCATTTCCTCAGCCACAACATGGAGCGCGGCAAGGCGCTGCTGAACTATGTGCTCGAGCGGATGGACGAGCGGTTGCGGCGCAAGCAGGAGCGTGACGTCAAGCGCAAGACCGCGACCTCGGCGCGGAAGCTGCGCCTGCCCGGCAAGCTGACCGACTGTTCGGCGAACTCGCCCGAGGGCACCGAGTTGTTCATCGTCGAAGGCGATTCGGCCGGCGGCTCGGCCAAGCAGGCGCGGGACCGGAAAACCCAGGCGATCCTCCCCATTCGCGGCAAAATCCTAAACGTCGCGTCGGCGACCAGCGCGAAGATCTTCGCGAACCAGGAGATCGCCGACCTGACGCTCGCGCTCGGCTGCGGCACGCGGAAAGACTGCACCGTCGAGACGCTGCGCTACGAACGCGTGGTCATCATGACCGACGCCGATGTCGACGGCGCGCATATCGCGACGCTGCTGATGACGTTCTTCTTCCAGGAGATGCCCGACCTCGTCCGTCGCGGGCACCTGTATCTGGCGCAGCCGCCGCTCTATCGCCTGACGTCGGGGACCAAGAGTCTGTACGCGCGCGACGATGCGCACCGCGCCGAGCTGGAGCGCACCGCGTTCAAGGGCAAGAAGGTCGACGTCGCCCGCTTCAAGGGTCTCGGCGAGATGAACCCGATGCAGTTGCGCGAGACGACGATGGATCCTGCGACGCGCGGCATGCTCCGCATCACGCTGCCCCAGGAATATGAGGAGCGGGCAGGGGTGAAGGACCTTGTCGACCGCCTGATGGGCAACAACCCGGCGCACCGCTTCGCCTTCATCCAGGAGAATGCGGGTCGCATGGACGAGGAAGCAATCGACGCATGAACGAAGCCCGTACCCGTCGCAGGGAAGCGACCATCGCCGCGTGGGCCAATTCGGACTGGGACGACGTCGCGCGCTTCATCGGGCCGAATGCGGAGCGTTTCGCCAGTGCGTGGGAGAAGGCGCGGACCAAGATGACGACGGCTGGCGGGGGACTTACCTTCACCTGGTGTTGGCCGGCGCTGTTCTTTGGTTTCGCGTGGTTCCTGTATCGTAAGCAATGGGCGGTTGGCGTCGTGCTGATCATCCTACCGTTGGTGATCGGGTATTTCTTTTCGGTGTCGGCCGGCGGCGGCGCGGCGATCTTCATCGCAATGATCGCCAAATCGACGATTGCGCAGGATGCCGTGACCAAGATCGCCAAGATCCGCGCAGCCGGTGGTGGCAACGCGGAAATCGCTGCGGCGGGCGGGGTGTCGGTGATGGCCGGTGTGCTGGGCGGGATACTCCTGCTGGTGGAGCTCGCGCTTGGCCTGATCGCCGCGGTAATGGATCAGCAGGCGCATCTGGCTAGTCTCAGCGCCGTCTAGAACCGCCGGCGCGATAAGCGGACACCGCATCGCGGCGTCGGCACCGCGCGATAGCAGAGGGTGTATGGTCGTTGCGATTGACGCACCCGCTGCGGTACCGATATGTGGCCGCGACGGGCGACCAGTGGTTCGCCCTTCTCGTTTCGGAAAGGAAGCGCTTGTGACCATCACCCCGCTCATGCCCGTCTACCCGCGGTGTGGCGTGCGTCCGGTCCGAGGCGAGGGCGCCTATCTGATCGGCGAGGACGGCCAGCGGTATCTGGATTTCGCCAGCGGCATCGCGGTCAACGTGCTCGGCCATGGCCACCCGCATTTGACCAAGGCGATCGCCGAGCAGGCCGCGACGCTGATGCACGTGTCGAACCTCTATGGGTCGCCGCAGGGTGAGCATCTCGCGCAGCGGCTGGTCGATCGGACCTTTGCCGACACCGTGTTCTTCACCAATTCGGGCGCGGAAGCGGTCGAGTGCGCGATCAAGACCGCGCGGCGCTATCACTTCGCGAACGGCAATCCGCAGCGGCACACGCTGATCACCTTCGACACCGCGTTCCACGGCCGTACCCTGGGGACGATCTCGGCGACCAACCAGGCCAAGATGCGCGACGGGTTCGAGCCGCTGTTGCCGGGCTTTGCCTATGCCAAGTTCAACGATCTCGAAGGCGCGTTGGCGCTGATCGACGACAACACCGCTGGTTTCCTGGTCGAGCCGATCCAGGGCGAGGGCGGTATCCGCCAGGCTACCCCCGAGTTCCTGACCGGCCTGCGGAAAGCCTGCGACGAGCACGGGCTGTTGCTGGTGCTCGACGAAGTCCAGTGCGGCTATGGCCGGACCGGCAAGTTCTTCGCGCACGAACTGTACGGCATCACCCCCGACATCATGGCCGTCGCCAAGGGCATCGGCGGCGGCTTCCCGCTCGGCGCGTGCCTTGCGACCGAGGAAGCCGCCAAGGGCATGGTCGCCGGCACCCACGGATCGACCTATGGCGGCAATCCGCTGGCGATGGCGGCGGGCGAGGCGATCCTCGACGTGATCCTTGAGGACGGGTTCTTCGACAACGTCACGTCGATGGGCGATCGGTTGCGGCAGGGGCTCGAACAGATGATCCCCAACCACGATCATCTGTTCGACAGCGTCCGCGGCACCGGGCTGATGCTTGGGCTGAAGCTGAAGAGCGACGCGCGTGCGTTCGTCGCGTTCGCGCGCGATCATCACAATCTGCTGCTGGTGTCGGCGGGCGAGAACGTCGTCCGCATCCTGCCGCCGCTGGTGATCGACGAGAGCCATATCGCCGAATGCATCGACAAGCTGTCGACCGCCGCCCGCGTCTACGTGCCGGCCGCCGACGACTGAAACCGATCCTCCCCGGAACGGGGAGGGGGACCATGCGACGCATGGTGGAGGGGGATCGCCCCGCAGTGTCGCGTCCGTGGGGGCCCTCTCCATCATGCGCTATGCGAACGGTCCCCCTCCCCGTGCCGGGGAGGATAGTATGCGCCATTTCCTGAATCTGACCGACGCCGGAGCCGATGGCATCGCCGCGATGCTCGCCGATGCGCTCGATCGCAAGGCGGCTCGCGTCGGCTTCCCCAAAGGCCGCGCCGATGTCGATGCGCCGCTTGCCGGGCATACGCTGGCGATGGTGTTCGAGAAGAATTCGACGCGCACCCGGTTCAGCTTCGACATGGCGATCCGCCAGCTAGGCGGCAGCTCGATCGTCGCCGATGCGGGCAGCATGCAGCTCGGTCGCGGCGAGAGCATCGCCGATACCGCACGCATCCTGTCGGGCTATGTCGACGCGATCATGATCCGCACCGACGATCACGCCAAGATCGAGGAGATGGCGCACTACGCCAGCGTGCCCGTGATCAACGGCCTGACCGACGCGTCGCATCCGTGCCAGATCATGGCCGACCTGCTGACGATCATCGAAAGCGGCAAGGCGTTGCCCGGATTGAAGGTCGCATGGCTCGGCGATGGCAACAACGTGCTCGCCTCGATCGTCGAGGCGGCCGGGCTGATGCAGTTCGACGTCGTCGCGGCGTGTCCGCAGGGGTTCCAGCCAGAGGAAGAGGCGATCGTCCGCGCCTCCGGCCGGGCGCGCGTCGTGTCCGATCCGCGCGAGGCGGTCGAGGGGGCGGACATCGTCGTCACCGATACCTGGATCTCGATGGGCCAGGCGAATGCCGAGACCAAGCTGACGGCGCTGGCTCCGTACCAGGTCGATGCGGCGCTGATGGCGGCAGCTAAGCCCGATGCGAAGTTCATGCACTGCCTCCCCGCGCATCGCGGCGAAGAGGTGACGCCGGACGTCATCGACGGTCCGCAATCGTTGATCTGGGCGGAGGCGGAGAACCGACTGCACGCGCAGAAATCGGTGCTGCGCTGGTGCTTCGGGCAGATCGGGTAGTCCGTCATGCTGAACTCGGTTCAGCATCCACCTTTCCACGAGCGCCAACGCTTGTGGAAAGGTGGACCCTGAAACGAGTTCAGGGTGACGGTTGGGAGGGGCGCGGTTGACCAAGGCGGGCCGCTCCCCATCTTTGCTCGCATGACCGACCCCAACACCACCGACCTCGATCGCGCGCTTGCGTTCGCAATCCCCGAGCGCAATGCCCGCGGACGCATCGTTCGCCTCGGGCCGACGCTCGACCGTGTCCTGTCCGCGCACGCCTACCCGCCTGCGATCGAGGCGTTGCTCGCCGAGGCGCTGACGCTGGCCGCGCTGATCGGCGCGACGCTGAAGGATGCGAGCGGCCAGCTGACGATGCAGACGCGGACCGAGACCGGCGTGGTCCAGTTGCTGGTGTGCGACTATCGCGGCGGCGAGGTCCGCGGATACGTCCAGTACGATGCCGACAAGCTGGCCGAGGCGCCGGAGAAGCCGAGCCTGTTCGCGCTGTTCGGCAAGGGTTATCTGGCGATCACCTTCGACCTGGAGACCACCGGCGAGCGCTATCAGGGCATCGTGCCGCTCGACGGCGAGACGCTGGCCGAGGCGGCGCAGAGCTATTTCCTGCAGTCCGAACAGATCCCGACGCTGATCCGGGTCGGTATGCGCAAGGGCCCCGACGGCGCCTGCGTCGCGGGCGGGCTGTTCCTGCAGCATCTGCCCGAGGGCGAGGACGGCCGCGAGCGGCTGCATACCAAGCTCGACCATCCGGAATGGGAGCATGTCGCGATCCTGGGCGGGACCATCGCCGTGGACGAGCTGACCGACCCGGCGCTCCCGCTGGAGACGGTGATCTGGCGGCTGTTCAACGAAGAAACCAATGTCCGCATCCATGCCGACATCCCGATCGTGCGCGGCTGCCGCTGCGATGCCGCCTATATCGCGGGCGTGCTCGCCAAGTTTCCGATCGAGGAAAGGCGCGAGATGGCGGACGAGGCGGGGATGATCGTCGTCGACTGCGCTTTCTGCGCGCGGAAGTTTCCGGTCGCGGCCGAGGAAGTCGCATAGGTCCTTAACGCGATCTTCACACCTTCAACGCTAGGGGTGGCGGGTGCTCTTTTTACTTCAGCACGTTTTCTCCCTTATGGCGCTCCAAGCGCCAACCTAGGGCCGCTCGCAGGGGCGGCCCTTTCTTTTTGCCCGCCGCTGGCCTAGCGCGTGGCGCATTATGACATCCTCCCCAATTGCGGTCGTGCTGGTTTCCGGCGGGCTGGACTCGATGGTATCCGCGGCTTCGGCGCGCGAGGCCGGGTATCGGCTGCTCGCGCTGTCGATCGACTATAACCAGCGCCACCGCATCGAACTCGACGCGGCGCACCGGGTCGCCGAGGCGCTGGGCGCCGAACGCCATATCGTCCTGCCGCTCGACCTGTCCGCGTTCGGCGGCTCGGCGCTGACCGCCGATATCGACGTGCCCAAGGATGGGGTCGGAGAGGGTATTCCCGTCACCTACGTCCCCGCGCGCAACACGATCTTCCTCAGCCTCGCGCTAGGATGGGCCGAGGCGGCGGGCGCCCGCGACCTGTTCATCGGCGTCAACGCGCTCGACTATTCGGGCTATCCCGATTGCCGGCCGGAATTCATCCAGGCGTTCGAGGGGCTCGCCGAGCTCGCGACCAAGGCCGGCGTCGAGGGCGCGCCGTTCCGTATCCGCGCGCCGTTGCAGCACATGACCAAGGCCGACATCGTCCGCGAGGGCACCCGCCTCGGGCTCGACATGGGCCTCAGCTGGTCGTGCTACGATCCGGCCCCCGGCCCGAATGCCGAAAGCGTGCATTGCGGCGAATGCGACAGCTGTCGGCTGCGGTCGAAGGGCTTCGAAGAGGCCGGGATCGCCGATCCGACGGTCTATGCGGTCCGGCCCGCCTGAGCATGAGCTACGCGGTCAAGGAAATGTTCCTGACGCTGCAGGGCGAAGGGGTGAACGCCGGGCGCCGTGCGGTGTTCGTGCGCTTTGCGGGATGCAATCTGTGGTCGGGGCGCGAACAGGACCGCGCGACCGCGGTCTGCAAGTTCTGCGATACCGAATTCGTCGGCACCGATGGGCTGGGCGGCGGCAAGTTCGCCGATGCCGGCGCGCTGGCGGCGGCAGTCGCCGGGTTCTGGGGCGAGGGCGAGGCCGACCGCTTCGTCGTCCTGACCGGTGGCGAGCCGATGCTGCAGATCGACGACGCCGTCGTCGATGCGCTCCACGCGCACGGGTTCCGCATCGCGGTGGAGAGCAACGGCACGATCGCGGCGCATCCGGGGATCGACTGGGTGTGCATCAGCCCGAAGGCCGGCAGCGTGGTCGTGCAGCGGACCGGCGACGAGCTGAAGCTGGTCTGGCCACAGCCGGGAACGGACATCGTCGCGGTCGAGGGCTGGGACTTCGCGCATCGCTTGCTGCAGCCGCTCGACGATCGCCATGCCGACGCCAACCGCGAGGCGTGCGTCGAGATGGTGATGCGGCGGCCGGCATGGCGGTTGTCGCTGCAGACGCACAAGCTGCTGGGCCTGCGCTAACCCCGCCTACGTCATCCTGACGAACGTCAGGACCCAGGGTGCCAAGCGCCAACGCCCATAACCCTGGATCCCGGGACAAGCCCGGGATGACGGAGTTACCGCTGCGCCACGCCAACCCCGGCGGGCGGCCAGTTCTGCGCGCCGCACTTCTTCTCGACCCACTCGCCCTTCTTGTTCCAGCAGATCTCGTCGAGCCGCGGCTTGTTCACCCGGTCGCGACCGATGTAGCGCGGGAAGCGCTGCTCGCCCCAAGGTGTCAGGCTGTTGCGCAGCTCGCGCGAGCGCGCCATCGCGAGGTCGCCGAACGCGCCGCGCGGCGTGAACAGTGCGTCGCGGCCGATCGAAGCCGCGGTCTGGCAGAAACCATATTGCGCAGCGACGGTGGCGAAGCTCGAATAGGTGCGGGTGCCGAACTGGTCGAGCGCGGTCTGGCCGGCCTTCGCGGTCTTGTTGGTTCTCGTGAAGTACTTCCCCAGCGTGTCGAACGCGCCCTTCAGCTCGACGGCGTGATCGGCGATCACGCCATTGTAGTTGTCGACGGTCAGCAAGGTCGGTTCGAACTGGCATTGCAGCGCGGCGACGTTGAGCGCGGCGCGCATGTGCCAGACCAGCGCGGCGCGCTGCTCGGCCTTGGTCGCGCCGGGCATCGCCTGGCCCAGGCCATCTTCGGTGCCGTCTACGGCAGCGGCGCTAAAGTCGTGCGACTGCATGAAAAACTGCGCGGACGCAGGAGCCGCCAGAGCCAGCACGCCCGACCCGGCGCACACCGCGAGCGCGATACGCAACACCTTCATTTCGAAACCTCCCCGGGGCAATCCCAAGCATCGGGAATCTAGCGTGTTTTGCGCCCGTTCCCAAAGCCATTTAACCAAGATCGCCGACCGGTGGAAGGCGTAACGGGACGGACATACGAAAAGGGCCGCCCGGTTGCCCGGGCGGCCCTTCCGCATCATAATTTCCGGTTAGGGAAATTACATCGCGTTGGTCGTGGTAGCGTTCGACATCATCGTGTCGTTCGCCATCATGCTGTCGTTGGCCATCATGCCACCGTTCGACGCGCCGTCGACGGCGGTCATGTTGTCGGTCATGGTGTCCATGCCCTCGGTGGCGTTCATGTCGGTGACCATCGTGTTGTCGGTCGTGGTCTCGGTCTTCGGACCGCAAGCCGAAACTGCCAGTGCGGCGGCGGCGATCATCGAACCCGTCAGAACCTTGGAAATCAGTGAACGCATATGGAAGCTCCCTAGATAGAGGATCTGGTCGGGCCTGTTTGACCTTAATACCCAAATCACAGTGGACATTAATCCGATAACGCCTTGGTCTCAAGCGCCGTTTTCGGACGCCAAAGAAAGTGTTTCAGCGAATGCTCCCGCCGTCAACGCAAGCGCGTCGTCAAAGGTTGCGTGGCTGGCCGGAATGCCGAGCGCTTTCAGGCTGGTAACCGGGTCGGGCAGGCCGCACGGCACGATGCCCGAAAAGTGCGACAGATCGGGATCGACGTTGACCGCGAAGCCGTGGAGCGTGACCCAGCGCCGCACCCGAACGCCGATCGCGCCGATCTTTGCCTCGCGGCCGCCGAAATTGCGGTGGTCGAGCGTCCAGATCCCGACCCGGCCGGGGATGGCGAAGGCCTCGACCCCGATCTCGGCCAGCGCGGCGATCACCCAGGCCTCGAGTGCGTGGACGTAGCGCCGGACGTCGCGCCCGCGTCGGGCCAGGTCGAGCACGACATAGCCGATCCGCTGGCCGGGCCCGTGATAGGTGTATTTGCCGCCCCGCCCGGTCGCAATCACCGGGAAGCGCGCGTCGAGCAGGTCGATCGGATCCGCGCTGGTGCCTGCGGTATAGACCGGCGGGTGTTCGAGCAGCCAGATGAGTTCCCGCGCGGTGCCGTCGGTGACCCCGGCGGCGCGCGCCTCCATCTCGACCAGCGCGACATCATAGGCGGTCAGGCCGGCGCTGACGCGCCATTCGATGTCGTCGGGCAGGGGGGGCGGAAGCTGCGTCATGGCCCCCATCTGCGCAGTGCGGCGGATGGTTGCAACCATGTGGTCAATCGGCGGGGCTTCGGCTACGTCGCGCACGGCGTAACGGGAGTGCGACATGGTAAGAATGGGGAACGTCTGGGACCGCACGGTCGAGGTGCTGTCGGGCCGCGCGGGGATGATCGCGACGGTCGCGCTGCTCGGCCTGTTTCTGCCTGCGGTTATCCGCGATACGGTCGTGCTCTATTCGGTCATGGCATCGGTGGTCTTCGCATACCTCGTCGTCGGATCGGTACTGTCGGTGGTCGCGCTGCTGTTCTCGACCTGGGCGCACCTCGCGATCGCTGCCATCGCGACCGATCCCGCGACGACCCGCGCGGAAGCCGGCCGGCAGGCCCGCGCACGGCTGTTGCCGGCGTTCGGGATCACCTTCCTGATCGGCCTGGTCATGATCGTCGCGCTGGTGCCGCCGATCCTCGCGCTGGCCTGGTCGGGGTTCGATTTCTCGCTCATGCTCGCAGAAGGCAGCGCCGCAAGCGCCAACATGCCTTCGGCCGGCGCTGCGGTCTTCGCATCGCTCTATGTCCTCATCCTGAGCATCGCGATCCTGTGGGTCGCGGCACGGCTGGTGCTGCTGTACCCGATCATCCTCAACGAACGCCTCGGGCTCGGCGCGATCCGCCGCTCGATCGCGCTCACCCGCGGCATGACCTGGCGGATCATCGGCGTATTCGTGCTGTTCACGATCGTCGTCACGATCGGCACCAAGGCGGTGCAGGCCGTCGTCGGCGTGACCCTGGGTCTGGTCCTTGGCAAGGCGGCGAACTTCCCGACCAGCGTCGCCGTCACCCTGGTCTCGGCCGGGTTCACCGCGGTCGCCGCAGTCTTCATCGCGCGCCTGTATGTAGCATCAGCCGGGGCACCGACATCCGAATGAAACTCGACTTCGCGACCGTCCTGACCGACGCCTGGGCGCTGTTCAAGCGCGACCGCGACCTGTTGCTGCGGATCGCGGCGCCGTTCCTGTTCCTGCCGGCGTTCGCGCTGGCGCTGGTCGTGCCCGATCCGCCGATGCCGGTGGCCGGGGCCAGCAACAACCAGGCGCAGGCGCTGGTCTGGGCCGATCAGGTCACCGCCTGGGCCAGCGCCAATGGCGGCTGGTACGGCCTCGCCTATGCGATCAGCTTCTTCGGGACCTCGCTGTTCTATGCGCTGTATCTCGATCGCAGCCAGGGCGAGCAGGGGCTCGATATTGCCACTGCGATGAAGCGGTCGGCGACGCTGTTCCCGCGCTATCTGCTGGCGATGGTGCTGGTGTCGTTGCCGGCCGGGGCGGGGCTGCTGCTGTATGCGCTGCCCGGCCTGTACATCCTCGGCAGGACGATGCTGACCGGGCCGGCACTGTTCGCGGACAGTCCGATCGGGGCGTTCGCGGCGATCCGCCGCAGCCTGACGCTGACCCGCGGATCGGGGCTGCCGCTGATGGGGCTGGCGGCGTTCAGCTATATCAGCGGGTGGATCATCGGCGAGCCGTTCATGATGATCGACCGCTGGATGCGCACCAACGCGCAGGAAAACCCGGTGGTGCTGGCGCTGGTCGATGCCGGCGCGGCGGCGGCGGCGATGGCCGCGGGACTGGCGATGGCGCTGATCGCGATCTCGGCCTATCGGCGGCTCGCCAGATAGGGGATCTGCGGCGCGGACTCGACCGGCAGCAGCCCGAACGCGCGTGGATCCTGGAACGTCTCGATCGTCCGCTTGATCGCCGCAAACCCCTGCGCCCGGTAGAAGCCGAGCGCGGCTGGGTGGTCCAGCGTGCAGGTGTGCAGCCACACGCGCTCCACCCCCTTGGCCCAGGCGCGGGCAAGCGTCTCTGCCATCAGCCAGCGACCATGGCCCTGCCCGGCGAGTTCGGGGACCAGCCCGAAATACGAGATTTCGCACGTCCCCGCGGTGCGAAAGTCGAGCTCGACCATGCCGATCTCGATCCCCGCCGCATCGACCACCGCGTACACCGCGATCCCGTCGTCGTGGATGATCGCGGACAGCGCGGCATCGGTCATCGTCAGCCGCGAGAACCACAGCCACGGTGCCCCGACCCGCGCGAACAGCGTGCGATACCGGTCGAGCGCGGGATGGTCCCAGCGCACCAGCCGGAACCGCGACGCCGGGACCGGGCGCAACGGCGGGCGCCGGCGCATCTCCAGCGTGGTGACGATCGTCGCGAGCTGGTCGTCGGCGACCGGGATCAGCGCCATCCGGTCACGCCCATGTGGCGACCGGGGGCAGGCTCATCAGGATCGCATCGACGTTGCCCCCCGTCCTCAGCCCGAACGACGTGCCGCGGTCATAGACCAGGTTGAATTCGGCGTAGCGGCCGCGCCACGCCAGCATCGCGGCGATATCGTCGGCGTCGAACGGCGTGTCCATCCGGCGCCGCACGATCGCCGGATAGCTCGCCAGGAACGCATCGCCGACATCGCGGGTCAGCGCGAAATCCGCGTCGAAATCGCCGTCGAGATGATCGTAGAAGATGCCGCCGACGCCGCGATGGACCTGACGGTGCGGGATATAGAAGTAGGTGTCCGCCCATTCCTTGAAGCGCGGATAGTAGCTCGGGTCGTGGACGTCGCACGCCGCCTTGAAGGTGGCGTGGAAGAAGTCGGTATCCTCCGCGATCGGTAGCGGCGGGTTGAGATCGGCGCCGCCACCGAACCAGCGCTTGGTGGTGGTCAGGAAGCGGGTGTTCATGTGCACCGCGGGCACATGCGGATTGGCCATGTGCGCGACCAGGCTGATCCCGGTGGCGGAGAAGCGCGGGTCCTCGCCGGCGCCGTTGATCGATTTGGCGAACTCACCCTCGAAGGTGCCGCCGACGGTCGAGACGTTGACGCCGACCTTTTCGAACACCTTCCCCTTCATCACCCCGCGCACCCCGCCGCCGCCGGGCTCGCCCGACGGATCGACGCGGTCCCACGGCGTGTAGCCGAACGACGCGTCGGAGCCCGCCTCGCGCTCGATCGCCTCGAATTCAGCGCAGATGCGGTCGCGGAGCGATTCGAACCAGGTTCGGGCGCCGGCTTGCTGGGGGTCGAGCGGGGTCATGGGGGCGCATGTATCAAAGTCGGCGCCCCGGGGGGAGGGGACGGATTGTCTACGCGTCCGTCATTCCCCCTCCCCCCCGTCATCCCGGGCTCGTCCCGGGATCCAGGGCCACACACGTCGCGCCTTGTTACCCTGGATCCCGGGACAAGCCCGGGATGACGTAGAAGGGGCGGTTACGATCCCGCCGCGTGCCGCGTCTGCCGCAGCGCTTCGCCCAGCACCATCGCCGCCGACACCCCGATGTTGAGCGAGCGAAACCCCGGACGCATCGGGATCACCAGACGCAGGTCCGCGCGCGCGTGAACGGTCTCCGGCACGCCGCGCCCCTCCGATCCGAGCAGCAGCACGTCGTCTTCGCGGAACTGCGTGTCCCACAACGGCGTCGCCCCCTTCGTCGTCAACAGCACGATCCGCCCGCGCGCGCTCGCCTCGAACGCCGCCCAGTCGACGTGGCGGGTGACTTCGGCCGCGTCGGCATAGTCCATCCCCGATCGCGCCATCGCCTGGCGGCTCCACGGAAACCCCATCGGCTCGATCAGGTCGACCGGCACGCCCAGGCAGGTCGCGGTCCGCAGGATGGCGCCGACGTTCGCGGCGATATCGGGTTCGTACAAGGCAATGCGCATCGCCGTGGCTGTAACGCGCCGGGCCGCGGAACAAAATGCTGTTGGCAAAGCACGATGTCGCCGTCTATCAGACAGCAACTTCCGTGAGGATGGTTGGGCAGGGGGGCGCCCGGACTTCGGACCGCGCCGGCCTGTCACGATAAGATTAGGTGCAAGGGCGAGATAGATGGCGGCTGTCGACGACATGGTTCCCCCAGGCGAGATGCCCGAGTCGTTGGAGCAGGGCTCGCATGATCCGCGCCGCCGCGACTTCATCAACATTGCCGCGGTGTCGTTCGCTGGTGTCGGTGCGGTTGCGATCGTGCTGCCGCTGATCAACCAGATGAACCCCAGCGCCGACGTGCTGGCACAGGCGACCACCGAGATCGACCTGTCCAAGATCCTGCCGGGCCAGGCGATCAAGACGTCGTTCCGCAAGCAGCCGCTGTTCGTGCGCAACCTGACGCCAAAGGAAATCCAGGAGGCCGACGCCGTCGATATCTCGACGCTGCGCGATCCCCAGACGCTGGAACAGCGCACCAAGGCGGGCAAGAAGAACTGGCTGATCACGCTGGGCGTCTGCACCCATCTGGGCTGCGTGCCGCTCGGCGCCGGCGAGGGCGAGAACAAGGGCCCGTTCGGCGGCTATTTCTGCCCGTGCCACGGTTCGGCTTACGACACCGCCGCCCGCATCCGCAAAGGTCCCGCACCGCAGAACCTGCACGTGCCGGAATACGCCTTCAACTCCGACACCGTCGTCACGGTAGGCTGAGGAAACGACCATGAGCTTTCCCTGGGCCAAGCAGTACGAACCGAAAGTCCCGCTGATGCGGTGGCTGGACGAGAAGCTGCCGTTGCCGCGTCTCGCCTACAACGCCATCGGCGCGGGCTATCCGGTGCCGCGCAACCTCAATTATTTCTGGAACTTCGGCGTGCTCGCCGGCGCCGCGCTGGCGATCCAGATCGTCACCGGCGTCGTGCTCGCGATGCATTATGCGGCGAATGGCGGGGTCGCGTTCGATTCGGTCGAGCACATCATGCGCGACGTCAACGCCGGCTGGTTCCTGCGCTATGCGCACGCCAATGGCGCATCGATGTTCTTCATCGTGGTCTACACGCACATCTTCCGCGGGCTGTACTACGGCTCGTACAAGGCCCCGCGCGAGATGGTGTGGCTGCTCGGCGTGACGATCTTCCTGCTGATGATGGCGACCGCGTTCATGGGCTATGTGCTCCCCTGGGGGCAGATGAGCTTCTGGGGCGCGCAGGTCATCACCGGGTTCTTCTCGGCGATCCCGCTGGTCGGCGACACCATCCGCGTCTGGCTGCTGGGCGGGTTCGCGCCCGACGACGCCGCGCTCAACCGCTTCTTCTCGCTGCATTACCTGCTGCCGTTCGTGATCGCGGGCGTGATCATCCTGCACATCTGGGCGCTGCACATCCCGGGGTCGAACAACCCGACGGGTGTCGAGGTGAAGGGCGAGCAGGATACCGTGCCGTTCCACCCCTATTACACCGCGAAGGACGGCTTCGGGCTCGGCATCTTCATGCTGGTGTTCGCGAGCCTGTTGTTCTTCTTCCCGAACTATCTCGGTCACCCGGACAACTACATTCCGGCGAACCCGCTTTCGACCCCCGCGCACATCGTTCCCGAATGGTATTTCTGGCCGTTCTACGCGATCCTGCGTGCCTTCACCGCGGACTTCATCCTTCCGGCGAAGCTGTGGGGCGTGCTGGCGATGTTCGGCTCGATCCTGCTGCTGTTCTTCCTGCCCTGGCTGGACAGCTCGCCGGTGCGGTCGAACAATTTCCGGCCCAAGGCGCGGATCGCGTTCTGGGTGCTGGTCGCCGACATCCTGATCCTGGGCTATTGCGGCGGCGCCCCCGCCAACGCGTTTTACGTGATCCTCAGCCAGATCTGCGCGGCCTATTACTTCGCGCATTTCCTGATCATCCTGCCGATCATCTCCCGGCTGGAGCGACCGCGCCCGCTGCCCAATTCGATCACCGAGGCGGTGTTGCAGAAGCGGGGCGGGACCAGCCCGGCCAAGACCGCTCTCTCGCCCAACCCTGCGCACTGATACGAACTCGAGGATAAATACATGGTTCGTCTCATCGCATCCCTGGTCGGCGCCGCGTTCGTGCTGGTGCTGGGCATCGCGCTCTTCGGCAGCGTGTACGGGGCCATCAAGGACCCCGTCGCACCGACCGCGGAGAGCCGCTATCATCTCCATCCGAAGGAGCTGGAGCTCGCGTCGAACGGCGTGTTCGGCAAGTTCGACCGTCGCCAGGTCCAGCGCGGCTTCCAGGTCTACAAGGAAGTCTGTTCGGCCTGCCACTCGCTGCGCCTCGTCGCGTTCCGCGACCTGCAGAAGATCGGCTATAGCGAGCCGGAAGTGAAGGCGATCGCCAACCAGTGGGTGATCGAGCAGCCGTCGATCAACCCGGAGACCGGCGAGCCCGCGACCCGCAAGAACATCCCGAGCGATCATTTCCCGTCGCCGTTCGCCAACGAGATCGCCGCCCGCGCCGCCAACAACAATGCGCTGCCGCCCGACCTGTCGCTGATCACCAAGGCGCGTGAGGAAGGCCCGGCCTATGTCCACTCGCTGATCACCGGATACCAGAAGCAGTCGCCCGCGATGCTGAAGGAGTTCCCCGACGCGAAGACGCCGCAGGGGCTGCACTACAACCCGTATTTCGCGAACCTCAACATCGCGATGCCGCCGCCGCTGACGTCCGATGGCCAGGTGACCTATGCCGACGGGACCAAGGCGACCGTCGAGCAGATGTCGACCGACGTCGCGGCGTTCCTGACCTGGACCGCCGAGCCTAACCTTGAGGCACGCCACGCCGCCGGGTTCGCGTCGATCCTGTTCATCCTGATCTTCTGCGGCCTGGCCTGGGGCGCGTATCAGAACGTCTGGCGAGACGTTAAGCACTGAGGCTGACGGATACCGATCGACCGAAACGCCGGGCCTGGTGCCCGGCGTTTTGCGTTTGGGCGCCCGCGCGTACCGGTAACGTCTGGACCTGACGAAGGCTTGCGTTCGTGGCCGATCCGGTGTGACTGGAACATCGACACCCCGCACTTGTTCTACGATCAATGGCGGCGCGTTGTGTCCGCTCTCCATCGTATGGGAGAATTTCGATGACGTTCAATCGGATCGGCGCAGTCGCGCTCGCAGTCGGCATGGCGATAGGCCTGGGCGGGTGCACCGACGGCTATGGCTATGGTGGTGCCGGCGTCGGGTACGCCAGCGACCCCTATTATGGCGGCGGCAGTTACTATGGCGCGGGCTACGGCGACGGGCTCGGTTACGGTGGTCTCGGCTATGGCGGGCTCGGATCCTATTACGGCTGGTACGGCGATTATTATTATCCGGGGTCGGGCGGCTATGTCTACGACCGCTACCAGCGTCCCCATCGCTGGAACGGCGACCAGCAGCGCTATTGGCAGGGCCGGCAACAGTACCGCGGCAACGATCGAGGCGGCACTCGCGGCAACTGGGGCGGCTTCAACCGTGGTGGGCGCGATGGCGTCCGCGGTGGTGGACGGGGCGACGGGCGGGGCGACGGCATCCCCGGCAACTACCAGGGCAACCGCGGCGGGCCGCGTGGCCAGTACGGCCGCGGACCGCGACCCGACGCGGCACAGGCCGTGCAGCCGCAATCGCAACAGGGCGGCCAGCCGACCGTGCGTGGCACCTACAACGGCAACCGCCCGAGCGGCGCGAGCCAGGGCTATCGCGGTGGCGGATTCCGTGGCGGCGGTGGCGGCTATCGCGGGGGCGGCGGACGCGGGCGGCGCTAACCCGCGCGTTTGATCAGGTACGCGTGGCGATCATGATGTTGGACACGAACGTCATGACCTTCACGTCGTCCTGGTTGAACACCGACATCCGGCTCTTGTAGATCCCCATCTCGGGACGCGAGGCCGAGGCCCGGGTCTCCAGTATCTCGGTCTCGCAACGCAGCGTGTCGCCGGGGTAGACCGGCTTCAACCAGCGCAGCTCGTCGATCCCCGGCGATCCCAGCCCCGCCTGCGGATCGACCTTCAGGTAATCAACCAGCATCGCCATCGTCATCGACGCGGTATGCCAACCGCTCGCCGCCAGCCGCTTGAAATGGGTGCGGGCGGCGGCCTCGTCCGACAGGTGGAACGGCTGCGGATCGTATTTCTGCGCGAACGCGATGACCTCTTCGCGGGTCACGGCATAGGCGCCGAACGACGCGGTACTGCCGACCTCGATATCGTCGAAATAGCGCATTCGATCCCTCTCTAGCGTTTCAGGACACTCTTGAACCGCGCATCGCTGCCGTCCAGTCCCGTCGCGGCCGGAAGCCCGATCAAGTCGCGCAGCAATGGTGCGACATCGACATTGTCGAACCGCGCGATGCGCTTGCCCGCGGCAAACCCCGGACCGTTGGCGATGAACAGCGCGGCCATGTCGGGCTGGGCATTGTCATAGCCATGGTTGCCGCCGGTGAACGGCTTGGCGGGCGTGGTCTTGAGCACCAGCCAGCCGTCGTCCGCCATGCACAGATAGGGCGGCACGCGCGGATTGCTGCCATAGCGCAGCCGTGCCGGGACCTGTGCCTTCGTATAGCAGGTCATGTGCGGATGCGGTTTCAGCAACGCCGCCGCCAGCGCCGCCTCGTGACCCGGAACCGGCGCCAGCGTCGCATACGGACCGGTCTCGACGGTGTGATAGTCGGCCGGGTTCGCGATCGTATCGAGCGCGATCACGCGCGTGCTCGACGTCGGGGCCATGCCGTGGTCCGAGACGATCACCAGGTTCGCGGTCTGTCCCAGCGCGGCGATGCCGTCGACCAGTCGCCCGATCGAGCCATCCACGTCGGCGACCGCCGCGGTCACCGCCGGACCGTCGGGACCCTCGTCGTGCCCGGCGCTGTCGACGGTATCGAAATAGAGCGTGACGAAGCGCGGCCGTGTCGCGGCCGGACGCCGGAGCCAGTCGATCACCGCATCGACGCGCTGCGGGCCGGAGATGTTGGCGTTGAAATCGGCCCAGTCCCGCGGCCGCTCCCCGCCGGGGACGATGCCGTGGTTGTTCTTCGGCTGGGTCGATCCCCAGGCGATGCTGGCGCCCGGCCAGAACTCGGTCGCGGTGCGGATTCCGGCCTTTTCCGCGGTGACCCAGATCGGCTCGGCGGCGTTCCACCAGAACGGGTCGTCGTTGGCGAGCGTGAACGGCGCGGTCGCGCGTGCCGGATCCTCCATGTCGTTGCCGACGATGCCGTGATGGTCGGGCACCAGCCCGGTCACCAGCGTCCAGTGATTGGGGAAGGTTTTCGAGGGGAACGACGGCCGCATCGACCCAGCCACGCCCTGCGCCGCCAGTTGCGACAACCGCGGCGTGACGCCGCGGTCGAGATAATCGGGGCGGAACCCGTCGATCGAGACGAGGATGGTGACGGGCGCGGCTGCGGGTGCGGCGGCGGTGGCGGCCGTCGACATGGGCGCCGGCGCGGCGATCGGAGCGAGCGCTGGCGGCGTATACGGATAGGCGCAACCGGCGAGCAGCAGCACGAACGGTCCGGTGATCATAGGCTTCATTGCGGCTGGCCTCGCATGGTGTCCGGCGCCCCTACGCCGCTCGGATGACAAGGGAAAGGCGCGCGCCGTCGTCTTTCACCATCATCTCCGTCATCCCGGGCTCGTCCCGGGACCCAGGGCCCCAAGCGTTGCGTTTTGTAACCCTAAATCCCGGGACGAGCCCGGGATGACGATGTGGCTTACAGTCCCAACGCGAACTTCGTGAACAGCGACCAACTTACCGGGTGCGCCCCGTAAGCCGCGTCGAGCGCCGCCGGCTTCGCATACGCCGCGACCGTCCCGCCCAGCGCGACGCCGAACGGCCCCGAGATCGGGATCCGATACGCATAGCCCGTCTCGGCCCTCGTCACCCGGAATGTCCGGTCGTGCAGCGCGTCCGCCTCATTCGGGAAGAGCTCGTCGTTGGCGACGTTCTCGACCCGGCCAAAGACCGCGTGGTGGCGGTCGATTTCCCACGTCGCCTCGGCCAGCAACGCGCTCAACGCCGGCCCCGGCGCGCGGTCTTTCAGCGCATAGGCGAACGTCGTGGTCAGTCCCCCGTTTGCGTACTGGACGCTGGCGGTGGTGCGGTTCTCGTCCTCGCCTGGGTGGCTTTCCTCGGGACTGTTCAACCGCCCATGGCTCACCTGCAGCGCCCAGTTCGCGGTCGGCGTCCACGTCCCGCGGACACTCCAGGAATCGAGTTTCGGGCTCTCGATGTTCCAGCGATACTCGTCGGGCTCGCGACCCTTGAATGCCGAACCCTCGAGCTGGAACGCGCCGGTCTGGTAGCCCGCCGTCACTACGCCGTACGTGATATGCGTCGAATCGAACCAGTGGTGCGTGATCGGCGACAGCGGCTGATAGCGCGCCGAGCCGCGATGCATGAATGCGCTCGGGCCCAGCGCCGGCTCGCCGACCGGCGCGGCATAGACGAACACGCTGCCGTCGCCGATCCGGTAGTCGGCGCGTGCGGACAGTTCCATGACCAGGTCGTGCGGGTGCTGGCGATCGACCAGCGGCTGGCCGTTCGCCACTTCGCCGGTCGCGAACAGGTTGGGATAGCCGCGTGCACCCATCGCGGGCTCCAGGCTGGCCATGCCGCGCAACTGCAGGTGCACCCGGTCGCCGTAATCGCGGTCGGCCATCAGCATCGCCATCGATTCGACGAACGCCTTGTCCGATCCGCGCTTGCCGCCCTGGTCGGTATAGACGCCCCAGGCATAGCCGTGCGCCATCAGCATCCAGTCGCCGGCGTGGATCATCCTGCCGCGCATCATCCCCTCGGCGCCGGGCAGCCGCGCGGTACCGCTGCCCATCTGGTACGCGTCGCCGCCCATGCCCATCGTCATCGCGGGCATTTCGGACATGGCAGGCATGGCGGGCATGGCATCGTGCGCCATCGGCGGCATCACGGGATCGGGCATGATCCGGTCGGGTCTGGCGTGATCCTTGACCGCGTGGTCCATCTTTCCATGGTCCATCTGGGCATGGTTCATTGGCGCGGAGTCGGTCGGCGCAGGGTCGGCGGGCATCGGCATCGCCATCTGGGCCCGCACGGCATGCGGCAGCATCAGGCTCGCGGCGGCGCCGGCGAGCAACATCGGTCGGTACATCGAAAATCTCCGGTGACAGGCAGGAACGGCGGGGCGGGGGCCCCGTACGGTCACGCCAGTCGCGGAGGGCGCAGGCCGGGCGCGATCGTCCCGCCGATGTCGAGCACGGCAGCGCGCTCGATCGGCGTCACCGGCTCGCGGAACGGTGCGCCAAGGACACGCGCCGCGCTCCAGTTCGACGGCGGCACGCACCCGATGCAGCCATGCGGCGGCGTCGCCTTCTGCTCGGGCGCATGATCCATCGGCCCGGACATCGGCCCGGACATCGGCATCGCGTGAGCCGCCGGGGCATCATGGCACCCCGCCGGCGCCGACGCGGGAAGCGCGAAGGCGGCAAGAAGCAGGGCCAGGATCAGGCGAGCGAGCATGGTCCCAGGATAGGTCGCGCGGCCACTACAAACAATCCTCCCCTTGCAGGGGAGGCGGCTGGCAAAGCCAGACGGAGGGGTGACACCTTCCAATTGGCGTGGACACCCCTCCGTCAGTCCTGCGGACTGCCACCTCCTCTGCAAGGGGAGGATCGAAGGATATCGCTGCTCCTGGGAGAGTAACCGTTCGTCGACGAACGCGGCACATGATCGCCGGGTGAGCCGCGCCTTTGCCCTTCTCGTCCCCATTGGGTCGGTAGCAACCTTCGCGGGTTATCGCGAAGGGCTGAACGACGACGGTATCGCCTGCGAGCCGTACCGCTAGCCGTTCCCCGGCGAACGCCGGGGCCCAGGGTCACGAACGCCAGCGCCTGTAACCCTGGGCCCCGGCGTTCGCCGGGGAACAGCCAGCGCCGGGGAACCGGGCGCCGCCTCAGCTGTGCAGGAAGTGCATCACGTCGCCGTCCTGGACGACATAGGTCTTGCCCTCTGCCCGCAGCTTGCCGGCCTCGCGCGCCTTGGATTCCCCGCCCAGCGAGACATAATCGTCGAACGCGATCGTTTCCGCGCGGATGAAGCCCTTTTCGAAATCGCCGTGGATTTCGCCCGCCGCCTGAGGGGCGGCCGCGCCCGCGTGGACGGTCCAAGCGCGCGCTTCCTTCGGGCCGACGGTGAAGAAGGTCAGCAGGTGCAGCAGGCTGTAGCCCGCGGTGATGACGCGGGTCAGGCCGGTTTCGGTCAGCCCCAGCTCGCCGAGGAACTCGCCACGCTCGTCGGCCGCCATCGTCGCGATCTCGGCCTCGATCGCGGCGGAGACGACCACCGCCTCGGCGCCCTCGGCCTTCGCCTTTTCGAACACCTTCGCCGACAGCGCGTTGCCGCCCGCCGCGTCTTCCTCGTTGACGTTGCAGACATAGAGCACCGGCTTGGCGGTGATCAGCTGCGCCTGCGCGAACACGCGAGCCTCGTCCTCGTCCTTCGGCACCGTCAGCCGCGCCGGCTTGCCCTCGCGCAGCAGGTCGAGCGCCTGGCCCAGCACCGCGGCGCCGATCTTGGCTTCCTTGTCGCCCTGCATGCCCTTCTTGGCGAGGTTGGGGACGCGCTTCTCCAGGCTCTCGAGGTCGCTCAGCATCAGCTCGGTCTCGACGGTCTCGGCGTCGGCGATCGGATCGACCTTGTTGTCGACATGCTGGATGTCGTCATTCTCGAAACAGCGCAGCACGTGGACGATCGCGTCGACTTCGCGGATGTTGCCGAGGAACTGGTTGCCGAGCCCTTCGCCCTTCGACGCGCCGCGGACCAGTCCGGCGATGTCGACGAAGCCAAGCTGCGTCTCGATGATCT
This sequence comes from Sphingomonas sp. R86521, assembly GCF_042466235.1. Taxonomy (NCBI): domain Bacteria; kingdom Pseudomonadati; phylum Pseudomonadota; class Alphaproteobacteria; order Sphingomonadales; family Sphingomonadaceae; genus Sphingomonas; species Sphingomonas sp. R86521. The sequence continues at coordinate 3,042,633 of NZ_JAXHBY010000001.1, read as the reverse complement.
TCTGCGATCCGGCGATCTGCGCGAGCTGGTCGAGCCGCTTGTCGGGGACGCCGACATTGCCGACGTTCGGTTCGATCGTGCAGAACGGATAGTTCGCCGCCTGCGCCGCCGCGGTCTGCGTCAGCGCGTTGAAGAGGGTGGACTTGCCGACGTTCGGCAGCCCGACGATGCCGCAGCGAAAACCCATGATATGCCCTTGGTATAAGAATGTGGGCGCGCTTTAGGACAGGGCGGCTTTGTTGGCCAGCCTCGCGCCGTTTGCGACCCGTTAACCGTCGTCGCGCATGGTCCCGCGATGCTCGCCGCGTCCTCCCTCGCGCTACCCGAACGCGCCACGCGACCCGTGTTCGCGACCGGCGCGATGCCGGTCTACGCTGGTCTGGCGCTTGCATGGGCGGCGCTGCCGGTCCTGCTCGCGGTCGAGGGACTGCGGATCGCGGCCGACGAATTCGGCATCGTCGCGGGTGCGCTGGCGTTGATCGTGTGGGTGGCGCTGTGCGTGCGCGGGCGCGGATTCGTCCGGGTTGCCGCCGCGATCGAGGCATGGGTGCTGTACCTGGCGGTCTGCATGACCGCGATGCTGTTGTCGCTCGTCCTCGCGGCCAGCGGTCATCCGCTGATCGATGCGTCGCTCGCGCAGGTCGACCGCGCGATGCTGCCCGGTTTCGACTGGCGCGAGGCGATGCTCGAATTCTCGCGCTCCGGGCGCCCCTATGCGCTGGCCAGCGCGAGCTACCGCAGCATCCTGTGGCAACCGCATCTGCTGATCGTCGTGCTCGCCTGGACCGGCGCCGATCGGCGGATCTGGCAATTCCTGCTGTCCTGGGTCGTGACGCTGGGCATCGCGGTCCTGGTATCGGGCTTCTGTCCGGCGATCGGCGCCTATGCCTATTTCGGGATTACCGCGGCCGACATCCCGCACGCGGCGTCGTGGTACAATCCGGCCATCCTCGAAGGACTGCACAGCGGCACGCTGACGGTCATCGGCCTCGGGTCGCTGGACGGGATCGTGACCTTCCCCAGCTTTCATGCGGGCGCCGCCGTGCTGCTCGGTCGTGCGTTCTGGGACATCCGGTGGCTGCGCTGGCCCTTCGCCGTCCTAAACGCGCTGATGCTCGCGGCGGCCGTGCCGATCGGCGGCCATTACCTGATCGACATCCTCACCGGGACCGGCGTTGCCGTTGCCGGGCTGTATGTGGCGGCGCGGGTCATGCGCCGGGTCTGTCCGCCTACCAGCGATAGTTGAAGCTGATGCTGATCCGTTCGCCTTTCGCGGCGTTGGCGACCACCTCGTGGCGCAGCCAGCTTTCCCACAGGAACACGCTGCCGGGGTGCGGCACCGCATAGACGAAGGTGGCGAGGTCCTCGGGCGCATCGGCAGCGCGCGGCGGGGCGGCCATCAGCATCGGCAGCCGCGGATCCTCGAGCTTCAGCGCGCCGGCGCCTTTGGGGATGGTCACGTACATCGTGCCCGAGACGACGCTGTGCGGATGGATGTGCCCAGAATGCGCGCCGCCCGGTTTGAGGACGTTGACCCACAGGCTGTCGAGCTTCAGCTTCCGGCCGCCGAGATCGAACGCGCAGTCCTTGGCGAACGCCGCGACGTGCTTGTTCAGCAGCCTGACCAGGTCGCCGAACCGCGGATCGCGCAGCGGCAGGTCGTTGAGCGACGCGTAGGAGGTGTAGCCGCGATAGCCATGCGCCTTCGACCAGGCGATCCCGGCGCGATCGGCCTTCGCCAGGTCCAGCGCGGCGTCTTCCAGTTCGGCTACCAGGTCGGCGTCGCCAAGGTCCGCCTCGTAGAATCGGGTCGCGAACAGGCTCCGGGTGTTGGAGGGGGGCGTGCTCATGCCGCCAGCCTCAGCGCGACGTCGTTCATGAAGCGCACGTCGTCGCCCTCCGCCAGCCACTTCGCCTCCGCGGCGACCGCCCCGAGCATGTCGGACAGCGGATCGATCTCGGCCTTGGCATAGTTGCCGAGCACATAGCCGGTGACGCGATCCTTGTGCCCCGGATGGCCGATGCCGAGGCGGACGCGGCGGAAGTCGGGGCCGAGATGCGCGTCGGTCGATCGCAGCCCGTTATGCCCCGCGGTCCCGCCGCCGGTCTTCACCTTCACGCGGAACGGGGCGATGTCGAGCTCGTCGTGGAACACCGTCAGCGCGTCGACCTCGAGCTTGTAGAAGCGCAGCGCCTCGCCGATCGCGCGCCCGCTCTCGTTCATGAACGTCGCGGGTTTCAACAGCAGGATCTTCTGCGTGCCGATCCGGCCTTCCTGCGTCCAGCCCTGGAACTGCTTTCTCGGCGGAGCGAAGCCGTGCACCTCGGCGATCGAGTCGACCGCCATGAAGCCGACATTGTGCCGCTGCATTGCATATTGTGCGCCCGGATTCCCCAGGCCCGCCCAGATCTGCATGTCGTAACTCCACGTGCGTCATCCCGGGCTCGTCCCGGGATCCAGGGCCTCAAGCGATACCGTCCGTAACCCTGGATCCCGGGACAAGCCCGGGATGACGGATACCTACGAAAACGGGCGGGAAAGCGTGTCGCTCTCCCGCCCGCCAGATCATCCGAAGACGAAGAGGATAGCCTCTTAGTCGTTCTTCTGGGTGGTGATCTTGTCGTCGTCGTTGTTGTCGTCGTTCGGCTCGACCGGGGTCGGCTCGGCTGCTTCTGCAGCCTGCGCCTCGGCGACTTCGGCCTCGAGCTGCTCGTCCTCGACGGTCGGCACGGTCGGCGGCACGATCGTCGCAATCGCGAAGTCGCGGTCGTCGATCGCCGGCGTCGCACCCTTGGGGAGCGCAACGTCGCTGATGTGGATCGAATCGCCGATTTCCTTGCCCGCGAGCGAGATGGTGATCTCGCTGGGGATGTCGGATGCGTCGACGACCAGTTCGATCTCGTGGCGGGTGATGTTGAGCACGCCGTTGCCGCGCTTGATGCCGGGGGCGTCATCCTCGTCGGTGAACACGATCGGCACCGCGACGGTGACGGTCGAATGCTCGCCGATGCGCAGGAAGTCGACATGGATCGGGCGATCGGTGACCGGGTGGAACGACACGTCCTTGGGGAGCGTGCGCACGCCGTTGACCATCACGACCGAATTCATGAAGTGGCCGGTCATCAGCGCCTTCATCAGCGCCTTTTCCTCGAGGTGAACCGAATCCGGTTCCTTGTTCAGGCCGTAGATCACGGCAGGCACGCGGCCATCACGACGCAGCGCCCGGGAGGCTCCCTTGCCAACCCGGTCACGCGTCTCGGCTGCGAGCGTCAACTGGTCGCTCATCTGTATTCTCCGAAACTCGTTTGTTGTCTTTCCCGCCCACGCCTCCAGGGATGACCATGGACCGGAAGCTGGCGCGCATAGCCGAACGGGGGACGAAAGGCAATGTTTGGTCTGGCGGGGCGTCCCTCCGATGCCCCAACCACCTCCGTCATCCTGACGAAAGTCAGGACCCAGGGTTACACGCGGTGCCGCTTGGGGCTCTGGGTCCTGACTTTCGTCAGGATGACGAAGGGGAAGGGGGAGAACGGAAGCCTCTCAATACTGAACCCGCTGCGCCTTCACCCCCAGCTTCGCCAGCTGCGCCTGAACGCTGTCCTTCCCCGCGAGGTGCCCAGCCCCCACCGCGACGAACACCGTCCCCGGCGTCTTCATCCGCTCGGCGACCCAGTTCGCCCAATGCTTGTTGCGATCAACCAGCAGCACTTTCGCCACTTCGGGCGAATCCTTCAGGCTGTCGTTCATCTCCCTCGCCAGCGCCTCGGGGTCGCCCTTCGCCCATTCGTCGACCATCGTCGCCATCGTCGTTTCCAACTTGGGCAGCTCGTCGATCGTGCTGCTCAGGAACTCCATCTGCGCGCCCTGCGACAGGTTGCCGAAATAGCCGAGCTGCTGTTCCGCGGTTTCCAGCCCGATCACCGGCTTGCCCGCCGCCTTCGCCGCCGCGGTGATGATCTGCTCGGGCCCGTTCGCCGCGTCATAGCCGAGCTTCGACAGCGGCGCGATCGACAGGTTGGTCGCGGCCAGCCACGGCTTGAAGCGATCGAACGCGTTCGCCGGCAGGCCCAGGTCGGTCACCGCCTTGGCATAAGCGGCGCGCTTCGCGGCGGGGATCTGCTCGGTCAGCGTCGGGCCGCTCGGCGACACCCCGGTCGCCATCACCAGCGACTGCATCTTGGTCGCATCGGGCATCACCAGTTCGAGCACGACCTGCTGCGATCGATCGAACGCGGTCTTCACCGCCTCGTCGAACCACGTCATGCCGGGCTTCAGCACATGGATCGTCCCGAACAGATAGATCGTGGTGTCCTTGTCCTTCACCACCCACAGCGCCGGATCGGCCTCGTTGGCGGCGCGCGTGGCCTTGGGGGCCTGCGCGCAGGCGGGCAGCGCAAGGGTCATCGCGAACGCGGAAAGCGCGGCGCGCAGGCTTTTGAACGTCAAGAATTCATCCTTACCATCGGTGGCATCCCCCATGTAGGATGGCGGCGCGCAACGCACCACTTGCCTGAAAAGCGCGCATCCGCCAAAGCCCGGCGCGTGACCGGCATGTCTTTTCAACGAATGATCCTGACGCTCCATGATTATTGGAGCGATCGCGGATGCCTGATCCTCCAGCCCTATGACATGGAGATGGGGGCGGGGACCTTCCACACCGCGACGACGCTGCGCGCGCTCGGGCCCAACCCGTGGAACGCCGCCTTCGTCCAGCCGTGCCGCCGCCCGACCGATGGCCGCTACGGCGAGAACCCCAACCGGCTGCAGCATTACTACCAGTATCAGGTGATCCTGAAGCCGTCGCCCGCCGACCTGCAGGACCTGTATCTGGGGTCGCTGAAGGCGATCGGCATCGACATGCTGAAGCACGATATCCGCTTCGTCGAGGACGACTGGGAAAGCCCGACGCTGGGCGCCTGGGGTCTCGGCTGGGAAGTCTGGTGCGACGGCATGGAGGTGACGCAGTTCACCTATTTCCAGCAGATGGGCGGCTACGACATGAAGCCGGTCGCGGGCGAGCTCACCTACGGGTTGGAGCGGCTCGCGATGTACATCCAGGACAAGGATTCGGTGTACGACTTGGCGTTCAACGACGCCGGCGTGACGTACGGCGAGGTGTTCCTGGAGAACGAGCAGGAGATGTCGAAGTGGAACTTCGAGATCGCGGACACCGACTCGCTGTTCGACCAGTTCCGCAAGCACGTCGCCGAATGCGAGAACTCGCTGGCGGCGAAGCTCCCGATCCCGGCGTACGAGCAGGCGATCAAGGCCAGCCACATCTTCAACCTGCTGCAGGCCCGCGGCGTCATCTCGGTAGCCGAACGCCAAGCCTATATGGGCCGCGTCCGCGACCTCGCAAAAGGCGCCTGCGCCGCCTGGATGGACAAGCACGGATGGGCCGCGTGACCTGCGGTTTAGGAAACCGTCGCTCTGCCGCCCACGCCATCATTCCAGCGAAGGCTGGGATCTCCCGGTTGTCGGTCGTGCCCTTGCCGCACGAGACCCCAGCCTTCGCTGGGGTGACCAAGCTGTCCTTCTCACTCTCTGCGTCCTCTGCGCCTTTGCGCGAAAAATCATGCGCGCAGAGGCGCAGAGGACGCAGAGGAGAAGGACCCTTTGCGTCTTCGCGCCTTTGCGTGATCCCATTTTCTTTTTCACGCGAAGCCGCAAAGACGCAAAGAGCGCTCGCGGGGATCGCTGACATGGTGCCTGCATGACCGATTTCCTGTTGGAGCTCCGCTCCGAAGAAATCCCCGCACGGATGCAGGCGAAGGCACGCGACGACCTCGCGCGGCTGTTCACTGCCGAGCTCGCCAAGGCCGGCATCGCGACCGCCGAGATCGTCACCTACGCCACCCCGCGCCGCCTGACGCTGATCGCGCGCGACCTGCCGGTCGAGACCGCCGCCGTCTCCGAAGAGGTGAAGGGCCCCAAGGCGTCCGCGCCCCCGCAGGCGCTGGAAGGGTTCCTCCGGAAAACCGGCCTGACCCGCGAGCAGCTGGTCGAGCGTGACGGCATCCTCTTCGCGGTCACCGAGAAGCCCGGCCGCGCCACCGCCGCGGTGCTGGCCGAGGCGATCCCGATGATCGTCCGCGGCTTCCCCTGGCCGAAATCGATGCGCTGGGGCGATGCGTCGACCACCACCGAGAGCCTGAAATGGGTGCGTCCTTTGCAGGGCATCGTCGCGCTGTTCGGCGAGATGATCGTGCCGTTCGAGATCGCCGGGATCGAAAGCGGCGCCGCGACGCTCGGCCACCGCTTCCACCATGCCGGCCCGATCACGATCGGCGGCGCGCACGACTATGTCGACAAGCTGCGGATGGCGCACGTCATCGTCGACCACGACGAACGCGCCGACCTGATCCGCGACCGCGCCCGCGAAGCCGCGATGCAGGCCGGGCTCGCGCTGGTCGAGGACGAGGGGCTGGTCGCCGAGAATGCCGGGCTCACCGAATGGCCGGTACCGCTGCTCGGCCAGTTCGACCCCGCCTTCCTCGACGTGCCGCCGGAAGTGATCCAGCTGACGGCGCGCGTGAACCAGAAATACTTCGTCTGCCGCACGTCCGACGGTGCCTTGGCGAACGCGTTCGTCTGCACCGCGAACATCGAGGCGGCGGACGGCGGCGCGAAGATCGTCGAGGGTAACCGGAAAGTGCTCGCGGCGCGGCTGTCGGATGCGAAGTTCTTCTACGACACCGATTTGCGCGTGCCGCTCGACGAACAGGCCGGGAAGCTGGCGAAGATCGTCTTCCACGAGAAGCTGGGGACGGTGGCCGACAAGGTCGACCGCGTCGCGAAGCTGGCCCGCTGGCTGGTGGAAGAGGGCATCGTGGGTCCTGCTCCCTCTCCCCTCCGGGGTGAGGGGCTGCCAAGCAGCGCCGCGCCCGGAACAGCCCCTCACCCCAACCCTCTCCCCGAAGGGGAGAGGGAGCAGTTGGCCGCCCTCGCGGAACGCGCAGCGCGTCTCGCCAAGGCGGACCTCGTCACCGGCATGGTCGGCGAGTTCCCCGAGCTCCAAGGCCTGATGGGCGGCTACTACGCCGCCGCGCAGGGCGAAGACCCCGCCGTCGCCACCGCAATCCGCGACCATTACAAGCCGGTCGGGCAGGGCGATGACGTCCCCACCGATCCAGTGACGGTGGCGGTGAGCTTGGCGGACAAGATCGATACCATCATCACGTTCTTCGGCGTCAAAGAATTTCCGACTGGGTCACGCGATCCGTTTGCTTTGCGAAGAGCAACATTGGGATCTGTTCAGCTCATCTCGCGGAACGGACTTCGCTTCTCGCTGCGGCAGGTTACAGCTTTTGCGGTTCGTCTAGCAGTCGAACAAGATATTCAGTTGCCTGGTTTTGATATTCCATTCGCGGCTAGCGATTCCCTTTGGGTGACGCTCGAAAAGTTTAAGAAGGCAACTAGTGGCAAGCCTGTCCTCGACTTCTTCGCCGACCGCCTCAAAGTCCAGCAACGCGAAGCTGGTGTTCGTCACGACCTGATCGACGCGGTATTCGCGCTCGGGGGGGAGGACGATCTCGTCCGTCTGCTCGCGCGCGTGCATGCGTTGCAGGCGTTCGTGACCACCGATGACGGCGCGAACCTGCTCGCCGGGTACAAGCGCGCGGCGAATATCCTGAAGAAGGAAGGCGCGACCTCCAGCAAAGCCGTCACCCCAGCGCAGGCTGGGGTCTCTGCCGATGGCGCGGGACAGGAGCCGCGGGAGACCCCAGCCTTCGCTGGGGTGACGAACGAAGCTGGGGTGACGGAGCAGATTCCGCTGTCCTACACGCCGGAACCGGCCGAAGCCGCATTGATGACCGCGCTCGACTCCGCCGAACCTCGCGCCACCGCTGCGATCGCTGCCGAGGATTTCGCCGGAGCGATGGCCGCGCTCGCCACCCTCCGCGCGCCGATCGACGCGTTCTTCGAGGGCGTGATCGTCAACGACCCCGAACCCGCCAAGCGCACCGCCCGTCTCGCGTTGCTTGAACGCGTCCGTGCTGCAGTGCACAACGTAGCCGACTTTTCGAAGGTTGAGGGGTAACGCGAAAACCGCGCCAGCGTCTCAACACTCTCAACATTCGTTTTTGATTGTCCATAAGGGCAACGACTTAAGAGGACCCGGAATGACGCAGTACGTATATCGATTTGGCGGCGGCGTTTCGGACGGCGGCAAGGGCGACCGCAATCTGCTCGGCGGCAAGGGCGCGAACCTGGCGGAGATGGCGTCGATCGGCCTGCCGGTGCCACCGGGCTTCACCATCTCGACCGAATTCTGCGCGGTCTATTACGACGAGGGCGGCAGCTTCCCGCAGGGGTTGCGCGACGAGGTCGCGACCGGCCTGAAGCATATCGAGGGCGTTACCGGCAAGATTTTCGGCAACCCCGCCGACCCGCTGCTGGTCTCGGTCCGGTCGGGCGCGCGCGCGTCGATGCCGGGGATGATGGACACCGTCCTCAACCTCGGGCTCAACGACCAGACCGTCGAGGGGCTCGCCGCCACCTCGGGTGACGCGCGGTTCGCGTGGGACAGCTATCGCCGCTTCATCCAGATGTACGCCGACGTGGTGCTCGAACTCGACCACGGCGCGTTCGAGGAAGCGCTGGAGATCGCCAAGGAAGACCAGGGCTTCACGCTCGACACCGAACTGAGCGCCGACGACCTCCGCGCGCTGGTCGCCGAGTACAAGGCGCTGGTCGAGAAGCAGTGGAACAAGCCGTTCCCGCAGGACGTCCACGACCAGCTCTGGGGCGCGGTCGGCGCCGTGTTCGGCTCGTGGCAGTCCGAGCGTGCGAAAGTCTATCGCCGCTTGAACGACATCCCCGCCGCCTGGGGCACCGCGGTCAACATCCAGGCGATGGTGTTCGGCAACATGGGCGAGACGTCGGCCACCGGCGTCGCGTTCACGCGCGATCCGTCGAAGGGCGACCGCGCCTATTACGGCGAATTCCTGATCAATGCGCAGGGCGAGGACGTCGTCGCCGGCATCCGCACGCCCCAGTATCTCACCAAGGCCGCGCGCGAAGAGGCCAACGCCAAGCCCGCGTCGATGGAAGAGGCGATGCCCGAGGTGTACACGCAGCTCGCCGGCGTGTTCGACACGCTCGAGAACCACTACCGCGACATGCAGGACATCGAGTTCACGGTCGAGAAGACCAAGCTCTGGATGCTGCAAACCCGCGCCGGCAAGCGCACCGCCAAGGCCGCGCTGAAGATCGCCGTCGACATGGCGAACGAAGGCCTGATCACCCGCGACGAGGCGATCATGCGGGTCGAGCCATCCGCGCTCGACCAGCTGCTGCACCCGACGCTCGACCCGACCGCGCACCGCGACGTGCTGACCAAGGGGCTCCCCGCGTCGCCGGGCGCGGCCTCCGGCACCGTCGTGTTCGACGCCGACACTGCCGAGAAGAAGGCCGCCGACAACATCGCGGTGATACTGGTCCGCACCGAGACCAGCCCCGAGGATATCCACGGCATGCATGCGGCAAAGGGCATCCTGACCGCCCGCGGCGGGATGACGAGCCACGCCGCTGTCGTAGCCCGCGGCATGGGGCGTCCCTGCGTCTCGGGCGCCGGCACGCTGTCAATCGACGCCAAGGCGAAGATCATGCGCTGTGGCGGTCGCGAGGTGAAGGAGGGCGACCTGCTCACCATCGACGGCACCACCGGCGAGGTCATGATCGGCGCGGTCGCGACCGTGCAGCCCGAGCTGTCGGGCGATTTCGCGACGCTGATGGAATGGGCTGACGGCGTCCGTCGCCTGAAGGTCCGCGCCAATGCCGAGACCCCCGAGGACTGCCGCGTCGCCCGCGAGTTCGGCGCCGAGGGCGTCGGGCTGTGCCGCACCGAGCACATGTTCTTTGAATCGAGCCGGATCACCAACGTTCGGGAAATGATCCTCGCGACCGACGAGAAGGGCCGCCGCACCGCGCTGGCAAAGCTGCTCCCCGAACAGCGCAAGGACTTCACCGAGATCCTCGAGGTGATGGCCGGGCTGCCGGTGACGATCCGCCTGCTCGATCCGCCGCTGCACGAATTCCTGCCGACCGAGGAAGCCGATTTCGCCGATGTCGCCACCGCGGCGGGGGTGTCGGTCGACGTGCTCAAGCGTCGCGCCGCGGAACTGCACGAGTTCAACCCGATGCTCGGCCACCGCGGGTGCCGCCTCGGCGTGACCTATCCGGAGATCTACGAGATCCAGGCGCGGGCGATCTTCGAGGCGGCGTGCGACGTCGCCGAGAAGACCGGTCTCGCGCCGATCCCCGAGGTGATGATCCCGCTGGTCGCGACCGTGCGCGAGCTCGACCTGATGAAGGCAGTGGTCGATGCGGCGGCCAAGGCGGTGTTCGCCGAGAAGGGCCGCACGCTCGACTATCTGGTCGGCACGATGATCGAACTGCCGCGCGCCGCGCTGCGCGCCGGCGACATCGCCGAGGGCGCGGAGTTCTTCAGCTTCGGCACCAACGACCTCACCCAGACCACGCTGGGCGTCAGCCGCGACGACGCCGCGCGGTTCCTGGGCGTGTATGTCGAAAAGGGCATCTACGCGAAGGACCCGTTCGTCAGCATCGACGTCGACGGCGTCGGCGAACTGATCCAGATCGCCGCCGACCGCGGCCGTGCGACGCGGCCCGACATCAAGCTCGGCATCTGCGGCGAGCATGGCGGCGACCCATCGAGCATCGCGTTCTGCGAGACCATCGGCTTGGATTACGTCTCGGCGAGCCCGTACCGCGTGCCGATCGCCAGGCTGGCGGCGGCGCAGGCTGCGCTGGCGAAGAAGTAACCACTGTTCTCCTGCGAAAGCAGGAGTCCAGGGTTACGAGCGCATCGCCCGATACCCTGGGCTCCTGCGTCCGCAGGAGAACGAATCAACCACTGAAAACGGATTACCGGTTGAAGTCGAACCAGCTGCGACGCTGACCGGCCGCATAGACCGGACGGGTCGCAACCGGATGCCCCACCACAGGCTGGGTCGCGACCGGCACCGCAGTCGTAGTGACCGGCGTGACTACCGGCTGAGCTACCGGAGCCACCACCGTCTGCGCCTTGGCCAGCCGGGCGTTCTCGCGCTCCAGCTCGACGACCCGCTTCTCGGCAGCGACCGCGCGGCCCTCGCCATCCCGGCGAGCAGCGGCATTGGCGTCGCGCTCGGCGAGGTAGCGCGCCTTCCACTTGCGGCCACCGGGATGGCTGGCGAGGCCGAACAGCCAACCGGCGATCAGCAGCAGCCCGAGGACCGCGAACTGTGTGGGCGTGGAAAACAACGGCATCTGAGTATCCCTCCTGTTACGGAAGGCCAACGATCGACCGCGGCTAGGGTTGCCTAACGCTCCATCGTCGCATGCCGGGACGACGGAGCTTCAGCGAACTTACGGCTTGATCAGGGCGTCCGAGATCGAACAGGCGGCCGGCCCCAGGATGACCACGAACAGCACCGGCAGGATGAACATGATCAGCGGCACGGTCATGATCGCGGGCAGTCGTGCGGCCTTTTCCTCGGCGCGCATCATGCGTTCGTTGCGGAACTCGCTCGACAGCACGCGCAGTGCAGACGCCAGCGGCGTGCCGTATTTCTCGGTCTGGATCATCGTCGTGACGACGCCCTTCACCGCATCCAGCTTCACGCGCTTCGCGAGGTTCTCGAACGCCTGGCGACGCTCGGTCAGGAAGCCCAACTCGATCCCGGTCAGCGTGAATTCCTCGCCCAGCTCGGGATAGGCACGCCCCAGTTCACGCGCGACGCGGTGGAACGCGGCGTCGACGGTCAGGCCCGCCTCGGCGCAGATCACCAGCAGGTCGAGCGCGTCGGGCAGACCCTTGCGGATCGCGTCGGACCGCTTGTTGATCTTGTTGTCGAGGTACAGATCCGGAGCCTTGTAGCTCAGGATGAAGCTGGCCGCGACGAGGCCGTATTTCTTCAGCGGGGTCCAGGTCGCGAAGCCGTCGGTGCCATAGACCCAGTAGAGCATGATCCCGCCCAGCACGATCGGCAGCACCAGCCGGCCGAAGATCACCGCGGGCGCCCATTCCTTGGATCGAATCCCGGCCTGCATCAGCTTTGTATGGACGACCGCGAGCTGGCTGTCCTGCAGCACCTTCATCGACGACAGGATGGTGCGCATCCGGTCGGCGGTGTCGTTGCGCTGCACCAGCTTGGCGCGGCGCTTGGTCGATGCGGTGATGCCCGCCTTCAGCTGCTCGCGGCGATCGTTGAGCGCCTTGACGCGCTTGGTCATCGGGTCGCGCACCGTCATCACCGCGTAGATCGCGATCATCACCGCGAACGCGGCGACGCCCGACAGGATCGTGGCGACCCAGAGTACGTCGATGCCCAACAGCGTGGGTCCGGGGGTCTCGCCCATCGATTGCGTCCTAGATCTCGAAGTTGATCATCTTGGCCATGATGAAGGCGCCGATCGCCATCCAGACCATACCGCCGCAGCCGATCATGATCAGCCGTTCGTCGGTGAAGAATCGCTGCATGTAATTGCCGTTGATGAACCAGATCAGGCAGAAGACGATGAACGGCAACGCGCCGATGATCAGCGCCGACGCCTTGGATTCGGACGACATCGCCTTGATCTTGAGCCGCATCTGGCCGCGCAGGCGCAACACCGTGGCAAGGTTGGCGAGCGTCTCGGCCAGATTGCCGCCGGTCTCGCGCTGGATCGCGATGGTGATAACGAAGAACTGGAATTCGGGCGTGCCGATGCGGTCCGCAGTCTCCTGCAGCGCGGCGTCCATCGTCCGGCCGATCTTCATCTTGTCGCTGACCGAGCGGAATTCCTCGCCGACCGGGCCGTCGAGCTCGTTGCCGACCACGCCGATCGTCTCGGTGATCGGCAGACCGGAGCGCAGGCCGCGGACCAGCAGTTCGATCGCATCGGGGAATTTGGCGGTGAACTTCCCGACGCGCCGCTTGATCGTGCGGCCGACCACATAGTGCGGCAGGCCGACGCCCAGGAACAACGCGACGAACAGCGCGAGCAGGATCGGCATGCCCTTGATCAACATCGCGACCGCGACGACCAGCGCGATGACGCCGGTCGCGATGCCGTACTGGCCGACGGTCCAGGTCTTGCCGGTCATCGCCAGCCGCTTGGCCAGCAGCACCTTGTTGGGCAGGATCCGGCCGACCGCGACGTCCATCTTGGTATCGCGCTTGTTGGCGATGCGCCGCAGATGGGCTTCCGCAACGACCAGCGCGTCGCCGTGGCGTTCGCGCAGCGACGCCACGCGCCGGGTCTGGGTCCGCGCGGTCGATGGACCCGCGAACGCGAACGCGACCATGCCCAGCACCACGCAGGCGCCGATCATGACGAACATCAGCGGCATCAATTCCATCGCGGCTACCGCCTTCCGGTCGTGCAGGCCCGGACGTACCGGGTTGCGGTGTTCACTTCGCCTTCGGCTTGCGCTTGGGCATCAGGCTCCTGAGCTCGCCGAACTTGCCGATCAGCGAGGTGCCCTTGCCGAGCTTGGGTCCCTCCTGCGCAGCGCCGGCGTCGACCGAGCTCGCGATCTCGGCGACGAGCGCGACGATCGGCGCGGCGGTCTTCGAATTCTTGCCCGCCTCGACCAGCGGCTTGCCGAGCTTGGCGGCCTGCGCCGCGAGCTTCTGGTCGAACGGCACGATGTAATCGATCTTGCGTTCGATCGACCCTTCGAAGTCCTTTCGCGTGATCTCCAGCTGGCCGCCGGCATGCAGGCGGTTGGCCAGCACGAACACCGTCGCCTCGGAGGCGTTCGACTTCATCCACGAGAGCAGGCGGATGGTGTCGCGTGCCGCCGCCAGCGTCAATTCGGTGACGATCACCGCGATCTGGACGTCGGTGACCAAGTGCGGGTGCGCCACCAGCATGCTGCGCGGCAGGTCGACGACGGTGCATTCGAACGCCGTGCGCATCTCTTCCTGCAACTGGTGGAAGGCGGCGCCGTCGGTCACCAGCGGCGCGTTGATCGGCGCCTCGGCGCTCAGCACCGACAGCTTGTCGGATGCTCGGACCATCGCGCGTTCGATGAAAAGGCCATCGATCCGGCTGGGGTTGTCGATCGCGTCGATCAACCCGCGGCCGGGCTCGAGATCGAGGCTTAGCGCCCCGGTGCCGAAATGAACGTCGAGGTCGAGTAGCGCGGTCGACCGCTTTTCCTTGTCGGCGAGCAGCCACGCGAGCGAGGTCGCGATCGTCGAGGCACCGACACCGCCGCGCGCACCGATCACCGCGATCGCGCTGTGCGGCCGATCGACCGCCACCTCGACATGCTTCGGCGCATTCAGCATCGCCTGCGCATGGCCGAACGCCTCGCGCAGCATGTCGGGCTGGAGCGGCTTCAGCAGATAGTCCTGGATCCCGCTGGCGACGAGGTCGCGGTACAACCGGACGTCGTTGACTTGGCCCGCCGCGATCACGACGGTCCCGGGCTCGCAGACTTCGGCGAGCGCGTTGATGTCGTTGAGCGGATCCCCCGATTCGGCGAGGTCGACGAACAGGATCTGCGGGCTGGCCGAGACCGAGAGCGACTGGATCGCGTTGCGCAGTCCGCCCTTGTTGATCTTGTCCGTCGACCAGCCCAGCTCGGCGGCGATCGGGCGCAGCGTCTCGGCGGTGGTCTCGTCGCAGACGAAGGCGGTGAACGGGTCGCGATGCGCGATGCCGGAGGGTTTCCAGGGTGCGTTCATTATCGTGATCCCGATCCTGCGGCGACCAGCGCGGCGGCGCCCGTCGGTGCTTTCTTGCGATACGTGTCGATCGCCTTGAACGAGACCGCGGCGTCGTTGGTCTCGTTGCCGGCGGTGCCGCGGACCAGGTCGGCCGGGTTCGCGATCATCGCCGCCAGGTTGCGGTTGGTCGCGCAGCCATAGTTGGACGAGGTGTTGGCGTTGAAGTCGTTGGTCGAATCGAGCGACCAGTCGGGGCATCCGGGGACGCTGGCGCGCATCCGGCTGACCACGACGCGGATCGTGCCCGGGGTCAGCGGTGCCGCGGTGACCGGCGCATCGCCGCTCAGCAGCAAGCCATAGCCCGCGACCAGGTCGGCGACCTGCGCACGGACCGCCGTGGGGTAGGGCGACGGATCATCGATCGCGACGCGGTCGCCGTAACCGATCCGCATCGTCGCCATCCAGCCTGCCAGACGACGTTCTTCGCCGGGTGCCATCGCACCGCCCGCGGTCGCGACGTCGAAGGCAAAATCGGTCTGCGCCACGACCGGCTGGTGGACCGATTCGAGGCCACGGTTCTGCGTGCCCATGCACCCGCCGAGCAGCAGGGCTGGGGCGAGCGATGCGAGGAGGATCGTCTTGGGTGTCATCGCGAAAGGATCCTTGGGTTGAACGCGCGGCTCAGTTCGAAAAGCCGGGGGCGGGCGCGATGCCCTTGGTCGATTTGGTCGAGCGCGTGTCCGCCTTCTCGCGGCGGGTGTCGGGCGTCGGCTGCGGCTGCACCGGGGCGACCGCACCGACCGACGGCGCGGCGTAGGACGGTGACGGCGCGATGGATGGCACCGGCCGCGGGCCGCCCGCCTTGCCGCTGAGCGTCCCGAACAGGACACGGTCGATATCGCTCGGCGTGGTGGCGCCGTCGGTCGGTAGCGCGATGTCGCGCGCGTTGTTGACCGGCTTCACCAGGTACGGGGTAATGATCACGACCAGCTCGGTCTCGTTGCGCTGGAACCCGTTCGAGCGGAACAGCGCGCCGATGATCGGCAGGTTGGCCAGCCCAGGGGTCTTCTGGAACGAGTTGTTGCTGCTGTTCGACAGCAGGCCGCTGATCATCATGCTCTGGCCTGATCCGAGTTCGACGGTCGTTTCCGTCCGCCGCGTAGTCAGGCCGGGTACGCGCGTGCCGTTCAGCGTAACCGCGTTCGAATAATCGAGCTGCGACACTTCGGGGCGGACCCGCAACGAGATGCGGCCGTCCGAGAGCACGGTCGGGGTATAGGCCAGCCCGACGCCATATTGCTTGAACTCGACCGACACCGCGCCAAGCCCTTGCGAAACCGGTATAGGAACCTCACCGCCGGCAAGGAACGTGCCCGTCTCGCCCGACAGCGCGGTCAGGTTCGGATTGGCGAGTGTCGTCACCTGTCCGATCGTCTCGCCAAGATCAATCGCGCCGATCAGGTCGAGCCCGAGCAGCTTGCCGGCAAGGCCGAGCGTCGATCCGGTGGTGGACTGTGTCAGCAGGCTGTTCCCGGTCGTCGCCGTCGTGCCCCCAGTGAACAGACCGGTATTAGTAGCGGGACCACTACCTGGGAAGTATTGTGTGCTGGCTCCGCGTCCTTGGCCCAATCCGAACTTGAAGCCTCCGGTGCCGTCGAACGACTGCACGTTGACGCCGATATTCTTGATGAAGCTGCGCGTGACCTCGGCGATGCGGACCTGCAGGTTGACCTGCAGCGGCGTCGCGGTCTTGAGGCGCGACAGCACCTTGGTTTGATCTCCGACATAGGCCTGTACCAGGCGCTCGGCTTCCGCGGCGTCTTCCGGCGCGGCCACCGTGCCGGTCAACAGCACGAGGCCGTTCATCGGCGTCGCGACGACATGCGCCTCGGGCATCGCCAGCCCCAGCATCTGCGCGATCGAGTCGAGATTGTTGCCGACCCGGACGGTGCTGCCATAGACGACCACGCCCGACTTGGTGGTTGCCGAGATCGTCGTCTCGCCGGTCTTCTTGCCGAAGATGTACAGCTGGGTCGGTGACCGCACCTGGACGTCGGCGATGGTGTCGTCGGCGACGAACAGGTCGCTCATCGGCCGCGCCAGCGTCACCAGCCGGCCGCGGCCGATGTTGACCTGGACGACGCTGGACGAGGTGGCCGAGGCGCGTTGCGCGGTGGCCGGGGCGGAGGGTGCGGCGCTTGCCGCGGCCAGGGCGGCGGCCAGCGGCCAGCCGATCGGCGTCATGGAAATGCGCATCTTAATTCTTCCCCCCGACCGGAACGGCGGTGATTGCATTGCCGCGCGCGACGCGCACGACGGGACCCTGGATCATCACCGGCGCCGCGCCCGGTGCTCCGCCCGATGCTTGGATCATCGGCATGCCGCCCGCCGATCCCGCGGCGATGGGCTTGCCCGGCACCGTGCTGCGCTGATAGCGCGACACGTCGGCACCGGTCTGGAAGCTCGATTTCATCGTCGACGGCTGGCTCGCGAGCTGTACCATCATCGCCTTCTCGGCCTTCGGATCGTTGCCGTTGGGCACCTTCACCGCGCCGGATGCGATCGCTTCCTCGAGTTCCTGCGAATTGTCCGCAATCGAGCGCAGCGACAGTGACAGCGACCCCAGCGTCTGCGCGACGGCGACCTGTTCGGCCATCTTCGGCGTCGCCTCGATCGTCACGTTCGAGAAGGTCCGGACCTGCGTCTTGCCGTCCTCGCCGACCAGATTGTCGGTGCGCTGGTCGGTGGCGAGCACGCGGACGTTGCGCATGATCGTCTCGGACACCTTCAGCGGCTCGCCGTCGCCGCCACCGGGCACGGTCTGCGTCAGCACCAGGTCGATGCGATCGCCCGGAAACACGAAGCCCGCAACCGCCGCCTGTGCCGAGACCGGCACGCTGACCGCGCGCATGCCTGGCCCAAGCGCCGCGGCGAGGAAGCCACGATCGCCCGGCTTTACCAGTGCGCCCTGCGTCACCGGCTGGCCCGCGGTCACTTCGCTGCGCACCACGGTGCCCAGCAGCGACTGCAGGTTGGTCTTGTCCTTGATGTAATAGGCGTTGTCGACCAGCTCCTTCGGCCAGGGCTGGAACTTCAGCGCGGTAGCGTCGAGGATGGTGCCGACCGGCAGCGCGCGGGTGGCGACCAGCACCTCGGGCCCGTCGACGACCGGCGCCATCGCCACCGCGCCGGCCTGCGGTGCCGAACTGCCCGCGATCAGCGTCCGGGCGAAGAACGCCGTAATGCCAGCGACGATCAGCGCGCCAACCAGCAATATGATCTTGCGACTATCCATGACTCATCGTGCCTTTCGGGCGCCGTCTGCTTGCTTCGGCGTTAAGTATCTACTGAAACTGGTTAAGGAGTGGTTCGCGGATCGCCAGTATTCCCGCGACCGCGATCGCGACACCGTAAGGAACCTCGATCTGGTTTTTGTTTCGGGCGATCCGGCGCTCGATCATCATCAAGACCGTGACTATGCCGCCGGCGATCGACATCACCATCAGCATCGTCACGAACGCCGGAAACGGCAGCCACAACGACAGCGCGACGATCATCTTCACGTCGCCGCCACCCATCAGGCCGAAATGGAATACGACCAGGAATACCGCGAACACCGCGACCGCGACGCCCACCTGGATCGCCACGTCCGGCCACAGCGGCAGACCGTTCGCGACCCACCATGCCGGCGCCAGCAGCGCGATCGCCGCCGTCTTCCAGTTGGCGATCTCGCGGGTCCGCGCATCCTCAATCCCGGCCCAGACCAGAAGGCCGCCGAGTACGAACACCAAGATTGAAAGAGCAATCTGCGACCCCATCGGCTAGTCCCTAACCAGCATGGCTTTCGAAAAAGTAACCGTCCCACCGACAATCGCCCCGGATCGGGTGCGTCGTGCGATCCCGTCGGACGCTCGCGTCACGACCTGGCTGGCCCCGGACGACTGGCCGTTGCGCCGGTTCGACTGGCCCGCCGCCGATCCGCGGGGCCGATTGCTGTTCCAGACCGGACGCGGCGACATCTTCGAGAAGTATCTGGAATCGTTCGAGCATCTCCACGCGCAGGGGTGGTCGGTGACGGCGTTCGACTGGCGCGGGCAGGGCGGTTCGGGACGGTTGTCACCAGACCCGCATGTCGGCCATGCCGACGATTTCGGTGTGTTCGACGACGATCTGGCGGCGTTCTGGACGGCGTGGATCGAGGAAGCCGCGGGGAGAGATACGGCGGGTCAGCGGCTGCCGACCGCGATCCTCGGGCATTCGATGGGCGGCATGATGGTGATGCGCGCGCTCGCGAATCGGTCGATCCGGCCCGACGCCGCGGTGCTTGTCGCGCCGATGATCGGGCTGCGGGCGCCGCTGGGGGCGTGGTTCGGCGCAATCGTCGCGCGTTTCAAGACCCGCCGTGGCGATCCGGCGCGTGCGGCGTGGCGCACCAACGAGCGGCCCGGCACGCTGTCGTCGCGCCAGACTCTGCTGACGCATGACGCCGCGCGCTACGACGACGAGCGGTGGTGGCAGACGCAATGCCCCGAACTGAAACTCGGGCCGCCGAGCTGGGCGTGGCTGTCGCAGGCGTTCGACGGCGCGCTCGCGCTTGCCGCGGACCGGCGAATCGAGGCGGTCGACACCCCGGTGTTGCTGCTCGTCGCCGAGGCCGATCGGCTGGTCGACCCGCGTGCGGCGTTGCGGCTGGCGGCGCGATTGCCCGATGCGCAGGTGGTCCGCTTCGGCAACGACTCGGCGCATGAAGTCCTTCGCGAGGCCGACGGCGTCCGGAATCGCGCGCTTTCCGCGATCGACGCGTTCCTCGACGCGCATGTTTCGGTGTTCGCGCAGGCGTGATCGCTCGCCCGTGATTTACGACGTCGCCATCGTCGGCGCGGGCATGGCGGGCGCGAGCCTAGCCGCCGCGATCGGGGCGCGCGCCGGCGTCGTCCTGCTCGAAGGCGAGGCGACGCCCGGCTATCATGCTACCGGCCGGTCCGCGGCGTTCTGGTCGGAAACCTATGGCGGCCCCGGCATCCAGCCGCTGACCACCGCCTCGGGGCCGATGCTGCGCGACTATCTGACGCCGCTCGGGTCGCTGCACATCGGCCGCGCGCAGGATGCCGGCAAGGCGGATGCGTTCCTCCGCGACTTCGCGGGTACCGGCGTGGCACTGCACCGGGTCGACCCCGCCGCGTTCGTGCCGGGCCTGCGCGAGGCATGGACCGTCGGCGTCATGGAGCCGAGCTGCGCCTATATCGACGTCGCCGCGCTCCACGCCGCCGAGATCGCGCGCGCGCGCCATGCGGGGGCACAGATCGTCACCGATGCTGCGATGCAGGCCGCATCGCGGTCGGGCGATGTCTGGACGATCGAGACGGACGCGGGTCCGGTCCGGTCGCGGATCCTCGTCGATGCAGCCGGCGCCTGGGCCGATATCGTCGCCGCCCGCGCCGGTGTCCGGCCGCTCGGGCTGCAGGCGTATCGCCGGACGATGGCGCAGTTGCGCACCGACCCCGGGGCGCCGGCCGCGATGCCGCACGTCGTCGATCTGTCGGACAATTTCTACTTCAAACCCGAACCCGGCGGTCGGCTATGGCTGACTCCGCACGACGAGGTGGCCAGTGATCCGTGCGACGCCGCGCCCGAGGACATCGACGTCGCGATCGCGATCGACCGCCTGGAGGGAGTCGTCGACTGGCACGTCGCCGCAGTCGAGCGCCGCTGG
Source organism: Sphingomonas sp. R86521 (assembly GCF_042466235.1). Lineage (NCBI taxonomy): Bacteria > Pseudomonadati > Pseudomonadota > Alphaproteobacteria > Sphingomonadales > Sphingomonadaceae > Sphingomonas > Sphingomonas sp. R86521. Next base: position 3,022,253 of record NZ_JAXHBY010000001.1, on the reverse strand, counting down.
GCCGGCCTCCGCACCTTCGCGCCCGACCGGCTGCCGATCTATGGGTTCGACCCGGCAGTACCCGGGTTCTTCTGGTGCGCGGGGCAGGGCGGTTTCGGTATCCAGACCGCACCGGCCGGGGCGATGATCGCGGCCGCGCTGCTGCTCGGCGCGGTGCCTGATGCGGCCGTCGCGGGGATCGATGTCGAGCGCTATTCCCCGACCCGCTTCTGCCCTCGGTCCCACAAACTACCGTCATCCTGACGAAAGTCAGGACCCAGAGCCAAGCAGCGCCACACCCCGTTACCCTGGGTCCTGACTTTCGTCAGGATGACGGTATCGTTCGGTGTGGGCCTACCGCCGCCCCGCCATCACCGCAGCATCGCTCGCCAGCCGATCCGCGCGCTCGTTCTCCGGGTGGCCGGCATGACCCTTGACCCACTGCCATTCGATCCGGTGCCGCGCGACCGCGGCGAGCAGCGCGTGCCACAGCTCGGCGTTCTTCACCGGCTTCTTGTCCGCGGTCTTCCAGCCATTGCGCTGCCAGCCCTTCACCCACTTGGTCAGGCCATCCATCACGTATTTGCTGTCGGTATACAGCGTCACGATGCACGGCCGCGTCAGCACGTTGAGCGCCTCGATCGCCGCGGTCATCTCCATGCGATTGTTGGTCGTCAGCGCCTCGCCGCCCGACAATTCCTTCTCGTGCGCGCCCATGCGGATCACCGCGCCCCAGCCGCCGGGGCCCGGATTGCCCTTGCAGGCGCCATCGGTATAGATTTCCACCTTGGTGGCGGGTTCTTCGGTCACGCGAGCAATCCTTGTCGATACGCTTCGAACCGCCGCCAATAGGCGAGCGGGTCCTTCCGCGTCACCAGCGCATCCGCTGGGGTGTTGAGCCAGTCCCATGCCCGCGTCGCCAGGAAGCGCAGGCACGCCCCCTGCGCCAGGATCGGCAGCGCCGCGCGCTCCGCATCGCTCAGGGGGAAGCGTTCGGCATAGCCGGAGATCAGCGCCTTGCCGACCGCGTCGTCATACGCCTCCCCCTGCGCATCGAACGCCCAGGCGCTGTGCATGATCGCCAGGTCGTAGGCGCGGATGTCGGTGCACGCGAAATAGAAGTCGATCAGCCCGCTCACCCGGTCGCCGAGCATCAGCACGTTGTCGGGAAACAGATCGGCATGGATGATCGCGCGGGGCAGGGCGCTTGGCCATGCCGCAACGACCTCGTCTGCGGCCTGAGTCACCCGCGCGAAAAGACCCGGCTCGATCGCGTCGAGATCAAGCCCGCACCGCGTCAGCAGCGCCCGCCAGCCTTCCGGCCCCAGCGTGTTCGGCCGCTCCAGCGCAACTCCGGCCAGGCTTTCATGCATCGCTCCCATCGCCGCGCCCGCCGCACGCGCCTGCGCGGGCGTCGGATGCGACACCGACACGCCGTTCAGGAATTCGATCAGGCACGCCGGACGCCCGCACAGCGTATGGATCAGCGTGCCGTCGCGGTCGGGCAGCGCGCGCGGCACCGGGTTGCCGTCGCCCGCGAGGTGATCGAGCACGCCCATGAAGAACGGCAGGTCGTCCGCCGACACACGCTTTTCGTACAGCGTCAGGATGAAGCGCCCGGTGGTCGTGTCGACCAGGTAGTTGCTGTTCTCGACCCCCTCGGCGATGCCCTTCAGCGATACCAGCTCGCCGTGGTCGAACCCGCGCAGGAAGTCGCTCAGCGCCTCTGCCGATACCGCGGTATAGACCGCCACTATGCGGCCGCGTCGAGGCCGCGGGGCAGCTTGAAGGTGATCGTCTCGCGCGTCGTCTCGATCTCGCGCTCGGTCACCGTGAAGCGTTCCGACAGCCGCGTGACGAGTTCGCGCACCAGAAGCTCCGGCGCCGATGCGCCCGCGGTGATGCCCAATGTCGCGACCCCGTCGAGGAAGTCCCAGTCGAGCACATCGGCACGCTGGATCAGCCGCGCGCGGACGCCCTCGCGCTCGGCAACCTCGACCAGCCGCACCGAGTTGGACGAATTCGGCGCGCCGATCACCAGCATCGCATCGCATTCGCGCGCGATCGCCTTGACCGCGGCCTGGCGGTTCGAGGTGGCGTAGCAGATGTCCTCGCCGCGCGGCGGCTGCATCATCGGGAAGCGGCGCTGCAGCGTCGCGACGACCGCGGCGGTGTCGTCGACCGACAGCGTGGTCTGCGTCAGGAACGCCAGGTTGGTCGGATCGGGCGGCGTGACCGCCTCGGCGTCCGCCACCGTCTCGACCAGCGACATCGTGCCGTCCGGCACCTGCCCGAACGTGCCGATAACCTCGGGATGCCCGGCATGGCCGATGAAGATGATATGTCGGCCGGCAGCGACCAGTCGCTCGGCCTGGCGGTGCACCTTCGACACCAGCGGGCAGGTCGCGTCGAGATAGTCGAGCCCGCGGTCCTGCGCTTCGGCCGGCACCGATTTCGGCACGCCGTGCGCGGAGAACACCACCGGCGCGCCATCGGGCACCGCGTCCAGATCCTCGACGAACACCGCGCCCTGCGCCTTCAGCGTGTCGACGACGAACTTGTTGTGGACGATCTCGTGGCGGACATAGACGGGCGCGCCGTGCTTCTCGATCGCCAGTTCGACGATCCGGATGGCACGGTCGACCCCGGCACAGAAGCCGCGCGGGGCGGCGATCAGCAGGTCGAGCGGCGGCTTGGGGCTTGCGATCATGATGCCCTGCGCTCTACGCGATTGCTTGGCCCCACGAAAGCCGGTTATGATGCCGCCCGATCGAGGGACGCGGCGTTGCAGCGGTCCCCCACGCTCGTTCGAGAAGGTACGCGTCCCCGTGAAAGCCCCCATCCTAGCTGCCTCCGCCTGTCTGCTCGTGTTGGGGGGATGCGCCGGCAAGGGCGAAGTCGACGCGACCGGCGGCATCACTGCGGTACGTTCGGCCTGCCCGTCGGTCGCGATTCCGGCCGCGACCGGCGACGTCACGCTGTTCGAGGGCGCATCGCGCGACCAGGGATCGATCGATCTCGCCGCGCTGATGACCAACGTCCGCTCGACCTGCGCCGACGCGACCGACCAGATCGCCACCACGGTCACCTTCGACGTCCGCGCCCGCCGCACCCATGCTGAGGCCGCCCGCGACGTCAGCCTGCCGTATTTCATCACCGTGGTGCGCGGCGGCAGCGCGGTCGTCGCCAAGCGCATCGGCCATGTCGCGCTGCACTTCGACGCCGGCCAGACGCGTGCCGAGGCACACGGCCAGGCATCGTCGACCGTGGCGCGATCGGCGGCGACGCTGTCCGACGAGGTCCGCCAGAAGCTGACGCGGAAACGCAAGGCCGGCGATCAGGACGCCGCGGTCGATCCGCTGAGCCAGCCCGACGTCCGCCAGGCGGTGCTGCGTGCCAGCTTCGAAGCCCTGGTCGGCTTCCAGCTCACCGACGACCAGCTGAAGTACAACGCCACGCGCTGAGTTCCACGTCATCCCGGGACAAGCCCGGGATGACGGAAAGCGGTGCGAACCCGATTGACTTGATCCGGACGTAACGCCAAACACCAAGGCGTCGATGCGGGGCAACTCGCATGGCACCGCGCGGGAGAGCGTGACCCGGTCCTTCGAGGGCTGGCGAGCCGCCGAAGGAGCAACCACCCCGGAATCTCTCAGGCAACAGGGACCGCGCGGGGCTGATCGATACTCTGGAAAGCGTTCTTCCCACGGGAAGAACCACCGAAGGTGTAAGCCGCGCTACTGGGAACAGTGCCGGTCAAAGCTCTCAGGTCCCGTGACAGAGGGGGTATGCACAGGTCGCCGAGCGTGGCCTTGCGTCCCTTTTCGACGGAAGCCCCGATCATGAGCGACTTCTCCACCATCATCGATCACGCCGACGATTATGTCGCGCCCGAGCCACAGGCGCTGCCGCTCGACGCCTGGCACCGCGATCGCGGCGCCCGGATGGTCGAATTCGCCGGCTATCTGATGCCGATCCAGTATGATGGCATCATGGCCGAGCACGCCTGGACCCGCGACTCCGCCGGCCTGTTCGACGTCAGCCACATGGGCCAGCTGGTCTTCACCGGCGGCGACGTCGCCGCGGCGCTTGAGACGGTGTTGCCAGGCGACATCGCCGGGCTCGCCGAGGCCAAGATGCGCTATTCGCTGCTGCTCGCCGAGGACGGCGGTATCCTCGACGACCTGATGGCGACGCGCCTGCCGACCGAGAACCCGTTCGCGACCGACGATGCCGAGCCCGCCGGCTACGACCCGCTGCGCGCCAGCTCCCCATCCTCCGACGACGGAGCCACGACCGGCAGCTTCTACGTCGTCGTCAACGGCGCGACCAAATTCGACGACATCGCCTATCTGCTCGATCAGGTGCCCGACGACGTCACGATCAACCTGCTCGAAGACCAGGCGCTGATCGCGTTGCAGGGCCCGAAGGCAGTCGACGCGCTCGCCCGGCTCGTGCCCGGCGTCGAGGCGCTGACCTTCATGACCGCAGGCGCGTTCGCGTGGAACGGCGTGCCGCTGTGGATCAGCCGCTCGGGCTATACGGGCGAGGACGGCTTCGAGATTTCGGTCCCCGCGGACCAGGTCGTCGCCTTCGCCGACGCGATCGCCGCCGAACCCGAGGTCAAGCCGATCGGCCTCGGTGCGCGCGATTCGCTGCGTCTCGAGGCCGGCCTGCCGCTCTATGGCCACGATCTCGACCCGGAGATCACGCCGGTGATGGCCGACCTCGGTTTCGCGCTGTCGAAGCGTCGCCGCGAGGCTGCCGACTTCGCCGGTGCCGAGCGCATCCTCGCCGAACGCGAACACGGCCCCGCCACCAAGCGCGTCGGCCTGATCGTCGAGGGTCGCCAGCCCGCCCGCGAAGGCTCGGACGTCATTGACCAGAGCGGCGCGGTGATCGGCCGCCTGACCAGCGGCGGTTTTGCTCCCACCCTCGGGAAGCCGATAGCGATGGCCTATGTGCCGCTCGCGTTGTCGACCCCCGGCACCCGCATCGAGATCGCACAACGCGGCAAGGTCCATACCGCGACCGTCACCGCGATGCCCTTCGTTCCCCACCGTTACGTCCGGAGCAAGTGATATGAGCCGCTACTTCACCAAAGATCACGAATGGGTCGATGTCACCGGTGACGTCGGCACGGTCGGTATTTCCGACTATGCGCAGGGCCAGCTCGGCGACGTCGTGTTCGTCGACGTTCCCGAGGCCGGCAAGACCCTGTCCAAGGGCGACGAAGCCGCAGTCGTCGAATCGGTGAAGGCCGCATCCGACGTCTATTCGCCGGTGTCGGGCACCGTCACCGAGGGCAACGCCGCGCTGACCGACGATTCGAGCCTGGTGAATTCGGCCCCCGAGACCGAAGGCTGGTTCTTCAAGCTGACGCTCAGCGATGCGGCCGAGCTGGACGCGCTGATGGACGAAGCCGCCTACGCGACCTTCGTCGAAGGCCTCTAACCTTCTTTCCCCCTCCCGCTTGCGGGAGGGGCTAGGGGAGGGCCTGTCCCCCCTAGGGCGCTCCACCGTGACAGGCCCTCCCCCGACCCCTCCCGCAAGCGGGAGGGGAGAAGGATGTCGAATGCGCTACCTGCCGCTAACCCAATCCGACCGGTCCGAGATGCTTTCCGTCATCGGCGCCCCCTCGATCGACGCGTTGTTCGCCGACGTGCCCGAAGCCGCACGCCTCGATGGCCCGATCCACGGCCTGCCGATGCACGCTTCCGAAATGGCGGTGGAACGCCACATGACCGCGCTCTCGCAGAAGAACATCGCGGCCAGCGACGGTCCGTTCTTCCTCGGCTGCGGCGCGTACAAGCATCACGTCCCCGCGTCGGTCGATCACCTGATCCAGCGCGGTGAGTTCCTGACCGCCTACACGCCGTACCAGCCCGAAATCGCGCAGGGCACGCTGCAGATGCTGTTCGAGTTCCAGACGCAGGTCGCGCGGCTGCTCGGCACCGACGTCGCCAACGCCTCGATGTACGACGGCTCGACCGCGTGCTGGGAAGCGATCGTGATGGCGCGTCGCATCACCAAGCGGGGCAGAGCGATCCTGTCGTCGGGCCTCCACCCGCACTACGTCTCGGTCGCGAACACGATGGCCAAGTTCACCGGCGACGTGCTCGACACGACCGCGCCCGAACTGGTCGCCGACATGGACCTCGACCGGCTGATCGCCAAGATCGACGACGATACGTCGTGCGTCGTCGTCCAGTATCCCGACATCCTCGGCCGTATCGCCGACCTGCGCCCGCTCGCGGATGCGTGCCATGCGAAGAAGGCGCTGCTGATCGCGGTCGTCACCGAGCCCGTCGCGATGGGCGCGATCACCTCGCCCGGCGAGATGGACGCCGACATCGTCGTCGGCGAAGGCCAGTCGCTCGGCGTCGGCCTCCAGTTCGGCGGGCCCTATGTCGGCCTGTTCGGCTGCAAGGACAAATACGTCCGCCAGATGCCCGGCCGCCTGTGCGGCGAGACCGTCGACGCCGACGGTCGCCGCGGGTTCGTGCTCACGCTGTCGACCCGCGAGCAGCATATCCGCCGCGAGAAGGCGACGTCGAACATCTGCACCAACTCGGGGCTCTGCGCGCTGGCCTTCTCGATCCACATGACCTTGCTCGGCGAAGCGGGGCTGCGGCGACTGGCAGGAATCAACCACGCGGGCGCGGTCCACGCCGCACGTCGCTTGGCCGAAGTCCCCGGCGTCGAACTGGTCAATGACCTGTTCTTCAACGAATTCACGCTGAAGCTTCCGACCGAAGCGCGCCCGATTGTCCGGCAACTCGCCGATCGCGGCATCCTCGCGGGTGTCTCGCTCGGCCGGCTCTATCCCGGCCAGGACGACCTCGCCAACGGGCTGGTCGTCGCCGTCACCGAAACCACGTCCGCGGAGGACGTCGAGACGCTTGCCACCGCGCTTGAGGAGATCCTGGCATGAGCATCAACCAGAGCGGCTGGCGCCCGACGTCGCCCGAGGCAAGCACCGGCACCGTCCCGGCCAGCGTCACCGGCAACAAGGCCCTGATGCTGGAGGAAGCGCTGATCTTCGAGATCGGCGACGCGAAGACCACGGGCGTCGATTTCGCCGAGGGCGATGTCGCGCACGACCGGCTCGGCGCGCTGACGCGGAAAGCGCCGATCGGCCTGCCGGGCCTGTCCGAACCCGAGACCGTCCGTCACTACACCCGCTTGTCGCGCCAGAACTACGGCATCGACCTCGGCTTCTTCCCGCTCGGGTCGTGCACGATGAAGCACAATCCGCGCCTCAACGAGAAGATGGCGCGGCTGCCCGGTTTCTCCGACGTCCACCCGCTCCAGCCGGTCGACACCGTTCAGGGCGCGCTCGAAGTCATCCACCAACTCGCGCACTGGCTCGTGACGCTCACCGGTATGACCAGCGTCGCGATGAGCCCCAAGGCCGGCGCGCACGGCGAGCTCTGCGGCATCCTCGCGATCCGCGCAGCACTCGAAGCCAAGGGCGAAGGCTCGCGGAAAATCATTCTCGTCCCCGAGAGCGCACACGGCACCAACCCCGCCACCGCGGCGTTCGCCGGCTATAGCGTCGAGGACATCCCCGCCACCGCCGAAGGCCGCGTCGACACCGCCGCGCTGAAGGCCCGGCTCGGCCCCGACGTCGCCGGCGTGATGATCACCAACCCCAACACCTGTGGCCTGTTCGAGCGCGACATGCGCGAGATTTCCGACGCGGTGCACGCGGCGGGTGGCTTCGTCTATTGCGACGGCGCGAACTTCAACGCGATCGTCGGCCGCGTGCGGCCGGGCGATCTCGGCATCGACGCGATGCACATCAACCTCCACAAGACCTTCTCGACTCCGCACGGCGGCGGCGGTCCGGGCTCGGGCCCGGTGGTGTTCTCGGAAGCACTCACCCCCTACGCACCGCTCCCGTTCGTCGAGAACCAGGACGGCCAGTTCGTCCTCGTCGAGGAAGAAACCGCAGGCGAACACCACGCCGGCAGCTTCGGCCGCATGGTGGCATTCCACGGCCAGATGGGCATGTTCACGCGCGCGCTGACGTACATCCTCAGCCACGGCGCCGACGGCCTGCGCCAGGTCGCCGAGGATGCGGTGCTCAACGCCAACTACATCCTGCGCTCACTGGATGACACGCTCGACGCACCGTTCGGCCCGTCGGGTCCGTGCATGCACGAAGCGCTGTTCTCGGACGCCGGGCTCGCCGAGGGCTTCTCGACGATCGACGTGGCGAAGGGCCTGATCGACGAGGGCTATCACCCGATGACGATGTACTTCCCGCTCGTCGTCCACGGCGCGATGCTGGTCGAGCCGACCGAGACCGAATCGAAGGCCGCCCTCGACCAGTTCATCGCCGCACTCCGCTCGGTCGCCGAACGTGCCAAGGCCGGCGACCCCGCGCTCAAGACAGCCCCCCACTTCGCCCCCCGCAGCCGCCTCGACGAGACGCTCGCGGCGCGCAAGCCCGTGCTGGTCTGGAAGGATCCCGCCCCACTGGCGCAGGCCGCGGAGTAAAGATCTCCCCTTCTCCGTCATCCCGGGACGAGCCCGGGATCACGGGTGGGGGCGCCGCACAAACCTTCAGCAGATCGCCTGGTCCGTTTCTTCCTGCCGCCGGACATGCTCGCGCCAGACGATATACAGCCCGCTAGCGACGATGATCGGCGCCCCGAACCAGGTCGCCTCCGCCGGCAGCGTGTCGAACACCAGCCAGCCCAGCAGGGTCGCCCACAACAGGCTCGAATAATCCATCGGGACCACCACCGACACCGGTCCCAGCCGCAACGACGTGGTCATCGCGATCTGAGCGAGCCCACCGAGAATACCGACGCTTGCCAGGCAACCCCAGGCGATCAGGTCATGCGGTTGCGCCGCCAGCGCATAGAACACCGACAACGGTATCAACGACAGCGCCGAAAACCAGAATACCGTCGTCAACGCGCTCTCGGTCTTGCCGATCTGCCGCAACAGGATCGACACGCTCGCCGTTCCGAATGCGCCCGCGAGCGCGCAGCCCGCACCCCATAGCGGAAAATGCTCGCCGCCCGGCTGTGCCACGATCAGCACGCCGGCAAACCCCGCGATCACCGCGCCCCAGCGATGCCAGCCGGTCGGCTCGCGGAGCACCAGCGCCCCCAGGATCGTCGCGAAGATCGGCACCGCGAACCCGATCGTCGTCGCCTCGGCAAGCGGTAGCGCGACGATGCCGTTGAAGGTGAGCGCCATCGCCGACAGCCCGACGATCGCCCGAACGACGTGCGCCGGCATCCGCCTGGTCGCGATCGAGGGGAGGCCGGGGCCAACCAGGATGACGGCCGAAACCAGCACGCACGCCCCGAACTGGCGAAAGAACAGGATCTCCGACACGCTGGCGCCGTGGTGTTCGGCCAGCTTGATCGACGTGTTCATCAGCGCGAAGATTGCGACGGACAGCAACCGCATGCCGATGGCGGGAAGGATGCGGTCTGTGGGCATACCGGTTCCCTAGCGAGCGCAGGCGGGGCATCCCATCCCAAACGTCCGTCCTGGCGAAAGTCATCCCGACACTACCGCCCGTCATCCCGACGCTACCACCCGTCATCCCGACGCTACCACCCGTCATCCTGACGCTACCACCCGTCATCCTGACGAAAGTCAGGACCCAGGGTACCACCCACACCGCTTGTGGCTCTGGGTCCTGACGTTCGTCAGGATGACGAAGACGAAGACGGAGACGAAGACGAAGACGGAGACGGGAACGGAGACGGACACGGACACGGGGACGGCAGGGCGCAGTGGGATGGGGTGACGAACCCACCCGCACCCGCTATCCGCACCCCATGATCAAGCGCGCACTCAACGTCACCCGCGAGGCGGATTTTTCCGCCTGGTACCAGGCCGTCATCTCGGAAGCCGACCTCGCCGAGGAATCCGGCGTTCGCGGGTGCATGGTCATCCGCCCCTGGGGCTATGGCATCTGGGAGCGTATCCAGCGCCTGCTCGACGACCGGATCAAGGCGACCGGCCACGAGAACTGCTACTTCCCGTTGTTCATCCCGCTCTCCTATTTCGAAAAGGAGGCCGAGCATGTCGAGGGGTTCGCCAAGGAAATGGCGGTCGTCACCCATCACCGGCTGAAGGCGGACGGCTATGGCCGCCTGGTCCCCGATCCCGAGGCCAAGCTCGAGGAACCGCTGGTCGTCCGCCCCACCTCGGAAATGGTCATCGGCGCCGCGTTCGCGCGCTGGGTCCAGTCGTGGCGCGACCTGCCCGTGCTGATCAACCAATGGGCCAACGTCGTCCGCTGGGAAATGCGCACCCGGATGTTCCTCCGCACCAGCGAGTTCCTCTGGCAGGAGGGCCATACCGCGCACGCGACCGCCGACGAGGCCCGGGACGAGACGCTCAAGATGCTCGAAGTCTACCGCGACTTTGCGGAAACCTGCCTCGGCCTCCACGTCATCGCCGGTGAGAAGCCCGAGAACGAGCGCTTCCCGGGCGCCGTCTCGACCTATTCGATCGAGGCAATGATGCAGGACGGCAAGGCATTGCAAGCCGGCACCTCGCATTTCCTCGGCACCAATTTCGCCTCCGCGCAGAACATCCGCTTCCAGAACGCGGCCGGCGAGTTCGAGCTATGCAACACCACCAGCTGGGGCGTGTCGACGCGGATGATCGGCGGCGTCATCATGGTCCACGGCGACGACGACGGGCTGCGCGTGCCGCCGATGATCGCGCCGTGGCAGGTCGTGATCGTGCCGATGTTGCGCGACAATCCCGACGACGCGGCGATCGTCGACTATTGCAAGGCGCTGCAGGCGGAACTCGCCAAGCAGTCCGCGCTCGGCGAACCGGTCCGTGCGCTGCTCGACCTCAAGCCCGCCAAGGCCGCGACCAAGCGCTGGGGCTGGGTCAAGAAGGGTGCACCGATCGTGATCGAGGTCGGTGGCCGCGACGTCGCCGGCGGCAACGTCTCGGTGATCCGCCGCGACCGGCTCTACCGCGAGGACGGCAAGCTCGACAGCGCGGTCACTGCGCGCGATGCGTTCGTCGGCGCGGTGTCCGGGATGCTGGCGGAGATCCAGACCGGCCTCCATGTCGAATCGATGGACCGCCTGAAGGCGAACATCGTGCCGGTCAGCGACTTTGCCGAACTCGAAACGCACTTCGCCGATAGCGTGAAAAACCCGGGCTGGGTCGACGTGCGCTGGTCCAAGCCAACCGGCGCGGCGCTCGACAAGGTCGTCGAACGGCTGAAGGCCTTGAAGCTGACGATCCGCAACGCGCCGCTGGGTCAGACCGGCGCGGACGAGGGTCCGTGCATCTTCACCGGCGAACCGGCGGTAGAACGCGTCCTGATCGGCCGCGCCTACTGAGTAGCGTCCTCCGGGCGAACGTCAGTTCGTCCGGCGGTGCTTCCCGCCATAGCGGTGGCCGACATAGGCGCCGATCTGCGCGATGTCGCTGGCTGCCGCCTGTGCGCTCTTGGCTGCGCAGGGCAGTGGGTCGTGGGCATGGTCGGCCGCACGGGCCTGCACCGTCGCACAGAGATCCTCGATATCGGCGCGCGACAGGATGTCCTTTTCGCGCAGCAGGCAGATCAGGCTCTGCAGGATCACGAGGTTCTTGTCGTCGGGTTCCGCTTCGAGTGTCGGGTACGGAGTCATCGGTCGTTTCCTCTGATGGTTCGTAAGAGACTATGCCGATGGCGTGCAGATGCAAGTGCGCATGTCGAAACCGCGGTCTGCGTGACGGTCCGGTTTTGCGGAAGGCCGTTGGCGCATTTGTGGCGGGGGGTTTGGCGAAGCGCGCGCGACCGCCTATCTCGGGGTCATGTACAAACCAAAAGCCGGGCTTCCGACCCGCGAGCAGATCCTCGATTTCATCGCGACGTCCGACGTTCCGGCCGGCAAGCGCGAGATCGCCAAGAGCTTCGGGCTCAGCGCGCAGGACAAGATCGGTCTCAAGGCGCTGCTCAAGGACATGGCGGACGAGGGGCTGATCGATTCGGCGCCCGGCCGCGCCTTCCACAAGATGGGCGGCGTTCCGAAGGTCACCGTGTTGCGGATCGTCGATGTCGACGATGGCGGCAATGTCTGGGCGGTGCCCGAGCGTTGGGAAGCCGAAGGCGTGCCGCCACCACGGCTGCGCGTCCGCGAACGCAAGCGCGGCGCGCTGGGGGTGGGCGAACGCATCCTCGCGCGGACCGAGGAGGCCGGCAACGGCTGGATCGCGCAACCGATGAAGGTGCTGGCGCCCGCGTCCGAGCAGGTGCTGGGCGTGCTGCGCGAGGAAGCCGGACGGTTGTGGCTGACCGGCGTCGACAAGCGCGAGCGGCGGGAATTCGCGGTGGCGGATGCAGGCGACGCGGCGCCCGGCGATCTGGTGCTCGCTGAACTCGCCGGCAAGCCGCCACGGATTTCGGCGCGTGTGGTCTCGCGGCTTGGCGATCCGTTCGCCGCGCGCAGCTTCTCGCTGATCGCGATCCACAAGCTCGGCATTCCGGACGTCTTTTCGCAGGAGGCGCTCGACGAGGCGACGCAGGTCGCCGGGCAGCCTCTAGGGGAAGGCCGCGAGGATTTGCGCCATCTGCCGATCGTCGCGATCGACCCCGAGGAAGCGCGCGACCACGACGACGCAGTGTGGGCGGAGGCGGACGACGATCCCGCCAATCCGGGCGGCTGGAAGGCGATCGTCGCGATCGCGGACGTCAGCTTCTATGTGCGGCCGAAATCCGAGATCGACCGCGAAGCGCGCCGTCGCGGCAATTCGGTCTATTTCCCCGACCGCGTCGTGCCGATGCTGCCGGAGATCCTGTCGGCGGATATCTGCTCGCTGAAGGAGCACGAGGATCGCGCCGCGCTCGCCTGTCACTTGCTGATCGGCAAGGATGGGACGCTGAAGTCGTGGCGGTTCACCCGGGCGGTGGTGCGGTTGGTCGCCAATATATCGTATGAGGAAGCGCAGGCGGCGATCGATCTCCGCAACGATACGTCACCCCAGCGTAGGCTGGGGTCTCAAGAAGGAGAAGATGCCCCTGCCGCGCGAGATCCCAGCCTTCGCTGGGATGACGGACTGGTGGAAACGGCGCTCGTTCCCCTCTGGTCCTGCTGGCACGCGCTAGCCAAAGCCCGCGACGCGCGCGCGCCACTCGACCTCGACCTCCCCGAACGTCGTGTCGTACTCGACGAGAAGGGCCGGATCGTCTCCGTCGCGCCGCGCGAGCGGCTCGACGCGCACCGCCTGATCGAGGATTACATGATCGCGGCGAACGTCGCGGCCGCCAAGGCGCTGGAGGCCAAGAAGGCGCCGGTGATGTACCGCGTCCACGAGCCCCCCAGCCGCGAAAAGCTCGCCGCGCTGAAGGAGTATCTCGACACCTTCGACGTGCCGTTCGCGCTCGGCCAGGTGGTGCGTCCGGCGACGTTCAACCACGTCATCGAACGCATCGGCGACGCCGATTTCCGCCCGCAGGTGATGGAGCAGATCCTCCGCACCCAGACCCAGGCCTATTACGCGCCCGCCAATCACGGGCATTTCGGGCTGGGCCTCGGCAGTTACGCGCACTTCACCTCGCCGATCCGCCGCTACGCCGATCTGTTGGTCCACCGCGCGCTGGTCGGCGCCTATGCGCTCGGGCCCGGCGGCCTGCCGGCGGACGATGCTGCCGCGATGGAATCGATCGGCGAGATCATCAGTCGCCTCGAACGTCGCGCGATGGAGGCGGAGCGCGACACCACCGACCGCTATGTCGCGGCGTTCCTGTCCGAGCGGGTCGGCCAGATCATGGACGTGCGCATCACCGGCGTGACGAACTTCGGTTTCTTCGCGACCGTCGAGGGGATCGGCGGCGACGGGCTGATGCCGGTCCGCGACCTGGGCAACGACTATTTCCGGTTCGACGAGGGCGCGCGCACGCTGACGGGCGAGAATACCGGCGAGGTGTTCGCGCAAGGCCAGCGGCTCGAACTCAAGCTGGCCGAGGCGAACCCGGTATCCGGGGCGCTGCGTTTCGAGATGCCCGAAGGCAAGCGTGCGGCGCCGACCACGCGCGACGCGCGAAAGCCGACGCGGGTGATCAAGCATCGCGGCCGGCCCACGAACATCCGCCATCAAGGCAAGCGGCGTTAGGGTTTCGACAAAGCGGGCTTGCTAAACCGCGAGCGGTCTGGCGGAAGTTGGGGACAAACGGGGGGACGGGATGCTGGGAATGCTGATTGGCGCGAAGCGGCGGCGGATCGTCAGCGATTTCGTCGCGGCCGGCGCCACGTCGCCAATGATGGCGATCGCTTATGATCCCGCCGATACAGCCACCTTCAAACGGCTGCTCGGCTACGGCGCGATCGTCGCAGACCGCGACGATCGTTTCCACCTCGATGTCATGCGCCTGGGCGCATTCCGCGGTGCCGTTCGCAGGCGCGCCGCGGCGATCGCCGCGACCACCGGACTAATCGCCAGCGCGACCGCCGCCATGACGGTGTTCGCGCTCGCCGAGTGATCCGCGGTGAACTTTACGCCGCTTCGTTGAACTGCAGGCTGGCGAGCCGCGCATAGAGGCCGCTATTGGCCATCAAGACACCATGACTGCCCTGTTCGACGATCTGCCCGTCGTCCATGACGATGATCCGTTCCGCGGCGCGCACGGTCGCCAGGCGGTGTGCAATGACCAGCGTGGTTCGGTTCGCCATCAGCCGCTCCAGCGCCTCCTGCACCAACCGCTCGCTCTCCGCATCGAGCGCGCTGGTCGCTTCGTCGAGCAGCAGGATCGGCGCATCGCGCAGCAACGCGCGCGCGATCGTCACGCGCTGGCGCTGCCCGCCCGACAGCCGCGCGCCACCTTCGCCTAGGAAGGTGTCGAGCCCTTCGGGGAGCTTGCGCAGGAACTCCGCGGCGTTGGCGGCTTCCGCCGCGGCCCAGAGCTGGTCGTCGGTCGCGGACCAGTCGCCATAGCGAAGGTTGTCGCGGGCCGACGCGCCGAAGATGATCGTCTCCTGCGGTACCATCGCGATCCGCGCCCGCACCTCGGCAGGGTCGGCCTCGCGCAGGTCGACGCCGTCGAGCGTAATCCGCCCGGCATCGGGGTCGTAGAAGCGCTGGACCAGTTGGAACAACGTCGATTTGCCTGCGCCAGACGGGCCGACCACCGCCACCGTCTCACCCGGCCTGACATCGAGTGAGAAACCGTTGAGGGCGGCGACGTCGCGACGCGTCGGATAGTGGAACTGCACGCTCTGGAACACGAGCGCGCCCAGCGGCGGTTGCGGCAGCGCCTTCGGGTTGGCGGGGGCTGCGATCTCGGGACGCTCGCGGAGCAGCTCGGACAATCGGCTGGCAGCCCCCGCGCCGCGCAGCAGATCGCCGTAGACTTCGGTCAGGGCACCGAACGCGCCCGCGACGATGCCGCCGGTCAGCACGAACGCGGCGATCGCGCCGCCGCTGATCCGGCCCGCCGCGACGTCGATCGCGCCTTCCCACAGCACCATCGTGATCGATCCGAACACCAGCCCGATCACGATCGCGGTCATCACCGCGCGCAGCAGGATGCGCGCGCGCGCCGCAGCGAAGGTCGCGGCAACCGCGTCTGCAAAGCGGTTCGCCTCGCGGTCTTCCTGTCCGAACGCCTGCACCACCTTCATCGCGCCCAGCGTCTCGGTCGCGATCGATCCAACATCGGCGACGCGGTCCTGCGAGGTCCGCGAATGGGTCCGCACGCGCTTGCCCAGCACCGCGATCGGCAGGATGATCAGTGGAATCCCGATCATCAGCAACCCGGCGAGCTTTGGGCTGATCGCGAACAGATAGATGAGCCCGCCAATCCCGGTGAAGGTGTTGCGCAGCGCGATCGATACCGTGCTGCCGACCACCTGTTCGATCAGCGCGGTGTCGGACGTCAGCCGCGACGCGATCTCCGACGGGCGATTCTCCTCGAAGAACCGCGGCGTCAGGCGGAGCAGGTGGCGCTGCACGTTGGTGCGGATGTCGGCGACCACCCGCTCGCCCAGCCATGAGACGTAGTAGAAGCGCACGGCGGTCGCCAGCGCGAGCACGACGACGATCATCAGCAGATAATGGAACGAGTTGCCGACCGATCCGCTCGCGCCGGGGCCGAAGCCGCGGTCGATCACCCGCTTGAAACCATAGGGGATCCCGATCGTCGCGGCCGACGTCATCAGCAGCGCCAGCCCCGCGAAGGCGATCTGGCGGGGATAGGCGGAGGCGTGTTGCCACACCATCGCGAGGTCGCCGATCCGGCGGTTGGGTTTTTCGTCGATGTTCGCCGTGGCCATGGCGTGGGCCTAGCAGCGGCGGGGGTCGGGCTCAACGTCAACGGATGGCGTGCGGCCGGCACGGGACCGTCCCGCATGTTGCGTCGCAGCGGATATGCGTTACGGCTGTCGTCACGGATTTTGCGCACAGGATACCCGATGCTCTACGATTCCTATGAGTTTCAGCGGTCGATGATGTCCAGCGCTAGCGCATTCGCCAAACTCGGGGCCGATATGCTCAGCAATCCGGCAAACCCGTTCGCCTATCTCGGCGGCGGAACTGTGGTTGCATCGGCGCTCCAGGTGTTCGCGCATGCGAACGCATCGCGTGGGAAACCGGCATTCGGGCTCGATCACACGGTGATCAACGGCCGGGAAGTCGCGGTGCGCGAGGAGATCGTGCTGCGCCACCCGTTCGGGCAGCTCAAGCGGTTCGTCCGCGACGGCGTCACCGGCGGGCCCAAGCTGCTGATCGTCGCGCCGATGTCGGGCCATTATGCGACGCTGCTGCGCGGCACGGTCGAGCGGATGCTACCCAGCGCAGACGTCTACATCACCGACTGGCGCGACGCGCGCAGCGTGCCCGTCGGCGACGGCCGCTTCGACCTCGACGACTATATCGACTATCTGGTCGCCTATCTCGAAACGATCGGCGCCAATGCGGGCGAGGGCGGCACGCACATGCTCGCGGTCTGCCAGCCGTCGGTGCCGTGCTACGCGGCCGCTGCGCTGATGAGCGCCGACCGCAACCCGTGCCGGCCCCGGACCCTGACCATGATGGGCGGCCCGATCGATACGCGCGAGTCGCCGACTGCGGTCAACACGCTGGCCACGGAGCGCCCGCATTCCTGGTTCGAACAGAATGTCATCGCGACCGTGCCGGCCACGTATCCTGGCGCCGGGCGCCGGGTCTATCCGGGCTTCCTGCAGCTCGCCGGGTTCATGTCGATGAACCTCGGCAACCACATGATGTCGCACTGGGACATGTACAAACACCTGGTCCAGGGCGACGGCGAAAGCGCCGATGCAACGATGGCGTTCTACGACGAATACCGTTCGGTCTGCGACATGACCGCGGAATTCTACCTGCAGACGATCGATGTCGTGTTCCAGGACCATGCGTTGCCGAAGGGCGAGATGATGCACCGGGGTCGCCGGGTCGATCCGGCCATGATCACCGACATCGCGTTGCTCGCGATCGAAGGCGAGCGGGACGACATCTCGGGGCTGGGGCAGACCAGGGCTGCGCTGACGCTGGCGACGCAGTTGCCGGACGACAAGAAGCGCTACCTGATCGCCGAGGGGACCGGGCACTACGGCATCTTCAACGGATCGAAATGGCGCGACTCCATCGCGCCGGTCGTCGAGCAGTGGATCGCTGCCAACGGGTAACGCCGTTCCCGTCATCCGGCATGCGCCGTGATGACGGGAACGGATAGGCGGTTAGGCGATCGAGTCGACCACCGCATGGCTGCTGGATTCGCTGGATGTGATCGTGCCGCCGAGCAACATCTTGACCCGACCCGACAGCGAGATGTCGGTTTCCCAAAGCTCCGCGCTGTCGATGTCGAAGCGCAGAAGAGTCAGGTTGGGATCGCTCTTGCCGCCGGGAAACCATGCCTCGACCTGCTTGTTCCAAAGCTTGTCGATCTGCGCCCGATCGTTGTCGGTGGCGACGGTGCCGGAAAGGCAGGCGAAGAAGTCATGGCCCTTGCTGACGAACTGCGTCATCGCCGCGCCACCGCCGGCAATGCGGTTGTCCTTGCCGGTGAAGAAGAACAGCGTGTTGGGCTGATCGTCGTCGAGCTGTGCGGTCAGCGGCTCGCTATGCCCGCCGCTGTTGAGCCCGACCATCACGAACGGGCTGTCGTTCAGCTTGGCGAGGAATGTCGCGGCAACTTCCTGCGGAGTGTCCTGGTCGGCCATCGTCGATCTCCTTTAGATATGGTCGGCAGGAGAACGGGCGGGACCGGGGATGGTTGCGGCGCGACGTTGTCGAAGAAGGTCCGGGTAAGGCCATCCGCAGGCAGCCCCGATCCCGGACCCGCTGCGATTACAGGACCTCGAACAGCCCCGCCGCGCCCATGCCGCCGCCGATGCACATCGTGACGACGACATGCTTCGCGCCGCGGCGCTTGCCTTCGATCAGCGCATGGCCGGTGGCCCGGGCGCCGGTCATGCCATAGGGATGCCCGATCGAGATCGCGCCGCCCGAGACGTTGAGCAGCTCGTCGGGAATGCCGAGCTTGTCGCGGCAGTAGAGCACCTGCACCGCGAACGCCTCGTTCAGCTCCCACAGCCCGATATCGTCCATCTTGAGGCCGAACCGCTGCAGCAGCTTGGGGATCGCCACGACCGGACCGATCCCCATCTCGTCGGGTTCGGTGCCGCCGACTGCCATGCCGATATAGCGACCGAGCGGCTGGAGCCCGCGCTGCGAGGCAATCTTCTCTTCCATCAGGACGCTCGCCGACGATCCATCGGACAGCTGGCTGGCATTGCCGGCGGTGACGGTGGCGTCGGGGCCGAGCACCGGTTTGAGCGACTGGAGGCCTGCCAGCGTAGTGTCGGCGCGATTGCCCTCGTCCTTGGCAATGGTCACGTCCTTGTACGAGACCTCCTTGGTCTCCTTGTCGACCACCGCCATCGTCGCCGAGACCGGCACGATTTCCGTATCGTAATACCCTGCGGCCTGCGCCGCTGCGGTGCGCTGCTGCGACTGGAGCGCATAGGCGTCCATCGCGTCGCGGCTGATACCATAGCGCTTGGCGACGACTTCGGCGGTCTGCAGCATCGGCATGTAGACGTCGTGATGCATCTTGATCAGTTCGGGGTCGGGGGCGACGCGCATCTGCGGTGTCTGGACCATGCTGATGCTCTCGACCCCGCCACCGATGGTGATGTCCATCCGGTCGATCACGATCTCCTTGGCGGCGGTCGCGATCGCCATCAGGCCGGAGGCGCACTGGCGATCAAGCGACATCCCCGCGACGGTAACCGGCAGGCCCGCGCGGAGCAGCGACGTGCGGGCGATGTTGGTCGCCTGATGCCCCTGTTGCAGCGCGCAGCCCAGCACGACGTCGTCGACCTCGCTCCCCTCGATCCCGGCGCGCTCGACCGCGGCACGGATCGCGTGCGCGGCAAGCGTCGGCGAGGGGGTGTTGTTGAACGCGCCGCGATAGGCGCGGCCGATGGGTGTGCGGGCGGTGGAAACGATGACGGCGGAACGCATGATAGGCTTCCTTTCGGTGTCGTCCCCGGCAACGGCCGGAGCGGCGAAGATGGGTTAGACGAAGATCTGGCTGATCCACTCGGCGACCAGCGCGGGCTTCTCGGCGCCCTCGATCTCGACGGTGAACGCGACGGTTTCCTGCCACTGGCCGGGTCGCTTCTCGGCGAAGCTCAACAGCTTAAACCGGCCACGGACTCGCGATCCCGATCGCACGGGGGAAAGGAACCGGACGGAATTGCCGCCGTAGTTGATCCCCATCCGCGTGCCCTCGACCACCGGCGCGTCCGGTACCTTGGATGCGAGCAACGGCATCAGCGACAACGTCAGGAACCCGTGCGCGATCGTCCCGCCGAACGGCGTCTGCGCGGCGCGCGTCGGGTCGACATGGATGAACTGGTGGTCGCCGGTCGCCGCGGCGAACTGGTCGATCATGACCTGGGTGACCTCGACCCAGTCGGACAGAGTTTCGGTGCCGATGCGGTCGGTCATCTCGGCGGTGCTGATCGTCGCCACGGGATTCCCCTTGTGCGCGGTTTACGGCTAATGCTCCACGCGTCTCTAGGCGCGGGGACCCGTTCCTCGCAAGCCTCACCCAACCGGAAGCTGGAAAATGACGACTGCCGTAACGTCCGCCGCTCGCGAAGCCATGGCGAAACTCTACCGAGCGAGCGAACCCGAAGTTCTAAAGGGGCTTTTGCAGCACGCTGCGATGGACACCGATTCGCGCGAGCGGGTGATGGGTCACGCGTCGGGATTGCTGGCGGACCTGCGTGCGGCGCAGTCGAGAGGCTGGGTGAACCAGTTCCTGCAGGAATATCGGCTGAACTCGTCCGAAGGCGTCGCGTTGCTCAGCCTGGCGGAGGCGTTCCTGCGGGTGCCCGATCCCGAAACCGCCGATCTGCTGATCGCCGACAAGCTGGGCGATGCGGACTGGCGCGCGCATGCGGGCAAGTCGAACTCGAAGCTCGTCAATTCGGCGACCTGGGGCCTGGTGGTAGGGCGCGTGCTGGTCGGCGAGGGGACGACCGGTCCGCTGCGCCGCCTCATCTCGCGCGCGGGTGAGCCGTTCGTCCGCCAGGCGGTCGGCGCCGCGATGAAGATGATGGGTGAAATCTTCGTGATGGGGCGCACCATCGACGAGGCGGCGAAGCGCATGCGGCGGCCCGAGCACAAGGGCTTCACCGCCAGCTTCGACATGCTGGGGGAGGCGGCGCGGACCCACGCCGATGCCGAGCGCTATTTGAAGGCCTATGCCGACGCGATCGACGCCATCGGCCGCGATCCGGCGGCCGGGCATTCGATCTCGGTTAAACTGTCCGCGCTGCATCCGCGCTACGAGGTCGCGCGGTGGAACGAGTGCGTGCCCGCGCTGACCGAAATGCTCGAGGCGCTGGCGGTGCAGGCGGCCTCGAAGGGCATCGCGCTGACCGTCGATGCCGAGGAAAGCGAACGGCTCGAGATGAGCCTCGACATCATCGGCACCGTCGCGGCGCTGCCGAGCCTGAAGGGGTGGGAGGGCTTCGGTATGGCCGTGCAGGCCTATGGCAAGCGCGCGCGACCGGTGATCGCCTGGGCGAACGGGCTCGACCGGATCATGAACGTGCGACTGGTCAAGGGCGCCTATTGGGACAGCGAGATCAAGCGGACGCAGGTCGAGGGGCTGGCCGACTATCCGTTGTTCACCCGGAAAGCGGCGACCGACGTGTCGTATCTGGCGGTCGCGCGCGACATGCTGGACGCGGAGAATATCCGCCCGGCGTTCGCCAGCCACAACGCGCTGACCGTCGCGACGATCATGGAATGGGCAGGCAACAGCCGCGACTTCGAGTTCCAGCGGCTGCACGGCATGGGCGACGGGCTGTACGAGCGGCTGGTGCGCGAGAACGGCTATCACTGCCGGGTCTATGCCCCGGTCGGCGGCCACCGCGACCTGCTGGCCTATCTCGTCCGGCGGCTGCTGGAGAACGGCGCGAATTCGAGCTTCGTGCACCAGCTGGCGGATGAGCGGCTGACCGAGGCGGAGATCCTGGCGGACCCGGTCGAGAAGATCGCGGCGGTCGGCGGGCGCCGGCATCCGAGCATTCCGTTGCCGGTGGCTCTGTTCGGGGTGGAAGGGCATCGCAATTCGGCGGGGTTGGACCTGAGCGACGTTGCGACGCTGGAAGCGACGGTGCAGGCGGTCAACACTCCCCTCCCGCCTGCGGGAGGGGCTGGGGGAGGGCTCCCGGCTTCCTCGAACGGAGCGGCCGACGTGGAGCGCGAGCCCACCCCTAACCCCTCCCGCAAGCGGGAGGGGAATGATGTCGCGTCCGCCATCGGCCGCGCGCATGCCGCGTTCCCGGCGTGGTCTCGCACATCGGTCGACGACCGCGCCACCTGCCTCGAACGCCTCGCCGACCTGCTCGAATCGAACCGCAAAGAGCTGATGGCGATCTGCGTCCAGGAGGCGTTCAAGACGATCCCCGACGCGATCGGAGAGGTCCGCGAGGCGGCGGATTTCTGTCGCTATTACGCCCGCGAAGCTCGCACCAAGCTGCAGTCGATCGAACTCCCGGGCCCGACCGGCGAACGCAACACGCTGCATATCGAGGGGCGCGGGGTGTGGGCGACGATCGCACCGTGGAATTTCCCGCTGGCGATCTTCCTGGGGCAGACCGTCGCCGCCTTGGTGACCGGCAATACCGTCGTCGCCAAGCCCGCGCCGCAGACCCCGCGGATCGCGGCCGCGGCAGTGCGGCTGGCGCATCAGGCGGGCGTTCCGGAGGACGCGCTGGTGCTGGTGCCGGGCGGACCGGAAGTGGGCGCAGCGCTGACCGCAGACGCGCGGATCCAGGGGGTAGCGTTCACCGGCTCCACCGGCACCGCGCGGAAAATCGCGCGGGCGCTGCTTGACGATGAGACGCGCCCGATCGTGCCGCTGATCGCCGAGACCGGCGGGATCAACGCGATGATCGTCGATTCGACCGCGCTGCCCGAACAGGTCGTTGCGGACGTGATCGCGTCGTCGTTCCGATCCGCGGGGCAGCGGTGTTCGGCGTTGCGGTTGCTGCTGGTGCAGGCGGATGTCGCCGATACCGTGATCGAGATGCTGTCCGGCGCGATGGATACGCTGACGATCGGCGATCCGGGCGATCCGGCGACCGATGTCGGGCCGGTGATCGACCAGGCGGCATACGACCGGTTGATGGGATACCGCGAAAGCGTCCGGGCGCGTTGGGTCAAGACCCTCGACGCTCCGGCGACCGGCTTGTTCGTGCCGCCGACGCTGATCCGTATCGATGCGGTTGAGGATCTGACGCAGGAATGGTTCGGCCCGGTGCTGCACGTCGCGACCTGGGAAGCGGGCAAGCTCAGCGAGACGATCGCGCGGGTCAACGCGAAGGGGTACGGGCTGACGATGGGCCTTCACAGCCGTATCGCGCGGGCTGCCGAAGTGACCGAGGCGGAGGCCGCGGTGGGGAATCTCTATATCAACCGGTCGATGATCGGCGCGGTGGTCGGCAGCCAGCCATTCGGAGGCGAGGGCCTGTCCGGGACCGGACCGAAGGCGGGCGGCCCGCGCTACCTGTACCGGTTCTGCGCGGAACGGGCGGTGTCGGTGGACACCACCAGCGCCGGGGGGAACGCGACGTTGCTGTCGCTGGATGAGGGCGGGATTTAGCTCCCTCTTGATCCCCCATTGACCCTTCCCTCACCGTCACCCTGAACTCGTTTCAGGGTCCACCCCGCCCCGGACGCTGTCGCTGGAGGCGCGGTGGATGCTGAAACAAGTTCAGCATGACGGAAGGGGGGGGCTCCCCCCGCTCGCAAACCGTCAGGCGGCGTCTTCCGCTGGCCGGGCGGTCGGAGTCGGCGGATAGGGCATGATGCTCGACCCATCCGGCGCGGCGGTCAAATTGACCTGGGTGGGGAAGGCGATGTCGATCTTCTCGGCGTTCAACCGCTGCAGGATCGCCAGGCCCACCGCGGTTCGCCCGGTGTAGAAGCTGGCATAATCCGGGCCGGTGCTGTCGAACTGGACCTCGAAATCCAGGCTCGATGCACCGAACCCGGTGAAGCCCGCACGGATGAAGATCTTGTCGTTCGCCTCGACGATCTCCTTCAGCATGTCGGGAATGCGCGCGCAGACCTCGGGCGGGGTCCAGTAGGTCACGCCGATGACGAATTTCGCGCGGCGATGGTTGCGCTGGGTGTTGTTGAGGATCTCCTTGTTCAGGAGGTTCTTGTTCGAGATGATGCGTTCTTCGCCGTCGATCCCGCGGATCCGGGTCGATTTGAGCCCGATCCCCTCGACGCTGCCCGAGGTGTTGTCATAGCTGATGTTGTCGCCGCGGCGGAACGGGCGGTCGAAGATGATCGCCAGCGCCGCGAACAGGTCGGCAAAGATGCCTTGCGCGGCGAGGCCGATCGCGATGCCGCCGACGCCTAGGCCCGCCACCAGGCCAGTCACGTTGACCCCGAGATTGTCGAGCACCACGACGAGCGCGACCGCGAACAGCACCAGCGTCACGAGCAGTCGGATCAGCCCCATCGCCGATAGCAGCGCCTCGCCCGAATAATGTTCGGACGCGGTGCGATGCTCGATCGAGCCGAGGATGATCTCGCGCGCCCAGATCGCGGCCTGGAACACCGACGCGACGGTCCACAGGAAATTGACCGTGGTCGACACTTCCTGCGGCGCGCCGGCGTAACCGACCACCAGTTTCACCGCGAGCATGACGATGAAGAAGTTGTTGGTGCGCACGATCGCGCGGCCGACCACGCTGCCCCAGCCGAACCGTGCGCCCTCGCGGTCGCAGAGCCTGCGGCCCAGCCGCCGCGCGGCGTGCAACGCGATGACGATCACCGCACCCGCCGCGAACGCGATCAGGATCTTCAACCAGTTGGTGTGGATCCACTCCGAGCTCGACGCGAAGAACGTCTCGAACTGCGCCTGGACGTCGATCGGCTGGATGAGCGGAGCTTTCGCCGCGGCGGTGGTGTTGGACATGGATTAACTTTCGTCAGGCGGCTTTCGCCATCGGCGCGGCAATCTTCGCCACCAGCGTAGGAGCGGCAGGCGTACCGGCCTCGAGAAAAGCGATCAGCCCGCATTCCTCACGCGTCATATACCGCTTGGCGCGGGGCAGGCGCAGCGCCGTACGAAAGGCGGACTGCCCCTTTTTCACCAGGTCGATGAGCGAGGGATGAACATAGCTTTTCCGCGCGATCGCCGGCGTGTTACCGAGCTTGGCTACGACCGGTTCGAGCAGGGTCTTGAGGCTGAGGTCGCGTTCGGCACCGGCAAGCGCCTCGAACGCCGTGACGCTGGCGGCCCAGGTACGGAAATGCTTGGCGGTGAAGTCCTCGCCGGTCGCCGCCTTGATATACGCGTTGACGTCCGACGACGTCACCGGATGCGCGTCGCCGGCATCGTCGAGCCAGGCGAACAGATGCTGTTCGTCGAGGTCGGCCATCTTCTTGACGACGCTGGCCAGCGCACGATCGGCGACCTTCAGCGTGCGTTCCTTGCCCGACTTGCCCTTGAACTGCAGCTTCAGCGTACTGCCGCTGACCGCGCCGTGGCGTTTGCGCAGCGTGGTTGCGCCGAACGATTCGTTCGCCTCGGCATAGGCTTCGTTGCCGACGCGGATATGCGCGGTGTCGAGCAGGCGGACGACCGCGGCGACGGCGCGGTCGCGGCCGAGCTTGCGGCTGGCGAGGTCGGCCTCGACACGTTTGCGCAGTTTGGGCAGCGCATGGCCGAAATTGGCGCAGCGTTCGTACTTCGCAGCCTCCTGCGCTTCGCGGAAGCCGAGATGATAGCGGTATTGCTTGCGACCCTTCTCGTCCCAGCCGACCGCCTGGATATGGCCGTTGGGCTTCGGGCAGAACCAGGCGTCGCGATAGGCGGGGGGCAGGGCGATCGCGTTGAGCCGGTCGATTTCGTCGCGGTCGGTGATGCGGTCGCCGTTGGCGTCCCAATAGCCCCAGTTGCCGCGGATTTTCTTGCGCGTGATCCCCGGTTTCGAGTCATCGGAATATACGATCCTGGTCGCCAAATGCGTCGCTCCTCTGGCCTTTCGAAATGTTCGGCGGAGCGCATCGTTCCGGAACGCCCGGCGCCGTCCGTGTGTTCTCGGATCGAGACTTCACTGGAGATACGACATGGCCGATCTTTCGCAGGCACGCGTCCTGTTCCTAGCCGCCGACGGTTTCGAGACCGTCGAACTGTTCGAACCCAAGAAAGCCCTGGAAGCGGCCGGCGCAAAAGTGACGCTGGCGTCGATCAAGACCGACCCGATCCAAGGCATGAAGGGCGACATCAACAAGGCCGAGACGATCACGCCCGACCTGACGCTCGACGAGGTCGATACCGACGATTACGACGCATTGGTGCTGCCGGGCGGGGTCGCGAACCCGGACACGATGCGCCAGCAGGAGCGCGCGATCGAGATCATCACCGAGTTCATGGAGGACGGCAAGATCGTCGCCGCGATCTGCCATGCGCCGTGGCTGCTCGCCGAAGCGGACGTGATCGACGGACGCACGCTGACGAGCTTTCCGTCGATCCGGACGGACCTCGAGAATGCCGGTGCCGACGTGGTCGATGAGGAAGTCGTGGTCGACGGCAACCTGATCACGAGCCGCAAGCCCGACGATATCCCCGCGTTCAACAAGGCGATCATCGCCGCGCTCGAAGAAGAACTGGCGGACGAACCGGTCGATTGACGGCTTGCTCTTCCTTGTTCTCCCGCGAAGGCGGGAGCCCAGTCTGGGTCCCCGCCTTCGCGGGGAAACTAGGAGGGGGTTGCTAACGCCGGTTGATCCAGCGTTGCGCCGGGCGCTCTACCATATGGTAGAGCGCTATCGACGCTCCCAACACCAGCACCAGATACAGCCCGATCAACCCCGCCGGCACCGCGCTCGCATCGCTGACGAACGCCAGCTTGAACACCACCCACAGCATGAAATGGCCGAGATAGGTCGCGTAGCTGATCTCGCCGAGGTAGTGGAGCCAGCGTGCTTCCAGCGGGTTGCCTGGCGCGCCGCTGGTGAGGGCGAGGACGAGCAACAGGCTCGCGAACGCCGCAGGGACGACGAGCGTCTCGGGCGCCCCCAGTAGCCAGGCGATCAGCAACACCAACCCCGTGCCGGCCACGATCGGCGCTCGACCCCGGCCTCTCCACCGCAGCCAAAGCGCAGCGACAATGGTTCCGGTCGCGAACTCGGCGATGCACCGGAGCAGGCCGAAGCGGGGGATGCCGGTGCCGAGCGTCGGCGCACCCATGGCGACGTGAAGCAGCAACAGGATCGCAGCCGCGATGCCGAGCAATACCGGTGTCGGCACGCGGCGCCAGTCGACGGCGCGAACGAGCAGCGGGAACAGCAGATAGGCGCCGAGCTCCGCACTGATCGACCAGCTCGGATCGTTCCAGGTCAGCCGATCGGTGAACCCCCAGTTCTGCACCAGCAGGACGTGCAGCGGCAATTCGGCGAAGGGATAGTCGGTCGAACCGGGCCTACCCGTCGCCTTCAACAGCAGCGCCAGCGTCACCGCGCCGGCGAGAATGACCAGGTGGAGCGGCCAGATCCGGGCGATGCGCTTGCGCAGGAACGGCACCACGCTGCCACGCGCGCGCAATCGT
Source organism: Sphingomonas sp. R86521 (assembly GCF_042466235.1). NCBI lineage: Bacteria > Pseudomonadati > Pseudomonadota > Alphaproteobacteria > Sphingomonadales > Sphingomonadaceae > Sphingomonas > Sphingomonas sp. R86521. The sequence goes on along the minus strand of NZ_JAXHBY010000001.1, from coordinate 2,995,179 downwards.
TCGTGCCAGGTCAGCCAGATCACGAAGCCCGACAGCAGGAAGAAGAAATCGACCGCCAGATACCCCTTGGCAAGGACGTCGCGAAGGCCCGGCGGCAGTCCGGCGATCGACAGGCGGATATGGTAGAGGACGACGAACCACGCAGCGATCCCGCGGACGCTGGTCAGCGCGCGCAATTCGGTCATGCGGGAAGCGGCGCCGTAGCCCGCCGCATCGGCCGGAAGCTTTCCTCGCTGCGCTTGCGCCCCAGATAGGTATCGAGCCCGATCTGCGCGCCGATCAGCATGTAGATGAACGGCTGGAAGGCGATGGCGATGAACGCGGCGCCGAGCAGATAGACGATGTGCCCGCTCTGCAATGCGGCGGCGAGCGGACCCGCCCAGGGATACGGTCCCTCGGGATCGCGGTAGCGGCGGCGCAGGATCTCCATCCGGATAATCCCAATGAGGTTGATCGCCAGCCACAGCGCCAGCCCGAAATAACCCTGTTCGCCGAGCATCTCGAAATAGGCGCTGTGATACGCACGCGCCTTGTCGACCTCGACCTTGGGACCGGCGGCGGGGGCGCTGCCGTCCACGGTCTTGAGGTCGTAGCGGATGTGGTTGCCGCGATACGCCTCGAAGCCGCCGCCGAACGGATGCGACTTGGCGTAGTCGATCGTCCATTTCCACACCGCGAGCCGGGTCGCGGCCGATTCGTCCGCCTGATAGGTCTGGATCGTGTTCATCCGGTTGGTGAAGCTCGACGGCAGGAACGGCACTGCGATCAGTCCGAGCACCGCGAGCGCCCCGATATACAGCCCCTTGCGCTTGACGACGCGCAACGACAGCAGCGCCAGCAGCGCGATGCAGAGCAGTCCGGTGCGGGTCGACGTGCCGATCGGGATCAGCAGGCACGCGAACACCAGCGCGAGGCAGAAGGTCTTCACCCGCCAGTCGGGCTTGAAGATCGTGCCGTGGGTCATGAACCAGAAGATCAGCGGCACGATCGCGACCGCGACCGCACTGATCGTGCTTCCCTCGTACAGCCCGGAATTGTTGTCGACCATCAGGTTGAGCTGGCCATAACCGCCACCGCCGCTGGCGATCGTCTTGATGCCGCCGACGATGATGATCGATGCCGCCGACAGGATCATGAACAGCAAAAGCGCCTCGATCCGCAGCCGCGTGCGCAGCGTCAGCGGCAGGAACGCCGCGAACGCCAGCGCCTTCCAGACCCAGTCCCATTTCTCCAGCGCCTCGACCGGGAAGTCGGCGGCGATCGTGGTCGCCCAGCAATACAGCAGCAACAGCACGATCAGCCCTTGGCGCGGTGCGACGCGGGTATCGCGCTTGTCGTCGGCGATCGCCCAGCCACCGACCGCCAGCGCCACCGCGATCAGCGAGATCGGGACGGCGTTGAGCAGGTAATAGGTCAGCCGCTGCGGCGAGACGATGTCGATATAGACATAGACCAGCACCAGCAGGAACGGCCGGCGAAGACCCATCCCGAATAGTCCGAGCAGGAACGCGATGAACGCGAGGTCACGCACCGAAGCGCTCTTTCTTCGCCTTGCCGGGGGGCGCCTTCGCGTCGGGTTCGGAATCGAGGTCGGGCCGCTTCAGCAGCAGGAACGCGGCGAGCATCATCAGGCCGTGCGTCAGGCCGAGCGCGAGATTGTCGATCATGGTACGGCCCTGCTGAAACGAAGGCCCGTCGTAGCGCGAGCCGGTTGACGCGCCGTTAAACCAAAAGGTGGCAGGGAGTCGCCATGCGCATTCTCCATATCCTCGATCACGGCCTGCCGTTGCAGAGCGGCTACACGTTTCGCACCCGCGCGATCCTGAAGGCGCAGGAGGCGCAGGGCTGGGCGGTGGCGGCGGTGACGGGGCCGCGGCATGGCGCAGCGGAGGCGTCGGTCGAGGCGGTCGACGGGCTGACCTTCCACCGCACGCTGGCGCCGGCGAAAGCGGGCCCGATCGGCGAGCTGGCGGGGATTCGCGCGTTCGCCAAGCGGATCGAGGCGGCGGTCGATGCCTTTCGCCCCGACATCCTCCACGCGCATTCGCCGGTGATCGATGCGCTGGCGGCGCTGATCGTCGCGCGGCGGCGCAACCTGCCGCTGGTGTACGAGATTCGTGCGTTCTGGGAGGACGCCGCGGTCGGCAACGGCACCGGAACCGAGGGCTCGCTGCGCTACCGGACGACGCGCGCGCTGGAGACCTGGGCGGTCCGGCGCGCCGGCGGGGTCGCGGTGATCTGCGACGGGCTGCGGCGCGATCTGGTCGCGCGCGGCATCGATGCGGGCAAGATCATCGTCTCGCCCAACGGCGTCGACCTCGACCTGTTCGGCACCGTCCCGCCGCGCGACGATGCGCTGGCCGCCGAGCTCGATCTCGACGGCAAGGACGTCGTCGGGTTCATCGGCAGCTTCTACGATTACGAAGGGCTGGACGACCTGATCGCGGCGATGCCGGCGCTGGTCGCGGTCCGGCCGAACGCGCGGTTGGTGCTGGTCGGGGGCGGGCCGATGGACGCTGCCCTGCGTGCGCAGGCGGCGGCATCGCCGGTGGCGGCTGCGATCCGCTTCGTCGGACGGGTGCCGCATACCGAGGTGGAGCGCTATTACGGGCTGGTCGACATCCTCGCCTATCCGCGCAAGCGGATGCGGTTGACCGATCTGGTCACGCCGCTCAAACCACTGGAGGCGATGGCGCAGGGCCGACTCGTCGCGGCGTCGGATGTCGGCGGGCACCGCGAGCTGATCCGCGACGGCAAGACCGGGACGCTGTTCGCGCCCGACGATCCCGGTGCGATCGCGGCGGCGTTGGCGGCGATGTTCGCGGACCGCTCGGGTTGGGATGCGCGGCGTACGGTGGCGCGCGCCTTCGTCGAGCGGGAGCGTAACTGGTCGTCAAACATTTTGCGTTACGAACCGGTTTACCAGCGGTTGGTCCAGGCCGCTTCATTGGATGTCTCATGTCAGCGTTCACCAGCCAAAGTCTGATGCGATCCCTTCCGCTGTACGGCGGCCTCGCCGTCGGCGTGCTCGCCGCGATCTGCTTCGTCGCGGTGCCGGCCGAACTACTCGAGTCGCTGGTATCGAACAGCGGCATCTCCGCGCTGCTGCCGGTCGCGGCGCCGCCGCTCGGCGCCACGGCGCGGGCGTTGCTGGCGCTGGGTAGCGGCCTGTTGTTCGCCGCGGTGGCCTGGGCGGCGCTGTATCTGCTGTTCGGACCGGGGGGCTTCCTGGTGAAGCCGGTGCGGTCCGAAGGCGTGCCCGTCATCCGCCGCGCCGATGCCCATCCCGATGCGCCGCCGCGCCGGCCGATGTCGTCCGCGGACCTCGGCATGCCATTGATGGACGTGGTGCCGACCGCGGCCGAGCGACCGATCCCTGCCGATCTCGACCAGCCGCTGGCGGCGTTCGATCCCGCCGCGCTGCTGCCCGTGCCGATGGAGCCGATGCGGCCGGTGGCGCCGCTGCCGTTTGCACCGCTGGTGGTCGAACGCGCGCCCGAGCCGGTCGTGACGTTCGCGGCTGAATGCGCGCCCGAGCTGGTCATGGAGGCCGAGCCGGAGCCCGTGTTCGCCGAACCGATCGAACCGATCCCGATGTCCCGCCCGCTCCGTGCCGCGCCCACCAGCCCGCCGTCGATCGAGGCGCTGCTGCGGCGGCTCGAACAGGGTGCGGGCCGTCGCGCGCAGGCTTCCGCGCACTGACGTACCCGGTCCACGCGAAAGCCCTTCTGTAGCGAGGCATGCTCTGATACCCTGTGTTCGAAAACGCAGGGAGGGCTCATGGCGGAGATCGATACGAAACAGTCCGAGGCAAAGGCTTCGCGCTACGCCTGGTACGTGCTGTCGATCCTGTTCCTGGTCTATGTCCTGAACTTCGTCGACCGGCAGATCATCTCGATCCTCGCCGAGGACATCAAGCGCGACCTGGGGCTGAAGGACCAGGACCTGGGGTTCCTGTACGGCACCGCGTTCGGCGTGTTCTATTCGCTGTTCGGGATCCCGCTGGGGCGGCTCGCGGACAATTGGCACCGCGTCCGGTTGATGACGATCGGGCTGACCCTATGGTCGGTGATGACCGCGCTCTCCGGTTTCTCGCGCACCGGCGGGCATCTGGCGGCGGCGCGGATCGGGGTCGGCGTCGGCGAGGCGACGGCGAGTCCGTCGGCCTATTCGATCATCTCCGACTATTTTCCGAAGTGGCTGCGGGCGACCGCATTGTCGATCTATTCCGCCGGGCTGTTCGTCGGGGGCGGCTGTTCGCTATTCGTTGGCGGGTTGATCGTGCAGGGCTGGAACCGCGCCTGGCCGCACGGCGGCCCGCTCGGGCTGGTCGGATGGCAGGCCGCGTTCATGGCGGTCGGGTTGCCGGGCCTGTTGCTGGCACTGTGGGTGGCGACGCTGCGCGAACCGATCCGCGGACTGGTCGAGGGGTTGCCCGAACCCGAAAAGCACCCCGCGCCGTTCCGCGCCTTTGCCGGCGAGTTGCTGACGATCGTTCCGCCGCTGACGCTGATCGGCGCCGCGGCGGGCGGTGTGCGCGCGTTCGTGATCAATCTTGCCGGGCTGGCGACGGTGGTCGCGGTCGTGCTGGCGCTGGTATCGATCGGCGAGCCGTGGCCGCAATGGGTCGCGGTCGGGATCGGGGTCTATGCCGTGTTCTCGTGGAGCTGTGCGCTGAAACGCCGCGATCCGCCGGCCTTCGCGCTGATCGTCGGGACGCCGGCGTTCCTCTGCACCGTCGTCGCCTATGGCTGCAACGCGTTCCTCAGCTATGCCGCGAGCTTCTGGGCGGCGCCCTATGCGCTGCGCGAACTGGGGGCGACGCCGTCGTCGGCGGGCCTGCTGGTCGGCGGCCTCGGCGCGATGGCGGGGTTCCTGGGGCTGACGATCGGCGGCGTGGTGTCGGACCGGTTGCGGCGGACCAACCCGGCGGGGCGGCTGTTGGTGGTGATCTTCGGCGCGGTGGTGCCGGTGCCGTTCCTGATCCTGGCGTTCACCGCGTCGGGGCTGGTGCCGTTCTCGATCGGCATCTTCTTCGCGCAGATCACCGCAGCGTGTGCGCTGGGGGCAGCGGCGGCCACGACGCAGGACATGGTCCTGCCGCGGATGCGCGGCGCGGCGACGGCGACGTTCTTCATCGGGACGACGCTGATCGGGCTGGCGCTCGGGCCGTATCTGGCGGGGCGGGTCTCGACGCTGACGGGCAGCCTGTCGACCGGGATGCTGGCACTGCTGGTCGTGACGCCGATCACGCTGACGAGCGCGATCGCGGCGTATCGGCTGGCACCGGGCGCCGAGGCCACCCGGGAGGCAAGGGCGAGGGCGGCCGGGGAGGCGATCTAGGGCTTCTTGATCCTGAAGCCTTCGCGTGATCCTAAAAGCCATCGTCATCCCGGGCTTGACCCGGGACCCCGGGTTACGAGCGCTGCACTCCGTAACCCTGGATCCTGACTTTCGTCAGGATGACGGAAGGGTGGGATGACGAACGCAGGCGGCCGTCACGCCGGCGCAAAGACGCCGCAGGCGATGCGGCCGCCGCTGTTGCCCGAAGGATCGGTCATCAGGTCGTCCGGGTTGGCATGGACCACGAACGCCGCACCGTCGGCATCGAGCAGCCCGGCCATCGTCGCGCCGGGAACGGTGATGCCGATCGTACCGCGGCCATCGGTGCCGATGATCAGGTTGGGCAGGTCGCCCTCATGCGGTCCCTGCGGGTTCATGCTGCCATGCTTCGCGCCGGTCGGGTTCCAGTGACCGCCCGCGGTGGTGAAGTCGGGGGCGTCGCAGCGGCCGACCATGTGGATGTGCGCACCGTGCGTGCCGGGGGGCATCGCCTTGGCATCCAGCGTGAAGCGGATGCCGCCTCCGACTTCGGTCGCGGTCGCGCGCCCGACATCGGTACCCGCCGCGGTCTGCAGCATCGCGACAGCCTTTTGCCCGCCCGCCATCGGTGTGCCGGTCTCCATCCCGCCCTTGTCGCACGCCGCCAGACCGATCGTCGCCGCGCCGATCATCGTCAATGTCGCAATCCGCATCGTCGTTCTCCCTGTTGTTCAGTGCCAACCCGTCGTCGGGTCGGCGGTTCCGAGCGGCTGGCGCATCACCGGTTCATAGCGTGCACCCTCTCGCGTCAGGACGCTCTGGTACAGCACGAGATGCGGCATGGCGAACGGTGCACTCGACAGGCCGGCATGCGTCGCGATCCAGCGTTCCGCGTCGGGCCCGGCGGCACCGCGCGCCAGCCGGGCGAGCGTCAGGTGCGGCAGATAGGCGCGCCGTTCAGCCACTAGGCCGGCACGAACGCACGCCTGGTCGACCTTGCGGTGCAGCGCAGCCAGCGCATCGTGCGGCGTCACCCCGGCCCATAACGCGGTGGTCGCGCCGCGACGCTCGAACCGGCCGACGCCGTTCAGCGCGACGACCGGCGCTTCGGCATGGACCTGGCCGATAGCCGCCGCGATGTCCTCCGCGACCGGCCGCTCGACCTCGCCGATGAAGCGCAACGTCAGATGCAGCTGGTCGTCGTCCTGCCAGCGCGCGCCGATCACCCCGTCCATCGTCGCGGCAAGAGACGCGCGGATCGCAGGCGGCGGGCGGAGGGCGACGAACAGGCGGATCATGACCGGGGCATGCTTAACCCGACACGGGCGGGGGGTTGCAACCGTTCACCTTGAAAAGGGTTGGGGAAAGAGCGATATTTGGGTCTATCGGCATCAAGCCGGACAAAGGAGCGAGTTTTTCACAATGGCTAACTGGTCTGATCCCCGGCCCCGCGCCGCGCCGTTCGGAGCGACGGCCACGGGAGCCCGTACCGAAGCATATGACGCGGGTCTCCGCGCCTACATGCTTTCCGTCTACAACTACATGGCGTCGGCGGTCCTACTGTCGGGCATCGTAGCGTTGCTGTTCGCATGGGGTGGCGAATCCTCGCCCGCCGCGCAGATCATGATGGGTGGCGGCCTGCTGAAGTACGTCATCATCTTCGCACCGCTCGCGATCGTGTTCGGCATGAGCTTTGGCCAGGCGCGCATGAGCACCGGCACGATGCAGGCGATGTTCTGGGGCTTCGCGGTCCTGATGGGCCTGTCGATGTCGACGGTCTTCCTGGTCTATAGCGGCACGTCGATCGCCGGCGCGTTCTTCGCGACCGCATCGGGCTTCGCGGCGCTGAGCCTCTATGGCTACACCACGAAGCGTGACCTGTCGGCGTTCGGGACGTTCCTGATCATCGGCGTGGTCGGCCTGCTTGTCGCCAGCATCGTCAACATGTTCCTGCAGTCGGGCGTGATGGGCCTGGTGATCAGCGCGATCGGCGTGCTGCTGTTCGCGGGCCTCACCGCCTATGACACGCAGCGGACCAAGAGCCTGTACGCACAGGTTGCGGGTACCGACATGGTCGGCAAGGTCGTGATCATGTCGGCGCTCAGCCTGTATCTCGACTTCATCAACATGTTCATGTTCGTGCTGCGTCTGTTCGGCAGCGGCCGTAACTGATACCAGCCTGTAACGCGTTTCAGGGAAGGGCCCGGCGGGAAACCGCCGGGCCTTTTTCGTGTGCCCCCCACATCAAAGGATTTGCGCGCGATGCGCCTGACGATCGACGTGCGCCTGGATTACGGCATCACCGGGAGTGCGGACGTGCTGCTGCAGATCGAGGCGGCGGCGATGGCCGACCAGCGGATCGTCGACGAACAGCTGACGATCTGGTCCGAATCGCCGATCCGTGCGGTGCCGGGCGAGGACGGCATCGGCCAACGCTGCTGGGCGCGCGGGCATGGCCGGCTGGTCGCCGAATATCGCGCGATCGTCGACGTCGCGCGCGAGAAGGTCGAGCTCGACCGCTACCCTGCGACACCGCCGCGGATGTTGCCGGGCGAACTGACCGCGTACCTGATGCCCAGCCGCTATTGCCAGTCGGACCGGCTGGAGGGGTTCGTGATGCGCGAGTTCGCCGGGCTCGAGGGTGGTCCGCTGGCGGCGGCGCTGTCGGCATGGGTGACGGACTCGCTCGACTACCGGATGGGCACGAGCAGCGGCGAGACCACCGCACTCGACACCTTTGCGTCGCGGGCAGGCGTATGCCGCGACTATGCCCATCTGCTGGTCGCGCTGTCGCGTGCTGGCGGGATCCCGGCGCGGTGCGTGTCGGCCTATGCGCCGGGCGTCGATCCGCCCGACTTCCACGCGGTCGCCGAACTGTGGCTCGACGGCGGCTGGCGGCTGGTCGACGCGACGCGGATGGCGTCGTGCGGCGACGTCGCACGCGTCTGTATCGGCCGCGACGCCACCGACATCGCGTTCATGACGGTGTTCGGCCAAGCCCAACTCTACGAACAGGTCGTGCGGGTAACCGTGGTGGATCCGTCGGCGACGTAGGAACGCAGTTCGGCGCGGAACGTTGATGTCGGCAAGTTTACAGGAGACACTCGCTATGCCGGATATCGACCAACGCGCACTCGACAGCCTGTCGGTTGCGCCCGACGAGGACACCGGCCGCGATCCGCGTCAGGATGCAGGGCAGGACAAGTCGATCGCCAAGCGTCTGCAGAAGAACCCCGACAGCGCCGACGCGCGGCTGGACAACGCGCTGGACGAGTCGATGGACGGCAGCGATCCGCCCGCACAGACCCAGCCGGGCGCAAGCACCGACGCACCGGACTCGTCAGGGTACGATCCGGAAGCCGAGAAGGGCCTGACGCACAAGCGGGCGTGACCTGAAGATACCAAGATCGAACGCGTCGGCCCCCACGGGCCGGCGCTTTTTTTATGCGCCAGCCGAATTGGCGTCGCCATCAGATTTTCTCGCTCGCTTCGTCGCATAGCATGTTGCGATGCAGCAGTTTCCATGTCGCTATGGTGTCAAGGTGAGATGGCGCGCTCAGGGCCCGTTAACCAACCTGGGCGTATGGTCTTACCAGTTCCTTTGAGGGCGGGGTGACGACATGGCTTCCAGAATGAGACCGGCGCAAGGCTCGATGACGCTCGCCGAGATGAAGGAATTCGCCGGCTTTCCGGCCGCGACTCAGCGCTACATCCGCCGCTCGCTCGATATCGGGCTCGACCGCGACGATGCCATGGAACGGTGGTCGCGCGATGTCGTCGAGGCGGCGAGCATCCGGGCTCAGGCGCGGATCTATGCGAACTTGCCCGCGCTGCGCGCGATCGTGCCCGACGACAGCGGCCTCGATGCGATCGAACCGTTCCTCGGCCCGATGGTCACGCTGGTGGCGTTCGATCTGGGGCAGGGGCGGTTGACGACCTTCTCGGCGTTCCGGTTCCTTTACGAGCGGCTGATCGGCGCCGAAGTCCGGCCCTGGCTGCCATCGGCGTTCTGCGCAGCGGCCGCCCTGCCGCATCTTCACCCCGAACTGCGCCGGAAGCTGCTGCAGTCGATCAGCGAAGCGGCGGCGACGGCATCGGGCTGGTCGAACCGCCAACCGGCTTTCTATCCTTATTGGGTCGAGAAGGTCGACACCGGCACCTCGCTGGCGAATTAACGGCACGCCCGCCAGCCGCCCATGCCGCGATTGGCCTGGTCGAGGTGCAGATGGTCGGCATGCGCGGCGTTGTAGTCGGGGGACAGGGTCGTCGCGAACAGCTGGCACGCACCATCGCGCACCGCATGCAGGAACCGCGCTTTCGGCCCGTCGCCCTGCCAGTCGCGCGCGACGGTGATGCGTCTGCCATCGGTCAGTCGGAAACCGGCGATATCGACCGCGTCGGCGGTGGCATGCTCGCTCCAGGTCCCGGCATCGCGGCCATAGATCCGGCGGCAATTATAGCTGCCGAAATGATCGATGCTGGCGACACGCGCGCCGAACTGCGCCTGCGCGGCAGGCTGCACGACGTCCCATTCCCACATCGACAGCGCGGCAGCGACCGGACAGGCGACGCCGAGTCCGGCCGGCACGAAGCCGATGCGCCGTGATCCCCCGGGTGTGAAGCGGACGCCATCGGCATAGCCGCATTGCCCGTCGTGGCGGGGCGGCAGCACGGTGTAGCGCACCCCCGCCCGGTCGAGCAGCGCGCGGCATTGCGCGAAATCCTCGGTCAGCGCGGTCAGCTTGCGGCCGGTGAACAGCCCCGCAGGCTGGCCGAGGTCGAGCGGCGTCCATGGCAAATCCTGCGGCGTCCCGCGCGCACTCGCCCACAGCACGAAGCCGAGCGTGGCCAGCAACGCCAGTCCGGCCAGCCAGCCGATCGCCAGGCGCACCGTCCGCATCAGCCGCGCGTCACGTCCGTCAGCGGTTCGGTGATCACCGGATAGCCGAGCCCGTCGGGGATGCAGAGGTGATCGACCCCGTCGCGATCCTCGATCCACGGCGTGATCGTCTGGATCGGGTGCGCGCGTGCATCTGCCACCGCGGCTTCGAAGCTCGCGAACCGCGCCAGCCGCTCGAGCGTACGGCGGGTCGGAAAGATCAGCGTCGCACGACCGGCATCCGCTTCGGCGAGAATGTCGGCGGCACTGGTCCAGAACAGCCGCGTATTCTCGGTCGCATCGACGCTGGCTGGCGGCGCATCAGCAGGTAGCCGCGCCAGGTAGAACCGCGTGTCGAACACCCGCGACGGCGCATGCGCCGGTCGCCAGCGCGCGAACGGCTCCAGCGTCTCCAGCCTCAGGTGCGCGCTGCCGAGCACGGCGGCGAACGGTTCGCCCGCATGGAGCGCGGCGCGCATCGGCGCGATCGCGGTGGGCGCCGGGTCCAGCCCGATCGCCAGCCCGACCTCCTCGATCGTCTCGCGGATCGCAGCGATCCGCGCGGCAGCTTCGTCGTCATCGCCGGCAAGCGCGTAGTCGCCGGGATCGACGCGGCCGCCGGGAAACACCAGCGCGCCGGCGGCGAACGCCATCGCCTTCGCGCGCTCGACCATCAGCAGTTCGGGCGGTCCGGTGTCGCGCTCGCGAAACAGGATCAGCGTCGCGGCGGGAATGGCGGGGGGCAAAGTCATCGTCGGGTCCCTAACGCGCGGGATGGATGGCGGACCCATCCACCGCGTCCGGCCGGGCTTGTTCCGCTATTCATCGCTCCGCATATGGGCGCGATGTATCAATTCGACATATCCGCCGGCAGCAAGGCCGAACTGTACCACGATCTGACCGCCGCGCTCGATGCGCTGACCGCGGACGAACCCGATGCGATCGCCAACATGGCCAATGCCGCAGCATTGATCTGGGAATATCTGCCCGATCTGAACTGGGCGGGCTTCTACCGCGCAGTTGCCGATTCGGATGGTGGCGAACTCGTGCTCGGGCCGTTCCAGGGCAAGGCCGCCTGTATCCGCATCGCGCTCGGCAAGGGGGTGTGCGGCACCGCCGCGGCCACGCGTCAGACCCAGCTGGTCGCCGACGTCCACGCCTTTCCGGGCCACATCGCCTGCGACGCCGCCAGCCGTTCCGAACTGGTCGTGCCGGTGGTCCATGACGGCCGCCTGATCGGCGTGCTCGACCTCGACAGCCCCGAACCCGCGCGGTTCGACGCCGAGGATGCCGCAGGGTGCGAGGCGCTGATGGCGGTGCTGGCTTCTCGCATAGCCTAAAGTTTCGGCCCGTTTCGGGACAGCGCGGGTGCTGGCCGCGGTGAAACGAGTTTGGTAAGCAGCGTGTTAACACATGCGACGTTTGGCCGAGACTCGGACGCGCACGGCGGAACAGGGAGACACCATGATGCGGAGCCTTTTGATCGCGAGCGGAGCCCTGGCGCTGGTCGCAGCCGGATCGGCTGACGCCCAGCAGCGGCCCGGCGCGAGCTACGGCATGCCCGGCCGCGGTCCGTCGCAGGTCCGCCCGATCGGACCTGGGCCTGTCGTCCAGCACGGCGGCCAGGTTCAGGGGCAGGTTCGCGGCCCGGACCGGGGCCAGGTCCGCGGACAGCGCTGGGGCAGCCGGATCGGCGGGCGCTGGTGGGGCGGGGCCAACGCGCCCGGCGGCTGGAGCGCGTATCGCCGCCCGTATCGCGGCTATGCCGTGCCGAGCTACTGGGTGTCGCCGCGCTTCTATATCTCCGACTGGGCGGGCTACGGCCTGACGCGGCCGAACGCCGGGTATAACTGGGCACGCTATTACGACGACGCAGTGCTGATCGACGGGCGCGGATCGGTGTACGACACCGTCGGCGGGCTCGACTGGGACGGCGGGTATCGCGGCGGCTATGACGAGGCCTATGCCGACGACTCGGTCTATGCGGGGCCTGACGACCGCGGCTACCAGCGCGGCGGCGACGACCGCGGTTACAGGCAGCGCGGCGACGACCGCCAGCGCGACAGCGGCGTCGGCGGCGCGGTGATCGGTGGTGTCGTCGGCGGCGTCGCGGGCAACGTGATCGCGGGGCGTGGCAACCGGCTGGGTGGCACGTTGATCGGTGCAGGCGTCGGCGCGGCCGCGGGCTATGCGATCGACCGGAGCCAGGATCGCGGCCGTCGCGGGGTCCCGCCAGCCTATGGGGCGAGCTATGGGCGCGGCTATGCTCCGCCGCCCGTGCCGGCCTATGGCGGCGGTTACGCGCCACCAGCCGTGCCGGTCTATCGCGGTCCGCCGGGCGGATCCTGGGTCTCGCCCGACGGCGTCACGACCGTGACGACGACCAGCGGCGGCTATGCCGGCTATGCTGGCGGATCGACGACCACCGTGGTGGTGCAGTCCGCCCCGATAGTCACCACCACGACCACCGAATATTACGAGGACGCGGCGCCCCGCGCACGGCCGCACCGGGTCTGGAAGAAGCGGTGGAAGGGCAAAATGCTGCCGCGCTGACGATATCGTTGCGGCGGCGGGATCATTTCCGTCCTTCTCGCCCTGCAAACGTCACGACGCTCTCCGCACCATCCGGACCGAGCGCCGACACCCCGACGAAGTTGTCGTCGACCGGGACCTGGGTCAGCACCGTCGTGGTGTCATGCACGTCACGCGTGCCGGTCCAGTCCTGCGCGTCGTTGCGGCGCCAGCGGACGCGGTATCCGGCCGCACCGGGTACCGCGGCCCATTTGACGGTCGTGTCGCGCGACAGAGCCCCTGCGATCGAGACGTCGGTCGGTGCTGCGGGTGCTGCGGCTAGCCGTGCGATCGTCGCGACGTTGATCGCGGTGACCTTCGCTAGATAGGGGAAGTCCATGCCGTCGATGGTGTCGCCATACGCGACCCCGGCTTCGGTCCGCAGGTCCTGGTGCTGGCGGTCCCAGTTCTCCGCCGCGACCGAGAAGCGCACCGCGGGGTAGCCGAGTTTCAGGAACGGTTCGTGATCGCCGCCGCGGCCGAAGCGATCGGGGCGGCGGTCGAGCATCACGTCGAGGCCGTCGGGAATGGTCCTGGCGACACCGTCGATCGCCTTGGCGAGCGCCCGGCTGGGGCCATCGTCCTCGCCGCCCTCGGCCCGACGGCCCTGCTGCGCGACCTCGCCTTCGGATGCGCGGATGCCTTCGGAAAAGACCCGGACGCGGTCGTCGATCTTGACACCCCCCTGGCCGATGGTGTTGCCGACGATGTCGTTGTTGAGCATCGCCGACACTCGCCAGCCCCGCGCCTTTGCGGTGTCGGCAAGCAGTTCGGCGCCCCACAGGCCCTGTTCCTCGCCTGAGAACACCGCGTAGACGATCGTCGCGTCGAAGCTGTGTCGCGACAGCAGCCGTGCGGCCTCCAGCACCAGCGCGACGCCGGACGCATTGTCGTTGGCGCCGGGCGCATCCGACGTCGCGTTCATCACGTCGGTGACGCGGCTGTCGATATGCGCGCCGACGATGACGACACGGTTCGGGTCGCGGCCCCGCTGGATGCCGAGCACGTCCTCGACCACCACCCCGGTCGGCGCGCGCGGGCCGGTAAAGGGGCGGGCGATGCGCTCCACGGTGATGCAGCCGTTGCAGCCCCGCGCGATCTGCTTGAACTGCACAGCGGCCCAGTTGCGCGCCGCACCGATGCCGCGCTTCGGATCGGTCGTGGTCGACGCGGTGTGCCGCGTCCCGAACCCGACCAGCGTGGTAACGGTGGCTTTGAGGCGCTCCGGGGAGGGGGCGGGGAGCGAGGCGGCCGCGAGCAGCAACGGTAGGGCGAGCAGGGTCATGCGCGGATCGTGACGCGTTCGGGGCGGGCGCTCAAGGGGATGCGGACGCTATTTCCCGTACTTCGCCCGGTACTCGCGCATCTGGCGGTCGTATTCCGCCTGAGCCGCAAGCGCGGCATCCGAGCGCGCCTTGTCGGTCTGATATTGCGCCTGCGCCGTCTGATAGTCCTCGCGCGCGCGCAAACCCGCCTGCTTGTCCGCCAGGATCTTGTCGGTATCGGCCTTCGCGCGCGCCGCGGCCTGGCGGTTGAATTCGGTGACGCGTTCGCGTTCGGCGGCATCGGCCTTGGCGGCCTCTTCCTGCAGGCGGAGGCGTTCGGCTTCGGCGGGCGGGACGGGCTTCGCGACCGCGACGGGTGCCGGCTTTGCAACCCTGGCGGCGGTCGGCTTGGCGCCACCCGCAGCGGCCCACAACGCCGGCGGGATCGCGTCCTCGCACGGCGACCGGCTCGGGTCCGCCACGATCAGCTTCAGCACCTTCGCCATCTGCACCGCATAATCGTCGGCCTCGGCGGGGCTCGCGCTACGCTTGGTCGCGGCGGCGGCGCACGCGGTCCAGGCCTGCGCGTGGTCGGGGTCGGCCTGCGCCTTGTCCTGATAGGTGCGCGCGAGATCGGTTTCGCTGGGGACGATCGTCGAGGCGGGGATGTCGACGGTCGCGATCGGCGCGGCGGCCTGCGGCATCGCCTGCGCGCCGGTAGCAGCGAATAGCGCCAGCGCGGCGATTCGGAATTGCGTCATACGAACGTCCTTCAACTGAGCCGGTCGATCGCTTCGCGAGTCAGCGACCCCGGGATGATCATCACGGGCACCGGCAGCGTGCCCGCGTCGGTACCCGAAAAATGCGCGATCAGCGCGCCTGGTGCGCCGGTGGCTGCCGCACCCAGGACGAGCGCGGCAATATCGGGGTTGGCGGCGATGATGTCGCGGATGATCTTCGGGCCATCGCCTTCGCGCACCACGATCGACGGCCGCAGCCCCGATTCCTCGAGCAGCGTCCCCGCCGCGCCCGCGACCAGGCCCTCGGCATGCAGCCGCGCTTCTTCCTCGATCGTCGCCTGCACGCCGCCGAACGCGATGAATTCCTGTGGCGGCAGGATCGTCAGGATCTCGACGCCGCCGCCGGTCTTCACCGCGCGTCTGGCGGCGAAGCGCAGGGCTATTCCCGCCTCGGGACTTTCGTCGATCACCACCAGATAGATGCGCATTAAACTGTCCCCGTATGGGGCCGTAGGTGGCCCGGTTATCGCCCCCATGCAAGTCCGCGACCCCGACCCGGCCCTTGACCCGGGCGGGCGACGGGGCGAGTAGGCGTGCCGTTACGTAATGCCTTGGGGACTTCCATGTCGATCGAGATCAAAATGCCCGCCCTGTCGCCGACCATGGAGGAGGGCACCCTCGCCAAATGGCTGGTGAAGGAAGGCGACGTCGTGAAGTCCGGCGACCTGATGGCCGAGATCGAGACCGACAAGGCGACGATGGAATTCGAAGCGGTCGACGAAGGTACGATCGTCAAGGTGCTGGTCGCCGAGGGTACCGACAACGTGAAGGTCGGCACCGTGATCGCGATCCTCGCCGAGGAAGGCGAGGACGTCGCGTCGATCGGCGCGTCGACCAAGAGCGAGACTCCGGCGCCTGCCGCTAAGGAATCGGAAGCCAAGCCCGATCCGACCGACCCCAACGACACCGGCACCGAATCGGCACCGGTCGACCGCACCGTCAGCGAGGCCGAGGATCACGGTCGCCCGGCCGACGCCGGTCCCGCGTCGTCGAGCGGTGAACGGATCAAGGCCAGCCCGCTGGCGCGGCGCCTTGCCGCCGACAAGGGCGTGGACCTGGGCGGCGTCACCGGTTCGGGACCGCACGGACGCATCGTCAAGGCGGACATCGATGGCGCAAAGGCCGGTGCCGCACCTGCCAAGTCGGCAGCACCGACCGAGGCGGCTGCACCCGCACCGGCCGCGGCAGCCAAACCCGCAGCGATCCCCGACGTGCCGTACGAATCGACCAAGCTCACCAACGTGCGGAAGACGATCGCGCGTCGCCTGACCGAATCGAAGCAGACCGTGCCGCACATCTACCTGACGGTGGACGTCCGCCTCGACGCGCTGCTGAAGCTTCGCGGCGAACTGAACGCCAGCCTCGAAAGCCGCGGCGTGAAGCTGTCGGTCAACGACCTGCTGATCAAGGCGCAGGCCGTCGCACTGATGCAGGTGCCGTCGTGCAACGTGATGTTCACGCCCGACCAGCTGATCACGTTCGGTCGCGCCGACATCTCGGTCGCGGTCAGTACGCCGTCCGGCCTGATCACGCCGATCATCGTCGGCGCCGACACCGCCTCGCTGTCGAGTATCGCGACGCAGATGAAGGACCTTGCTGGCCGTGCCCGCGAGGGCAAGCTGAAGCCTGAGGAATATCAGGGCGGCACCGCGTCGATCAGCAACATGGGGATGTTCGGCATCACCCAGTTCGATGCGGTCATCAACCCGCCGCAGGGCATGATCCTGGCGGTCGGCGCAGGCGAGAAGCGTCCGTACGTGATCGACGGCGCGCTCGGCATCGCCACCGTGATGTCGGCGACCGGCAGCTTCGACCACCGCGCGATCGATGGCGCGGACGGCGCGCAGTTCATGAAGGCGTTCAAGAACCTGGTCGAGCGGCCGTTGGGCATGCTGGCCTGAGATGCCGCGCCGGACCCTCGTCGAGGCGCTGCACGTCGCGGCGGGGCTTGCCGCGGCGGTGGCGATCACCTGGGCGGCGGCATGGTCCTATCCCTTGGGATGGGACGTGATCTGGTGGTGCGGCGCGGGCGCGATGGTCGCGACGCTGCTGATGGGGATCGGACCGCTGCGGCGGGCGTGGTCGGAAGACAAGGCCGTACGATGACCGACTTTCCCCCCGACATCGCGCCGACGATCCGCGTCACCGCGATGCCCGCCGACGCCAACCCGTATGGCGACATCTTCGGCGGCTGGCTGATGGGCCAGATGGATCTTGCCGCCGGCTCGGTCGCGTCGCGGCGCAGCGGCGGCCGCGCGGTCACCATTGCGGCCGACGCGATGAAGTTCCACATGCCCGTCGTGGTCGGCGACGAGGTGTCGGTCTATGCCAGCCTCGCCGCCGTCGGCCGTACGTCTATGACGATCGAGGTCGAGGCGTGGCGCCGGGCGCGGCACAGCGACGACAGTTGCAAGGTGACGCAGGCCCGCTTCGTCTTCGTTGCGGTCGGCGACGACCGCAAGCCGCGGCCCGTGCCGCCCCTCACTGCCTGAAATTCCAAGAAGGACTGTTGCTGTGGCTGACACATTCGATCTCGTGATCCTCGGCTCCGGCCCCGGCGGCTATGTCGCCGCGATCCGCGCGAGCCAGCTTGGCCTCAAGGTCGCGATCGTCGAGCGCGAGCGGCTCGGCGGCATCTGCCTCAACTGGGGCTGCATCCCGACCAAGGCGCTGCTGCGCACCTCGGAAATCTACCACTACATGCAGAACGCCGAGAGCTACGGCCTCAAGGCGGACAATGTCGGCTTTGATCTCGCCAAGATCGTCGATCGTTCGCGGAAAGTTGCCGGCCAGTTGAACGCGGGCGTCAAGGGCCTGATGAAGAAGAACAAGGTGACCGTCGTCGAAGGCGTCGGCACGGTTACGGCCAAGGGCAAGCTGTCGGTCAAGCAGGGCGACAAGACGGTCGAACTCGAAGCCAAGAACATCATCGTCGCGACCGGCGCGCGCGCGCGCGACCTGCCGTTCGCCAAGGCTGACGGCGAGCGGATCTGGACCTATCGCCACGCGATGGTCCCGACCGAGATGCCGACCAAGCTGCTGGTCATCGGCTCGGGCGCGATCGGCGTCGAGTTCGCCAGCTTCTACAACGACATGGGCGCCGACGTGACGATCGTCGAAATGCTCCCGCGGATCCTGCCCGTCGAGGACGAGGAAGTCTCCGCGTTCATGGACAAGGCGCTGTCGAAGCAGGGCATCAAGCTGCTGACCCAGACCGGTCTCGAAGGTCTTGCCCCGTCGGCGAACGGCGTCACGGCCAAGATCAAGGCGAAAGACGGCAAGGTTTTGGAAGAGACCTTCAGCCACGCGATCATCGCGATCGGCATCGTCCCCAACACCGAGAATATCGGACTGGAGGCTCTCGGCGTCGAGACCGACCGCGGCCACATCAAGACCGACGGTTATGGCCGCACCAATGTCGACGGCATCTGGGCGATCGGCGACGTCACCGGCGCGCCCTGGCTCGCGCACAAGGCCAGCCATGAGGGCATCATCGCGGTCGAGAAGATCGCCGGCGGTTCGCCGCACCAGATGGACAAGGCCAACATCCCCGGCTGCACCTATTCGCGTCCTCAGGTGGCGAGCGTCGGCATGACCGAGGCGAAGGCGAAGGAAGCGGGCTACGAGCTGAAGGTCGGCAAGTTTCCCTTCATCGGCAACGGCAAGGCGATCGCTCTCGGTGAGGCCGAAGGTTTCGTGAAGACGGTGTTCGACGCGAAGACCGGCGAACTGCTCGGCGCGCACATGGTCGGCGCTGAAGTCACCGAGCTGATCCAAGGGTATGTCGTCGCGCGCCAGCTCGAGACGACCGAGGCCGAACTGATGGAAACGGTGTTCGCGCATCCGACGCTGTCCGAGATGATGCACGAGAGCGTCCTCGCCGCCTACGGCCGGGCGATCCATTACTGAGGTGACTGCCCGTCACCCCGGGCTTGTTCCGGGGTCGATGGTGCCGCAAACTCCGCCCGTGGAACCTCACGCGATGCCCCTGTCGTCCGATGGACCCCGGAACAGGTCCGGGGTGACGGGATCGGCGGGGCGTGCGCAACCCCCGCGGCCGTCGTCCCGCTCGCGGTATGCGGCCGCGGCTGCGCTGCTGTTCGTCCTGTCGCTTGGCGCGGCGTGGCCGGGCGTGGCGATGTACGACACCATCGCGCAATATCGGCAAGTGCTGTCGGGCCGCTATGACGACTGGCACCCGCCGGTGATGGTCCGGCTATGGGCGCTGCTGGCACCGCTCGGACCCGGCGCGGCACCGATGCTGGTGCTCCAGCTCGCGACCTATTGGACGGGGTTCGGGCTGATCGCCGCGGCGCTGGGCGAGGTGGGGGCGCGGCGTCGCGCGATCGCGATACTGTGCCTGGGGGCGTTGCCGCCGTTTCTCGGCTGGCAGATCGTCGTGTTGAAGGACGCGCAACTGGTCGGCGCCGTGCTGGCGGCGACCGGGCTGGTCGCATGGTGGCGGTTGCGCGGCCTGCGCATCCCGCCGGCCGCCGTCGCGGCGATCCGCGTGCTGCTCGGCTATGCGATACTGGTGCGCGCCAACGCGGTGTTCCTCGTGGTGCCGCTGGTGGTCATGATGATCCCGGCGCGCCCGATCGCCAGGATCGGCGCCGGACTGGTCGCGGTCCTGGCGGTGCTCGCCGTCTCGCCCGTCATCAATCACGGGGTGCTGGGTGCAGCGCCGAGCGGGGTCGAGCGGACTCAGGCGCTGTACGACCTCGCCGGCATCGCCTCTAGGGTGCCCGACGCGACGCATATCGGACTGACCGCACAGGAAGCGCAGGCGGTGGTCGCGCGCGGTTGCGCGAAACCGTTCTTCTGGGATCCGCTGGGCGACGATGCGCATTGCGGGCCAGCAATGGCGCGGTTGCGCGCGCAGCCGGTAGGGCAGCTCTACGCCACGCTGGTCGACGCGATGCTGCACCACCCGGTCGCCTATGCGAGCCAGCGGCTGGCGCATTGGAATTCGACCGAGCGCTGGCTGGTACCGGTCCATTGGCCCAACGCGGCGCCGCCTGCCGAGCCCGAGCCGAACACGCTGGGACTGGGCCGCGTAGGCGTGGTCGCGCGCGGATGGCAGGGGGTGACCCGCGGCGTGGTAGAGACCCCGCTTGGGTGGCCGATCGCCTGGCTGGTGGCGGCGGTAGCGGCGCTGGCCGTGGCAGCGCGACGTCCACACGCACCGGCGCGCGATTTGGCGCTGGCGCTACTGGTGTCGGCGGTGGCGCTGGAGGTGAGCTTTGGCGTCCTCAGCATCGCGTCGGACCTGCGCTATCACCTCTGGTCGATGGTCGCGACGGCGGTTGCGCTTGTGTTGCTGGCAGACGGCCGTGCGGTGCCGCGGGGGCTGGCAAGGGCGGCGGCGGTGGGTCTGGCGATCGTGATCGCCGGGGGCGTGGTCGCCCGCGCAACGCTGCCGACTCCTCCGGCGACCTATCAGGGTATGCTCGGCTGAGTAGTCGGCCGTTCGCTACGCAATAGCCGTCATCCCGGGCTTGACCCGGGACCCAGAGTTACGAGCGCCGCCGCCCGTGGCTCTGGGTCCTGACTTTCGTCAGGATGACGAAGGAGGGAGGAGGGAAGACGAGGGAAGGCGGACGAAGGAAGGCGGACGACGCAGCGACACCGCCGGACAATCACGCCGCCGCGGACTCATCCCACCGACGGCTAGCCAGCGCGCGGGCCTCCTCGACCGGCAGGGGCCGGCCGAAATAAAAGCCCTGGACCTTGGTGCAGCCGAACTCCTGGACCATCTGGTGCTCGGCCTCGGTCTCGACTCCCTCGGCGGTGGTCGCCATCCCCAGGCTCTTCGCGAGCGCCACCACTGCGCGGATGATCGCGATCGCCTCGCGCACCCCCTTCGCGGCGTCCTGCACGAAGCTGCGGTCGATCTTGATCGACGAAAATCGCGTGCGGCTGAGATAGCCGAGCGACGAATAGCCGGTGCCGAAATCGTCCAGGCTCAACCGCACGCCTAGGTCGAGCACGCGTTCCAGGACCTTGGTCGCGCCCAGCCCCTCGTGCATGAACACGCTCTCGGTCACCTCCAGCTCCAGCCGTTCGGCGGACAGCCCGGTATTCGACAGCGCGCTCGTCACGGTGGTGACGAAGTTGGGGTTCTGCAGCTGATCCGGCGAGACGTTGACCGCGATGCGGATGTTCGACGGCCACCGCGCCGCCTCCTCGCACGCGGTACGCAGCACCCAGGCGCCGATCGGCGCGATCAGCCGGGCGTCCTCCGCCAGCGGAATGAACTTCACCGGCGAGACCGGACCGAACTCCGGGCTGGTCCAGCGCAGCAGCGCCTCGAACCCGCGCAGATGCCCCGACCCAGCATCGACCACCGGCTGGTACACCAGGTACATCTCGCCCTTGTCGACCGCGCTGCGCAGCGCCATTTCCAGCACCCGGCGTTCCTCGGCCTGGACGTGGAGTTCTGGTTCATAGGTGCGGAACACGCCGCGGCCGGCATCCTTGGCGCGGTACAGCGCGAGGTCGGCGGAGCGGATCAGCATTTCCGAGGTTCGTCCGTCGCGGGGGCCGATCGCGAGCCCGATGCTGGCGCCGATGTAGAGCGTGTGCTGATCGACCTCGTACGGCCGCGACAACAGCTCGATGATGCTGTGCGCCAGCCGTTCGACCGCGGGGGTATCGGACGCGTCGCGGATCACCACCGCGAACTCGTCGCCGCCAAGCCGACCGCACATTGTGTTGTCGGTCATCAGCTGTTCCAGCCGCTCGGACACGCGGCCCAGCAAGCGGTCGCCGATCGGGTGGCCCAGCGTGTCGTTGACCGCCTTGAAGCGATCGAGGTCGAGCATCATGAACGCGCAACGCCCGCGCCATTTGTCCGCCTCGGCCATCGCGCGGACCAGCGTCTCGTTGACCATCAGCCGGTTGGGCAGCCCGGTCAGCGTGTCGAACCGCGCCATCCGGTTGATCTTGTCGGCCGATGCGCGCTGTTCGGTGACGTCGGAGCCGACGCCGCGGAACCCGCAGAACTTGCCTTGGTCGCCGAACCGCGGCGACGCCGAGATCTGCCACCAGCGTTCCTCGCCGCCGATCTGCACGGGCAGCCGCAGGTCGCGGAAACTCTCGCGCGCCTTCAGCTTTTCGGCGAGCGCGTGCAGCCCGGGCGGGAAGGTGCCGGTCTCCCAGTTCGGGCCTGCCAGCACCTGGAGGAACGGCATGCCCTCGATCGTGATGGGGTCGAGCCCGCACGCATAGGCGAAGCGCGACGACGCCTTGATCACCCGGCGCGATGCGTTGGTTTCCCAGAGCCAGTCGGCGCGGTTCTCCTCGAACTCGCGCAGCAACAGGCTGACGGTTTCGTCGCGTTCCTCCAGCGTGATTTCGCCCGCACGGATCACGACCAGCGACCGCGCCCGGGTGATGCACACCACCATCAAAAGCATCGTAAAGATCAAGCTTCCCAGCGCCGCCCCATAGGTTCCCGAAGCCGCCAGCTGCGCGCAGATCGCGAGCCCGAGCCCGGCGAGGAAGGCGAGCGTCGCGAGCACCAGCGGTGCCATCGCCACGCTCGCCGCGGTCATCAGGATGGTCAGGACGACGCCCAGCCCGGCGGTGGTGCCCGACGGCGAATGGCTGCAGAAATACAGCGGCACGACCGACCAGATCGCGGCCAGGCAGACGCCTTCGTACGCGGTGTCGCGCATGTCGTGCATGGTCGCATAGCCGTCGCCGCGGTGGCGCGTCGCCAGTCGGCGGAAGGCGACCGTCGTCGCCACGGCGGTGACCAGTGCGCCCCAGCTGAGCAGCCCCCACAACGGCGCAATGCTGGTCATCAGCGCGACCGTCGCGGTGACGCCGGCCAGGTTCACCGCGAGCAGGAACAGCGCAAGTCGGCGGCCCGCGGTCAGCTGGGTCGCGCGGATGCGACCCCATTCGGCGGCGTCCGACCCCTCGCGCAGACCGACGAGGGTCCGGAAGCTGATCGACGCCGGGCCGGGCCGCGGATGAGTTGAAAGGGATGAACGCGTGGTCACACACCCATTCTAGTTTGATGTGCTGGCGGACGCGTTCCCGAACAGGGTTACCGCGGCGTTAGGGACTTTCCCCGACGCCGCGGAACCTCTGCGGTTACCGCCCGAACTGCACGCGGACCCCGGTCATGATCCGCCGCCCGCCATAGGTCAGCCGCGAAATCTTTGGCGAACCGTCGCCGAACGGGACATACTGCCCGGCCGAAACGGTCTGCGCCTCGCGGGTCATGTTGCGCCCCTCCACATAGACCTGGATGGCGCGGTTGATGTTGTACGAGACCTTGGCGTCGATGAACGTCGTGCTGTCGTTGAACCGCGGCACGCCGGGGTTGTAGCCGGGCGCGACGAGGCGGACGTTGGTCCATTGCTCGCCCGGATAGTTGATGTCGGTCGTGTTGCCGCCGCACGGCGTGATGCAGGTGAACGTCGAGCTGCGCCGCTGGTGCGCGAGACGGATATTCAGCTTGCCGTCGTCATACCAGAGCGAGGTGTTCATGTAGTAGCGCGACTCGTTCGGCGGGGCCATCACGTCCCCGGTCTCGGGATCCTGCTGGCCGGAGGTGACCGCCGACGCCAGGATCGACAGGTTGCTGTCGAGCCCGGTGTGCTTGAAGATCCAGGGCAGCTGGGTGAAGGCGGTCTTGACCGCGAACTCCCAAATGTCGCGCTTGTAGCCCGGGCCGTTGTCGAAGGTCGGGTAGTTGAACTCATAGTCG
Source organism: Sphingomonas sp. R86521 (assembly GCF_042466235.1). Classification (NCBI taxonomy): domain Bacteria; kingdom Pseudomonadati; phylum Pseudomonadota; class Alphaproteobacteria; order Sphingomonadales; family Sphingomonadaceae; genus Sphingomonas; species Sphingomonas sp. R86521. Next base: position 2,971,620 of record NZ_JAXHBY010000001.1, on the reverse strand, counting down.
GCGATCGACTTTCCGGTCGCCGGATCGACCTGCGTGCTGCCCGCGAATGGCTTGGCGACACGGGTCACGTTGATCGGGCTGCCGATCTTCACGTCTAGCTTGCCATAGGCGACCGAGAACAGCGTGTCCGGGTTCGCATACCATTCCAGGCTGGCATTGTAGCTCCATGCCGTGAATGGCTTGAGCCCCGGATTGCCGACGCGGCCGGTGCAACCGAAGATGTCCTCGTCGGAGGTGTCGAGGAAGCTGCGCTCGTCGATCGTGCACGTGCCGCCCGAGATCAGCCTGTCCATCGCCGGGCGTGCCACCGTCTTGCCGCCATACAGGCGGAACACCAGGCTTTCGTTGAAGCCCCAAAGGTTGAAGTTGGCGGACGGCAGCCAGTCCGACGTCTTTGCGTTCAGCGTCACGTTCTGGCTGAAGCTCTGCGTCGTGATGCCGCCGGCGTTGTTCGGATCGATAGGGTTGAACGCGCTGTTGGGCCGGATCGAGGTCAGCGTCAGCAGCGCGGAGCCCTTGACCGTGGCAAACACGCCGCGGACGCCGACATTGCCGTTGAACAGCAGGCCGAACGGCAATTGCTGTTCGAAATCGGCCATCGCATAGACGTTCTTGATCTCTTCGCGGACCCGGGTGACGGGCTGATCATACATCTTGCCGTCGCTGCCGGCGCAGCTCTTCAGGCAGTCGAAGTTCATGAACTGCGCGGCGCCCAGCGCGTCGAACAGCTGGTCGGTCCGGATGCCCTGCCACGCGTCGGGCAGGTTGCCGCGATCGGGCAGGCCGCCGAAATATTTCGAATCGCTGTCTTCCGAGGTCCGGCCGAACAGGTCCTGCAATGCCGCTGGGGTCAGGGTGTCGACCCCTGAGCGAACCGCGGCCGGGTTCGTGCTGGGTACGAAGCCGAAGTTGCACGACAGGCCGTTCGCCGCGGAAGATCCCGCGGTCGGCTGGCAGGCGCGCAGCGTGCCGCGGACGTTGACGGTCGGCACGATGACCGCGGGAACATAGCCGGGCTGGCCGAACGTACCGACCGCGCTCGAGACGGTGTAGCCACCGCCACCCCAGCGATCGAGCTTGTTCTTGCGGTACATGCCGCCGACCTTGACCCGGTTGATGAACGGGATCAGCCCTTCGGTGCTGTAGCTGACGTCGAGCTTGGCGATCCGTTCCGATGATTCGCCGAGCGCAGGCGAGTAGGAGACGCCGAACGACGGCGTCGTCAGCGGCATCTGGCCGACGGTGTACAGCGGGGTCGCCGGCCCGTTCGGCCCCGCAGCGACCGCTGCCTGGCCGGTACAGGTCGGTGCCGACCCGCCACCGATGCACGCAGGCGCATTGAGCTGGACGAAGTTGGCCGGGTTGGTGTCGTCGTAGTTGGACGGCAGGCCGACGTTCCACAGCCCGTTCGGCTGCAGCGTCAGCGCCGCATCGCCGTACGCATAGCTGCGCGCGGTGCGCTTGTCGTTGCGGCTCGAGGTGGCGAGCGTGAGGCCCGCCATCGCATCGATCTCCAGCCGCTCGCCGCGATATTCCGCGCCGGTCTGGGCATATTTGGTCTTGGTATCGATGGTGTTCTCGATCTGGTCGATGTTCACCGAATTGTTGGTCAGCGTCATTGCGGTGACGTTGTGCTTTGAATCGACCTTGATGCTGCCCGGGACCACGTTGAGCACGTTGCCGATGGTGGCGTTGTTGGCGACGTTGTTGATGCCGTCATACAGGTAATAGCCCGCCGGCGAGTTCGGTGCGACGGTGCGCACGCGCGGGTACCCGGCGGCGGTGTCGACGAAGGTGCCGTTGAGGTTCTGGTTGAACAGATTGACGGGGCTGCGGCTGCGATTCTGGTCGTGGACCTTGCGGTTGCCGATCGTCCCCTTGGCGAACAGCGTCAGTTCGCTGGTCGCGCGAAAATCGATGCGGCTGTCGATCGCATAGCGCTGGTCGGTCTGGGTGTTCATGAAGTTGCGGATCAGCGACGGCGTCGCGTCGTTCCACTGGTTCAGGCAGCTCTGCTGTTCGAGGATACGCTGCGACCGCTGCGCGGTGGTGCCGGTCGGGTTGTTGGGGAACAATGTCAGGCACTGCGCCTTGGTCTGCGCGCCGGCGGACTTGGTGACCAGCGAGCGCGGCGTTTCTGTGCTGTTGGCGAACAGGACGTCGGCCGCATCGGTACCGATCGTGCTGGGATTGTAGGCGAACGTCTTTTCGGGCGACTGGTCGAAATCGAACAGCCGCGAATAGCCACGGTTGTTACTGGTGGTGTTCTCGAAACCGTGGCCGTTGTTCTGCAGCTTCGAATAGCTGCCGCTGGTGATGATGCCGAGCCGGTTGTCGAAGAACCGGCTGGCTGCGACCACATTGGCATCCGGCGTCCAATCGCGTCCCAGCGAATTCTGACCTGCGCCAGCGCGCACCGACAGGAACGGCTTGGCGAAGTCGAGGCCGGTCCGCGTCTTGATCTGCACCGTGCCGCCCAGCGAGCCTTCGGTCATGTCGGCGGTCGAACCCTTGACGACGTCGACGCTCTTCACGAGTTCGGCGGGAAGTTCGCGAAGATCGGCGCTACGCCCGCCGCCTGGTCCGAGCGCAAGGCCGGTGGTGCTCTGCACGCCGATACCGTCGAGTTCGACTCGCGTCAGATCGGGACCGTTGCCGCGTACCGCGACCGAGTCGCCCTCGCCGAACTCGTTGCGACCGAGTGCGACGCCCGGAATGCGCGAAATCGCCTCGTTGACGTTGCGATCGGGAAAGGATCCGATGTCGTCCGCGACGATCGAATCGGTCGCGGTCTTGGCCTTTTTCTTGCGGGTGTTGGCCGATTGCTGGCTGGCGCGCGAGCCGACCACGACGACATCGGTATTGGCCTGGCTGTCGCTGCCGGCATCTGAAATCGTGCCGCCCTGACTTACCGGATTCGCTTGCCCCCAAGCGGTTCCGGTCACGGCGAGCGCGACGCCCAGCATAGTCCAAGATACGGTCGCGGCCATACGCACGCGTACATTCTTGCGAATGCTCATTATCCTCTCCCTTTACCGTCGTGCAGCGCACGCCGGTTCCCTGTTGTTGTCCGGCGTTGCTCGTACGGCACACCTGAACATCGCCCTCATTTGCGAAGTGCGATGACATGACAATATCATCACATTGTGCGACGGCAAGTAATAATATGATAATTTAACGCGGCAGCCGATTTGGATCGGTCCGGTCGACTATTCGACGGTATCGATCAGGTCGAGGACGTCCTGGATCAGTGCCTTCATCGCGGCACGGGCGAGGTCCGGCTCGCGGCGGCAGATCGCGTCGCATACCGCGGCATGATCGACGATGTTGGCGTTGCGGCCGGCGATGCGGTTGGTCAGGCGGATCGAGGTTTTCAGCGCGGTGCTGACCATCTCGCGCAACTGGGCGTAGAACGGGTTGCCCGATGCCTGCAGGATCGCGACGTGGAATGCGATGTCGGCGTCCAGCGGGTCGTCGCCGCCGCTGTCTGCATTCCGCATCCGATCGAGCCCGCCGCGAATCTGCTCCAGATGATGCGCCTCCGCGTGGCGCGCGGCGAGCGCGGCGGCTTCGGGTTCGATTGCGAGGCGCAGTTCGGTGAAGTGCTTCAGCAGTTCGACCGAAAACGTCCGTTCGAGCAGCCAGCGCAACACATCGGTATCGAACAGGTTCCACGATGCCGGCGGCTGTACGACGGTGCCGACGCGCGCGCGGGCGCTGAGCAACCCCTTGGCGGTCAGCATCTTGACCGCTTCGCGGGTAACCGAGCGGCTGACCCCGTGCTGTTCGGTCAGCTGCGCTTCGGTCGGGAAGGGCACGCCGTCATACGCCCCCGTGACGATCGCGCGACCGACCGTGTCGAGCATCCCCTGCGTCAGGTTGCGGCCGCCGCGGGCCGGGGACGCGGACAGGGACGGGGCAGGCAGGAAGGTCATGCGCGCCTAACGCGACTCGGAGTGGTGGCGGGGGCGCTTCAGGCAGCGATGTCGTAGGGCTTGATGTCGCCGCTCAGGTACAGGTTGCGCGCCTTCGCCCGGCTCAGCTTGCCCGAACTGGTGCGCGGCAGGGTGCGCGGCGGGATCAGTTCGATCACGCAGTTCATGCCCGTGACCGATCGCACGCGCTCGCGGATCTCGTCGCGCAGGCGGACGCGCTCGGCCTCGTCGGAACTGCGGCACTGGACCAGCACGGCGGGGGTTTCCTCGCCGCCGGGGGTTGTGATCGCGAACGCTGCGATATCGCCGGCCTTGAAGCCCGGGAGCTGTTCCACCGCCCATTCGATGTCCTGCGGCCAGTGGTTGCGGCCGTTGACGATGATCATGTCCTTGGCGCGGCCGACGATGTAGATATAACCTTCGGAAATATACCCCATGTCGCCGGTGTCGAGCCAGCCGTCCGACATGCACGCTTCGGTCGCGGCGTCGTCGCGGAAATAGCCGACCATCACCGACTTGCCCTTGCACCAAAGCTTGCCGATCGCACGCTCGGGCAGGGGGGTGCCGTCCTCTTCGCGGATCTCGACGACCATGTCGCGCACCGGCTTGCCGCAATTGACGATCGCACGGTAGCGCTGCGGGCGGTCCTTGCCGTGCGCGCCGCCCGAGAGCTGGGTTTCCTCGACCAGTTCGACGCGGATGCCTTCGCCCGGCGGCATCAGCGACACCGCCAGCGTGGCCTCGGCGAGGCCGTAGCTCGGCAGGAACGCGGTCGCCTTGAAACCGGCATCGGCGAACGCATCGACGAAGTTCTGCATCACGTCCGGCCGGATCATGTCGGCGCCATTGCCCGCCACCCGCCAGCGCGACAGGTCGAAGCGGTCGCTCGCCTTGGTCTGCGAAGACATGCGGCGCGCGCAGATGTCGTAGCCGAAGGTCGGCGAATAGCTGAGCGTGGTGCCCGCGTTGCGGCTGATCAGGTCGAGCCATGCTAGCGGGCGACGCGCGAAATCCTCGGTCTTAAGGTAATCGGTCGAGACCTGGTTGGCGACCGGCGACAGGAAGCAGCCGACCAGACCCATGTCGTGATACCAGGGCAGCCACGACACGCAGCGATCGGTGTCGCACACTTCCATGCCGTGGCTGTGCGCGGCGAGGTTGTTGAGCAGCGCGGCATGCGTGATGATCACGCCGTGCGGGAAGCGGGTCGAACCGCTGCTGTACTGGAGATAGGCGATATCGTCGGGCTTTGCCTCAGGCAGGGTCGCCTTGGGCGCTTCGATCTGTGCGAACTCGGACCAGTCCACTCCGTCGACGCCGGCAAGCCGCGCGGATTCGCTCGCCATCTGCGCCAGTTCGGGCGGGAAGATCAGCATCCGGGGATCGCAGCTCGCCAGCTGCACGCGGAGCTGTTCGATATAGGATTCGCGCCCGCCGAACGAGGTCGGCAGCGGCAGCGGCACCGGCCACGCGCCGGCATAGACCACGCCGAAGAACAGCGCGGCGAATTCCGGGCCGGTCTCTGCGACCAGCGCGATGCGGTCCTTGGGCGCCACGCCCGCCGCGATCAGCCGGTCGGCCATCGCCAGCGCATCGGCGCGCAGTTCCGCAAACGGATATGGCCGCACCAGCGCGCCGCGAGCATCATGGAAGTTCAGCCCGCGGCTGCCGGTCGCGGCATAGTCCAGCGCCTCGCCCAGCGTGCCGAAATCGGCGAAGCAGCGCGGCAGCGTGTCTGCGGTCGGGGTGGCATGGACCGGGTCCGCATTGCTCACCGAGAGGTTGGTCATCGCAGTCCCTGTTCTTCATCATGGCGTCGCTGCGTAACGCGCGTCGCCATTAGATGGCCCTGACAGGCCGTGGCGTTTAAATTCGACTGTCACTGTGGCACAATGATGGCGTGACCTTTAACCAACCAAAGGCGCAGCGCGAGCGCCGCGTCATCCCGCCGCTCGACGCCGCCGCGCTGGACCGGCTGGCATTGCGCTATGTCGAACGGTTCGCGACCTCGCGCGGCAAGCTGACCGAGTATCTGGTGCGCAAGATTCGCGAGCGCGGCTGGGACGGGGAGCCGGTCGACGCTGCGGCGATCGCCGAGCGGATGGCGGAGCTCGGCTATGTCGACGACCGGATGTTCGCCGAAGCCAAGGCGGCGGCGATGCAGCGCCGCGGGCTTGGCGGGCGCCGCGTCGCAGGGGCGCTGCGCGAGGCGCGGATCGACGAGGCGGACACCGACGCGGTGGCGCCCGCGATCGCCGACCGTGCGGTTACATCGGCGCTGGCGTTCGCGCGGCGCAAGCGGATCGGACCCTATGCCCTGGAAGAGGCAGACCGCGTGCTGCGCGAGAAGCAGATCGGCGCGATGATCCGCGCCGGCCATGGCTTTGCGCTGGCCCGCCGGATCGTCAGCGCCGCGCCATCGGAGGACGTGAACGAGAAAGATTTCGAATGAGGCCACTATGGGGTCGTTGCGACTGCGACGAACCGTGCTAGCAACGGCGCAAGGGGTGTGGTGAGATGCGTAGCGAGACGCTAGCGGAAGACGATGAGCCGGCCGGCGTAATAGCCGTGGGCGCAGCCGACGCGCGTGCCGTGTCGGGCGTCATCAAATGGTTCGACGTCACCCGCGGGTTCGGCTTCGCGGTATCCGACGATGTCGATGTCGGCGATATCCTGGTCCATTTTTCGGTGTTGCAACCGCACGGCCGCCGCAGCCTGCCCGAAGGGGCGCGGGTGACGGCGATGGCGGTGCAGCGCGGCCGCGGCTTTCAGGCGCGCGAGATCGTCTCGATCGACATGACCGATGCGGTCGAGGAGGTCCCGCGTACGCCCGGCGCGACCGACCGGATCGATCCGGTCGCGCTGCTCGATGGTGCAGGGGCGTTCGAACCGGTCGCGGTCAAATGGTTCAACCGCCTCAAGGGCTATGGTTTCCTGGTGCGTAACAGCGATGGCGGCGATATATTCGTCCATATGGAAACGCTGCGCCGCGCCGGCATCGAAACCGTCGAACCCGATCAGCCGCTGCGCGCGCGGATCGTCGACGGGCGGAAGGGTCCGCTCGCGGTGGCGGTCGAAGGAGAGTTCTGATGATCGCGACGACCAAGGCGGCGTTGGCGGCGCTGCTGCTGTGCGGGGCGGCCGGCGGCGTCGCGGTGGTGGCGACGCGCGGCGGTGGCGATACCGCGCAGTCGGCGGTGCAGACGATGCCGCTGACGATCACCAGCACCAACGGCGCGCACGCGTTCAAGGTCGAGATCGCCAAGAGCGCCGCCGAGCAGGAGCGCGGGCTGATGTACCGCACCGACCTGAAGCCCGACGGCGGGATGATCTTCTGGCCCTATCCGGCCGGCGGGGGCGCGCCGCGCGATGCGAGCTTCTGGATGAAGAACACGCCTAGCCCGCTCGACATCGTCTACATCCGCCCCGACGGCACGATCGCGCGGATCGCCGAGAACACCGTGCCGTTTTCCGAAACGCCGATCCCCTCGGGTGAGCCGGTCGGCGCGGTGCTCGAGATCATGGGCGGCAGGGCGGCGGCGCTCGGCATCGCCGAGGGCGACCGGGTGAGCTGGGCGGGCGGGCCCAAGGGCTGACCCGCCTTTTGTCGGGTGGCGGCCCATCGCCTGTTGCCGCCCGCCAGCCTTCGGGTTAAGCGCACGGCCATGGGCTTCCTCGCATCGACCTTCACCTGGTGGAACGGCGCCACCCTTGGCACCAAACTCGGCCTTCGCGGCAAGGCGAAGATGGGCGAAGACGCGCTCGGCAACCTCTATTACGAGGGTGGCAAGGACACCAACGGGAACCCGCGCCGCTGGGTGATCTACTCCGGATCGAACGACGCCAGCCGGGTGCCGCCACCGTGGTTCAGCTGGCTGCATCACCAGGTCGACGACGTGCCCGATCGCGCGCTGCCGCCGGTTCGCGCCTGGCAGAAGCCTGCACTCGCCAATTTGACCGGCACCGCACTCGCCTATCGCCCCGCCGGCGCGCTCGAAAAGGGCGGTACCCGCGCTGCTGCGACCGGTGATTACGAAGCGTGGACGCCGGAAGGATGACACGCTGGATCGCCGCGGCCCTGTTGGTCGCGGTGCTCGGCATCGGCGGCTGGTTCGGCTATCGCGCCTGGACCGGCGCCAACACCCCGACCATCGCTGCGCACCAGGATCTGCCGATGGCGGACGAGCGCGCCGACGCGTCGGTCGAGACGATCGATACCGGCACTGCGGCACTGGCGAACGGCGGTACGCCGATGGCCCAGCGGGTCGCGGTGATCGGCCTGCTCAACAAACGCAACGGCGACACCCGCGAGATCACGCTGAAGCCTGGCCAGGCGACGCGGATCGGCGATGTCGTGCTGCGCCTGCGGGCCTGCGAACGCACCGCGCCGTGGGAGCAGGAGCAGCTGACCGGTGCGTTCGTCCAGGTCGTCGTGCGCGGCGTCGACAAGCATTGGCGGCGGACGTTTTCAGGCTGGCTCTACAAGGAGCGCCCCGCGCTGAACGCGGTGCAGCATCCGATCTACGACGTCTGGAGCAAGAGCTGCGCGATGACCTTCCCCGCGACCGGGCCGGACACCGTGTCCGCCTCCGAGCCGGGGCCCGCGACGCGGTCTAGCGCGAAGAAGTCGCCGGCTGCCGACGCCGAACCCGACGCGCCGACGCCTCCACCGACGACGCCGTCGATCGCCGCGGACAGCAACGCCACGTAATCCGCGCGCGCGATCTCGATTGTCCCGAAGGTCGCAAGGTGCGCGGTCTGGAACTGGCAGTCGAGCAGGGTGAAGCCGCCCGCCTTCAATCGTGCGACCAGTGCGGCCAGCGCCACCTTCGATGCGTCCGTCGCGCGGCTGACCATGCTCTCGCCAAAGAACGCGCGGCCGAGCGCGAGGCCGTAGAGCCCGCCGACCAGCCGGTCGCCGTCCCAGCACTCGACCGAATGCGCGAAACCCATCGCGTGCAGCGTCAGGAAGACGCGCTCGATCCCGGCGTTGATCCAGGTGTCGGGTCGCCCCTCGACGCTTTCCGCGCACAATTGCACGACCTGTTCGAACGCGGTGTCGACGGTGACGCGGAAGCGGTCGGAGACGATCCGTTTCTTCAACGACCGCGACAACCGGAAACCGTCGAGCGGCAGGATCGCGCGGCGGCGCGGCTCGACCCAATAGACGCTGTCGGCGTTGCGGTCGTCGGCCATCGGGAACACCCCGACCGAATAGGCGCCGAGCACGAGCTTCGGGTCGAGCATCTCCATCACGCGATCCGGTGTTCGATCGCGCGCCACAGGTCGGCAAAGGCCTTCGCGGCGGGCGATCGCGGCGCCGACACCCCGACCGGCTCGCGCCGTGCCGCCATGCCCTCGATCGCGCTCGACATCGGCACCACCGGCCAGTCGGGGTCGGCGGCCAGCGCCTCGGCATGCAGCGCGCGGCGGCGGTCGACCATGACGTGCACCGGCATCAGCGGTGCGCGGCCGCCCAGATGCCGTTCGACCTCGGCATAGGCGCGCTGCGCCAGCGGCGACGGGATCACCGGGATGACGATCAGGTCTGCGGCGCGCATGACCTGATCCGCGGTTTCCGTCAGCCCCGGCGGGCAATCGAGGATCACGCGGTCATACGCTTTCAGGTCGCCGAGCAGCCGGGACAGCCGCTTCTTCTTGTCGAGGTCGTGGAACAGCTGATCCAGCTGCCGCAGCGAGGCGTCGGCGCCGATCAGGTCGAGTTTGGGATAGCGCGTCGGCCGCGCCTGCGCCGCAACCGCGACGTCCTTCGAGAACACCGCCTGCGCGCGGTCGCCGGTGGCGCCGCCGAGCAGCCAGGTCGCTGCCGCCTGCGGGTCGAGATCCCATAACAGCGTGCGCCGCGACGAGTTCGCGGCGGCGCACCATGCCAGGTTGACCGCGAGCGTGGTCTTCCCGACGCCGCCCTTCAGACTGTAGATCGCGATCGTCGCCATGCGCTCAGCGTGCCGCCCGGGAACGGCCAAGGCAAGCGGCGGACGCAAAAACGGCCGACGGACAATGTCCGCCGGCCGGGATCAGGGGATCAGGCGTGGCAGGTCTGTGCCGACTTGCCGGGCTGGGTCAGCACGACGCTGCTTTCGCCACCGGTCATCGACCAGCCGCCCTCGGCGGTCTTGGGGGCGCCGGGCGCGTCGGCGACCAGCTTGGTCGGCGTGCCGCCTTCCTTGGTGCGGACATTCACCTGCTTGTCGCCTTGGAAGAAGGTGACATAGACCAGCGTGTTGTCCTTGCAACGCAGCGTCTTTTCCGACTTGATCGCCGGGGGGAGCTCGACCGGTGCCGCGTTGGCGAGCGTGTTCGCCATCGGATCCGGATTGGAATCGACCACCTCTGGCGAGGCGGGCTTGGAGTTGCAGGCGGCCAGCGCGAGCAGCGCGGCGACGGCGGTCAGGGGGAGGGTTTTCATAGCGTGCCGGGCTTCGCGCATGCAGCATGGAGCGTCAAGGCAGTTTCCCCACACGATCCCGATACCGGACGCTACGGCATCGGTCGGCCGCGCGAAAAATCGGGCCGCGCGTGTTGGAGTAGGGCGGGTGCGTTGCCATATCCCGCGACCCGGCGCCCGCGACCACGCGGCGCGCCTGCCAGAAATCCAAGGATTCCCATGCCCGTATCCACCAAGGCCTTCGCCGCGCAGTCGGCAACCACGCCGCTCGCACCCTTCAGCATCGATCGTCGCGATCCGGGACCCAAGGACGTCGCGATCGACATCCTGTTCTGTGGCGTCTGCCACTCCGACCTGCATACCGTACGCGGCGAGTGGGAAGGGACGCTGTTCCCGTGCGTGCCCGGCCACGAAATCGTCGGCCGAGTCAGCGCGGTCGGCAACGACGTGACCAAGTTCGCGGTCGGCGACATCGCCGGCGTCGGTTGCATGGTCGGCAGCTGCGGCCATTGCCCGTCCTGCAACGAGGGCGAGGAGCAATATTGCGAGACCACCGGCTTCGTCGGCACCTATAACGGCCCCGACCCGGTGCTCGGCGGTCACACGCTTGGCGGTTATTCGGACCATATCGTCGTCGACGAGGGTTTCGTGCTGAAGGTCGGTCATGACGAAGCCGACCTCGCCGCGGTCGCGCCTCTGCTGTGCGCCGGCATCACCACCTATTCGCCGCTGAAGCACTGGAAGGTCGGCCCCGGCCAGAAGGTCGGCATCGTCGGTCTTGGCGGCTTGGGTCACATGGGCGTCAAGATCGCCGCCGCGATGGGCGCCGAAGTCTATGTGTTCAGCACGTCGCCCGGCAAGCGCGAGGACGCCAAGCGGCTGGGCGCGACCGACCTGATCGTGTCGAAGGATGCCGACGCGATGGCCGAGCATGCCGGCAGCTTCGACTTCATCCTCAACACCGTTGCCGCGCCGCACGATCTCGATCCGTTCCTGGTGTTGCTGAAGCGCGACGGCACGATGACGCTGGTCGGCGTGCCAGATGCGCCGCACAAATCGCCGTCGGTCGGGATCATGGTGTTCGGGCGCAAGTCGATCGCCGGCTCGCTGATCGGCGGGATCGCCGAGACGCAGGAGATGCTCGATTTCTGCAAGGAGCACGGCCTGACCTCGGACATCGAGATGATCGATATCCAGGAGATCGAGACCGCGTACGAGCGCATGGTGAAGAGCGACGTGAAATATCGCTTCGTGATCGACATGGCGTCGCTGAAGGCGGCGTAAGCCTCTACCGCCGTAATCAGAACTGCCGTCATCCTGGGCTTGACCCAGGATCCAGGGTTACGGGCGGTGCCGCTTGCAACTCTGGGTCCTGACTTTCGTCAGGATGACGGCAGATGGATGGCAGACGGAGGATGGCGGAAGAGGGGCGGCGGAAGCGAGATCACCAGGTTTTGGCCCCCGATAGCTTAGCTCGCTTGTCGCGGGCGGGGTGTGCCGCCATTTAGGTTCGATGCACACAATATCCGATACGCTGGCCTTGATCGGCAACACCCCGCTCGTTCGGCTGAAAGGGCCGAGCGACGCGACCGGGTCCGACATCTTCGGGAAATGCGAATTCACCAACCCCGGCGCGTCGGTCAAGGATCGCGCCGCGCTCTATATCGTCGAGGATGCCGAGGCACGCGGCACGCTGAAGCCCGGCGGCACGATCGTCGAGGGCACCGCGGGCAACACCGGCATTGGCCTAGCGCTGGTCGCCAACGCCAAGGGCTACAAGACGATCATCGTCATGCCCGAGACGCAGAGCCGCGAGAAGATGGACACGTTGCGCGCGCTTGGCGCCGAACTTGTTCTGGTGCCCGCGGCCGCATTCTCTAGCCCCTGCCATTTCGTCCACACGTCGCGGCGGATCGCCGAGGAAACCCCGGGCGCGGTCTGGGCGAACCAGTTCGACAACATCGCCAACCGCCGCGCGCACATCGTCGGCACCGCCGAAGAGATCTGGGCGCAGATGGACGGCCGCATCGACGGCTTCACCTGCGCGGCCGGAACCGGCGGCACGATCGCGGGCGTGGGACTGGGACTGAAGGCCAAGGACGAGAACGTCTGCATCGCGCTCAGCGACCCGCATGGCGCGGCGCTCTACAATTACTACGCACACGGCGAACTGAAGGCCGAAGGATCGTCGGTCGCAGAAGGCATCGGGCAGGGGCGGATCACCGCCAATCTGGAGGGTGCGCCGATCGACACGCAGTTCCGCATTTCGGACCAGGAGGGCATGCACTGGGTGCGGCGCCTGCTTGACGAGGAAGGGCTGTGCCTTGGTCTGTCGTCGGGGATCAACGTCGCGGGTGCGGTCGCGCTGGCGCGGCATCTGGGGCCGGGAAAGCGCATCGCTACGATCCTGTGCGATACCGGTTTCCGCTATCTTTCGACGCTCTATGACCCGGAATGGCGTGCCGCAAAGGGGCTTGCTGAGGACGCAGATTGAGGTTCGGTCGACAAGCCCGCGGCAGTCGGGTATCTGCGCGGGACAAGATGAAGCCCAAGCAGAACCTTTCCCAGAGCATGCAGCGCGCCAAGGTCGGGATGATCGGGCTCGCTGCGATCGTCCTGTTCATCGGCCTGGCCAGCGCGATCATCGGATCGGCGACGCGCGAGCGGCCGGTCGCGACCGCCGGTGCCGCGCAGGCCGATGCCGTGGCCAACATGGCGATCGCCAACAGCAGCACGGCCGATCGCGCCGGCGAACCGCTTGCCGAAATGGGCGTCGCACCCAGTGCGAACGCACAAGAGCCCGCCGCGCAGTGATCGTACGGGGAAATCCGGGGATGGTGTCGTGCCGTGCTCTATCGATGCGACATCTGCACCTCGACGGCGGGCGTTATCAAACCGGGACGGTTTTCAACTCGCCCCGCAACGGCAGTCGAAAAACCGGCTGATCCCCCGAATTCCCCAATTCTCCCGTTGCGTCCCCGAACCGCTGTGATAGACAGAGGTTAACACAGGGGCACGCTCTATCGTTTGCTGAAGCAGGCGCCTGAGACGCGACGATGGTCGCGTTTCGGAACGATGAAGCGCGCGCGCCATGCATGAGGCTTATTGGCGTGACGAACAGGGGTCGGTATCAGGGAGACGGCATCGGCCTTGTCGACGACAAGGGCCGGGTAGCCATCCCTTCCGCACTCCGCACCACGCTCTCCGCCAACGCCCCCAAGGCCAACGGCAAGGACGGCGGCACCATCATCATCGGCGCGCATCAGAAGAACCGCTGCCTGGTCGCGTATGATCCCGGCTATGTCGACCTGCTCGCCGAGCGGCTCGACCGGCTCGAAGCCGCGAACCTCACCGAAGACGGCGACATCGACTATAACCGCAAGCGTGCCGGCGCGTCCGGCGAAGCGGTGCCGTTCGACGGCTCTGGGCGGTTCATCATGCCGGCGTTCCCGCGCTTCTACGCCGGGATCACGGGGCACGCGTTCTTCTACGGCGTGCTCGACTATATCGAGATCTGGGATCCCGCGACGCTGATCGCCACCGACGGGTTGCCCCCCGTCGTCAAGGAAATGGCGCAATTCTACATGGCCGAGCGCGGAGTGGCTCTGTGAGTCGCCCCGACGAACCGCACATCCCCGTGCTGATCGACGAAGTGATCGCCGCGCTGGCCCCGGCGCCCGGCGAGACCATCGTCGACGGCACGTTCGGCGCCGGCGGCTATACGCGCCTGTTGCTGTCGAGCGGCGCGCAGGTGATCGCGTTCGACCGCGATCCCGATGCGATCGCGGCAGGCGAGGCGCTGGCGCTCGACGGACTGACGCTGGTCGCGGCGGATTTCTCGGCGATGGAAAGCGAACTCGAAGCGCGCGGCGCGGTGCCGGTCGACGGCGTGACGCTCGACATCGGCGTGTCGTCGATGCAGCTCGACCAGGCCGAGCGCGGGTTCTCGTTCCAGGCCGACGGCCCGCTCGACATGCGGATGGCGCAGGTCGGCATGTCGGCGGCGGACTTCCTGAACGACGCCGACGAGGCCGAGATCGCCGACATCATCTATCAATATGGCGACGAGCCCAAGTCGCGGCGGGTCGCGCGCGCGATCGTCGCGGCGCGGCCGCTGACGCGGACCGGTGAACTCGCACACGTCGTCCGCCGTGCGCTGGGGCACAAGCCGCACGACAAGAAGGATCCGGCGACGCGCGTCTTCCAGGCGATCCGCATCCACGTGAACCGCGAACTGGGCGAACTGGCGGACGGACTGGCGGCGGCCGAGCGCGTGCTCAAGCCCGGCGGCCGGCTGGCCATCGTGACGTTCCACAGCCTCGAGGACCGCATGGTCAAGCGCTTCCTGCGCGAACGCAGCGGCGGCACGCCTTCAGGTTCGCGACATCTTCCGCAGGCCAGTGCGGCCGCCGCGCCGAGCTTCGAGGCGGTCGGGCGCGGCGTGAAGGCAGGCGAGACCGAGCTTGCGCGCAACCCGCGCGCACGATCGGCGACATTACGGACGGCGCGGCGGACCGCGGCACTACCCTGGGCGAAAGAGGTGACGACATGACGGCGGCGTATCGGTTGAGGGGCGTGGGTTGGTTCGGGGGCTGCGTGGCCGTCGTGCTCGGCTTCTATCTGGTGTCGCTGCAGGTGGCGGCGGAGCGCAAGAAGCTGGAAGCGGTCAACGGCCAGATCCGGTCTGCCGAGCGCGACATCCGCGCGCTGGAGACCGAGTTCGACACCCGTGCGAACCTGGCGCAGCTCGAACGCTGGAACGGCGATACGCTGGCGCTGTCGGCGCCGGTCGCCGGCCAGTTCGTGACCAGCGAAAGCGCGCTCGCCGCGATCGACGTCAACCAGCCACTGGGTGGCGGGACCGATGTCCGCATGGCGTCGCTGCTGGTGCCATCGATGCCCAGCTCGATGCCGCAGCCGGTTGCCATTGCCCAGGCGGTTGCCCAATCCGCTGCTCGCTCCACGGTCCAGCCCCAGGTGATCAAGGTGCCGGTGCAGACCGCGGCGAACGTCGCGCTGAAGCCCGCCGTGATCCGCGCATCGATCGCGCCGTCGCGCGCCGCCGAAGCCGCGATCGTCCGGGCGATGCCGCAGCGCGTCGCCGACCGGCTGAACGCGAAGCTCGCGGTCGCGAAGGTCCGGCCGCAGGCGGTCGCGATGCTCGACAAGAAGCTGCTGTCCGACAACACGCTGGGTGATATCCTGAGCGGCGCGCGCGCCGAGGCGGGCCGGCGGCGGTGACCGTCCTGGTCGCCCGGCCCGCCTCCGAGCGACGCACTGCCGGCCAGCGCCATGCGCTGGTCGCGACGGCGCACATGCGCCTGATGATGCTGATGGTGTTGTTCTGCGCCGCGGTGCTGCTGGTGATCGGGCGGCTGGGGATGCTGGCCGTCCAGACCTCGATGGCCGATCCGCAGGCGGTTGCCGCGACCATCGCCGGCCGCGGCGACATCGTCGATCGCAATGGCGCACCGCTGGCGCGCACGATCGACGCATGGACGATCGCCGTCCACCCCAAGAAGCTGATCGGCGACCCCAGCGATATCGCGAGCAAGCTCGCCGCGCTGATGCCCGAGGGCGGCGACCAGGCGCATTACTACGCGGTCCTGACCTCGAACCGCAATTTTGCCTATCTGCAGCGCCGCGCCTCGCCTGCGCTGGTCGAGCAGGTCAACGCGATCGGCGAACCCGGCATCGTCTTCGACCGTGAGACCCAGCGGCTCTATCCGCAATCGACGATGGCGTCGCATGCGCTCGGCTTCCTGTCGACCGATGGCCACGGCATGAGCGGGATGGAGCGCGTGCTCGACGAGCGGCTGACCAACCCCGCGCTCAACCGCACGCCTGTGGCGCTGTCGCTCGACACCCGCGTCCAGGCGGCGATGGACAGCGAACTGAGCCGCGCGATGACCACGTTCGGCGCGCGCGCCGCGGCCGGCGTGGTGCTCGACGTGCATACCGGCGAAGTCATCGCGATGACCTCGCTGCCGTTCTTCAACCCCAACCGGGTCGGGATGGCGGGCACCGAGGAGTTGCGCAATTCGGTGACCCAGAGCGTCTATGAGCTCGGCTCGACGTTCAAGCCGATCGCGATGGCGACCGCGATCGATACCGGCGTCGTCACCAGCATGGCGCGGCGGTTCGATGCGACTCATCCGCTGCAGGTCGGCCGCTACACGATCCACGACGAGCGCGGCGATCCCAAGCGCTGGCTGAACATCCCCGAGACGCTGATCTATTCGTCGAACGTCGCCACCTCGCGCGTCGCGGACGAAGTCGGGGCTGCGCGGATGCAGACGATGTTCAAGAAGCTCGGTTTCGATACCCGGCCCGATATCGAACTGCGTGAAAAGGCACGGCCGCTGTGGCCGAAATACTGGGCGCGCACCACGGTGATGACGACCGCGTTCGGCCACGGCATCGCGGTGACCCCGCTGCATCTCGCCAGCGCCTATGCCGCGCTCGTCAACGGCGGCACCTGGCGCCCGGCGACGCTGCTCAAGGTCGCGCCCGGTCACGAGGCCAAAGGTCGCCGGGTGATCAGCGAGGCGACCAGCGCGCGGATGCGCCAGCTGCTGCGGCTGATCGTGCTGCGCGGTACCGGCCGCAAGGGCGAGGCGCCCGGCTACCGCGTCGGCGGCAAGACGGGCACAGCTGAAGCCGCAGTCGCCGGCGGCTACGACCGCTCGCGCAACGTGGCCACCTTTGCCGCCGCGTTCCCGATGGATGCGCCGCGCTACGTCGTGCTGGCGATGCTCGATTCGCCCAACGGCACCAAGGAAACCGGCGGGTGGAAGACCGCGGCGTGGAACGCGGCTCCGGTGGTCGGCCGCACGATCTCGCGCGTCGGGTCGATGCTGGGCGTGATTCCCGACAACAACCGCGATATCGACGTGTCCGACATCACGCCGCTGCTCTGGCAGGAGCCGGGCGCGAAGCAGCCGACGGGACAATGAGGATGGGCGAATGAAACTTGGTGCGCTGACCGGCTCCGACTTCCCCGGGGCGGACGAGCGCCAGGTCACCGGGTTTGCGATCGACCACCGCAAGGTCGCGCCCGGCACCGTCTTCGGCGCGTTCGAAGGCGCGCGCGTCAACGGCGAGGATTATATCGCCGACGCGATCCGCTCCGGCGCGGTCGCCATCGTCGCGCGGCCCGGCCTGCGGTTCGAAGGCGCCGCCTATATCGCCGACGCCAATCCGCGTGAGGCGTTCGCCAGACTCGCTGCCAAGTTCTTCGCGCCGTTCCCGGCGACGTCGGTCGCGATCACCGGGACCAACGGCAAGACGTCGTGCGTCGAGATGACGCGGCAATTGTGGCGGATGGCGGGGTTCCACGCCGCGTCGATCGGGACGCTGGGCGTGACCACGGCGGACGAGCGCGTCACCACCGGGCTGACGACGCCCGACGTCGTCACCTTCCTGTCGAACGTCGCGGGGCTGGCGCGCGAGGGCGTCACGCATCTGGCGTTCGAGGCGTCGAGCCACGGCCTGACGCAGTACCGCACCGAAGGCCTGCAGGTCGCCGCCGCGGCATTCACCAATCTCAGCCGTGATCATCTCGATTATCACGGCGACATGGCGGCGTATTTCACTGCCAAGATCCGGCTGTTCTCCGAAATCCTTTCGCCAGAGGGCGTCGCCGTGGTGTGGGCGGACGATCCGCAGAGTGCGCGGGTGGTCGACCTGGCGCGCGAGCGTGGCAACCGGCTGATCACGGTCGGGACGCACGGCGATACGCTGCGGCTGGTCGGGCGCGACCCCACCTTGCTCGGTCAGGCGCTGACGATCGAGGCGGAGGGCAAGGCGTACACCGTCAACCTGCCGTTGATCGGCGCGTACCAGGCGGCGAACGCGCTGGTGTCCGCCGGGCTGGTGATCGCGACCGGCGGCGACGTCGCGGCGACGATCGCCGATCTGGCGCGGTTGCAGCCGGTACGCGGGCGACTCGAGCGCGCGGCGATCGCGACCAGCGGCGCACCGGTCTATGTCGATTACGCGCATACCCCCGATGCGCTGGAAGCCGCGATCGCTGCGCTCAAGCCGCACGCGGGCGGCAAGCTGGTGGTGGTGTTCGGCGCCGGCGGCGACCGCGATACCGGCAAGCGCGAGACGATGGGGCAGGTGGCGATCCAGCACGCCGATCGCGTCATCGTCACCGACGACAACCCGCGGACCGAGGATGCGGCGGCTATCCGTCGCGACGTCCTGAAGGGTGCAGTCGGCGCCGAAGAGATCGGCGATCGCCGCGCCGCGATCGCATCGGCTGTACGCGAGGCGGGGCCGGAGGATATCGTGCTGATCGCCGGCAAGGGGCACGAGCAGGGCCAGATCGTCGGCGACATGGTGCTGCCGTTCGACGATGTGTCGGTCGCCCGGGAGTTCGCGGCGTGAGGGGTTTCTTCTCCTCCCCTCCCGCTTGCGGGAGGGGCCGGGGGTGGGCTCGCGCTTTCCACCAGCGCCGTCTCCTGAGGACAGCGCGAGCCCACCCCCCAACCCCCTCCCGCAAGCGGGAGGGGGAGCAGTGAGTCTCTGGACCGCCGCCGAAATCGCCACTGCCACCGGCGGAACCGCCTCGACCGACTTCGCCGTCACCGGCGTCGCCTTCGACTCGCGCGAAGTCGGCCCCCGCGACCTCTTCGTCGCGATGAAGGGAGAGGCCAGCGACGGCCACCGCTTCCTCGACCAGGCCTTCGCGCAGGGCGCAGCCGGCGCGATCGTCTCCGAACCGACCGCGCACCCGCATGTGCTGGTCGCCGACAGCTTCGTCGCGCTGCAGCACCTCGGCCGCGCCAGTCGTGCTCGGTCGTCCGCCAGGATCATCGGCGTCACCGGATCGGTCGGCAAGACCAGTGCCAAGGAAGCGCTGTTCGCGTGCCTCGACCGCGCCACGCCGGGCGACGTTCATCGCTCGGTCAAGAGCTACAACAACCATACCGGCGTGCCGTTGAGCCTAGCCCGCATGCCGGCGGCCGCGCGGTTCGGCGTGTTCGAGATGGGCATGAACCACGCCGGCGAGCTCGCCGAGCTGACCCAGCTCGTCCGCCCGCACATCGCCATGATCACCGCGATCGCGCCGGCACACACCGCGTTCTTCGCGGACGAGAGCGCGATTGCCGACGCCAAGGGCGAAATCTTTGCCGGTCTCGAACCGGGCGGCACCGCGATCATCCCGTACGACAGCCCGCACCGCGACCGCTTGATCGGCCATGCCACGCCGCACGCGCACCGGATCGTGACGTTCGGCCTCGAGAAAGGCGCCGACGTCCGCGCGATCGAGACCATGCCGGTGTCAACCGGCGGCACCTTCGTCACCGCGGTGCTCGGGACTCGCGAACTCAGCTTCACGATCGCGCAGCCGGGGATGCACTGGGTATCCAATGCGCTGGGCGTGCTGGCCTGCGTCGACGCTGCGGGTGGCGATCTGGGTCTGGCCGGCCTCGCGCTCGCCGAACTGGGCGGAATGCAGGGTCGCGGCGTGCGGTTCATGGCCGGCGAAATGCTGGTGATCGACGAAAGCTACAACGCCAACCCGGCCTCGATGCGCGCCACGCTGGCGGTGCTGGCGAACGAGCCGGGCCGGCACGTCGCCGTGCTGGGTGAGATGCGCGAACTCGGCGAGCGCTCGGATGCGTATCATGCCGACCTGGCCGAGCCGATCCTGGCCGCACGCGTCGAAGCGGCGCTGCTGGTCGGCGAAGCGATGGCGCCACTCGCCGCAGCGCTTGAGGGCCGCATCGATATCGTCCATGTGGCCGATACTGCCGCTGCGCTTTCGTCGTTACGGACGATCCTGGCGCCGGGCGATGCGGTGCTCGTCAAGGGATCGAACGGCGTCGGGCTGTCGCGGCTGGTCGCAAGTCTCGCGGGCGGGAATTTATAATGCTGTACTGGATCGCCGAGCATCTGGGGTTTCCCGGGTTGCTCAACCTGCTTCGCTATCAATCGACCCGCACCGGCGGTGCGGTGGCGACGGCTTTGTTGATCGGCCTGATCATCGGCCCGCGCTTCATCGGCTGGTTGCGGGTGCGGCAGGGCAAGGGGCAGCCGATCCGCGCCGACGGTCCGCAGACCCACCTCGCCAAGCGCGGTACGCCGACGATGGGCGGCCTGATGATCCTGACCAGCATGGGGCTGGCGATCCTGATGTGGATGGACCTGTCCAACCCCTATGTCTGGGCGTGCCTGTTCGTGACGTTGGGGTTCGGCGCGATCGGCTTCATGGACGACTATGACAAGGTCCGCAAAGCCAGCAGCGCGGGCGTGTCGGGACGGACACGGTTGCTGCTCGAGTTCGCGATCGCCGGGATCGCCGCGACCATCATCATGTCGCAGAACGGGCCGCATCTGTACCTGCCGTTCACCGACCGCTTCTATCTCGATCTCGGCTGGTTCTTCCCGGTGTTCGCGGCGTTCACGATCGTGGCGTTCGGCAATGCGGTGAACCTGACCGACGGGCTCGATGGCCTCGCGACGATGCCGGTGATCATCGCCAGCGTCGCGTTCATGCTGATCGTGTACCTGGCGGGCAACGTGAAGTTCGCGAACTACCTGGGCATCCCGCACGTGCCGGGCGCAGGCGAACTCGCGATCTTCTGCGGGGCGATCGTCGGCGCAGGCCTCGCGTTCCTGTGGTTCAATGCGCCGCCGGCTGCGGTGTTCATGGGCGACACCGGGTCGCTGGCGCTCGGCGGCGCGCTGGGGACGATCGCGGTGGTCGCGCATCACGAGATCGTGCTGGGGATCATCGGCGGGCTGTTCGTGGTCGAGGCGCTGAGCGTCATCATCCAGGTGTTCTTCTACAAGCGGACCGGCAAGCGGGTGTTCCGGATGGCGCCGATCCACCATCATTTCGAGCAACTGGGCTGGGCCGAGGCGACCGTCGTGATCCGGTTCTGGATCATCGCGTTCGTGCTCGCGCTGGCCGGCCTGTCGACGTTGAAGCTGCGGTGATCGTCGCACACGTCTGGGCTGGAAAGCGGTATGCGGTGCTGGGCCTGGCGCGGTCCGGCCTGGCGACGGTGCGTGCGCTCGCCGCGGCGGGCGCCTATGTCGTCGCCTGGGATAGCGATGCGGCAGCGCGAAGTGTTGCAGAAGCGGTCGACGGGGTGATCGTCCATGATCCGGCGCTGCTCGACCTCACCGACGCGGCGGGGCTGGTGATGTCGCCCGGCGTTCCCCTCAACACCCATCCGCTCGCGGGTCAGGCGCGCGCCGCCGGCGTCCCGATCATCGGCGACATCGAACTGTTCGCGCAGGCCCGCGCGGACCTGCCGCCGCACAAGGTCGTCGGGATCACCGGCACCAACGGCAAGTCGACCACCACCGCGCTGGTGCACCACATCCTCAAGACCGCCGGCATCCCGACCCTCATGGGCGGCAACATCGGCCTGCCGGTCCTCGGGCAGGAGCCGCTGCCGGCCGGCGGCGTCTACGTGCTCGAACTGTCGAGCTACCAGATCGACCTGACGCAAAGCCTCGACTGCGACGTCGCGGTGCTGCTCAACATCACCCCCGACCATCTCGACCGCTATGACGGGTTCGAGGGCTACGCCGCATCGAAGGCGCGGCTGTTCGCGATGCAGTCGGCCGAGCACGCCGCGGTAGTCGGGACGGGTGACGCGACGTCCACCGCGATCGCGGGAACGTTGTCGCAAAAGGGGCGAACCCCGACGACGATCGCTCCCGGTACGTCGGTAGATCAGTCGAAGTGGCCATCGCTGCAGGGCCCGCACAACGCGCAGAACGCGCTGGCGGCGATTGCGGTGTGCGAGCGGCTCGGTCTGTCGCCCGATCAGATCGACGCCGGCCTCGAAAGCTTCACCGGCCTGCCGCACCGCATGGAGCGGGTCGCGACCCTCGACGGCGTCGCCTACGTAAACGACAGCAAGGCGACCAACCCCGAATCCACCGCGCCAGCACTCGCCGCGTTCCCCCGGATCCACTGGATCGTCGGCGGCAAGGCCAAGGGTGACGACCTCGACGCCTGCCGTCCCGCTTTCAGCCATGTCGTGCGCGCCTATACGATCGGCGAGGCCGGCCCGCGCTTCGCCGCGATCCTGCAGGGCGAAATGCCCGTGGAGGAGGCGGGGACACTCGCCGCTGCGGTGCGCGCCGCCGCCGCCAACGCGCAGCCAGGCGAGACGGTGTTGTTGTCGCCGGCCTGTGCTAGCTTCGACCAGTTCCGCGATTACGAGGACCGCGGCGCGGCGTTCCGGGCCGCGGTGGAAGCACTATGACGGATGTGCGCGCCATGAGCGACCTGAACGAGATCAAGGGCCGCGGGATCGTCGCGAAGATGAAGCGGCGCGGCGGGCGCGGCGATCGGTCGCCGCTCGGCACCTGGTTCTGGGATATCGACCGGGTGCTCCTGCTGCTCACGCTGTTCCTGATCGCGATCGGGCTGATCGCGGTGGCGGCGGCGAGCCCGGCGACCGCGGTCCGCTATTCGGGCGAGCACCGGAAGCTGGCGCCGCTCTATTATTTCTGGCGTCAGCTGATCTGGGTCGCGGTGTCGATGCCGGTGCTGTTCGGCGTGTCGATGATGCCGGTGACGATGGCGCGGCGGATGGCGCTGGTCGGCACCGCGGTGCTGGTCGCGATCCTCGCGGTGACGCCGTTCGTCGGGGTCGAGGTCAACGGCGCGCGCCGCTGGGTCGGCTTCGGGTTCGCGCAGTTCCAGCCGTCCGAGTTCCTGAAGCCGATGTTCATCGTCAGCGTCGCGTGGCTGTTGTCGCTGCGCGCCAGGGATCCTGAACTGCCGACCGTGCTGATCACCGGCGGGCTGACCGCGGCGATCGCGGCGATGCTGATGCTGCAGCCGGATTTCGGGCAGACCATCATTTATTGCTCGGTGTGGATGGCGCTGCTGATGATCGCGGGGACGCCGGTCCGGGTGATGGCCGGCCTCGTCGCGTGCGTGCCGGTGGGCTTGGGCGCGGCGTACATGTTCTATGGCACCGCACGAAACCGCATCGACGCCTTCATCTTCCCGACCGCCGAGGGTGACGGCGCCAGCGACCATTTCCAGACCAACGCCGCGCACAATACGTTGACCGCAGGCGGCTGGACCGGGACCGGGCCCGGCGGTGGCTCGGCCAAGTTCGGGCTGCCCGAGGCGCATACCGACTATATCTTCTCGGTGATCGGCGAGGAGTTCGGCCTCGTGGCCTGTTCGATCATCGCACTGCTGTTCCTCGCGATCGTGGTGCGGGTGTTCGTCAAGCTGCTGGACGAGCAGGATGAATTCAAGCTGCTGGCCGCCGCCGGGCTCGCCACGCAGTTCGGTGCACAGGCGCTGGTCAGCATGCTGGTGAACACCGGCCTCGCGCCGTCGAAGGGCATGACGCTGCCGTTTATCAGTTATGGCGGATCGTCGATGATCGCACTGTCGATCGGCATGGGGTTGCTGCTGGCGTTCACCCGGCGCAATCCGTTCCTGACGCGGAGCCCTTATGTCGTCCGCTGGAGTGGTGAATGAGTAAGCATTATGTCCTGGCTGCTGGCGGCACCGGGGGACACATGGTCCCCGCGGCGGCGCTGGCGGCGGAGCTGACGAAGCGCGGCCACCGTGTCGCGCTGGTCAGCGACGCGCGCGGCGTGCGCTTTCCCGGACTGTTCGACGACGTCCAGACGCACGTCCTCCCGGCGGGGCGGATGACCGGCGGGCCGCTGGGCTGGGCCAAGGCGCTGCGCGAGATGTGGCGCGGCCGGGCGATGGCGCGCGAGCTGTTCAAGACGTTCCGGCCGGCGGCGGTGATCGGGTTCGGCGGCTATCCCGCGATGCCCGCGCTGCTGGCGGCGTTCGCGGACGGCATTCCCACCGCGGTGCACGAACAGAATGCGGTGCTGGGTCGGGTCAATCGCTTCGTCGCGGGACGCGTCGACGCGATCGCGACATCCTATGACCGGACCGAACGTCTCGCCCCAAAGCTGGAAGCGAAGACCCATCTGGTCGGCAATCCGGTGCGCGAGGCGGTGCTGGCGCTGCGCACCAAGCCCTATCCGCTGCTGGAGGAGGACGGCATCTTCCGCGTCCTCGTGACCGGCGGCAGCCAGGGCGCGAGCATCCTCAGCCAGGTCGTGCCCGATGGTCTCGCGATGCTGCCCGTCACCTTCCGCCGCCGGCTGCAGGTGACGCACCAGGCGCGGATCGAGGATATCGACGCAGTGCGCGCCAAATATGCCGAGCATCACATCCCGGCCGAGCTCGCCACCTATCTCCCCGACATGCCCGAGCAGCTCGCCTGGGCGCATCTGGTGATCGCGCGCGCCGGCGCCTCGACGATCGCCGAACTGACCGCGGCGGGGCGCCCTGCGATCCTGGTGCCGCTGCCGTCCGCGACCGACGATCACCAGACCGTGAACGCGCGCGAGATGACGCAGGCGGGCGGCGCGCGCACGATCGCGCAGCGCGACTTCACCGCGGTGGAGCTCGCCAAGCAGATGCAGAAACTGGGGCTGGATCCCTCTGCGCTGCAGAATGCGGCGGGGCGTGCGCGCAGCGTCGGGCGGCCGAACGCGGTCAGCGACCTCGCCGACCTGGTCGAGAGTCTGGATGCACCGGTCGCACGGCTGCCGGTGTCGACTCCCACCAAGCCAAAGGCGCAGTTCGCATGAAGGGTGTCGCAACCGACATCGGCACGATCCATTTCGTCGGCATCGGCGGGATCGGCATGTCGGGCATCGCCGAGGTCATGATGAACCTCGGCTACAGCGTGCAAGGGTCGGACGTCGCCGAGGGCTATGTCGTGCAGGGCCTGCGCGACAAGGGCATTCCGGTGGCGATCGGGCATAGCGCGGACAATCTGGGCGACGCCGCGGTGGTGGTCGTCTCGACCGCGATCGTCCGCAGCAACCCGGAGGTCGAGGCGGCGCTCAACGCACGCATCCCGGTGGTGCGGCGCGCAGAAATGCTCGCGGAGCTGATGCGGCTGAAATCGACCGTCGCGGTCGCGGGCACGCACGGCAAGACCACGACCACATCGATGGTCGCGGCGCTGCTCGATGCCGGCGGGGTCGACCCGACCGTGATCAACGGTGGGATCATCAACAGCTACGGATCGAACGCCCGGCTGGGCGCGAGCGACTGGATGGTGGTCGAGGCGGACGAGAGCGACGGCAGCTTCCTGCGGCTCGACGGCACGATCGCGGTCGTCACCAACATCGATCCCGAGCATCTCGATCACTATGGATCGTTCGAGGCGGTGAAGGACGCGTTCGTCGAATTCGTCGAGAACGTGCCCTTCTATGGCGCGGCGGTGCTGTGCCTCGATCACCCCGAAGTGCAGGGCATACTGCCGCGGGTCCGCGACCGGCGCGTGGTGACGTACGGCTTCTCGGCGCAGGCCGACGTCCGCGGCGTCAACGTCACGCCGATCCCGGGCGGCAATCGCTTCGAATGCATCGTCCGCAGCCGTGACGGCGCGACGCGGTCGATCGAGGGGATCGAGATGCCGATGCCCGGTCGGCACAACGTCCAGAACGCACTGGCGGCGATCGGCGTGGCGCTGGAGCTCGGCATCGACGACGCCACGATCCAGCAGGGCTTCGCCAAGTTCGGCGGCGTGAAGCGGCGCTTCACCAAGGTTGGAGACGTAGACGGCGTCACGATCATCGACGATTACGGCCATCATCCGGTCGAGATCCGCGCCGTGCTGGCCGCCGCGCGCGAGGGTGCGAAGGGCCGTGTGATCGCGGTGGTGCAGCCGCATCGCTATTCGCGGCTCGGCAACCTGATGGAGGATTTTCAGACAGCGTTCAACGACGCCGACCGCGTGTTGGTGACCCCGGTCTATGCCGCGGGCGAGGCGCCGGTCGAGGGTGTCGACGCTGCGGCCTTGGTCGAGGGACTGAAGCGGCGCGGGCACCGGTTTGCCGCGACGGTCGCGGATGCGGATACGCTGGCCGAGGAACTCGCGGCGACGATCGAGCCGGACGACATGGTCGTGTGCCTGGGTGCCGGCGATATCACGAAATGGGCGGCAGGGCTCGCGGATGCGATCGCGGCCAAGCGGACGGTGTCGGCATGAGCGCGCGCGCATCTTCTCCCCTCCCGCTTGCGGGAGGGGTCGGGGGAGGGCCTGTTCATGCCCCGAGCGATGCGTTCGCGGCTACATCATTCCCTCCCCCAACCCCTCCCGCAAGCGGAAGGGGAGTGAAGGTCGAGCCTGCTGCTTCGCTTGCTAGCTTCATCTGGTTCAGGACCGGTGGTCCGGCCGAGTTGCTCGTCCGGCCAGATACGGCAGAAGATCTGGCGACATACTTGGCCGACCTCGACCCTTCGACGCCCGTCCTCCCCGTCGGAGTCGGCTCGAACCTGATCGTCCGAGACGGCGGCGTACCCGGCGTCGTCGTCCGCCTCCCCAAGGCGATGGCGAAAGTCTCCGTCGAAGATGGTCGCGTCCGCGCGGGCGCCGGCGCGATGGGGATCACCGTTGCCAGCGCCGCCCGCGATGCCGGGATCGCAGGGCTCGAGTTCCTCCGCGGCATTCCCGGCACCGTCGGCGGCGCCGTTCGCATGAACGCAGGCGCCTATGGCCGCGACGTCAGCGATATCCTGGTCGAGGCGACCGTCGTCACGCGCGCCGGTGCGGTCGAGACCTGGTCCGCTGCGCAGCTCGGTTTCACCTATCGCCACTCGGACCTGCCGCCGGGCGCCGTCGTCGTCGAAGCGGTATTCTCCGGCACACCCGGCGAGCCCGCCGTGATCGGTGCGGAGATGGACCGCATCGCCGCCGAGCGCGAAGCCTCGCAGCCGCTGCGCTCGCGCACCGGGGGCTCGACCTTCAAGAATCCCGAGGGTCACAAGGCCTGGGCGCTGATCGATGCCGCCGGCTGCCGGGGCCTGACCCGCGGCGACGCGCAGGTGAGCGAGAAGCACTGCAATTTCCTACTGAACCTCGGCGCCGCATCGAGCGCCGAGATCGAGGCATTGGGCGAAGAGGTACGCGACAAGGTGAAGGCGCATTCGGGGGTTACGCTGGAATGGGAAATCCAGCGGGTCGGCATCGCCTGTCATCCTGACGAAAGTCAGGATCCAGGGTTACAAAGTGCACCGTTCGTGACTCTGGATCCTGACGTTCGTCAGGATGACGGGGTGTTGAAGTGACCGCCCCCCTCCACATCGCCGTCCTAATGGGCGGCTGGTCCGCCGAACGCGACGTCTCGCTGATGTCGGGCGCCGGCTGTGCCGATGCACTCGAGTCGCTCGGCCACCGCGTCACGCGGATCGACATGGGCCGCGACGTCGCCGCCAGGCTCGCCGAGGCGCAGCCCGACCTCGTCTTCAACGCGCTCCACGGCACCCCCGGCGAGGACGGCTCGGTGCAGGGCCTGCTCGACCTGATGGGCTTGCGCTACACGCATAGCGGGCTCGCGACCTCGGTGATCGCGATCGACAAGGTGCTGACCAAGCTGCTGCTCGTCCCCGCCGGCATCCCGATGCCGGGCGGCCGGATCGTCAAGTCGGCGGACCTGTTCGACGCCGACCCGATGGCGCGGCCCTACGTGCTGAAGCCCGTCAACGAAGGCTCGTCGGTCGGCGTCGCGATCGTCACCGACCAGGGCAATTACGGCAACCCGATCGCGCGCGACAGCGTCGGGCCGTGGATCGACTTCGAGGAACTGCTCGCCGAACCCTATATCCGCGGCCGCGAACTGACGACCGCGGTGCTTGGCGGTCGCGCGCTGGGCGTTACCGAGCTGATCCCGAAGAGCGGCTGGTACGACTACGACGCGAAATACACCGATGGCATGACCGTGCACGAATGCCCGGCGAACATCCCCGACGAAATCGCCGAAGCGTGCAAGGCGCTCGCGCTCGAGGCGCACCGGTTGCTCGGCTGCAAGGGCGCGTCGCGGTCGGACTTCCGCTGGGACGACGAACGCGGCGTCGACGGGCTGTTCCTGCTCGAGGTCAATACCCAGCCGGGAATGACCGCGCTCAGCCTGGTGCCCGAACAGGCGCGCCATGTCGGCATGAGCTATGCCGAGCTGGTCCAGGCGATCGTCGACGAAGCCATGCAGGACGAGGCGCAGACGCCATGAGCCGCACGATCAAGCGGGGCCCCCCGCCCAAACGACCCGCACCGCGACGGAAAGTCGTGGTCAAGAAGGTGTCGGTGATGGACCGCGTGATCGGCATGCTGCCGGTCAGCGAGGAGACGCTGAAGAAACTCGCGACCTGGTCGATCCTGGGTGCCGGCGCGGCGGTCGCAATCGCCGGCGCGGTGTGGGTCGGCATCCCCGGGATGATCGGCGGCGCGGTCGCCGACGGCGCCGGGCGCGCCGGGTTCAAGGTCGACCAGATCGAGGTCACGGGCCTCAAGCGGATGGACCGGATGTCGGTCTATGCGGTCGCGCTGGAGGACAAGCAGAACCAGACGTCGATGCTGTCGGTAGATCTGGAAGGGATTCGCCAGAAGCTGCTGCGCTATGGCTGGATCGCCGATGCGCACGTCTCGCGGCGGATGCCCAACACGCTGCTCGT
Organism: Sphingomonas sp. R86521; assembly: GCF_042466235.1. Classification (NCBI taxonomy): domain Bacteria; kingdom Pseudomonadati; phylum Pseudomonadota; class Alphaproteobacteria; order Sphingomonadales; family Sphingomonadaceae; genus Sphingomonas; species Sphingomonas sp. R86521. The sequence continues at coordinate 2,942,786 of NZ_JAXHBY010000001.1, read as the reverse complement.
GGACATCGACGAGCGGACGCCGGCGGCGGTGTGGCAGGACAATGGCCAGCTGACGCTGATCGACGCGGCGGGCGTGCTGCTCGAACCGGTGCAGCCCAATGCGATTCCCAACCTGCCGCTGGTGATCGGCCCCGGCGCGGACCGGCAGGAGGCGTCGTACCAGACCCTGCTCGCCGCCGCCCCGGCGCTGCGGCCGCGTGTGAAGGCGGCGACCTGGGTCGGCAACCGGCGCTGGGACCTGACGTTCGAGAGCGGCGAGACGCTGGCGCTACCCGAAGACGGTGCACCGCGCGCGCTGGTGAAGTTCGCCGAGCTCGACGGATCGCGGCCGCTGCTGGGCCGCGGATGGATCCGGTTCGACATGCGCGACCCGACCAAGCTGGTCGCGCGCAAGCCCGGCGCGAGCCTGGCACACAGCGTCGACGTGCCGGCGCAGGATACGACGTCGATGAAGACCCGATCGGAGACCGCGGGGGCGGACGCAACAGGCGAGGAAGTCTAGATGGCGAAAGTGGCACCTGAGGGGCTGATCACGGCCCTCGATATCGGATCGTCGAAAGTCTCGGCGATGATCGCACAGAAGGGCGATGGCGGCGAGCTGATCGTGCTCGGTACCGGGCAGCGGGAGAGCCGGGGCGTCAAGCGTGGCTATATCGCCGACATGGCGGCCACCGAAGCCGCGGTACGCGAGGCGGTCGAACAGGCCGAGCGGATCGCGGGCATCAACATCGAGAACGTCTGGGTCGGGTTTTCGGCCGGCGGGCTCGTGTCCGATGTCGCCGAGGTCGAGTTCGAGCTGGGCGGCCACCGTGTCGAGCAGCAGGATATCGATGCGCTGCTCGCGGCCGGACGCAACTCGATCGATCCGCAGGGCCGCATGGTGCTGCACGCTCAGCCCGCGCTCTACACGCTGGACGGGCTGACCGGGGTGAAGAAACCGCTCGGGTTGCACGCCGACCGACTGGGCGTGCACATCCACGTCGTCGCCGCCGATGGCTCGCCGGTCCGCAACCTCGATCTCTGCGTCCGGTCGGCGCATCTCGAGGTGAAGTCGATCATCGCCTCGCCGGTCGCGACCGGTCTTGCCTGCCTGTCCGAAGAGGAGCGCGAACTGGGTGTCGCGCTGGTCGAGATGGGCGCGGGGATCACCAACGTGTCGCTGTTCGCCGGCGGCATGCTGGTCGGGCTCACCTCGATCCCGGTCGGTGCGCAGGACATCACCGACGACATCGCCTCGGCGTTCGGCACGCGGCGGCAGCTGGCGGAGCGGATGAAATGCTTCCACGGGTCGGCCAACGCATCGCCGCGCGACAATCACGACATGATCCCGGTCGTGCCGATCTCTGCCGAGGACGGGGCGGGCGAGGGCGCGCAGATCACCAAGGCGCAGCTGATCGGCGTGATCCGCCAACGCCTGGAACATCAGATGGGCGAGGTGCGCACCGCGCTCGCCAAGCTGAAGTTCGAGGGACCGGTCGGGCGCCAGGTCGTGCTGACCGGCGGCGGCGCCGAGCTGAAGGGCATCGCCGATTACGCGCAACAGGCGCTGGGCCGCTCGGTCCGGATCGGCCGGCCGCGCGGACTGACCGCCCTGCCAGAGGCGCATGGCGGTCCGGCGTTCGCCACGCTAGCGGGTCTGGCTTTCTATGCGGCGACCGATCCGGTCGATCTGCGCGGCCTCGCGCCGCAGCGGACGACGGTGCATCGACCGAAGGGCATGGGCATGATGCGCAAGCTGATTCAGGCGGCGCGCGCGAATTATTGAGGAATGGTGACGTTCGACTCGCTTTTGTGTGGAACGTCGCAAGTCGATAGTGCAAAACGGTTAATCAGGGGCCCGGCGGCGTATCATCCGGGATGTGCGGAGACAGGCTATGAGCATCGAATTCTTGAGTCCCGAAGTGGATGAGCTGGCCCCGCGCATCGCGGTGATCGGTGTCGGTGGTGCGGGCGGCAACGCCATCGCCAACATGATGCGTGCGGACGTCCAGGGCGTCGACTTCCTGGTCGCGAACACCGACGCGCAGGCGCTGAAGCAGTCGATCGCGCCGCAGCGCATCCAGCTCGGCACCAAGATCACGCAGGGCCTCGGCGCCGGCAGCCGTCCCGAGATCGGTCGCGCCGCCGCCGAAGAGACGATCGACCAGCTCGCCAAGATGCTCGAGGGCGCGCACATGTGCTTCATCACCGCCGGCATGGGCGGCGGTACCGGCACCGGTGCTGCCCCGGTGATCGCCAAGGCGGCGCGCGACATGGGCATCCTGACCGTCGGCGTCGTCACCAAGCCGTTCGCGTTCGAGGGCAACCGTCGCGCCAAGTCGGCCGAGGGCGGCATCGAGGAACTGCAGAAGTACGTCGATACGCTGATCGTCATTCCGAACCAGAACCTGTTCCTCATCGCCAATGCGAACACGACCTTCAAGGAAGCGTTCACGATGGCGGACGAGGTCCTCCAGCAGGGCGTCCGCAGCATCACCGATCTGATGGTCATGCCGGGCCTGATCAATCTCGATTTCGCCGACGTCCGCAGCGTGATGCAGGAAATGGGCAAGGCGATGATGGGCACCGGCGAGGCGAGCGGCGACAACCGCGCGCTCGAAGCCGCGCAGAAGGCGATCTCGAACCCGCTGCTCGAAGGCGTCAGCATGCAGGGCGCAAAGGGCGTGATCATCTCGATCACCGGCGGCGACGACATGCGCCTGCTCGAAGTCGACGAGGCCGCGAACCACATCCGCGACCTGGTCGATCCCGATGCCAACATCATCTGGGGTTCGGCGTTCAACCAGGAACTCGAAGGCAAGATCCGCGTCTCGGTCGTCGCGACCGGGATCGATGCCGACGCCAAGGCGCCGGCCGCGCCGCTCGAGCCGACGCGCTCGTTCAGCTTCGGCGGCATCCGCAAGACCGACGAGACCACCTCGTTCCGTCCGAGCGAGCCTGCCGCACCCGCCGCCGCGGCTCCCGCAGCGCCGGCTCCTGCACCGGTGGCACAGGACGAGCCGATGGACCTGCCCGCGTCGACCGCGATCCCGGCCGAGCCGGCCAAGGCGGACGACGAGGAACTCGTCCTGGGTACCGAGACGATCGTGCCGGAGCCGCCGCGGACCTTCGCCGACGAGACGTTCGGCTCGGCGCCGACGGTCGCAACCGGTCACGTGCCGACGCCGGCCGCCGACGAAGGCGGCGCACGCCGTCGCTGGCTCGCCCCCGGTGCCGAAGCGCCAGCCGAAGCTGCGACCGCTGCAACGCCCCGCGTGAAACTTGGTGGTACGCTGTTCGAACGGATGTCCAACGCGGCGCGCGGCGCGGCCAAGGAAGACGGCGAGGCTCCGGCGACGGACCCGCTCGACATTCCCCGGTTCCTGCATCGCCAGAACAACCAGTAAGCCCGACGCTGCGGCCATTCCCCGGAATGGCCGCAGCGTTGTCGCGTCCCGCATTCGTCGCCGGCTTCCCCCGCTTCATCGTGACGGTGAAGATGTGACATTGCCGGTTGGAGCGCGCTGGCGTCTAGCTGTCGGTCGACCATGATACGTCCTCTCACCTTTACCCTGACGGCGATGCTGCTGCTCGCGGCCAGCCCGTGCGCGGTGGCCGCGCAGGAAGTCGTGCAGGCGCTGCCCGGCACCACCGATGCCGATCGCCTCGGCGACGTGATGCGCCAGCTCGCGAGCAGCCCGCAGAATGTGGACGCACTCCTGCATGCCGGCGAATTGTCGATCGACGTCGGCGACCTGAGCGGTGCCGCGGCGTTGTTCGCGCGCGCGGAAAAGGTCGATCCCCGCAACGGCCGGGTCAAGGCGGGGATGGCATCGATCCTCGTCCGCTCGGAGCGGCCGGGCGAGGCGCTCCGCTATTTTTCGCAGGCCGAGGCACTGGGTCTCGATCCACGCCGCTTCGCCGCCGATCGCGCGCTCGCCTATGATCTGGTCGGGCAGCAGGACCGCGCGCAACGCGACTACCGCGTCGCGCTGCGCGATACCCCGGATGACGAAACCGTGCGGCGCTATGCGTTGTCGCTGGGCATTTCGGGCAAGCAGGAACTCGCGCTGAAACAACTCGCGCCCCTATTGCAGAAGACCGATCGCGGCGCGTGGCGCGCCCGCGCGTTCATCCTGGCGATGACCGGCGATGTGCCGGCGGCCGAGCGGATCGCGACGACGATGATGCCGGCGGGGATGGCGCAGGGCTTGCTCCCGTTCTTCGCGCGGTTGCCGTCGCTGCCGGCGGGCGACCGTGCGTTTGCGGTACATTTCGGCGAGATCCACGCGTCGCCGGAACGGCTTGTCGATGCGCGGATGGTGCCGCCGTTGCCGATGCTCGGTCCCGATCCGACCGCGCCGGTGATGATGGCCGCGGCACAGCCGGTAACCGTCGTGCCCGTGCAAAAGTCGCAAAAGGCGTCGAAGCGCGACCGGCGGCAGGCGTCGCGCGTCGAGATGGCGGCGGTCAGGCAGGGTTCGCCGACCAGGACGGTCCAGCCGACGCCGTCGCCCGTGATGGTGGCGCAGGCTGCCGTCCGTACCGCGCCATCGACCGTTCAGGCGGTGCCGGCACCGGTCGTCGTTGCGCAGGCGCCGGTTCGCACCGCTCCCGTGACGGTCCCGTCGTCGCCGACGCCCGTGGTCGTCGCTCAGGCGCCCGCTCGGACAGCGGTTCCAGCGACGGCATACGCGTATCGTGCGCCGACCACGCTGGCGCAGGTGCAGACCCAGAGCGCGACCAGGACCGAGACCCAGGCCGAGACCCGGACTGTCGCGCCCGTGCTGGCGCAGTCCGTCCCGGCGCGGATGCCGCCGACGACCGCGAGCGGGCAGTTGCCGGCGACGATGGTCGCGCAGATGGCGGCGATGCCCGCGCCGAGCAGTGCGCCCGTCACGCGCGCGTCGAGCATGGGGCTGCCGGCCACGCCGCTGTCGCCGGGGGCATCCTCCGTGGCGAGCGCGCAGCCCTTGCCGTCGCCCGGATTTTCGAGCGGCGCGACCGCGGTTACTGCAGCGCCCAGCGTGTCGCCATCTGCGACCTTCTCCCGCCCGACCACGGTCGCGCCGGTGCAGGCAGGGGCCGTGGCGACACCGGCACCGGTCGCGGTGGCCGCTATACCCACCCCCGCTGCGGAGGTCGCGGCGGCGCCGGAGTCTATTGGCCGGACCGGCGACGATTCGATCCTGGCGCGGATCGTTGCCGGGCTTTCGATCCCGGCGTCCGAGCTCGATGTCGCGCCGGTCGTCGCACACCCGACGACCGGTGCGGCGCCTGCCGTCGCGATAATGTCGCCCGACGCCCAGCGCGTCATCGCCGAGGCGCAGGCAAAGGCCGATCGCGATGCCGCGGCGAAGGCCGTCCTCGCCAAGAAGCTGGCCGCGGAAAAAGCGATCGTCGCGAAGAAGGCCGCGGACAAGAAGGCCGTTGCCGACAAGAAGGCGCTCGCCGAGAAGAAGGCCGCCGCCGCTGAAAAGGCGATCGCGGACAAGGAAGCCGCCGAGGAGAAGCGCATCGCGCGCGCCAATCCCGAGCGGATATGGGTCCAGGTCGCCGGTGGCGCGACTGCGGGCGATCTGCCCAAGGCGTGGAAGGCCGTGAAGGCCAAGGCGCCGACGGTGTTCGCCGCGCGTGGCGGCTGGACCACGCCGCTGCGCGCGACCAACCGCGTGCTGGCGGGACCGTTCAAGACCGATGCCGAGGCGCGCAGCTTCGTCAATCAGCTGGCCAAGAGCGGCGTCTCGGCATTCACCTTCACCAGCGATGAGGGCCAAGCGGTCACCAGGTTGCCGACGAAATGAGTTACCGCGCGCCCTGGGCTTCGGACCCGGCGCGCAGCAAAGGTCGTCTCCACGAGGAACAGAACGGGACCGCGCGCGGACCCCGCGACGCCTTTCAGCGTGATCGCGACCGGATCATCCATTCGATCAGCTTTCGCCGCCTGCGCCACAAGACGCAGGTGTTCATGGCGCCCGACGGCGACCATTTCCGCGTCCGGTTGACGCACAGCCTGGAAGTCGCGCAGATCGGCCGCACCATCGCGCGGACGCTGGCGCTGAACGAGGACCTGACCGAGGCGTTGTGCCTGGCGCATGACATCGGCCATCCGCCGTTCGGCCATGCCGGCGAAGACGCGCTGAAGGCAGCGCTGATGCCCTCGGTCGAGGAAGGCGGGCAGGGCGGCTTCGATCACAACGGCCATACCCTGCGCACGCTGATAACGATCGAGCATCCCTATCCGTGCTGGACCGGGCTCAACCTGACCTGGGAAACGCTGGAGGGACTCGCCAAGCATAACGGCCCGGTACGCCATCCGGGCTGGGCGCTGGCGGCGGCGGACGCGGAGTTCCCGCTCGACCTGACGCAGTTCTCCAGCCTCGAGGCGCAGGTCGCGGCGATCGCCGACGATATCGCCTACGACAATCACGACATCGACGACGGTCTTCGCGCGGGGTTGCTGACGCTGGACCAATTGATGGCGGTGCCGCTGGTGGCGCAGGGCTGGGATGCGGCGCGCGCGCGCTACCCGGATGTCGCGCCGAAGCGGCTGATGGGCGAACTCGTCCGCGGGCAGATCGGGACGATGGCGAACGACCTGATCGCCGAGACTCGCCAGCGCATCGCGGCCAGCGGTGTCGCGACTGCCGACGATGTGCGGGCTGCGGGAACCTGCCTGGTCGGATTCTCGGATGCGATGCGCGATCAGGAACGCGACCTGAAGCGGTTCATGTACGCGAACCTGTATCACCATCCGCGCCAGCTGGAGGCGGCAGGCGCCGCGCACGGCATCGTCGCCGGGCTGTTCGCGGCCTATCGCGCCGACCCCGCAACGATTCCAGAGGAGTGGCGCGACCGGCTGCCCGAAACCGAACCGGATCGCAGCCGGCATATCGCCGACTTCATCGCCGGAATGACCGATCGCTATGCGGTCTCGCGCTACCGCGAGATCGTTGGGCCGATCGACCTGCCGGACGGATTCTGAACCAACGAAAACGGCGGCCGGGAATGTCCCGGCCGCCGTTACGGTACGCTAGCAGAAGCCGAAATCAGTTCGCGGTCGGGGCGATCCCGCCGGCGGCACCGCTGGCATCGCGGGTCTTGAACGAAACCGGCACACCGCCCGACTTGCCCGAGACGTGGTCGCCGCGGACGATCAGGTGGAACGCCTCACCCGAGGGGAAGCGACGGCCGTCGATGACCTGGCGGTCGTCCTGATGGCTGGACGTATAGACATAGGTGCTGCCGTCGTGGACGAAGCTCTGACGGCCCTCGGCGGCCATGCCGATCGACGAGGTCAGGGCAGCGGCGGCGGCGGTCAGGATAAGGATGGTCTTGCGCATGATCATGTCTCCACAGTGCAGGTGTCGAGCCGGATCAGCTGGGCCGGTCTCCGAAGAGGAAATTATTGCAGCGCAGCATAAGTCGCAATTGCAAACCCACCGATCGCGATTGCGTCTGACGCATTCCGTCACAATTGGTGTCACTTCTCAAAATTGCGGTGACCGGCTAAGGGACGCGCTTTCGTGCCACGCCTGGAACTCCCGATGACGCTCTACATCCGTTTCGCCGCGCATATCGATGCGGCGCTCGACACGCTGACCGCGGCAGGCACGCTGCCCGCCGGGCTCGATCGCAAAAACGTTACCGTCGAGCCGCCACGCGACGCCAGTCACGGCGACCTCGCGACCAACGCCGCGATGGTGCTGGCCAAGCCTGCCAGGACCAATCCGCGCGCGCTCGCCGAGGCGCTGGTCGCCGAACTGGCCAAGCTGGACGACGTCGCCGAGGCGAGCGTCGCGGGCCCGGGCTTCATCAACATGAAGCTGACCGACGACGCGTGGCGCGGCGAGCTGGCGGCAGTGCACGCGGCGGGGGCCGATTACGGCCGCTCGACACAGGGGCAGGGGATCACGGTCAACATCGAATACGTCTCGGCCAACCCGACCGGGCCGATGCACATGGGCCATTGCCGCGGCGCAGTGGTCGGCGATGCGCTGGCCGCATTGCTCGAATTCGCCGGGCACCGCGTGATCCGGGAATATTACGTCAACGATGCCGGTGGCCAGGTCGACGTGCTCGCGCGCTCGGTTCACCTGCGCTACCGCGAAGCGCTGGGCGAGACCGTGACGATCCCGGAAGGCCTGTATCCCGGCGAGTACCTGATCCCGGTCGGCCAAGCGCTGGCGACCGAGTTCGGCGATCGTTTCGTGGACGCACCCGAAAGCGAATGGCTCGTCACCTTCCGCACCCGCGCGGTCGCGGCGATGATGGTGATGATCCGCGCCGATCTGGCGCTGCTCGGTATCGAACACGAGATATTCTCGTCCGAGGCCGAACTGCAGGCGCTCGGCAAGCCCGAGGCTGCCGAGGCCGAGCTGCGGTCGCGCGACCTGGTCTATGACGGCGTGCTCGAAGCGCCCAAGGGCGAGATGGCGGACGATTGGGAGCCGGTCGAGCTGCCGCTGTTCCGCTCGACGCAGTTCGGCGACGACCAGGATCGGCCGATCAAGAAGTCGAACGGGTCGTGGACCTACTTCGGCGCCGATCTCGCCTATCACTTCCAGAAGAGCCAGACCGCCGACCAGCTGATCGATATCTGGGGCGCGGATCACGGCGGCACCGTGAAGCGGATCGTCGCGGCGGTCGCGGCGCTGACCGGCGGCAAAACCCGGTTCGACGTCAAGCTGGTGCAGATGGTGCGCCTGCTGCGCGCCGGCGAGCCGGTGAAGATGTCCAAGCGCTCGGGCAATTTCGTCACGCTGGCCGACGTCGTCCGCGAAGTCGGCAAGGACGTCGTCCGCTTCACGATGCTGACGCGGCGGTCCGACGCGCAGATGGATTTCGACTTCGCCAAGGTGGTCGAGGCGTCGAAGGACAACCCGGTATTCTACGTCCAATATGCCCATGCGCGGATCGCGTCGCTGCACCGGCGCGCGGCGGAGGCGGGAATCGCAGAGATTTCGGCGGACCTGTCCCGGCTTGATACGGACGAACTGGCGCTGGTCCAGCTCGCAGCGCAGTTCCCGCGGACCGTGGAGACCGCCGCCACGGCACGCGAACCACACCGTATCGCGTTCTATCTCTATGACTTGGCGGCGGCGTTCCATGCGTTGTGGAATGTCGGCAACGATCGTCCCGACCGGCGTTTCCTGGTCGTCGAGGATCCGGGTGCGACTGCGGCACGTCTTTTCTTGGCGGACGCAATAGGGCAGATTATTCGCAACGGCTTGGGCATCATGGGTGTCGAAGCGGTATCGGAGATGAAGTGATGGCCGACGACATGGATCTGCGCGAGGAAGACCGGCTTCCCTGGCTGGAAACGGTCGAGCCCGACGAGGACGAATCGGTCGGGATCGGCCGAGTCGTGGCGCTGGTCGTGCTCGGTCTGGGCGTGCTCGCCGCAATCATCTTCGGCATCTATTCGCTGCAGCATCGCCAGCCCGCCGGCGACGGCCAGCTGATCGCCGCGCAGGAGGGCGACTACAAGGTCAAGCCGCAGGATCCAGGCGGCCTGAAGGTCGACGGCGAAGGCAACAGCGCGATCGCCACCAGCGCCGGCAAGGGCGCGGGCAACGGCGCGATCGACCTGCGCGGCGTGCCGGAAACCCCGGTTGCCGGCCAGCATGCCAAGCCGGTGGCGGCAAAGGATGCGACCGGTCGCAACGCCGTAGCGCAGGTGCCGGCTTCGGGCGGACGCCTGATCGCGACCGCACCGGTGGCCGCATCGCGCCCGGGTGGCACGAACGCCGTGGTGGCCGGGTCGCTGGTCCAGCTCGGCGCATTCCCGAGCGAGGCAGTCGCCAACGCCGCCTGGGATCGGTTCTCGAAGCAATTCGCCTATGTCGCGGCACTCGGCAAGTCGGTCCAGCCGGTCGCGACCGGTGGCAAGACGCTGTACCGGCTGCGCGTGAACGCGGGCAGCGCGAACCAGGCAGCGGATATCTGCGGCCGGCTGCGCGTCGCTGGCGAGACGTGTTTCGTCGCGAGCTGACCTAGCGCGCTGAGCTAGCCTTCCCGGTTCTCCCGCGAACGCGGGAGCCCAGGGTCAAGCAGCGACATCGCGCGTAACTCTGGGCTCCCGCTTTCGCGGGAGAACAAGTTGTTGAGAGGCACGTTCAGGGTGACGGCTGGAAAGCGTCCGGCTACACCCCCGCGCCATGAAACCCGTCATCTTCGGCCTCTCCGGCCCGACCCTGACCGCCGAAGAACGCGCGTTCTTCGCGGATGTCGAACCCGCCGGCTACATCCTGTTCAAGCGCAACGTCGTCGACCGCGCACAACTCCATGCCCTGACAGACTCGCTCCGCGCCGTCGCGGGCCGCGAAGATCTCGCGATCCTGATCGATCAGGAGGGCGGCCGCGTCGCGCGGATGGGGCCGCCGGAATGGCCCGACTTCCCCGCCGGCCCCCAATTCGACGCGCTGTACGAGCGCGCGCCGATGACCGCGATACAGGCGGTGCGCGCCAACGCGCAAGCCCTCGGCCTGATGCTCGCCGAGGTCGGGATCACCGTCGATTGCGCGCCGCTGCTCGACGTCGCGCAGCCCGACACCACCGACGCGATCACGATCCGCGCGTTCGGGTCCGAGCCGATGCGAGTCGCGGCGATGGGTCGCGCGACGCTGGAAGGGCTGGCCGCGGGGGGCGTCGTCGGCGTCGTCAAGCACATGCCGGGCCACGGCCGCGCGCAGGTCGATTCGCATCATCTACTCCCGACCGTCGCCGCCAGCGATGCCGAGCTCCAGATCGATATCGAACCGTTCCGCACGCTGAACGCCGCCCCGATGGGCATGACCTCGCATATCGTCTTCGAGGCCTGGGACGCCGACCGCCCCGCGACGCTGTCGCCGACGGTCATCGCCGACATCATCCGCGGTCGGATCGGGTTCGACGGCCTGCTGATGACCGACGATATCGACATGAAGGCATTGTCGGGCTCGGCGGGCGACAAGGCGGCAGGCGCGATCGCCGCGGGATGCGACCTGGTCCTCGATTGCCACGCCAACATGGCCCAAATGCTTGAGATCGTCGCGCGGCTGGACGACATCGCCCCGGCATCGCGCGCCCGACTCGACCGCGCGATGGCCAGTGTCGGCGCCCCCACGGGCGACTTCGCGGAATTGATCGCGCGACGTGATGCCTTGATGGCGGCCAGCTGACCGCTAGGCTGGCCGGATGGCTGCCGACGACACGCTGACGCTGGAACTGGACGGGTGGGAGGGGCCGCTCGACCTGTTGCTGTCGCTCGCGCGCGGGCAGAAGGTCGATCTGCGCGCGATCTCGATCCTCGCGCTGGTCGAACAGTATCTGGCCTATGTCGATCAGGCGCGCGCGCTGAAGCTGGAGCTGGCGGCCGATTATCTGGTGATGGCGGCATGGCTCGCCTATCTGAAGTCGGCGCTGTTGCTGCCCCGCGATCCGCAGGCGGACCCGGACCCCGAGGAACTCGCGGTAAGGCTGCAGCTTCGTCTCGCCCGGCTGGGGGCGATGCGCGAAGCAGGTGCCCGGCTTGTGGCGCGCGACCGCACCGGCCGCGACGTCTTCGCGCGCGGCGCACCCGAGGGATTGCGCACCGTCCGCACCGCGCAGTGGAGCGTCGAAATCTACGACCTGATCGCCGCCTATGGACGCGTCACCGCGCGGACGCGGCCGGTGATGCACGTCGTCGCGGACCGTGCGGTGATGACGCTGGAGGCGGCGCTGTACCGGGTCTCGACGCTGCTCGGCGAGCGCATCGACTGGAGCGTGATCGAAAGCTTCCTGCCCGACGCGGGTGAGGCGCTGCGGCGGTCGGCGCTGGCGTCGAGCTTCGTCGCGGCTCTCGAACTCGCACGGCAGGGCCGGGTCGAACTGCGCCAGGCCGGACCGTTCGCGCCGCTCTATCTGCGCGGCCTGTGATGCCGCTCGACGTGACCCCGCCCGACGATTTCACGCGGGCGGTCGAAGCGGTGCTGTTCGCCGCCGAGACCCCGCTGACCATCGAGGCGATTCGCGCGCATGTCGGGAGCGGCGACGTCCGTGCCGCGCTCGACCGGATCGCCGGGGACTATGCCGGCCGCGGCATCGGCATCGTCCGCCGCGGCGACCGCTGGCAGTTCCAGACCGCGCCCGACATGGCGCACATGCTGCGCCGCGTCCGCGCCGAGACCCGGAAGCTGAGCCGCGCGGGGATCGAAACGCTGGCGATCATCGCCTATCACGAACCGGTTACGCGTGCCGAGATCGAGTCGATCCGCGGCGTGCAGATATCGAAGGGTACAATCGACGTGCTGATGGAGGCGGGGTGGGTGCGCCCCGCCGGTCGGCGCGAGGTTCCGGGGCGGCCGCTGACCTATGCGACCAGTCCGGAATTCCTCGTTCATTTCGGTCTGGCGAGCCGGCGCGATCTGCCCGGACTCGACGATCTGCGCGCCGCCGGGCTGCTCGATCCGGTCGATCTCGCCTTTGAGCAACTGGAGGTGGAAAACCCTGGCGAAGAGGACTAGATAGAACGGAGTTTCCAGGAGAATTGCCATGGGCGGTTTCAGCCCGATTCACTTACTCGTGCTTGCAGTCGTTGCGATCCTTCTGCTTGGCGGCGGCCGATTCTCCAGCCTGATGGGCGACGTCGCCAAGGGCGTGAAGAACTTCAAGAAGGGCATGGCCGAGCCCGACGAGGATGCCGGCAAGCCCGCCGCGCGTATCGAAGCGCAGAAGACCGCCGATCCCGCGTTCGATCGCGACGGCAATCGCGTCCGCGAAGACCGCTAGGACCTTCGTTGACGTACCAGGACAGGCGCGGCTGAATGTTCGATATCGCGCCATCCGAGCTGTTGCTCGTGGGTTTCGTCGCGCTCGTCGTGATCGGACCGAAGGATCTGCCAAAGGCGATGCGCGTCGTCGGCTATTGGGTCGGCAAGGCGCGCGGCGTCGCGCGGCAGTTCCGCTCGGGTTTCGATTCGATGGTCCGCGAGGCGGAGCTCGAGGAAATGGAAAAGCGCTGGGCCAGCGAGAACGAGCGGATCATGCGCGAGCATCCGCAGACCTCCGACGCTGATACGCATCCGGTCGCCGACGCCGCTCATCCGTCGACGGAAGACGGCGAAGGCGCGGTGGTGACGGTCGACAAGCCGGTCGTCGTTCCCGCCGACCCCAAGCCTGCCGACCCTAAGCCTGTTGAGACGCCCGCGCACGCGCCGGACCTGTTCGACGGGGCGGGGCATCCCGATGCGCACGCCAGGCCGGTGGACGAAACGCCCCCACATGACCCTGCGCACGACAAGGGTATCGCACAGTCATGAGCGAGATCGACGACAGCCGCGCACCCTTGCTCGACCATCTGATCGAGCTGCGCCGGCGCCTGCTGTATTGCATCGCGGCGTTGGTCGTGACGTTCGCGGTGGCGATGTATTTCGCCGAGGATATCTTCGGCTTCCTGGTCCACCCGCTGCTGATCGCCGGGCAGAACACGGTAATCTATACCGAGATTTTCGAGGCGTTCTTCGTCCAGATCAAGGTCGCGTTCTTCGCCGCGATGATGTTGTCGTTCCCGGTGATCGCGAACCAGCTGTGGCAGTTCGTCGCGCCGGGGCTGTACAAGAAGGAGAAGCGCGCGCTGTTGCCGTTCATCCTGGCGACCCCGGTGCTGTTCCTGATGGGCGCGGCGATGGCCTATTACATCGCGGTGCCGATGGCGCTGCACTTCCTGCTCGGCTTTGACGGCGTCGTCGGCGGGGTGAAGCGCGAGGCGCTGCCCGGGATCGGCAATTATTTGTCGTTCATCATGCAGTTCCTGTTCGGCTTCGGCATCGCGTTCCTGCTGCCGGTGCTGCTGATGCTGCTGGAGCGCGCCGGGATCGTCACGCGGAAACAGCTGATCGGGGCGCGTCGCTATGCGATCGTCGCGGCGTTCGCGATCGCCGCGGTGCTGACCCCGCCGGACATCGGATCGCAGCTGTTGCTCGCGATCCCGCTGGTGATCCTGTACGAACTGGCGCTGATCGGTATCTGGTTCACCGAGCGCAGCCGGGCCAAGGCCGCGAGTACCGAGATCGTCGAGATCTGACGCTGGCCGCAGCGGCGCCACGTCGAGCCGCTACGCAGTCCAAACCAAAACGGGCCCCGGTGCGTCTGCACCGGGGCCCGTTCGGTATCCGCAGAAGAGCGGTTTACTTGGCGTCGTGAGCCGTCTTGGCAACGGTCTTTCCGGCCGAGCTGACATCCTTGCCAGCGCCTTCGACCGTGTTGCAAGCCGAGACCATCAGCGCGCCGGCGACAAACGCCAATCCAACCAACTTACGCATGATACTATCTCCTGAACGGGCTTGAATGCCGCCTTCCCAATGATCGATCGCAGCTTTCGTTCCGTGTTCGGAACGGTCGGCGAGATGTAGAGAAGGGATAAAGGCCCGGAAGCACCACCGGGGGGGGGAAGGGTGGAAACTTCCGGGCCTTATGACTTGGATGACGAGAGCGGGGGGGCATAAAGTCGCCATCCGAAGAGTAAAACGGCAAGCGGTGAAGTCAGTTCCGCCGAGTTTGAACTTTTTTCCAATACCGCAGGATCAAGGTCGAATGCCGGCCTGTAACGCCTGCGATTACGCCGTCGGTTAGTCGGAACCGGTGATCGCAAACGCGATCTCGTACGCGCCGGCAAGCGGATCGTGATGCAACGGCGACCGCAGCTGGCGCGACAGGCCTTCCATCACACGCCCATAGCGCGTCGCCGCGTCGCGCAGCGCGTCGCTCTCGACCAGCGCACGTGAGACCACCCTCAACAGAGCGCGTTTGGGATCGTCGCAAGGCTTCACCACCAGCCGGATTTGCGCGGTCGGATCGCAAGTCATCGCGAGTTCGATGGTCTCCGTGACCAGGAACGCGATCGCGACGGCGACGTCCTGGTTGACGAGGAATGGCCCGACATCGAGCGTGATGCCCATCCCGTGCGAGCGATCCGGCGCGGTGGCGCGGATATTGGCCGCGAGTTCCCCGATCATCGTGCGCAGGTTCAGCCCGCGATTCTCTTCCATCTCGGCGAAATGGTTGCGGTGGACCACCGCCAGCGCATCGACGCGCCGCTGGATCGACGAATAGGCGTCGGTCGCATCCGCACTCTTCGCGCTGCGGGCGTGGAAATTGATCAGGCTGGAGATCACCTGGAGATTGTTCTTCACGCGGTGATGGACTTCGCGGGTCAGCTTGGTCTGGCGCACCAGCCCCTCGGCGAGCCCGGCTTCATGCAGCGCGACGGTCCGGCTAATCGCCTGGAAGGTCTCGCCGAGTTCGCGAATCTCCTGGGCAGGGAGCGTGCGGACGCTGCCCGGATCAATCTCTTCGCCCGGCTGGAACGCGGCCACGCTGCCGCGCAACTGGCGCAGGGGGCGAATCAGCAGATGGTCGACGACGAACCACGCGATGCTGGCGGCCGCGAGCCACATCAGCAACGGCAGCAGCATCGCGATGACCAGCGACGACGTGATCGGCGCACTGCGGACGCTGGTGCGCAGTGCGAGGCCAGCCACGCCGAGATCGGTCCGCATCGTCTCCAGCCGGTCGAGCGGTTGCTCGTCGGGGATGTTCTCGAGCACCAGCATGTCCTCGCCCAGCACCAGCGCGCTGCTGAAGGTCAGCGCGTGACTGGACGGGCTGCCGATCTTTTCGAGGAAGGGCCGCGGGAAATACGCGCGGGCCGAGGTATCGCCGCGAGGCCCGGAAATTGCCAGCACCAAACCACGACCCGGCAGGATCGCCGCTGCCACCGGCATGTCGTTCGATCGCAACGCGACCGGATCGGGCAGCGATTCGCCGCACAACACGCGGCCGCTGCGATCGGCGATCACGAACCGCGTTCCCGCCGACGATTGCTGCGCGAACACACCCTGGGCACGCGCGCAGGATGGTGCGTCGGCGGGATCGGACCCCAGCGCGTTCACCGCAACCCTAAGAGCGGTCATGTCACCGATCAGTTCGATCGCGATCGCGCGTGCGCTTTCGTTGGCAGTCACGCGCAATCGCGCCCGCGCTTCTGAATCAGCCAGGCGCGTGGTCTGCAACGTCGCGAAGACCGCGATCAGCGCCAGTGGCAACAGCGCCGCACTGAGGATGAGGAACAGTTTTGCGCCGGTGGGCAGGCGACCCATCGCATCGAACGACGCCTGCAGGAAACTGCAACGCGCTGCGTTCGGAATTGGGGTGGGTTCGGAGGGGATTGGGGGCGGCGAGGCCATAAGGCCCGCCGTCAGTCCAGCTTGCCGAGGAGTGCCATCATCTCGTCGGGCACCGCTTCGTCGACCGTCTTCTGGTATACCGATCGCAGCGCGGACCCCATCTGCTGGTCCTTGTCGCTACGCTTCTTGTCCGGCTTCACTGCGGAATTCGTCGGTGTGTCGTCGCCAAAACTCAAGATTTCCCCCTGCACGACGCACTCGATATGTTGGCGAATGCCTGCCGCGCCGATCCGCGTCCAGCCGCATTTTCGCGAAATGATTGTTCGTGAAACCAAATAGCCCCTCGATGGTTCCACTTTCGACGCGAAAAAATCGCAGGCCCGCTGGCGCCGCGATTTTGGCGGGGACCATTGCAATGACGCGAACCAGCCGACACATGGTGGTCGCACAGGATCAGGGAGTTTTCATTACCCATGTCGCTCGGACAGCAACTCGCACCGCACCTACCGTTCCTGCGCCGCTATGGCCGTGCCCTCACCGGCAGCCAGAGCCACGGCGACAAATATGTTCGCGCCACGCTCGAGGCTATCGTCGCGGCGCCGGAGGAATTCCCGCGCGACGTCGATCCGCGGCTTGGCCTGTACCGCATGTTCCATGCGATCTGGTCGTCGGCAAACTACGACGACATCGCGGACGAGGGCGACACCAGCGGCCATGAAGCCACTGCGCGCGCACGCCTCGCCCGGATGACGCCATTGTCGCGTCAGGCACTGCTGCTGACCGCGATGGAAGGCTTCACGCCCGAGGACGCGGCGTATCTGATCGAGGTCGACACAGACGAGGTCGACAGCCTGGTCGCCGAGGCGCTGTCCGAGATCGAGAACCAGACCCGCGCGCGCGTCCTCATCATCGAGGACGAGCCGATCATCGCGATGGATATCGAGACGATCGTGCGTGACCTGGGACATGACGTCACCGGCGTCGCGGTCACTCGCGACGAAGCGGTCGGTCTGGCGATGGAAGATCGTCCGGGCCTGGTGCTCGCCGACATCCAGCTGGCCGACGACAGTTCGGGCATCGACGCGGTCAAGGACATCCTGGCCGAGTTCGAGGTTCCGGTGATCTTCATCACCGCGTTCCCCGAGCGTCTGTTGACCGGCGAGCGTCCCGAACCGACCTTCCTGATCACCAAGCCGTTCCAGCGTTCGACGGTGAAGGCGGCGATCAGCCAGGCGCTGTTCTTCAATCAGGCGACCATTCCGGCGGCCTGATTATCGGTTACGGACCCAAAACGATTGTCGGGGGTTGATGCGTCATGTCTGATCCGAACGAACGAATTCACGTCGAGACCGATGACGCACGTGCGGGGGCAACCCCGCACATGACGCGCTACATCCTCGCGATCTCGCTGGTGTTGGTGATTGCGATCTTCGCGTTCCTCGTCATTCGCTGACCTGAATCAAAGACCGAAGCGGCTCGCTGTGGCAGTCGTGTGTTTGTACTGTGTTCGTCGGCGCGACGGACCAAAGGATTTGCGGATTTCATGACCCAACCAGTGCCGCGCGACGATGACGCCGACGACGATGCGGCCGAGACGGTCGCACCGGTCGAGCATGTCTCGTTGTCCGATGCCGAGTTCAAGGTACAGCTGGCACAGGTCATCCCGCATCTGCGCGCGTTTGGTCGTTCGCTGTCGGGTAGCCGCGATCTCGCCGACGACCTTGTCCAGGAAACCCTGCTGAAGGCTTGGGCCGCGCGTCTGCGGTTCCAGGCCGGCACCAACATGCGCGCATGGACCTTCATCATCCTGCGCAACCTGTATCTGTCGCAGATGCGGCGTGCGCGCTTCAAGGGCGAGTGGGATGACCTGGTCGCCGATCGCATCCTCGCGGCACCGGCCAGCCAGGATCGTCACGTCGAACTGGGCGACATGCAGCGCGCGCTGATGCATTTGCCACAGCCGCAGCGAGAGGCGCTCATCCTGGTGGGTGCCGGTGGCTTCGCGTACGAAGAGGCCGCAGAAATCTGCAACGTCGCGGTCGGCACGATCAAGAGCCGTGTCGCGCGTGGGCGCGTGGCACTCGAGACGATCCTGACGGATGGCTCGCTGCCATCACGCCGCGATCACGAGACGGATACCAGCAAGACCGCCCTCGACACCATCATGGGCGATGTCGAGGAACTGAGCCGCGGTCGGTAAATCGCTCAGTATTTAACCGGGGGCGCAGTCTGCGGCCCCGGTCGTTGGCAGAGGTTCTCAGCCCGCGTGCACGCGGTCCAGCTGGCGGAGCATCCGCGCCATATCCTCGGGCAACCCACGCGCTTCGCCGAACGTGCCACGCAGGGCCTGGCCGATAACGTCGGTCGCGCGGGGCCGGCGGACGAGGCCCTGGCCGTCCGGCTGGTTGCTGATGGTGAGGAATCCGTAAGTCATGCAGTTGTCAACGGCCGAATGCGGATTTTGTTGCTTTGCGATCGTGAATGTGTCTGCAACGATACCTTGTGACGCCCGAGATTAGCATTCTACAAGACCTCGCGATTGGCGAAGCCGTCGAGCGAGCGCGCGCCTATTCGCCGTTCCTTGCGATGATCCTCGACCGTGAGCCGGCGCTCGACGCCGCGCTGTCGGCAGGGCGGCTGGACCTGTCCGCATCGAGCGCGGATCCCGCCATGCCGGTCGCGCGCCGCCTGCGGATCGAGCG
This sequence comes from Sphingomonas sp. R86521, assembly GCF_042466235.1. Classification (NCBI taxonomy): domain Bacteria; kingdom Pseudomonadati; phylum Pseudomonadota; class Alphaproteobacteria; order Sphingomonadales; family Sphingomonadaceae; genus Sphingomonas; species Sphingomonas sp. R86521. Next base: position 2,923,957 of record NZ_JAXHBY010000001.1, on the reverse strand, counting down.
TCGCGCGCTCGCCCTGCAGGTCGCGATCGGCGATCTCGCCGGGCTGCTCGACCTCACCGCAGTGACCGCAGCGCTGACCGGGTTTGCCGACCGTGCGCTCGACACCGCGATCCGCGCCGCGATCGAGGAGCGCACGCCGGGGGCCGAGCCCCGCGGCTTCGTCGGCATCGCGCTCGGCAAGCAGGGCAGTGGCGAACTCAATTATTCCTCCGACATCGATCCGATCCTGCTGTTCGATCCCGAAACCTTGCCGCGCCGCGCGCGCGACGAGCCCGAAGAGGCGGCGGTGCGGATCGGCAAGCGGGTGGTCGAACTGCTCCAGGCGCGTGACGGCGACGGCTATGTCCTGCGCGTCGACCTGCGGCTGCGGCCTTCACCGGAGATCACGCCGATCGTGCTGCCGGTCGATGCTGCGATCGGCTATTACGAGGCGCAAGCGCTGCCATGGGAGCGCGCCGCGTTCATCCGCGCGCGCGCGGCGGCGGGCGACATCGCGCTCGGACGGCGTTTCCTCGACGCAGTCCGCCCGTTCGTCTGGCGCCGCGCGCTCGATTTCGGTGCGATCGGCGAAATCCGCGGCATCTCGCGGCGGATTCGCGATCATCATGCGCAGGGCCAGGTCTTCGGTCCGGGCTACGACCTGAAGCGGGGGCGTGGCGGTATCCGCGAGGCGGAATTCTTCGCGCAGATCCACCAGCTGATCCATGGCGGCCGCGACCCGGCGTTGCGGGCACCGGCGACGCGCGATGCGCTGGCGCGGCTCGCGACGGCGGGGTGGATCGGGTCGGACGAGGCGACGACGCTGATCGACGGCTACACACTGCTGCGGACGATCGAGCACCGCGTCCAGATGATCGACGACCGGCAAACCCATGCGCTGCCGACCGGCGAGGCGCTGGAGCGGGTCGCGAAGCTGGCGGGCTACGAAGACTCGCACACGTTGCTGGCGATGCTCGCGCCGCACGTCGAGGGGATCGGCCGGATTTACGATGCGCTCGACGACGATATCCGGCCGGCCTTCTCGCGCGACGTGGTGACGCTCGAGGCGGATCTCGCGAACGCCGGCTTTGCGGACGCCGCGGCGGCGCGTCAGCGGATCGAGACCTGGCGCAGCGCGGCCTATCCGGCGCTGCGCAGTCCGGCGGCGCGCGAGGCGCTGGAGGCGGTCCTGCCGACGCTGGTGCCCGCGCTCGCCGCGGCGCCGGTACCGCAGGCGGCGCTGCTGCGGCTCGACGCGCTGCTCGAACGGTTGCCGAGCGCGATCAACATCTTCCGCCTGCTCGAAGCCCGGCCGGCGCTGGCGACGTTGCTCGCCGCGATCCTCAGCCATGCGCCGACCCTGGCCGACGATCTCGGGCGCCGTCCCGACCTGCTCGACGGGCTGATCGATGCGACCGCGTTCGACCTGGTCGGCGACGTTGCCTCGTTGATGGCGGCAATGCGGAGCGGGGAGGCGGGCGGCGATTATCAGGCGCAGCTCGATCATGTCCGCCGCGTCGTCGGCGAACGACGGTTCGCGCTCGGCACGCAGATCGTCGCGGGCGCCGCCGACCCGCTCGACGTCGCGGCGGGGTACGCCCGCGTCGCCGAAGCCGCGATCGGCGTGCTTGCGAACGCGACCATCGCCGAATTCGTGCGTGCGCATGGCCGTGTTCCCGGCAGCGAACTGGTGATCCTCGCGCTCGGGCGGATGGGCGGCGCGATGCTGACCCACGCGTCTGACCTCGACCTGATCTATCTGTTTACCGGCGATTTCACGGCCGAATCGGACGGTCCCAAACCGCTGGGCGCGACGCTCTATTACAACCGCCTCGCGCAGCGCCTGACCGCCGCGCTGTCGGTCGCGACGCCTGCCGGGCCGCTTTATCAGATCGATACGCGATTGCGGCCATCGGGCGCGCAGGGGCCGCTGGTCGTCACGCTCGACAGCTTCGCGCGCTACCAGCACGAGGACGCGTGGACCTGGGAGCATATGGCGCTGACCCGGGCGCGGCCGGTGTTCGGATCGGCGGCGGCGCGCGAAGCGGTGTCGGCAGTGATCGCCGAGGTCCTGGCCGGCGCACGGCCGTCGCGCGATATCGTCGGCGACGCCGCCACGATGCGTGCCGAGATGGCCGCGCACAAACCGCCGCAGGGCGAACTCGACGCAAAGCTGCTGCCCGGCGGGCTCGTCGATCTCGAATTCACGGTGCACGTCGTGCAACTCGTCCACCACGCGGGGCTGCAGCCGAACCTGGCCAGCGCGATCGACGACCTGGTCGGGCAGGGGCTGCTGCCGTCCGGCATGCGCGCGGCGCACGACCTGCTGACCCGGTTGCTGGTGACGCTGCGCCTGGTCGCACCCGATGCGCAGGTGCCGGGCCTCGCGACGCAGGCGCTCGTCGCCCGCGCGCTGGGCCTCGCGGACTGGCCCGCGGTGGTTGCCACGCTGGCGACGACCCGGCAGGACGTCGAGCGGACATGGCAAGAGGTGACCCGTGGTTGAAGGCGACGAAATCCCCGACGTGACGGTGCTGCTGGCCGACGGCACGATGCCGCTCGCAGAACTGGGTCTGCCCCTCGTCGTCTATTTCTACCCGAAGGACGACACCACCGGCTGCACCCGCGAGGCACAGGATTTCACCGCGCTGGCGCCAGCTTTCGCGGAGGCCGGTGCGGTCGTGGTGGGCATCTCGAAGGACAGCCCCGCCGCGCACGCAAAGTTCTCCGCCAAGCACGCGCTGTCCGTGGCGCTCGCGACCGACGTCGACGGCGCTGTGTGCGAGGCCTTCGGCGTCTGGGTCGAGAAGAACATGTACGGCCGCAAGTCGATGGGGATCGAGCGCGCGACGTTCCTCTTCGGATCCGACGGCAAGCTGGTCAAAGCGTGGCGCAAGGTGCGCGTCCCCGGCCATGTCGACGCCGTTCTCGCCGCCGTCGGGGCGTTGCGCAGCTGACGCTCGTCTTGCGCGAATCGCCGGATCGTTCCGGTAATTCCGGCTGTATTCAACAACTCGCCGCACGAAGCTGCCAGCTTGGCGCGCGAGCCTTGCCTGGGTCGGCGGGATCGGCCCTAACCGTCTCTGTCTGATGGGCGGAGGGGCTGCACGTCAGGGACACTATTCGGCACTGCATTCTTTCAGGGGGAGTGCAGCCTGTGCCTTGTCGGGGACTAGTCATTATTTCCGTATCCGCAGCCGCCTTCGCCACCCGCATCAAGCGTATGTTCGCAACGCGGCAGGTTCTGTTTCATGATGGCCGCTCGGTGCAGCGGGTCCGCATCGGCGGTACGAGCCAGGCCGTGATGGCCGCGGTCGGCGCGATCACGATCGGGTTCTCTGGCTATGGCGCCGCTGCGGCAACCGGGGTGGTCGCCACCGACGCCAACGGCCAGCAGGTCGCGCACATGGAGCGCCAGATCGGCCAGCTCCACGCCCGCGTCGCGACCATCCGCCACACCGCCGAAGTCCATGCCCAGCGCATCGAACAGCGCCAGGCGCTGATCACCGCCGCGCTGACCGGCAAGGGCGATGCGCAGCAGCTCGCGCTCGCCAGCCTGCCGATCGATCCCGCCGCCGAGAAGATGTCCGCCGACGTCGTCCAGCCTTTGGTCAAGGCCGAGGGCCACCAGGTCGCGCTCGCCGGTGCCGCGCAGCGTGTCCTCGACCAGCGCTATGCCGAAACCACCGCGACCGTCCGCAAGCTCGGCCTGCGTCCCGAGCGTCTCGCCAAGGCCCCGCGCGGCATGGGCGGCCCGATGATCGACGCCAGCAGCGAGGAAGCCACCGCCGACCTGCGCGCCGACGCCCAGTTCCGCACGCTGTTCCAGACCTGGAAGAAGCTCGACACGCTGCAGCAGGGCGTGATCGCGATCCCCTCGGTCCATCCGGTCCACACCTTGGCCTTCACCAGCAATTTCGGGATCCGCTCCGACCCGTTCCGCGGCACCGCCGCGATGCACGCCGGTGTCGACATTCCCGGCCCGGTCGGCACGCCGATCTATGCGACCGCCGACGGCATCGTCAGCCACGCCGGATTGCAGGGCGGCTATGGCAACATGGTCGAGCTGAACCACGGCAAGGGCATCGCGACGCGCTACGGCCATCTGTCGAAGATCCTCGTCGCCGATCACGCCCGCGTCACCCGCGGCCAGCTGATCGCGCTGATGGGCTCGACCGGGCGTTCGACCGGCCCGCACCTTCATTACGAAGTCCGCATCGACGGCCACGCGGTCAACCCGGTGCCGTTCCTGACCACCGCCGACTACCTGCTCGCCGCCCAGGATCGCTCGGTCCGCGCCATCCCGATCTCGACCACCGGCCCCGCCGCGCAGGATTGAATCCTACCGTTACCCCAACCCTCCCCGTCATCCCAGCGAAGGCTGGGATCTCAAGCGGCAAGGACGGAGCCGATACGGGGAGACCCCAGCCTGCGCTGGGGTGACGTAGGAGTAGGGGGTAGCAGTCGCTAACGCTGGCAAGGTTGCCCCGACCCCCTCGACCGCCTATCTCCCGTGCATGGCAACGCTGGCACCCGAGATCATCCTGACCCCCTCCGCCGCCGCGCGCGTCGCGGCGATCGCGGCGAAGCAGGGCAAGCCTGCGATCCTCCGCCTGTCGGTCGACGGCGGCGGCTGCTCCGGCTTCCAGTACAAGTTCGGGTTCGCGGACGCCGCGGAAACCGACGACGTGATCGCCGAGACCGACGGCGTCCGTCTGGTCGTCGACAGCGTCAGCATCGATCTGGTCCGCGGCTGCGCGGTCGACTATGTCGAATCGCTTAGCGGCGCCGCGTTCAAGGTTGAGAACCCGAATGCCGCATCGGGCTGTGGTTGCGGGTCTTCCTTCGCGATCTGAATCATCGGAGCGCTGCGTGAAGATCGTCACCTACAACGTCAACGGCATCAAGGCGCGGCTGCCGCGGCTGGTCGAGTACCTGACCGAACAGCAGCCCGATATCGTCTGCCTGCAGGAACTGAAGGCCGAGGCGTTCCCGATCGCGGAGATCGAGGAGCTCGGCTACGGCGCGATCTGGCATGGCCAGAAAAGCTGGAACGGCGTCGCGATCCTGGCGAAGGGCAGCACCCCGGTGGAGCGCCAGCGCGGGCTGGAGGGCGAACCCGAGGACGAGCATAGCCGCTATCTCGAGGCGGAGGTGAACGGCGTCGTCGTCGGCGCGCTCTATCTCCCCAACGGCAACCCGCAACCCGGCCCCAAATTCGACTACAAGCTGCGCTGGATGGACCGCCTCGCGGCACGTGCGCGCGTGCTGCTGGCGGAGGAGAAGCCGACGGTGCTCGCCGGCGACTTCAACGTTATCGCCAATGACGACGATACCTATTCGGTCCGCGCGATGCAGGACGATGCGCTGATGCAGCCCGAGAGCCGCGAACGCTACCGCGCGCTGGTCGCGCAAGGCTGGACCGACTCGCTGCGCACGCAGTTCCCGACGGGCAAGGTCTGGACCTTCTGGGACTATCAGGCCGGCGCATGGCCGCGCGACGCCGGGTTTCGCATCGACCATCTGCTGCTCAGCCCGCAGGCCGCGGATCGGATGATCGACGCGGGCGTCGACAAGGCCTATCGCGGCCGTGAAAAGGCGAGCGACCATGCGCCGACCTGGGTACGACTGCGATAGGGGACTGAGATGATTGGACGTTTGGGGCTGCTCGGCTTGGCGATGATCGCCGCGACCCCGGCGCTGGCGCAGGCCGACGAGCCGCGCTTCTGCCCCAATCGTCCGAGCCTCGGCTCGTCCGCCTGCATCACCGAGCCTGGCAAGGTCCAGCTCGAGGTCTCGGGCGTCGACTGGCAGCGCGACGACAGCAGCGATTCGCGCGAGGACACGGTGCTGTCGGGCGACGTCCTTGCACGCATCGGCCTGGGCGCGAGCACCGAGGCCCAGATCGGCTGGACCGGCTTCGGCCACGTCCGCACCCGCGACAAGACAACCGGCGCGATCGACACCGTCAACGGCGTCGGCGACGTCACGCTCGCCCTCCGCCAGAATTTTGCGAACCCCGACGGCAAGGGGCTGTCCTACGGCGTCGAACCGTTCGTCACGCTGCCGGTCGGCCGCGAACCGATCGGCGCCGGCGACTGGGGGGCGGGCGTCATCGTCCCGGTGACCTACGACCTGTCCGACAAGGTCAATCTGGCATTCACCGGCGAGGCGGACGCCCAACCGGACGAGGACGGCAACGGCCGCCATTTCGCCTATAGCGGGATCGTCGGGCTGGGCTACGAACTCAGCAAGCAGTGGACCGTAGTCGGCGAGTTGTCGGTCGCGCGCGATGACGATCCGATGGACAAGCATACCGAGGCAGTCGCGGCGGGGTCACTCGCCTGGCAGCCGCGCAACGGGTTGCAGCTCGACATGCTCGGCACGGTCGGCCTGAACCACGACGCCCCCGACTTCCGGCTGGTCACCGGCGGCGCGATTTTGTTCTGAGGCGGGCGGTTACCCGTGTTCGGGGACCGTCCTCCTTCGGAAAACTGCTCCCCTCCCTGAAAGGGAGGGGCTGGGGGTGGGTAGGCCCGAGAGGAAACGCAGGCCCGCGCCCCGAGCCGACCCACCCCCTACCCCTCCCTTCCAGGGAGGGGAGATGCGACGTTCGACCCGGATAAGCGCCGACATTTTCCGGGGGCGTCACGCCGTAACCGAATCACGGCTTCCGCCTTCGCGGGAGCACATCAGCGGCGCCGCTACAGCGTCTTCCCGTACACCTGATACACCTTGTTCATCCGGCTCTCGATCGTCTCGGCGATCGATCGCATGCCCTGGTTGTCGTCGAGGATCCAGCCGATCTCGGCCCGCGTCGCGCCGTAGTTCTCGACCGAGGCGCGGCGGATATATTCGATCATCATGAAGGCGAGCTGGCTCGCCATCCGCGACGATTGCAGGTCCTTGACCACGCCCATCAGCGGCACCCGCACGGTCCGCACCCTGGGCTTGCGCAGCCACCACAACAGCTTGGCCCAACCGAACGGGAACAGCTTGCCGTTGAGCGGCTTGATCGGCTCGTTGAGGTCGGGCAGCGTGATCATGAACGCGACCGGCTTGCCGTCGACTTCGGCGATCCGGATCAGGTCGTTGAACACGATCGGCTTCAGCTTGACGCCGACGTCCTTGATCTCGGGTTCGGTCAGCGGCACGAATCCCCAATTGTCCGACCACGCGTCGTTCAGGATGCCCAGGATGATCGCGGCCTCCTGCTCGAACTTGGTCTTGTCGACCTCGCGGATGACGATCCGCGGGTTGTTCTCGCCCGACTTGATGATGCGCTGCACGATCGGCGGGAACATCCGCGTGACGTCGACCTCATAGGTCAGCAGCTGCTTGACCGGCTCGTACCCTGCGCCTTCGATCCACCCGCGATACTCGGGTTTCGCATGCCCCATCATGATCGTCGGCGGATGGTCGTACCCCTCGATCAGCAGCCCCGGTTCTTCCCAGATCGACATGCTGATCGGCCCCAGCGCGCGCGTCATCCCCTGGCCGCGCAGCCAGTCCTCGGCGGTCGCGATCAGTTGCGCGCCGGTGTCGGCATCCTCGGCATCGAGCAGCCCCCATTGCCCGACGCCGGGACCGAAGCCCTGCTCGGCCGGCATCGTCAGCGCCAGCGTGTCGATATGCGCCGAGATCCGACCGATCACCTTGCCGTCGCGCTCTGCCAGGAACAGCTGCGCCTTGGCATGGCTGAACCAGCCGTTCTTCTCCGGCGTGATCAGGCCCAGCGCTTCGCCCTTCAGCGGCGGCACCCAGCTGGGATCACCGGCGTAAAGACGGAAGGGCAGGTCGATGAACGCCTTGCGGTCGCGCTTCGATTCGATCGGACGGACGATGGTATTGGCCAAATGACGATGCCTTGTTGTGTCGCGTACCACTTCTCTCGGCTGGCGCCTGTGTCAAGCGGACCGCGCAACGCAGCGTTTCCCGACGCGATCGGGCTGTAAAGTCACCGTCTCGCCATTATCTACCGGTAATGGAAACGCTTATGGACAGCTCGATCGCCCTTTCGCGCGGCCCCGCCATTGCGGCGCCGATTTCGTCCGCCACGCACCGCGTCGCCGACGACAAGGCCATGCTGCGGACCGCGGCGGAGGCGACGCGCGACCTGATCGCGCCGAGCAAGGCGATCTACTGGAGCGACCTGCTCGCGTCGGTCGTCGTCGGTTACGGCGCGCTCGCGGTCGCGGTGACCACCGGCTCGACCGCCGTGATGATCGCGGCCGGCATCGTCTCGGTGCTGGCGCTGTACCGCGCGCTCAGCTTCATTCACGAGATCACGCATATCAAGCATGCCGCGCTGCCGGGCTTCCGGGCCGGATGGAACGCGCTGGTCGGCGTACCGATGATGGTGCCGTCGTTCATGTACGAGGGCGTCCACAACCTCCATCACGCCAAGACGCGCTACGGCACGTCGGAAGATCCCGAATACCTGCCGCTCGCGCTGATGAAGCCCTACACGCTGCCCTTGTTCGTCCTCGTCTCGGCACTGGCGCCGGTCGGCGTGCTGATCCGCTACGGCGTGCTGGCACCGTTGTCGGCGGTGATCCCGGGGTTCCGCAAGGTCGTCGTCGAACGCTATTCGGCGCTGTCGATCAACCCGTCCTTCCGCCGTCGCCTACCCGAAGGTGAGTTTCGCGCGCAGTGGCTGAAGGTCGAGACCGCGACAGCGGTCTGGGCCGTCGCGCTGCTGACGATGGTCGCGACCGGCGTCATCCCGATCCGCGGGTTCGCGATCGCGATGATCATCGGATCGGGCGTCGCGGTGCTCAACCAGGTCCGCACGCTGGTTGCGCATCTGTGGGAGAACGAAGGCGAGGTCATGAGCGTCACCGCGCAGTATCTCGACAGCGTCAACGTGCCGCCTCCGGCGCTACTCCCGGTGCTCTGGGCCCCGGTCGGCCTGCGCTACCACGCGTTGCATCACCTGCTCCCGGGCGTGCCCTACCACGCGCTGGGCGAGGCGCACCGCCGTCTGTCGGACACGCTCGACGCGATGTCGCCCTATCACAAGGCGAGCTATCCGGGTCTGCCGGGGCTGGTGAGCAAGATCACCCGCAGCACGATGGGCACGCGCTGATCTTCTGATCGGTCAACGTGAAGACCTCCCGTCACCCCGACCACCGTCCGTCATCCTGACGAAAGTCAGGACCCAGGGTAACAAGCGCTGCCGTCCGTAACCCTGGGTCCTGACTTTCGTCAGGATGACGGCGGCGGGCAGGGGGGCTCGGCAACTCAAACTGCGGCGAAACCTATTCCTCGCTGCGGATCAGCACCGCTTCCCCGATCAGGAAGAACAGCAGGAACGGCGCCCAGGCTGCCAGAAACGGCGGATACGCCCCCAGATTCCCCATAGCGATCGCGAAATTGTCCGCGACGAAATACGCGAACCCCAGCGCCATGCCGATCACCGCGCGGATGAACAGTTTCCCCGACCGCGCGATACCGAACGCCGCGACCGCGCCCAGCAACGGCATCAGCACCGCCGACAGCGGCCCCGACAGCTTGTGCCACAACGATCCCTCCAGCGCCTTGGTCGGCCGTCCGGCATCGGACAGGTCGCCGATCGCAGCCTTCAGCGCGCCGAACGACAGGCCATCGGCGTCGACGGTCGACAGCGTGAACTGATCGGGACGGACGTTCTTTGCGATCACCGTGGTGCCGAGTTCCGTCACCGTGCCCTTGGCGACGTCGAAGCGATTGGCCGGCCAGATCGCCCAGCCATTGGCGACGCGCTTGCCGTGGTCCGCGCGGATCACCGCGACCAGGTTGCCGCCGGTCCGGTCGTACAACGTGATCCCGCCCAGCCGCGCCGCATCGCCGCGGCCACGGATCTGCGCCACTTCGATCAGGTCGTCGCCGTCGCGGACCCAGACGTTGGTTCGGTCGCCGCGATCGATCGGCAGCTTGCCGTAATTGACCTTCTGCCACTGGTCGAGCGTCGCGGTCGCGCGCGCGACGACGCGGTCGCTGAACACGAAACTGATCACCGCGATACCCAGGCTGGCGACGAGCAGCGGGGCCAGCACCTGGTGCGCGGACAGCCCGGAGCCCTTCAGCGCGATGATCTCGCTGTTCTGGTTCATCGTGATCAGCGTCAGGATCGTGCCGAGCAGCACCGAGAAGGGCAGGAAGCGCGCGACGATCTGCGGCACTCTAAGCCCGACATAGTGCCACACCTGAGCGTCGCCATTGCCGGGAAACGCCAGGATGTTGCCCGATTCGCTCAATAGGTCGAGCGCCTGCAGCACCAGCACCAGCGCCGCCAGCACCGCGAACGTCCGGATCAGGAACATCCGCGCCATGTAGATCGCGACGGTCCGCGACGGAAAGAAGCTCAGCGTGCTCATGCCGGGACTCCGCGGCCCATGTTTCTACGGCGCCCGGGCAGGCGACTGGCGATCGCCTTGGCGATCTTGGAAAAGACCCGCTCGAGCGCGCCGATCGGCTGCCCGCCCGGGACATAGGCGATGGTGTAGTACATCCACAGGATCAGCCCGGCGAACACCGTGAACGGCACCCACAGCGCGATGATCGGGTCGATCCGCCCGAGCTCGCCGATGTCCGCCGCGTACTGGTTCACCTTGTGATAGGTGACGATCATCACGATCGCCAGGAATACGCCGAACGCCGACGAGGATCGCTTCGGCGGCACCCCCAGCGCGAGCGCGAGCAGCGGCAACAGGAACATCGTCGCGACCTCGGCCAGGCGGAAATGGAACTCCGACCGGCTGCCGTCGCGCGCCTCCAGGCTCGCCGCGCTCTGTCCCTGGCGGGCAAGTTCGGGCAGCGTGTATTCCAGGTTGCGACCACCACGACCGCGGAAGCTGCCGAATTTCGGCAGGTTGATCGGCAGGTCGTGCGTGCTGAAGGTCAGCACCCGCGGCGTCTTGAATTCAGGCCGGTTGTGGATCAGCGTCCCGTTCGCAAGGCGGAAGATGATGACGTTGGGATCGTCGGTGGCCAGGAACTTGCCGTGGTCCGCGGTCACCCCGACCCAATCGCCGTTCTGCGACTGCGCATGGACGAAGATCCCCGACAGCTCGCGGCCCTTGTCCTTGCTCTGCTCGATCCGCAGCGTCATCCGGTCGCCCAGATTGGTGAACTCGCCGACCTTGATCGACGCGCCGAGCGCCCCGGTGCGAAGCTCGAAGCGCAGCCCCTCGTAATAGTACCGTGCGATCGGCTGCACATAGCCGACGATCGCCAGGTTAGTGAGCGCCAGCGCGATGGTGTACATGTACGGTACCCGCAACAGCCGGTTGTAGCTCATGCCGACGCCGCGCAGCACGTCGAGCTCCGACGAGGTCGCAAGCCGGCGGAAGGCGAGCAGGATACCGAGCAGCAGCCCGATCGGAATCCCGAGCCCGAGATACTCCGGCAACAGGTTGGCGAGCATCCGCCACACCACGCTGATCGGTCCGCCCTGCGTCGCGACGAAGTTGAACAGCCCGAGCATGCGATCGAGCACGAACAGCATGACCGCAATCAGCAGCGTCGCGAACAGCGGCACCGCGATCAGCCGGGCCATGTAACGGTCGATGGATTTCATGGAGAAGGCTCGGAGGGCAGGTCGGGCGGATATAGGCGGGGCGGGGCGGGGCGTCACGCGCTATCGCGCCTATGCCGCGGCGACCTGCTGCGTCGCTGCCGGCCGCTCCGCCGCGACCGCGGCCGCGACCGCGCGCTCCAACCCGGTCAGCGTGAACGGCTTGCGCAATACCTCATGCCCACCGAACGCCTTGGCGTCCGCCTCGCCGGCGAACCCGGTCACGAACAGCACCGCGATGTGCGGATAGCGCGGGGCGAGCGCGGCGATCATTTCCGGCCCGGTCTGGCGCGGCATCAGCACGTCGGAAATGATCAGGTCGATCGCGTCGTGCGCCTCGAGCAGGTCGGGGGCCGCCATCGGATCGCTGCACGGTATCGCGACATGGCCCAGTTCCTCCAGCGCACCCGTGGTCGCGGTCAGCACGCGGGGATCGTCCTCGACGACCAGGATCGTCAGCCCAACCGGCGCGACGACGGCATCGCGCGCGTGCTCGACGACTGCTGCGGGGGCGGGGGCGGCGCAGGCGTCGCTCAGCAGATAAAGCGTGACCGTCGTACCCTTACCCGGCGCGGTATCGATCGCGACCTCGCCCCCCAGCTGCCGGACCAGCGCGAACACCTGGCTCAGCCCTAGCCCGGTGCCCTTGCCGACCGCCTTGGTGGTGAAGAACGGCTCGAACACGCGCTCGGCGATGGCGGGTTCCATGCCCGACCCGGTGTCGCCGATCGCGATCGTGACATAGGGCCCGACGGCGCAGTCGCCGACCTGGCCCGCCGCCAGCACCGTCGCGCCGGTCGCGATCGTCAGCACCCCGCGGCCGTCCATCGCATCGCGCGCGTTGACGGCGAGGTTCAGCACCGCGTTCTCCAGCTGCAGCCGGTCACCCCGGACGCAGCCGGCGGCGGACGCATCGCGCGCGACGATCGTGATCGAATTGCCCAGCGTGCGGTCGAGCAGGTCGGACATCCCGGCAACCAGTGCGGCGACCGGGATCGATTCGGACTTGAGCGAATCCTCGCGGCTGAACGCGAGCAGCCGCCGGGTCAGCGCCGCCGCCCGGTTGGCGCCTTCGCTGGCGCTGTCGATGTGCCGCTGCGCCGCGGTCGGATCGATCGCGATCTGGCGCGAGGCGAGTTCGAGGCCACCGAGAACCACCGCCAGCATATTGTTGAAATCATGCGCGATCCCGCCAGTCAGCTGGCCGACCGCTTCCATCTTCTGGATCTGCCGGATCTTGGCCTCCTGCACGCGAAGCTCGGCGGTGGCCCGCTCGACGGCCGCGGTAAGTTCGTCGGCGCGTTCGCGCTCCAGTTCGGCGTCTGCCTGTGCATCCGCGCGCTCGCCGACGGCGCGGATCGTGAACCAGCCGAGCATGATCGCTCCGATCACGATCAGCACGCCGAACACCGCCAGCGTGGCGGCGCTGTGGTTCGATCGTTCCACCGATCGTTCCGCCGCGTCCGATCGTGCGTCGAGGATGGTCCGCTCGCGCGCGATCAGGCGGTCGAGCGTGGTATTGATCGCGGCCAGCGTCGGCGCGGTGCCGGCACGATAATAGCGCGCATAGGCCTGCTCGTTCTTGCCGTAGTTGGTGCTCAGCGCGGTCATCGACAGCTCGCGCCCGCGGGCCTCGTAGGCGGCACGCAACGCACCGATATCCGGTCGCTGGTCGGCATTGTCGAAGGTCAGCGACTCCAGCCGGTCGATCTGCGTCCCGGCAAGCCGCCATTCGTCGAAATACAGCCGCCCAAGCTGCTTGTCCCCGCTGATGACGTAGCGCCCCAACGACGCCTCCGACCGCGCGATCGTGCCCGACAGCGAGCGCGCCAGGATCATCACGTCGTAGCTATGCGCCTGCCGCGTCAGCGCGCGGTCGCGCTGGCGATTGGCGCTGCCCAGCGTCACGATCAGCGCGACCAGCACCGCCGCGCCGAGCAGCCCCATCACGACCAGCATGATGATCCGCCACGTCGCGCCGCCCCAGGGGGCCGCAGCGTCGGCTTCGTCTCGCGTCACCCCCCGGTCCTAGCGTATCAGCGCGGGGAAGTCAGGCGATGACGCCGACGGCACGTCCCGCCGCCTGGAACATGCCTAGGATGGTCTCGATCTGTGCGTCGGTATGTTCGGCGCACAGCGAGCAGCGCAGCAGGAACGTCCCCGCCGGCGTCGCGGGCGGCCGCGCCATGTTGACGTACAGGCCACCCTCGAGCAGCGACTGCCAGATCGCGATCGCCTGTTCCTGGTCGGTGAGGATGACCGCGATGATCGCCGAATCGGACGTCTCCGTGCCGAGCTTGAACCCCATCGCCTTCAGCCCGCCATGCAGCGCGCGGGCGTTCTTCCACAGCTGCGCGCGCTTGTCGTGCGCCGTCATCAGCTTGCGGATCGATGTCGCGGCGGTGGCGACCACCGATGGCGGCAGCGACGCGGTGAAGATGTATGGACGGCAGGCGAACCGCACCATCTCGAACTTCGGATAATTCGACACCACGAAACCCCCGACCGTCCCGACCGACTTCGAGAAGGTGCCGACGACGAAATCGACCTCGTCGGTCAGCCCCATCTCCTCGTAAACGCCGCGGCCATTAGGGCCGAAGAACCCCATCGAATGCGCTTCGTCGACCAGCACCATCGCGCCATGCTTCTTGGCGACCGCGACCATTTCCTTCAGCGGAGCGATGTCGCCGAGCATCGAATAGACGCCCTCCAGCACCACCAGCTTGCCGGCCTCGGCGGGCAGGCGACCGAGCCGCTTGTCGAGGTCGTTGACGTCGTTGTGGCGGAACCGGACGATCTCGGCATTGCCCTGCTTGCAGCCGTCATAGATCGACGCATGGCTGTCGGCGTCGAGGATGACGTACTCGCCCTTGCCCGCCAGCGTCGAGATGATGCCCAGATTGGCCATGTACCCGGTCGAGAACACGATCGCGCCGGTCATGTCGTAGAATTCGCGGAGCGCCTGCTCGACGTCGATATGATCGTGGAACGTGCCGTTGAGCATCCGGCTGCCATTGGTGCCCGAGCCGAACGCGTCGAGCGCGGTCTTGCCGGCCTGGATGACGTCGGCGTCGAACGTCATGCCCATGTAATTGTAGGTGCCGAGCAGGATCGTGTCTTTGCCGCGGATCACCGCCTGGGTCGGCGATTTGACCTCGTCCATCACGATCGTGAACGGGTTGCGCACGCCGGAGTTCACCAGCGCCTCGCGCTCGGCGATCAAGCCGTCGAACTTCGACATCAGGTCGCGTTCAGGCGCGACCTCGGGGGGATCGACGGGGAGGGCGTGGGCGGTTGTGGCGGCTTCGGTCATATCATTGGCCTTGAAAATATCCGTTGGTCCCGAATGGCCACCGACGGGGCCGGAGTGGCGGATCGAAGGACAGTCGTTCAATACGGGCCTTGGCCCTGCTCGGTCCCCGTTCGCGACGAACGGGACCTGGCCTTCAGTCCTGTTTCAGCGTCGCGACCGCATCGACGAGTTGCCCGACGGTCTCGATCTCGGCCTGCATGTTCATCGTGATGATGATGTCGAACTCGTCCTCAATCGCCGCGACGAAATCCATCACCGTCAGGCTGTCCCATTCGAGATCGCCCTGGAAGGTCGTTGCGTCGCTGAGCGCGGCGCCCTTCTTGTTGAACGGTTCGATCTGCGCGACGACGGTGTCGTAGATGGCTTGGCGGTCGCTCATGCTGGTCCTTCCGGGTGTCGCGCCTGTCCTGACAGGCAAATGCGGCGGCTTTTCGGCGCTATAGCAGCCCCGCCGCGCGATACCATGCGGCGGTTTGCGCGAGCGCCTGCGCGGTCGGGACGGCGGCCGACCAAAGCGCGGCCGGTGGCGGTTTGTGCGCGACCCAGTCGGGGTGGCAAAGATAGCCGACCCGGTCTCGCGTGAGCTTGGCCTTGCGGCGGCGGACGAGCCTGTCGGCGGCGGACGCGAGTTTCATCATGGCCCGGGGCATGGAGAGCACCTTGACCGGCTTGCCGACCGCCCCGTTCACCGCCGCGCCGATCGCGCGGGCGAAGTCGCGGTTGTCCCAGCCGCCTGGCACGCCGTCGTCGGGCTCCATGATCGATGGCGCGTCGGCAGTCTCGGCAAGCGCGAGCAGCAGCGCGGTCAGGTCCTCGACATAGAGCAGCGAGACGCGCGTGCCGGCCGGGGGCATCGGCAGATACCCCGACCGCGCCGTCTTGAAGAGATCGAGGATATCATGGTCGCGCGGACCGAATATCGCGGGCGGACGAACGATCGTCCAGTCCAGCCCCGATGTCTGGACCCGCGTTTCCGCTTCGGCCTTCGACCAGCCATAGTTCGACAGCGCCGGCTCGCGTGCGGCGAGCGAGGAGACATGGACGAAGCGCCGGATGCCGGCGGCCCGCGTCGCCTGCAGGATGCCTTCGGTGCCGGCGATATTGCCCTTGCCGAAGGCCGCGCGGTCGGGTGCGTTGACCACGCCGGCAACATGGATGACCGCGTCGGCACCTTCGACCAGCGTCGCAAGGCTCTTGGGACGATCGAGCGCCCCTTCGATCCAGGTCACCCCGACGCGCCTGGCCTGCGGTTTGCGGGCGAGCGCACGGACCGTGTGCCCGCTCTCCAGCGCATGATCGATCAGGTGGCTGCCGACGAACCCGGTGCCGCCGGTGATGGCCAGGATCATGAGTCCATTCCCCAGACAGAAGCGTGTTCACCCGCGAAGGCGGGTGCCCAGTCTGGGCACCCGCCTTCGCGGGTGAACAAGGCTTGGCGGATCATACGAGCGCCAGATGATTGCGATGCACCAGCGCAGACCGGGGCGCATAGCCCAGGATCGCCGCATGATCGTCGCTATGTCGACCGAGCAGGCGCGCAGTATCCGCCGCGTCATACTCGGCCAGTCCACGCGCGACCGTCCCGGTCGGCCCCTCGATCGTCACCAGATCCCCCCGCGTAAAACCGCCATCGATCCGTGTCGCGCCGGTGGCCAGCAAACTCCGCCCCTGGCCAAGCGCCGCCGCAGCCCCGGCGTCGACATGGATCGCGCCTTTCGCGGTCAGCCCCCCCGCGAGCCAGGCCTTCCGCGCAGACGCGGTCCGCTCGGCGGGGAAGAGGGTGTGGCGGGCAGGGGTGGAAAGCGGATGCTCGATGCGGCCCGACGCGATCGCCAGCGGAATACCCGCACCCGTCGCGATTCGCGCCGCGGCGATCTTCGAGGCCATCCCGCCCGACCCCATTCCCGAACCCGACCCGTCGTCCGCCATACCGGCCACCGCATCGATCCGCGGCACGCTGGCGATGTGCGTCGCGGAAGGGTCGGTGTGCGGGTTCGCGGTGTAGAGCCCGTCGACGTCGGACAACAGGATCACGCCCTGCGCGCCTGCCGCCTGCGCGACTCGCGCGGCGAGCCGGTCGTTGTCCCCAAACCGGATTTCCTCGGTCGCGACGCTGTCGTTCTCGTTGATGACGGGGACGACTTTCAGCGACAACAGCCGGTTGAGCGTCGCCGCAGCGTTGAGATAACGGCGACGGTCCTCGAGATCGTCGAGCGTGACGAGGATCTGCGCCGCGTTCAGCTCCTGCGCGCCGAGCAGTTCGGCCCAGACCTGGCTGAGCGCGATCTGGCCGGTGGCAGCGGCAGCCTGCGCGTCTTCGAGACTGGCGCGGCCACCCTTGGCCAGACCAAGTCGCCGCGCACCCAGCGCGATCGCGCCGGACGACACGATCGCAACCTGCTGGCCGGCGCCGATGCGCGCGGCAATGTCGGCAACAAGGCCGGTGAGCCAGTCCCGCCGAACGCTCCCATCGGGATCGACCAGCAACGCCGACCCGATCTTCACGATCAGCCGCGCACAAGACGACGGTGGAAACATCACTGCTCCCTCTCCCCTACGGGGAGAGGGCCGGGGTGAGGGGCAGCCACGAACGATAGCGCTCGTGGCTGCCCCTCACCCAACCCTCTCCCCGTAGGGGAGAGGGCTTTAAGGGTCAGAGCGGCGACCATGCGACCGGCACTTCGCCTTCTTCCAGCTCCTTCGGCGCACCCGGTGCGGGCCCGATCGCCTCGATCAGCTTGTCCAGCACCGGCTCGACGCCCGCGCCACTCGCGCCGGACAACGCCATCACCTCGGCGCCGCTGGCCTCCGCCAGTTCCGCCGACAGTGCCGCGATCAGTTCCGGATCGAGCATGTCGATCTTGTTGAGCGCAACGATGACCTTCTTGTCGGTCAGGCCGGCACCGTAATTCTCCAGCTCGTCGCGGACGATGCGGTACAATTCGGCGACATCCTTGTCGTTCGCGTCGACCAGGTGCAGCAGCACGCGGCACCGCTCGATATGGCCCAGGAACCGGTCGCCGATGCCGGCGCCGTCGGCCGCGCCCGCGATCAGCCCGGGGATGTCGGCGATCACGAACTCGCGCTGCTTGTGGCGCACCACGCCCAGCTGCGGTCGGGTCGTGGTGAACGCGTACTCGCCGACCTTGGCCTGCGCGTTCGACACCTGGTTGATGAAGGTCGACTTGCCCGCATTAGGCAGCCCGACGAGCCCGGCATCCGCGAGTAGTTTCAGCCGCAGCCAGACCCACGCCTCCTCGAACGGCCAGCCGGTGCCGTGCTGGCGCGGGGTGCGGTTGGTCGAGGTCTTGTAGCTGGCATTGCCGCGCCCGCCATCGCCGCCGCGGAAGAACACTTCGCGCTGGCCAGCCTTGGTGAAGTCGAGCAGCACCTCTTCCTTGTCCTCGGACAGCACCTGCGTGCCGACGGGGACGCGGATGACCAGGTCGTCGCCACCGCCGCCGGTGCGGTTCGATCCCGAGCCGCCGAAGCCGCGGGGCGCGCGGAAATGCTGGGTGTAGCGAAAGTCGATCAGGGTGTTGAGGCCGGCGATCGCTTCGAAGATGATGTCGCCGCCCTTGCCGCCGTTGCCGCCGTCGGGCCCACCATATTCGATGAACTTCTCGCGACGGAAACTGACGGCCCCGGGGCCGCCCTCGCCCGAACGGACGTAGATCTTGGCTTGGTCTAGAAAATGCATCGCCGTCCCATAGCGAAAAACGCGAATTTCGCCAGCCTTGCGGTTGAGCGGGGCGCTGACCCCGTTTCGTCACGCCCGCCAGGGCCAACATGATCGGCCGATCCCGTCATGCTGGCCCTCGTCGCGTCCTACGCCGCGATCAACATCGGCGCTCGATCGTCATCGTCGTCGAGGACGCATTCGAGCATCGCGCACGGCATCTCCCGCCCGCGCGCGATGCTGGGACGCTCCGACCGCCCGACCTCGCGGAAGCCGAGCTTGCGCAGCACGTTCGCGGACGCCGGGTTGTCGAGCGCGTGGCTGGAAACGATCCTTCGCAGCCCCAGCGCGTGGCGCGCGATCTGCAGGACCGCACGCCCCGCCTCGGTCGCATACCCGCGACCCCAGGCATCGGGGGTCAGCCAATAGCCGAGCTCATGGGCATCGCCGTCGCGCATCAGCTCGATGCCGCCGACGATCCGCGGGGTGTCGCCGTCCATCGCCTCGATCAGGAAGCACGGCTCGTGCGCCCCGCGCGGCACCGACAGGAACGCCTGTGCATCCGCCAGGTCATAGGGCCACGGCGCGCGCACCAGCATGGTCGCGACGCGCTCGTGCGCGATCGCCTGCGCCAGCGCGGGCGCATCCTCGGGCCAGCCTGGCCTCAGTGTCAGTCTCTTGGTCCGCGCGAACATTGCTCTCTTCCTCTCGCGTCGTCGGCTGCGCGCATGCCACGTCGGAATGACGGGACCGCGACAGGCCGAGGGGAGGGAGCAATAAAAAAGGGAGCCAGGACGGACCCGGCTCCCTTGTTTGGCTGGTCCGCTTGGCAGCGGACCCCGGATCACCCTGGTGGGCAACCCGGCTGGTTACCCGATGTTATTCGGCCGCGACCGCAATATCGGCGTCGTTCGCCGGCATCTCGACCGAACAGAATTTACGACCGAGCTTGCCCTTGCTGAACAGCACGCGGCCGTCGACCAGCGCGAACAGCGTGTGGTCGGTGCCGATGCCGACATTGGTGCCGGGATAAAATTTGGTCCCGCGCTGGCGCACGAGGATGTTGCCCGCGACGCATTCCTGCCCGCCGAACTTCTTGACGCCGAGGCGACGACCGGCCGAATCGCGACCGTTGCGCGAAGAGCCGCCTGCTTTCTTATGTGCCATCTGAAGCTACTCCTTATGCCTGCGCGGCCGGGGCGTCGGCCTCGGTACGCTGCTGGGCGGTCTGGCCGCCGACCGACACGATCTTCAGGATCGTGTGCTGCTGGCGATGGCCGTTCTTGCGACGATAGTTGTGACGACGACGCTTCTTGAAGACGATGACCTTGTCCGCCTTCGCCTGCGCGATGATCTCTGCGGCGACGGTGAAACCCTCGACCGAGCGCAGCTCCGAGCCTTCGCCCGCCAGCAGCACATCACCCAGCGTCACCGACGCACCTGCATCGCCCTCGATCTTTTCGACGACGATCTTATCTCCAGCGGCGACGCGATACTGCTTGCCGCCCGTGCGCACGACTGCGAACATGGCCCTTGTCACTTTCCAAATACATGTACCCCACGCACCGAAGTCCGTCGGGAGAAGCCGGGCAGCTAGGCAAGGGGGGCGCTTCTGTCAACCGCAAAGGGTGATGATCGCGGCCGGTCGAGCCGGAAACCCTCATTCTGTGCCCGTACGGCTCTGGTGTTGTTCGGCGCGCATGACCCAGAGCCGTGAGCCCGGCATTGGCACCCGCCGAATCGGCAGGGTTGGCGCTCCCCGACCGATCTACGCCGGGCAAAAAAATAGCGGCCCGAAGACCGCTACTTCTTTTGCAATAAGCGTAAAGCTTAGTTGCTGTCGGCCTTGTCGTCGCTGTCTGCGACGACAACGATGCCGGCGATGACAGCAGCCGCTGCGAGAACCGCAACGATGATGCCGCTGCCTGCAACGTCGCTCTTCTCGCCCGATACCGCGCCAGCGCGGACCGACTTCGAAGCCGAAAGGTTAGCAGCCGGTGCCGCCATGGCCGGAGCAACTGCCATCGTGGCTGCCGCTGCGGTCAGGAGATACTTCCCAAAACGCATGTAAAAACTCCCTTTGTGCTCGTCGCCCGATGCACTGGCACGAAACCGGACACAAGGCAACCGAGGTAACTCCACAGCTATGGAAGCGTTCCACACTGTTGCAGAGACACAACAATGCGCTCCACATTATGCCTCCATAGACCGATCGCGGACGCCCCGAAAGAGCGCTTCGTCACGGCCATCTACGCCTGCGAAACGCCGGTCTGCAGCTCCCAGCGCCGATCGCCCTCCAGGCCCAGTGCGGTCAGTCGGCCGGTGGTATAGGCGCCGGTGTCGATCCCGATCCGGTGCGGGCGGGTCTCGACCGCGGCGGTGATGGTATGGCCGTGCACGATCATCTTGCCGAGTCGGCTGCGGTGGTCGAGGAACGGATCGCGGATCCAGCGCAGGTCGCCGCCGCGTTGCTGGTCGAGCGGGGTGTCGGGCCGGACTCCGGCATGGACGAACGCATAATCGCCGATCACGATCATGTCCTCGAACCGCTCGAAGAAAGCGCGGTGCGCGGGCGGCACGATCTGGCCTAGGCGGTTGACCAGTTCCTCGTAGTCGAGCCGCTCGTATTCGGCCGCCGCCATGCCATAGCTCAGCACCGTCTCGCGGCCGCCGATCCGGCAGAACAGCCGCAACGCCTTGGGCTCGCCGTCGAGCGCGCCGAGGAATATCTCCTCGTGGTTGCCGAGCAGGAAGCGCGTGCCGGGGCGCAATGCGACGAGCGCGATCAGCCGGTCGATCACCGCGGCGGAGTCCGGCCCCCGATCGACCAGGTCGCCGAGCAGGATGATGCTGGTCTCGGCGGGCCCGCGCTCTGCGTCGTCGGCCTCGATCCGCCCGAGCAACTCGTCGAGCAGGTCGGCGCAGCCATGGATGTCGCCGATCGCATACACCCGCTGGCCATCGGGGATCGCGGGCGCAGTCTCGGCGGCGCGACGACGGGACGGGAAAAGCTTTGAAATCATGCGTGTGTGGATGTCCGGGGAAGCGGTTCCGATACCGCCAAACGGACGCGCTCGCAACGATAACGCCGGCTGACGCGCCGCTCTCCACCGGCTATGCCCCGCCGATGCCGTCTCGCCCCTTATTCCTGCTGCTTCCCCTGTTGCTGCTCGGAGCCGCACCGCCTCCGAAGGAAGCGCCGCCGTCGCCCGCGTTTTTCGAGGCGTTGCGGACCGCCGACCTGCGGCTGGCGACGATCGCGTATCGGCTGACCACCGCCAATGCCGCGTTATGCGACCGGTTGCAGCCGCAACTCGGCCTGCCGATCCATGCGCTGACGCAATATGGCGCGACCGCCCGGCCGAACGCCCGCGCGGTGTTCGGATTCGAATCGGCGGTGGGGGTCGAGGGTGTGGTGACCGGTGGCCCGGCAGCGCGCGGCGGTGTTCGCGCGAACGATTCGATCGTCGCGATCGACGGCCATGCGCAACCCGGTCTCTCCTCGGGCACGCAAGGGCCCGCGGATCGCGATGCGGCGGAGGCGCAGATCGCGAACGCCGCGCCGAACCGCCCGGTGACACTTTCGGTTTCGCGCAACGGCGGTCGGCTCGATCTTGCGGTGACGCCGGTGCCGGGGTGCCGGTCGCGATTCGAGATCCTGCTCGGCAGCGGGTTGGGTGCGAGCGCGGACGGCGCGATCGTGCAGATCGGCGAACGGTATTTCCAGGACTATGACGATGCGGAGATCGCGGTGGTCGTCTCGCATGAACTCGCGCACAACATCCTGCGGCACCGCGCGCGGCTCGACGCAGCGAAGGTCAAGACCGGCCTGCTCGCCGAGCTGGGGCGGAACGGGCGGCTGATCCGCGAGACCGAGGACGATGCCGATCGGCTCGGCATCTATCTGCTCGCCAATGCGGGCTATGATCCGATGGCGGCCCCGACCTTCTGGCGGACCAAGGGCGGCGATATCGATGGCGGGGTGTTCCGCAGCCGGACGCATGCCTCTTCGCGGGCGCGGGCGGACGTGCTGGAGACCGTGGCGCGGCAGATCGCGGCGACGAAGACGCGGCCGATCGTGCCGGATATCCTGGCGACCCGCGACACCCCGCTGCAGTGACGCCTCAGCTCGCCAGTCGCACCGCCTCGGCCGCAACGAACCTCGGCTGATCCGGCCAGATCCCGCGCGTATCGAGCACCGCCTTGCCGGCGCGCTCCTCCAGCGGGATTGACCGGAAGACGTCGTGGTCGACCAGCACGACCATGATCCCGCAGGTCTCGATCGCGGTGTCGACATCGATCAGCGTCGCGCCGGTGCCGTCGAACGCGGACGGCAGCGCCGCGGCATAGGGCTCGACGATCCGCACGCGCTCGCCGAATCGCGACGCGATCGCCGCAGCGACCTTGACCGCCGGGCTCTCGCGGAAATCGTCGATGTTCGCCTTGAACGCCAGGCCCAGGCACGCGACCGGGGTGCCAGGCATCGCCTCGATCAGGCTCGCGACCTGCGCGATGACATGGTCGGTCTTGCCGTCGTTCACCTCGCGGGCCGTGCGGATCAGCGGCGTCTGCTCGGGCGCGGCATGGACCAGGAACCACGGGTCGACCGCAATGCAGTGCCCGCCGACACCGGGACCGGGCGACAGGATTTTGACGCGCGGATGGCGGTTGGCGAGCCGGATCACCTCCCACACATCGACGCCCATCGTGTCCGCGATCAGCGACAGTTCGTTCGCGAACGCGATGTTGACGTCGCGGAACGCGTTCTCGGTCAGCTTGGTCATCTCCGCCGCCTTCGCGGTCGTGGTGACGCAGGCTCCCCGCACGAACCGGCGATAGAAGGTGAGGGCTTTCCGCGCGCACCGCGGCGTGATGCCGCCGATGACGCGGTCGTTGTCGATCAGTTCGACCAGGATGCGGCCGGGCAGCACGCGTTCGGGGCAATAGGCGATCGCGATATCGGCCTGGTCTCCCGTACGGCCGGGAACCCTCAGGTCGGGACGCAGGGTCGCCAGCAGGTCGCGGACCTGCTCGGTCGTGCCCACCGGCGAGGTCGATTCGAGGATGATCGTGTCGCCGGCCTTCAGCACCGTCGCGATCGTCGTCGCGGCCTGCAGCACGTAACCGACGTTGGGGGCGTGATCGTCGTCGAACGGGGTCGGCACCGCGATGACGAAGACGTCGGCGGGCGCGATCTCCATCGATGCGCGCAGCGTGCCGCGCGCGACGACGCCCGAGACCAGCCCGTCGAGATCGACTTCCTCGATATGCACCTTGCCCGAATTGATCGTGTCGACGACGCTCCGCGTGACGTCGACGCCGAGCACCTGCGCACCGGTCCGTGCGATGATCGCGGCGGTGGGCAGGCCGATATAGCCGAGCCCCAGCACGACGACCTTCAACTCAACGTCCGACAGCATGCGCTATGATCCCTGCTATTCTGGCTGCGGCGTGGCCGTCGCCATACGGGTTATGCGCATGGGCCATCGCGGCATAGGCGGCGTTGTCGTCGAGCAGCGTGAAGATTTCGGAAACGATGCGATCCTCGCCAGATCCGACCAGCTTCGCGGTGCCGGCGGCGACGCCTTCGGGGCGCTCGGTGGTCTCGCGCATCACCAGCACCGGCTTGCCCAGCGCGGGCGCCTCCTCCTGCACCCCGCCCGAATCGGTCAGGACGATATCGGCCATGCCCAGCGCGCGGACGAAATGCGGGTAATCGAGCGGTTCGATTCGCGCGACGTTGGCCCGGTCGCCCAGGATCGCGTCCATCACCGATACGACATTGGGATTGGGGTGGACCGGGAACAGGATGGCGACGTCGTCGCGCTCTGCGATCCGACCGATTGCACGCGCGATCTGGCCCATGCCGTCGCCGAAATTCTCGCGCCGGTGCGTGGTGACCAGGATCAGCCGCTTGCCCGCGAACCGCGCGGCGATTGCGTCGAGCCCGGCGGCGAGGCCGGGATCGGCGGCCACCCGTTCGCGTGTCCAGTGCAGCGCGTCGATCACGGTATTGCCCGTCATGTGGATGGTGTCGGGCCGGATCGTCTCGGCCCGCAACGCGGCGGCTGCGGTTTCGGTTGGCGCGAAGTGCAGCGCCGCGATCGGCGCGACGATCCGCCGGTTCACCTCCTCGGGCCACGGATGATAGATGTCGCCCGATCGCAACCCGGCTTCGACATGCGCGACCGGTATCTTGCGGTAATAGCCGGCGAGCGCACCGGCCATCGCGGTCGCGGTGTCGCCCTGCACCAGGACCATGTCGGGGCGTTCGGCGTCCATGACTTCGCCAAGGCCCGTCAGCAGCCTTGCAGTCAGACGGTCGAGCGTCTGGCCCGGCTCCATGATGTCGAGGTCGATGTCGGGGACCAGGTCGGCGATCGCCAGCACCTGATCGAGCAACCCGCGATGCTGCGCGGTGACGCAGGTGCGGACCGACAGCCCGGGCGTGGCGGCCAGCGCGCGGACCACCGGGAACAGCTTGATGGCTTCGGGGCGGGTGCCGAATATGACGAGGACCTTCATGGGAACCGCCTGTAGCGCACGCCGTTTAAGGACGCCCTAACCGTATGCACCGCGATTTGCCGATGCCCCGCCGGGGGGGTAAAGGCGCGGCCAGGTTTTCCAGGAGTATTCGATGCCGATCAAGCCGCTGCGCAAAGCCGTGTTTCCCGTCGCCGGCCTCGGAACACGCTTCCTGCCCGCGACCAAGGCGATGCCCAAGGAGATGCTGACGGTCGTCGACAAGCCGCTGATCCAGTATGCCGTCGAGGAGGCGCTGGAAGCGGGGATCGAGCAGATCATCTTCGTGACCGGGCGCAACAAGGGCTCGCTCGAGGATCATTTCGATATCTCGTACGAGCTCGAGGACACCATGCGCGCGCGCGGCAAGTCGCTCGATCCGATCGACGGCATCCGCATGAAGCCGGGTTCGCCGGTCTATATCCGCCAGCAGGAGCCGCTCGGCCTCGGCCATGCGGTCTGGTGCGCACGCGAGATCGTCGGCGACGAACCGTTCGCGGTGCTGCTGCCCGACGAGCTGATGGTCGGCGCGCCCGGCTTCATGAAGCAGATGGTCGAGGCCTATAACCAGGTCGGCGGCAACGTCATCGGTGCGCTCGAAGTCGCCGATTCGGAGACCGACAAATACGGCATCATCTCGCCCGGCAAGATCGACGGTCGCCTGACCGAGGTCACCGCGCTGGTCGAAAAGCCCAAGCGCGGCACCGCACCGTCCAACCTGATGATCCCCGGGCGCTACATCCTCCAGCCCGAGGTGATGCGGATCCTCGAGAACCAGGAAAAGGGCGCCGGCGACGAGATCCAGCTGACCGACGCGATGGCGCAGCTGATCGGCCGCCAGCCGTTCCACGGCTTCACCTTCGACGGCCAGCGCTACGATTGCGGCGACAAGGCCGGGTATATCGAGGCGAACCTGGCGATCGCCCTGGGCCGCGAGGACATCGGCCCGGTGGTCCGCGCGTTCATGGAGCACTTGCTTGCGCGGTGAGGGCAACGTTGGTGCAATATATTGCCGGGGGGCGGGGTGACATCGAGGCCCGCCCCATAGGGAGGCCGGCTCCGTGTTATAGAGTCGATCCGCTGTACTTCCGACCCGTCAGGTTACCACAGGTCCCCGCAGCCGCTCATACCCTCCAAAGAGGCGGTTTGCATCAAGTTCACCGGCGAGCCATGTCATCATTTCCCCATAAATGATGCGTTGCGCCGCCCACTGCGGGTGATTGTAGGTCTCGAAGACGACACCTTGGCTGACTGATCGATACACCGACGGCCAGCCATGCTGCTCTACCCATTTGAAACCCCGATATTCCAGGTCGATCAACTTGACGTCCTGTTCGCGTGCGAGGTCGGCGAGGATGGCGTTCCATGTCGCATAACTGACGATGCCTGCAACGGAAATTCCGGCACCCGTCCAATCGCGCGTCTGTACCTGCTGGGCCGGAGGCGGCACGAGGAACTCGTCGACGGGCGGGTTGAAATGCCGGACGTAGCCAACGGAGGCACCGCTCTGCCGGATCGACCCAGGATCGACCTCAACCGTCGTGCCACTCAACCGGCGTGTCACCGTCATCCGCACACCGGCATTGCCACCCGAATCGCTTTCGATCATCAACTGGCTGCCCGCTCGGATCGATTGGCCGCCATCACGTTCGAAAATCCCGCGTCCGTCCGCGCTCAAGGTCGGCGAGCCAAACAAGTTGTTGTCCCGGTCGAAGGTGAGGGCGCCCCCGAACAATAGTGTCTGCTGCTCGGGTGGCCACGCGATACCTTCGGACAGGGCACTGCGGATCAGTTCCGGCGTCGTCTTTTCGGGCCAGGGGTGGATGGTATTGCATAGGACTGGTGTGCCGCCATCCGCCTTGATCTGCACGAGCAGCGCGCGCAGCCTCTCCTTGGTAAAAGCCGCGTTCGGTCCGCGACCGTGCACGCCGTATGCAGAGCCGCTGTTCATTGCCAGGCCCAGGATCGTGACGTCGTACGGTTTGCCGGTAGCACCGGCATATTGGCCGGGAGTCTGGTCGTCGAAAGAACCGCCCACGGCCGCGATCTGTTCGCGGACCGCTCGATCGGGACGGGCGTACAGCAACGCCTTTGCGAAGTATCGTGACGGCGCATAGTCCGAGACGATCGTCGCACGATACGGATTGTCGTAACCAACCAGATCGTCGCCCAGAAAGACCGACATGCCCAAGGTGAGAATGTTGAGTGATGTACGCGATTGCAGCGCGTTCGGGGTAGGAGGCTGCGGAGCGGCGGGGTAGGGTATCGATGTCGGGAACGGCTCGGGAGCGGGAAAGACGAAAGGCGCTTCGCCCGTCCCGCCTGTCCCACCGCCGCCGTTGCCGGTCGTGTCTCCGTCACCGCACGCCGCCAGCGCCACGGTGCTCATCAAGCCGGCTATAACGGCGCGTCGGTTCACGGTCATAATCTAGTCGTTGCCCGCAATACCTGGCGACTGGCGACAACGACATGACAAGGTGGTAGCCTCGACAGACCATCCGTTGACGCCAACCGATCGAGACCCTCAGTGTAGGCCTTGTCAAACTTAATCATGCGGCATTGTCGCCGTTGCACGAGACCACGCGATCCGACGCCACCGCTAAACGCCACGCCGCCTTGCGAGCAGGCTGGCCGACGATCACGTAAGACAGACCAACGCCGCATAAGGAATTTTTCAAGACAACAACCTGTTAAGTTGGGCGCACTTTGTCACCTGAGCAGCGTTGCCGCAACCCGGATCTGGTAACGAACAATCCGCGCCAAGGCACTGAAATCGCCGGGCCGGCCTACAGAACGGCTTGTCAGAACCTTCGCTGGTTACGCTGGGGCGAGACCTCGATGGGCCTATCGCTGGTCTTTTTTTCGCAACGGCTCTAAATGCCTTCATGGAAAAATATGAACTTGCAGACGAGCGGCCGCTGTCGAACGGTGGCAAGCGCGTTGATCGGCGTTCGGTAATATGGGGCACCTTCCTTACGGTGACATCGACCGCCTGCGGGAAGGCGTCTGGACAGGGCGGCTCCGGCGACGTGCGCAAATTCGGCGCCAAAGCTGACGGGGTTACCGACGACGGTCCTGCCATACAGCGTGCCATCGATGCGGCGGCTGAGGCGGGGGGGGGCGTAGTGACGCTGAGTCCCGGCACCTATCTTGTACGCTACAGGCCGTCGGACGATGGTGACGGCGGAAGCGCGCTGACGCTGCGATCAGGCGTGACGATCGAGGGCACCGACCGCGACCGCTGTATCGTCAAACTGGCAGATGCGCAGTTGGGCCCGGGCAGCTATGCGCGAATCGTCGCGAGTAAGGGGAACCTCAGTCGCGCGGGCTTGCGTTCTTTCCGTATCGACGGAAGTCGGCAGGCCCAGGGCAAGTTTCGCGACGAGTTCGGCGGTGCAGCGGTGCTGCTCGGCTGGAAGGGGCGATGTGTCGATGTAATTATCGAAAACATGCACGTCCACGATGCCGTGGGGCAGGGGATCATGTTGCAGGGCACGGTCGGCAACCTTTCTCGCAATTTGCGCATCGCGAACAATCTGGTCGAGCGTACCAGCTTCATCGGTATCCAGTGTTCGCAGTTCGACGGCGTCGAGATCGTGGATAACGAACTTAACGACTGCCGTGACAACGCCATCGACGTTTATGGCGACGACACCGACGGACATTCGACGGTTTCGACTTCGCACCGCGCGACGATCAGCGGCAACCGAATCCGGGGGTCCAGCATCGGGGTGTTCCTGGAAACAGTCGCGGACTGCGTTGCGGTTCGCAACATCATTACCGACTGTCGGACCGCAGGCGTGCGAGTCAATCGCATCCATGGCGAACCGCGCAACCTCACGATCGAGCGCAACAAGATCAGCGGCACCCCGATCGGTGTTGCTATGGGCGGCGATACAGGCGGCGTCGTCATCCGCGACAACGATATCCGCACCTTCACCACCGCAGGAATCGAATTCAGTTACAACGTCAGCAGGGCTACCGTGACAGCCAACCGCTTCGTACCGTCGACCACCACGACGCCGATCGTTCTCGGCCGTCTGACGACGCCGGGATCGACCCCGCCCGAGCAACTTGTTTCGGTAATCGTGAAGGGCAATCGCGTGCCGCGCGGGCACGATCGGTCACGCCTGTTCGTCAACCAGTATAAGCGCGTAGTGGACGTTGTAGTCGGCGAGTTCATTTCCGAATAATCACGCACGGTATCACGGGCCTTGCGGTCTTGGTGGTGCGGCTATGACAAACTGGCTTACAGGGGGGCATGCTGTCCACCGATCGACCGTTGCGCATTCTTAACGTCAACCAGAACTACCATGTCTTGGGTGGCATGGACGTCGCGATGTTCACGCTGGAGGCGCTGCTACGCGGGCATGGGCATCACGTCGTGCCCTTTGCCGCCGCCGATCCGGCGAACCTGCCGAGCGACTATGCCCACTATTTCCCGCCGGCGCCTTCCACGACCGATACGGCGGCCTCCGATCTGTTGCGGACGCTGTATTCGCCTGCTGCCAGACGCGCGATCGGGCGCGTGCTTGATGAACAAGCGATCGAGCTCGTCCATCTCCACAGCTATTTCAAGCGACTAACACCGGCGATCCTGCCCGAGATCGCGCGTCGTGGCATTCCGATCGTCCAGACCATGCATGAATATCGCGCGGTCTGCCCGATCTCGCTGCTGTACCGCGACGGCCATGTATGCACCGACTGTCACGATCGCCGCTATACGCAGGTGCTTCGTCATCGGTGCGCCGGCGGCTCGCTTGCGCGCTCGGCATGGAACATGGCTGAGATGCGCCTGTCGGATGCGCTCGGTCACAAGCGCCATATCGCGCGTTATTTGTCGATTAGTGCCTATCAGCGTGACCAGCTTATCGTGATGGGCATGCCCGCCGACCGGATCGAGATGATCTATCACCCGGTCGCGCTTCCTGCCCTCGTCGAAACCCCTGCGTTGCGCGACCAAGTCTTGTTCGCCGGGCGGGTCGAACCGCACAAGGGCATCTTTACGCTACTCGACGCAGCACGGTGCTTGCCTAATGTCCGGTTCGCGATCGCTGGCGATGGTTCTGCGCGGAGCGAAGCGATGGCACGAGCCGCGGACCTTGCGAACGTCGAGTGGCTCGGCGTCCTGAACGAAGCCGGGCTGACCGCCGCCCGCGCGCGCGCGTTCTGCGCGGTGGTCCCCTCGCTCTATCCCGAGCCGTTCGGTCTTACCGCTATCGAGGCGCTGGCCCACGGTATTCCGGTTATCGCGGCGGCAGCCGGTGGGCTGGCCGAAACCGTCGTCGACGGCGTCGACGGCTTTAGAGTCGCGCCGGGCGACGTAGGCATGCTGGTAGATCGCGTCGGCCGCCTAGCCGCGGTGCCAGATCTGGCGCGTACCATGGGAGCAGCAGGGCGGGTGCGGGCCGCAGACGATTTTTCGGCGGAGCGGCACTACACGCGGACAATGGCGGTCTACCGTCAGGTCCTGTTCGGAAAAGGAAAGATCGCCGCATGATCGGGACGCTAATTACCAGGCTTACGGGACGGACCTATGCCGTCGAGACGGGTGATCTCGGCTATCTGATCGCCAAGGGCGGTATCCCGTTCCTGCGCGGCTTGGTCTGGAGCGTAATCCGCCTGCGGAAACCCTCCGCGCTGATGCTCGGACCTGGCATTCAGTTCGTTCAGGCGACGCGCCTGACGCTCGGCCGTGGCGTGGCGATCGGTGGTTACGGCTATGTCGATTGTGCTGCCGCGCAAGGAGTGATGCTTGCCGAACGGGTGACGTTACGTGAGCGCGTATGGATCCAGAGCCGCAGCGGACTCAATGCGCGCGCGATCGGCCTCAGGATTGGCAAGCGCAGCTATATCGGGCCGAACGCAGTTATCGGTCTCGGCGGCCTAGTAACGATCGGCGAAGACGTCCAGATTGGAGCCGGATTGACCGTCACCGCGGAATCACATGAGTTGGGCGAGGACGGCAGTTTCGTCTCGGGCGCGGTATCGCGGCACGGCGTGTCGATTGGCGACCGATGCTGGCTCGGTAACAATGTGTCGATCCTTGACGGCGTCGATATCGGCGAGGGTTCGGTAATCGGTGCAGGGTCCATCGTTACCCGTTCGATCCCGCCGTACAGCGTCGCGTTCGGCGCGCCCGCAGCGGTCCGGCGGTCGATCGCCCCGCCCGCAGTGCGCTAGGCCGGTTGTACGGGGGCCGATCGCGGCGTCGGCAGTTGCCGCGGGCGGAGGCGGAACAGCGGCCGCGCACGCCGGAACGCGAAGGGGTGACCGGCGTGTTCGAGGGCAAGGAACACCCACAAGATCGGCATAACCTTTGACGAGGCAAAAATGTCGATGAAGAATCCGGCGATGATGAGCATGACGAGCGAGAACTTGCCGATACTACGCTGCTGCAGCGTACGCAGCGCAGCGACGAGGCAGGCGACGAACAGCGCCACGCCGATCAGGCCCGTCTCGCCGAAAATGCGAACATAATAGCCGTCGACTGCGTTGCTCCAAGCGCCCGGACCCCACCCAACGAAGAGTTGTATCCAACGCGCAGCGGTCGATTTGATGATGATCGGCCAACGCACAGCGCGATACTTAAAGCTCAAGTCGCCCCGCGTATTGGGCATGTATCGAAAGATCTGAGAGCCTTGCAGAAAGCGTTCGCGATAATAGGCTGGGCGCGGCACCACCGGCACGCGCTTCCATGTATAAGCAAGTAGCCCCCCCATCGCGAGCGGGGTTTCCGAAGCGCCAAGCCTCGATGCGCTGATAGCGGTATAGATCGGCTGAGCGGCAACCGTCGCGACGAGGGCACCCGCGAACCCCAGCGCCATGGTGCGGCCCGGGCGCGCGGCGGCGAAGCTGACAAGAATCCCCAGTAGCGTGATGCGTGCCTGGGTCAGGAAGATGATGACGATCATGAACGGTGTGAGCCAGAACGCCGGGGCCGCATAGGCGAGCATCGCCAACATCGCCGAGGTCTCAAACGGGCCAGAAGTGTTGATCGTCAGACGTTGCGTCGCACCGGAAAACTTGCCGATCCGCGGGATAATACTAGTGTATTCGCCGAACCCCCAAATCACGAAGCACCCGCAGACTATCAGGCACGTCCAGCGCAGTGAGCGAGCGCTCAAGTGCGGCGCTGCTTCGTATAAGATAAAGAACCACGTCATGTATTGCGCGAGTCGGATGCCGTAGACGAGTCCGACGAGACCGCCCTGTCCGAGGTTGATGACCGCGGCAATAAGTCCGAAGCCAATGAATAGCAGGTAGAATTTGGCATAGCCTGGTACCGAGAACGGCCGTCGCGACGACACGACATAAACTAGGAACGCTACTGCGTTGATGATGTCCTCCGGGCGGATCGCGGCGGAACCAATCGCGTATAGATCGATCTTTGGCGCGAGGACGTACAGCGCGAACAGAATGAGATAGATAATCATCGCGCGAGGATCCGGGCGTGCGAGGAGAAACGGCGAAGACGAGATCGCGCGCTATGTCATAAGTGCGGCATTGATGGCAAATATGCACCGGAATTAAGGATATGGTTGAAAACCTCCTTCGCTTCGGCGTCTGCTAACGATTTGATAGCGTAGGCATGCTCGACACATGCGTACCGTGTCGTTGCCCAATCCCGTGCGCAGTCGGCGACCCGTGCTTCGATCAAAGCGGTATCAGCATTTCGATCAAGGCTCATCAGATGCCTTGAGGTACGGATACGATCCCGGATGCATCCGGTGTCGTTGGCGACTACATCGACGCCCCGGCTGAAGGCTTCTAGCATTACCAGAGGTTCGGCCTCGTCCACCAGCGTTGTCGGCAGCACAAAAAGGTCGATATCAGCAAAGAACAATTCCTTTTTACGACCTGAGACGGCACCACGATAATCTACCCTGCCGCGATGTGCGACGACCGCCTCGGTCAGCGTCCTGCTCAGAGTCGGGTCGGCGCATGGGCCGGCAATTATTAACCGCCAATCGTGACCGCGCCCTGCGAGTATTGCGAACAAATCGAGCAGGTATTCTACACCCTTTTCGTAGGTCAGCACGCTCATATGACCTAGCGTTACCGGTCTGTCAGGGCGGCTTGCTGCTGCCGCCAACGGAGGCCGAGGCAAGGTAGGGCCGAACAAATAGGCGTTTGATAGCGTTGCTGCCCGATCGTCGTCGCCAGCAAGATAGATATCCGTGAACCGGCGCCGCATGTCGGCGGACAGGAGGATGTGGCGCTGATGGCGCCCTCCGGCCCAAACCAGCATACCCATACCGCGCAATGGTGCCAGATTGATCGGGCGAAAGCTGTGGTGATGGACGAAATGTACGATCCCGCGCAGCCGCAAAGCTAGCGCCAGTGGTACGAGCAGCCATACCCCAACCTTGCCGGGAACCGACAGATAGGCGCGATCATGCTCAAGCGCCTTCGACAGCACACCTTGAATTGCGCGCCAAACGCCGCGCAGCTTTGTAGCCGTTGTCCCACCGATATCGTATACTCGGATCAAGCCTCCGCGCGCGCGCATCTCCTCCAGCATTGCGTGATTGCACGCTGACTGGCCGTTCAGCGGGGGCGGAAGAGCGCCCACGAACCAAGTTGAGGACGCAGAAGTTGACGATGAAGACATAGGGGGAACCATATGTGGTGAAGTGCGGCCAGGGCGAACGTTGCCATCGTGAAACCCGTATGCGAGACGCGAGGTCTACCGAAGGCAACGGGTGAAGAGAAGTGAGTTTAGCCCAGGATATTCGTCGCGGCGATTTTGTCGTTGCGGCCGGATTGCTAGCTCTGGCCCTGCTATTTGGTGGCGGTAGCCCTTATGCGCCCGTGCAGCAGATGGTGGTAGAGTTGGGCGGCGTGGTCGCGCTCGGCTGGTTTTTCTCGCGTGGTTGGCGGGCGCCGCGGGGGCGATCGATCACCGGAGCGCTGGTCCTGATCGCAGCGCTTTTCTTGTTAATAATCCTGCAGACTATACCGCTTCCGCCCAGCGTGTGGCACGCCTTGCCCGGACGTGGCATCGTGGTGGGCGTTCTAGGTGCCGTCGGAGCGCCTCGCTCATGGCAGCCACTTAGTTTGGACCCTGCTGCAACGCGAACGGCCGGCTATTTTCTGATTCCTCCAGTGGCGATGTTCGTCGGGACACTGCATCTTGATCGGGATGCGCAACTCAAACTTCTCGTCCTCATCGTCGCGGCGGCGCTTGTGAGCGCGATCCTGGCAATGATCCAGGCTCAGGACGCGATGTGGTTGACGCTTTACGACACCCCAAATCCGACTAAGGGCAAGGGCATCTTTGCCAACAAGAACCATAACGCGGTCATGCTGGTGCTCGCGATCCCGCTCGCAGCGTTAGTGGGGCGGACCACAACCATGCTAAGACAGCGGAAAACGCAGATTGTCGCGACCGGAATCGTGATAGCAGTTCTAGCCGTATCGGTCGCAGGCTGCCTTTCGCGTGCGGGCCTCACCCTCCTGCCGCTCGCCTTGGCAAGTTGCGTACCGCTGCTCGGCGGATGGGGGCTCGTACGACAGCATCCCAGGATCACGATCGCGCTGGCCGTGGTCCTGTTGGTCGGACTGGTGGTGATCGCGCAATCGTCGATTGCTCAGGAAACGCTTGATCGGTTCGGTGCCAGCCGCGAAGGCCGATACGTATTTTGGCCCGACGTCTTGACGGCGATCCGTCAGTTTCTACCATGGGGGTCGGGTTTTGGCACGTTCGTGCCCGTGTTTCGCATGACGGAATCTCTAAATGCGGTTCATCAAACCTATACGAACCATGCCCATTCCGATTTCATGGAGATCGTGCTGGAGGCGGGGGTCGCAGGGTTAGTGCTGCTGCTCGGGTTCATCATGTGGCTTGCGGCGACCGCTTGGCGGCGCCTGCACGGTCGGATGGGGACATCCGATTTCGCACCGATGCTGACTGCCTTTGTGGGGATCGGACTGTTGCTTGCGGCGTCGATTGTCGATTACCCGCTGCGCACGCTGCTCTTGGCTTGCGTCTTTGCCGTGCTGGCCGCCATGCTGGCCTCGCCGGTGCCTTTTCGCGCGAGCCGAGCCTAGCCAACGTGTCAAACGCTCAGTAAGGGCGTGGGTTGATTAGATTTGGGATAGCCATCCCAGACCGGATATTCCTTGTAGAGGCCATAATGCCGGCTCGCTTTGCCTTCCTGCTGCTTACCACGACGTTAAGCGCCTGCGTCTCTTCCGAGAAGTGGGAGGGGCTGCCTGCCGGTCAAGACGCCTATCAGACCATTCCCGCTACGCGACCTGCCGGATCGCGTCCCGAGTACCGCATCAACGTCCAAGACACGCTAAATATCACAGTCTTCCGCGAGCCAGACATGTCTGTCGAGGCGGCGCCCGTGGAAACGGGGGGGACGCTGGTCCTACCGTTGATCGGTCGCGTGGTCGCTGCGGGCAAGACGACGGAGGAACTCTCTAAGGAAATCCAGTCGGTGCTCGCCTCGCGCTATCTGGTTGATCCGCGAGTATCGGTAATCGTCATGGAATCGCGCGCCCAAAACGTCACGGTCGATGGCGCGGTCAACACGCCCGGCGTATACGGCCTGCAAGGCGACACGACGCTACTTCAAGCGATCGCGCTTGCACGTGGGGCGACGCGGACGGCAACCTTCGACAAGGTTGCGATATTTCGTCATATCGATGGCAAGCGTTACGGGGCCTTGTTCGATATGGGTGAAATTCGCGCCGGTCGTTTAGAGGATCCCATCCTGCAAAGCGGCGATTATGTCGTGGTTGGTACATCGGGCGCCAAGGCGCTTGGTTATGACCTGCTAACCCTGGCGCCGGCCGCCGGCTTGTTCGTACAGTTGCTCAATTGATCGTGCGGCTCTTTC
Organism: Sphingomonas sp. R86521; assembly: GCF_042466235.1. Lineage (NCBI taxonomy): Bacteria > Pseudomonadati > Pseudomonadota > Alphaproteobacteria > Sphingomonadales > Sphingomonadaceae > Sphingomonas > Sphingomonas sp. R86521. The sequence goes on along the minus strand of NZ_JAXHBY010000001.1, from coordinate 2,888,057 downwards.
GATCAGTTACTCCAGCTCGTCCGGACCTCGCATGAACAACACCACCCCTCTTACCCCTCGGGTCCAGGACGTATCGATGGCTTCCCAGGGAGAAGTGCCGCACGAGGAATCGGGTCCAATCGACCTGCGTGCGATCTGGTCCGCGGTTTATCGAAACCGGCTGAAGCTGGTCGTCACAATCGTCGCCGCGCTGCTTCTGGGCCTGCTTGTGACGTTTTTAAGTACGCCAATCTTCCGTGCAGAAGCGCGTATTCAGATTGATCAACAGGCAGCTGAAATACTGGCGGGGAACGACGTCGAGCCCAATTCCGATTCGGTCATGGATGGTGATCGCTTCCTCCAGACCCAAATCGACGTAATAAAGAGCCGCACGCTCGCACGCCAAGTTGCAGAAAATCTTGGTCTGTACCGAAATAATCAGTTTTTCGACAAAATGCACATGAAGCCGGCGACCGAACCTCGCGGCGCCTATAATCTTCAGCAGACACATCGCGAACAGATCGTTGACGCTTTACAGCGCAATCTCGATATTGAACTCCCAGTGGAATCGCGCGTCGCGATCATCTCGTTCGACAGCCCCGACCGCCAGTTGTCCGCCAGCGTTGCGAACAGCTTCGCCGACAGCTACATCGTCAGCAACATCCAGCGCAAGTTCAATACGACGGCCTACGCTCGCCAATTCCTTGAAGGGCAGTTGCGACAGACCCGACAACGCCTGGAAGAATCCGAACGTGCTCAGATTGATTATGCTCGGTCGGCAGGGCTGATTGATGCCAGCACCGGTGCCGGGGACGGGCAGTCGACTGGACCGCGTTCACTGACAACCGCCAATCTTGTTCAGTTGAACCAATCTTACGCGCTAGCTTCAGCAAGTCGCGTGGCCGCCGAACAGCGGTGGCGAGAAGCATCGGGAACGGCGTTGTTGAGCCAGCCCGAAGTGCTAGCCAATCCTGCGATCCAGACGCTGCTCCAAGAGCGCGCCAAGTTGCAGGGTGAATACGCCCAAAATGCGAAGCGCTATCTCGGCGATTATCCCGGCCAAACCCAAGCGGCGGCGCAAATTGAGACCGTCACCAGCCAGATAGAGCGCCTAGCGCGGGGTATTCGCGACGGTATTCGGCAGCAGTACCAGATCGCGGTTGCGCAGGAAAAGGCGCTGTCCAGTGACCTCGAAAAAATGAAGGGCACGACGCTGACCGAGCAGGGTCGGGGCGTGAAGGCAAATATCTTGCGCCGCGAGGTTGATACTAACCGGACCCTCTACGACGCGCTGCTCCAGCGCTACAAGGGGGTAAGCGCCACCGCCGGCGCGTCGTCCAACAATGTCTCGATCATCGATCGTGCCGATCCTCCGATACGGCCGGTGTCACCTAAGCTGTTCCTTAATCTCGCCTTGGCATTGTTCGCCGGCTTGCTGCTTGGTGTCGGCTATGTGGTTCTGCGCGAGCATTTCGACGATGCGATACGCTCCGGCGAGGACGTAGAAAGCGAATTGGGCGTTAGCATGATCGGCGTCGTTCCCATATTGGCGACGGATCAAACACCAGGCGGCGAACTGCAAAAGGTTCGCTCTGACATGTCAGAAGCTTATTACGCGCTGCGTGCGGCGCTGGAGTTGTCGACGCCGAGTGGCGCGCCCCACAGTTTAATGGTGACCAGTAGTGGCGCTTCAGAAGGTAAGTCGACGACTTCTTATGCACTTGCCCGTGGCTTTGCGCAGATCGGTCGTCGGGTAGCGCTGATCGACGCTGACATGCGTAAGCCGGCTCAGCATCGAAATTTTGGATTGTCCAACAAGGTTGGACTGGCTAATCTGCTTGCGCGTCAGGCGACATTGCACGAGGTATTGCAGCGGACCGATACGCCGAACCTATCGCTCATCGCGGCAGGACCTGTCCCGATCAACCCTGCGGAGTTGATTGCCGGTGCTGGATTTGCGGCATTGCTTGATCAGATCAAAGCGGAGTACGATATTGTTCTGGTTGATGCACCGCCTGTACTCGGTTTAGCCGATGCCCCGACGCTGGCGTCTCAGGTCGAGGCGACCCTGTTTGTGGTCCAGGCGAACCACGCCCGTGGCCGCCATGCGCGCATGGCGTTGACTCGCCTGAAAATCGCGCGCGCGGCCGTTGTCGGTGTCTTACTGACCAAATTTGATGCGAAGGCGAATGGCCAATCTGGTGACTATAATTACACGTATAGCTATGGCCAGGCCGACGAGGGGGGTTGACCCTGTGGATACGAAGGGCACTCCGGGACGCGTGGGCCGGCGCTATCTTCGTACGATCGCCGCTGTGTTGCTGGGCGGTGCGTTGTCCTGGCAGATCGTCGTTACCGGTTTGGCGGGGTTGGCAGAGCGCTCGGCCAACCCTCGGCTGCTAGTCGTGATGGGCACCGCAACGCACCCGGATGCGGGTGCGTTGTTGGCACAGGCGCTTTTGGCGGCGGGTGCCGCCGCCAAGGCCGCCGATGTCGCCCAAGCCGTCGTGTTGGCTGCCCCAATCAACGATCGCGCAATGCGAGTCTTGGGCTTGGCAACCGAAAGCTTAGGCAATCGCCCAGCCGGTGTGCGGATCATGCGCCAAGCGGCAGAGCTGGGCTGGCGCGATACTCCAACGCAGTTATGGGCGTTGCGCGATGCCGCGCTTCGTGACGATGCTATTCCGGTCATCCAACGTGCAGATGCTCTGGCCCGGCGAAACCGGTCGACCGATATCACTCGCGCTGTGTTCCTCGCTGCGGTCAACGAGCCCCGGTTGCGTGCCGCACTGGCCGATAGTCTTGCTTTGCAGCCCGTCTGGCGGCCCGCATTTTTTACCGACGTCCACGAGCGCCTACCCGCTACCTCTACCGAAGGGATGGAGGCGTTGTTTCGCGAGATGCGGGCCCGTCGATTATCGATCGCTCCAACTGAATGGTTGAATTATATCGACCGGTTGATTGACCTTCACGACTACGTCCGGGCGCGGAATTTATGGGCCAAGATGTTCGCAGTTCCCGCAACGCGTATTGCTGCCGCCCCCTATGATAGCGACTTCGCCTTAATTGCGGCAAGACCGGACGACAAGCCAGCTAGTCAATTTGAATGGACGGTCGATCCAAACCTTGCTGGCGCCGTAACGTTTGCTGGCGGTCCAAATGGTACGGCGCTATCGATTCCGTCGGATCTCAACAGCGGTACCGTCATCGTATCCCAGTTGCTGATTTTAGGGCCCGGCGTGCATACGCTCACATCGCGTGTTGGCGGGAATACGGGCACTCCGGCGGCGGGCTGGGGCATTGCCTGCCTACCGTCGGGAAAAGACCTGCTGCGGCGCTTGGCGCATGGCTCGGACGATGCGCTTTTGACGCTGTCCTTCGATATACCTAATAGCGGTTGCGCCGCTCAGCGCCTGACGCTTACGAAGCGGGATCAACTGCCGGCGCGGACCTTATCCGTCGAGGCTGTTCGCATCCACTGATTCGACAGCCGCACCGGTTCCGCGAGGAGTAGATCGGATCGACGCGTTTACTGTCGGCTCAATCAGGACCCGCGATTGAACTACGGCACGCCGCTTGTGAAACAGAATGATCAGCCTTCGTTCAATGAGCCGGTAGAGGATGTAGCCCATCGCGATCGCGAATATCGCGATGATCGGGATCGCCAGCGCTGCCGGCATATGTGGCACAACGATCAAGCCTAGCTTGCACGCGAACGAGATCGCAATAACGTGTGCCAGATAGATCGAGAAGGAGGCGTTGCCCAGTTCGGGCAGCAGTTTGCCTGTGTAAGTCTTGTGTGCGTCGGCGTAGATTGCGATTGCAACCAAGGCGGTCGAGGGCAAACCAAACGCCCATACCCGCCACGCTGCGCTTTCGAACGGCAAGGTAAGCAGGACGAACAGAGCACCAGCCGCCATCCAGGGGAACGAGGAGCGGTCGTACAAATAGGCTCCGATCGTCATCCCGAAAACAAATTCCAGCATGATCGGATTCTGCAGAAAAAACGCAGTACCGTGTCCGGAGAGCACGGTAGCGCACATGGCGAACGACGCGGCTAGCCAGGGGCGTGGAGTCAATGCCATTGAAAGTGCCGCAATGATGTAGAAAAACATCTCGTATTCCAGCGTCCAGCCGACGTTCAAAACCGGATACGTTTCTGGGCCGTTCATCCAGGAAATGAATAACGTTGATTGCAATAGATGATAGGGCCCCGAAATCTCGAGCCGCGCAAGCCCTGGAATATGGGTCAGCGCGAAAGTTAGCGCAGTCATCAGCCAGTATAGGGGTATCACGCGGACGATGCGCCGAACAGCGAAGACCGAAGGCCGCCTTTCGCGGGTCGATCCGATAAAAACGATAATGAATCCCGATATGACGAAGAACAGATCGACGCCGTATGATCCGAACTCAAGAATCTTGTACGGACTAGGGCCGCCGAAATACGATATGGCGGTTATTTGCGCATGATATCCGACGACTGCTACCGCCGCGACCAACCGCAAAACCTGGATGCGTAAAAATAGTGGCTTCTGCTGCACTGAAAACAAACCCGAATACCGAGATTTTACACACGCTGAATTGCTAAGATCGGGCCAATTCAACCGACGCGACAGAATATTTCGCGATCGATATCAAGTAGGTCGAAGCAGGTCGTCGCGTGACCATCGAGGTCCGCTTCGCTTGCGCCAGATTGTGGGTTGCCGATCCGGGGTCACTCGTACCGCCATACATTAAAATGGATCGCCACCAAGTGACCTTGGTGACATGTGACGCCGAGCGACCGATAATCGATGGAATTTAACGGTCATTCCAAGGGGAAACGTATGCTTGGCTTCAGGTCACCGGTCAGGCCCTCACTCGAACTGTCACGGATGAACGTGTAGCGCGCCTTGAGTCCGTGCCTGTGCGCATAAAACCGCAGAATTGAAAAATACACGATCCGGTTGAGCGTGAAAAGCAATGGCTTGCGCCGCCGAAAGCGCCGTTCGAAATAGGCAAGATTACGGAACGTATAATAGGTCCGGAAGTCGCTATCGGTTAGCAGTGCGCCTAAAAATCGATTTCGTAACTGCGCGTTCTTCTGGAAGGCCTGCTCAAGATCGTCAACGATCGCATCCGCAATCTGTATGATACGGCCGCCGTTGCTAGTGATCCGCCAGGTAAATTCGGTATCGTCACCATATTGGCCGAATTCGAGCCGCGGCAGCCCCAGGTGCTCGATGAGCGACCGGTGAAACAGCATGCCGCCATAGGGCGCGACGCCTAACGGTATGCGGCCAGGCATCGCCGTGCGCGCGCGCAGAGGCAGCCGGTTGATTAGCTTTTCGAACAGGTCGGCGACGTGGAATCCAGCAAAGCTGTCCCAGCGCGTCATCAGCTGTTTCGGCGCGACGCCGCCTGCAAAATGCTCCGGACGCAACGCCAACACCGCCAGCAGGCTGGACGGAGTTTGATCGATTTCTTCTTTGTAGGCTTTGCGAAGCGTTGCCAGACACCCTGGCCGCGGCAGGTTGTCATCATCGAGTAGCCAAATGAACGGCAGGCGGCTCGCCATCGCCGCTTCGATTCCCGCGACATAACCCCTCGCACTGCCGGTGTTACCACCCATCGACACGATCTTGACGAACCCACCCAAACGCGTCGTCAACTCTGCGGCAACCGGCCAACTCGCGCCGTTGTCGACAACGATGACATGGGTGGCGCCCTCTACGCGCAAGGCGTCGAGTACGGTGAAAAGCATATCGCGTCGTTCGCCATAAGTTACCGTGACGGCAACTATGTCGCCCTTGGTTGCATCGATCATCATGGCGTCTCATCAATCGCCCGGACCGCTATTCGGTTGGCCTAACTGATCGCATTAGCTCGATCGACGCTGACTGCAAACCGGCTGCCGGGATGGCAAACGGTCCGCAGGGCGCGTAAGCGCTCGCGCATGCTGTCCCAGACGCCACACGCCAATGTTCCCGACACCATTGTCGCCGATCCTTTGGGGCTGGCAGCGGATGTCGATCCTACGAATTTCCGTAGGCGCGCGGTGATGGGCACGATGTACACGGGGGCGGCCCAGGCTATCCGCATACCGCTGACGTTCGCGTTGCAAATAATTTTGGGGCGGATTCTGCTGCCGCAGGAATTCGGCGTTGTGGCGATGGCGACCCCGATTATCGTACTGATCGAGATATTTACCAACCTTGGCCTAGCCCAGGCGGTGGTCCAACGTGAGAAGATAACGCAAGCGGACCTAACATCCATTTATTGGGTGTCGCTCGGCGGCGCGTCGCTCATGTTGTTGACGGTCGTTTTAAGCTCGCCGCTGATCGCAAGGATGTACGGGCAGCCCGAAGTGCGCGACATCGTCATCGTGCTGGCCCTGCAGATGCCGATCGCTGCAATCGCTGGCCACGCGTCGGCCCTGATGGCGCGCCGCATGCGCTTCGGCGCGATCGCGCTGGTTGACGTCGTCGGCACGTTGGTCGTCTTTGCCGTATCGATCCTGGCGGCTTTGAAAGGCGCCGGATACTGGTCGATCGTGCTCGGTACCGTCGCGGGAACGCTGACGCGCGCGGTCATGGATAGGCAGTTGTGTGGTTTTCGTCCGGGTCGCCCGACGTGGAGCCCCGCCGCCCCGGAAATGATGGCGTTCGGCGGCAAGTTGCTGTCCGCCAGTCTGCTCAACTATGTGTCCAACTATGCCAACACCGTCGTCATCGGGGTGCTGATGGGTGCTAGGACGTTGGGCCTGTTCGATCGCTCGTTCGCGCTCGTGCTACGGCCGATCGCGTCGGTCACGCTGCCGGTGACGCGTATCGCGGTACCATTGCTTTCGCGACTTCGCGGCGACGCCGACCGCTACGCCGCTGCGTTTTCGGCGCTGTTGCAGGGGACCGTGCTGATCGCAATGCCGGGGCTGATCACCGCATCGGTGTTGGCGCACGATGTCGTGTTTATGCTGCTCGGCAAGAACTGGCTGCCGATGACTCCGATGTTTTCGGCGATATCAATCGCCGCGATCTTCCAGGCGTTCTCCGGCGCGAGTTCTTGGTTGTTCGAAAGCCAGAACCGTGCCGGTGAGCAGATTTCCGTGGCGTGGCGGAGCGGGTTGCTGATGATCGGCTCGCTACTCTGTGGCCTGCCGTTCGGTGCCGTCGGGATCGCGATAAGCTATGCTATCTTCGCACCGCTCTTCCATGGCGTGTATCTGTGGGCCGCGTCGCGTAATGGGCCTGTCACACACGAGATAGTCGGCCGCGCGATCTACCCGCTGTTCATCGCGGCGATCGGCGCTGTGGCGGGTGCGCTGATCGTGGATCGGTTCGTGTTCGGTCTGTATGTCCGCGTTGTACTGGGTGCAATCGTCGCCTATACCTTGTCGGGTTGTATGCTGATGACATTTTCTGAAGGTCGGAGAATCGTTGCGTCGATTGCGACGCTAGGCAGAATGGCAAGACACTGATTTCGTCTTCGTTCGATGGTCTTGCCGTCAATCCGCGGATTGCGATCGTCGACGTTCGCAGGCTCGCCTCACCTACTACGAGATTGAGATACAATGGCCTCTGCAACGATCGATCCATGCCGGTTTTGCCTGTCCGACACCGTCGCACGGACATTTAAGGCGCGCGAGATGATGATCGGACATCGTGACTGGTTCGGGTATCACGAATGCGGTGCCTGTAGGAGCATCAACCTGGACGACCGTCTGCCGGAAGACGCGCTTGAGCGCTACTACGGCCCGGGTTACTATTCATTCGATCCGAACCGCTCATCCGCCGTCAAGCGCTTCTTAATCGGTCAGCGAGATCGCGCTTCCGTGGGTCGCTTCACCCCGTTAGGCAAGGTGCTGTCATGGGCTAAGCCGGATGCCGAAATGGCACTTATGCGATCCCATGGTCTAGCGCGAGATGCCGTAATCCTCGATGTCGGCTGCGGTGCCGGCCATCTTCTCGATCGGCTCGCCAACGTCGGATACATCAACCTGTTGGGTATCGATCCGTTCATTACGGCCGACACGCAATCGGCTGGCGGCGTTAACATCCTGCGCCGCGCAATCGACAAGATGGAAGGCCGCTTTGATCTCGTGATGTTCAATCATTCGCTCGAGCATGTCGTATCGCCGCGTGTGGCCTTGGCTGACGCTTGCCGTTTGCTTGGCCCCAGCGGCGTCTGTGTCGTGCGCATTCCCACTGTGTCGTCCGCCGCTTGGGAAGAATATGGTACCGACTGGGTGCAACTCGACGCGCCACGCCACGTATCGCTGCCGTCGCGAGAAGGCATGCGGATAGCGGGCGAGGCGGCCGGTATGCAGCTGGACCGCGCGGTGGACGACTCTAGTGGGTTCCAGTTTTGGGCAAGCGAGCAGTATCGTCGCGACATTCCGCTGTCCCAGCCGCAGGTTTTCACTGGCATGTTCAGCAAAAAAGAACTCGGGGGTTTCACTAAGCGGGCACGCACGTTGAATGCCCAGTCGCGTGGCGATCAAAGCGCATTCATCTTCCGGCCAGCATAGTGCCTTCGCGCAAAGTCAGTTGCGCCAGTAAAAGGGCTGCATAGACAGGCGCTGCTTCCAAGCGTTGGAGAACTTTATCTCACGACGGCCCATCTTGTACCCCGCGTATTTCGCCAGTGATCGTATTATTGCAGTCGGCAATTGTGTGGCATCGTTTCGCGCAAGGTAAACAATTTCCGATCGGATGAAGCGCAGTCCTTCTCCCTCCGCGGCGCCGAAGGTGTCGACCAGCCAGGCGTTGCGACCGTGGAAGACGCCGACGTCGAAATAGCGCCGGAATTCCTCCATGACCGTATAGCCGTGGCTGTGGACGACCTCTGCATCGCCGCGATACGCGATCCGCCAGCCGTCGATCAGCATCCGCCCCGCGGTCAACTGATCCTCGGCGAAAAACGCGTCTTCGGGAAACCCGCCGACCGCGGCGAGTGCCGAGGCGCGGTAGGCGGCGAAGGAATCGGAGCAGAACACCGTCTTGACCCCGGTACGGGTACGATCGTCAAGGCTGCGGGTTTCGGACCCTGCCGGATAGTTCATCAAGCGGGCGTGGCGTTCGATGCCGCGGGCCGTCGCGCGTGGCAGCTGGCGCCCATAGGCCAGGCCCACCGCCGGATCGACGAAGGCATCGACGAGTCGCGCGATCGCATCGCTGCCTTGCGGGATGGCGTCCTGCGTCAGCATGACGACGAACTCGGCCTCGGGTCGCATCTCTACCGCGCGTTGCCGGGTCCCGCCGTGATTGAACGTTCGCCGGTCGATTTCGACCACCGACGCGCCGAACCGGCGAAACGCGGCAGGGCTGTCGTCGTCGGACTGCGAATCGACGATCAGGAATTGCGCCGGGTCGAGCCCCTGCCGGGCGAGCGCGGGCAACAGGTCCGCCAGATGCGGGCCTGCGTTCAGGGTCGGGATTACCACCGATACGCGGCTTGGATCGATCGTCCAGGACCGCGCCTCGGACAGGCCGTCGCCTCCGTCAGAAGGCATTGTCGTGCCGGATCACGAAGATGGTCCGGAACAGGATCCACAGATCCTTCCCCATCGACCAATCGCGCAGATATTCGAGATCGGATGAAAGCCGGTTGGTGAGATCGGTCGCGAATACGGTTGCGCCACGAAACCCGCGCACCTGCGCGAGCCCGGTCACGCCCGGCTTAACCGCGTGGCGGTGCCGGTACCGTGCGTCGATATCCCAATAGAGCTGTTCGGCCGCGCGTGCGGACAGCGCGTGCGGGCGCGGTCCGACCATGCTCATGTCACCGCGCAGGACGTTCAGAAGCTGCGGCAGTTCGTCGATGCTGTTGCGGCGGATGAACTGGCCGACCTTGGTCACGCGGTTGTCGGTGCGCGAGGTCAGCACGCTGGCGGACGGATCGCAGCGGTCGTTGTGCATGCTGCGAAACTTCAACATCATGAACAGTGTATTGTCGCGTCCGATCCGCTGCTGCCGGAACAGCGCCGGACCGGGGGATTCGAGCCGGATGGCGATGGCGGTGGCGATCAGCACGGGCGACAGCACCAGGAGCGCCAAACTCGATACGATGATGTCGAAGACGCGCTTTGTGATGCGATCGCGCAGGTGAAGGGGGCCTGCAGAGACCACCAGCGTGCGCCGGTTCTTGTACAGGCTTACCCCGATCATCCCGATCCGATCGACGTCGGGCGTGAGGATCTCGCCATCGACGGCCATCGATTTCAGGACGTGTGCCCAGGCGACGACCCGGTCGTCCTGGCACGCGATGACGACTCGGTCGGCATGCGCGACCAGCTTTGCCAGGCGGTCGAAGTGCAGGGGGTCGTCGGTCTGCGGATCGAAGCCGATCTTGTCGGCGTCGATCACGACGTCCAGCGGGTCCGTCGCCCACTGGATCTTGTCCACCACGACGACGGTGCTGAACGGGGTGCCGCCCATCGCGCGCAGCATGGTGCGCCCGAGGGTGATACGCCCGACCACGAGAAGCCCGATCGCGGCGAGCGTGCCGGTCCAGAATACCAGTCGCGAGAACGCCGCGCCGACCTTGAACGAATAGGCGATGATCAGCATCGCGGCGGCGGCGAACGCGACCGCGCGGATCGCCTTGAACGCCCCGATGCGCGGATCGCGAAGGACCTCGCCGCTGTAGGACCCGTTGATCGCCGCCATCCAGAGGTAGATCGGCAACAGCACGGTCAGCATCGTCGTGCCGTGCGTAGCGGACCAGCCGCCGAGATAGATCAGGTTGGCGAACAGGAAGCCGAGGCCGATCGAGACGACGTCGAAGGCCGCCAGCGTGGCGTAGCAACGGATTCGCCGCATTTCCATGTTACCGATCGGGATCAGCCGCTCCGCCATGTCGCGCGCCTGATCGTACCGTCGTTCCGTGTACATCGTCATCTGATCGTTTCCGGGAACTGGTGGAACCCCACCGCAAGACCGTCCTGTCACACATCGGACAGGGGCTTTACCCTATCCCTATGCCCGCTGCCATCGGGCCGCGTTACAATGCTGACGGAGTCAGGGCGGCGGCGCCTTGGAACAGGCCGGGCATCCCGCGTCCTTTGGAAGGCGGATCGTTCGGAAGCGCAGTGCGAGCAGGTCGACGATCAGCAGCTTGCCGGCAGGGTCGTCGCCGAACGGTGCGATCGCACGCAGCACTTCGAGCGCGGCGAGGCTGCCGAGGACGCCGGTGACGGGGCCGAGCACGCCGTCCTCGGCGCAGCTCGTCTCCGCGCGTTCGGGGTCCTCGCCGACGAAGCAGCGATAGCAGGGCTTGTCGTTCTCCCAACCGCGATAGACCGCGAGCTGGCCCTCGAACTGTCCGACGGCGGAGGATACCAGCGGGATCTGCAGCGCGTGCGCGGCGTCGGCCACCACGAAACGGGTGGCGAAATTGTCGCAGCCGTCGAGGACGACGTCGCAGCCCTGCAGCAGTGCGGTGACGTTGTCGTGATCGAGGCGGATGCGGTGCGGCTCGACCGTCACATGCGGGTTGATGCGGATCGCGGCGGCGGTGGCGGCGTCGACCTTGGCGACCCCCGTGTCGGCGGTGGTGAAGATCGTCTGGCGCTGCAGGTTGGATGGCTCGACCGAATCGTCGTCGATCAGCACCAGACGGCCGATCCCGGCCGCGGCGAGATACTGGATCGCCGGCGAGCCGATGCCGCCGGCGCCGACGATCGCGACCGACGCCGCCTTTAGCCGCGCCTGTCCGGCGCCGCCGAATTCCTTGAGCACGATATGCCGGGCGTAGCGGGCGAGTTCGTCGTCGGAGAGCGTCACTGGCTCCACGCGAAGGTCATGCTGGTGCGGTACCAGGTATCGGCGAGCGCACCGCGAACATCGACATTGTCGCGCGCCGTGCCGAGCACGAGACCGGCGGCATATTGTTCGACCGTCGGGCAGTCGATCGCCCGCGGCGTGATCCGGCGGACCTGCCCGGTTGGCGTGGCCAGCACGGCAAGATCGATCTTGAGCGTCCAGCCCTGCGGCGACGCATAGGCCGCGGCGCAGCGGCCGGCGTCGACTTCGGCTCGCACGAACGCGGACAAGTCGGGCAGGTCCGATGCGGCGCGGCGGACACGCAGGATCGGCAGCGTGCTCCAGTCCTGCGGCGGTAGCGGGGCGACGATCGTCGGCTGGGTCGGGACGATGGCGGGCGGGGCAATCTGCGCCAACAGGGCGAGCAACGCGATCATTTGCCGGTCGATCCGAAACCGCCGACACCGCGAACGGTGTCATCCAGCACTGCCACCTCGTCGAGCGTGGCGCGCAGGACGACGGCGGGCACGAGCTGCGCGATGCGGTCGCCGCGCGCGATCTCGAACGGGTCCTCGCCGAGATTGGCGAGGATCACCTTCACCTCGCCGCGATAGTCGCTGTCGATCGTCCCGGGCGTGTTCAGGCAGGTCACGCCGTATTTGAGCGCGAGGCCGGAGCGCGGACGGACCTGGACCTCGTGCCCCTCGGGGATAGCGATCGCGAAACCGGTTGCCACTGCGGCACGCGCGCCGGGGGCGAGGGTCAGCGCTTCGGCGGCTACGACGTCGAGACCGGCGGCACCGGCGCTGGCATAGGCGGGCAGCGGCAGGCCCTCGCCATGCGGCAGGCGCTTGAGTTCGATACGGATCATGATCCGTCCAATAGCGCATCGGCGATACGCTCCGCCAGCCTGTCGGCGACGACCTGCTTGGGAAGCCGGTCCCAGCTCTCGACGCCGGCCGCGGTGACGAGGTGGACGGTATTGGTCGCGCCGCCCATTACGTCGCCCGAAACATCGTTGGCGACGATCCAGTCGGCGGCCTTACGCGTGCGCTTGGCGACGGCGTGTTCGATGACGCGTTCGGTCTCGGCCGCGAAGCCGATGACGAGGCGGGGGCGGTCGGCTCCTTGCGCGACGCCGGCCAGGATGTCGGGGTTTTCGGCGAGGGTAAGCGCGGGTGCGCCTTCGCCCTTCTTCATCTTTTGCGGGGCGGTGGCGACGTGCCAGTCGGCGACTGCGGCAACCATGACCGCGGCGTCGGCGGGGAGCGCGGCGTCAACCACGGTCGCCATCTCGCGCGCGGTCTCGACGTCGATGCGGTCGACCCCGGACGGCGTCGCGAGCGTGACGGGGCCGGCGACCAGCGTCACGCGCGCGCCGCGTGCTGCCAGTGCCCCGGCGATCGCGAAGCCCTGGCGGCCGGAGGAACGGTTGGCGAGATAGCGGACCGGGTCGATCGGCTCGTGGGTGGGGCCGGCCGTGACGAGGATGTGCTTGCCGGCAAGGCGCCGCTCGACGGGCGCCAGCATCGCCTCGATCGCCGCGACGATCGCATCCGGCTCGGGCAAGCGGCCGGGGCCGAACTCACCACACGCCATCGGGCCTTCGTCGGGCGCCATCACCGTGACGCCGTCTGCGCGCAGCTGCGCCACGTTGCGGCGGGTGGCGACGTGCCCCCACATCCGGACGTTCATCGCAGGGGCCGCCAGCACCGGCTTGTCGGTCGCGAGCAGCAGCGTCGTCGCCAGGTCGTTGGCAAGCCCGGCCGCCATCCGCGCGAGCAGGTCGGCGGTGGCGGGGGCGACGACGATCAGGTCGGCTTCGCGGCTGAGCTGGATATGCCCCATCTCGGCCTCGTCCTTGAGGTCCCACAGCGTCGTATAGACCTTGTCCTCGCTGAGCGCGGCGAGCGTCATCGGGGTGACGAAGTGATGCCCCGACTCAGTCAGCACACAGCGAACGGCGTGGCCGCGCTTCTTGAGCAGACGGATGAGTTCGGCCGCCTTGTACGCGGCGATGCCGCCGCCGACGATCAGGAGGATGCGCTTCATGACCGCTGCTCTAGCGAATAACGCGCGTCACCGTAATGCGCCGCGTATCGCGCGCGGCGGCGATCATGTCGCGCAGACCGTCGACCGCGAAGACCAGCCCGACCAGCAGCACGGGCGTGGTGATCAGCGCCCAGTAGAAATTGTCGCTGCGCGCGAACAGCGAGATAAGCGCGGCATAGGCGGCGAAGACGATCAGCGCGCGGGTTGCAATTGGGTCGCGCCACGCCAGCCAACCGAACAGCGACGTGCCGAGGATCAGCGAGGCAAGCCACTGTGGCACGATGTCGAGGCCCGACGAGATGGTCGCGAGCCTGACGTAGAAGCCGAATCCCTCGAGCCCGCTCCAGCCCTGCGATACGCGATCGAGCGGGCCACTGACGAGCGAGACCGCGTGCGCGTGGGCGGCAAGGGCCAGTGCGAAGATCGCGATCGCGCCGAGCCAGCCGAGTGTCTCGCGGCGCTCGCCCTCGACCCAGGCGATCACCGCCATGATCGCGACGTACAGCAGCGCGGTCTCGCGGATCAGCATCGCCGACAGCCCGAACGCGACCGCGGGCAGCCAGTGGCCGGGCCGGCGCAGCGCCAGCGACAGCGCGATCAAGGGGCCTGCCCAGATCTCGTGGAACACCACGAAGCTCGGATCGAGGTTCACATAGAGACCTGCGACGACCAGTAGGCCTGCCACGCCGAGCGGGACGACACCGGTCGTTTCCGGGCGAAGTCGCGCGACCCAGGCGAGTATCGTCCCGATGCACAGCCCCAGCAGCAGAAGTTTCACCAACAGGGGGGGCAACGCCGCCTCGACCACTGCAAGCGTCGGCAGGCGGACCGCGAAGAAGGGTTTCAGCGGATAATGCCCCATCCGCTGCGTCTCGGCGGCGACCGCGTAATAGGGGGATCCACTCCGAACGCCCGCGACGATCGACTGGTAGAGGAGGAGGTCGGTCTGGCCAGGTGAGTCGTCCGACGCGGTCGCGATCGGTTTCTGATCGCCGCTCGGGCGCGGTCCGGGCGAAGCGACCGCTGTCAGGCAGGCGGCTAGGAAAAGGATGAACACCGCCAGGCCGATCCGGGCCTGCACGCGCGGCATGCCCGCGAACCGCGTCGCGCCGGTGATCCATATCGGAGCGCGGCGCGGCGCCCTCATCCGAGCAGCAGCGTGGCCACGACCCCGGCGGCTGCCGCGAGGAGCGCGACGAGGCCGTAGCGCCAGCCGCCACCGATGCGGACGATCTCGATCGCGCGCAGCGGCGGGGCGGGGGGCTCGCCCCCGGCAGCAGGATAATGCGCCTCGATCCGGCGGACCAGGTCGGGGAGGCGGGTTAGGAGGCGGAAATCCTCGACCAGCCGGTCGGCAAGCGCCGCTTCCGGGCCGAGCTCGCCGCGGATCCAGTCGCGGACGAACGGCTCGGCGGTGCTCCACAGGTTGATGTCGGGATCGAGGCTGGTGGCGACGCCCTCGACCATCACCATCGTCTTCTGCAGCAGCAACAGATGCGGCTGCGTCACCATGTCGAAATCGCGCGTGATCGAGAACAGGCTGTCGAGCATCATGCCGATCGACATGTCCTTGACCGGTAGCCCGCGCATCGGCTCGCCGACGGCGCGCAGCGCGGTGGCGAATTCGTTGACGTCGTGATGACGCGGTACGTAGCCGGCCTCGAAATGGATTTCCGCCACCCGCACATAGTTGCCGGTGATCAGCCCGTAGAGGATCTCGGCCAGCCAGACCCGGGCGCGCCGGTCGATCCGGCCCATGATCCCGAAGTCGATCGCGGCGATGCGGTTGCCGGGCAGCGCGAACAGGTTTCCCTGGTGCATGTCGGCATGGAAGAACCCATCGGCGATCGCCTGGCGGAGGAAGGCCCGGACCAGCAGCTGCGCGAGCGCGGGCAGGTCGTAGCCCGCCGCGACCAACGCGGCGCGGTTCGACAGCTTGATGCCGTCGATCCATTCGATCGTCATGACCTTTGCGGTCGACCGCGCCCAGTCGATCTGCGGCACGATGAAGTCCGACTCGGCGGTCATGTTCTCGGCAAGCTCGGACGCCGACGCCGCCTCGCGTCGGAAATTGAGTTCTCTCAGGGTCCAGCGCTTGAACGTCTCGATCGTCAGGCGCGGGCGTAGTCGTGCGGCTTCGGGGCTCAGCGCCTCGAGCTGCGCTGCGGCCCAGCTATAGGTGTCGATCGCGCGCGCGAATTCGTCCTCGACGCCCGGGCGCAGCACCTTGACCGCGACCTGGCGGCCGTCGGTGGTGACCGCCCGGTGGACCTGCGCGATCGAGGCGGCACCGACCGGGACCTGCTCGATCCGGCTGTACAGGTCCTCGAGCGGGCGGCCGAAGCTCGCGAGCATCGCCGCCTCGATCGTCGCATAGGGCACTGGCGAGAGCTGGTCCTGCAGCCGCAGCAGGTCGTGCGCGGCGGCTTCGCCGACCAGGTCGGGGCGAGTCGCGAGCGTCTGGCCGAGCTTGATCGCGGCGGGGCCGATCGCCTGGAACGCATCGGCGTAGCGCGGGATCTTCGGCACGCGGGCGCCGATGCGGGCGATGCGGGCGAGGCGACGGACCGGGGCGGGGGTGTTCGGATCGCGCTCGATCCCCGACAGCGCGCCGTGACGCGCAAGGATCCTGCCCCATTTGAGCAGCCGCCAGACATGGGTGGTCGAGGCTGTCACTGGGCAGTGGAGAAGATTGGTTCACGCAAAGGCGCGAAGGCACGAAGGAGAAGTAGGAGGTTGGTTCGCGCAGAGGCGCAGAGGACGCAGAGGTGTTGCGCCCGAGCGCGCACGCGGCTTTTCACGATCAGCGATCGAAAAATAATACGCAGACGCGCGTGCAGCCCCTTTGCGCTCTCTGCGCCTCTGCGCGAACCCAATCTTCTCTTCGCGTCTTCGCGGCTTCGCGTGATCATCAAATCTTCCAGCCGCTGTGGATCGCGACCAGCCCGCCCAGCAGCGGTTCGACCTTGGTCTGGACGAAGCCGGCCTCGGCGATCATCGCCTTGAACTGCGGCATGCGCGGGAAGCGGCGGATCGATTCGATCAGGTACCGATAGCTGTCGGCATCCTGTGCGAGCAACTGGCCGAGTTTCGGCACCATCTTGTGCGAATAGGCGTCATAGACCTCGGCAAAGCCCGGCCACTGGGTGGTCGAGAATTCGAGGCAATAGAAGCGCCCGCCACGACGGAGCACGCGGTGCGCCTCGCGGAGTGCCTTGGGGATGTCCGTCACGTTCCGGATGCCGAACGCGATCGTGTAGGCGTCGAAGAACTTGTCCGGGAACGCCAGCGTCTCCGCATTCGCCTCGGTCCAGACCAGGCCGTCGATGCCGCGCTTCCGGGCGCGTTCCATGCCGACTTCGAGCATCTGCGGGTTGATGTCGGCGACCGTGATCGATGCGCCCGACGGTTCCATGCGGAACGCGATGTCGCCGGTGCCGCCGGCCATGTCGAGGATCTGCTCGCCCTCGCGCGGCTTTACGCGGCGGACGAAGCGATCCTTCCACAGCCGGTGCATGCCGCCCGACATCGCGTCGTTCATCAGGTCGTATTTGGCCGCGACGTTCGAGAAGATGCCGCCGACGCGGGCGGTTTTTTCCGATGCGGGGATGTCTTCGTAGCCGAAGGAGACGATTGCGGGCGCAAGCGGGGCGGTCGTGGCGGGCTCGGTCATGCCCGCGCTCTAGCCGCGCCTTGTGGCTCGGGCAAATGCAACCTAGCTGATTGGCGTGCCAGAACTTCCCGAAGTCGAAACCACCGTCCGCGGGCTGGAGCCCGTGCTGCTCGGGCAGCGCCTGACGCGGGTCGAGCCGCGCCGTGCCGATCTGCGCAAGGCGATCCCGGTCGACCTGCGCCAGCGGATGACCGGCTCGGTCGTCGAGCGACTCTGGCGGCGTGCGAAATACGGGCTGATCGATACCGATCGCGGCGACACGCTGGTCTTCCATCTCGGCATGTCGGGGCGGTGGCGGGTCGATCCGAGCGAGATCCTGCCGCACGACCATCTGCTGATCGAAACCGCGGCGGGGCGGTTGGTCGCGCTCAACGATCCGCGGCGGTTCGGCTTTCTCGATCTCTGGGCCACCGAGGACATCGCGAACTATCCGCCGTTCCTGGCCACCGGACCCGAGCCGCTGGGGCCCGACCTGACCGCCGCCTACCTGATGGAGATGCTGGCGGGGCGGGGCGCCTCGATCAAGGCGATGCTGCTCGACCAGCGGATCGTCGCGGGGCTGGGCAACATCTATGTCTGCGAGGCGCTGCATCTCGCGCGAATCGCACCGAGCCGTGCGGCGGGGCGAATTTCGCTGTTTCGACTCGAACGACTCGTCGAGGCGATCCGCACCGTACTGACCGCGGCGATCTTGGCCGGCGGATCGACGCTCAAGGATTATGCGCGACCCGACGGCGAACTCGGCTATTTCTCCAAGCAGTGGCGCGTCTATGGGCGCGAGGGCCTGCCATGCGACTGCGGCGGCATCGTCAAGCGCCGGACCGAGAACGGCCGATCGACCTTCTGGTGCCCGCGCTGCCAGCGCGGTTGACGATAAGCCGGTTGACGATTTGGGCCGGACTAGCTAGGGACCGCGACTTCGAGAGGGCGTAGGAGCAATCCGGCGCCCCTTTTTATCATTCCAGCATCCACGAGGGCTTCATGGCGAACACGCCGCAGGCGAAAAAGCGTATCCGTCGCAACGACCGTCGCGCGGAAGTGAACGGCAACCGAGTCGGCCGCATCCGTACCTTCATCAAGAAGGTCGAGGCCGCATTGGCTTCGGGCGACAAGGGCGCAGCGACCACGGCACTCGCAGCGGCGCAGCCTGAGCTGCAGCGCGGCGTCGCCAAGGGCGTGCTGCACAAGAACACCGCGAGCCGGAAGTTCGCACGCCTGACCAAGGCCGTGACCGGACTCGCCTGAGCCCGACCACGATTGGTAAGCGGATCGCCCGCCGGAGTCCTCTCCGGCGGGTTTTTTGCGTCTGCGAAGGTTCGCTCCGCAAGACTCCGGAATCCACGGATTCCTCACGATTCGAGCAACCTGCCAACGACCCGCTCCAGGGTCGAAATCAAGAAAAATCTGTTAACTGAGGAACTTATAAAAATTCCGACGCATTTCCGCGGCTTGTTGGCGTCAACCCAGTTTATTTCAAAAATCTGACAGGCGCGGGCCTTGCTCAACGCGCCGATCGCTTCATAACTACAGCCAACGCGACGGTGGATCACGGTCGCATCATTAGGAACTGGCGAAGATGCCGGGCTGCCTTTCGGCGGTCACGGGGGGACATTGCCTGTTGGAATTTTAGCCGCCTGCGCGAGTGTCGCGCGGGCTCGGAAAGGTGCGCGTTGACGAATTGGGCCGGACAGACGACGCGAGCGGGCGAGGCCGAACAGGCCTGGGCACGCGTGCGCACGTCGCTCCGGGAGTCGGCCGGCGCGCGATTGTTCGATCAATGGCTGAAGCCGATCGAACTGGTGCCGGGCAGCGATGCCGACACGATTCGTCTCGCACTGCCATCCGCCTTCATGACCAACTGGGTGCGCAGCCATTATGCGGACCGGCTGACGCTCGAGTTCCGGCAGATCATGCCGGGTGTCCGGAGCGTCCAGATCGAGACGCGGGTGGCAGGGCCCGCACCGGTTGCGTTGTCGCTGGTACCCGAAACCGCTGCGCCTTCTCCGGCTGCGCCGACCACGGTCGCGCCGGCCGCCATCCCGACGCCGGTTCGAAGCTTCGGGGTCGATCCCTCGATCAGGCCCGCGCCGGCGCTGGTCGCGGCGCGTCCGCTGCCGCCCGCCGAGCGTCCGCCGCTCGATCCGCGCTACACCTTCGACCGATTCGTCGTCGATGCGTCGAACAAGGTCGCGTTCAACGCGGCGCGGGTGTTGGCCGAGCCGGGCCCGGTGCGTTTCTCGCCGCTGTTCCTTCATAGCGGCACGGGGCAGGGCAAGACCCACCTGATGCACGCGATCGGCCATGCGTTCCTCGCGGCCAACCCGCAGGCGATCGTGCTCTGCATGTCGGCCGAGCGCTTCATGTATGATTTCGTTGCCGCACTGCGTGCACGGGACACCCATGCCTTCAAGCAGCGCCTGCGCGGTGCTGATTTGCTGCTGATCGACGACCTGCAGTTCATTGCGGGCAAGGATGCGACGCAGGAAGAGTTCTTTCACACCGTCAACGAGATCATGGCGGCGGGCAAGCGGCTGGTGATTTCGGCGGATCGTTGTCCGCAGGCGCTGGAAGGCGTCGAGGCGCGGATCATCAGCCGGATGGCGGTGGGGCTGGTCGCCGACATCAAGGCGCCGGACCTCGCGCTGCGCCGCGCGATCCTCGATCGCAAGCTGGTCGACCTGCCCGACATGCGCGTGCCGCTCGACGTGCTCGACCTGCTCGCCAGCCGGATCCAGGCCAACATCCGCGAACTGGAAGGCGCGCTGAACCGCGTCGTCGCCTATGCGCAGCTGACCGGGGACAGCATCGACCTCGATTTCGCGATCGCGACGCTGGGCGAAGTTCTTCGTGGTGCGCAGAAGCGCGTGACGATCGACGAGATCCAGAAGCTGGTGTCCGCGCATTTCGAGCTGAAGCCGCTCGACCTCATCTCCGCCCGCCGTGCCCGCGCGGTCGCGCGACCACGCCAGATCGCGATGTACCTGGCGAAGCGGCTGACGACACGCTCGCTGCCCGAGATCGGGCGGAAGTTCGGCGGCCGCGATCATTCGACGGTGATCCATGCGGTGCGCCGCATCGAGGAACTGCGCGACGTCGACCGCGACATCGACGCCGCGGTCCGCGTGCTGATGCGCGAGCTCGAGGGCTGATCGCGCTGCTTGGCTAACGCGATGTTAAGCGCGTCCGGCGATGGTCGCGCGGATGGAGCCCATCGCTAACGCCGACCCGATCCAGTCCCTGCTGCTGCGGTCGGGCATCGCCGCGCTGCTGCTGTGCGGGTTCGCGGCGGTAACGATCCCGTACGCCGTCCCCAACACGCTGATGGACTATTATTTCTTCCATCAGGACGTCTGGCTGCTGGGCGTCGGCGGGCTGATGTTGTGCGTCACGTCTCGGCTGGCGTTCGGATCGCGAGCGCTTCCGACCCGGACCTGGCCGTTGGTCGTGGCCGTGACGATAGTCGCGCTACTGGCGTATGTCGGATCGTTCGTCGTGATGCAGCGCTACGCACTGTCGCGCGACGAGGTGATGGCCGATCTTGCGGCGGCGTATTTTCGCGATGGTCTCGCTGGTCGTCCGGTGCCGGCGGGGTGGCAAACGCTCGCCAGCGCAATGATGCCGTGGGCCGATACCGCGCATGGCCTGTGGACGTCGAACTATCTGCCGGTCGGCTCGCTGCTGCGCGGTGGGGCGTGGCTGCTCGGCGATCCGTTCCTTGCGGGTCCTTTGCTGCTCGTCGTCGGCTGCGGCGGGCTGTGGGTGTCGGCGCGGAAAATCTGGCCCGAGCGGGTCGAGCCTGCTGTCGTCGCGCTGGTGCTGGCGTTGAGCTCGACCCAGCTGCTCGCCAACGCGATGACCGCCTATGCGATGACCGCGCATTTCGCGCTCAACGCGGTGTGGCTCGCCTGCTACCTGCGGCGCGACGCGCGCGGGCATGCGGCGGCGATCGTGATCGGGCTGCTCGCGACCGGGCTTCACCAGGTCCAGTTCCACATCCTGTTCGTCTCGGGCTTCATCGTCTGGGATTTCGTCGGCGGACGACGGCGGACGGCTTTGCTCTACCTTGGCGCGTGTCTCGGTTATCTGCTGGTCTGGGGCTGGCTGTACCCGGATGTCATCCTGCGCTGGGCGCTCGGCCCGCCGCCGCGCAGTACCGAGCCGGCCTTGCCGTTCGGTGCGCTGCTGATGAAATTCGCCGGGCGGATCGGCGACCTGCAGCCGATCAGCAGCCTGGCGCGCTTCGCGGCCTGGCAGAACATCCTGTTGCTACCGCTTGCGTTCGTCGGCGCGCGCGATCTGCGGGATGCGGAAGGGCGGCCGACGATCATGGTCGCGTTCGCGGTGTCGTGTACGGTCGGGCTGCTGTCGATGGTCTATCAGGGGCATGGTTATGGCTATCGCTATCTGCACGGCCTGATCCCGTGCTTCTGCCTGCTCGCGGCGGGGGGCTGGGTGCGGCTGTCGGAAGCTCGCGGGCGGCCGATGCCGGCGGCGCTGCTGTGGGTCAGCTGTGCGTTCGCGCTGGTGTTTACCGCACCGGTCGCGCTGACGCTGTCGCACCGGTTCCTGCACCCTTATGCCACCGCCTACCGCGTGCTGCGCGCGGCCCCGGCGGACGTGGTGCTGGTCGATGGCCGGGGGGGCGCCTTCATCGAGGATCTGGTGCGGATCGACGGACCGATCGCGCGGCCCGTTCTGCTCGATATGAGCTTCGTGTCGCTCGCCGACCTGCGCCGGTTGTGCGCGGGCAACCGCGTGATGATCTTCGACCAGATCCAGGCGCGACCACTGGGGATCCCGGCGGGCGGCGATGCCGGCAAATACGAACGCCATCTGGTTGCTGGCCGGGCGCTGCTCGACCGGCTGCATTGCGGGCAGCCGGTGCCAATCAGCTGACCCGTCAGATTTGCAGCCCGACCGCCTCCTGTGCCGCACGCAGCGTCGGCGCCGCGAGGGTGCGGGCGCGGTCTGCACCATGGTCCAGGATAGCGGCGACTGCGCTGCGATCCTCGAGAAGCGCGGTCAGGCGATCGCGGATTGGTCCGAGCGACGCAACCGCAAGGTCGGCGAGCGCGGGTTTGAACGCGCCGAAGCCCTGACCGGCGAACTGCGCAAGGACCGCGTCAACGCCAGTGCCGGCGAGTGCCGCATAGATCGTCACCAGGTTGCGCGCTTCCGGCCGGCCTTCGAGGCCATCGGCTGTCTCGGGGAGCGTATCCGCATCGGACTTCGCCTTGCGCAGTTTCTGGACGATGACGTCGTCGCTATCGACCAGGTTGATTCGCGAGGCGTCGGACGGGTCGGACTTCGACATCTTTGCGGTGCCGTCGCGCAGGGACATAATCCGCGGCGCGGCCTTGCTGATCAGCGGTTCGGGCAGCGTGAACAGCTCGACGTTGAAATCGGTGTTGAACTTGGTCGCGATGTCGCGCGCGAGTTCGAGATGCTGCTTCTGGTCGTCGCCGACCGGGACATGCGTCGCGTTGTAGAGCAGCACGTCGGCGGCCTGCAGCACCGGGTAGACGAACAGCCCGACGCTGGCGCCTTCGCGGTTCTTGCCGGCCTTGTCCTTCCACTGCGTCATGCGGTTGAGCCAGCCCATCCGCGCGGTCCCGTTGAGGATCCAGGCGAGCTCGCTGTGCGCCGGCACCCGCGCTTGGTTGAACAGGATCGCGCGGGTCGGGTCGATCCCCGACGCGATCAGGGTCGCCGCCATCTCGATGGTGTTGGCGCCGAGTTCCCTCGGGTCGATCGCGACGGTCAGCGCATGGAGGTCGGCGAGGAAGAACAGGCAGTCGTCGCCATCCGTCATCGAATCCTGCATCGCCACCCATTGCCGGATCGCGCCGAGGTAGTTGCCGAGGTGGAGATTGCCCGTGGGCTGGATGCCGGAAACGACGCGCATGGAAAAGCCTATTTGGAACGGCGCAGGAGCGTGGCGATATCGCCGAGCCGGAACGCGCCGGTGAGTAACGTGGCGATCGCATAGACGACCCCGCCGGTGGTCACCAGCACCACCATCGCACCCCAGCGCTCGATGCTGGTGCCGGTCACGAACGGCTGGAACAGGTGGTTGAGGAAGAACATCACCCCGCCCATGATGAGCGCCGCGACCAGCAGCCGCCCAGTACGGCGTGCGAGCCGCGCGTCCGCCTTGAAATGACCGCGACGGACCAGCGTGCGGTACAGCAGCGCGACGTTGACCGTGCTGGCGATCGCGGTGGCGAGCGGCGGGCCCATATGCCCGAGCGGCTTTATGAAGGCGATGTTGAGCACCAGGTTCACGACCATCGACATCGTCGCATAGCGCACCGGCGTGCGGGTGTCCGACCGCGCGTAATAACCGGGCGTCAGCACCTTCACGAGGATGTACGACGGCAGCCCGATCGAGAAGGCGGCGAGCGCCTGCGCCGTGAAGACGGCGTCCTGCGCGGAAAATTTGCCGTGCTGGAACAGCGCGCCGACGATCGGCATGCCGCAGACGATCAGCGCGACGGTGGCGGGCAGGGTCAGGAACAGCGCGAGCTCCATGCCGCGATTCTGCGTTTCCATCGCCTGGGCATCCTCGCCGCGGCCGAGTTGGCGCGAGATCGTCGGCAGCAGGACGGTGCCGAGACCGATGCCGATCAGGCCGAGCGGCAACTGGTTCAGGCGATCGGCGAAATAGATGTACGAGACCGATCCGGCGGGCAGCAACGCGGCGGCCAGCGCAGTCGAGACGACGAGGTTGATCTGCACCGCGCCAGCGCCTGCAGCGGCAGGCCAGATCAGGCTCATCAGTTTCTTGACGTCCGGGTTCAGCTGCGGCCGCTTGAGGCGCAAACGAATGCCCGATGTCCGGCAGGCATAGATCAGCCAGAGCAGCTGCAGCGCACCCGAGACGGTGACCGCGATCCCCTGGTTGCGCGCGGTCATCAGCGGTTCGTTCGCGTGGAACAATAGCAGCGCGGCGATCAGCGTGGCGTTGAGCAGGATCGGCGCGGCGGCGTTGACCCAGAATTTGTGCAGCGAATTGAGGATCCCGCCGAGCAGCGAGACGAGGCTGATCAGCAAGAGATAGGGCAGCATCAGCCGCGACAGGTGCACCACGAACGCGAAACGCTCCGCGGGAACGCCATTGAAGCCCAGCGTCAGCAGCCAGGTCAGTGGCCAGGCCGCCGCCTCGAGCAGCGCGGTCATCACGATCAGTGTCGGCAGCAGCACCGATAGCGCGTCTTCGGCGAACGCGATGCCGTCGGGCAGGCCGCGACCGTCCTTGTCGCCGACTTTCCGATTGAACATCGGGATGAACGCGGCGCTGAATGCGCCCTCCGCGAAAAGCGCGCGGAACATGTTGGGTAGCCGGAACGCGATCAAATATGCGTCTGAGGCAAATCCGGCGCCGACGAAGCGCGCGAACAGCGCGTCGCGAACAAGCCCCAGGACGCGGCTGGCGAGCGTCAGCCCGCCGACCGATCCCAGGGCTTTGGTAAGGTTCATGGAAGGGGTTCGGACGGGCGCTTAGGCCTGCCCGAAATCACCCACGTTGGGCTGCACGCCCTGTTCGGCCTGCTGCAGATAGAGCTGGCCGAAATCGATCGGCTCGAGCAGCAGCGGCGGGAAGCCGCCGTCGCGGACCGCATCGCTGAGCACGCGACGGGCGAACGGGAACAGCAGGCGCGGCGCTTCGCCGAGCAGGAACGGCTGGACATGCTCGGCGGGGATGTTGCGGAGCCCGAACAGCCCGGCATAGGAAAGGTCGACGATGAAGGCGACCTGGCCTTCGCTCTCGGCGCGGACGTCGATCTTCAGTACGACTTCATGCACTTCGTCGCCGACCTGCGCCGCGCCGATGTTGAACTGTACGTCGATCGCGGGCGGGGTCTGGTTCTGGTATACCGCAGGCGCGTTCGGATTCTCGAACGACAGGTCCTTGATATACTGCGAGATCAGCCCGGCGGCGGGAATGGTGTCCTCGCCGTTGGCCAGATTGGTGTCGGCCGCGGTCATGCCGTTGTCCTGGTCGTCCATGTCATCCTGTCCCTTGAAATGCGTAAGGACCGAAGCGGAGGGGTCGCGCGTTCGGGTCCGGTATGGCGTTCGCTAGCAGTGCGTGCGGGGCGTTTCAACGGGCGCCGCTTTGAATCGCGCGCTGCATGGCCTATGTTCGCCCGAAGATCGGAGGCACTTTGTTCTACGTAGTTCTTCTCGCGATGGTTGCAGGCTTCCTGGCGATGCGACTCTACAGCGTACTCGGCAAGCGGACCGGGCATGAGCAGCCTCTGCCGCGTGCGGCAGAGGACCGTCCCGCGACGCTATCCGTGCCGCGCTCCATCGCGCCGGTTGGTGAAGTGCGCGAGATCGCCAACCGCAACATCGAGCCGCGCGCCGAACCGGGCCTGCGCAGCATCGTCGCCGGCGAACCCGGCTTCGACGTGAGCCAGTTCCTGGAAGGCGCGCAGGCCGCGTACCGGATGGTGCTGGAGGCGTTCTGGAAGGGCGACGAGGACACGCTCGCCGAGCTGGCCGTGGACGACGTCCGCGCCGCCTTCGGCGAAGCGATCGCTGCCCGCCATGCGGCCGGCGAAGTGCTCGACAACCGCCTCGTGACGATCGAGCGCGCGATGATCGCCGACGCCAGCCTGTCGGGACGCGACGCGCGGATCACGGTGCGCTTCGACGCCGATATCGCTGCGATCACGCGCGATGCCGAGGGTAACGTCATTGCCGGGTCGATGACCGACGCGGTCGAGACGCACGACGTGTGGACCTTCGCGCGGACGCTGAAGAGCAGCGATCCGAACTGGAAGCTTGCCGACACCGACGAAGCCTGATGCGCAAGCTGGGAGGAGTGGCGCTTGGCCTGTTGCTGAGCGCGTGCGTCGGCGGGGTCGAACCGCCGCGTACGGGGGTGTCGTCGCCAAGCGATCGCGCACCCGAGCCGGCGCGGGTCCATCCGACGCGCGATACCGGCGCGTCGCCCAACATCCGCGGTATCCAGGCGCCCGCGCGGATCGTCGGCGCGGTGCCGATGCTGGCGACGCCAGTGGTATCACCGGTCGAGCCCGCGAATGCTGCGGCGGCGGGTGTGTTGCCGGGGCCTCCTGTGGCGAGCCTGCCGATCAGCGATGATCAGGCAGAGGCCGCGCTTGCCGCATTCGTCACGAGTTGCCCCGGATTGCTGCGTCGAAGCGACGTCTCGGGGCTGACCCGTGGCAGCGACTGGCAGCCCGCCTGTGCGGCGGCGCGACCGGTGCAGCGTGGCGGGGCGCGTGCGTTCTTCGCGCAGTGGCTGGAAGCGGTCCAGGTCGGCGACGGCAAGGCGTTCGCGACCGGGTATTACGAGCCGGAGATCGCCGGATCGCTGACGCGGCGGTCGGGCTATGAGGCGCCGGTGTATGGCCGGCCCGACGATCTGGTCGACGTCGACCTCGGCGCGTTCTCCGCCGGCCTCAAGGGCAAGAAGATCCGCGGGCGCGTGCAGGGCAGCAACTTCGTGCCCTATTACGACCGCACCGCGATCGAGCAGGGCGCGCTGTCGGGCAAGGCACCGGTGCTCGCCTGGGCGCGCGATCCGGTCGAACTGTTCTTCCTGCAGATTCAGGGATCGGGGCGGCTGCGGCTGCCCGATGGCGAGATCCTCCGCATCGGCTATGCGACGCAGAACGGGCGCGATTACACCGGCATCGGCGCGCTGATGAAGACTCGCGGGCTGCTCCAGCCGGGGCAAACCTCGATGCAGGGGATCGTCGCGTGGCTGCACGACCATCCGGTCGAGGGCCAGGCGATCATGCGCGAGAACAAGAGCTTCGTGTTCTTTCGCGAACTGGACGGTGCCCCCCTCGGCGCGCTTGGCCTGCCGGTGATCGGCCAGGTCAGTGCGGCGGCCGACGTCAAGTTCGTGCCCTTGGGCGCGCCCGTGTTCCTGTCGCTCGACCGGCAGGATGCGAGCGGACTGTGGGTGGTGCAGGATACCGGCGGCGCGATCAAGGGCAGCAACCGCTTCGACACCTTCTGGGGCGCGTGCGCGGCGGCGGAGGCGACTGCGGGCGGCATGGCGGGGCGCGGCACCGCGTTCCTGCTGTTGCCGGTCGGTACCGTCGCGCGCCTGAATGGAGCGCGATATGGCGGTCCGACCCCTCAACCCTGACGAGGCCCAGCTCTGGGCGAAGGTGATGGCGACCGTGCGTCCGATGCGCGCGGTGACCATTGTCGCGCATATTCCTGAGAAGCCTGCACCGGTCGGCAAACCGGTCCCGCCGCCCCCTGCGCCGCTGCACGGGGTGAAGCCAGTGGTGCGGACTCCGGTGCGCGCGCCGGTGCAGATGGCAGCAAAGCCTGTTGCGCGCGCGGCGCCCCGGCCGATCACCGAAAGCACGCTCGACGGCGGCTGGGACAAGAAGCTGGTGCGCGGCGCGGTGAGCCCGGACAGTTCGATCGACCTGCATGGGCATACGCTGGCGTCGGCGCATGCGATGCTCGATTCGGGGCTCGGCCGGGCGATCGCGCGGGGCGACCGCGTGCTGCTGCTGGTCACCGGCAAGCCGCCGCGTCCGGAGAGCGAACGGCCGCACGCGCGCGGCGCGATCCGCGCGGCGGTGACGGACTGGCTCGCTGGATCCCGGCATTCCGATGCGATCGCCGCGGTCCGCGGCGCGCATCCGCGGCATGGCGGGCAGGGTGCGCTCTACATCATTCTGCGGCGAGAGCGCTGAAGGCGCTGCTAAGGTCTGCGATCGCTGTCGTTTGCCTCGCGATGTCGCGCGGAACGCATCCGACCGTAGTTTTTTTTCGTTGAGCGAACGCCCGTCCGGGACGACTGCAGCGTACGAAAAGCCCGTCGAAGAGCGGGTTGTCAGCAGGGACCAGATATATGACCGTCTATCGTACCGCGTTCGCGTTGATCGCCTCCACCGTCGCGCTGATCGCCGCGCACGCCGCCAGCGCGCAGGCCGTGCCGCCGGCGACCACCGAGGCGAACGATCCCGCCGCCACCCCGCCGGCCGACGTGCAGGACGACATCATCGTCACCGGCACGCGCACCGCGGGCCGCTCGCGACTCGATAGCGCCTCGCCGGTCGACGTGCTGAGCGGTGCCAGCCTGCAGCGCCAGGGCACCACCGAACTCGCCACCGCGCTGTCCGCGATCGCGCCGTCGATCGACTTCCCGCGGCCGTCGGCGACCGACGGCACCGACGCGATCCGCCCGGCGACGCTGCGCGGCCTGTCGCCCGACCAGACGCTGGTGCTGATCAACGGTATCCGCGGCCACACCTCGTCGCTGCTCAACACCAATGGCAGCGTCGGCCGTGGCTCTGCGGCGGTCGATCTCAACACCGTGCCGACCGTCGCGCTCGACCGTATCGAGGTGCTGCGCGACGGGGCGTCGGCACAATATGGCTCGGACGCGATCGCCGGCGTGGTCAACCTGCGCCTGCGTGAGGCGCGATCGGGCGGCGGTGCGCAGGTCACCTACGGGTTCTACGACACCGACGTCGACACCGCGAACAACAGCCGCAACGTCAAGGGCGAGCACGCCGTCACCGCATCGGCATGGCAGGGCATCGGCTTTGGCAGCGACGGCTTCGTCACCGTGTCGGGCGAATATACCAAGCGCCAGCCGACCAATCGCGCCGACATCGACACCCGCGTCACGCCCAACCGCGTCACCGGCCGGTACGGCGACCCGGCGGTCGAGCAATATACCGGTTTCGTCAACGCGGGCACGTCGCTGACCGACAATCTGAGCCTCTACGCGTTCGGCGGATACCAGGACCGCGACAGCCGCAGCGCCGCATTCCCGCGGATCGCGGCGACGGGCGCCAGCGCCGCGACGCTCGCGCCGTTGGTGCGCGCAGGTCTTGCCGGTGGCTTCCTGCCGATCATCAATACCAAGTCGAAGGACATCAATTCGGCGGTCGGACTGCGCGGCGACGTCGGTGGGTTCAACGTCGACCTGTCGCTGAGCTATGGCCGCAACCGGATCGATTATCGCACGCTCAATTCGGCGAACTATGCGTTCGGCACCGCCAGCCCGCGGAACTTCGACGACGGGGCGACGATCTACGATCAGTATGTCGCCGGCCTCGACGTCACGCGGAAGTTCGACGTCTTGCAGTCGCTGAACGTCGCGTTCGGCGTCGAGGGGCGCCGCGAGGGCTACAAGATCGTCGCAGGTGAACTGGCCTCCTACGGCTATCCGGCCGCGGGCACGGTCACCGGCATTCCCGCCAACACCACCGCGGCGCCGGGCGCGCAGGGGTTCGGCGGGTTCTCGCCGGGCAACGCCACCGAGCGGAGCCGCCGCAACGCCAGCGTCTATCTCGATCTCGAGGCGCAGGTTACCGACAAGCTGCTCTTCGGGCTCGCCGGACGCGCCGAGGATTATTCCGATTTCGGCACCACCGCGACCGGCAAGGCCTCGCTGCGCTACGACTTCGCGCCGTGGTTCGCGCTACGCGGCACCGCATCGACCGGGTTCCGTGCACCGTCGCTGCAGCAGCAGTATTTCACGCAGACCGCGTCGGTCGTCACCAATGGCGTCCCGATCCTGACCGGCACGTTCCCGTCGGTCAGCCCGGTGGCGACCGCGCTCGGCGGCATTCCGCTCGAGCCCGAGAAGTCGACCAACCTGTCGGTCGGCACGGTGATCCGCGCCGGCGGGTTCGACTTCACGGTCGACGCATACCGCATCCACATCCGCGACCAGATCGGCCTGTCGGAGAACATCAATGCAAGCTTCAGCCCGACTGTCGCCGCGTTGCTCGCGCCGTATAACGTCTCGGCGGCGCGGTTCTTCCTGAACGGGCTCGCCTCCACGACCAAGGGTATCGACGCGGTCGCGCATTACCGGCTGTTGTCCGAAGGCGCGGGGACGTTCGACTTCACCGTGGCCGGCAACATCAACGACGTGAACGTGACGCGCGTGCCGGTCACGACGTCGACGTTGAACCCGGCGCCGACGCTGTTCGCGCGCAGCCGTATCCTGACGCTGGAGGACGGCACGCCGGGCGAGAAGGTGACGGGGTCGATCGACTGGTCGCTGGACCGACTGGGCGC
Source organism: Sphingomonas sp. R86521 (assembly GCF_042466235.1). Lineage (NCBI taxonomy): Bacteria > Pseudomonadati > Pseudomonadota > Alphaproteobacteria > Sphingomonadales > Sphingomonadaceae > Sphingomonas > Sphingomonas sp. R86521. Next base: position 2,857,574 of record NZ_JAXHBY010000001.1, on the reverse strand, counting down.
GCTGGCCCGCGTGACCTATTACGGCGACGTCAACCAGCCGGGCACGCTCGTCAGCGGGAGTGCCGACGTCCACACCGGCAAGCACGCGATCACCGACCTCGAACTGCGCTATTCCGCGCCCAAGGGCGCGCAGATCGGGCTGGGCGTCAGCAATGTGTTCGACGTCTATCCGGACCGCACGATCGCGGCGAACAACACGACCGGCGTGCTGGGCTATCCGTCCTATTCGCCATTCGGTTTCAACGGCCGTTACCTTTATGCGCGCGTTGGTCTGAACTGGTGATCCGGGCCTAGCCGGACTCCGCGATGACCGGTACGCTCGTCGCGGAGCGGAGGACGGCATGCAGAACAGGCGGGATATTCTAAAGGGCGCGGGTGCTGGTCTGCTGCTCGCCGGCAGCGGGACGGCGTGGGCGCAAGCCCCGGTCGCGCGGTTCGCGGATGTCGATCCGGAGATGGTCGACGACCTGCGGCTGCTGCAGGAAATGGTGGTTTCCGCCGATAATCTGACGGCGTTTCGTCACCGTCCGGTGGCGCGGCGGGCGCATCCGGTGCCGCCGCCCCCGCCGGTTGCGAGCGTGAAGCTGCCGGTCGTTATGGTGCCGGGGCTGCCCGGCCAGCCTGCGGTCCGCACCGTCCAGTTCGATGGCGCGCCCGGCCGCAAGGGGCGGGGCGCGGTGATCTGGATACATGGGGGCGGCTATGTCGCGGGCGCGGCCGGCATTCCGACCGACCTGCGGCTGGCGGCACAGCGCCAGGGGTGGCTCGTGGTGTCGGTCGATTATAGGCTGGCGCCCGAAGCGACCTACGCCGGATCGCTCGCGGATAATTACGCTGCACTGCGCTGGGTGCATGACAACGCCGCGACGCTGGGCGTCGATCGTTCGCGGATCGCGGTCGGTGGGGCGAGTGCAGGCGGCGGGCATGCCGCGATGCTGGCGCTCGCCGCGCGCGACCGGGGTGAGGTCAAGCTCGCCTATCAGGTGCTGATCTACCCGATGCTCGACGATCGCACCGGCAGCAGTCGTCCGGGGAAGCCCGGCACCGGTCGGTACGTGTGGACCGCAGAGGCCAACCGCTTCGGCTGGTCCTCGCTGCTCGGCGTGCCGGCCGGGAGTGCGCAGGTGCCGGCCGGCATCGTGCCTGGGCGGCGGCGCGATCTGGCCGGGCTGGCCCCAGCCTTTGTCGGCGTCGGTACGCTCGACCTCTTTCTCGATGAGGATCTGGCCTATGCCGGTGGCTTGCGCGCGGCCGGGGTGCCGGTCGACCTGATCGTCGTGCCCGCGGCGTTCCACGCGTTCGACGGCGCGGCACCGATCGCCCGGGCGTCGCTGGATTTCACGCGGCGCTGGATCGCATATCTCGAGAAAGCGCTGACCTGACGGGCAGCGGGCTGGAACTTACCGCAACCGCTCGATCGCCTGCGCCATCGCGACGTACAGCTTGCCCATGTCCGACGACAGCAGGGTGACACCGAGCGGCGACCCATCACGCTGCGCCAGGATCGAGCGCAGCATCGTCTCGAAGTCGTGGATGTAGCGGTTCACCATCTCACGGAACGCGTCGTTCTCGTCGTAATAGCGCGCGATGTCGCGGGCTTCGGCCGCATCGAGGATGCGCACAGCGCGACGCGTGAACACGCCGCGGTCGCCCTTCAGATACGCCGCCCAGGCGCTGTCCGACACTTCGGGCGCGAACGCCTTGGTGATGTCGATCGACGCCGAGTTGAGCGATTCGATGAGCAGCGACACGCGCCGGGCGAAGCTGTCGCGATCGGCGTCCTCGCGTTCGCCGCGCGCCTTTTCGATCCGGCTTTCCACGATCGTCGTCTGGTCGACGATCTCCTGGACCTGCTCGGCGAGGCGTTCGGTGGCGCGCATCGCGGCTTCGACGGCGGCATCGCTGGATTCTGCGAGCGCATGGACCTGGCGCTCCACGGTGTCGTTGGTCGCGCGCCGCATTGCGTCGGCAGCGGCCTTGCCCAGCGCGTCGGCGGCCTGCGGAATGACCTGCGACAGGGTTTCGCGGGCATTGTCGGCGGCGAGGGTGGCGGTTTCTCGTACCCGGAGCAGGGCTTCGACCAGGCGCGGTGCGGCGTCTTCGGAGAAGCGGTTGGTGCGGTCGATGGTCTCGTCGACGATCTGGCCGAGGGCATCGGCCTTGGCACGCCCGGCTGCCAGCGTTTCCAGCAACGTCCCCGACAGATGGTCGAGCACGCGGCGCTGTTCGCCGACCACGCCAGCGATCGCCTCGATCGCGTCGTGCGTGCTCTCGGCCGCGGTGACCAGCGCGAGCAATTCGGGTTTGGCACCGACGACGATGCTCTTGCTGGCGAGGATGCGGGTGTCGAGGCGGCTGAGGGCTTCCGGCAGCGTCTCGTCGATCTCGCGCGCGGCGGAATCGAGCGCGATCAACAGCGTCTCGGTCGTCCCGATGGCGCGATTGGCCATCGCCTCGCCCGATTGCAGCGCCTCTGTCATCGCGTCGGCCGACCCGCCGAGCGCGCTGATCGACGCCGCGAGCATCTGCGACTTCTCGACGCCCTGGCGATGCATCGCCTCGACGCGGGTCTCGACCGCGCCGAGCCCGGCGTTGAGGTCGTCGACGATCCGCTCGCCCGAACTGCGCTGCAGGTCGAGGCGGATCGCGACGCGCTCGATCGCGTCCTCGATCGATGCGATCCGGCGGGCGAGCGCCTCGGCACTGTCGCGCGCCGCGCTGTCGAGCGCGGCCTGGTTGGCGCCGACCATCGCCAGCATCGCGTCGCCGTGCCCGACGATACCCCTGCGGGCTTCTTCGACCGCATCGGCGGTGCGCCCTACGAGTTGGTCGACCGCATCGCTCATGCCGTCGGTGATCGCCTCCAGCCGGGCGCCTGCGGTTTCGCTGGTCGCGTCCATCCCGACGATGTGCGCGGCGAGCCGCTGGGCCGCGCCGCTTGCCATCGCATCGGCGTCGCGGCCACGGTCGGCGAGCGCACCGATCTGCGCATCGAGCGCGGCGGCATGATCGCTGGCGGCGAGCCCGATCCGATCGAGACGTTCGGCGATCGCGTCGGTTTCGGCCTGCGCGCGCGGCAACGCGGCGATCAGGATGCCGAGACTGGTCTGCGCCGCGGTGGCGGCATCCGCGAGGTCGCGGGCATAGGCGTCGGCCTGGTCGATCTCTGCGGCCATGCCGCGGCTGATCGTGCGCAACTGTTCGGTCGCGCCGTCGCCCATCATCATCAGCTGCGTGACCTGTTCGGCGAGCAGCGCACGGTTGGTGTCGATGACGTCGGACAGCGCGGCGACGGTGCGTTCGAGGCTGGCCGCCTCTTCGCGCATGCCGCGCGCGCTGGCGCCGAAGCGCTGCGCCTCGGCACGGCTGGTGCGCATGCCGAGCATCCAGAGGATCCCGATCAGCGCGGGGACCACGCAGAGCGCCGCCAGGAACTGGGTCAGTTCGATCGCATCGAGGGTGCGAAGTGCGCCGCGCGCCATCCAGAGCATGGTGCCGAGCCACAGGAGGACGACGGCCGCCGAGGCGATCGCCAGCGCCAGATGATGGCGTGGACCGTCGTCCGTTTCGGGGTCCGGTTCGGACGCGTATTCATAATGTTCGGGCAGGTCGAACCGCGGTTCGGACGGCGGCAGGGCATCGTGTTCCATGTCTTGCGTCTGCCTGTACGCGCCGATCGGCGCGGCCGTTTCCGCCTCCGCACGATATCCCATGATCGACGAACCCCCGTTCATGACGCCGGTTTATCATAGAACGCCGCCGCACAAAGCGAATAACCTTCTCTTAAGCGTCTTTGCGGTAGGCCGTTCGTCATGGCCTATGACCCGGGAGCAATCGACGCCACGCTGGCGGCTGCGGTGGGCGATGAGCCTGCACTGATCGCCGAACTGCGCCAGGCGTTCAGCGAAAGCGCCGAACGCGCGCTGACCGCGATGACGCTGGCGACCGATCACGAGGAATGGCGCGCGGCGGCATGGCGGCTGAAGGGTCTTGCGGCGAGTTTCGGTGCAGTCCGGCTGATGGCGCTCGCGATGGAGGTCGCCGAGGGCAATCCGCGCGATCCGGAAGCGCTCAGGAAGCTGCGGCGCGCGGTGCTGCGGCTCTAGGCGCGCTCGTAGGCGACGGCGACGGCTTTGCATCCACGGCCGCGACCGCCTAACAGCCGAGCGATGTTAGCCGGCCTTCTCTTCGCAATTCACGACGCCGACGATCGCCCCGATCGTCTTGCCGCCACGCTGCCGTTCAGTGGCGTCACGCTTATCGAATATCAGGCGCGGCTGCTGGTTGCCGCAGGCGTCAGCCAGGTGATCGTCGTGGTCGCGCGCCTGACGCCCGAACTGCTCGGCGCGATCGCGCGGATCGGGCGGCGCGGGGTGTCGGTCGATACAGTGCGGTCGGCGGCTGAGGCGGTCGAGCGGCTGCATCCGCTGGCACGGATCCTGATGCTCGGCGACGGGCTGGTCACCACCGAGGCCGTCGTCACCGCGATGGCGGCTGAGGAGGGCGAGGCGCTGCTGGTGGTGCCCGAGGGCGATGCCGGACCGGGTTTCGAGCGCGTCGGCGGCCAGATGGCGTGGGCCGGGGTCGCGCGGATCGATCCCAGCCGGGTCGCCGAAGTCGCCGCGCTGCCGCATGATTACGACCTCCAATCGACGCTGCTGCGGCTCGCGGTGCAGGGCCGTGCGGTCCATATCCTGCTGCCGACCGATGCGATGCGCGGCGGAGGGCATGGCATCGAGCGGCAGGCACGGACGCTGGAGGAGCGCGGCCGTGCGGTGCTGGTCACGATCGTATCGGGACGGCGCGGGTGGTTCGACCGCTACGTGCTCGCGCCGATCGCGCGCGCTGCGCTGCCGTCACTGGTCGATCGCAACGTCGCCGGCAGCACGCTGGGCGCGGTCGGTGGGGCATTCGGGCTGGTAGGTATCGTCGGCGAAGGCTTTGGCCTGCTCGCGACCGGCATGGTCATGGCGTTGCTCGGTTGCATCACGCTGGCGCTGGGGTCGGTGCTGAGCGGGTTGCGCGACGATGCCCCGGTCGCGCGTGCGCAGACGCTCGCGGTTGCCGGCGTCGCCGGATTGTCGGTGCTGGTGCTGGCGTTCCTGGTCAGTGACTATGCCGGCGACAATACCGCGCTCGCGATCGGCGTTGCCGGTGTCGCGGCAGGGGCACTGGGCGAGCGCGCGATCGTGGAACGTGTGCGGAAGCTTTGGTGGGGCAGCCCATCGGCGTATCTGGCGGTCGTCGCGCTGTTCGCGGTGCTCGGTTTGCCGGTGGTCGGACTGGCGATCGCGGCGATTTACGCTGCCGCGACGCTCGCGGCTGTAGTCGAAGGACTTCGACAGCCTTAGCTTGCCCTTAACGACAGGGAGGTAAGCAGCACGGCATGTCGGTCGGCCCAGACCCCGCGAGCCAGGACGCTCCATCGCGCATCGATGCCGCTGCGTGGGCCGAACAGGCGCGTGGTCGTGCCGACGCGCGGCTGGCGGTCACGATCGCCGATTTTTTCCTCGACGCCGACGCACGGTTGGACGAGCGGACGCGGCTTCGGCTGGCACAGGTGCTCGACGGTATCGTCGGTGCGATCGAGACGGACATTCGCCGCCATGCCGCGCGGTTGCTCGCGAACGCGGGCGATCCGGCACGCGGCGAGGCGATCCTCAAACCCGGCAAACCCGGCGGCAGCGTCGTCGCGCGGCTGACCCGTGCGCGGTTGTTGCATGACGACGCGCTGATGGGTGAACTGGTCGCACGAGTCCGTCACGACCTGATCGCCGACGCGCTGCCCATCGCGATTTCCGGTCCCGACGAATCGAGCCTGCTGGTGCGGCTCGCCAGCGTTCCCGACAGCGTGGTTGCCTCCGCGGCCAACGCCCTGCTGGCCAGCGAGAGCCGACGGCGCTCGGCAAACGAGGCCGGGACGATCGCGGGCAGCGACCTGCCGGCAGAACTGCATCACCGGCTGGTGTGGTGGATCGCCGCCGCGATCCGCGGAGACGTTGACGACACAGGGGGCGCGACGGTCGATCGGGCGCTGGTCGATGCCGCGCTGCGCAGCTTGAGCGCGCATGACGAGGGCGAGCGGCCCGAGGCGGTCGCGATGCGGCTGGCCGGCGCGATCGAAGCGAGGCCCGACGAGCTGGCGGCACTGCTAACCGAGGCGATCGGCGACCGGCGCCTGTCGCTGTTCGTCGCGGTGCTGGCGCGGGCGATCGGGGTCGAGTTCGAGCAGGCGCGGCGCATGACGATCGAGCCCGATGGCGACCAGTTGTGGATCGCGTTGCGGGCGGCGGACCTGGATCGGCCGACGATCGCACGGATCGCGCTTGCCCTGTCCGAAGCCGATCCGCGCCGGGATATCGAGGCATTCGCCGATTCGCTCGACGCGATCGCTGCGATTTCCGTGGCGGATGCGCGTGCGGCGTTGGCGCCGCTGTCGCTGCACCGTGATTTTCGCGCCGCGATGCGCGCCCTGACGCGTTCGGAGCGGCGATGAACGCCTATGATCCTTCCGCGGAGAACCCGGTTGCGCATGCGGTAGTCGGGATGGACGGCGTGCTGCACTCCGCCGATCCGGCGCTGATCGCGCTGAACCAGCGCGCGGGCGGGGATTTGGGGCGGGCGCTCGCGGTGCCGCAGCTCGCGACGATCACACGGCTCGCGCGACGGCTGGGGATCATCGTCTCACGCGGCGTGGTGGTCGCCGACGACGACGCCGACATCGACCTGTGGGTCCGGGCCCAGCCAGAGGGCGATACCATTCGCCTGGCGGTCAGCGGCTGGCGCGAGGTCCAGCCGTGGCAGCCGATCGGTCCCGCCAGCGATGCGCGGGCGACGTTCCTGGCCAGCGATGCGGACTGGCGCTGGGATACCGACGCGTCGCTGTGCCTGACCTTCGTATCGCTGGAGGCAGGGCCGCGGTACGGGTTCGATGCGATCGCGTTGCTCGGCCAGCCGCTGACGCAGATGTTCGCGCTGGAAGCCGGGGACGATGGCGCGCTGCCGATGCTCGATGCGCTGGCCCGGCGACGCGCGATGACGGGGCAGCCCGCACGTCTCCGCGGGTCGGGGCGGCCGGTGATGCTGAGTGCCGAAGTGCGTCATGACCGCACCGGTGCGTTCGCCGGGTTCGTCGGCGCCGCGCGGATGGTCGAGGCGGAGGTGACACCCGCGCCGGTCGAGGCTCCGCTGTCGACGACCTTCACCAGCGGACTCGACCGGGCATTGCGTGCGCCGCTGGCGCGGATCGTCGCCAATGCCGACAGCATCAACGCGCAGGCCGATGGGCCGGTGCAGCCGGATTATGCCGATTACGCCGCCGATATCGCCAGCGCGGGGCGGCACCTGCTCGAACTGGTCAACGATCTGGTGGATCTGCAGGCCGTGGAGCGGCCCGATTTCACGCTCGCGGTGGAGCGGATCGATCTGGCCGACGTCACGCGTCGCGCGGCAGGCCTGCTCAGCGTGCGCGCGGGCAATGCAGGGGTCACGATCGCGCGTCCGGCATTGGGCGAGCTGAGCTGGGCGCTGGGGGATTTCCGGCGGGTTCTGCAGATCCTGGTCAACCTGATCGGCAATGCGGTGCGCTATTCGCCACCGGGATCGCAGGTGACCGCCGTGGTCGAGCGCGGGGCGCGGGATGTATCGGTGGTCGTCACCGATCAGGGCAAGGGTATCGCGCCCGAGGACCAGGTGCGCATCTTCGAGAAGTTCGAGCGGGTCGATCCGTCGGAAGCCGGTGGCAACGGGCTGGGCCTGTATATCGCGCGGCGGCTGGCGCGGGCGATGCAGGGCGATCTGACGGTCGAGAGCGCGCCTGGGCAGGGCGCGCGGTTCGTGCTGACGCTACCGGCGGATGCGCCGCGCGGCGAGGATCAGCGCTAGCCCAAGCGCGGCGAGGATCGCGCCGCGGTCCGCCCATGGCCGCTGATCGAGCATGAAGCTCGACTGCGGCCAATGGACGTAGCCAAGCCCCTGGCCGATCCACAGCAACCCCGTCAGCGTGCAAAGCACGCCGACGACGTACAGGATCGGCCGGAGCCTGGACATCAGCGAGTGCCGATCGGCGCGTAGTCGCGCTGTGCGGCACCGTTGTACAGCTGGCGCGGACGGCCGATCTTCTGGTCGGGATCGGTGATCATCTCGTTCCACTGCGCGACCCAGCCGACGGTGCGGGCGAGCGCGAAGAGAACGGTGAACATCGAGGTCGGGAAGCCGATCGCCGAGAGGATGACGCCCGAATAGAAGTCGACGTTCGGGAACAGCTTCTTCTCGATGAAGTACGGATCGCTGAGCGCGAGACGCTCGAGTTCGATCGCGACGTCGAACACGGGGTCGGTGACGCCGAGCTCGCCGAGCACTTCCTTGACGGTGGTCTGCATCACCGTCGCGCGCGGATCGTAGTTCTTGTAGACGCGGTGGCCGAAGCCCATCAGGCGGAACGGATCGTTCTTGTCCTTCGCGCGGGCGATGAACTCGGGGATCCGGTCGACCGTGCCGATCTCGCGCAGCATGTTGAGCGCGGCTTCGTTGGCGCCGCCATGTGCGGGGCCCCACAGGCAGGCGATGCCGGCGGCGATGCATGCGAACGGGTTGGCGCCCGACGAACCGGCAAGCCGGACGGTCGAGGTCGACGCGTTCTGCTCGTGGTCGGCGTGGAGGATGAAGATACGGTCCATCGCCTTCTCGACGACCGGGTTCACCACGTAGGGCTCGGCGGGAACGCCGAACGTCATGCGCAGGAAGTTGCCGGTGTAGCTGAGCGAGTTGTCCGGATACAGGAAGGGCTGGCCGACGCTGTACTTGTACGCCATCGCGGCGATCGTCGGCATCTTGGCGATCAGGCGATGCGACGCGATCACGCGCTGCGCCGGATCATGGATGTCGGTCGAGTCGTGATAGAACGCCGACAGTGCCCCGACGACGCCGCACATGATCGCCATCGGATGCGCATCGCGACGGAAGCCGCGGAAGAACGTCGCGAGCTGCTCGTGCACCATGGTGTGGCGCGTAATCGTGCGCGTGAAGGTGTCGAGCTCGTCGGCCGACGGCAGTTCGCCGTTCAGCAGCAGGTAGCAGACTTCCATGAAGCTGGACTGCTCGGCCAGCTCGCCGATGGTGTAGCCGCGATGCAGCAGCACGCCTTCGTCACCATCGATATAGGTGATGTCGGACTTGCAGCTCGCGGTCGAGGTGAAGCCGGGGTCATAGGTGAACGCGCCGGTCTGCGCATACAGCTTGCGGATGTCGATGACGTCCGGACCGACCGTACCGGACATGACCGGAAATTCGACGTCCTTGCCGTCGACGGCCAGGGTTGCGGTCTCGCTCATGCTGTTATCCTTCCTTGGAATTCTCAGGCCGACGCGCTTTGGTCGGCGATCCGTGCGAGGCTCTCTTCGCGCCCGAGCAGGTCGAGCACATCGAAGATGCCCGGCGACGTCTTGCGTCCCGTCAGCGCGGCGCGAAGCGGCTGTGCGACCTGGCCGAGCTTGACGCCCCGCTCCTCGGCCACACGCCGTACCGCGTCTTCGAGCGTCTCCGTATCCCAGTTGTGCACCGCGTCAAGGGCAGCATGAAGATTGGTCAGCAAAGCTTTCGCTTCGTCGCTCAAAAGCCCCCGTGCGCCGTCGTCCATCGCGATCGGACGCAGGCTGAACAGGAACCCGGCACCGTCGGCGAGTTCGTTGAGGTTCGCGGCGCGCGGCTTCAGCGACGGCATCGCCCGGGTCAACAGATCGAGGCCACCATCCGGCAGCGCATGGCCGAGTCGGTCGGCGACCAGCCCGGCGAGCCGCGCGTCGTCGGCCTCGCGAATGTAATGGCCGTTGAGGTTCTCGAGCTTCTTCAGGTCGAACCGCGACGGGCTCTTGCCGACATGCGCGAGATCGAACCATTCGACCGCCTGCTCGCGGCTGATGATCTCGTCGTCGCCGTGGCCCCAGCCGAGTCGGAGCAGATAGTTGTCGAAGGCTTCCGGCAGAATGCCCATCTCGTCGCGGTACGCCTCGATGCCGACCGCGCCGTGGCGCTTCGACAGCTTGGCGCCGTCGGGGCCGTGGATCAGCGGGATGTGCGCGTAGATCGGCTCGGGCCAGCCCATCGCGCGATAGATCGGCAGCTGGCGGAACGCGTTGTTGAGGTGATCGTCGCCGCGGATCACGTGCGTCACGCCCATGTCGTGATCGTCGACCACCACGGCCAGCATATAGGTCGGCGTGCCATCGGAGCGCAGCAGGATCATGTCGTCGATCTCGGCATTCTGCACCGTGACCGATCCCTGAACCTGATCCTGGATCGTCACCGCGCCCTCGGTCGGCGCGCGCAGGCGGACGACGTGCGAGCGGCTCGGCAGGTCGCCGCCCGAATGGTCGCGCCACGGGCTGCGAATGCGCAGCGGCTTCTTCGCGGCCTGCGCTTCGGCGCGCATCTCGGCAATCTCGTCGTTGGTCATGTAGCAGCGATAGGCGTGGCCGGCCGCAACCATCTCGTGCGCGACCTGCGCATGGCGGTCGGCGCGCGCGAACTGCATCACCGCGTCGCCGTCCCAGTCGATCCCGAGCCAGCGCATCCCGTCGAGGATCGCGTCGATCGCCGGCTGCGTCGAACGCACCCGGTCGGTATCCTCGATACGGAGCAGGAACGTACCGCCGTTCGCCTTGGCATATAGCCAGTTGAACAACGCGGTGCGCGCGCCGCCGAGGTGCAGGAACCCCGTCGGCGACGGAGCGAAACGGGTAACCACGGGGGCGGACGGACGCCCGCGCGTTTCAGATGTTGCGCCCAATCGCGGGTGCTCCCAGACTGTAAGAACGATGGCGAATTCCGCCGTTGCCGCCCCTAGCATGGCCCTTGTGCGGCGACAAATGGGCTTGCCGCGATGGGTGGCGAGGACCGGCCGCGCGATCGAGCGCTGGCTTGAGGCGGAGCGCGACCAACTCGTCCTGTGGCTGCCGGTGATGCTGGGCGTCGGTATCGCGGCGTGGTTCGCGCTGCCCGATCCGGTGGCGTGGCGTGCTGCGGTGCTCGTGCTGGTGGCGATCGGCTGTGGCGGGCTGGCGACGGGACGGGGCGGCCGGGCGGCGCGGGCGATCGCGATCGGTGCGCTGGCCGCGGCGATCGGCCTCGGGCTGATCTGGGCGCGCGCGGACCGGGTGGCGGCGCCAGTGCTCGACCGGCCGACGGTGGCGAAGTTCGCGGCGCGGGTGGAAACGGTGGAGCCGCTCGCGGCACGGGCGCTTGTGCGGTTGACGTTGGCGCCGTTGGGACCGGCGACGGATTCGCGTGGTTTGCCCCTCGCGCTTCCGCCGCGGGTGCGGGTCAATCTGGCCGAGGATGATGCGCCCAAGGGGCTGGGCCAAGGCGTCGTCGTCACGTTGCGCGCGCGCCTGATGCCGCCGCCGTTGCCGGCGGTCCCGGGCGCGTACGACTTTGCCCGCGTCGCGTGGTTCGCGGGGATCGGCGCGACCGGGCGGGGTTTTGCGCCGGTCGTGGTGACGGGGCATGTCGACAGCGGGTCGGGGCTTCGCGGGCGTCTTTCGAAGCATATCACCGACAGCCTGGACGGCAGCGCGGGCGGGATCGCCGCGGCGCTCGCGACCGGCGACGTCGGGGCGATAAGCGAGGAGGATTCGGAGGCGATGCGCCGCGCGGGGCTTGCGCATCTGTTGTCGGTCAGCGGGTTGCATATCACCGCGGCGGTGGCGGCGACGATGCTGATCGTGATGCGATTGCTGGCGCTCAGTCCGTGGCTGGCGCTGCGGGTGCGGCTGCCGCTGATCGCCGCGGTGGCGGGGGCCGCGGCGGCGATTGGGTATACTTTGCTGACCGGCAGCCAGGTGCCAACGATCCGGAGCTGCGTCGCGGCGCTGCTGGTGCTGACGGCATTGGCGATGGGACGCGAGGCGGTCACGCTGCGGGCTTTGGCGGCGGGTGCCGTGATCGTGCTGATTGCGCTCCCCGAGGCGCTGGCCGGGCCGAGCTTCCAGCTGTCGTTCGCGGCGATCGCGGCGATCGTCGCACTGCACGAGCATCCGCGGATCAAGGCGCTGTTCGGGCCGCATGAGGAAGGGCGGGGGCGGCGGTTGCTGCGGGAGCTGGGGTCGCTGCTGCTGACCGGGATCGTCGTGGAGGCGGCGCTGATGCCGATCGCGGTGTATCATTTCCACCGCGCCGGGCTGTACGGTGCGGTCGCGAATATCGTGGCGATCCCACTGACGACGTTCGTCGTGATGCCGCTGGAGGCACTGGCGCTGGTGTTCGATGCAGTCGGCCTCGGCGCGCCGCTGTGGTGGCTGGTGCAGCACACGCTCGACCTGCTGCTGTGGATCGCGCATCTGGTCGCGGCGGCACCGGGTGCGGTGCGGTCGCTGCCGGCGATGCCGGACGGGGCGTATGCGGCGATGGTCGGCGGCGGATTGTGGATCGCGTTGTGGCGGACGCGGTGGCGGCGGCTAGGGGTGGTGCCGTTGCTGTTCGGTGCGAGCTGGGCGCTGGCGACCCCCGCGCCGGACCTGCTGGTGACCGGCGACGGGCGGCATGTCGCGGTGCGGACGGCGGCGGGCCTGGCGCTGTTGCGCGACCGGGCGGGGGATTATGTCCGCAACACGCTGGCAGAGAATGGCGGGCTGATCGGTGAGCCGCTGTTGCTGGCAGACCAGCCGGATGCGCGGTGCAGCCGGGATTTGTGCCTGACTGATATCGTCGCGCGGGGGCGGCGGTGGCGGATACTGGCGACACGGAGCGGGTACCCGGTGCCGACCGCCGAGCTGATCGCGGCGTGTCGCCTGGCGGATATCGTGGTCAGCGAACGCGGTGTGCCGCGGGGTTGCCGGCCACGGTGGCTGCGGTTGGATCGCTGGATGCTGCAGCGGACCGGTGGTGTTGCGATTACGCTGGGGACGGGACGGGTGGTGACGGTGCTGTCGCCGGAGGACGCGCATCCTTGGCGGGCCGTGGCGGCGCCGGTGCCGTTCAGGAACTCGCGGCGTTCCCGAGACAGCGGGCGTTTCGCCGGTCCTCGTCATCCTGACGAACGTCAGGATCCAGTTTCACAGGCGCCGCGCTTGTAACTCTGGATCCTGGGTCGAGCCCAGGATGACGGTTTTGGGGAGGTTTCGTCCATTCAAGACCAGATCTGCCGGTCACTGTGGGTGTTCAATAAGTACCCGCAGGGGGTGCGCTCGCGACCCTGGGCTCCCGCTTTCGCGGGAGAACTGGATGCGGTTTTCGGTCGAGGCGGCCCAGGATGCTCAGCCTGTGCTGAACCCGAACTTGGTTGGGTCGCAGCGTTGGGGGTCATGGCGCGGTCGGCCGGCCGGGTGACGGCTACGGTGGCTGCGACTGGATCGAAGGATGCTGTAGCGGACCGGTGGGGTTGCGATTGTGCTGCTCACGGGTTGGGTAGTGACCGGGTGGCCGGGGGGATGCGCACCTCGGCGGGCACTGAGAGTCGGTGGATGCCAGACACGTCGCCAGTTACGAGAACGTCGTCATTACCTAGAGCTTCGTCATCCTGACGAACGTCAGGATCCAAGGTTACGGACGGTGCGCTCGTAACTCTGGATCCTGGGTCGAGCCCAGGATGAAGGGTTTGGGGAGGGTCTCGCCTATTTCAGGACCAGTTCCGCCAGTGGGTCGGGCGGTCGACTTGTACCGGCAGCGACGGCGCGCGTGACCCTGGGCGCCCGCCTTCGGGGAGCCCAGAGCTTCAGTCGTAGCGGCGGAGGATGCCGGAGAGTTTGCCCTGCACGCGGACCTGGTCGGGGGCGTAGCGTTGGGGGTCGTAGGCGCGGTTGGCGGGGTCGAGGCGGACCATGGCGCCTTCGCGGCGGAAGTATTTGAGGGTGGCTTCGCTCTCTTCGATCAGCGCCACGACGATCTCGCCGTCGCGGGCGGTCTCGGTGCGGCGGATCAGGGCGTAGTCGCCGTCGAGGATGCCGGCATCGACCATCGAGTCGCCAGACACTTCGAGCGCGTAATGCTCTCCGGAGCCGAGCAGCGCTGCGGGGACTGCGAGCATCGACGATCCCTCGAACGCCTCGATCGGGACGCCGGCGGCGATCCGGCCGTGGAGCGGGATCTCGATCACGTCGTTGGCGGGCTGCGGCGTCGGCTTGACGTTGGCCGGGGCGGGCGCGGCCTTGGCCGGAACCTTCTTCTCGGCGCGCTCGGGCATCCGCAGCACTTCGAGAGCGCGGGCGCGGTTGGGCAGGCGGCGGATGAAATTGCGCTCCTCGAGCGCGCTGATCAGGCGGTGCACGCCCGATTTCGACTTGAGATCGAGCGCGTCCTTCATCTCCTCGAACGAGGGCGAGACCCCGGTATCCTCGAGGCGGTCGTTGATGAAGCAGACGAGTTCGTGCTGCTTGCGCGTTAGCATGGCAATCCTCCGTCCGGAACAGACTGGGAACTTCTATGGAACAAAATTTACCACGTCAAGCGCCGCGTTACGCGATCACCAGGATTTCCGCCGAGTTGCCGATGTGCGCAGCGGGCGCATTGCCAGGCCGGATGATCAGGCAGGTCGACCGCGCCAAGGTCAGCAGCATCGAGCTGTCCTGGATCGTCGAGGCATAGGCGCGGCCGTCCTTGAGTTCGGCGCGGAGATAGTCGGTGCGGGCGTTGTTGGCGGGGAGGTCCTCGCCGAGCAGTGCATGCGTAGTCTGCGGCAGCGGATCGCGCGCGCCCGCGATGTGCGCCACGACCGGGCGGACGAACAGCATCGCGGTGACGAACGCCGAGACCGGATTGCCGGGCAGGCTGAGCACGGTGGCGTCGCCGAGCTTGCCCGCCATCATCGGCTTGCCGGGGCGCAGCGCGATCCGCCAGAAATCGATCACCCCGCCGGCAGCCTCGATCGCGGGCCGGACGAGGTCGTGGTCGCCGACCGACGCGCCGCCGGTGGTGACGAGCAGGTCGCATTCGGCGCCGGCGAACGCGTCGCGCAGGGCATCGAGCCGGTCGGGAAGGATGCCTAGGTCGACGATGTCGACGGGCAGGTCGGCGAGCATTGCTGCCAGCATGATGCCGTTCGATTCGGGGAGCGCGAGCGGGTCGTCGGTCGATCCGGGGGGCACCAGTTCGTCGCCGGTGGCGGCGACCGCGACGCGGACGCGGCGATTGACGAGAAGGGTACCGTGGCCGCCGGTCGCTGCGACTGCGATGCGGGCAGGCGTGAGGCGGTCGCCCTTGCCGATCAGCCGGTCGCCGGTGCTGAAATCGAGACCGCGGGCGCGGGTGTTGCGGCCGAGTCGGGGTGGGCCTTCGCCGCTGAGGGTCAGGCGATAGTCCGACCGTTCGGCTTCTTCCTGGATCAGGACGGTGTCGGTGCCGGCGGGCATCGCCGCGCCGGTAAAGATGCGGACCGCTTCGCCGGGGTTGGCGGTGCCGGCGAACGGCCGGCCGGCGGCGCTTTCGCCGATCACGGTCCACGGCCCCGGCATGTCGTCGAAGCGGATCGCATAGCCGTCCATCGCGGAGAGGTCGGTGGCGGGCTGCGTCCGTCTGGCGAGGATGTCCTCGGCGGCCCAGCGGCCGGCGGCTTCCCGGAGCGCGACGGTTTCGCTACCGACGCGGCCGGCGAGCGCGAACAGGCGGGACTGGGCTTCGGCGACGGGCAGGAGAGTTGTCATCGGGATGCTGTTCCGGCGCGAATGTTGAGGCGATCGACGTGTTTTGCGTCGCGAATGTTGAGAACGTCGAGGCGCGGGAAGGGTTTCGCGCCGCACATGTCGAGGCCGTGCCCGGCGGTGGGGTTTTCGGGGAGGGTGGCGCGGCGGGTCACGCCGAAGGGCTGGCATATCGTGGCTGTGTAGGACAGCGCGGAATGGTGCTGGCAGTGTCTGGGATTATTGGCGGATGATGTTCAAGAGTGGCGGGAAGCGGACCGTCTGCCTTGCTGCTTTCAGGGGAGGATAGCTGACGTTGGTCGTGTCGTCTTCTTTGATTGATGGAGTTACGACTGAGTTATGCCGAAGCAGCGGCACGAGTCGCCGATGTGATCGAAGCCATCGTCCTAACCGACGCATGGGAGCAACATTGCCGGAACCTGTCCGCCTCAACCTTCTTGGAGGCGCGTGAACCAGGGCGCCAGATCTTCGACGCTTACGAAGGTCGCGAGGGCGAGGAGTGGCTTGGTGTGCTGGAGACCATGGTCATTGACGAGATGCGCCTGAACGGACCTCGCTTCGCAGCGAATTCTGCCGCAATCGACGCCGTCGTAGCTCGACTCGTGGGCCACCCGAATGTCCGGTTAACGCGCTAACCGCAAAGCGAACGGGGGATTTTGAACGTTGGGCTGTCATTCGGTCGATCGCTTAGCCGAATGCAGCATTGGGTTGGTTCGCGGACCAACTCCTTCCGGCGTTTGGTACGGCCGCAACGATCACTTCTTAGACTGAAGATTTGCCGTTCGAGCGAAACGCAACTGCGTGATCCGAATAATGCCGCCGCTGCTACTCTACGGCCGAATCACGTTGCCGGAACAGGACCACCATGCGGACCTTTGGTCCGCCCGGAGCACTGAAGGTTAAATTTGTTGAGCTCGAAGCCGTGATATAGAAATCATACAGTTTCTAAAAACTTAGCCTACGGATACTCTTCCGATCGGTTCAATCAGTTCTAAATGGTGGTGTCCCTCCGGTTTTCGCGATCGAAGATCGCCCGCTCGCAACCACCGCGATCGTAGTACAAGCGCGGGCTTCTCAATCGCAACCCAGGACAATACGGACAACGCCAAGGTGACCAAGAACAGGATGGGGACTTGGACGTCGTCGAGGGACGATCGAATATCGAGAACTCCCCCTGAAACCACATAGAGCGTGTCGCTCGTGATCCAGTAATGGTAAAGGTAGAAACCATAGCTCACGCGTCCGAAAGCCTTCAGTGGCGCGACCTCCAGGAGTTTCACCGCAAGCGATCCAGGCTGCCCAGCTACCGCGACGATCAGGAACGCCGCCAAGGGAATTGTCGTTAACGCAATGTACGGGAAGAGGCCGGACACCGGGTAAAGCATGATCGGCGAGGCGACATAGAGCGTCAGCACCGCGAGGACGGACGTGTCGGACAAGCGGGAGGTCTTTGTCCCGAGCTGACACAGGCAGCCGCCGATCGCAATCATACCGAAACTGGTTAGAGAGTCCGTCAGGACCTGTATTGCCGGCGCGTGCGTTGAGACGAGGTAAATGCCCCGCAACAGTGCCGTCACCACCAGCGCAGAGCAGATATGTTGCCACCAACGATGACCCGCCAATATCAGCAGAGGAGCAATGAGGAGATAGAATTGCTCTTCGACAGCTAGGCTCCAGAGATGACTTAAAGCCGCCGACCATTGGCCAACAATCTGACCGGTGTAGATGTTGCCGGCAAATGCCGAGTGCCAAGCCAACTCCGTCCAAGAGACGGCGTCGGTGACGCCAAATGCTAACAGCAAGGCTGCGCCGGCGAGTGTCAGCCAGTAAATGGGAAGTATCCGGAAAGCGCGATTCACGAAGAACCGCCGCATCTGCTCCGCCTTTCCTCCCCCGTCTGCTTCGAAGTTCCGGACGATGCCACCAATAATGAGGTATCCGCTGAGAACAAAGAAAAGGCGAACCCCATAACCGCCGATGGCCAAGCTTCCGAGTGCTGTCTTGTGTTCGAGGAAAACCATCAACGCGGCGATTGCGCGAAGGCCGTCCAGCCCAGCTATGCGATGCCCTGGGGCAGCTTTCGACAATGCCACCATCCTCTTTTGTCAACATCGCGCGAGGTGGCGACCCTGCGGAATTATCGACGAAAAGTTGGGTCCCGGTTAATAGCGGCTTTAGTCACTCCTACCTCTGTGGCGGGGGAACGTCCGAGTGTGGGCGTTAGCTGCCGTTTTCGACCTGCTGTTCAGGGACTGCCGCTCTTCTCGCCAGTGGAGCATTGCCGACTGGCGGCGGGGTGGTCCGACTGCTGCCGGGGTCCGTGGTCGAATGGCAGGCGTGGCGCTTGGGGCTCTGGGTCCTGACTTTCGTCGGGATGACGGGAGGGGGGCTTTTCCTCCCGCCTTGTGGAAGAAGCTCAGGCGGTCCAGTCGCCGGACTTGCCGCCGCGCTTTTCTAGCAGGCGGATGTCGTGGAGGATCATAGCTTTATCGATCGCCTTGGCCATGTCGTAGATCGTCAGCAGGGTGACCGAGACGGCGGTCAATGCCTCCATTTCGACGCCGGTCTTGCCGTCGGTCGTGGTAGTCGCGGTGGCGGTTACGCCGGTTTCGTCGACTGCGAGGGCGATGTCGACCGAGGTTAGGGGGAGGGGATGGCAGAGCGGGATGAGGTCGCTGGTGCGCTTGGCCGCCATGATGCCGGCAACGCGGGCGACGGCGAGGACGTCGCCCTTCTTGGCGGTGCCTGCGGCGATCGCGGTCGCGGCTTCGCGCGACATCGTGATGCGGCCGCTGGCGATGCCGATGCGGGTGGTGACGGCCTTGCCGCCGACATCGACCATCCGCGCCGCGCCCTCGGCGTCGATATGGGTGAGGCTGGTCATCCGATCAGGGCGCGCGTGGCGGCTTCGATGTCGGGTTGGCGCATCAGCGCTTCGCCGATCAGGAAGCAGTGGACGCCCTTTTCGGCCAGCGCGTCGAGGTCGGCGCGGGTGGTGAGGCCGCTTTCCGCGACGAAGGTGCAGTCCTTGGGGGCGAGCGCGACGAGGTCGTAGGTGCGGCGGAAGTCGACCGAGAAGTCGCGCAGGTCGCGGTTGTTGACGCCGATTAGGCGGGATTTCAGTTTTAGTGCGCGCTCCAGTTCCTGCGCGTCGTGCACTTCGACCAGCACGTCCATGCCGCATTCGATCGCGGAGGCTTCGATCTCGGCCATTTGCGCGTCGTCGAGCGCGGCGACGATGATCAGGATCGCGTCGGCGCCGATGCTGCGCGCCTCTGTCGCCTGCCACGGGTCGACCATGAAATCCTTCCGCAGCACCGGGATCGATACCGCGTCGCGTGCGGCGGTGAGGTAGGAATCGGCGCCCTGGAACCAGCGCTCGTCGGTGAGCACCGACAGGCAGGCGGCACCGCCGGCTTCATAGGCACGGGCGTGTGCGGGGGGATCGAAGTCGGCGCGGATGAGGCCCTTCGACGGGCTCGCCTTCTTCACTTCGGCGATCAGCGCATGGCCGGGCTTGGCGTCCAGCGCGGCGCGGAAACCGCGGGGCTTGGTCGCCTTTGCGATGCCGGCGTCGATGTCGGCGAGGCTGGTTGTGGCCTTGCGCGCGGCGACTTCGGCACGCTTGGTTTCGAGGATGCGGTCGAGCATGGTCATCAATAGGCGATCCAGCGGGCGAGCAGCGCTTCGGCGCGGCGTTCGTCAAGGGCTTCGGCGGCGCGGGCTGCGCCGTCGGTGAGGGTCTGCACGGTGCCGGCGACGATCAGCGCGGCGGCGGCGTTGAGCAGGACGGCGTCGCGGTACGCACCGGTCTCGCCCTGCAACAGGCGTTGCAGCGCGGCGGCGTTGTAGGCGGCGTCGCCACCGCGGATCGCGGTGACGGGGTGGCGGGGCAGGCCGGCGTCTTCGGGGACGATCCGGCGGGGCAGGTCGACCGCTCCGATCGCGGCGACGATGCTGGGGCCGGCTCCCGAGAGTTCGTCGAGGCCTTCCTCGCCCGATACGACGAGCGCCGCCTGGGTGCCGAGCTGTTCCAGCGCGTCGGCGTACAGCGGGACGTAGTCGGGACGGGCGATACCGATCAGCTGGCGGGTGACGCCGGCCGGGTTGGCGAGCGGGCCCATCAGGTTGAAGATCGTGCGGCGGCCGATGCGCTGGCGGATCGGGGTGATGCGGCGCATCGCCGGGTGGTGGTTGGCGGCGAACAGGAAGGCGATGCCGATGTCGCCTAGGCTCTGTTCGGCGGTGGCGCCGGCGCGCTCCATGTCTAGGCCGAGGACTTCGAGCGTGTCGGCAGCGCCGGCCTTGCTGGAGGCGGCGCGGTTGCCGTGCTTGGCGACGGGGACGCCGCACGCCGCGACGACGAGCGCGACTGCGGTCGAGACGTTCAAGGTGTGGTGGCCATCGCCGCCGGTGCCGCAGACGTCGATCGCGGCGGCGGACGCGGTGATCGGCAGCATTCGGTTGCGGAGCGCGCGGGCGGCTTCGGCGACTTCTATGCTGGTCTCGCCGCGGATCGCCAGGGTCGTGAGAAAGGATGCGATCGCGTCGTCGCTGGCGCGGGCGTCGAGGATGTCGGCGAACGCTTCGCGGGCGGATTCGCGCGAAAGCGGGGTCGTGGGATCGGGGAGGAGGGTGACGGTGGTCACGCCGCGTCCTCGCGTGCCTTGCCCGGCACCCCTGCGATCGCGAGGAAGTTCGCCAGCATTGCGTGGCCGTGTTCGGTCGCGATGCTTTCGGGGTGGAACTGCACGCCGTGGATCGGCAGCGTCGCGTGGCGGAAGCCCATGACGGTGCCATCCTCGGCGGTGGCGTTGACGACCAGGCTGTCGGGCACCGCGTTAACGATCAGCGAGTGATAGCGGGTCGCGAGGAACGGCGAGGGCAGGCCGGCATAGAGACCGGTGTCGTCGTGAAGTACCGGCGAGGTTTTCCCGTGCATCAGCCCGCCGCGCTCGACGATGCCGCCGAAATGCTGGCCGATCGCCTGATGGCCGAGGCACACGCCGAGCAGCGGCCGGCCCGCGTCGGCGCAGGCGGCGACCAGATCGAGGCTTACGCCGGCTTCGTTGGGGGTGCAGGGGCCGGGCGAGATCAGGAACGCGTCGGCGCCCGACGACAGCGCCTGGCCTGCCGAGATCGCATCGTTGCGGACGACCTCGACCTCGACGCCGAGCTCCATCAGGTAATGGACCAGGTTCCAGGTGAAGCTGTCGTAATTGTCGATGACCAGGATCATGCCGATCGCCATAAACGATGGGTGTCATCGTGCAACGGTGTTGCGAGCAGGGGCGGGGGTGTTGCGACCAGAGCCGCGGAACACCAGATCGTAACCGCCGCCCGGCAGGATCATCGCATCGCAGCATATCGTCGCATCGCAGCATTCAGGTCGGAGCAATGCGTGGCGGCGGACGTTGTTCGACTACAAGGGAGTTTCCGTGATGTTCCGTACCGCGTTGTTCGCCACTCTGGCCATATTGCCTGGGGCTCTGTCGCCAGGCCTCGCTTCGGCACAGGCTCCCCAGGCTCGGGCTTCGAAGCCGACCCAGGCCGAAGCCGCGCAGGCCGGCCAGCCGCCGCAGCGCGTCCGCAGCGTGACGCTGACCGCGGGGCAGGCGTGTCCGAAGGGGACGGGCGACGAGGTCGTGGTTTGCCAGACGCTCGACCAGCCGTATCGCATTCCGAAGTCGTTGCGCGACGACAAGCCGATCCCGGCGCAGAACCAGAGCTGGGTCAACCGTGCGGCGTCGCTGGACGAGATCGGGCGTACGGCTGGCGGTTTGCCGGATACGTGTTCGGCGGTCGGGACCGGTGGGCAGTCTGGGTGTTCGCTGCAGCGGGCGAAGGCGTATTCGGCCGAGCGTCGTGCGAATTCTTCGGAGACGACGACCACGCCGTGAGGTGATCGTTGCGGCGAGGGGTGAGCCCCGTTGGGTCAGCGTACGGGCCGAAACGGGGAGATCCCAGCTTTCGCTGAGATGACGGCGGGTGAGTAGCCCTCCGTCATCCCGGGCTTGACCCGGGACCCAGGGTTACGGGCGGTGGCGTTTGGTACTCTGGGTCCTGACTTTCGTCAGGATGACGGGTTTGGGTGGGGCGTGCTCGCGACGCCTATTGGCCGAAGCCGGCTGCCCCCGCTCGCGCTACCGCTTCGCGGGCGGCGGCGAGGATCGCGCCGGCTTTCGCTTCGCATTCGCGTTGTTCGTATTCGGGGACGCTGTCGGCGACAATGCCGGCGCCGGCCTGGACGTGGATGGTACCGTCCTTCACCACCGCGGTGCGCAGGACGATGCACGAGTCCATCGATCCGTCGGGCGAGAAATAGCCGACGCCGCCGGCATAGGCGCCGCGGCGTTCGCTTTCGAGTTCGGCGATGATTTCGCACGCTCGCACCTTCGGCGCGCCGCTGACGGTGCCGGCGGGGAAGCCGGCGAACAGTGCGTCGAGCGCGTCCTTGTCGGGGGACAGCCGGCCGACGACGTTCGAGACGATGTGCATGACATGGCTGTAGAATTCGACGCCGTAGCTGGCGGTGACCTTGACCGATCCCGGCGCAGACGCGCGGCCGACATCGTTGCGACCGAGGTCTAGCAGCATCAGATGCTCGGCGCGCTCCTTGGGATCGGCGAGCAGGCTGATGCGGTTCGCCTCGTCCTCCGCCGGCGTCTTTCCGCGCGGACGGGTGCCGGCGATCGGGCGGATCGTAACTTCGTCGTCGCGGACGCGGACCAGGATTTCGGGGCTCGATCCGATCAGCGCGAAGCCGGGCAGGTCGAGGTGATAGAGGAACGGCGACGGGTTGATCCGGCGCAGCGAGCGGTAGAGCTCGAACGGCGGCAGCGCGAACGGCGTGCTGAAGCGCTGCGCCAGCACGACCTGGAAGATGTCGCCCGCGAGGATATAGTCCTGCGCGGCGGCGACCATCTCGTTGTAGCGGCCCGGCGCCAGGGCGGGGGTGTAGACGGGTTCGGCGACGTCGGCGCGGACCGGCGGCGGCACCGGCGTGCCCGCGAGCTTGGCCGCGACCGCGTCGAGGCGATCCTCGGCGGCGCGGACCAGCGTCGCGGGATCGCCGCCGGGCCACGCCGGCGCGACCAGGTACAGCGCATCGGTCAGGCGATCGAACACCAGGATGACGGTCGGTCGCACGAAGATCATGTCGGGCAGGCCGAGCGGATCCGCCTCGGGCTGGGCGAGCGTCTCGACAAGCCCGATCGTCTCATAGCCGAAATACCCGACCAGGCAGGCGAGCGCACGGGGCAGTTCGGGCGGCACCTCGGCGCGGCATTCGGCGACCAGCGCGCGCAGGGCATCCAGCGTCGGCTTGGCGCAGGGTTCGAACGCGTCGCGGTCGGTTGCCCAGTGGCGGTTGGTCTCCGCGTGCTGGCCATGCGCGCGGAACAGCAGGTCGGGGGCGAGTCCGATCAGGCTGTGACGCCCGCGGATCTCGCCGCCCTCGACCGATTCGAGCAGGAAGTCGCCGCGTCCCGGTTCGATCAGCTTCAGCGCGGCCGCGACCGGAGTCTCGGTATCCGCGACCTGGCGGCGCCAGATCAGCGCGGGGCGGTCGGCGGCGAGTGCCGCCACCGCCGCGTTCGTCGACTCAGTTATTGGAGCTACCCCCGCTGAGCAGTTCGGCCTTCACGCGGGCAATCGCGGCGGCATCGGTCTTGACGCCGACATCGGCGCGGACCGCCTTGGCGAACTGTTCGCTGTATTCGCGACCCAGGCCACGGCCGATATTGCCACGGGTGGCGTTGATCGCGGCCGGAGTGCGCGAGGCGTCGCCGCGGTCGATGCGGTCGAGCTTGATCACGAACCAGCCGCTATTGTCGGGCGCTGCGAGCGTCTTGGCGGTGCCCTGTGCCATCGCGAACATCAGCGCGAGTGCGGGCGGCGCGCCCTGCGGGTTGGCGCTGATCTGCGCGCGGGTCGGGGTCAGCGTCTGCGGCGGGGGCAGCTTCAGACCGGTCGCGAGCAGCGACTGCGGCAACGGCATGCCCTTGTTGATCCGCGCCAGCACGTCGTTCGCAACCTTGCGCGCGGCCTGGCGGCTGCGATCGGCGGAGACGTCGCGGAGCACGGCGTCACGGACCTGTGCCAGCGGACGCGGTGCGGCGGCGACGATGCGGCCGAGACCGACGACCGCGAAGCTGCCGTCCGGACCGGTCTGGACCATCTGCGGGGCGTCGCCTTCGCTCGCCTGGAACGCGGCGGCGACCAGCGGTGCCATCTTCGGATCGGGCTGCGCGGTCGCATCGTCGGGGTTGGCGCCGTTGGCCGCGAGCGGCGCGGTGGTCTGCGCCTGGAGCTTCTGGTCGGTCGCGATCTCGTCGAACGTCGCGTTCTTGGCCAGCGCGTCGTCGATCTTGTCGTGGATGTCGCTGAGCGCGGCGGCGGACTTCTGGGTGGCGAGCGCGGCGGCGATCTCGGCGCGAACCTGATCGAGCGAGCGGGCGGCGACCTGATCGACCGAATCGACCTTTGCGACGGTCCAGCCGAGCGGGCCGCGGACCGGGCCGACCACCGCACCCTTGGCGGCGGCGAACATCGTATCGGCGAGCGTGGTCGAGGTGGCGCCGGCATAGGCGGCCTTGTCGACGCCGGTCTGGACCGAAGCCTCCAGCCCGGCGGCGCGGGCGGCGTCGGACAGCGAAGCGCCGCCCTTTGCCTTGGCGGCGATCGCAGCCGCGCCGGCCTGGTCGGAGACCACGACCTGCGTGATCGTGCGCTTTTCAGTGGCAGCGTATTTGGCGCGATCCTGCTGGTAGCGCTGGGCGATCTCGGCATCGGTGGGGACGGCGCGGGCCTTGACCATGTCGGGCGTCACCACCGCATAGCGGACGATGCGGCGCTCGGGCACCGTGTAGCGCGCGACGTTGCGCTTGTAGAAGGTGGCGAGGTCGGCATCGCTCGGCGCGGGGCCGGCGGGGACCACCGAGGTCGGGATGAAACCAATCGTGCCGGCGCGCTTTTCGAGCAGCAGCGAGGCATAGGGGAGCGCCAGCTGCGCGGGCATCTGGGTCGCGCCGTTGGTCGGCAGGATCAGCAGCTGCGCCAGCGTGTCGCGGACGATGTCGCCGCGGATCTGGACGTCGGTCAGCTTCCGCTCGGCGAGCACCTGGCGATAGAGATTCGGGTCGAACTTGCCGGTCGGGCCCTGCAGCGCGGGGATGCTGGCGATCTGTCCGTCGACCGCGCGCTTGCTGATCACCATGCCCTGGTTGCGGGCGAACTGTTCGAGCGCGAGGCTGGAGACGATCCGCTCCATCGTGCCCTCGAAGCCGCCCTGGGCGACATAGGTCGCCATGTCGAGTGTCGGCTGCTGCTGGCGATAGCCCTCGAGCTCGGTCTGGACGCGGCTCTTGACCTCGCTCTCCGTGACCTCGGCCTTGCCGACCTTGGCGACGTCGTTCGCGGCGATGCTGCCGCCCAACGATCCGATGCCGGTAACGTCGCCGGCCGCGAACGCGATCGCGATGACGCCGAGCACCAGGAAGGTGATGATGACGCCGCCCCTGGACTGGGTGAGGCGGCGGAAGAATGCGAGCATGTAAGGCCGATCGACTGGATTGAACCGCCACGCTTTACGGGGAGCACCGCCACGCTTCAAGCTTGTGCGGTTCGGAGGCTGCGCTATCGACCGGGTATTGAACGGGAGACGGCAATGCGGCGCAAACTGGTGGCGGGAAACTGGAAGATGAACGGCAGCCGGGCGGCGCTTGCCGAACTGGATGCGATCACCGCGGCGGCGGACGCGGCGTCGGGGATCGACGTTGCCATGGCGGTGCCCTTCACGCTGATCACCCCCGCGTCGGACCGCGTGCCGGCGCTGGCGATCGGGGCCGAGGACGTCCACGAGGCGGACAGCGGCGCGCATACCGGCTGCGTCTCCGCGGCGATGGTCAAGGAGGCGGGGGCGCGCTTCACGATCGTCGGGCATAGCGAACGCCGCACCGACCAGCACGAGACCAGCCACGACGCCTGGGCCAAGGCCGCGGCGGCGCACCGGCAGGGGCTGAACGTCATCCTGTGCTGCGGCGAGACCGAGGCCGAGCGCAACGCCGACCGCGCCGAACGTGTCGTGCAGGCGCAGATCGAAAAGTCGGTACCCGATAACGCGCATGGCGACTGGTTCACGCTCGCCTATGAGCCACGCTGGGCGATCGGCACCGGGCGGACCCCGACGTTGGACGAGATCGCCGCGATCCATGCGATCGCGCGCGCGAAGCTGAAGATGCTGATCGGCGATGCGGCCGGGGGGGTGCGAATCCTGTATGGCGGGTCGGTGACCGGCGACAATGCGGCTGCGATCCTGTCGACCCCGAACGTCGACGGCGCGCTGGTCGGCGGCGCCAGCCTGACCGCGGCGAAGTTCGTGCCGATCATCGAAGCTGCTGGCGCGCTTTGAAGATCGGGTATTGCGCAACATCAAGGACTGGTAAACGACTTGGCGGTAGACCGGCCGGGTCGGTTTGGCCGGATTCGATGTTCTTCGCAGGTGGGTAGAGTATGATGACCCGGGTGTTCCAGACATGCATCGGCGCGGCGGTCGCCGTATCGGCGTTGGCGGCGGCGTCCGTGCAGGCCGAGACGCCGCGCGAATTGCTGACGCATGCCAGTTTCATCGATCGTGATCGCACCGTCGCGTTGGCGCGGGTCGATCGCGCGAGTGCGGTGGCCGGCGCGGTGCTGGCGCGGGCGCCGGGCGACCAGGAGGCTGCGCTGATGCAGGCGATGGCGGTGGGTTATCGGGCCAAGCTGACCGGCAACCGGAGCGAGGCGATCGCCGCGCGGCGGCAGTACGAGTCGCTGGTCGCGCGTTTCCCGCGTAATCCCGAGGCGCAGGCGGCGCTGGGCGCGTGGCATGTCGGGGTGATCGTCAAGCTGGGCCGCTTCGTCGGTCGCGCGGCTGCGGGTGCGCAGAAGGGCGTCGGCTATGAGGCGCTGGACCGCGCAGTCGCGCTGGGCGGCAACCGCGCGATGTTCTGCGGGCTGGCGGGGCTGTTGCGGCTGGAGATCGATCCGGAGGACCCGCGCGGCCGCGCGCTGGTCGAGACCGCCAGCGCGGCGCCTGCGCCGACGCCGATCGACGGGTTCATCCGGCGGGCGGCGGTGGCGGTGCTGGTGCCGTTGAGGGCAGGGCGGGGCAAGGAGGCGAAGCTGCTCGCCGACAAGTTGCTGCCGTTTGGGCAGATTCCGACTTGACGATCCGCTGGCCGTCGTTCCGCTTCCCGTCCGATCTTCTCTACCGTCATCCTGACGAAAGTCAGGACCCAGAGCCCCAAGCGCCCCGCCCGTAACCCTGGGTCCTGACTTTCGTCAGGATGACGGGGGGGGTGTGACGGCCCGTTACGCCTGCGGGTATCGCCTCGCCAGCATCGCGAACGCTGCGCGCAGGGCATAGGCTTCGCCGCCCTTCGGCCGCCCCGGCTTGGTCGCTGCCTGCCAAGCGAAGACGTCGAGATGCGCCCAGGCGATGTCGTTGCGCACGAATCGGCGGAGGAACAGCGCCGCGGTGATCGCACCGGCCAGTCCGCCCTCGGGTGCGTTGACCAGGTCGGCGACGTCGGACTTCAGCATCTCGTCATACGCATTCCATAGCGGCATCCGCCACATCTGGTCGGCCTCCGCGATCCCCGCCGCCAGCAGGTCCGCTGCCAGCGTCTCGTCGTCGGTGAACAACGGCGGCAGATCGGGACCGAGCGCAACCCGGGCAGCGCCGGTCAGCGTTGCGAAATCGAGGATCAGTTCGGGGGACTCCTCGCACGCCCGGGTCAGCGCGTCGCCGAGCACCAGTCGCCCCTCGGCATCGGTGTTGGTGTTCTCGACCGTCAGCCCGGCGCGGGTCCGCAGTACGTCGCCGGGGCGGAAGGCGTTGCCGGCGATCGCGTTCTCGACTGCGGGGATGAGCAGATGGAGGCGGACCGGGAGCTTTGCCGCCATGACGAGACTCGCCAGCGCGAGCGCGTGCGCCGCGCCGCCCATGTCCTTCTTCATCAGCCGCATGCCCGCGGCGGGCTTGATGTCGAGCCCGCCCGAATCGAAGCACACGCCCTTGCCGACGAGCGCGATTCGCGGGTGTGCCGGGTCGCCCCATTCGAGTTCGATCAGCCGCGGCGCGCGGTCGTCGGACGCGGCGAGTCCGACCGCGTGGATCATCGGATAGCCGCTGGCGAGCGCGTCGCCGCGCGTCGTCGTCACGGTCGCGCCGTGGCGTTGGGCGAGGGATTCGGCTTCTTGCTCCAGTTCCGCCGGACCCAGGTCGGATGCGCCGGTATTGACCAGGTCGCGAACCAGCGCGGTTGCCGTCGCCAGTCCGATGGCCTGCGCGATCTGCGTCTCGTCCTCGACCAGCAGGACCCGCGCGCCGGCATTCGGAGCCTTGCGATAGCGGTCGAAACGGTACTGGCCGAGCAGCCAGCCCAGCAGCAGCGCCTCGGTATCGAGGCGATAGACGCCCTCGGGCAGCGTCTCCGCGAGTTTTGCCAATGCCCAGGGTCCGGACTCGATGGCGGCAACCACGTACCAGCCATCGTCGGTGGCGACGATCGCGACGCTGCCGGGTTTGCCGACGAATCGCTGCCCCGCGACCGACTGGCGCACGGACGGCGTCTGTTGCGCTAGCCAGGCGTCGAAGCCTGCCGCGTCGACGATGTGGATCGCGTGTGCAGGCTGGCCATGGTCGGGCTGCAGCAGGGCAGAGAAGTCGGTCATGACGCGGGATGCAGGGTTATCATTGTCACACCGAAACAGAATCGCCGTGCCGGCGCAACCGTCTGGAACACGCGGGCGGTCGCCACGTTGAGAGGGCAGACCGGGTGACGGTCATCTGACAGGAGTTTTTGCAATGCTTTGGACCATCGCCGTCATCCTTCTGGTGCTCTGGCTGCTCGGCTTCTCGCTGCACATCGCCGGTGGCCTGATCCACATCCTGCTCGTCGTCGCGCTGATCGTCGGCCTGATCCAGCTGTTTTCGGGTCGCCGCGCGGTCTAGCTGGATGTCATCCCGGACCCGGTCCGGGATGACGATTGCTCAGGCGGGCACGCCGTACAGGTCGTGCTCGTCGGCGTCCTCGATCAGGACGGGGACGATGTCGCCGAGGTCGAGATGGCCGGCGTCGCGGAGGAAGACTTCGCCGTCGATCTCAGGCGCATCGGCCTGGCTGCGGCCGGTCGCTCCGCCATCGCCGACCGCGTCGATGATGACGTCGAGCGTGCGGCCGACCTTGGCGGCAAGCTTTGCGGTAGAGATTGCCGCGGTGCGTTCCATCAGGCGAGCGTAGCGCTCTTCCTTGATCTCTTCGGGGACGTGATCAGGCAGCAGGTTCGCGGCCGCGCCCTCGACCGGTTCGAAGCGGAACGCCCCGACGCGGTCGAGCTGCGCTTCATCGAGCCAGTCTAGCAGATACTGGAAATCCGCCTCGGTCTCGCCAGGGAAGCCGACCACGAAGGTCGAACGGATCGTGATGTCGGGCGCGATCTTGCGCCAGTTGTGGATCCGCTGCAGCACCTTGGCATCGTTGCCGGGGCGCTTCATCCGGCGCAGCACTTCGGGTGCGGCGTGCTGGAACGGAATGTCCAGATAGGGGAGGATCAGCCCCTCCGCCATCAACGGGATGACCTGGTCGACGTGCGGATAGGGATAGACGTAGTGGAGCCGCACCCACGGTGCGATCTTGCCGAGTTCGCGGGCAAGGTCGGTCATGTGCGGGATGACTTCCTGCCCCTTCCACATCCGCGGTTCGCGGCGGATGTCGATGCCGTAGGCCGAGGTGTCCTGGCTGATGACCAGCAGTTCCTTGGTGCCGGCGGCGACCAGCTTTTCCGCTTCGCGTAGAATCGCGTCGGGGCGGCGGCTGACGAGGTCGCCGCGCAACGACGGGATGATGCAGAACGAGCAGCGGTGGTTGCAGCCCTCCGAGATCTTCAGATAGCTGTAGTGGCGCGGGGTCAGCTTCAGTCCGGCGTCGGGGACGAGGTTGAGGAACGCCGAGGGCGGCATCGGGGCTGCCTCGCGGACCGCGCCGACGACCTGTTCGTATTCGTGTGCCCCGGTGATCGCCAGCACGCCGGGGAAGCGCGCGCGGATCACGTCGGCTTCCTTGCCCATGCACCCGGTGACGATGACCCGGCCATTCTCGGCGATCGCTTCGCCGATCGCGTCGAGGCTTTCCTCCTTGGCGCTGTCGAGGAAACCGCAGGTGTTGACCAGCACGACGTCGGCGCCGGCATAATCCGGAGACATCTGATAGCCGTCGCTGCGCAGCTGGGTCAGGATCCGCTCGCTGTCGACGAGGTTCTTCGGACAGCCGAGCGAGACCATGCCGACACGGGGCGGGGAGGGGAGTATCGTTGCCATGAGAGCGCGCCACATAGGGGAGATGGCGGCAGTTTTCTAGGTGCGCTCGATTTCTCGACTTTTGCGCGGCACCGCCCCATTATGGTTCGACAAGGGGACCTTTATGCTGGCCATTGGGCTGATGTCGGGCACCTCGCTCGACGGGATCGACGCCGCGCTGATCGAGACCGACGGCGTCGGCGACGTTCGTGCGATCGCGTTTCGCGGCGAGGCGTGGTCGGATGCGGCGCGCGCGGAGCTGGCCGAAGCGACGCGGATGGCGCTGACGTTCGAACGGCCGCGCGCGAGCCCGCCGATCGTTGCGGCGGGTGAGCTCGTCACCCGTGCGCACGTGTTCGCGGTGCACAAGCTGCTGGCGGATGCAGGCGTGAAGGCGGAGGACGTCGGCGTGATCGGCTTTCACGGCCAGACCATCGCGCATCGCCCAGACCGGCGCTGGACCTGGCAGATCGGCGACGGCGCGGCGATGGCGCGGTCGACCGGGATCGTCACGGTGTCGGATTTCCGATCGGCCGATGTCGCGGCAGGCGGGCATGGCGCACCGTTGCTGCCGGTCTATCACGCCGCGCTGGCGGCCCGGCTGGACGGGCCGGTCGCGGTACTGAACCTGGGCGGGGTCGGCAACATCACCTTCATCCCCGCCGACGACATGACCCACATGTCGCACGAGATGGCACCCGAAACGCTGGACGCGCGCGGCGCGCTGGTGGCGTTCGATACCGGGCCGGCGAACGGCCTGATCGACAGCTGGGTCGAGGCGGAGACCGGTGCGCGCTACGATGCCGGCGGCGCGCTGGCCGCGTCGGGGCGGATCGACGAGGCGGTGCTGACCGCGATGCTCGACCATCCGTTCTTCGATGCACCTCCGCCGAAGTCGCTCGATCGCAACGATTTCACGATCCAGCCGGCGCGCGGGCTGTCGTCCGCGGACGGAGCGGCGACGCTGACGGCGTTCACCGCGGCGACGGTGGCGGAGGCGCTGAAGCATTTGCCGGCGCGGCCGAAGCGGTTGCTGGTCGCGGGTGGCGGGCGGCACAATCCGACGCTGCTGCGGATGATCGGCGAGCGGACCGGGCTGGTGCCGGAACCGACCGATGCGCTGGGGTGGAACGGTGATGCGCTGGAGGCGGAGGGGTTCGCCTATATGGCGGTGCGGACACTGAAGGGGTTGCCGATCAGCTTTCCGGGGACGACCGGCGTGCCGCATTCGATGGCGGGTGGGGTTGTGGACCGGCCTTGATATTCGGGCTGCCGATCCGCCCGTCATCCTGACGGAGGTCAGGACCCGGGGTTACGAGCGCTGGCGCCCGTAACCCTGGATCCCGGGACGAGCCCGGGATGACGGCGGTTTTCGTGGGTTACTTCTTGGCCGACTTCTTGGGTGCGGGCTTCTTTGCCGGCTCGGGCTCCTTGGCGAGCAGTGCGGGGCCGGCGACGGCGGCTGCGATACCGGCGATTACCGCCGCACCGACCGCGAGCGCGGTCTTGGGGTGTTCCTTCACAGCTTCGGTTGCGGTTGCGAAGCCGGACTTGGCGGCGTCGGTCGCGGTATCGATCCAGTCGCCGGCTGCAGCCTTGGCACCGGCCTTTGGCGCGGTCTTGGCAGGCTCGTCGTGGTGAGCCTTGGCGTGCGGCATCGCGGAAGAGGGGATCGACGACATAAGTAACGCTCCTGAAACGACTTGGAGGTTTCTAAACCGGCGGTACGCGCCGCCGGTTCCCTCAGCGTTTGCGCGAGAGCTCGCGCATCGCGTCGTCCAGCCCGGCGAGCGTCAGCGGATACATCCGGTCGGACAGCAACTCGCGGATCATCCGGACGCTCTGCGAATAGCCCCATTGCTCCGCCGGCACCGGGTTGAGCCACACCGCGGCGGGATAGGTCGTGGTCAGCCGCTGCATCCACACCGCGCCCGGTTCTTCGTTGAAATGTTCGACCGAGCCGCCGGGGTGGGTGATCTCGTACGGGCTCATCGACGCATCGCCGACGAACACCAGCTTGTAGTCGTGGCCGAACTTGTGGAGCACGTCCCACATCGGCGTGCGTTCGGTCGAGCGGCGGCGATTGTCCTTCCACACGCCCTCGTACGGGCAGTTGTGGAAGTAGAAGAATTCGAGGTTCTTGAACTCGCTGGTCGCCGCGCTGAACAGTTCCTCGCAGAGCGTGATCCAGGGATCCATCGACCCGCCGATGTCGAGAAACAGCAGCAGCTTGACCGCGTTGCGGCGTTCGGCGCGCATCACGACGTCGAGCCAGCCCTGGCGGGCGGTGCCGGCGATGGTCGCGTCGATGTCGAGTTCGTCGGCGGCGCCGTCGCGCGCGAATTTCCGGAGGCGACGCAGCGCGACCTTGATGTTGCGGGTGCCGAGCTCCTTGGTGTTGTCGAGGTTGCGGAATTCGCGCTGGTCCCAGACTTTCAGCGCGCGGCCGTGCCGGCTCTCGCCGCCGACGCGGACGCCTTCGGGATTGTAGCCGGCATTGCCGAACGGGCTGGTGCCGCCGGTGCCGATCCACTTGCTGCCGCCCTGGTGGCGACCTTCCTGTTCGGCGAGGCGCTGCTTCAGCGTCTCCATGATTTCGTCCCATGACCCCAGCGACTTGATCGCGGCCATTTCCTCGGAGGTCAGGAATTTTTCGGCGACTGCCTTCAGCCAATCGGCGGGGACTGCGCCATCGGGGGTGCCGTAGGTCGTTGCGAGCCCGCGGAAGACTTTCGCGAAGACCTGGTCGAAGCGGTCGAGCAGCCCCTCGTCCTTCACGTATACCGCGCGGGAGAGGTAGTAGAATTGCTCGGGGGTGTGCTCGATGACCTCGGCGTCGAGGGCTTCGAGCAGGATTAGGTGCTCCTTGAGGCTGGCGGGGATGCCGGCGCTGCGCAGTTCGTCGAGGAAGTTCAGGAACATGGGTGCAGGATGGCAGAAGCGGGCCGCCGACGACACCCCCGCGTTTCCGTCCGCCCTCCGTTATCTCCACTTTCTTCCGTCATCCTGACGAAAGTCAGGACCCAGGGTTACGGACCGTAGCGCGTGTTACTCTGGGTCCTGACTTTCGTCAGGATGACGGCCAGGAGGGTAACAGCTAAGCCGGTTAGCGCGTGATCGGTCCGCCGCTGATCGGGACGTACGCGTCGATCAGGGCGCCGACGTCGTCGGGATGGCGGCCGGTCAGTTCGGGTGCGGTGCGCGCGTCGCCGTAGATGAAGCCGTAGACCGGGTAGACCCCGCCGCCGAGGCCGTCGACGTCCTTGTACCAGACCTTGACGTCGCTCCAGTCGTTGCGGCGCGAGACGTCGAACAGCGTCACGTCCTGTTCGGCATGACCGCGTTCGCCGTTCTGGCGCGACCAGTTGGCGTGGGTGAGCATTACGACGCGCTTTTCGACGATCCGGCTGATCACCGCGACATGGCCCATCGGCAGGCGCGGCGTCTTGGCGAAGACGATGACGGCGCCGACGCGGGGCTTGTGTGCGCGCTCGTACTTGCCGTCGGCTTGGTCCCACCAGGTCCAGGCGTTGCCGTAGAGCTGGATGCCGGACGCCGCGCGCGCGAACGGGACGCACTGGCCGACATAGCTGAGCAACGAGGCAGCGGGTGCGGTCGCGGGAACAGCAGCAAGGGCGAACAGCGGAAGGAGTCGGGCGAGTCGCTTCATGCCCGAAACGCTAAGGTCGGGACGATGACTGCGAGGTTGCGGATTTTAGTTAATGGACAGCAGGACTTCCGCTTTGCGGTGGTATGCGCGTGTAGAGCGCCCAGTCGAAACCTGACATCGCCAGGTAGCGGCCGACCGCGATCCTTGCGTAATGCTGGCGGCAGCGATCGAGTGCCGCGGGCGCAGCGATCCGATCCTCGAGGTCGACGAACAGGAACGCGGCGGCGGGACAGTGCTGGCGAATGTCGAGCGGGTAGCCTGCGGTCCGTGCGGCTGCGTCGAGCACCGCTGTCGGCCGGATGGTGTCGACGCCGACGCTGGTGCCTGCCGGGGCGGCGGCGCGCATCAGGGTTACGGCGCGCGCAGGGTCGCCGCGAAGCGACTGCGCGAGGCCGTAGTCGCGGGACAGGCTCGCCGCTGCGATGATCGCGATGAAGGCGATTGCGACCACGCGCTGCGACCCGCGGCGTGCGATCGCGGCTCCGGCGACATCGGCAGCCAGCAGCAGCAGCGCGGTGCACGCGACCAGGTAATAGCGTGCGAACCCGGCATTGCCGATGCGGCTGAGCGCCAGCCCGAGCATCGCGGGGAAGGCTAGCAGCGCGAACACGTAGAGGAAGCGGCGGGGCATGGCGCCCGGTGCGAGGAGGATCGTCGCGGCGACCGCGACTGCTGCGGCTGCGATGGTCGCGAACGGCGCGCCGACCGACAGGCCTAGCGTATAGACGACGGCGTCCGAGAGGGCGGCGGAGAAGCCGGGCATGGTGAAGCCCGGATAGCC
This sequence comes from Sphingomonas sp. R86521, assembly GCF_042466235.1. Taxonomy (NCBI): domain Bacteria; kingdom Pseudomonadati; phylum Pseudomonadota; class Alphaproteobacteria; order Sphingomonadales; family Sphingomonadaceae; genus Sphingomonas; species Sphingomonas sp. R86521. The sequence continues at coordinate 2,823,153 of NZ_JAXHBY010000001.1, read as the reverse complement.
GCCCGCCTGGAACCCGGTGGTGCTGGCGCGGGCCGCGGCGGCGACCACGGCGATGACCAGCACGACCGCGCCGATCGACGGCGCCAGCGTCCGCATCCCGCCGCGGACCGCGTCGTCGAACGTCATCCGGCGGGCGCGCGTTGCGACGATCCAGCCGCCGAGTGCCGCCAGCGCGAAGATGTAGGTGAATTGCGCGAGCATCCCGATCAGCGTCAGCACGGCGAGCGTCCACACGGGCGCGTCGCGTTCGCCGTCCAGCCAGCGATCGATCGCCAGGATCGCGACCAGCATCACCAGCACCATCGGTCCGTAGCCGCGTGCTTCTGCCCCGTAGGCGACGAAGATCGGCGAGACTGCGAACAATAGCGCTGCGATAATTCCGGTCGCGGTGCCGCGGCGCAGGCCGACCGCGCCAGCGACCGCGATCGAGGCGACGCCGGTCGCGATCGACAGAGAGCGGACCAGCATCGGCGGCGCGTACGGCCCGACCAGCAGCATCCACCAGCTGTTGAGGAAGTGGTTGTTGTCGTGGTTGATCCGCCACAGCACGCCGATCGGATCGCCCGCCTGCGCGACGAACCGCGCGGTCCAGGCCTCGTCGAGCCACAGCCCGCCACGCGCCACCGCGATCCGCAGCGCGAGGCCGACCAGCATCGCGAGCCCGATCGCGCCGTAAGCGCGGGGACCGATCGCGCCATAGGCGCTGCGGCGTGTGGTCATCCCTGGTTCTTCTGACGCTTGGCCATGAACGCAAGGCGTTCGAACAGCATGACGTCCTGTTCGTTCTTTAGCAGCGCGCCGTGCAGCGGCGGGATCGCCTTGGTCGGGTCGCGGTTCTGCAGCACGTCGAGCGGCATGTCCTCGTGGAGCAGCAGCTTCAGCCAGTCGAGCAGCTCGGACGTGCTCGGCTTCTTCTTCAGGCCGGGGACCTCGCGGATATCGTAGAACAGGTCCATCGCGCGGCCGACAAGGATCTTCTGGATGCCGGGAAAATGGACGTCGACGATTGCCTGCATCGTGTCGCGGTCGGGGAACTTGATGTAGTGGAAGAAGCACCGCCGCAGGAACGCGTCGGGCAGTTCCTTTTCGTTGTTGCTGGTGATGACGACGATCGGGCGTTCGACCGCGCGGATCGTCTCGCCGGTCTCGTAGACATGGAATTCCATGCGATCGAGTTCCTGCAACAGGTCGTTGGGGAATTCGATATCGGCCTTGTCGATCTCGTCGATCAGCAGCACCGGCGGTTTGGGGCGCGTGAACGCCTCCCACAGCTTGCCCTTGCGGATGTAGTTGCCGATGTCGTGCACGCGTGCGTCGCCGAGCTGGCCGTCGCGCAGGCGAGCGACCACGTCGTATTCGTAGAGGCCCTGCTGCGCCTTGGTGGTGGACTTGACGTTCCACTCGATCAGTTCTGCGCCGACCGCTTTCGCGATCTCGTAGGCGAGCACGGTCTTGCCGGTGCCGGGTTCGCCCTTGACGAGCAGCGGCCGGCGCAGGGTTACCGCGGCGTTGACCGCGACCTTGAGGTCGTCGGTCGCGACATAGCTTTGCGTGCCTTCGAAGCGCTTCATGGTGGTTCCCGGGTGGCGATTGTCGGTTAGCGATAGAGGGTTCGCGGCGCGGCGCGCAAGCACCCTGCCTATGTCCGTCGTCCCCGCGTCCGTGATGCTGCGTTCGTGATCCTCGCGTTCGTCATCCCGGGCTCGTCCCGGGATCCAGAGCTCCAAACGCCACCGCTCGTTACCCTGGATCCCGGGACGAGCCCGGGATGACGGAGGGAGGGACGGCGCGGAGTAGGGGTTCTAGAGGTCGCCGCGGGCGCTGGCGCGGGCTTCGAGCAGGGACCACAGGCCGCGGTGCTGGGCGAAGAGCTGTTGCGCGCCGAATGCGATCGCGCGTTCGCGGGCGGGGGTGTCGCCGAACGCGGCGATGGCCTCTGCGATCTCGGTTTCGGGCGGCAGGGCGGAGCGCCAGACGTCGACCCCGAACCGCATCGCGGCGGTATCGAGGACGCGGCGAATCTGCGTCCAGTCCTGCAGCAGTGCGCCGACCGCGCCGGTCGCACAGCCGGCACGATCGGAGCGTGCGAGCATCTCGAGGGTATGGCGCTCGGCGATCAAAGCGCTCGCGGTCTCGGACTGGCCCGGGGTCGAGGGCAGCGGGCCGACCGCGGCGAGCAGCTGGGCGAGATAGGAGCGTTCGACCGCAAAGCCCTGCGAAACCGCGACCAGCCAGTGATGCGCCTCGGGCTGGGCATCGCGGTTCTGCGCTTCCTCGACCATGCCGGGATGGTCGCCGTGGACCGCACAGATCGCGTGGACCGCGTCCGACAGGTTGCGCTGCGCGGGGCCACCCTGGGTCAGGCGCTGCAGATGCGGATGCGACGCGCTGCCATCGGCCGCGGCAAGGCGGACCAACAGGTCCCATGCGCCGCCTTGCGCGCCATTCGATGCCGGTTGCGAGATCATTGTGTTCCGTCGCGTTGCAGGCGGGACTGTCCCTCATGCCAATGTTCATGCTGGCACCTACAGCAAGGGCGTAAACACGAGGTGAAGACGTAGTGAACGCCCGGTAAAGGTGCGCGAAGATGGGGAATGCGCGGCACGATCCGGTCTTTACGGATGTCGGCGACGCCGCGATAACGCAGCCCGGCCACCGGCGTCCGTCCGGCGGGTCCCCACGGAGACGGTAGGATGCGTACATGGTTGCTTGGACTTGCCCTGGCGTCGGTCGGGACGGCCGCGATGGCCGCTGACGACGTGCAGAAGACGCCTGCGCCTGCTACGCCTTCGCCCGCTACGGATCCTGCTGCGCCGGTCCGGCCAGCGGAAGTCGTGCAGCCCGGCGACCTGACGATGGCGCGGGTGTTCGGCAGCCCCGACCTGTCCGGCCCGCAGCCGCGTGCGCTGAAACTGTCGCCCGACGGCAGCCTGCTCACCTTCCTGCGGCCGCGTGCCGACGAGAAGGAGCGGCTCGACCTGTGGGCGCGCGACACCAGCACCGGGACGGAGCGGATGCTGGTCGATTCCAAGCAGGTCGGCAGCGGCGCCGAACTGACCGAGGCCGAGAAGATGCAGCGCGAGCGCGCGCGGATCGGCGGATCGAAGGGGATCGTCGCGTACGACTGGGCGCCGGACGGCAAGTCGATCCTGGTGCCGCTGGACGGCGACCTGTACCTCGCGGGACTGGACGGCGCGGCCAAGCGGCTGACCAACACGCCGGGCGGCGAGCTGAACCCGGTGGTCAGCCCCAAGGGCGGCTTCGTCTCGTTCGTCCGCGACCAGAACGTGTTCGTGCAGCCGCTGGGAGGCGGCGAGGCGCGTGCGATATCGAAGGGCGGCGGCGGTACCGTGCATTTCGGCGAGGCGGAATTCGTGGCGCAGGAGGAAATGCACCGCGACACCGGCTATTGGTGGTCGCCCGACGAGCGCTTCGTCGCGGTCGAGCGGTTCGACGAAGCGCCGGTCCACACCGCGACGCGCGCGTCGATCGGCGCGACCGGGACCAAGGTCTATGAACAGCGCTACCCCGCCGCGGGCACGCCCAACGTGCTGGTCGACCTGTACATCATGAAGGCGGACGGGTCGGGGCAGGTCAAGGTCGACCTGGGCACCAACCCCGACATCTATCTGGCGCGAGTCGACTGGACGCCGGACGGGTCGCAGCTGCTGGTGCAGCGCCAGAGCCGCGACCAGAAGCTGATGGAAATGCTGCGGGTCGATCCCGCGACCGGCAAGTCGACCGTCCTGTTCACCGAGAAATCGGGCACGAAGAGCTGGCTCAATCTGTCCGACGCCTACCGCGTGCTGAAGGACGGCAGCCTGATCTGGCGGTCCGAGCGCAGCGGCTATGGCCATCTCTATCGCTTCGCCGCGGGCAAGTGGACGCAGCTGACCAGGGGCAGCTGGGTAGTCACCGACCTGGTCGGGGTCGACCAGGCCAAGGGGCGGCTGTTCTTCCTGGGCAACAAGGACGACGTGCTCGAACAGCATCTCTACGCGGTCGATATCGCCAAGCCCAATGCGATCACCCGGCTGACCGAAGCGGGCTGGTGGAACAGCGCGACGATGGACGATGCGGGCACGCGCTTCATCGTCTCGCGCTCGAACCCGAAGCAGCCGACCCAGGTCTATCTGGCGGGCGAGGACGGCAGGCGGCTGTCGTGGATCAACGAGAATGCGGTGGTCGAGGGGCACCCCTATTACCCGTATCTGGCCAGCCACCAGGAGACCAAGTTCGGGACGCTGAAGGCCAAGAACGGCATGACGCTGTATTACGAGATGATCACCCCGCCGCTGGAGCCCGGCAAGAAATACCCGGTGTTCTTCGAACATTACGGCGGGCCCGGCACCGGCCAGATCGTCACCCGCGGCTGGCAGGGGGCGTTGCCGCAATATCTGGTCGATCGCGGCTGGATCTATTTCAAGATCGACAACCGCGGTTCGTACAACCGCGGGAAAGCGTTCGAGGACCAGATCTATCATGCGATGGGCACGGTCGAGGTCGAGGACCAGCTGGCAGGGGCGAACTATCTGAAGACGCTGCCGTTCGTCGAGCCGAGCAAGATCGCGACCTATGGCTGGTCGTATGGCGGGTACATGTCGCTGAAGATGCTGGAGAAGACGCCGGGCGTATATGCCGCAGCGGTGTCGGGTGCGCCGGTCACCGACTGGCAGCTGTACGATACGCATTACACCGAACGCTATCTGGGCGATCCGCGGGTCGATCCGGCGAGCTATTCGGGGTCCGCGGCGGTCGAGGAGGCGAACAGGATCGTCGATCCGCTGCTGCTGATCCACGGCATGGCGGACGACAACGTGTTCCTCGACAATTCGACCAAGGTCGCGGCAAGGATGCAGGCGACCGCGACGCCGTTCGAGATGATGTTCTACCCGGGGTATACGCACCGCGTGGCGGGGCCGGGGATCAGCGAGCATGTCTGGGGGACGATCTTGAACTTCCTGGATCGGACCGTGAAGGACAAGCCGGTCGCGTCCGTCCTGCCGGTCTCGCCGGCGCAGTAACGCCATCCCCTTCGTCATCCCGGCGAAAGCCGGGACCCAGAGCCACGGGCGGTGGCGTTTGGGGCTCTGGGTCCTGACTTTCGTCAGGATGACGGAGTGGGTGGAACTTGCGTGGCACGAAATAAAGTTAGCTGGCGAGCGCTGTTCGAGACGTTTAAGGACGCCGCCGAAGCCTCGCGGGGCTCGTGCAATCGGAGAAGTTTGATGGGTTATCGGATCGTGGTCGCGGGCGCGACCGGCAATGTCGGGCGTGAAATGCTCAATATCCTGGCGGAGCGCGAGTTTCCGGCGGATGAGATCGCGTGCGTCGCATCGTCGCGCAGCCAGGGCGAGATGGTCGACTACGGCGACACCGGCAAGCAGATCAAAGTCCAGAACATCGAGAATTTCGATCCCGCGGGCTGGGACATGGCGCTGTTCGCGATCGGGTCGACCGCGACCGCGGTGTACGCGCCGAAGTTCGCGGCTGCCGGCTGCACGGTGATCGACAATTCGTCGCTGTACCGGATGGACCCCGACGTGCCGCTGATCGTGCCCGAGGTGAACGCCGACGCGATCGACGGCTACAAGATCCGCAACATCATCGCCAACCCGAACTGCTCGACCGCGCAGATGGTGGTGGCGCTGAAGCCGCTGCACGATGCCGCCAAGATCAAGCGCGTCGTCGTCGCGACCTATCAGTCGGTGTCGGGCGCGGGCAAGCAGGGCATGGACGAGCTGTTTGAGCAGAGCCGCAACATCTTCGTCGGCGATCCTGCCGAGCCCAAGCTGTTCACCAAGCAGATCGCGTTCAACGTGATCCCGCACATCGACGTCTTCCTCGACGACGGATCGACCAAGGAAGAGTGGAAGATGGTCGTCGAGACCAAGAAGATTCTCGACCCCAAGATCAAGATCAGCGCGACCTGCGTCCGGGTTCCGGTGTTCGTCGGCCATTCGGAAGCGATCAACATCGAGTTCGAGAACGAAATTTCGGCCGAGGAAGCGCAGAACCTGCTGCGCGAGGCGCCGGGGATCATGCTGATCGATAAGCGCGAGGATGGCGGGTACATCACGCCGATCGAATGCGTCGGTGAGTTCGCGACGTTCATCAGCCGGGTGCGCGAGGATCCGACGGTGGAGAACGGGATCTCGCTGTGGTGTGTCAGCGATAACCTGCGCAAGGGCGCGGCGTTGAATGCGGTGCAGATCGCGGAACTGCTCGGGCGGCGGCATTTGAAGAAGGATTGAGCCTTCGGGTGAAGAAGGATTGAGCCTTCGGGGCTCGTGACCCCGTCTTCCGTCATGCTGAACTTGTTTCAGCTTCCACCTCGCCACTATCGATAGCGGTTGTGGTGCGGTGGACCCTGAAACGAGTTCAGGGTGACGGAGTGGGTGAGGTTATCGAAGTGCCGCAAACCGGGAGATGCCAGCCTTCGCTGGCATGACGGTGAGGCGCCTCGTTACTGTGCGTCGGAGTCCTGGTTCTTCACCACGCCGCCCGAGCCGCCGACGCCGTCGGGCATTCCGGTATCGGTGAACGTCGCGGGTTCCTCGCCGCCATCGCCGCGTTCCACCGCGTCGGAGCGCGACGCGACGACCTGTTCGAGGTCGCTGCGGCTATCCTCGTCGCGGTCCTCGGGGAGGGTTTCGGGATCGGTGGCTTTATGCGGATCGGTCATTTCGGTCCTTCAGACTTCGGGCTGGATCGGCGACGGGTCGTTCGGTGCGCCGGGGTCGGGCACGACGACGTCGGGCGGCGGCGGGTTGAATTCGGGGGGCGCCACGGTCGGCTCGGCGGGCGAGCCCGGGACTGGGGTTTCGGCTGGGGGCTGGGTAGCCATATCGCGTCTCCTTCTGGGGTGTTGAACGCGCAAGCGCCGCCGCGGTTGCCTCTGCGCTTGCCCCCGACCGCATCGTTGGTATAGACGCGCCCGCTACGACGGTGTCCATGCGGGCGTGGCGGAACTGGTAGACGCAGCAGGTTTAGGTCCTGCCATCGCAAGATGTGGGGGTTCGAGTCCCTTCGCCCGCACCAGACCCGTCGCCTCGGCGGGGAACGCCACACGAATTTTTCCGAATGCTCTTATAGACAAAGGCCGGACATGCAGACTGTCGAGACGTTGAACGAGGGCCTCAAGCGCGCCTACACGCTCACCATCACCGCAAAGGATATCGACTCCAAGGTCGATGTCGAGCTGAAGCGCCTGGCGCCGCAGATGAAGATGCCCGGCTTCCGCCCCGGCAAGGTGCCCGCCAACCTGGTGCGCAAGATGCACGGTCCGGCGCTGGCGCAGGACGCGCTGAACGCCGCGATCCAGGAAGGCGTCCAGACCCTCGTCGCCGAGAAGCAGCTGCGCCCCGCGATGCAGCCCTCGGTCGAGCTGGTCGATGGCTATGACGTCGGCAAGGACGCGACCGTCAAGGTCGAGATGGAGGTCCTGCCGCAGGTCCCGGCACCCGCGATCGACAGCCTGAAGCTGGAGCGCCTGACCGTTCCCGTCGCCGACGACGCGGTCACCGAGCAGCTCCAGAAGTTCGCCGACCAGCAGAAGAAGTGGGACGATGCCGCCGAGGGCTATGAAGCCAAGATGGGCGACCTGGTCACCGTCGACTTCGTCGGCAAGACCAGCGACGGCGTCGCCTTCGACGGCGGCACCGGCACCGACATGGGCGTCGAGCTGGGCGCGGGTCGGCTGATCCCCGGGTTCGAGGACCAGTTGGTCGGGATCAAGACCGGCGAGGAGCGCACGCTCAACGTCACCTTCCCCGAGGAATACCAGGAGAAGTCGCTGGCCGGCCAGCCCGCGACCTTCGACATCACCGTCAAGTCGGTGAAGACCGCGGGCGAGAGCGTGATCGACGAGGACCTGGCAAAGAACCTGGGTCTCGAGAGCCTCGAGCAGCTGACCGGTCTGCTCAAGGGCCAGATCGAGCAGGAGCATAACGGGCTCACGCGCACCCACATGAAGCGCAAGCTGCTCGACCAGCTCGCCGAGGGTCATGACTTCGAGGTTCCGCCGTCGATGGTCGAGGCCGAGTTCCAGCAGATCTGGTCGCAGCTGCAGCACGAAGCCACGCATGAGGCCGATCCGGAGGCCGCGATGGCCGAGATGGAAGGCGAGCGTGACGATTACCGCAAGATCGCCGAGCGTCGCGTGCGCCTGGGGCTGTTGCTGTCCGAGATCGGCCAAGCCAACGGCGTCGAGGTTTCGCAGCAGGAAATGCAGCGCCTGATCGCGCAGGCCGCCCAGCAGTATCCCGCCGAGCAGCGCCAGCAGTTCATGCAGTATGTCCAGCAGGAGCCGATGGCGGCCGCCCAGCTGCGCGCGCCGCTGTACGAGGACAAGGTCGTCGACTTCCTGTTCGAGAAGGCCGAGATCACCGACCGCGACGCGACCCGCGAAGAGCTGGAAGCCGCGATCGAGAGCGAGGATGGTTTCGCGAGCGGCACGCACGTGCATGATCACGACAACCACAAGCCCAAGAAGGCCGGCAAGAAGGCCAAGGCCGAGGCCGTGACCGACGAGGCTGCTCCTGCCGAGGGCGCCGCTGCAGAGGGTGAGGCCGCGCCGGCGAAGAAGGCCGCGAAGAAGAAGGCTGCTCCGGTCGAGGCCGAGACCGCGGTGACGGAATCGTCGCCGGTTGCTGCCGAGAACGCCGAGGGTACCGAAGCGGCCGACGTACCGGTGAAGAAGCCGCGCGCGAAGAAGGCGAAGACCGAAGAGGCGTAAGCGTCGACGACCGGCCCGGCGTTCGCCGGGTCGGTCAAACACCCACCCCGGCGAAGGCCGGGGCCCAATTGGGAAGGCCGATGTAATGGAGCGCGATACTCCGTTATACGCCTTCCGCAATTGGGCCCCGGCCTTCGCCGGGGTGGAGTAGCAGTGGGGCCGAGCGTGACCGAACCGACGATCGCAGTCCTGCTGCCCTGCTACAACGAAGACGCGGCGATCGCGCAGACCGTGGCGGGGTTCCGTGCCGCGTTGCCCGGCGCGACCATCTACGTCTACGACAACAACAGTTCCGATCGCACGATCGACGTCGCGCGCGCCGCCGGTGCCGTCGTGCGCAGCGAGCGGATCCAGGGCAAGGGCGCGGTCGTGCGGCGGATGTTCGCGGACGTCGATGCCGACATCTATGTGATGGCGGACGGCGACGCGACCTATGACGCCGCCTCTGCGCCGGCGCTGGTCGCACGGCTGCTCGACGATCAGCTCGACATGATCGTCGGCAGCCGCATCCACGAAGCCGCCGAAGCCTATCGCCGCGGGCACCAGTTCGGCAACGCGCTGCTGACCGGCATGCTCGCGCGGCTGTTCGGGCGAAGCTTCACCGATATCCTGTCAGGCTACCGCGTGTTCTCACGGCGGTTCGTGAAGAGCTTCCCGTCGTTGTCGGCCGGGTTCGAGATCGAGACCGAGATCAGCGTCCACGCGCTCGAACTCAAGATGCCGACCGCGGAGATCGAGACGCCGTATTACGCGCGGCCCGAAGGATCGACGTCGAAGCTCAGCACCTACAGCGATGGCTGGCGCATCCTCGGCACCATCCTGACGCTGTACCGGATCGAGCGGCCATTGTGGTTCTTCGGCACGGTCGGCGGGGCGTTCGCGCTGCTCGGGCTGATCCTCGGCATCCCGCTGGTGCTGACCTATATCGAAATCCATCAGGTCCCGCGCTTTCCGACCGCGATCCTGATCACGGGCCTGGGCCTGTTCGCGGCGCTCAACGTGTTTACCGGGTTGATCCTCGACACCGTGGTGCGCGGGCGACGCGAGGTGCGGCGACTGGCGTATCTCGCACACCGCGCGCCAAGCCGGGATGGCGGTATCGGTAGCGGGCGAGATGGCAAGCCCGGGGCTTGAACTCCCCACTGCAAGCGCCGATGTTGGCGGCTCACTGGGGCATTAGAGAGATTTCCATGCATAATCCGTTCGAGACCGGCGACTTCGCGGCGCCCCTGGCCAATGCCGGGCTCGGCCTGCAGCAGACGAACGCGGGCCTGGTTCCCATCGTCATCGAACAGTCGAACCGCGGCGAGCGCTCGTTCGACATCTTCTCGCGCCTGCTCCGCGAGCGCATCATCTTCGTGACCGGTGGCGTCGAGGACGGCATGGCCTCGCTGATCACCGCGCAGCTGCTCTTCCTCGAGTCCGAGAACCCGAAGAAGGACATCTTCATGTACATCAACTCGCCGGGCGGTGTCGTCACGGCGGGCATGGCGATCCACGACACCATGCAGTACATCCGGCCGCGCGTCGGCACCGTCTGCGTCGGCCAGGCCGCGTCGATGGGCAGCTTCCTGCTCGCATCGGGCGAGAAGGGCATGCGAGTCGCGATGACCAACGCGCGGATCATGATCCACCAGCCTTCGGGAGGCGCGCAGGGCATGGCCAGCGACATCGAGATCCAGGCGCGCGAGATCCTGCGCATCCGCAAGCGGATGAACGAACTGTACGCGCAGTACACCGGCCAGCCGATCGAGGAGATCGAGCGCAAGATGGACCGCGACACCTTCCTCGAAGCCGAGGAAGCCAAGGCGTTCGGCCTGGTTGACGAGGTATTCGACAAGCGCCCGGCGCCTGCAGACGACACGGCGAACCCGGCGTAAGGCGGGTTGAGCCATAGGCCGTCCGATTTGGCCGGATAGGCCATTGTCGGATGGAACACGGCCGGGCTACCATGTCCGGCCCACATATGTGCAGGTGGACCTGCACCGAGGAAGGTTTTGATGACGAAGCTGAGCGGTGGCGACTCGAAGAGCACCCTCTATTGCTCGTTCTGCGGCAAGTCGCAGCACGAAGTGCGCAAGCTGATCGCGGGTCCGACCGTCTTCATCTGCGACGAGTGCGTAGAGCTGTGCAACGACATCATCCGCGAGGAGACGAAGTCGGCGCTGGTGTCCAAGAAGGACGGCGGCGTGCCGACCCCGCAGGAAATCTGCAACGTCCTCGACGATTATGTGATCGGCCAGAAGCGCGCCAAGCGCGTCCTGTCGGTCGCGGTCCACAACCACTACAAGCGCCTCAACCACGGCGCCAAGGGTGCGGACGTCGAGCTGTCGAAGTCGAACATCCTGCTGATGGGGCCGACCGGTTGCGGCAAGACGCTGCTCGCGCAGACGCTGGCCCGCATCCTCGACGTGCCGTTCACGATGGCTGACGCGACCACGCTGACCGAAGCGGGCTATGTCGGCGAGGATGTCGAGAACATCATCCTGAAGCTGCTCCAGGCGTCCGACTATAACGTCGAGCGGGCGCAGCGCGGGATCGTCTATATCGACGAGATCGACAAGATTTCGCGGAAAGCCGAGAACCCTTCGATCACCCGCGACGTGTCGGGCGAGGGCGTCCAGCAGGCGCTGCTCAAGCTGATGGAGGGCACGACCGCGTCGGTGCCGCCGCAGGGTGGGCGGAAGCATCCGCAGCAGGAGTTCCTGCAGGTCGACACGACCAACATCCTGTTCATCTGCGGTGGCGCGTTCAGCGGTATCGAGAAGATCATCGGCGACCGCCTGCAGGGCAAGTCGATCGGCTTCGGCGCATTCGTCGCCGGGCCGGACGAGCGTAAGACCGGCGAGACGCTGAAGTCGGTCGAGCCCGAGGATCTGCTGAAGTTCGGCCTGATCCCGGAATTCGTCGGTCGCCTTCCGGTGATCGCGACGCTCGAGGATCTCGACATCCCCGCGCTGGTCAAGATCCTGAGCGAGCCGAAGAACGCGCTGGTTAAGCAGTACCAGAAGCTATTCGAGATGGAGTCGGTCGAGCTCGACTTCACCGACGACGCGCTGGTGACGGTCGCCAAGAAGGCGATCGAGCGCAAGACCGGTGCCCGCGGGCTGCGCTCGATCCTCGAGAGCATCCTGCTCGACACGATGTTCGACCTGCCCGGAATGGACGGCGTCGACGAAGTGATGATCGACAAGGACGTGATCGAAGGCCGCAAGGAACCGATCCGCGTCTACACCAAGAAGGAAAAGACCGGCGACGCCGCCTGATCCTTTGGTGATGAAGTAGCGAGCGGGCGTCGAGCGATCGGCGCTCGTTTTGCGTTTGGGGATGGTGGTGGAGGAGGAAGGGGTTCGCTCCATAATGTCCGCACCTAACGACGGCGCCGCGCCATCCTGACCGTCATCTGGAGTTGATCCCGGACCTAGAACTTGCGGGTACAAGGCTAGAAACGCTGGATGCTGATTTTCGGCCGTGCAAGAGACCTGCCGCCAACGGTCGCTTTGTTAATCACTCATCCGAATGGCGCTTTCTGGTGGAAAGCGGAACGGCGGCTTTCAGGTGCGAGGGGCGCGATACCCGCCGTCCGGAGACACGAGTAATCGTCGCATGCTACGGCGCCGGTCATAGCATTATGGATCATGGAAGTGTCGGGAATCTGTCGGTCCCAGCGCAATACAGAACCTGTAATTTTCGTCATGCCGCGGGCATTTGCGCTCAGGCGCTATCGCCCTTGTATCGCAAAGCAGGTCGAGCAAACCTCAAGTCCCGCGCGGCCTGGGCTTCCGCCACGGCCGGATGGCGGACCGACGTTGCCGCCTCGAGCTTGGACTTCCGCCGCATTCAAACTCTCCGGCTTCGAGAACATTGTATCTTGGTGTCCACGAACCGGTAGCACCGCAAGCGCCAAAACCGGTTGCAACAATCGTACCGCCCGCTAAGCTTTTTCGATGTATTTTGCGTCGAAAAAACCGTTCGGTCTCCGTTGCCGCGCTGACACCTTGGCGTGATTGTCATGCATGGTAACGATCATGGTGCATTCCCGATCGTGTTCTTGGCTCTTCGGGTACCGGTTCTGATTTGACCTCTATTCTCACCGAAGCCGAGACGCTGACGTTGCAGCAGGTCCGATATTTTGCGCGAGCCGATCAGGTGCGTCCAGTCATCGACATCTTGGGTCCGCAGATCGATGCCGCATTGGCCAACGGGCGCGGTTCGCGACCGTTCCTCGGCACGAGCTTCGATGTTCTCTGCCGCGCCATTCTCTCCGCTGAGGGTTCGGACGAGCCGAACCGGGTTAGGATTGCCGATCTATGTGCGCGTAGCGAGGACCGCTTCGGTGCGCAGCCTTGGAGCATCCTCTACCGCGCGTGTCTCGCGCATCTGACAGGCGATCGCGACGCAGCGGCGGCGCTGTACCAGGCCGTCGGCTCCGAAGCCGATATCCTATGGCCAAGCTCGGTCGGTAGTCGGAGCGTCATCGGATCGGGCGATCTCGCGGCCTGGCGGACGGCCGACTCTTTGAAAATCACACCCGCGCGTATTGAACATCGCGGCGCGACGGGCACGTCGGTGCTGTTCGTCGCCTGTGACGGCATCTATCTGCGCGCCTTTGCCCCCGCCTATCTGCAGTCGGTCGCCACCTGGGCCCCCGAGGCATCCTTGCACGTTCATCTCGTTGATCCGGCAGCAGACGATCTCGCTTGGATCGAAAGCGCGGCACGCGATCTATGGTCGAGGATCTCGATTTCGTCGGAGGTCTATGCCGGGCCCGATCGGCGGACCTGGTACGCCATGACGCGGTTCGTGAGGCTACCGCAGATTTTGGATATGTACGATCGCCCTGTCCTGGTCAGCGACATCGACGCCGCCTTGACGCGACCGTTAGGCGGATTTGCAACAGGCGGTGATATCGGCTTTCGGATCAAGCGCGCGGGCTTCCGCGCACATCCGTGGCAAACGGTGCAGGCAGGCGCCCTCACGGTTCGCCCGACTCCGGACGGTATCGCATCGGCGCAGCTGCTGAAAAGACTGGCAGTGGGTATGTTCGACGCGCGAGGCGGCAGGGGTCTTTGGTTTGCCGATCAGAATGTATTGTTTTCCGGATGGCGGGCACTGGTTGAGGAGGGCCATGTCCTGGTTGACGATATCAGCGGGCAGGCGCTGCCAGGTGGGCTCGTTTTCGGCAAGGCCCTATGACGCTGCCACTCAATGGAGGGGCTCTGTCAAACCGAGCATGGCGCCTATGAACGCCTCGCAACCTTTGCTGACGTGGCCTTTGACATTGTTGGCGGAACGTGTCGAACCCGATCAAAACGCGGTACGCAGCAACGTGTGAGGCTATCAGATTTTGACCGTCGTGGGTCGAGACATAAGGGGCTATCGTTCCCCTTCCTACATCCGTGAACGAATGGCCGTTATCGGAAGCCCGGAGCGCCAGCCTGAACGCCCGACATTGGGCGCTAGAGGCCGTTCGATCGATTGCCGGTTGGAATGTCGTTTGGTGGTGGAACGCGCACGTCGGCGTCACGCTGCGTTGTCGAATTTCCTGACTTCGACGGCGCTTTCATCGAAATCGTCGAGCAAGCGCGCATTGATGCCGATCTTGCCGAAATCCTCGCCGAGCGTCTGCCAATGGGTGCCGCAGCCGCACACCGGACAATGGTGGATGCCGATCATGCGATCGCCCCAGACATAGGCGACGGTTTCGCCCAAAATGCGGACGTCGTCGGGCGGGTAGTAAGCGGTACGCCACGCGGTCCGGCGGCAGAGCGAGCAATTACAGTCTGCCACCCACGCGGGCGGACTCGGCAATTCGATCTGTACATTGCCGCAGTGACAGCTTCCATGAACGCGCATGACGATGTGTAGTCGCCGATCGGAGATGTCTGCAACTGATGGTTAGCTGGCAGTCCGCTTGTAGCACCGTGAGGTTCGGCACTGCCGGTGGCGATCGGCTGACGTGCCTTGCTTCGTCGATTTCCCGGTCTAGACGGGGGCAGGGGGGCACATGATCGGAAAGCTTTGTATCGTAGCGGTGCTGCTCGCGGCGCCGTCTGCTGGCTTGGGTATGGAGCCGGGGGGCACGCCTGTGCCGGCGTCGGTCCGTGCGCTCACGGGGTGCTGGCAGGGGGAAGGCAGTGTGATGGGCAAGGCCGTCGCCGTCGCCGTCAACGCCTATCCGATCGTCCAGGATGCCATGCTGGCGGTGGAGGCGGCTAGCAGCGCGCTTGCCGATCCGGAGGATCAATACGCGGCGCATATCGTCTTCGGGGGAGCTGGCAAGCCGACCGGGACAGCGCCTAGCTCCGTCGTCGGATATTGGGCAGACAGTTTTGGCGGCGCCTTCGCAGTCGAGGGACGCGGGGACATCCGGACGGGCGGGTTCGACATCACCTACCAATATCCCGACCGAGCGTACGTGAACCGCTGGCGGATGTCGGGCGACACTCTCACCTGGGATATCGTCGCGCGCGATCGCAAGGCCGTCGAAAAGCCGTTCGCGAGTTACGTGCTTCACCGGATGGCCTGTCGATCGTCGGCACGCGGCTAAGCAGGCGGGGCGGTTGGCGGACGTCGCGCCAGAGTTTGCCGGCTCCAGGCAATCTTCGATCGCGCGATACTAGCCAGTCCGAGAGGCTGAAGTGCAAGTCGCTCAAGACAAAGCGGCGGCGAGAGTTGCGTGCAGTCGATGTCATGCTCACGTCAGCACGCTGTAATGCCGACACGACCTAGATGGTGCGTCCGACCATAGGCGAGGCTTTCATGGTTCCTCGAATTATCCTGGCAGCGCTGATGCTGACGGCAAATGCGGCGCACGCTCAGCGTGCCGAACTGCCGGTCCGTCTGGTCGATCTTCCCAATGGTGATCGGCGATTTTCAACCACGTTGACGATCGACGGGCGGCCGGTCGAGGTGGGGATCGACACCGGGTCAACCGGCTTGCGTGTACTGCCCCGCGGATTGGGCGACCAGGCCGCGGATAGCGGGCCGAGAGTGGCCTATAGCTATGGGTCGGGCACCGCGTTCGAGGGCCGCGCGGTCGTCGCGAACGTCGCGGCCGGTACCATCGCGCGACCGGTCACCCTGATGCGGATCACCAGCGTCGGCTGCACGGCACGGCACCCGGACTGTCCGGTCGCCCATATGGACCTCCCGACCTACGGCATCCAGGGCGACGGCATCCCGGGGCAGGGCTTTGCCGCGATCCTCGGCATTCGGCTCGAGCGAGATGCGATCGACAACCCCTTCGAGCAACTCGGTGTACGGCGATGGATTATCGATTTGCCACGCACAGCCGACGCTGTGGGGCGCATCGTGCTCAATCCGGACGATGCCGAACTTGCCGGCTACGCGCGCCTTGCCGTCGATGGCGACGGCACGACCCCGGGGTGCCTGATCGGGCCGCAGAAAATCTGCGGGCGTGCGATATTCGACACCGGGGCCAGCGGCTTGCGGGTGATCCGCGCGGCGCCGTTCCGCCCCTGGCCGAACGACACCGCTATCACCGTCACCGTCGGTACCGGCGCGACGGTGACACAGGGTTTCGCCGCAACGACCGGTCGGCGCGACCAGGCCACCAAATTGCTTTACGAACCGGGTGGCGCCGATACGCGGCTGTCACTCGGGTTCGCGCCGTATTTCCGATGGTCGGTCCTGTATGATCCGGAGCACCATCAGATCGGCGTCAAGACCCGTTAGCAGATAGCCGAACCAAACGCGGTGGGCTCGTCTCATCGGGGTCAGCCTTGCCTGCTCTCGCCGGGTTTCATGTCCGCGGGACAGGCGCCGAGATATTTGGCGTCGACCGAGGACTTCGTCCCGGTTGCGGCGGCGGCCGGCATGTTGGCGCCGGTCATGCGGGTGACGAGATCGGTGCGGAAGCTGGTCGAGAAGTCGCCGGAGACCGTCCCCTGGATCGCCATGGTCATGCCGTTGGCGCTGCATTCCGTGTCGATCGTATAGCCGGTCGCGGTCGGCACGACCGAGCTTTTCGCGCAGGTCTGTCCCGGCTGCGGCGGCGGCGTGAAGGACGTGCTGCCCGGCGCGGTCGCGGCCATGCAGGTGCGCATCGTCATCGGGTTCGGCATTCCCGCCGCGGTGACGGTCATCGCCCACAAGCCGGGTTTTGGCGTTCGCGGCGTGATCTTCGCCGGCGTGACTGCTGCGGTCGTCGCATTGCTTCCGGTCTTGTCGTTCTTGCCCGAGCAGCCGCCGAGCAGCATCAATCCGACCGTCGTGCCGACCAGTATCCTGCTATGGTAAAGCATCGTTCCCCCTGTTGGTTCGTAGCCTGGGGCCTAGCCTATCAGCAGACTGGCGATGGGCCAACGCCTTGCCGGGTGAGCGCATCGTCAATCGTATGATCGCTTAGAGGTTGGTATGTTCGATCGCTGGCTGCGCGATCCGCCGGCAGGCGGGCAACGGACCCATCGTGGCGCTCGCGCATTCGTTATGTGACCGCAACGAAGGAGCCGAACTATCGCCACCGCCACCCCTTCGACCGCTGCCCTGCCGACCGACGGCGAGACCATGCCCGACCGCGCGGCACTGCCGCCCTGGACGCTGGTCGCGCCGGTCCTGGGGCTTCTCGCCGTGCTCCTGGGGCTCGCCAAGATGGGCACGCCCGGCACCGTCGCCGCCGTGGTCATCCTGATCGGCAGCGTGCTGGCGGCGGTGCATCATGCCGAGGTCGTCGCACACAAGGTCGGCGAACCGTTCGGAACGCTGGTGCTGGCGATCGCGGTGACGGTGATCGAGGTGTCGCTGATCGTCTCGCTGATGCTGTCGAACGCCGGCGACGCCGCGACGCTCGCGCGCGACACGGTGTTCGCGGCGATCATGATCATCGTGAACTTCATCGTCGGGCTGTGCCTGCTGGCGGGCGCGCTCCGTCACCACGAGCAGCGCTTCACACTGAAGGGCGCCAGTGCCGCGCTGGGCGTGCTCGCGGCGATGGTGGTGCTGTCGCTGGTGCTGCCCAACTACACGTCATCGACGCCGGGGCCGACCTACGCGCCGTCGCAGTTGGTGTTCGTCGCAGTGGTGTCCCTGATCCTCTACGCGACCTTCGTGCTGGTGCAGACGGTGCGGCACCGCGATTATTTCCTGCCTGCGACCGAGGGCAAGGACGACCACGCCGCGCCGCCCTCGACCCGCGCGACGTATATCGCGTTCGGCGTGCTGCTGGTCGCGCTGGTCGCGGTGGTGCTCCTGGCGAAGACGCTGTCGCCGACGATCGAGGCGGCGGTGGTGGCGGCGGGACTGCCGCAGGCGGTGGTCGGCGTGGTGATCGCCGCGCTGGTGCTCGCGCCCGAAAGCCTGGCGGCGTACAAGGCGGCGCGGCGCGACCGGTTGCAGACCAGCCTCAACCTCGCGCTGGGGTCGGCGCTGGCGACGATCGGGCTGACGATCCCCAGCGTGGCGATCGTGTCGCTAATGCTCGACCTGCCGATCGCGCTGGGGATCGATCCGAAGGGGCTGGTGCTGCTGGCGCTGTCGCTGTTCGTGGCGACGCTGTCGCTGGGAACCGGCCGGACGACGGTGCTGCAGGGCGCGGTCCACCTGGTGATCTTCGCGGCCTATCTGTTCACGACGGTGGTGCCGTGACGCGTCAGGGGCCGTTGGCGGCGAGATAGGCGATGACGTCGGCGCGGTCCTTCGGGTCGGGCAGTCCCGCGAAGGCCATCGCGGTACCGGGGACGACGCGGCGCGGATTGGCGAGCCACGCATCCAGGCGCTTGCGATCCCAGCGACCGCCGAACGCCTGCAACGCGGCGGTATAAGCGAAGCGCGGGCGGCGTTCGGCGACGGGCGCGCCGACCACGCCGTACAGGTTCGGGCCATCGGTATCGGAGCCGTTGCGGCTGATGGTGTGGCAGGCAGCACAGCGGCGGAATACCGCAGCGCCGGCGCTGGCATCGCCGCCCGCGGTTCCGGCGGCTACCGGCGTCGCCGAATGCGGATCGCAGCCCGCGAGCAGGAGCGCCCACCACGGCAGGCGGCGGACGGTCACGGCCTTTGGCGAGCCGCCAGCGCCAGGCCGGCGGCGATCTGTGCCAGCGCGTAGAGGCGACGCCGGCCCGGACGGTCGACGAACGGCCGCACGGTGATCTCGGCGCCCAGCGCGCGGTCCTTCCACAGGTCGACGTGGCGGCGCGGCTGGACCAGCGCGATCAGCCCGTCGCCGACCATGAAGATCGCCGCCATCTCGGCGATCCGCGGCACCAGCATGCCCTCCGTCAGGGTTTCGCGGTCTTGGGTCGAGCGTTCCATGCCTGCGTTTCCTCGATGGCGACACTGCGTCGCAGGATCTTCGCGTCGGGGTCGATCACGACATGCGCCGCCGCCGGAACCGACAGGCTGCCCTTGCCGCCGGTCATCGCCACGACCTGGGTCCTGCCGTCGACCTGAACCTCGATAGGCATGGGAAACGCTCCACCGCCCGGGACGGTCCATGCCAGCGACAGCCGCCCGCCGTCGCGGCGCTCGACCAGCTCGGGCAGCGCGGCCTGGCGGAGATAGACGTCGAAGAACCATCCATAGTCCTTCCCCGTCGTGCGGCGGACAAGGCCTTCGAACTCCCTGCTCGATCCGAACCGCGGCGTGAAATTGCCCGGCTTCGGGTCGGCGCGGCCATAGACCGCAAGGCGCGTCGCGTCGAAGAACGCGCGGTCGCCGATCAGCCCGCGCAGGGTGTGGAGCATCCACGACGCCTTGTAGTAGATGTCGAGCCCGGCGCCGCCCTTGTCGGGCTCGTACACCTCTTCCTCGGTGGCGACGCGCTGCTGGGTGATCGGCTTGCGGTTGGTGATCGAGGCGCGCTGCGTCTGCATCATCGCGTCGTAGCGCGCGCGGCCTTCTCGCCACTGGCCATAGAGCGGCTGCATGTAGGTCCCGAAGCCCTCGTGCAGCCAGTAATCGTCCCAGTTCGCCGCGGTCAGCTGGTTGCCGAACCATTCATGCGCGAATTCATGCTGGAACAGCCAGTCGAACCCCTCCGGCGCCTTGGCGTATTCGTTGCCATAGGCGTTGATGGTCTGGTGCTCCATGCCCTTGTGCGGGGTCTCGACCACACCGACCTTTTCGTCGCCGAACGGGTAGGGACCGATCATCGTCTCGAAGAAGTCCAGCGTCGGCGCGAATTCGGCGAACAGCTTTTCGGCCTGCGTCTTTTCGCCGGGCAGGTACCAATAGGCCATCGGAATGCTGTTGCCGAAGCGGCTCTTGTAGGTCCCCGAAATCTCTTCGTAGGGCCCGACGTTCAGCGCGATCGCGTAGGTGTTGGGGTGCTTGACGCGCCAGTTCCAGCGGGTCCGGCCATCCGCCAGCGTGTCGACGCCCAGCAGCACGCCGTTCGATGG
Organism: Sphingomonas sp. R86521; assembly: GCF_042466235.1. Taxonomy (NCBI): domain Bacteria; kingdom Pseudomonadati; phylum Pseudomonadota; class Alphaproteobacteria; order Sphingomonadales; family Sphingomonadaceae; genus Sphingomonas; species Sphingomonas sp. R86521. The sequence continues at coordinate 2,803,056 of NZ_JAXHBY010000001.1, read as the reverse complement.
CGCCTTCAGGCCCTTGGGCACGGTGATGTGCAGCGTGACGACGCCAGGCTCGCCGGTCGGGAAGTCGAGGCACGGCCAGAACAGGTCGCAGCCATAGCCCTCCGCGGTGGTCGCGAACCAGGTGCGGCCGTCGGGCGTCTTCGACCAGACCATGCCGTCGTCCCACGGCGCCTTCACCGCGACGTGCGGCGTGCCGCCATAAGTGATCGTCGCGGTGATGCGGCCGCCGGCGGCCAACGGTTTTGGCAGGGTGATTATCAACCGGCCCTCGGGGTTGGTCCATGCGGTCGCGGGCAGCGGCGTGCCGTCGATCGCGATCGCGCTGACGGGCAGGTTGCGGTCGAGGTCGATCGGCAGGCGCGCGATCGGCGCCTTTGCCACGAAGACAAGGGTCGCGACGCCGTTGAAGCTTTCGGTTTCCGGAAGGACTTCGAACGCCAGGTCGGCGCTTTCGAAGGTCAGCGCGGTCTGCTCGGCGGTGAGAATGCCGCCCGAGCGCTGGGTCTGCGCGGTGATCGGCGGCTCGCCCTTCTTTGGCAACGGCGCGGCGGCGAGCAGGGCGAGGGTGCTGGCGGCGAAAAGCAGGCGTATCGTCATCATCGCGTCATCGCGCCGGGCGCGTGCGGACACAAGCCCGGGTGCGCCTGCGGACATGCGTGACTGACACAAGCATCGTGATCGACTGATCCAGGCGATTGATGGACGCTTTACCCTCCCCATATAAGGATCAACGAGTCGCCCGCGTACCGGGCACCTACGGAGCGTCCATGACCCAGTATCCCGTCCTCCCCCTGCGTGACATTGTCGTCTTTCCGCACATGATCGTGCCGCTGTTCGTCGGCCGCGACAAATCGGTCGCCGCACTCGAAGCCGCGATGGCGGCGGACAAGGAGATCTATCTGGTTGCACAGATCGATCCCGGCGAGGACGATCCGACGCGTGAAGACCTGTATTCGATGGGCGTCACCGCGACTGTGCTGCAGCTGTTGAAGCTGCCCGATGGCACCGTGCGCGTGCTGGTCGAGGGCAAGGGCCGCGCGACTCTGGAGACGCTGGACGAGAACGGCGACTTCCTGACCGCCACCATCGCGGCGGTCGACGACGATGCGGTCGAGGGCCCCGAGGTCCAGGCGCTGATGCGTTCGGTGGTCGACCAGTTCGAGAATTACGCGAAGCTCAACCGCAAAATGCCGTCCGAGGCCGCGGTGCAGCTGTCCGAGATCACCGAGGCAGGCAAGCTGTCCGACGCGGTGATCGCGAACATCCAGATCAAGGTCGCCGAAAAGCAGGCGCTGCTGATGCAGAGCGATCCCGCCAAGCGCCTCGAGATGGCGCTGGTGGCGATGGAGGGCGAGCTTGGCGTCCTGCAGGTCGAGAAGAAGATCAAGAGCCGGGTCAAGCGCCAGATGGAGAAGACCCAGCGCGAATATTATCTCAACGAGCAGCTGAAGGCGATCCAGCGCGAACTCGGCAACGAGGGTGACGAGGGCGAGGGCGACGAGATCGCCGAGCTGACCCAGAAGATCGCGACGCTGAAGCTCAGCAAGGAGGCGCGTTCGAAGGCGACCGCCGAGCTGAAGAAGATGAAGACGATGGCGCCGATGAGCGCCGAGGCGACCGTCGTGCGCAACTATCTCGACGTCCTGCTGGGCCTGCCCTGGGGCAAGAAGTCGAAGATCAAGAAGGATATCTCGGCGGCACAGGCGGTGCTCGACGAGGACCATTATGCGCTGGAGAAGGTCAAGGACCGGATCGTCGAGTATCTGGCCGTCCAGGCGCGCACCAACAAGCTGAAGGGGCCGATCCTGTGCTTGGTCGGGCCTCCCGGCGTCGGCAAGACGTCGCTGGGCAAGAGCATCGCGAAGGCGACCGGACGCGAGTTCATCCGCCAGTCGCTGGGCGGCGTGCGTGACGAAGCCGAGATCCGCGGGCATCGGCGGACGTATATCGGCTCGCTGCCGGGCAAGATCGTGACCAACCTCAAAAAGGCCGGGACCGCGAACCCGCTGTTCCTGCTCGATGAGATCGACAAGCTCGGACAGGATTTCCGCGGCGATCCGGCGTCGGCGCTCTTGGAAGTTCTCGACCCTGAGCAGAACGGCAAGTTCCAGGATCATTATCTGGAGGTCGATATCGACCTGTCGGACGTGATGTTCGTGTGCACCGCGAACACACTGAACCTGCCGCAGCCGCTGCTCGATCGCATGGAGATCATCCGGCTGGAGGGCTATACCGAGGACGAGAAGGTCGAGATCGCCGAGCGTCACCTGATCGAGAAGCAGATCGAGGCGCATGGCCTGAAGCCAGGCGAGTTCGCGCTGACGACCGAGGGTCTGCGCACGCTGATCCAGCAATATACACGGGAAGCCGGCGTGCGTACGCTGGAGCGGGAGATCGCGAAGCTGTGCCGCAAGGTGCTGCGCCAGATCCTTGAGAACAAGACGACGGGCGTGACGATCACGCCGGAGAACGTCGGCGAGTATGCGGGCGTGCAGAAGTATCGCCACGGTCTGTCCGAGACCGAGCATCAGATCGGTGCGGTCACTGGCCTCGCCTGGACCGAGGTCGGTGGCGAGCTGCTGACGATCGAGAGCGTGACGGTGTCGGGCAAGGGCGCCGCCAAGCTCACGGGTACGCTGGGCGACGTGATGAAGGAGTCGATCGAGACCGCCTTCTCGTACGTGAAGGCGCGCGCACCGAGCTATGGCATCAAGCCGTCGCTGTTCAACCGCAAGGATATCCACATCCATCTGCCCGAGGGCGCGACGCCCAAGGACGGACCGTCGGCGGGTGTCGGGATCGTCACGTCGATCGTGTCGACGATGACCGGCGTGCCGGTGCGGCGCGAGGTAGCGATGACGGGTGAAGTCACGCTGCGCGGCCGTGTGCTGCCGATCGGCGGGCTGAAGGAGAAGCTGCTCGCCGCACTGCGTGGTGGGATCGAGACGGTGCTGATCCCGGCGGAGAACGAGAAGGACCTCGCGGAGATCCCGGCGAACATCAAGGCGGGGCTGAAGATCATCCCCGTCGCGCATGTCGACGAGGTGCTCCGACTCGCGCTGACCGAACCGCTGACCGCGATCGAGTGGACCGATGCCGACGAACTGGCGGCGCTGCCGCCCGCACCGATCGCGCCGGTCGGCGCGACGGTGCATCACTAAGGGCACGCCGATCGCGCCGGTCGGCGCGACGGTGCATCACTAGGGGCGCAGCGTCCTCCTGCTAACCCATGTCATACGCCGTTAACCGCTAATGCCCTTGGTTTCGTTTGACAGGGGGGCGGGGCGTTGCCTTACTGACCGACCGGGCCGGCCGCGATTCCATCGTGGCCGGTTCGATACATTTCGCCGGGGGATTTAAATGAACAAGCAGGAGCTGATCGCAACGGTCGCCGATCATTCGGGCCTTGCAAAGGGTGACGCGATCAAGGCGGTCGAGGCGGTGTTCGACGCGATCTCCGCGACCCTTAAAAAGGGTGACGAAGTCCGCCTGGTCGGGTTCGGCACGTTCTCGATCTCGAAGCGCAAGGCGTCGACGGGACGCAACCCCCGGACCGGCGAGCCGATGACGATCAAGGCGTCGACCCAGCCCAAGTTCAAGGCCGGCAAGGGCCTGAAGGACGCGGTCAACTGATCGTTTCGATAAGGCTGGACAGCGGCACGGGCGCCGCTTAAAGGCCCGTTTCCCGGTTTCGGGGCGCGTAGCTCAGCGGTAGAGCACACCCTTCACACGGGTGGGGTCACAGGTTCAATCCCTGTCGCGCCCACCATATTCAAGGCTCTCGGTTCGTAGGAACCGGGAGCCTTTTTGGTTTGGTGCTGGGTGTGGGTTTTGGCGATCGTGATCGGGCGAGGCCCTCATCCTGCCCCCCTCCGTCATCCTGACGAAAGTCAGGACCCAGGGTTACGAACGTCAGCGCCTGTAACTCTGGGTCCTGACTTTCGTCAGGATGACGGGAAGGGGTGAGGAAGCGAACCGCAGCAAGATGACGCACTTGTCATTATGTCCGTTCGTTCGATCGAACTAATGCCGTCCGCATGGCTCATGCTCGCCTCCTTGACATCGCGATTCGCGAATTCGGCTCGAAGGGGCTGGATGGTGCCAGCACGCGCAGCATCGCGGCGGCGGCGCAGACTGCGATGTCGTCGATCACCTATCATTACGGCGGCAAGGAGGGCCTGTACCTCGCGGCCGCCGATCGCATCGCCGAGCTGATGGCGACGACGATGACCGAATCGCTGCCGTTCGATGACACGGTGACCGATGATCCGGCGGCGGCGCGCGCGCGGATCCACCGGATCCTCGGCCAGCTCACCGACAAGATGGCGAGCGATGCCAGCGGCGAATGGACGCTGTTCGTGATGCGCGAACAGATGAAGCCGAGCGCGGCGTTCGACCGGATTTATGGCGGGGTGATGGGCCGGATGGTCCGGATGCTCGCCGACCTCGTCCGCGTCGCCACCGGGCAGGATATCCGCGCGGCGCAGGTCGCGACGATCACGTTGATGGGCCAGGTGCTCGCGTTGCGCGCGAGCCGCGCGACCTGCCTGCGGCTGCTCGAACGCGACACCCTCGATGCTGACGACATCGCTCAGATCAAGGCGCGGATCGACGCCAACATAGACGCCATTCTCGATTCGATGCGGGGACCAGCATGACCGACGACACCAAGACCGACCACGAGCCCGACGAGGCGAAGGCTGGCAATGAACCCGAAGAGTCCAAGGCCGGCAACGACGCGCCCGAAGACTCGGGCAAGGACGACGCCGCGGACAAGCCGTCGATCTTCAAGAAGCCGCTGTTCTGGATCATCCTGATCGTCGTGGTCGGCGGCGCGGTGATCGGCGGCGTGCTCTACTGGCTGCACGCGCGACAGTTTGAATCGACCGACGACGCGTTCGTCGACACGCATATCGTCCGCCTCGCGCCGCAGGTCGCGGGCACGCTGATCCAGGTCGCCGATGTCGACAACCGCCATGTCGAGGCCGGGCGGCTGCTCGCGGTGATCAAGGCGTCGGGCCGCGACGCGCAGGTCGCCGAGGCGCAGGCTAACGAAGATCAGTCGCGCGCGCAGCTTTCGCAGGCGCAGGCGCAGGTCACCGCCGCGCTCGCCTCGCAGCAGCAGGCCGCAGCGCAGGCCCGCGTGCCGCTCGCCGCCGCGATCAAGGCGCGGCAGGACCTTGGCCGTTACGAGGCGCTGCTGCGGCTCGACCCCAACGCGGTCGCCGGCCAGCAGCTCGACCAGGCGCGCAGCACCGCGCGCCAGACCGCGGCCGATGCCGCCGCCGCGCGCGAGCAGGTCGATACCGCCGCGGCGCAGGTCACCGTCGCCCGCCGCCAGGTCGGCGCCGCGCGCTCGGTGATCGACGCCCGCCGCGCGCAGGTCGCGCAGGCCAATGTCGCGATCGGCGACCTGCGCCTGACCGCGCCGGTCTCCGGCCAGGTCGTCAACCGCCAGGTCAATGTCGGGTCCTATGTGTCGCCGGGCTCGCAGCTAATGGCGATCATTCCCGACCGGATGTGGGTGACCGCCAACTTCAAGGAAACCCAGCTGACGCTGATGAAGATCGGCCAGCCGGTCGACATCCGTGTCGATGCGTATCCCGACGTCGAGTTCCGCGGTCACGTCGATTCGGTCCAGCGTGGCGCCGGCCAGGCGTTCGCGCTGCTGCCGCCGCAGAACGCGACCGGCAATTACGTCAAGGTGGTGCAGCGCGTGCCGGTCCGGATCGTGTTCGACGCCAAGAACGGCCCCGATCCGCGCCGCTACCCGATCGGCCCCGGCATGTCCGTGGTCCCGACCGTCAAGGTCCGCTGACAATGGCCGCCCATGAGTGGAGTCCGTCGCGGTCCGCCGCGGGCAAGTACAGCCCGTGGCTGATCGTGGCGATCATCTCGATCCCGACCTTCATGGAGGTGCTCGACACCTCGATAGCGAACGTCGCGCTCGACCATATCTCGGGCGGCCTGTCGATCACCACTGATCAGGCGACCTGGGTGCTGACCAGCTACCTGGTCGCCAACGCGATCATCATCCCGATCTCGGGGTGGCTGTCGGACGCGATCGGGCGGAAGCGGTATTTCCTGCTGTCGATCGCGCTGTTCACGCTGGCGTCGCTGCTGTGCGGGCTGGCGCCGAACATCGGCACGCTGGTGGTCGCGCGCGTGCTGCAGGGCATCGGCGGCGGCGGGTTGGCGCCGGTCGAGCAGTCGATCCTTGCCGACACCTTTCCCCCCAAGCAACGCGGCATGGCGTTCGCCGCCTTCGCGATCGTGGTCGTCGTCGGACCCGTGCTCGGGCCGACGCTCGGCGGCTACATCGTCGAATATTCGAGTTGGCACTGGGTGTTCCTGATCAACGTCCCCGTCGGCATCGCCGCGTGGTTCGCGGTCGAGACGTTCGTCGACGAACCCGCACAGGTGAAGAAGGACCGCGACGAGCGGTTCAAGCACGGCCTGACGATCGACTATGTCGGCGTCGCGCTGGTCGCGCTGGGCTTGGGCTTCCTCGAACTCACCTTCGATCGCGGCGAGCGCGAGGACTGGTTCTCGAGCGGCTTCATCGTCATGTCGGCGATAATCGCCGCGGTGTCGCTGGTCAGCCTCGTGATCTGGGAGCTGAACCACAAGGATCCGGTGATCGATCTTAAGCTGCTGAAGAACCGCAACTTCGCGTTGACGATCGGCATCATGGGCGTGGTCGGCATGATCCTGTTCGGAACGACCCAGCTGATCCCGCAGATGCTGCAACAGGTGCTCGGCTACAGTTCGCTCGATGCCGGGCTCGCGCTGACCGCGGGCGGGCTCGCGACGCTCGTGATGGTGCCGTTCGCGGGACGGTTGAGTGGCCTGGTCGACGTCCGCTTCCTGCTGTTTCCAGCGTTGCTCGTGCAGGCGTTTGCGCTGTGGAACATGAGCCACCTGAGCGCCGACATCGCGTTTTCCGATGCCGCGTTCGCGCGACTGTTCCAGGCTGCGGCGTTGCCGTTCCTGTTCGTGCCGATCAACGCGATCGCCTATGTCGGGCTCAAGCAGACGCAGACCGCACAGGCGTCGAGCCTGCTCAACGTGTCACGCAATCTGGGCGGCACGATCGGCATCTGCTTCGCGCAGACGCAGTTGGCCGGGGGCCTGCAACGCCACCAGTCGGAACTGACGCAGACGCTCAACCCGCTCGACCCGAACTATACCGACTGGATGACGAAGGCCGCGCAGGCGTTTGGCGGGCAGGGTGATTCCACCACGCCGCTGGCCGTGCTGTACAGCCAGATGCAACGCCAGGCGACGATGCTCGCGTTCCTCGACGTGTTCCGTTCGATGATGGTCGTGGTGCTCGTCGTCGCACCGCTCGTGCTGTTCATGCGATCGGGCAAGACCGGCAGCGCCCCGCCCCCAGGAGCCCATTGATGCGTCGTATCGTCACCGTCCTGCTCGCATCCGGCGTGCTCGCGGGCTGCACCGTCGGCCCGAACTATGTCGCCCCCGAACTGCCGGTGCCGCCCGCCTTTGTCGGACCGCAGGGCGTGGCGGGCGCGTCGGTCGACCCCGCACGCTGGTGGTCGGCGTTCGGCGACCCGCAGCTCGACGGGCTGGTCGAACGCGCGCTGAAGGGCAATCCCGACATCGCGATCGCCGCCTCGCGCGTGCGACAGGCGCGTCTGCAAGAGATCGTCGCGCGATCGGCGGGCTTGCCGAACGTCAACGCGACGGCCAACGCGTCGCGGGTCGACTTCAGCAAGAACGCCGGCTTCTCGTCGCTGGCGCGCGCGTTCGGCGGCAATTCCAGTGGCGGGGATTCGACCGGAGGCGCACAGGGCATCGCCTTGCCCGGCAGCGGCATCACGACGTTTTCCGCCGGGTTCGACGCCAGTTGGGAGCTCGATCTGTTCGGCGGGGTCCGCCGCAGCACCGAAGCCGCCCGCGCGCGCACCGATGCGGCGGTCTGGTCGAAGCGCGATGCCGCGGTGACGCTCGCCGCCGAGGTCGCGCAGGCCTATTTCGCGTTGCGGCTCGATCAGGCGCAGATCGCGACGATCGAGCAGGAGCTGGTTCGCCAGCGCCGTGCGCTGCAGATCGCCGGGAACGTCGCCAAGGTCGGGCTGGTCCCGCCGATCGACGTTACCCGCCAGCGCGGATCGATCACCTCGACCGAAGCACGCGCGGAGCCGGTCCGCGCCGATATCGCGGTGCGGATGCATGCGCTCGCGATCCTGCTGGGCGAGCCGCCGGCGACGTTGATGGCCGAACTGGCCGCGCCGTCGACCGCGCCGCTGGCGGTGCCGACGATCCCCGCCGGGCTGCCGTCTGAGCTGCTGCGGCGCCGGCCCGATATCCGCGCCGCGGAGCGTGATCTTGCCGCGTCGACTGCCGATATCGGCGTCGCGGTCGCGGACCTGTATCCGCGCTTCACGCTGACGGGTGTGGCGCAGCTGATCTCGACGACTTTGGGCACGTTGTTCCAGGGCGACAGCCTGCAGCTGACCGGGACCGGTGCGGCGCAGTTCCCGTTGCTCGACTGGGGCCGGCGCAAGTCGACCGTGAAGATCCGGAAAGAGGATCGTGAGCAGGCGTATCAGCGCTACCGTGCGACCGTGTTGCAGGCGTTGCGCGACGTCGAGGATCCGCTGACGCAGATCGCCGCCGAACGCCGCCGCAACGCCGCGCTGCAACGGGCCGTTGTGGATGCGGAGAGCAGCGCGAAGTCGACCGAGTCGCAATATCGTACGGGGTTTATTGCGCAGGACGCGTTGTTGAATGCGGAGACGCAGGTGCTGTCGGCGCGCGAGCAACTGGTGTCGAGCGATGCCCAGCTGCGTCAGCTGACCGCGGCGCTGTTCAAGGCGCTCGGTGGCGGTTGGGAAGCGGGTGAGGGGGGGGCGTCACCTGCCGGCTCAGAAGCGGCCCGTCCGTAAGTCTCAGTCCGTCATCCTGACGAAAGTCAGGACCCAGGGTAACGGAGCGTTGCGCTTGTAACCCTGGGTCCCGGGTCAAGCCCGGGATGACGGACTTGGAAGCGTCCGCGCTACACCACCCCGGCGAAGGCCGGGGCCCAATATGGATGTCGGCGAATGAGGGCCGGAACCTCGTCACCGTTCTCCAATTGGGCCCCGGCCTGCGCCGGGGTGGAGTCAGGCAGGTAAAAGTTCTTACTTCTTCTTATTCTTTCGCGCGGCGTACTTCGCATCGCGTGCGGCTTTTTTGTCGGCGTCGCTCATTACGGAGACCTGAGCCGCAGCCAGTGCCTTGGCCTTCGCGGCTTCGGCTTCGGCCTTCTTTGCAGCCTTCGCATCGGCCTCGGCCTGGCGCTTGGCGGCGTTCTTGGCACGCTCGGCGGCTTCCTTGGCTTCGCGCGCGGCGAGGCGTTCGGCGACCGCCGCTTCGTCGACCGGCGGCTTGGCGCGCAGCGCTTCCAGCGCCTTCTGCTTGGCCTGGGCGGCGCTGTTGGTACGATCCTGGAAACTGGGGTCTTTGAAAGCCATTGTCGTCGATAGGTCCCGTGGTGATAGTCGAATGCGATCGCGCCGTGCCGGAGCACGGACGCGTTTGCGCGACGCCTTAGAGCATCGCGTCGGAGATCGGAAGCGCCCCGTATAGCCGCGATCGCCGGCACGGTCCACTGTCACGGAAACGTAACGTCCGCGTCACTTCATCGTCATCGAAAACGCATTTGCCCGTCATGAACGGCGCCTACCCGCCGAGTTGCGATCGGCGGGGGGGAGCCTGAGTCGATCCATTCATTCAACGATTCGACCCGGGAGTTCCTATGACCAGCTTCAAGCGCCTCAGCCTCGTCCTGCTGACCGGCACCGCAGCATTCGCGCTCTCGGGCTGCGACGGTGCGGACAGCGTCGCGTCGCCGGGCGAGGGCGTCATCGTCGTCCCCGGTACGCCGACCCCGTCGCCGACCCCCACGCCGTCGCCGACCCCCACACCGGCCGCCGGCACGCCCGCCGCGTCGTGCCCGTCGGGCACCACCGATGTCGGCATCCTCGGCAGCTATCGTTCGTGCCGCCTGCCGTCGGTGATCTCGACCGCGCTGTCGCTGCCCAAGGTCGCTGGCGTCGCCTATGAGATCAACGGTCGCGTCGACGTCGGCATCGACATCGGCGGCGCGGGCACAGCGCCTGGCGGTATCGCCACGCAGCTGACGATCGCAGCCGGTTCGTTGATCTATGCCAACACCACCAACGCCGACAACGACTTCATGGTCGTCAACCGCGGTTCGAAGCTGTTCGCCGAAGGCACCGAGACGCAGCCGATCATCTTCACCGCGCAGGCCAATTTGACCGGCGGCGTGAACGACGAATCGCAGGGCCTGTGGGGCGGCATCATCCTGGCCGGCCGCGCGCCGATCTCGAACTGCAACGCCACCGTCGGCGGCGGCACCGCGACCTGCGAGAACGTCGTCGAGGGCACCAGCACCGCGCTGTACGGCGGCGCGTCGCCGACCGACAACAGCGGCACGATCCGCTACGCGCAGATCCGCTATTCGGGCACCGTCATCAGCCCCAACAACGAACTGCAGGGCCTGACGCTCGGCGGTACCGGTTCGGGCACGACGCTGGATCACATCCAGATCCACAACAGCTCGGATGACGGCATCGAGATCTTCGGCGGCCGCACCAACCTGCGCTACCTAGCGTTCACCGGCGCCGACGACGACGGCCTGGATACCGATGTCGGCTGGCAGGGTTTCGTGCAGTTCGTGCTCGCGATCCAGAAGCCGACCAACACGCAGACCGACAACTATTCGACCGAGATCGATTCGAACGGTTCGGAAGACGCGCTGCCGCGCCAGGCCTACACGCTCGCGAACTTCACCTTCGTCGAGACCTCGACCGCGACCAACGCGGCGATCCGCCTGCGCGGTGGTGCCGATGCGACCTTCGTCAACGGCATCGTCAGCAACCCAGCGAGCGCGTGCCTGAACGTGATCGCCGGTGCCGACGCCGGCGGCAAGACGACGATCCGCCCGGCCAATGCCGCGCTCGAGGATAAGGGCCCGCCGGTCTTCAACTCGGTCGTGTTCAGCTGCCTCACGCCCTACGCCGAGACCGCCGTCAACGGCGTGACGGTGACGACCGCGGAGCAGCAGGCGCTGTTCCGTGCCGGCACCAACAACACCGAAGCGGCTGCGGTCGGTTCGGCGCTGACCGGGACCTTCCTGCCCGCCGGCGTGGCCACCACGACGACCGGCTTCAACGCCGCCACGCTGAACCCGGCGGGAACGTCGTTCCTGGTCAACACGTCGTATGTCGGCGCGGTCAACGGCGCCAACGACACCTGGTACCGCGGTTGGACGTGCAATTCGAACCGCGCGAACTTCGGCACGACCAGCAGCGCCTGCACGGCCCTGCCGACCAGCTGACCTGACCGACGACGTGGCGCGGGCGGCGGGGGCCGTCCGCGCCATGTCTCTATTCGAATGATCCTCTTGTTGCCGGGGCAGCCATGAAGTCTTCCGTTCTCGTCTCCGTCCTTCTTGCGACGACGACGCTCGTGCCCGCGCATGCGCTGGCCCAGTCGGCACCCGGTGGCGCGACCGCGGGCGGGGGCCAGTCGGCACCCGCCGGCAGCGTCGTCTCGCCGCAGGCCGGCACGCCCGCCGATCCGGCGCAGCAGGCGGATCAACAGCAGGAACAGGTCGAGATATCGACCCCCGGCGGCAACAGCGGGGGCGACGAGATCGTCGTCGTCGGTCGCAACATCCCCAACGTCGTCCGCGCGACCCCGGAGGTCGTCAGCGTCCTTTCGACCGCGGACATCGCCCGCACCGGCGAGGGCGACATCGCCGGCGCGCTGCAGCGGGTCACCGGCCTGTCGGTGGTCGGCAACGGCTTCGTCTATGTCCGCGGTCTCGGCGATCGCTATTCCTCGTCGCTGCTCAACGGGTCGCCGCTGCCATCGCCGGAACCGCTGCGCCGTGTCGTCCCGCTCGACATCTTCCCGACCAACGTGATCGCGTCGGCGCTGGTGCAGAAGAGCTATTCGGTGAACTACCCTGGCGAGTTCGGCGGCGGTGTCATCAACCTGACCACCAAGGCCGTGCCGCAGGAGACGTTCCTGCAGATCGGCGGATCGGTCGGTGCCGACACCGTCACGACCAGCGAGCTCGGTTACGTCTATGACGGCGGCAAGTACGACCAGTTCGGCTTCGACAGCGGCGAGCGCAAGGTGCCCGCGTTCATCAAGGCGGCGGGCAAGAACGGCACCTCGCCGACGTCCGCCGACCTGACCGCGCTGTCGAACGCGCCGACCACTTTGCTCCAGCAGAACAATCAGCTGCCCGCCAATTTGTCGGGCGAGATGAGCTTCGGTACGTTCACCGATGTCGGCAGCACGCGCCTGGGCGTTATCGCCGCGGCGGGGATCAGCAACACCTGGCGCACGCGTTTCGACAAGCAGCAGTCGACCGACGACGCCACCGGCATCCTGACGCGCGATTTCCGCACCGTCCTGACCGACAACCGCGCGATCGTGAACGGCCTGCTCGGCTTCGGCGCGGAGTTCGGCGAGAACAAGATCCGCTGGACCAACCTCTACATCCACGACACCCTGAAGCAGGGACGCCTCAGCAGCGGCAACACCGCGAACATCGGCATCCCGTCGCCTTACGGCAAACCGGCGTTCATCACCCAGAACACCAGCTGGTTCGAACGCCAGCTGATCGACACCCAGCTGGTCGGCGAGTTCAAGTTCGGCAACTTCGCGTTCGATACCCGTGGCAGCTATGCCAAGACCGAGCGCAACTCGCCCTACGAGCGCCAGTTCACCTATCAGTACAATACGGCGGTCAAGGACTATACCAACAACCTCAGCGGGTTGCAGAGCGCGTCGGTCGCGTTCAGCGAACTGAACGAGACGCTATGGTCAGGCCAGGCGAACCTGACCTACAACGCACCGACCGACCGGCCTTTGGCGCTCTCCGTCGGCTATGCGTACAACGACACCAGCCGCGATTCGAGCCGCTATACGTTCCAGTATTCGGCGGCGAACAACGGTGCGCTGGGCGATGTGCTGGCGCAGCTGCGCCCCGACTATCTGCTGTCCGATTACATCGTCACGACCAACGGCATCTATCTGCGCAACACCTCGACCGGGCAGGGCGCCGCCGCCTATGACGCGTCGCTCAAGGTGCACGGCGCGTACGGGCAGGTCGAAGCCGAGATCTTCGACGGTCTGCGCGCAACGGCCGGCGTTCGCTACGAGACGGCCGAGGAGCGCGTGACGCCGTCGGGCGGGGCAGCCGCGACCAACCTGAAGAACGATTATTTCCTGCCGGCGGTGACCGTCACCTGGAACTTCGCGTCGGACCTTCAGGCGCGGCTGCACTTCTCGAAGACGCTGGCCCGCCCGCAGTTCCGCGAGCTTGCCCCGCAGCTGTACCAGGATTTCGATTCGGACCGGCTGTTCTTCGGCAACGCGTTCCTCAAGGACTCGCAGCTCTACAACGCCGAGGCGCGGACCGAATGGTATTTCGCCAAGGACCAGCGCTTCACCGCGGCTGCGTTCTACAAGCGGATCAATAACCCGATCGAGGCGGTCGCGTTCTTCCCGGCAGGCAGCGACACGCTGCAGACCGGGTTCGCCAACGCACCGCAGGCCAAGCTGTACGGCGGCGAGACCGAGTTCCAGAAATATATCGGTCTGGACGTGCTCGGCGCGGACTGGCTTGCGACCCGTCGCCTCGTGCTGATCGCCAACTACACCTACACCCACTCGTCGATCAGCGCTGGCGACGAGCTGATCGCGAGCCCGTTGCAGGCCGGGTCTCAGGTCCAGCTGCGGCCTGCCAACATCCTGTTCCAGGACGGCGCGCCGCTGGTCGGGCAGTCCGACCATCTCGTAAACCTGCAGATCGGGATCGAGGACAAGAAGAGCCTGTCGCAGTTCACCTGGCTGTTCAACTACGCCAGCAACCGCGTGACCAACCGCGGGCCGGTCGGCGGCGGTGGCGGGATCCGGTTGCCCGACCTGATCGAGAAGCCCGGCATCCGGCTCGACTTCGTCGGGCGCCAAGGCATCAAGGTGATGGACAAGCAGATCGAGGTGAAGTTCGAGGCGCGCAACATCACGGGTACGGGTTACCGCGAGTATCAGACGTTTGCGAACGGCAACCAGGTCGATATCAACAAGTATCGCCTGGGCCGGATGTTCACGCTGGGCGCCAGCGTCACGTTCTGATCCGTCTTCGTCTAACCTACCGTCATCCTGACGAACGTCAGGATCCAGGGTTACCCAGCGCAGCGCTTGGGGCTCTGGGTCCTGACTTTCGTCAGGATGACGGACCGGGCTACAGCCATTCGCGTTCCCGGAACCACTTCGTGATGACGTACTTGACCCCGCTGCGCACCTTCATCCCGTGATGGAGCGTCGCGGGGTTGAGGCTGCCGTCGGCGCGGCGGTTGTTCCAGGCGAGCAGCTTGCCGGCCTCTGCGGGGACGATCTTGTCGATCGCCTTGAACCGCGTCGCGCCGCCCGCGTCCGGTGTGTTGAGATAGACCATGACGGTCCAGGTGCGGTTGCCCGCGACCGAGCAATAGCGGTCGAAATCCACCCCGGTCGGCTCGAAATAATCGGTATGACCCTTGAACTCCTGCCCGACCGCGTAGCGCTGGCCCTGCAGCGGCTCGCCGTGCGCACCGTCGAGCCCGGTCAGCGCGGCGATGCGCGCCTCGACGTCGAGCACTACCGGATCGGTCGCGTCGAGATCGCCGGTCTCGCTGGTCCGGTACGCCGCGTCGCCGTTCGAATCGGAGATCGTCGACGGGCGGCGGACCGCATCGATCCGCGCGATCAACGCAGTGCACAGATCTGGCGGCAGGAAGTCGCGTTTCACGAACAGGTCGAGCTTGGGGCTGGGCACGCGCTGGACGCCCGGCACGCCCAGTCGCGCGACGATCGGAGCGGGATCGAGCCCGGACGTGGGGGCGGACGGGGGGCCGGACGGGGGGCCGAAGCCGGGAGCGGGGGAGGTGCCAGTCATGGCGCGCTTGTGCCAAGTCGTTGCGGTCGGCGCAAATATGACAGGACTTTGACGCGGCGCTGTAACATGGCATGCCTAGCCACGGGGATGCGGAACGGAATCACATGCGGTTGAAGCTTGATGCACGGGCCCGCCGTATCTTGCGGCGGATGCCCGTCGTGAATGTCTATTCGCTGGCCGAACTGGCGCTGATGGCGGCGCTGGCGGTGCAGTGCGCGCGGTTCGCCTGGGTGCTGGCGACGCCGGTCACCCCGCTCGGCGAATGGCGCCCGGCAGCACCGATGGTCGCGGGGGCGGACATTCTCGGCAGCTTCGACCCGTTCTTTCGGTTGGGCGGCGGCGCGGGGGCACCTGCCACCGTCACCACGCTGCAACTGACGCTGTTCGGGACGCGGATCGACGAGGCGATGGGCGGCGGCTCGGCGATCATCGCGGGCCCCGACGGCGTCCAGCAGAGCGTCGCGGTCGGCGCCGAGATCCAGCCCGGCGTGCGGCTGAAATCGGTCGCGTTCGATCATGTCACGATCGAGCGGGGCGGTGCCGACGAAGACCTGTTCCTCGACCAGTCGGGCGCGGTGACTCCGGTAACGCCGGGCGTCGCGCCGGTGGCCGGCGCAGCGCCTGCCGCCGTCGGCGTCCAGATCGGCCAGTTGCGCCAGGACATCGGCTTCATCCCGCGGATCGATGCCGGCCGCATCAGCGGGCTGACGGTGCGGTCGCAGGGCAGCGGCGCGGCATTCCGCGCGGCGGGGCTGAAGGACGGCGACGTCCTGACCTCGATCGGCGGTCGCCCGGTCTCCGGCCCCGGCGACCTCGACCGCATCGCCAAGGATTTCGCAGGGGGCGGCAACGTTCCCATCACCGTCGAGCGCGGCCAGGATACGCTGACGCTCACCATCACGATCGCTCCTCCCGCAATGAAACCCGCCCAATGAAACGATATCTAGCCTCCGTCGCGGTCGTCGCGATGGCCACGACCGCGCAGGCGCAGACCACGCTGAACGTCCGCGATGCCGATATCCGCGCGTTCATCGCGGATGCCGCCAAGGTCACCGGCCGCACCTTCATCATCGACAACCGCGTCGCGGGCAAGGTGACCGTCGTCACCGACCGGCCGTTGTCGCGATCGGAATATTTCGAGATATTCCTGTCGACGCTGCGATCGAATGGCCTCGTCGCGGTGCCGACCTCGAACGGTGCGTTCCGGATCCAGCCGCTCGACAACGCGGCGTCGCAGCCGAGCCGGATCGGCGTCGCCGGCGCGGCGCGGAACAGCTATGTGACCGAGATCGTGCGGTTGCGCTCGATCGACGCGGCGAGCGCGGTCGATACGGTGCGTCCGCTGGTCAGCGCGCAGGGGTCGGTCAGCGCGAACCGTGGCGGCAACAGCCTGGTGATCGTCGATTTCGCCGACAACATCCGCCGCGTCCGCGAAGTGCTGCGCCGGATCGATACCGATAACGCCAGCACGCGGGTGATCGCGCTCAAGAACGCCAGCGCCAAGGAGATCGCGACCGCGCTGCAGGGCCTGATCGGGACCGGCACGGGCGGCGGGCAGGGCGGTGCCGCGGCGGCGGGGCCCAGCGCGTCGGTGGTCGCGGTCGAGGGATCGAACGCGGTCGCCCTGCGCGGCGATGCGTCGACCGTCGCACGGCTGTCGCAGGTGGCGATCGACCTCGACCAGAAGGCGCGCAACGGCACCGAGATCAAGGTCGTGTTCCTCGAGAACGCCGACGCCGAGCAGCTGTTGCCGGTCCTGCAGGAACTGGTCGGCCAGACGCCGACTCAGCCGACGTCGCAGGCGCTGTCGCGGACCAATTTCGGATCGAGCGGCACCAATGGCAGCTCGGGCGGACAGAACGTCCAGCAGCCACAGATCCAGCAGCCGGTACAGACCGCATCGAGCGGTGGCGGAACGGGGTCCGGCCAGCCCGCGCTGACCGCCGCGGGGGGCAAGACCGCCGCGGTCGTGACCCGCTTCACCGGCGCCAACGCGATCGTCATCGCCGCCCCCGCCGAGATACAGCGCCAGCTCGCCGAGGTAGTGCGCCAGCTGGATACGCGGCGCGAACAGGTGCTGGTCGAGGCGATCGTCGCCGAGGTGTCCGATTCGACCGCGAAGACGCTGGGTGCGCAGTTCATCGTCGGCGACCCCAGCGGCGGCGCGTTCGGCGCGTCGACCTTCTCGAATTCCGCGCCCAACATCCTGCAGATCGCCGGCGCGATCGGCGCGACGCAGCTCAACACGTCGAGCACCACGACCACCAACACCGACGGCAGCACGACCACCACCAAGAACACCAGCAGCGCCGCCGACACGCTGCAACAGTCGGCGATCGCGTCGATTCTGGCCGCGACCGGCGGGTTCGGCGGGTTCGGTGGCAAGATCGGCAGCACGTTCTTCGGCGCGATCATCAATGCGGTGAAGAGCGATAGCCAGTCGAACCTGCTCCAGGTCCCGCACCTCGTCACGCTCGACAACCAGGAGGCGCACAGCTTGGTCGGGCAGGAGATCCCGATCACCACGGGCCGCGCGCTGTCGAACAATTTCGACAATGCGTTCCAGACCACGCAGCGCCAGAATGTCGGCATCGAGCTGACGGTGCGGCCGCAGGTCAATTCGAGCGGCACGGTGAAGCTCAATTTGCGGCTTGAGGTCAGTTCGATCGCGGGGCCGGTTTCCAGCGATAACAGCGACCTGATCCTCAACAAGCGCGAGGTCGAGACCGTGCGGACCGTCGACGACGGCCAGATCGCGGTGATTTCGGGGCTGCTGGACGACAACGAGCGCCGCACGATCGAGAAGATTCCGCTGCTCGGCGACCTGCCGGTGCTGGGGCATCTGTTCACGTCGAAGGCGAAGCAGCGGTCGAAGACCAATCTGATGATCTTCATCCGGCCGACCATCCTGCGCACCGCGGAGGACAGCCGGCGGCTGACCGAGCAGCGTTATGGCTATGTGCGGTTGCAGCAGGGGCTGCAGGAACCGGGGCAGGAGCCGTCGATCGACCAGCTCGTGCGCGACTACATGGGCGCGGCGCCACCGATCCCGAGCGCGCCGATACCGGGGAATATCGAGGATCCGCGGGTTGCGGTGCCGGTGCGGAGTTCGAGCACTGTGTTTCGGCCGGCGAAGCGGTGATGATCATTCGGGAAGGGAGCGAGTTCGACCTTCTTTCCCCCCTCCCGCAGGCGGGAGGGGCCGGGGGTGGGCTCGCGCTCTCTTCGGACGATATCGTCGCGGTAGAGCGCGAGCCCACCCCCGGCCCCTCCCGCCTGCGGGAGGGGGGTGATGTCGTCCTTCCCCAACTCACCATCCCCTACGCGTTCGCGCGGAAATTCGGCGTGGTGATCGACCATACCGAGACCGACTCGCACCTCGCCATCGCGATGCGCGAGGGGGCGGACCCGAAAGTCCTGCTCGAACTGCGCCGCTATCTCGGCCGCGCGTTCGCGATCGGCGTGGTCGATGCCGTCGCCTTCGATCGGCTGCTGTCGAACGTCTATGCGATGGACGGTCAGGCCAACGCGCTGGCCGCGGTCGGGATGGGCGACGAGCTCGACCTGCTCGCGGGCGACATGCCGACCGCCGAGGATCTGCTCGACACCGCCGACGACGCGCCGGCGATTCGGCTGATCAACGGCATCATCGCCGACGCGGCACGCAACGGCGTTTCGGACATCCATATCGAGCCGTATGAGTCGGGCCTCGTCATCCGGATGCGGATCGACGGCGTGCTGCGCGAGACGCTGCGGATGCCCGCCAACGTCGCGCCGGTCGTCGTCAGCCGGATCAAGGTGATGGCGCGGCTGGATATCGCCGAACGCCGCGTGCCGCAGGACGGCCGGATGGGGCTGACGCTGGGCGGCAAGCTGCTCGACGTCCGCGTCTCGACGCTGCCGAGCCGCGCGGGCGAGCGGGTCGTGCTGCGTATCCTCGACAAGGAGAATGCCGGCATCACGCTGGAGGCGCTGGGGCTGCCGCCGGCGCTGTTCGCGCTGCTGCGCGAATCGCTGGCCGAGCCGAACGGGATCATCCTGGTCACCGGACCTACGGGTTCGGGCAAGACGACGTCGCTGTACGCGGCGCTGCGCCTGCTCAACGATGGCAGCCGCAACATCCTGACGGTCGAGGATCCGGTCGAATATGCGGTCGACGGGGTCGGCCAGACGCAGGTCAATCCGAAGGTCGGGCTGACCTTTGCGGCGGGGCTGCGTGCGATCCTGCGGCAGGATCCCGACGTCGTGATGGTCGGCGAAATCCGCGACCGCGAGACCGCCGAGATCGCGGTGCAGGCGTCGCTGACGGGGCATCTGGTGCTGTCGACGGTGCATACCAACGACGCGATCGGCGCGATCACGCGGATGCGCGACATGAAGGTCGAGAGTTTTCTGCTCGCGTCGACGCTGCGCGCGGTGATCGCGCAGCGGCTGGTGCGGCGACTGTGCCCGACCTGTCGCCGGCCGGTGGCGGCATCGGAGACGGTCGCGCCGCTGCTGGGGATCGCGCCGGATGCGACGGTGTATGTCGCGCAGGGTTGCGACGGGTGCGCGCAGACCGGGTACAAGGGGCGGATCGGCGTGTTCGAGGCGGTGCGGATCGACGACACCATCCGGCGGCTGATCAACAGCGATGGGGATGAGGGCGCGATCACCGCGCATGCGTTCGCGCGGAGCCCTAATTTGGCGCAGTCGGCGCGGGAGCTGGTGCTGTCGGGGCAGACTACGGCTGAGGAGGCTGTGCGGGTGTCCAGGCGGGATACGGCGGAGGTGGAGGATGCGTGAACCTCAGCCAAACCCGGTCCGTCACCCTGAACTCGTTTCAGGGTCCACCTGCATGCGAACGCTGCCGATTGTGGAGCGGTGGATGCTGAACCAAGTTCAGCATGACGGGTGTGTGTTGGGGGTCGGTCGGCAGCATGGCTGACTTCGACTATCTCGCGATCGATACGAAGGGTGCGGAGAAGCGGGGGCATATTGCCGCCGCGGATATCGACGTCGCCCGCGCTACGCTCGACGCGCGGAAGCTGTACGTCGTCAAGCTTGCGCCGGGTGCGCCGCCGCAGGCGACCGGGCGGCCGTTGTTCGGGCTCCAGCTCGGCAAGCCCAGGATGTCTGGCAAGAACCTGACGCTGTTCACGCGCCAGCTGGCGACGCTCAACCGCGTCTCGCCGCTCGAGGAATCGCTGCGCACGATCACCCGCCAGACCGAGCAGGACAGCGTTCGCGGGATCGTTGCGGCGGTCCATGCGGGTGTGGTCGAGGGGCGACGCCTCGCCGATGCGATGGCGCGCGAGCCGAAGAGCTTTCCGCCATTGTACCGCGCGATGGTCGCTGCCGGCGAAAGCTCGGGGTCGCTGCCGACCATCCTCGACCGGCTTGCGGCGCTGCTCGAACGCCAGGCCGAAATCCGCGGGAAGCTGATCACCGCGCTCGCCTATCCGTCGATCCTGGCGCTGGTCGCGCTGGGCGTCGTCACCGCATTGATGATGTTCGTGGTGCCGCAGGTCGTCGAACAGTTCGACACCGTCGGCCAGCAGCTGCCGTTCCTGACCCGGATGGTGATGGCGTTCTCGGCGTTCCTGGTTGGTTATTGGTGGGTGATGCTGCTGGTCGTTGCGGTTGCAGCGCTGGGGGGCTGGCAGGCGCTGAAGAACCCCGATCTGCGGCTCGCGTTCGACAGCTGGCTGTTGCGGATTCCGTTGCTCGGCCGGTTGCTGCGCGACCTGCACGCGGCGCGGATGGCGCGGACGCTGGGGACGATGGTGGCGAGCCGATTGCCGTTGCTCGACGGCCTTAACCTGACCGCGAGCACGATCCACAACCGGCGGTTGCGGCTCGCGTCGGACCAGATCGTCGAGGCGATCCGTGGCGGTGGCAGCCTGTCGGCGGCGATGCGTCGCGCCGGCGTGTTCCCGCCCTTGCTCACCTATCTGGCGGCGAGCGGCGAGGCGGCGGGGCGGCTCGACGAGATGCTGGAACGCGCCGCCGACTATCTCGAACGCGAATTCGACCGCTTCACCGCGACCGCGCTGTCGCTGCTCGAACCGCTGATCATCGTCGTGATGGGCGGTATCGTCGCGACGATCGTGCTATCCATCCTGCTCCCGATCCTCCAGCTCAACACGCTGGCTGGCCAATGAGGTTGTTCATGCGTCCCAGTCCCAAGAAGCGTCGCCGCGAAGCCGGCTTTACCCTCGTCGAATTGATGGTCGTGATCGTCATCATCGGCCTGCTGGCGACGATCGTCGCGCTCAACGTGCTGCCATCGGGCGACACCGCGCGGATCCAGAAGGCGAAGGCCGACATCGCGCAGATCGAGGGCGGACTGGAGCTGTACAAGCTGCAGAACATGAGCTTCCCGAACACGTCGCAGGGGCTGAACGCGCTGGTCAGTGCGCCTGCGGGGCTCGCCGATCCGTCGCGGTACCAGCGTGGCGGCTATCTGAAGAAGCTGCCGAACGATCCCTGGGGCCGGCCGTATCTGTATGCTTCGCCGGGCACGCATGGCGAGGCCGACGTGTGGACCTTCGGCGCCGATGGCAAGGAAGGCGGGCAGGGGATCGATGCCGATATCGGCAGCTGGCAGTAATCGCCCTTCGACCTCGGCCCCGGCCTGCGCCGGGGCGCTTTCGCGCGCGAAAGACGCACGCGAAAGCGGCTTTACGTTAGTCGAGCTGATGGTCGTGGTGACGATCATCGGCCTCGCCTCGGCGTCGGTAGTGTGGGCAATGCCCGACCCGCGTGGGCGGGTGCAGGACGAGGCGGTGCGCTTTGCAGCGCGCGTTCGAGCGGCGCATGATTCGGCGATCGTCGAAGCGCGCCCGGTGAGTGTGTGGGTGACCGGCGGCGGCTATGGCTTCGACCGGCGGCTGTCCGGTGGCTGGGTGCCGATCGCGGAGAAACCGATGCGCGTCGAGCGCTGGAGCGAAGGGACCAAGGCCAGCATCGGCGATGCGAGTGGTCGCGTCCGCGTGACGTTCGACCCGACCGGGCTGACCGACCGTCCCGCGGCGATCCGGCTCGACCGTGATGGGGTGGGATCGGTCGTCAATATCGACGCCGATGGCAGCGTCCACGCCGATGCGGGGTGAACTTTGCCAGTCCGATGCGAAGGCGTTGCCCATGCGTCAATTTCGCCGTCATGCCGGACTTGGTCCGGCATCCATCGTGCTCCGCACTCATTGGCCGCTGAAAATGCGGGACGATGGACCCCGGAACAAGTCCGGGGTGACGGAGCTTGCGGGGGAAGCGCAGGGACTAGATCGGCGACAACCAGCAGAGCGCGGGTTTACACTCATCGAGATCATGGTCGCGCTGGCGGTGTTCAGCCTGGCGGCGATGGCGCTCGTGCGGCTGGAAAGCGCGACGATCCGCGGCGCGACGATCCTCAACGAAACGCTGGTGGCGCAGATGGTCGCGCGCAACGTCGCGATCGAGGCCGTCACCGATGGCGTGCCGCCCACCGCCGGACGCGTCACCGGTGTCGAGACCAATGGCGGTCGGGCGTGGGCGTGGACGCGGCAGGTCAGTGCGCTCGGCGATGCGGGCGTGCTTAGGATCGACGTCATGGTCGCGGCGCCGGGCGGCGCGATGCTCGGCCGCCTGACGATGATCCGGCCACCGAGGGGCGCGGCGTGACGCCGCCGCGGTCCGAGGCCGGCTTCACGCTGATCGAGGTGATGGTCTCGCTGCTGATCTTCGGGATGATCGCAGCGGCGGGCGTCGCGATACTGTCGTTCAGCGTCCGCGCGCAGGGCACCACCGGCGCGAAGCTCGACGACATGACCGCACTGACGCGGACCGTGTCGATCCTGTCCGCCGACCTGGCGCAGGCGCGCGACCGCGGTGCGCGCGATGAGGCGGGGACGATGATGCCGGCGTTCGTCGGCCAGAGCGGATCGGGCGTCGCGCCGATGCTGCGGTTCGTCCGCGCCGGGTGGAGCAACCTCGACGGGGCGCCGCGCGCCAGCCTGCAAAAGGTCGCGTACCAGGTCCAGGACGCGACCTTGCAGCGGATCGCCTACCCGATGGTCGATGGCGCGCAGGGCCTGCCGCCGGCCGCGCTGATGACGCATGTCCGCCAGGTCGCGCTGCGCTATCGGATCGCCGGGGCGTGGAGCGACCGCTGGGACGGCACGACCGGGGTGCCGTTGCCCGATGCGCTCGAGCTGCAGGTCCAGCGCGACGACGGCACGCTGTTCCGCCAGCTGTTCCTGGTCGGATCGGGGTATGTCCCGGTAATGGATCAAGCCAGTGCGCCCGGTTGACCCCGCCGAGCGCGGCGCCGCGCTGCTGACCGTGCTGATGCTGGTCGCGATCATCGCGGTGATGGCGGGTGCCGCGCTGGAGAAACTGCGGCTCTCGACGCGGCTGGCGGGGAATGCGGCGGCGGGCGAGCAGGTCCGCGCCTATGCCTATGCCGCCGAGACGATGGCGGTGACGCGGATCGGGTCGATGCTGGGCGCCAATCCCAAGCGCGTGACGCTGGCGGGTGGATGGAGCGACAAGCCGTACGGCCTGCCGCTGCCCGGCGGTGGCTTCGCGACCGCGCGGGTGCGTGATGGCGGCAACTGCTTCAATCTGAACGGCCTGGTGACGCGGACGTCGGACGGCCTTTACGTCACGCGGGGCGAGCAGCGGCCGGTGTTCGTCCGCTTGATGCGGCTGTTGCAGGTGCCCGCGCAGGTCGCCGAACAGATCGCGTCGAGCGCCACCGACTGGATCGACAGCGACCAGGACCAGCAGGCGATGGGTGCGGAGGACGGCACGTATCTGGGGCGCGACCCCGCCTATCGCACCGCGGGCACGCTAATGAGCGATCCGAGCGAACTGCGCGCGGTCGCGGGGATGACGCCGCAGATCTACACGACGCTGCGGCCCTGGGTCTGCACGCTGCCGGTCGCGCAGCCGGCGCCGATCAACGTCAACACGCTGCTGCCCGAACAGGCGCCGCTGTTCGCGATGCTGTTGCCCGACACGCTGTCGGTCGAGGCGGCGCGCCAGCTGATCCTCAAGCGGCCGCCGCCGGGCTACGGCGCGACCTCCGAGTTCTTCAAGGGTGCGGCGCTGCAGGGGGCGACCGATGCGGGTGCGGAGGGGCAGACCGCGGTGGTGTCGAAGTGGTTCACGCTCGACATCGACGTGACGCTCGGCACCACGCAATTGCAGGAACGCGCGCTGATCGACGCGACACGACTTCCCGCGCGGCTCGTATCGCGGCAATGGGGCGAGCCATCATGACGACGTTACTGTTCCTTCCCGCCGGCGAGACCGGATACCGCTGGATGCGGGTGGTCGATGCGCGCATCGCGGACGAGGGCGAGGGGTTGCCCTTGGGGGACGATCCCGTCGTCGCGGTCGCGCCGGCCGAGGATGTCACGCTGCATTGGGCCGAGTTGCCGTCGCGCAGTCCTGCGCAGGCGACGGCCGCCGCCCGGCTGCTGGTCGCGGAGGCGAGTGCTGCGCCGCTTGCCGAACTCCATGTCGCGGTTGGGGACGAGGGCAGGCCCGACCGCCCCATCGGCGTGGTCGGCGCAGGATTGATGGGCGACTGGCTGGCGGCGCTCGCGGCGGAGGGGATCGATCCGGTCGCCGTCGTGCCCGCGCCGATGCTGCTGCCGCAGCCCGCGGAGGGATACGCGCGCGCCGAGATCGCGGGCGTCGGCGTGGTGCGGGGGACGTCTAGCGGGTTTGCCGACGACGCGCTGCTGACGCCGTTGATCACCGGTGGCGTGGCGCCAGTGATGGTGAGCCCGGAAGCGCTGGCCGATGCGCTGGTCGCGGCCGCCGGTGCGCCGGCGCTCGACCTGCGGCAGGGACCGTTCGCGCGGCGACGGCGGTTTGCGCTCGACTGGGCGCTGATCCGGCGACTGGCGATGCTGGCATTGCTGATCCTGGCGGTGACGCTGGCGATCTCGCTGGTCCGGATCGCCAAATACAGTTTCGGCGCCGACGCGCTGGAGGCACAGGCGGATGCGATCGCGCGCACCGGATTGCCGCGTGGCGAGACCGTGACCGATCCGTCGCGCCAGCTCGACGAGCGGCTGTCGCGCGTCCGCGGCCCCGGCCTGGGGTTCAGCGCGACCACCGCCGCGGTATTCGCCGCGGTCCGCGCGACGCCGGGCACCGAAGTGACCGCACTCGATTTCCAGGCGAACGGCGATCTGCGGCTGTCGGTCGCGGTCGAGCGCGAGGCGCTGGCGACCGACCTGAAGCGTGCGCTCGAATCGGCGGGCTTCACGGTCCGCGCGGGGACGTTCCAGATGGCGGCGGGCCGCGTGACGGGGGATTTGACGGTGACCGCACGATGAGCGCGCTGCGTATCTGGTTCGACGGCCGCGCGCCGCGCGAGAAGAAGCTGTTGCTGGTGATGGCGGCGCTGGCGGTGCTGACGCTGATCTGGGGCGCTATCATCCGGCCGGTCGGCGACGGCTTGGCGAGCGCGCGCGAACGCCATGCGGATGCGGTGACGCGGCTGGGCGAGACCCAGGCGCAGGTTGCGGCGTTGCGCGCGATCCAGCGGGGCCGGCCGCGCCCGCTAACGGGCACGCTGGCCGATGTGGTGCGGATCGAGGCGGACCAGGCCGGCTTCACGCTCGCCAGCCTCGACCAGGACGGCGCCAATGTTCGCGTCGCGATCCAGTCGGCGCGGCCGGCGGCGCTGACCGCCTGGCTGGCGCGGCTGGAACGGATCGGCATCCTGGTCGAGACCGCGACGATGACCGACACCGGCAACAAGTCGGTCGGCGTGACGCTGGTCCTGAAGGCGCGTGCGGCATGAGGCGGATCAGGTTGAGGACCGCACCCACCGCGCTGTTCGGCGCGATGCTGGTGATCGCGCTGGTGGTGTTCCTGCCGATGCGTGCCGCACTCGGCTGGGCCGGTGTCGGTGCGCAGGGGTTCGTGGCGCGGAGCGTCAGCGGGACGATCTGGGGCGCGACGTTGCGGGATGCACGATTCGGCGATCTCGCGCTTGGCGACCTGCACGCGCGGCTGTCGCCGTGGCCGCTGCTGGTCGGGCGCGCCAAGATCGTGCTGGAGGGACCCGAATCGGCAGCGCAGACGCTGCGCGGGGCGGCCAGCATCAGCCGCCATGCCGTCGGGATCGAGGACCTGACCGCGCATATTGCCACCGGCGGCGTGTTCGCACCGGTGCCGGTCTCCGCGCTCGACCTCGATGCGGTCAGCGTCGTGTTCCGCGATGGCCGGTGCGAGAGCGCCGAGGGCCGGGTTCGCGCGACGCTGTCCGGCGATGTCGGCGGGATCGCCTTGCCACAGACCGTCGCCGGCAACGCGCGTTGCGATGGCGACGCGCTGATGCTGCCGCTGACCAGCCAGGCCGGCGTCGAGGGTATCGCACTGCGTATCGATGCGGGTGGCCGCTACCGTGCGGCGCTGTCGCTGCGCCCGTCCGACCCCCTTGCCGCAGCGAAACTGGAGGCGGCTGGGTTCGTCGCCAGCGACGGCGGATACCGTCTTTCGATCGAAGGGCAATTCTGAGTCCTTGACGGGACGGCCACCGTCCCGCTAGGGGCAGCGCCTTCGCGGCGATCGTAGTTCAATTGGTTAGAGCGTCGGCTTGTGATGCCGGATGTTGCGGGTTCAAGTCCCGTCGGTCGCCCCATATCTTCTTCCTCAGATTATCTCCGGGGCATTCCATGACCAGCTGGGGCTTCCCCGACTTCGACGACCACGAAGGCGTCCACCTCTTCACGGACCCCGCATCGGGTTTGCAGGCGGTCATCGCCGTGCATTCGACCGCGCTCGGACCCGCAGCGGGCGGCGCGCGCTTCTGGCATTACGCCGACAGCGACCGCGCGATCACCGATGCGCTGCGCCTGTCGCGCGGCATGAGCTTCAAGAACGCGATGGCCGGGCTCGAACTCGGCGGCGGCAAGGGCGTCGTGCTCGCGGCCAAGCCCGGCGACACGATCACCACGGCGCAGCTCCAGGCGTTCGGCCGTGCGGTCGAATCGCTCGGCGGCCGCTATGTGACCGCCGAAGACGTCGGCATGTCCGAAGAGCGCATGAAGGTGATCGCCAGCCAGACGCGCTACGTGTCCGGCCTGCCGGTCGCCAGCGGCGCCGCTGGCGGCGATCCCGGACCCTATACCGCACTCGGCATCTATCTCGGTGTGAAGGCTGCGGCCCAGCGCGGGCTGGGCGCGACCGACATGAAGGGCGTGCGTGTCGCGATCCAGGGCGTCGGTTCGGTCGGCGGCGGGCTCGCGAAGCTGCTTGCCAAGGACGGTGCGGTGCTGACGCTGGCCGATGTCGACGAGGGCCGTGCGCAGAAGCTGGCCGGCGAACTCGGCGCGACCGCGGTTGCCGCCGAGGCGATCATGACGGTCGAGGCCGACATCTTCAGCCCCAACGCACTGGGTGCGATCCTGACCGAAGCGTCGATCGCGGCGCTGAACGCGAAGGTCATCGCGGGCGGCGCGAACAACCAGCTGAGCGTCCGCGACGACGGTCGCCGGGTGCACGAGCGTGGTATCCTGTATGCGCCCGACTACGTGATCAACGCTGGCGGCATCATCAATGTCGGTCTCGAGTATCTGGGTCATGGCGACGAAGCCGAGGTGAAGGCGCGGATCGCGCGGATCCCCGAGCGGCTGGTCCAGGTCTGGGACGAGAGCGACCGTACCGGCGAACCGGCGTCGGACGTCGCAGACTCGATCGCGCGGAAACTGATCGGGCGTTGAGCTTGGTGGCGTCCCGGGGTCGACCCGGGATGCCGTGTCGCGGACTTCGGGACCTGTGCCATCACCGCGGGACGTACCGAAAGCCGCTGCAACTCGCGCGTGACGGCCTGCGGTTTTACCCATAAGAGCGGCGCTAGTGCCGACGCTTCACGCCTTTGCAAATCCCGCGCGCTTCCTGAAGATCGCCAGGCCGCTGACGCCCGTGCTGTTGTGGCTGGGTGCGGCGCTGATCGCGGTCGGGTGCTGGGCCGGGCTGACGCAGACGCCCCCCGATTATCTGCAGGGCGAGACGGTTCGCATCCTCTACATCCATGTTCCCGCCGCCTGGCTCGGCATGGGCGGATGGAGCGGGATCGCGATCTCGAGCATCGCGTACCTGGTCTGGCGGCATCCGCTCGCCAGCGTCGCGGCGCGCGCGATCGCGATGCCGGGCGCGGTGTTCGCGACGATCTGCCTGGTCACAGGTTCCATCTGGGGCCGACCGACCTGGGGAACGTGGTGGCAATGGGATGGGCGGCTGACGTCGATGCTGCTGCTGGTGTTCGTCTATCTCGGCTACATGGCGCTGGCCCGCGCCGATGCGGAGCGTGGCGGCGATGGCCGGGTGCCGGCGATCTATGGCATCGCGGGCACGGTGCTGCTGCCGATCATCCGCTATTCGGTGGTGTGGTGGAACACGCTGCACCAGGGGCCGAGCATCGGCCTGCGCAGCTCGACGATCGCGGGTTCGATCCTGTGGCCGCTGCCGATCATGCTGGCGGGCTTTACCTGCGTATTCGCGGCGATCGTGCTGATGCGGATGCGTGCGACGCTGGCGACCACCAAGGCCGAGGCGCGGATGCGGCGGATGGCGCGCGCATGAACCCCTGGCCGTTCATCGCTGCGGCCTATGCCCTGACGCTTGGCGGCGGGGCGGTGCTCGTGCTGATCAGTTATATCGCGATGCGGCGCGCGGAGCGATGAAGGCCAAGCATCAACGCCTGACGCTGGCGCTGCTCGCGCTGGCCGCGGTGGTGGTTGCCGGGTTGCTCGCGCTGTCGGCGCTGAAGGACCAGGCGGCATTCTTCTATGCGCCGTCCGACGTGCGCCGCGACGGGCTGCCGCTGGGGCGCGCGGTGCGGCTGGGCGGGATGGTCGAGGGCGGATCGGTGAAGCGCGCCGCCGACGGCGTCACCGTGCATTTCGTCGTCACCGACGGCCAGGCGACGACGCCGGTGGTGTTCGCGGGGATCGTCCCCGACCTGTTCCGCGAGAAATCGGGCGTGGTTGCCGAAGGGGTGTTCCAGCCGAACGGCAGCTTCATCGCGTCGAACCTGCTGGCCAAGCACGACGAGAAATACATGCCGCCCGAAATGGCCGGCAAGATGCATGAGACGAAAACACTGAAATGATGGCCGAAGCGGGACTTGCGGCGCTGTGGTTCGCCGGCGCGCTGGCGGCGTTGCAGCTGGTGATGGCGGCGATCGCAGTGGCGCGCGAGCGGGCCGAGGTGGCCGTCGCGGTACGCCCGGTGGCGATCGTGCAGGGACTGCTCGCGCTGCTGGCGATGGCGTTGCTGATCGGCGTCTTCCTCGATTCCGACATGTCGGTGAAGCTGGTCGTCGAGAACAGCCATTCGGCCAAGCCGTGGCTCTACAAATTCGCCGGCGCGTGGGGCAACCACGAGGGGTCGATGCTGCTGTGGGTGACGATCCTGGGGCTGGCCGGGGGCGCGGTGGCGATGTTCGAGCGTTCGCTGCCCGAACGCACGCTGATTGCGACGCTCGGCGCACAGGCGGCGATCGCGCTGGGTTTCTATGCGTTCCTGCTGTTCTCATCGAACCCGTTTGCGCGGATCATGCCTGCGCCGGCGGACGGCTTGGGGCTGAACCCGCTGTTGCAGGATCCGGGTTTGGCGTTCCATCCGCCGACGCTCTACACCGGCTATGTCGGGCTGTCGGTCGCGTTCTCGTTCGCGGTCGGCGCGCTGGTGACCCGCGATGTCGGACCGGCGTTCGCGCGGGCGATGCGGCCCTGGGTGTTGATCGCCTGGATTTTCCTGACGCTGGGGATCACCGCGGGCTCCTATTGGGCGTATTACGAGCTCGGCTGGGGCGGCTGGTGGTTCTGGGATCCGGTCGAGAACGCCTCGTTGATGCCGTGGCTTGCTGCGACCGCGCTGCTGCATTCGGTGACCGTGCTGGCGACGCGCGACGGCCTGCGCGCCTGGACGATCATGCTTGCCGTCGTGGCGTTCTCGATGTCGATGATCGGCACGTTTTTGGTGCGCTCGGGCATCCTGACCAGTGTCCACGCCTTCGCGGTCGACCCGGAGCGCGGCGCGTTCATTCTGGCGCTGCTCGCCATCTATATCGGCGGCGCGCTGGCGCTGTTCGCGGCGCGGATCGGTACCGTGCGGGCGGGCACGACGTTCGACCCGGTCAGCCGCGAGGGTGGGCTGGTCGCGAACAATCTGCTGCTCTCGGTGATCCTCGGGATCGTGTTGATCGGCACGCTGTACCCGATCGTCGCGGCGAGCTTCGGCGTGCAGCTGTCGGTCGGGCCGCCGTTCTTCAACAAGGCGGCAGGGCCGATCGCGCTGCTGCTGGTCGCGGTGATGGCGGTCGGGCCGTTGCTGCGCTGGCGCCGCGACGACGCGCGCGCGGTGATCGCGCGGGCGGCGGCACCGATTGGTGCGACGGTGCTGGCCGCGCTCGCCCTTCTGCTCATCCGGCCCGGCGTGTTGCCTTGGGCGGGGCTGTCGCTCGCGGCGGGCCTCGCGGTCGCCAGCGTCGCGCCGTTGTGGAAGCGCAACCTGCGCCGCACGCCGTTGTTCACCTATGGCATGGTCCTCGCGCATCTCGGGATCGCCGTCAGCCTGGCGGGTATGGCGTCGGACAGCGCCTTCACCAGCGAGACGCTCGTCGCGGTACGCGCGGGCGAAGCGGCGCGGGTCGGGCCGTACAGCGTGACGCTGGACGGCATCAGGCCGTTGATCGGCGAGAACTGGTCGGCGCTGGAAGCACGGCTGACCGCGACGCGGGGCGGTAGTTCGCGGATACTGCACCCGCAGCTGCGGTTCTTTGCGAACCCGCCGACCAATACCAACGAGAGCGCGATCCTGACGGTGCTCGACGGCCAGCTCTATACCGTGCTCGGCCAGCCCGACGGGCAGGGGCGCTGGCAGCTGCGGCTGTGGTGGAAGCCGTTCGTGACGCTGATCTGGGTGGGCGGAGCGATGATCGCGTTGGGCGGGCTGTTGTCGCTGCTGGGGCGGGTACGTCGCGAGCGGCGTGCTGCGCAACGGGAGTTCTGGGCATGAGGCGAATCGCGCTATGGGCGCCGCTGGGCGTCTTTGCGTTGCTGTTCGCGGTGGTCGCGAGCGGGCTGATCAGGCCGGCGAGCACGACGATCAAGTCGGCGATGGTCGGCAAGCCGCTGCCGCGGTTCGCGGTGCCGCCGATCGTCGCGGGCAAGCCCGGGCTTTCCAGCGCGACGTTCGGGCAGGGCGAGCCGCGGTTGCTCAACGTGTTCGCTAGCTGGTGCATCCCGTGCATCGCCGAGGCGCCGCAGCTGATGCGGCTGAAGGCGATGGGCGTGCCGATCGACGGACTCGCGGTGCGCGACACCGGCCCGGCGGTGACGGCTTTCCTCAAGCGCAACGGCGATCCCTATGCGCGGATTGGCAGCGATGCGCAGAGCGCGGTGCAGCTGTCGCTCGGCTCGTCGGGCGTGCCCGAGACGTTCGTGATCGACGGCCGCGGGGTCGTGGTGAAGCAGGTCATCGGCGACATCCATGCGGATGACGTGCCGGCGATCCTGCAGGCCTTGAAGGACGCGCGGTGAGAGGGGCTTTCCTTATTCCCCGCCCGCGAGCGGGAGGGGAGGTTCTTGCGGGGCTGCTGCTCTGCATCTCGCCGGTCGCCGCACAACCCTCCACGCCGCCTGCGCACTACGCCAACGTGCAACTCGCCGACCCCGCCAAGGAAGCGTCGGCCAAGGCGCTGATGGAGACGCTGCGCTGCCTGGTCTGCCAGGGCCAGTCGATCGCCGACAGCGATGCGGACATGGCCGCCGACATGCGCGCGCTGGTCCGCGAGCGGGTGGAGGCGGGGGAGACGCCGGATTCGATCCGTGCCTGGCTGGTCGCGCGGTACGGCGACTATGTGACCTATGATCCGCCGCTGTCCGGCCTGACCTGGCCGCTGTGGTTGGCGCCGCTGGCGTTGCTCGCGGTCGGCGGCTGGATCGCACGATCGAGTTTCCGGCGGAGGGTGCGCTGATGGGCTGGATCTCGCTTGCGATAATTGGCGTCGCGGCCTTTGCGATGCTCGCCTGGCTGAAGGTCGACCGGCTGCTGTGGACGATGGTCGCCGCGGCGCTGATGCTCGGGGCAGCCGGCTATGCGTTGCAGGGCTCGCCGTCGTTGCCCGCGCACCCGGTGGTCACCGCGCTGGCGCCGACGCCGGACGACGGCGAGCTCACGGACCTCCGCGACCGCATGCTCGAACGCTATACCGGGCAGGCCGCGTATCTGGTCGCCGCCGACGCGATGACGCGGCTCGGCGACCGCCGCGCCGCGGTGCAGGTGTTGCTCGGCGGCATCCGGATCGCGCCGAACAGCCTGGTGTTGTGGACCGGGCTGGGCGAGGCGCTGGCGGCGCATGACGGCAATCAGGTGTCGCCGGCGGCGCTGTTCGCGTTCCAGCAGGCGATGCGGCTGGCACCGCGCCATCCGGCGCCGCCGTTCTTCCTGGGGCTTGCCTATGTGCGTGCGGGTAACCTGGAAGCGGCCCAACCCTATTGGGCGCGCGCGCTGGCGCTGACCCCGCCGGGTATTTCGTACCGCAAGGATATCGCGATCCGGGTGGCGCTGCTCGATCGTGTGCTGGCCACCCCGGACGCCGCGCCCGGAAAGTAATTGCGCCCGGTGGTGCGCTAAATATCTGTCCGACCGGGCCCGTTCTGTGGCATCGCTGACGCCATGATCGACATCGATATCGACGCCTTCGTCGCCGCCACCCTTGCCGAAGACCTTGGCACCGTAGGCGACATAACCTCCGCCGCCGTGATCCCCGCGGATGCGCGATTTACCGCAGTGATGGACAGCCGCGATCCGATCGTGGTCGCAGGTCTGGAGCTTGCCGAAGCGTTTTTTCGCACGCTGGACCCGGCGGTCAAGATTGAACGGCTGGTCGAGGACGGCGATCTGGTCGCAGCCGGCACCGAACTGATGCGCCTGGAAGGACTGGCGCGGGCGATGCTGACCGCGGAGCGCTCGGCGCTTAACACCATGCAGCATCTGTCCGGGATCGCGACCATGACGCGCGGCTATGTCGATGCGATCCGCGGCACCGGCGCGATCCTGCTCGATACGCGGAAGACCATCCCCGGGCTGCGCGTGATCGAGAAATACGCGACGCGGATGGGTGGGGCGCAGAACCACCGGATGGGGCTGTGGGATTCCGCGATGATCAAGGACAACCACGTCGCGGTCGCGGGCGGTGTCGCCGAAGCGGTGCGGCGCGCCAGGGCTGCCGGCATCGAGCGGATCATCGTCGAGGTCGACCGTATCGACCAGATCGAACCGGCGCTGACCGCCGGCGCGACGCATCTGCTGCTCGACAACATGGCGCCGCCGACGCTGCGCGAAGCCGTCGCGCTGGTCGCAGGCCGCGTCCCGACCGAGGCGTCGGGTGGTGTCCGGCTCGATACCATCCGGGCGATCGCCGAGACCGGCGTGACCTATATCTCGGTCGGACGATTGACGCAGTCGGCGCCGGCGGCCGATATCGGGCTCGATTTCGCGGCCGCTTGAGGAAATGACCATGATCCGTAGCGCCATTGTCGCTCTTGCCCTGTTCGTTCCGGCCGTCGTGCAGGCGCAGGCGTACAGCTGTGCCGCCCCGGCGGGCATCCTGCCGGTGCATCCGGACCTGCCGTTGCCCGAACAGCCCGCGCGCGACATTCCGATCGGCAGCTATACGCTGGCGATCACCTGGGCGCCGCAGTACTGCCACGACAATAGCGACCGCGAGGCATCGCAGCTGCAATGCGGCAGCGGCAATCGGTTCGGCTTCACGCTGCACGGACTGTGGCCCGACGGGGTGGGAAAGACCTGGCCGCAATATTGCCGTGCGGCGGGAATCGTCCCGCAGCCGGTGATCCGCGAGCATCTGTGTTCGACACCATCGGCACAGTTGATCCAGCATGAATGGGCCAAGCACGGGACCTGCATGCCCGGATACCGCCCGGCCAAGTTCTTCGCGCAGTCGGGCGCGTTGTACGCCAAGCTGCGCTATCCCGACATGGATGCGTTGTCGCGCGCTCCGTTGACCGCTGGGGGGTTCGCGGCGGCGATGGCGCGCGTCAATCCCGGGCTGGGCGCGACGATGATGCGAGTCACCGCGAACAAGCAGGGGTGGCTGGACGAAGTCTGGATCTGCCTCGACCGCCGCTTCCGCTATCGCCGCTGCCCGGTGCATCAGGGCGGGCTGGCACCCGCCGCGACGCTCAAGATCTGGCGTGGCGGTCGCTAGGCTATCAACCCTCGAGCGTAACCGTGGCCGGATAATGCTTGTCGAGGTGCTTGCGGATGATCCGCAGGTTGCGGGTGTTCGAGCGGAAGAAGAGGTCGGGGATCGCGCCGACGAACGGGATCATCCCGAACGCCCAGTCGATACCGATATTGCCCGCCATCCGCGCGATCTGCACCTTCGACATGCCGATGTTGCGCGCTTCCCATGCCATCCAGCCGCCGATCGCCGCCGCGATCGTGCTGCCGGCGAAGGGCAATATGTCGAGGACGACGTCCATGCCGACCTTGCGGTTGGTGCCGGGGATGACGAACAGACCCTCCATCACGTGCTCCATCGCCTCGACGCGGCGGCGGACCGACAGCGCGTCGCGGCCGATGGGCAGATGGCCGAAGCCGAGGGGCGTGGTGCGCTGGTTCATGGATATCAGTTGGTGTCGGCGCGCAGCCGGTTCAACGGGTGCCAGGCGCGGAGGTTGGGCTGCCATTGCCGCAGCCGGGTGGCGACGAGCGACCAGCGCAACGGGCGCGCGAGCGGGATGAAGGCGACATCGGCGTTCATCGCGGCGTCGGCCTCGGCGATCCGCTGCGCCCGGGTTGCCAGCGTCGGCGCTTGGCGCGCGGCGTCGAGCGCGGCCTGCGCTTCGTCTCCGCACAGCATGCACGCAGTGGCCAGGTACCAGCGGCCGCTGTCATAGGGGGCGACCGCGTCGATCAGTTTCAGGTCTGCGGGTGCGTCCGGGGCCACCCGCTCTGCCGCGATGCCGATCCGCGACAGCGACGCCGTGACATAGGCGTAGAGCAGTGTCGCGCCGGGTCCCGTCGGCAGGGCGATGCGCAGGCGTACGGGCTCGCCGGTCCAACCTGCGACCTGCCGCGCCGCCGCCGCCTGCCGTTCCGCCTGGGTCAGTAAGGTCCAGGGCGGCACTTGCGGGAGGGCGGCGGAGTCGAGGATATCGGGAAGGATGCGATCGGCGGGGGCCCAGTTCGGTGCGATTGCCGCTGTCAGCGCGGTGCGGTCGATCGCCTGCGCCACCGCTGCGCGGTTGGCCGGTGTCGCCAGGAACCCGTCGCGGCTGGTGATCGCGAAGCCGAACAGACCGGCGGCGGGATCGACGCGGATTGCGGCGGGGGCGATGTCGGTGGTGGCGAGCAGCGGCCAGTCGACGAAGCTGCCACCGCTGACCAGATCGGCGTTCCCATTGGCGAAGCGGACGATCGCGCGTGCCGCGCGCTCGCCGATCAGTCGGACGTCTTGTTCCGGCTTGGTCTGACGCTGATCGTCGGGGTCCGCCTGTCCGGGATCGAAGGCGGGCCGCAGCAGCGGTGTCGAGCCGCGGCGTGCGACCCGGAACGGTCCGCTGCCGCCAGACGGTTTCACGCGGAGCAGCGCGAGTTCGGGTTGCGCGAACAGTTTCAGCAGATCGGGGCGGGGACGACCGAGGCGGACTTCGATGACCTGCGGGGTCATCACGACGATCTCGTCGATCGCGGTCAGGAACGGGGTCAGCGGGTTGTGCGAACCGGGCGCAATCTGGCGGTTGAGGATGGCGACCACCTGATCGGCGGTGACCGGGGTGCCGTCACCCCATTCGCCCTCGCGGAGGCGAAAGATGTAGCTCATGCCGTTGTCGGTGACGATCCAGCGTTCGGCGAGCCCGGGCTCGATCTGGCCGGCGGCGTCGAAGCGGACCAGGCCCTGGGCGGTCGAGTCGAGCAGCAGGCGGGAGGGTGTGTCGACCAGCCCGCGGCTGGGGTCCGCAACGTGGGGGCTGCCACCGATCGCGCTGACGACGACGGCGCCGGAGTCCGGGCGATGATCGCAGCCAGCGAGCAACAGGATAGCGGTCAGCAGGGCAGCCGGGAAGGTCTTCATGGTGCGGACGGCGGGACTCGAACCCGCACTCCTGGGGAGGGAGATTTTAAGTCTCCTGCGTCTACCGGTTTCGCCACGTCCGCACACCCCGCCAACAAGCGGAGCGTAGCCGATCCGTCAAGCGACGTTGAGGCGGGCGCGCATTTCCTTGCCGGGCTTGAAATAGGGGACGCGCTTGGCGTCGACCGCGACGATTTCGCCGGTACGGGGGTTGCGGCCGGTGCGGGCGTCGCGAGCCCGGGTCGAGAACGCGCCGAAACCGCGGAGTTCGACGCGGCCGTCGGCGGCTAGCCGCTTGCAGATCTCGTCGAAGAACG
The DNA here is from genome assembly GCF_042466235.1 of Sphingomonas sp. R86521. NCBI lineage: Bacteria > Pseudomonadati > Pseudomonadota > Alphaproteobacteria > Sphingomonadales > Sphingomonadaceae > Sphingomonas > Sphingomonas sp. R86521. The sequence continues at coordinate 2,766,656 of NZ_JAXHBY010000001.1, read as the reverse complement.
TGGTGACGATCCGCTCGACCTCGTTGGGCTGGAGATCGGGATGCGCTTCGGCGATCTTGAGGACCAGTTCGGATCGGATCATCGGTTCGAGCCCTGCCCTTGTTCTGGAGTGGTATTGATTTGGGTCAATATCGGCAGCGTTAGCAGCATTCGGGTGCGTGTCAAAAAAAAGGCCGGCATGTCGGGGACATGCCGGCCGGGTAGTGCGTGGGTCGCTTACTTCTTTTCGGCTTCCGTGCGGGCCTTGAGAGCCTCGCCCAGGATGTTGCCGAGGGTCGCGCCGGAGTCCGACGAACCATACTGGGCAACGGCCTGCTTCTCTTCGGAGATCTGCATCGCCTTGATCGAGAAGGTCGGCTTCTTCGAACGATCGAAGCCGGTCACCATCGCGTCGAACTTCTGGCCGACCTGGAAACGCTCCGGACGCTGCTCGTCGCGGTCGCGACCCAGATCCGTGCGCTTGATGAAGCCGGTCGCGCCATCGTCGCCCTGCTGGACTTCGAGACCCGCGTCGCGGACTTCGAGGACCGTCACGGTGACGACTGCGTTCTTGTTCAGCTTGTCGCCTGCCGCTGCGATGCCGCCGGCCGAAGGCCCGCCGCGCTCAAGCTGCTTCATGCCGAGCGAGATACGCTCCTTCTCGGCGTCGATGTCGAGCACCACGGCCTCGACGGTCTCACCCTTGCGATGCAGGTTGAGCGCGTCCTCGCCCGAAACGCCCCAGGCGATGTCGGACATGTGGACCATGCCGTCGACGTCGTTGTCGAGGCCGATGAACAGACCGAACTCGGTGGCGTTCTTGACTTCACCCTCGACGGTCGAACCGATCGGATGAGCGGCAGCGAATGCCTCCCACGGATTGGCCTGAGCCTGCTTGAGGCCGAGCGAGATGCGACGCTTCTCGGAATCGACTTCGAGGACCATGACGTCGACTTCCTGCGACGTGCTGACGATCTTGCCCGGATGGACGTTCTTCTTGGTCCAGGACATTTCCGACACGTGGACCAGGCCTTCGATGCCCGGCTCCAGCTCGACGAACGCACCGTATTCGGTGATGTTCGTCACGCGGCCGGTCAGCTTGGCGCCGATCGGATACTTCGCCGATGCACCATCCCACGGATCGCTCTCCAGCTGCTTCATGCCGAGGCTGATGCGCTGGGTGTCCTTGTTGATGCGGATGATCTGAACCTTGACGGTGTCGCCGATGTTCAGGACTTCCGACGGGTGACCGACGCGCTTGTAGCTGAGATCGGTGACGTGCAGCAGGCCATCGATGCCGCCGAGGTCGACGAACGCACCGTAATCGGTGATGTTCTTGACGACGCCGTCGATGATCTGGCCCTCGGCCAGGCTGAGGATCAGGCCCGAACGCTGCTCTGCGCGGGTCTCTTCGAGGACCGCACGACGCGACACGACGATGTTGCCGCGCTTGCGGTCCATCTTCAGGATCTGGAAGGGCTGGGGGATGTCCATCAGCGGGGTGACGTCGCGCACCGGGCGGATGTCGACCTGCGAGCCCGGCAGGAATGCCACGGCGCCGTTGAGGTCGACGGTGAAGCCACCCTTCACGCGGCCGAAGATCACGCCTTCGACGCGGGTGGTCTTGGAGAATTCGGTTTCCAGCTTGTCCCAGGCGGCTTCGCGGCGGGCGCGGTCGCGCGACAGCATCGCTTCGCCGTGGACGTTCTCGACGCGGTCGACATAGACTTCGACTTCGTCGCCGACCTTGAGGTCAGCCTTCTGGCCCGGCGCTGCGAATTCGCGAAGCGGCACGCGGCCTTCCGACTTCAAGCCGACGTCGATGACGGCCATGTCGTTCTCGATGCCGGTCACGGTGCCATGCACCACGCGGCCCTCGAAGCTGTCGGCGTCGCCGAGCGTCTCGTTCAGCATCGCCGCGAAATCGTCGCGGGTCGGCATTACCTGGGTTGCCATAAAGTTCAGTATTCCTAGTCTGTTTCGGGCCAACCGGTTGTCTCCGGTGGTCTTGGCCTTCGCTGCCGCCGCGACCGAATGTCGCAACGGCGTCCGCCGGGTGATGCTGTGAAGGCCCTCCGCGATGAATGCGAAAAGGGCGCGTGAGGACGAACCTCCGCGCCTTCCTCCACGAGCATGGCTCGTCGGACGGGGTGTTCGTAGCGGAATTGCAGGATGGGAGCAAGGCGAGGCGGAGAGGGGTGCGGTCGGCGAGAGGCGGCGAATGTTGTGGACGTTGCGACGGTAGCGAAGTTTTCGCGGCGGAGACGTCGGTTGCGCGGCTGGGAGGCGGCCGTGGAGCGACGGAGGCGCGGCATTGAGGCGACAGGACGCGACAGGTGCGCGACATGGTGGCGACAGCGGCGCGACGGGTTCGGGTGGTGGCGCGACGGTGCGACTCTGCCGCGGGAGATCCCAGCCTGCGCTGGGATGACGGGAATGGGGTTGGTGCGCGACTCCATGCCGCGTTCGATCATGGATGGGTTGTGTAGGACAGCGGTAATGCGCGTCGGGCCGGGGTGGTGTAGTGTGGATGGGATGCTTGACGCATCAACGCCCCGGACTCGTTCGGCCGGCCTTCTTGAGAACGAGCAGAAGGCTTGTTTCCCCGCGAAGGCGGGGACCCAGACTGGGCTCCCGCCTTCGCGGGAGAACATGAAGCGGGCGCTCGCGCTTTTGCGGGAGCGTCGCGCAAGCCGCCGTCACCCCGGACTTGGTCCGGGTGCCACCATGCCGCGAACCCCGTCTTCTAGGGTTTGCGGCACCGTGGATGCCGGAACGAGTCCGGCATGACGGGGGTGCGTTACTTGCGCTTGGTCGTCTTTGCCGGTTCCGCCACCGGGGCGATCGGCACCACGGCCGGTGCCGCGGCGACCGCGACCAATGGCGCGGGAGCTGCGCCCTAGGCGAATGCGACGGGTACGTCCTCGTCGAGCGAGGCGGTGATGACCGTGCCGGCGGGCAGGCGTGCGCTGGTGCCGGTCATGAAGAAGCCGGCGGGCAGGAAGACGAGGGCGGAGACCGCAGCCGCACCACCGCCGCCGGCCTTGCCCTTGTCGTCGGCGATTCCGGAGACGCGGATCTGGCGGTCACCGACGCGCAGCGACAGCAGGCGGACGTCGAAATGGCCGGACTTGCCCCACATCCCCTTGTTGCGGACGCTGGTGACTTCGCCGACGCCGGGCGTGCCGACCGGGATCACGACCCGGCCGTTGAGCGAGACCGGCTCGGCCGTCTCGACCTCGAACCGCTGGCCGACGCGCAGCGCCTTGTCCTTGGTGGTCAGTTCGGTGCGGGTGCGGACCGGAATCTGGGTGCCGATGCGCAGCACGTTGCCGCCCTGTGCGCCGACGATCATCGCCTGCTGCGGTGCGGGCGCTGCGACTTGCGCGATGGCTGTGGACGACACGCAGGCCGACAGGGCGCCAATGATGGCGCCGAATTTATTGAACACGTTGAACCCCCGTTCGCTGTTGAGCCTGAAAAGGCTCGGCGAGAATGGCAGTATTGGCGGGAGCGTCAATCAGGAAGCGCGAGGCAAACCAGGCAATTACGTCCAAAACCGACTCAACGGCTGCGGCGTGCCTCCACCAGCGCGATCGCGCGCTGCACGCTCGCCTCGATCGAGAGGAAACTGGTGTCGAGCAGTGCGGCGTCGGCGGCCATTGCGAGCGGGGCGGTCGAGCGGCTGCTGTCGCGGGCGTCGCGGGCGCGGATGTCGGCGAGGACGCGGTCCTTGCTGAGCAGGCCGCCGCGCGCCTGCAGTTCGGCGTGGCGGCGTTGCGCGCGGATGTTGGGCGTCGCCTTCACGAACAGCTTCGCATCGGCTTCGGGGGCGATCACGGTGCCGATGTCGCGGCCGTCGAGCACCGCGCCGCCGGGCTGCGCGGCGAAGCGGCGCTGACGCTGGAACAGCGCGGCGCGGACCAGCGGGTGCGCCGATACCACCGAGGCGAGCAGGCCGACCTCGTCTTCGCGCAGCGCCGGATCGTCGAGCAGCGAATCGTCGAACGCGCTGGCGGCGACGGCGTCGGCCTCCTTCTCGGGGTCGAGCGCCATGAGCTGCACGCTGAGCCCGACCGCGCGGTAGAGCAGGCCGGTGTCGAGATAGGGCAGCGCATAATGCTTGGCGAGGGCGCGGGCGATGGTGCCCTTGCCCGAGGCCGCAGGGCCGTCGACGGCGATGATCATTCCGGACCCCCGGTGAGTGCTGACCCAGTCAGTGCTGATCCAGTCAGGGCTGAAAGGGTCTGGAAGAAGGCGGGATAGCTGGTCGCGACCGGCGCAATGTCGTCGATCGTGATCGGCGCGGCGGCGTGGAGCCCGGCGACGACCATGCTCATCGCGATACGGTGATCGAGCTTCGAGGCGATCGTCGCGCCACCGGGGATCGCCACGCCGCCGGTGCCGGTGATGGCTAGGCCGTCGTCGAACTCCTGGCAGGCAACGCCGCATGCGCCGAGTGCGGCCGCCATCGTCGCGATCCGGTCCGATTCCTTGACGCGAAGCTCGTGTGCGCCGCGGGCGGTGGTGCGGCCGGTCGCGAAGGCGGCGGCGACGAACAGCACGGGATATTCGTCGATCATGCTGGGTGCGAGATCGGCGGGGACGTCGATCGCGGTCAGCGCGGCGTGGCGGACGCGGAGGTCGGCGACAGGCTCGCCGCCGACGGTGCGGGGATCGAGTTCGGTGATGTCGGCGCCCATCATGCGCAGCGCGGTGAGCAGGCCGATCCGGGTCGGGTTGAGCCCGACATTGCGGACGACGATGTCGGAGCCGGGAACGATCGAGCCGGCGACCAGCCAGAAGCCGGCGGAGGAGGGGTCGCCGGGGACGGTGATGTCCTGCGGCTTCAGCTCGGGCTCGCCGACCAGCGTGATCACCCGGCCGTGGTTGGTTTCCTCGACCGTCAGGTCGGCGCCGAAGCCGCGCAGCATCCGCTCGCTATGGTCGCGGGTGGCGATCGGTTCGATCACGCGGGTGATGCCGGGGGTGTTGAGGCCCGCGAGCAGCACGGCCGACTTAACCTGCGCGGAGGCGACGGGGAGGGTGTATTCGATCGGTACCGCGGGACAGATGCCGCGCACCATCAGCGGCAGCCGACCCCCGGGAGACGCGGTGATATCTGCGCCCATCTGCGACAGCGGCTCGATCACGCGGCCCATCGGGCGGCCCGACAGCGAGGCGTCGCCGGTGAAGGTGACGGTGATCGGGTGGCTGGCGACGAGGCCCATCAGCAGGCGCGTCGAGGTGCCAGAATTGCCCATCTCCAGCGCGGTGGCGGGCTGTCGCAGGCCGCCGACACCGACGCCGTGGACGCGCCAGGTGCCGTCCTCGTCGCGCGTGATCTCGGCGCCCATCGCGCGCATCGCGGCGGCGGTGGCGAGGACGTCCTCGCCCTCCAGCAACCCCGTGATGCGGCTCTCGCCGACCGCGAGGCTGGCGAACATCAGCGCGCGGTGACTGATCGACTTGTCGCCGGGAACGGTGAGCGCGCCGGTGAGGGGCCGCTCGGCGGGGACCGCAAAGGGCTGGGGAACGGGGTGTGCCATGGGGGCGGGTCTTTGACAGTCGGCTTGTGCTATGGCAAGGCGCGCCCCACTTTGCCGGGGCATGTTCCTGGGCAAATCCAGAACACCCATCCGAAAGGTTCTATCGGCATGATCAAGCCGGAATGGGGCACGAAGCGTTCGTGCCCGAAATGCGCCACGCGTTTCTACGACCTCGAAAAGGCCGACCCCGTCACCTGCATCGAATGCGGGTATGCGTGGGAGCCCGAGCCGATCCTGAAGTCGAAGCAGCCGCTGCCGTTCGAGGTCGCCAAGCCCGACACCAAGAAGCCGGACGCGGACCTCGAGGGTGACGAGGAAGAGGAAGACATCGCCTCGATCACCGGCGAGAACGAAAAGCCGTCGGCCGACGACGAGGTCGATCTGGGCGGCGACGACGACCTGGGCGTGGAAACGCCTACGGACGAAGACGAGCATTAAGTTTCGAAGTTTTTGGCAAGCGGTGTGAAAGCGCCGCTTGCCAACCGGGAAGCACCCCGTTAGGGACGCGCTTCCCGAGAGGAATGGGGCCTTAGCTCAGCTGGGAGAGCGCCTGCATGGCATGCAGGAGGTCAGCGGTTCGATCCCGCTAGGCTCCACCATTCCCTCGGATATTCCTATCGTTATTTCCCGCCAGATCGAGCGGATGAGACGGTTGCCCGACGGCGCCGATCTGCATGCGCGCGCTTTCCCCCGACGCTGCGATGGTTTAACGATTCGTCGTATGCGCGTCACCGTCTTGTCATCTTCGCGGGAGGAGTAGTCGCGATGACTACCCCTGCATCGTTCGCCGCATCGCCCCCCCGATCTTTCCGCCGGTCGCGCATCATCGCGAAGCTGGTCGGGATACTGCTGCTCGTCGCGCTCCTCGGCCGGTTGTGGTCCGGCGGCTATTTCGACCGCGATCCGGTGTGGCGGTTTCCGGCGCAGGGCCCCGCCGCGCCGGTCGACATGCTGTTCTTTTCGGGCGATGCCGGGCTGCGCTTCGGGATGGGGCCGTACATCGCGAAGCAGTTCGCCGCGCACGGCGTCGACGTCACCGCGATCAGTACCTCCACCGCGTTCCGCACGAACGCGACGCGCGCCGGGGTCGATCGCATCGTCGCGGCACGGATCGCAGAGGCGGAACGCGCGGCGGGTTCGCGGAAACTGGTCGTGATCGGACAGTCCTACGGCGCCGACGTGCTGCAGACCGGGCTCGCGCATCTGCCGCCCGCGCTGCGCGACCGGATCGCGGGGATCGTCCTGATCGTGCCGGGGACCGGGACCTATTTCGGGGCGGATCCGCTTGGCCTCGCTTATTATCGCGCACCCGACAGCCGATCGCTGACGACGATCCGCGCGCTCGACTGGGCGCCGCTGACCTGCATCTATGGCGCCGAGGAAACCGATAGCGCCTGCCCGCTGGTGCGGATGCGCAATGCGACGGTGATCAAGCTGCCCGGCGATCATTATCTGAACCACGACCAGCCGGGCGTCGCCGCCACCGTGCTGCGTGCCGTGCGGGGTGCGTGGTGACGGCAACCGCCCGCGCGGTGGATTTGGTGCGGGGCAACCGGCGCGTGCTGCTGATCGTGGCGGCGGCGCTGCTCGGGATCGTCGGGTTCGAGGCGTTGCACCTGATGCTACGCGAGGTGCATTTGCGCGACGTCCGCGCCGCCTGGGCCGCGACGCCGCACTGGCGGATCTTGGCTGCGCTCGGCCTGACGGCTATCAGCTATCTGGCGCTCACCGGGTATGATGCGATCGGGCTGCGGGTGATCGGACGGCCACAGCCCTGGCCGCTCGCCGCGGTGGCGTCGTTCACCAGCTTCACGATCAGCAACAATTTCGGACTGACGCTGATCACCGGCGGCTCCGCGCGGTACCGGGCCTATGGGTCGGTGGGCCTGCGGGTCGGCGAGATCGCCAAGCTGGGCGTGCTGACCAGCCTGGTGTTCTGGGCGGGCGTCGCGGCGACGGCGGCGGTCGCGTTGCTGGCGACGTCCGCGCCGGTCGCGATCGGCGGGCTGGCGATCGCCGCGCCGCTGGCCCATGCGGCGGGTGCGGTGGTGCTGGCGGCGTTGCTAGCGCTGCCGGTGGCGCGTGCGCTTGGCGTGACCCAGCTGCGCGTCCTGCGCTGGACGGTGACGCTGCCTAGCGTCGCGCAGTTCGCAGGGCTCGGCACGGTCGCGCTGATCGACCTGATGGCGTCGGCGGCGACGCTGGCGGTGCTGGTCCCCGGTCTCGACGCCGGCGCGTTGCCGGGGTTCGTCCTCGCCTATGCACTGGCGCTGATGGTCGGCGCGGCGACGCACGTACCCGGCGGCATCGGCGTGTTCGAGGCGGTGCTGCTGGCAGCGATGCCGGAGGACCGGCCCGCGGTGTTCGCGGCGCTGCTGCTGTACCGGCTGATCTATTACCTGCTGCCGTTGCTGCTGGCGGGCGTGCTGGTGGTCGGGATCGAGGGCGCGCGGTTGCGCCGGCCGATCGGGACCGGGCTGAGGCTGCTCGACCGTGCCGCGCGGGCGCTTGCGCCCACTGTAGTGACGCTGCTGGTGTTTGCAGGCGGAGTCGCGCTGCTGGTGTCGGGGGCGCTTCCCGGCGTAAAATACCGGCTGGCGAGCCTCGACGACGTGCCGCTGCCGCTGGTCGAGGGATCGCATCTGGCGGGCAGCCTGGCGGGGATGGCGCTGCTGCTGGTCGCGCCGGCGCTGAACGCGCGGCTGACCAGCGGCTTCCAGGTCGCGCGCGCGCTGTTGCTGGGCGGCGCGCTGTTCTCGCTGCTCAAGGGCCTCGATTACGAGGAAGCGGGGATCCTGCTGATCGTCGCGATGGCGCTGCAATACAGCCGCCGTTCGTTCCACCGGCAGGGCGGGGTGTTGTCGCAGCCGCTCGACTGGGCGTGGCTGATGGCGGGGATCGTCGCGCTGGGGCTGAGCCTGTGGGCGGGGTTCTTCGCGTACAAGCGCGTGCCGTACAGCACCGAACTCTGGTGGCATTTCGCGATCGACGGCAACGCGCCGCGGTTCCTCCGCGCAAGCTTCGGCGCGGGTGTGATGATGACCACCGCGATCGCGTGGCGGATGCTGCTGCGGCGCCGTGCGCCCGAGCCGGGGCAGCCGCTGTCGGATGTGGTGGCGGCGCGCGCGATGGCGGTGAGTCCGCGCAGCGACGCCAACCTCGCGTTCACGGGCCGCAAGCGCTTCATGGTCGCCGAATCGGGCGATGCGTTCCTGATGTACGGGGTGCAGGGCCGGACCTGGATCGTGATGGGCGATCCGGTCGGCCCGCGCGAACGCTGGGCAGGGCTGGTCTGGGCGACCCGGCGCGCATGCGATGCCGCGCGCGGGCGGCTGTGCTTCTTCCAGTCGAGCGAGGCGATGCTGGCGTTGTTCGTCGACCTGGGGCTGGCGGCGTACAAATATGGCGAGGAGGCGCATATCCCGCTGGCCGGCTTCACGCTGAACGGGCCGAAGGCAAAGGCGCTGCGGCATGGGCGCAAGCGCGCGATCGGCGCCGGCCTGACCTTCGCGGTGGTGCCCCGCGCGGACATGCCGCCGCTGTTGCCGACGTTGCGCGAGATTTCCGACGAATGGCTGGTCGCCCGCGGTGCGCGCGAGAAGAGCTTCAGCCTGGGCACCTTCACCGAAGATTACATGCGGCGGTTCGATTGTGCGGTGGTGCGCGACGACGACCGGGTGATCGCGTTCGCCAACATCTGGACCAGCGGCGACGGCAGCGAATTGTCAGTCGACCTGATGCGCCACCGCAACGCGGTGCCTTACGGCACGATGGATTTCCTGTTCGTCGAACTGCTCGAGCGTGCGCAGGCGGAGGGCTTTGCGCGGTTCAACCTGGGGATGGCGCCGCTGTCGGGGATCAACGGCGACCGGCTGGCGCCGAACTGGGCGAAGCTGGCGCGGACGCTGTTCGAGAATGGCGAGCGGTTCTACAGCTTCGCCGGCCTGCGCGCGTTCAAGAGCAAGTTCGATCCGGTCTGGACGTCGCGCTATGTCGCCACCGTGCACGGGCTGGGCGCCGGCGCCGCGCTGATCGACCTGGTCGCGGCGGTCAGCGGCACCGACTGACCGAAGTAGCCTAGGCGAACAGGCCGGTCAGCCAGTAGGTCCCGGCGCCGATCAGTGCGGCCGCAGGCAGCGTCAGCGTCCAGGCGATGACGATGCTGCTGGCGATGTTCCAGCGCACCGCCGACAGCCGCCGCGCGGCACCGACGCCGACGATCGCGCCGGTGATGGTGTGCGTCGACGATACCGGGATGCCCCAGATGTTGGCGGCGAACAGCGTGATCGCGCCCCCGGCTTCGGCGCAGAACCCCTGGGCGGGGGTCAGCCGGGTGATCTTCGACCCCATCGTGTGGACGATCCGCCAGCCGCCCGACATCGTGCCGAGCGCCATCGCCGCCTGGCACGACAGCACCACCCAGAACGGGATGTGGAAGCTGCCGCCGAGCATGCCCTGCGAATAGAGCAGCACCGCGATGATCCCCATCGTCTTTTGCGCGTCGTTGCCGCCGTGCCCGAGCGAATAGAGTGCGGCCGAGATCAGCTGGAGCTTGCGGAAGCGCTTGTCGACGCCGAGCGGGGTGAGCTTCAGGCTGGTCCAAGCGACCGCGAGGACCAGCATCAGCGCGAGCATCAGGCCGATCGCGGGCGAGGCGAAGATCGCGACGACGGTCCTGACGACACCGCTCCACACGATCGCGCCAAAGCCGATCTTGGCGATGCCGGCGCCGAGCAGGCCACCGATCAGCGCATGGCTGCTGCTCGACGGGATGCCGAGAACCCAGGTGATGACGTTCCACGCGATCGCGCCGATCAGCGCGGCGAAGATCACCTGCGCGTCGATCACCTGCGCATGGACGATCCCGGTGCCGACGGTCTGCGCGACGTGGAGGCCGAACACGGCGAAAGCGATGAAGTTGAAGAACGCCGCCCAGAGGACGGCGTATTGGGGTTTGAGGACGCGGGTCGAGACCACGGTGGCGATCGAGTTCGCGGCGTCGTGGAGGCCGTTGAGGAAATCGAACAGGAGGGCGATGCCGATGAGGCCGATCAGCATGGGGAGGGAGAGGATCATGCCTTCACTCCGGCATTCATCCCAAGCGCGATCCGCCGTCCAGTCGCACTCCGTCCGACCAAGGCACCTCCCCGGCGGAGGCCGGGGCCCAGTTGGAGAGGTCGCAGTAACTGCGTGCTTCCCTCAGTTACTGCTGTCCCCCAACTGGGCCCCGGCCTCCGCCGGGGTGGGGTAGCTGCTGGGAAGCGGCCCTCAAGCATGGTCGATGACCAGGCCCTGGATCTCGTTGGCGACATCCTCGAACCGGTCGACGATCTTTTCCAGGCTGCCGTAAAGTTCGCGGCCGATGATGAAGGCCATCGGGTCGGCGCCACCCTTGGATGCGTGGAACAGCGCCCGGATGCCGGCATCGTGGATGTCGTCGGCATGACCCTCGATCTGGATCAGCCGCGCGGTCAGGTCGTGGAGGCGGCCGGCGTTGGCGCCGAGCGAGCGCAGCAGCGGGATCGCCTCCGCGGTAATCCGTGCGGCCTCGACGACGATGCCGGCCATGTCGCGCATCTCGGGCGGGAATTCGGTGACTTCGTAGAGCAGGATGGCATTGGCGGTGCCGTTCATCTGGTCGATCGCATCGTCCATCACACCGATCAGGTCGGTGATCGCACTGCGGTCGAACGGCGTCACGAACACGCGGCGGACGTCCTGAAGGACCTCCCGCGTGATGTCGTCGGCCTCGTGCTCGCGCTTGACGATCTCAGCGACCTGTCCCTCGATCGATCCCTCGCCGTGCAGCAGCCGGGCGAGCGCGTCGGCGCCTGCGACCAGCGTCGCGGCATGCGCGTCGAACAGTTCGAAGAAGCGGCCCTGTTTGGGCATCAGCGACTGGAACCAGCCCAGCATCGGAATTCTCCTCTTCGCGCTCGTGCGCACAGCGGGCAGCACACGCTGCGCGAACGATGCCATAACCGGCGGTTCACGAAACGCCATGATCAGCGCCTTCAATTCCGGCTCATCCACCGACGCCGCGGCGCGATCAAGCGGAAACCAGCGGGTGTCGCGCTGATGGCGTTCGGGCCAGTCGTCGAGCTGCTCGACGAACGCCAGCGGAAACACGGTGACGACGAGGTCGCGGTAGCGCCCGGTGCGACGGCGCTTGCGATAGGCGAAGCTGCCCAGCGCGAACGGGCAGGGAATGCCGCGGACGCCGGCTTCCTCATAGGCTTCCTGCGCGGCGGCTTCGTGCGCGGCGAGGCCGGGGATCGGGTTGCCCTTGGGGATCACCCAGCGGCCGGTATCGCGCGAGGTGATCAGCATCACCTGCGTCCGGCCGTCCGCATCGACGATATAGGGGAGTGCTCCAATCTGCTGGATGTCGGTCGTCCCGTGCGTTGATGGGGCGATGCTATCGGCGCTTGCGGCCGATGGCTATCGACGATGCACCAGCAAATACGGAATTTTCGGTGCGGACGGGTTCGGACAGCATGGCTCAGAAGTGTCCCAAATGCGCACATCCCGATTTTGGCGCGATCGGGCTATGGGCAGAATCGTAAACGCCGCGTTAACTCTTCGCCATGACCAGACGCCTCGTCCTCACATCCGAATCCGCGCGCCATCCGTTCCGCCAGTCGCTGCCGCCACCAGCGGTCGCGCCGGCGCGGCGCAGCGACGACGAGGACTGGAAGCTGTTCGCGCTGAGCTTCGCGGCGTTCTTCACCTGCTTCTACAGCTTCATCTTCTGAACCGGCTCTAGTCGCAGGCGCGGTGGAGCTTCTGGGCGATCCACGCCGAGACCACGCACATCGCCGCGACCAGGAACAGCATGTCCTCGGGCGTCACGCCCAGCGCGGTGATGCCGAGCACGGCGAACGCGCCGATCGTCATCGCGCCGGCATTGACGACGTTGTTCGCCGCCACGGTGCGCGCGGTCTGATCCTTTTCGACGGTCGTGGTCAGGAACGCGTAGAGCGGCACCACGAACATGCCGCCGGTGATCGCGATCGCCAGCAACGTCGCCAGCAGCAGGATCGACCCGCGCTGTGCGACGAACCCGGCCCAGTCGTAATAATGGCCCGCGGCGGCCGGCGTCCAGTTGCGCGCGATCAACGAGAACAGCACCACGAACGCACCCATCGCGATCACCGAGGCGGGCGAGTATTTCGCCGAGATCTTGCCCTTGAGCATCGAGTTGATCACCACCGACCCGATTGCGACCCCGACCGAGAACACCGCGATCACGAAGCTGGCGACGCGTTCGTCGGCGGTCAGCACGTTCTTCACCAGTGGCGGGAAGACGATGATCAGCACCGATCCGATCGTCCAGAAGAAGCTGATCGCGCAGATCGCCAGGAACAGCCGCGGAATGTGCAGCGTCGCGCTGATCAACCGCCACGACGCGGTGAACGGGTTGTAGTCGAGCTTCAGCAGCGGCCCTTCGCGCGGCGCCGGCGGGATCTGGCGCGCGGCGAACCAGCCGACTCCGGCGATCACCAGCACGGTCGCAGCCGCACCCTCGATCGAAATCCAGCCGGCCAGCACGGTGCCCATCAGGATCGCGAGATATGTCCCGGCCTCGACCAGACCGGTGCCGCCCAGCACTTCGTGGGGGCGCAGATGCTGCGGCAGGATGGCGTATTTGATCGGCCCGAAGAACGTCGAATGCACGCCCAGGCAGAGCACCGCGCCGAGCATCAGCGCCACCCCGAGCGTCGAATGGCCGGCGCGCGCGACCAGCAGCCCGGTGGCGCCGAGCAGCATGATGCCGATCTCGACGGTCTTCACGATTCGGATGATCCGCGCCTTGTCGTGGCTGTCCGCCAGCTGCCCGGCGAGCGCGGACAGCAGGAAGAACGGCAGGATCGAGATCCCCGTCGCCAACGCGTTGAAGTTCGCCTCCATCTTCGGGTCGTTGAAGATGGCGTAGGTCGCGAACAGGACCATCGAGGTCTTGAACAGATTGTCGTTGAACGCGCCGAGGAACTGGGTGGTGAACAGGGGCAGGAAGCGACGTTGCTTCAGCAACCCCATGGCGTTGAGCATGACGAGAAATGGCCCGATCGTGGCAAAATGACGGGTCATCCTAACCCAGCGTCGGGGCCGCGCCAACGCTTAAACCGGTTTCGTGGCGCGCCCGACCGGTATAGGGGTGAAGGGGTGTGGACCTTGCCTAACCTCCTGACCTTGTCGCGGATCGTCGCGGTGCCCCTGCTCGTCGCCTTCCTGTGGTGGCCCGGCTGGGCGGCCGGATACGGCATCGCCTTCGCGCTGTATTGCCTGATGGGCATCACCGATTATTTCGATGGCTACCTCGCGCGGGCCAATGGCGCGGTGTCGCGGCTGGGGATCTTCCTCGACCCGATCGCGGACAAGATCATGGTCGCCGCCGTGGTGCTGATCCTGGTCGGCACGCGCGACATCGCCGGGCTGGAGATCATCGCCGCGCTCGTCATCCTGCTCCGCGAGATCGCGGTGTCCGGGCTCCGCGAGTTCCTGGCGCAGGTCCAGGTCTCGGTGCCGGTGTCGCGGCTGGCGAAGTGGAAGACGACGTTGCAGCTGGTCGCGCTGGGCGGGATCATCCTCGGCGGCGCGCTGCCGGATATGCCGTGGGTGCACCAGGTCGGCATCGTCGCGCTGTGGGGCGCTGCGGTCCTGACCGTGCTGACAGGGTGGGATTACCTGCGCGTCGGCCTGAAGCATATGGACTGAGCATGGCGATCGAAATGCTGTATTTTTCGTGGGTGCGTGAGCGCGTCGGCGTCGCCGAGGAGCGGGTCGATCCGCCCGCCGAGGTGACGACGATCGCGGGGCTGGTCGACTGGCTGGCAGGACTGGACGAGGCGCATGCCGCCGCCTTTGCCGAGCGCGGGCGGCTGCGCGCCGCGGTGGACCAGGCGTTCGTGGCGTTCGACGCGCCGATCGCCGGCGCACGCGAGATCGCGATCTTTCCCCCGGTGACCGGCGGATGATCCACGTCGTGGTACAGCGCGGACCGATCGACCTGGCGGTCGAGATGGCGCGGGCCGAAGTTGCCGGCGCTGGTGCGGTGGCGACGTTTACCGGGCTGGTGCGTGCGGACGACGGCGTTGAGACTCTGGAACTCGAGCATTATCCGGGTGCGACTGAGGCGGCGTTGCTCGGGGTCGCGGAGGGTGCGGTGACGCGCTGGGGGCTGCAGGCTGCGACGATTGTGCACCGGGTCGGGCCGATGGGGCCGGGGGAGCGGATCGTGTTCGTTGCCGCGACTGCGCCGCATCGGGGCGCTGCGCTGGAGGCGTGTGCGTATCTGATCGACCGGTTGAAGACCGATGCGCCGTTCTGGAAGCGCGAGACGCGGGGCGGGGCGGCGTCCTGGGTCGAGGCGCGGGGTGCCGATGACGCTGCGGCGGCGCGGTGGCGGGCTGAATGACCGGTTGAGGTCGGTGAGCCGATCTCGCGCCATTTTCTCAAACACTACCCCGGCGGAGGCCGGGGCCTAGGTGGGGGAAGGTGGTAACTACCGTCAGCGCGCCGTTACTGCAGCTTTCCCAACTGGGCCCCGGCCTCCGCCGGGGTGGTATAGATTTCGCGTATTTGTGCGCCGAGACCTTGTCCCGGCGCCCCAAATGTTACCCGATCTTCGGGACGCTCATGCCGTTGGTCAGATGCACGACGCCGTTGGTTTCCCGGACGTCGGCGGTGTCGACATAGGCCTTGCCGCCGTTGACGTCGGTCAGCATCACGTTGCCGTTCTCGCCGAGCGAGGCGATCAGCGGCTGTCCGGCGAGCGTGGTGAGCGTCGCCTTGCCGCCGCCCGCGGTGATCTGCGCCTTGAGCTGGTCGGCGGTCAGTGCGCCGGCGACGACATGGTATTTCAGGATCGTCGTCAGGCTCGCGACGGCGGCCGGCTTCATCAGCGTGTCGAGCGCGCCCGGGGGCAGGCGACCGAACGCCTCGTCATTGGGGGCGAACACCGTGAACGGACCCGGTCCGCCCAGCGTCGCGTCGAGCTTGGCCGCGGTCACCAGCTTGGCGAGCGTCGCGTGGTTGGGGAGCGTCCGCAGCGCCTGCGCGATCGTCGTGGTCGGCGCCGCGGCCGGCGTCGCAGCGGGCGCGGTACCCTGAGGAGCGACGGCGGGTTGCGCCGGTGCCGTGGTGGGAGCGGTCTGCGCGAACGCCGCCGTGCCGAGCAGCAGGGCGGTCGATGCGGCGATAAGGGTCGTCTGACGGATCATGGAAAACTCCGGACGGTTGATGGGACCCGTCATCAATCCGTCATCGCCGCCGCGGTTCCATTCCCCTGGCGCAACGACCGGGCCGGTCGTTGCGGTCGAGCGGTCAGCCGAGCTTTGGCACGATCACGCCGTTGACGACATGGACGATGCCGTTCGACTGGCGGACGTCGCCAGTCTCGACATAGCTCTTGTTGCCGTTGACGTCGGTCAGCGCGATGATGGCGCCGACCATCGTCGCGGTAATCGGGTCGCCCTCGACCGTGGTCAGCGTGGTGCTGCCGCCGCCGGTCATGATGCGCTCCTTCAGCTGTTCCGCGGTGATCGTGCCGCGCACCACGTGATAGGTCAGCACCTTGACCAGCGACGCCTTGTTCTCGGGCTTGAGCAGCGTGTCGACCATCCCGGGCGCGAGCCGCCCGAACGCGTCGTTGGTGGGGGCGAAGACGGTGAACGGGCCGGGGCCGGACAGCGTCGGGACGAGGTCGGCGGCCTTCACCGCGGCGACCAGCGTCGACAGGTTCGGCGCCGCCGCGGCGTTGTCGACGATCGTCCGCGTCGCCAGCATCGGCGCGCCACCGACCGCGGGGTTGGGCGCGAGCGGGGCGGGGGCGTCCGCGCTCGGCGCCTCGGTAGAGGGGGTCGAGGCGGTTTCGATATTGCCCTTGCCGCGGCTGCACGCTGCCAGCGCCAGGGTGCTCGCGACGATCAAAAGGACGGTCTTGTTCGACATGGGGATCTCTCCGGAAGGCGGCGTGGCGTCGGATACCATATGGTTACCGACGCGCAAGGTTCCCTACTGCGCCTCGGCCAGCAGCTGCGCTAGCAACTGGAAATCCTTTTCGCGGGGCGATGCACGGCGCCAGACCAGCGCGATCCGGCGCACCGCATTGGCCTCGTCGAGCGGCTTGGCGGTAATGTTGGTGTTGTCGAGCAGCCCCGCCTTCAGCGCCATTTCGGGGAGGATGGTGATACCCAGTCCGTTGTCGACCATCTGCACGATGGTGTGCAGCGAGGTGCCGAGCATCGTCGCCTCGGCGCGGATCTCGGGGCGGTTGCACGCCGCCAGCGCATGATCCTTGAGGCAATGGCCGTCCTCGAGCAGCAGCAGCCGGGTCTCGTCGATGTCGGCGGCGGCGATCGCGGGCATCGTGCTTGGCATCTCGCCGGTCGGGAAGGCGAGGAACAGCCGATCCTCGAACAGCGTCTGATGCGCGACCTCGCCGCAGGCATAGGGGAGCGCCAGCAACACGCAGTCGGCGCGGCCGTTGTGGAGCCCCTCGCACGCCGCGCCGGTCGGTTCCTCGCGTAGGAACAGCTTGAGGTCGGGATAGCGCTCGCGGATCCGCGGCAGGATGCGGGGCAGCATGAACGGCGCGATCGTCGGGATCACGCTCATCCGCATGTCGCCCGACAAGGGGCGCCCCGCGGCGCGCGCCATATCGCTGAGTTCCTCGGCCTCGCGCAGCACGCGGCGTGCCTTGTCGGCGAAGCGGTCGCCGAGCGGCGTGAACCGGACGACGCGGCGCGTACGCTCGACCAGCACGACGTCGATCAGCGTCTCGAGTTCGCGCAGGCCCGCGGACAGCGTCGACTGGGTTACGAAACACGCTTCTGCCGCGCGCCCGAAATGGCCGTGGTCCTTGAGCGCGACGAGATATTGGAGCTGTTTCAGGGTCGGAAGATAGGTTGCCATTAATCGCCTCTGTCGATCATTAACCGAGAGATAGACTATTGGATCGATAAGACAATCGCCTATATGGAGACGACAAGAGCCGAGCGGGAAACACCTGCCGATCGCGAGGATGCCTGGAGCACGACATCATTCCAGGAGACCATCATGCTGACCATCGGCGATACCTTCCCCGCCCTGACCATCCCCGTCCAGCAGGGCACGGCCGCACTCCCGGCCGGCGAGACGCTCGACCTGACCACGGTCTATCCCGGCAAGTGGAAGGTGCTGTTCTACTGGCCCAAGGATTTCACGTTCGTCTGCCCGACCGAGATCGTCGGCTATAGCGAGCTGAAGGGTGACTTCGAGGATCGCGACGCTGTGCTGATCGGCGCTTCGACCGACACTGCGCACGTCCATCTCGCCTGGCGCAAGTCGGACGCCGACCTGGCCGCAGCGGACTTCCCGTGGCTGGCGGACAACGGCGCGAAGCTCGCCGAAGCACTCGGCATCCTCGACAAGAACGAGCATGTCGCGTTCCGTGCGACCTTCACGATCGATCCGGACAACGTCATCCAGGCGGTCCAGGTCAACGGCCTGAACGTCGGCCGCAACCCCGCCGAGACGCTCCGCGTGCTCGACGCACTGCAGACCGACGAGCTGTGCCCGTGCAACTGGAACAAGGGCGAAGACGTCCTCCAGCTCGCGGCGTAACACGCGTCTTCTTTCCCCCTCCCGCTTGCGGGAGGGGGCAGGGGGTGGGCCCGCGCGCTCCCCAAACGCTTCGTTCATGGTGAGCGCGGGCCCACCCCTCGGTCCCCTCCCGCATGCGGGAGGGGAGGAAGAAAACAGAGAATGTCGCTCAAGGAATTCGCCGGGACGCTTCCCGATTTCGCCAAGGACGTGCGCCTCAACGTCGGTTCGCTGCTGAGCGAGCCGCAGCTGACCGATCAGCGCAAGTTCGGGCTGTTCCTGGCCTGCGCGCACGCATCGGGCTACAAGCCGCTGGTCGATGCCGCGGAACTGGAATGCGCACCGAAGCTGAGCCCGGAGGCCGCCAACGCGGCGCGCGCCGCAGCGGCGGTGATGGCGATGAACAACGTCTATTACCGGTTCACGCACCTCGCCGGGAACCAGGAATATCGCAACATGCCGGCCAAGCTGCGCATGAACGTGATCGGCCAGCCGGGGATCGACAAGGTCGATTTCGAGCTGTTCAGCCTGGCGGTGTCGGCGATGAACGGTTGCGGCATGTGCATCGACAGCCATGAGCAGATCCTGAAAAAGGCGGGAGTCACTGCGGATGCGATCCAGACTTCGGTCCGGATCGGCGCGGTGATCAAGGCGGTCGCGACCGTCCATGCCGCGGTGAACTGAACAGCCTCCGTCATCCCGGGATAAGTCCGGGATGACGGCAGTCCTTGGTCTGCTTCTGGAAATCTCCGGCCCGACCCCTTAGATACTCGCCCAGACAAAGGGGACGCGCGTATGGCGAGTCGATTAATCGCCTATCTCGAATCGATTCGCGCGCGCGACCCGGCACCGCGGTCGCTCGCCGAAATCCTGCTCTACCCCGGGGTATGGGCGCTCGGCTGGCACCGCATCGCGCACCGGCTGTTCCTGGCGCGGTTCTTTTTCCTGGCGCGCGCGGTCAATCACTGGTCGCGCTTCACGACCGCGATCGACATCCATCCGGGTGCGACGATCGGGCGCAACTTCTTCATCGACCACGGCTTCGTCGTGATCGGCGAGACCGCCGAGATCGGCAACGACGTGACGATCTATCAGTGCGTGACATTGGGCGGCACCAGCCCCGACAACGGCGTGATGGGCAAACGCCATCCGACGATCATGGACGGCGCGATCATCGGGTCGGGCGCGCAGGTGCTCGGGCCGATCACGATGGGGCCGCGCTCGCGGGTCGGCGCCAACGCCGTCGTGACCCGCGACGTCCCCGAGGGAACGACCGTCGTCGGGATCCCGGCGCGTGCGACGACCGTTGCCGGCGGGATGGCCCCCGCGGCGCCGTTCGTGCCTTACGGCACGCCGTGCAGCGAGATGTTCGACCCCGCGACGCAGCGGATGGAGATCATGCGCTGCGAACTGGAAACCATGCGCAAGCGACTCGACGCGCTGCTCGCCGAACCGCAGGAGCGCGACCGCGCCTGATGGGTGTCGTCACACCATTCCCCAGCCGTCCGTCCGCGGTACAGGTCGGCTTCGAGCGTATCGAGCTGAACCGGATCCTTGACCTGTACGGCCGGATGGTCGCGGCCGGGCATTGGCGCGACTATGCGATCGACCTGGGTACCGAGGCGGCGGTGTTCGCGTGCTTCCGCCGCGCCGCCGAGCGCCCCGAATTCCGCATCGAGAAGCGCCCCGCGCTGCGCAACCGGCAGGGCATGTGGACGCTGTTCGGCGAGGGCGGCACCATCTTGAAGCGCGGCCATGACCTCGGCCCGGTGCTCGCGCCGGTCGAGCGCCGGTTCATGAAGCTGGTCGACTGACCAAAACCGCCCCCCGTTCCCTGCTTGGGCGCGCGATCAGCCGCCGTGCAGCGTTCGCATGATGCTCATCGCCTGCTCGGCGCCGGACTGCGGGACCGATTCGCCGGTGCGGTCGATGATCTCGGCCCAGTGCGCCGCGACGCCTTCGACCGACAGATCATCGCCGTGCAGCGCCTTGCCTTGAGTCAGCGTGACGTATGCCGCCTGGAACACGCCGGCGCCGGCGCCCACGATCATGTTGGTCGGTGCGTCCTCCGACACCAGGTACACCGCGGCGGGCGCGACCTTGTCCGGGGAGAACGCCGCGAAGGCCTCCTCGGGAAAGATGTCCTGCGTCATCCGCGTACCCGCGGTCGGGGCAATGGTGTTGACGCGAATATTGTTCTTCGCACCCTCGATCGCGAGTGTCTTGGTGAGGCCGGCAAGCCCGAGCTTGGCCGCGCCGTAATTCGCCTGGCCGAAATTGCCGTACAGCCCGGTCGACGACGCGGTCATCAGGATGCGTCCATAATTCTGGCTGCGCATCGTGTCCCACACCGCCTTGGTAGCGTTGGCCGATCCGTTGAGGTGGACGTCGACGACGAAGCGGAAGTCGGCGGGCTCCATCTTGGCGAAGCTTTTGTCGCGCAGCACGCCGGCGTTGTTGATTAGGATGTGGACGCCGCCCCACGCTTCGGTAGCGCGCGCGACCATCTCGACCATCTGGTCGTACTCGGTGACACTGCCGCCGTTCGCGATGGCTTCACCGCCCGCGGCCTCGATCTCCTCGACGACTTTGAGCGCGGCATCGCTCTGCCCGGTGCCGTCGCGGCTCGCGCCGAGGTCGTTGACGACGACCTTCGCACCGCGGCGCGCGAGTTCGAGCGCATATTCGCGGCCGAGGCCACCGCCGGCACCAGTGACGATCGCGACGCGGCCGTCGAACCGGATCGAGCCGTTTGTATCAGACATGGAAAAGGCGCCCCTCTCGAATGAGTTGAGCGCCCTGTCCTAACGTCGGCGGTGGCGGGCGCAACCGCCCGCTACCGACCTCGCTTACTTGTGGCGACGCGCCTTGCGGGCACCACCACCGGCCTGCATGCAGCCGTCATACTGGCCCTTCTTGCAGATCGGGTACGACGCCTTGGGCGCCGGTGCCGGATAGGCCTGGTCGGGCGACGGTGCGGCCTGGAAGCGGACGGTGGCGCCCGGTGCGACGGGGCCCGATGCGGCCGGACCGGCAGGCTGGTAGCCACCAGCAGGCGTCGGCGCGTTCGGATCGGCGGCCATCGGTGCGGCTGGCGCGGCGGGTGCCGTCATCGCCGGATCGGCGGCCGGGGCAGCAGGCGCGGCCTGGTCTGCGGGCGGCGGTGCGGCCGGATCGGCAGCGGGTGCGGCCATCGCGGGGTCGGTCGCCGGAGCCGTCTGCGGCGCGGTCTGCGCGATGACGGGAGCGGCGATCAGGGCCGTTGCGGCGAGGAGGATGAACTTCATGCGTATCTCCTAAAATCGGTGCGCTAGTCGATTAGCACCCCGCCCCAACGCACCAATGCGAAGTTCGGTCCTTCGTTTCGCAACCGATTCCAATTTAGACTTATCCGCCGGTGTCGAGCGAGTATCCGGCCGACCGCACGGTGCGGATGATGTCGGGGCGTTCGCCGACGTTGATGGCCTTGCGCAGCCGCCGGATATGGACGTCGACGGTGCGCGCCTCGATGTCCGAATCGTGACCCCATACCGCGTCGAGCAACCGCTCGCGTGAGAACACCCAGCCGGGATGTTCGAGGAAATGCTTGAGCAGCCGGAACTCGGTCGGCCCGAGCGAGACCACTTCGCCCGAGCGGCGGACCTTGTGGCCGACGGTGTCCATCTCGATGTCGGCATAGCTCAGTGCCTCGCCGGCAAGCGCCGGGCGGACGCGGCGCAGCACCGCGCCGACGCGCGCGACCAGTTCGCGCGGCGAGAAGGGTTTCGTCACATAATCGTCGGCGCCGGTCTCCAGCCCGCGGACCCGGTCCTCCTCCTCGCCGCGGGCGGTGAGCATGATGATCGGGACGTTCTGCGTTTCCGGCGCACGGCGCAGGCGGCGGCATACCTCTAGCCCCGACAGGCCTTCGACCATCCAGTCGAGCAGGACGATGTCGGGCACCTTCTCCTTGGCGAGCAGCAGCGCTTCCTCGCCATCGGGGGTATGCGCGATCTCGAAATCCTCGCGCTTGAAATGCCACATCAGCAGTTCGGCGAGCGCCGCGTCGTCCTCGACCAGCAACATCCGTGCACGTGCCATGTTATCGCTCCTGCTCGCCGCCGCGATCGCGCTCGGCCATCTGAGTGCCGGTCGCCGCGAAATAGACCATCTCGGCGACGTTGGTCGCGTGGTCGCCGATCCGTTCGAGGTTCTTGGCGACGAACAGCAGATGCGCGACCTGGCTGATCGTCTTGGGGTTCTCGACCATGTAGGTGACGAGGGTCCGGAAGATGCTGTCGTAGAAATCGTCGAGCGCGCTGTCGCTCTCGACCACCCGGATCGCGGCGTCGGCATCGCGCGCGGCGAACGCGTCGAGCACCTCGCGGACCATCTCGCTCGCCATCCGTCCCATCGCCGGCAGGATCGAGATCGGCTCGATCCGGTGCTCGCCGTCGATCTGCGGCACGCGCTTGGCGATGTTCTTGGCATAATCGCCGATGCGTTCGACGACGCCGGCGATCTTCAGCGCGGCGACCACCTCGCGCAGGTCGACCGCCATCGGTGCCCGCAGCGCGATGATCCGGACCGCGAGCCGCTCGACCTCGGATTCGATCGCGTCGATCCGCTTGTCCTCGGCACGGACCTGCTGCGCGAGGTCGAGGTCGTTGCGGACCAGCGCCTGCATCGCCTTGGCGATTGCATCCTCGGCGAGCCCGCCCATCTGCGAAATCAGGCCCCGGAGCTGCCCGATGTCGTTGTCGAAGGCTTTGACGGTATGGGTGTTCATGGTCGTCCCTCCACTCAACCGTAGCGGCCGGTGATGTAGTCCTTGGTGCGTTCCTCGCGCGGGTTGGTGAAGATGTCGGACGTGTTGCCGTACTCCACCAGCGTGCCGAGATGGAAGAACGCGGTCTTCTGGCTGACGCGCGCCGCCTGCTGCATGTTGTGCGTGACGATGACGATCGCATAGCGGCCGCGCAGTTCGTGGATCAGTTCCTCGATCTTGGCGGTCGCGATCGGATCGAGCGCCGAACACGGCTCGTCCATCAGGATGACTTCGGGATCGACCGCGATCGCGCGGGCGATGCACAGCCGCTGCTGCTGGCCGCCCGACAACGCGGTGCCGCTGTCGGCCAGGCGATCCTTGACCTCGTCCCACAGCCCGGCACGGCGCAGCGACTTCTCGACGATGCGGTCGAGATCCGCCTTGGCGCCGGCGAGGCCGTGGATGCGCGGGCCGTAGGCGACGTTCTCGTAGATCGATTTGGGGAACGGATTGGGCTTCTGGAACACCATGCCGACGCGCGCGCGCAGCTGCACGACGTCCATGTCGGGGGCGTAGATGTCATGCCCGTCGAGCTGGATGTCACCGGTCACGCGGGCGCTGGCGACGGTGTCGTTCATGCGGTTCAGCGTCCGCAGGAAGGTCGACTTGCCGCAGCCGGACGGGCCGATGAAGGCGGTGACCTCGTCCTGGTCGACGTCGATCGAGACGTCGTCGATCGCGAGCTTGTTGCCGTACGACACGCAGACGTTCCGCGCGGTCATCTTGGGTTTCATGGTCACCAGCGGGTCTCGAATTTGTTGCGGAGGTAGATCGCGACGCCGTTCATCGCGAGCAGGAAGACGAGCAGGACGATGATCGCCGCCGAGGTCTTTTCGACGAAGCCGCGGCTGACCTGGTCCGACCAGAGGAAGATCTGCACCGGCAGCACGGTCGCGGGATTGTCGAGGCCCGACGGCGGCGCGGCGATGAACGCGCGCATGCCGATCATCAGCAGCGGCGCTGTTTCGCCCAGCGCGCGCGCCATGCCGATGATCGTGCCGGTAAGGATGCCGGGCAGCGCGAGCGGCAGGACGTGGTGGAACACCACCTGCACCGGCGACGCACCGATACCGAGCGCGGCATCGCGGATCGACGGCGGCACCGCCTTGATCGCGTTGCGCCCGGCGATGACGATCACCGGCATCGTCATTAGCGCGAGGGTCAGGCCCCCGACGATCGGCGCCGAGCGCTGCATCCCGAAGGTGCCGAGGAAGACCGCGAGGCCGAGCAACCCGAAGATGATCGACGGGACCGCGGCGAGGTTGTTGATCGAAACCTCGATCAGGTCGGTCCAGCGGTTCCGCGGCGCATATTCCTCGAGGTAGAGCGCCGACAGCACGCCGATCGGGAAGGCGAGCAGCAGCGTCACCACCATCGTCAGCAGCGATCCCTTGAACGCGCCCCAGATGCCGACGCGGGTGGCGTCGGTGGAGTCGGCGGCGGTCAGGAACGTCATGCTCAGCGCGCTGGAGATCGCGCCACGCGCCTGCAGATGCGCGAGCGACGCTTCGGCCTGCGGCGTGCCGTTGCCCTTGGCTGCGACGTCGATCGGGCTGGAGACGGGAACCTCGAACACCGACTTGCGCTGCAACAGGGTCGGATCCGCCTTGATCGCGTCGCGCACCGCCATCCACGCGCCGTCGGAGAGGAGCTCGGCGCCGTCCTTGCCGAACGCCTTCGTCGCTGCGCTATCGACTGCACCCTCCAGATTGGCGGATGCGAGCGCGAGGTCGGCGCCGCGACCCTGCAGCCGCGCGGGCTCGACGGGCAGCTTCACTGCGGCGAAATCGATCGGGAGCGCGACGCGCGTCTCGGTGAACCCGGTCGCGCCCTGCATCAGCATCGAGACCAGCAGGAAGGCGAGGAAGCTCGCGGACAACCATACCGCCGCCATCCCGGCGAAGCGGAACCGCCGTTCGGAGGCGTAGCGACGGCGGATGCGACGCTGCATCGACTGCGTCGTCCAGTCGGTCGGCATGCGCTCGACGGGCTCGGCCGGGCTGACCGGCAGCTGGGGGACGAGCGACTCAGTCATAAGCTTCGCGGTACCGTTTGACGACGCGCAGCGCGACGATGTTGAGGAGCAGCGTGACCACGAACAGCGTCAGGCCCAGCGCGAACGCGGCGAGCGTCTTGGGGCTGTCGAACTCAGCCTCGCCGGTCAGCAGGTCGACGATCTGCTTGGTGACGGTGGTGGTGCTGGCGAACGGGTTGAGCGTCAGCGTCGCCACCCCCGATGCGGCCATCACGACGATCATGGTCTCGCCGATCGCGCGGCCGACCGCGAGCAGCACGCCGCCGACGACGCCGGGCAACGCGGCGGGCAACAGCACGCGGCGGATCGTCTCGGATGATGTCGCGCCCATCGCCAGGCTGCCGTCGCGCATCGACGACGGCACCGCGGCGATCGAATCATCCGCCATCGAGGACACGAACGGGATGATCATGATCCCCATCACGAGCCCTGCGGCGAGCGCGCTTTCGGAACTTGCCCAGCTGATCCCGAGCCACACCGCGAAGTCACGCACAGCCGGGGCGACCGTCAGCGCGGCGAAATAGCCGTAGACGACGGTCGGCACGCCCGCGAGCACCTCGAGGATCGGCTTCATCCATTTGCGCGTGTTCGGCGCGGCGTATTGCGTCAGGTAGATCGCGCTCATCAGGCCGAAGGGAATGGCGACGATCATCGCGATCACCGCGCCGATGAAGAAGGTACCCCAGAACAACGGCACCGCGCCCAGCGACGCGCCAGGGTCGCGTGCGTCGATCACCTGCGGGCTCCAGTGCGTCCCGAACAGGAAGTCGCCGATCGGCACCACCGAGAAGAAGCGCGTCGATTCGTACAGCAGCGACGCGACGATGCCGACCGTGGTGAGGATCGCGATCAGCGACGCCGCCAGCAGCAGCAGCATGACGACGCGCTCGACCTGGCTGCGCGCGCCGAAGCCCGGGCGGACCCGGGTGAAGGCGAACGCGCCGCCGGAAAAGGCGAGCAGCAGCGCCAGCGCGGTCGCGATCCAGTCGAACCGCGACTGTGCTGCGGCATAGGCTGGGGCGAGCGTTCGTGCGAGCTGGTGGAACGCGCCGTAGCTGTGGCCCTCGGCAAGGCTGCGGGCTTCGGACAGGATCGAGGCGCGGTCGAAGCCGGGCGGGGGGAGCTGTACCGCCGCGGGGGTGCCGAGCACGGTGTCGGTTACCAGCGCCGGGGATACCAGGCTCCAGGCGATCAGGAAGACCAGCGGCGGGACCATCGTCCACAGCGCGACGAACCAGCCGTGATGGCTGGGGAGCGAACTGAACCGGGCGGTGGTGCCGACGCGGAACCGCGTGGCGCGCACGCGGGCGGTGAGCCAGCCGATCAGGCCGAGTCCGAGAACGAGGAAGAGGAGCGCGAGCGCGGACATCAGGCGGTCGCCCCGGCGTAATTGAGCGCGACAACCGCACCACACGCTCCGTCATCCTGAACTCGTTTCAGGATCCATAGGGCGGCAGGCGCCTCCGATCGTGGTGTGTGCCGCCCGATGGATCCTGAATCGAGTTCAGGATGACGGGGGAGGGGAAGGGGCATCATCACTTCAACACCGCCGGATCGAGCACGGTCTCGGCCTTCACGATCGCCGCCGACCGCGCCTGGACGTCCGCCGGCGCCGCGATCAGGCCGCGTTTCACGAGTGGGCCGGTCGCGCTCCAGTTCGCTGCGTAGAGTTTCAGTAAGTTCCGCAGCCTCGGGATCGCGCTCAGATGCGCCTTCTTCACATAGATATACAGCGGCCGTGACCCCGGATACTGGTTGTCCGCGATCGTCGCATAGGTCGGGGCGACGCCCGAAATCCTGACGCCGTTCACCGAATCCTTGTTCTCTTCCAGATAGCTGTAGCCGAACACGCCGATCGCGTTGGGGTTCGACTGCAGCTTCTGGACGATCAGGTTGTCGTTCTCGCCAGCGTCGACATAGACGCCGTCCTCGCGGACCCGCGTGCACAGCGCCTTGTGCGCCTCCGGATCGGATTTCGCGAGCGGGGTGGCGGATGGGTCGAACGCCTCGCACCCCTTGGTCAGGATCAGCTCGGCGAGCGCATCGCGGGTGCCGCTGGTCGCTGGCGGCCCGTATACCTGGATCGGCACCGCGGGCAGCGCGGGATTGACGTCGCGCCACACCCTCGCCGCGTTGGGCTTGCCGCCGGGGTTGGCCGCCAGCGCGCGGTAGAGATCGGTCGGGGTCAGGGCCATCTTCGCGCCGTTCTTGGCCTCGGCGAACGCGATGCCATCGATGCCGACCTGGATTTCGAGGATCTGGCTGACGCCGTTCTTGGCACACTGCGCATATTCGCTGGCCTTCATGCGGCGCGAGGCATCCTCGATATCGGGATGTGCGGCGCCGACGCCGGCGCAGAACAGCTTCATGCCCGCGCCGGTCCCGGTCGATTCGATCACCGGTGCCTTGGCATCGGGATCGTTCGCGACCAGCTGTTCGGCGATCATCGTGGTGAAGGGGTAGACCGTCGACGATCCGACCGCGGTGATCTGGTCGCGCGAGCCCGCGCCGCCGCCATTCGCCTGATCGACGCATCCGCTCAGGACGCTACCGCCAAGGGCGATGCCGAGCGCCGTCATTCCAGAAAACCAAACTCGACGCACCGCAATCCCCGTTCCGGGATCGGCCCTACCGCCCCACGACAGCGTCCGTGTGACAGTAAAGTTACCCTTTTGTGACAGCGTCTTTTGCAGGGGCTTTGGTTGGGGCCTTGGCGGGGGGAAGAATGACCATCACGGTGGTGCCGACGCCGACCTGGCTGACGATGTCGAGCCGGCCGCGATGGCGCTCGACGATGTGCTTGACGATCGCGAGGCCTAGCCCGGTGCCGCCGACCGAACGGCTGCGGCCGGCGTCGGCCCGGTAGAAGCGTTCGGTCAGCCGGGGGATGTGGACGGCGGCGATGCCTTCGCCCTGGTCGCGTACCGACAGCCGCACCATCCCCGAATTGTCGCGGCGCAGCGAAATCGTCACGGGCGTACCGGCGCGCCCGTATTTCATCGCGTTGCCGATCAGGTTGTGGAGCATCTGCGACAATTGCACGCGGTCTCCCGATACCGAGGGCACCGCCGGGTCGACCAGATCGACCAGGTCGCGTCCGCGTTCGCCGGCGCCATCCGCCAGTTCGGCGCGGACGTCGGCGACCAGCGCGGCCAGATCGACCGGGTTGTCGGGCAGGCGGTATTTCTCCGCCTCGATCCGCGACAGCGAGATCAGGTCCTCGATCAGCCGCAGCATCCGCTGCGCTTCGTCGTCCATGACTTTCAGGAAGCGGGTGCGGACCATCGCATCCTCGCCCGCCTCGTCGCTCAGCGTCTCGATGAAGCCGAGGATGGAGGCGAGCGGCGTGCGCAGTTCGTGGCTGGCGTTGGCGACGAAATCGACGCGCATTCGCTCGGCGGCATAGTTGCCGGTCTGGTCGATGAGGTGGACGATGCGCTGGCCGTCCGACGCCTGGCCGACGCGCATTTCCCAGCGTTGTTCGCGATTTCCCAGGCCGACCAGCTCGATCGCGCGCTCGATGCCGAGCGGCTGCGGCGCGGACAGATGCTCGGCGGCGGCGGGATGGCGGATCGCGACGCGGGCGTCGTCGCCGACGATATACTGGCCGAGCAGGTCGCGCGCCGCGGTGTTGGCGACCGAGACGCGGCCGTCGCGGATCAGCATGACCGGCTCGATGATCGCGTCCAGCACTTCGTCGAGGATCGAATGCGACGGAGGCGGCGGCACCGCGGGCGTCTCGGTCGCATCGTCGCCGGTGCCGGCGGCGACCAGCGCGGCGGCGACCCCGCCGACCAGCGTCACGATCGCGCCCTGGATATCGCCGGTGATCGCCAGCACCGCACCTGCGGCGATGACGACGACGACGATCGCCCAGAAGGTGCGCAGGCCAAAACCGGATAACATAAGATAGCTCCTACGATATCCGGTGTACGCCGCGCCAGCCCGTCCCGGTTCGGTACGGCGTGCGGGTTCGCCTTGTCACGTCTTCAGGATTATGAAAGGGCTTCTGCGTAGCGGGGGCAGCATGAGCGACGATACGCGATCCGAGAATGACGGCCCCGAGGCCGCAGCGAGCCCGACGCGGCGCCTGCTGATGCTCGGCGCGGTGTCGGCGAGTGCGGTGGTATCGATCCGTCCGGCGCTGGCGCAGACCGCAGGCTCGGTGCTGAACTGCGAGATCCCGATCCCCGATCCCGGTCGCGCCGGCAGCTATATCGATCCGCAGGGCCAGGTCGTCGCATTGGGCACCAAGGGTGCGTTTCCGCCCGCCAGCCGTCCGTTCAAGGGCGAAGAGGTTCGCCGCGCGATCGCCGGCGGCAACAGCCTGCCCGGGACCGAATCCGATCGCAGCCGCGCCTATGTGAATTATATCCGCCGGTTGCAGCGCGGCCAGGGCGGCTTCACCTGCTTCGCGTCGTTGCAGATGCCGCGGGGCTGAGCCCGCGTTGTCCCGCGCGACTGCGGACGTGATCTATAGTGCGCCAGCGGCGGATGCTGTGCTGGTCGCGGCGCTCGATGCGTTCACTGCGGTGTTCCACCGTGCGTCGGGGATCACCCATCTGCTGACCGAGCCGGCGCCGCAGATTCTGGCGGCGCTGGGCGAGGGTGGGTTGACGCTCGACGATTTGCTGGCGCGGCTTGCCGACACCTACGACCTCGCCGATGCCGATCGCGACGCGCTGGCCGCGCGGCTCGACGAGCTGGTGGTCGCGGGGCTCGTCGCGGCGGCATGAGGCACGCCTTCGCCGTCCGCATCGGCCCGGTCGGTTTTCGCATCGGCTCCGACTGGCGCGCGCCGATCGCGGCGCTGGAGACGCTGTACCGCGACTATCCGACGCCCGGCGTGCCCGACTTCACCGTGCGGCTGTTCGCGCGGCGACCGTGGCGAAAGGTGTTGCGGCCGTCGGTCGAGATCGGCGGCGATTACATGCTGCCCGAGGCGGCACCGCTGCCGCTGTCGCAGGGGCTGCTCGCCGCCGAGATGGCGATGAATTTGCAGATGGCGCTGGGGGGACGCCGCTACCTGCTGTTGCACGCCTCGGCAGTCGAGCGCGACGGACGCGCGGTGCTGATGACCGGGATATCGGGCGCGGGAAAATCGACGCTCGCCAGCCTGCTGGCGGCACGCGGCTGGCGGTTCATGGGTGACGAGTTCGCGCTGCTCGATCCGGTGACCGGGCTGGTCCACGCCTTCCCGCGGCTGATCAGCCTGAAGAACGAGGGCATTGCGGCGGCGGTCGCCGCGCAGCCTGACGCGCGGTTCGGGCCGTTGATGCCGGGTACGCCGAAGGGCGACATCCGCCACATGGTCCCCGACGCGCGCGCGATCGCCGCCATGGACGTGCCCGCCGCCCCCGCGCTGTTGCTGTTCCCGCGTTTTGGGTTCGAGGCTGCGGTGCGCGCTGTGCCACCCGCGGAAGCGTTCGTGCGGATGACGCAGGCGTCGACCAACTATGTCGCGCTGGGCGAGGCCGGGTTCGCCGGGCTGACTGGATTGATCGGCGCGGTGCCGTCGCTGGCGATCGATTATCCCGACGGCGCGAGCGCGGTGGCGCAGGTGGAGGCGTTGTGGGACGCGCTTTGACCGGCGCCTGGCCGCTGGCGCGGGCGCTCGCCCATCCGGCGACTACGGCGGGGCTGGATGCCGCGGGCTGGACCGCGCTGATCACGATGGCCCGCGCGGAGCAGTTGATCGGGACGCTGGCGTTGCGGCTCGACGGGCTGCCGATGCCGGCTTCGGTCGCGCGGATTCTGGAGGATGCGCGTGGCAGCGCCGAGCATGGCCGGCGCGCAGCCCTGTGGGAGGCGAAGATGGCGCGGCGTGCGCTGGCGCCGCTCGGCTGTGCGGTCGTGCTGCTGAAGGGCACGGCGTTCGCTGCGGCCGGGCTGCTTGCGGGGCGGGGGCGGTCGATCGGCGATCTCGATATCCTGGTGCCGCGCGCCGATCTCGATGCGGTGGAGGCGGCGTTGCTCGGGGCGGGGTGGGAATGGGTGAAGCCCGATCCCTATGACGACGCCTATTACCGGCGCTGGATGCACGAACTGCCGCCGCTGATCCACCGCGAGCGCGACAGGATGATCGATGTCCACCACACCATCCTGCCGCCGACCGCGCGGCCGACTCCGGACGCGGACGCGCTGATCGCGGCGCGGGTGGAGCTGGGCAACGGGTTGTCGGTGTTGAACTCGAACGACATGATCGTCCACGCCGACGCGCACCTGTTCGCGGATGGGGATCTGGCAGGGGGCTTGCGCAACCTGTGGGATATTCGCTGCCTGGTCGAAGAATTCGGGACCGAAGGCCTTGCGCTGCGGGCGGCGCACCACGGACTGGCGCGTGAAGTCGCCCGAGCCCTGCGGCTGGTGGCGATCGTGTTCGACGATGGGAAGGCCAGGGGAATCGACCGGGCCTATGTCCGCCGCCTGCTCGCCCGCGACGGCTGGGGTCGGCCTACGCGTCCGTTCACGCGGTTCGCCTTCTACGTTCGGTCGCATTGGCTGCGCATGCCGCCGGCGATGCTGGCGCGGCATTTGTGGATCAAGTGGCGCAAACCTGCGTCATCAGGCCGCCTTCCTTCGTCATCCCGGGCTTGACCCGGGACCCAGGGTTCCGGGCGGCAGCGCCTGGAACCCTGGGTCCTGACTGTCGTCAGGATGACGGTGCGGGGCAACGCGCAGGATCAGTGGAGCGTCTTGCCGACGATGGTGCTGCGCCGGCGGATCGTGCCGACGATCAGCAGCACGACGCAAATCGCGAGCGTGTCCGCGATCCAGTCGCGGATGTCGCAGTCGCGGTGGAGGGCGGGGATCGACTGCATCACCTCGACCAGCGCGCCGAGGAACGACAGGCGCTCGCCGATCCGGACCAGCGACGCGCGGGGATAGGCGAGCGCGGCGAGCAGCGCCATCGTCGAGAACGCCAGCATGTGCTCCGCCTTGTCGCCGAACCGGTCGATCGGCAGATGCGGCGGATTGGGCAGCAGCGCCATCGTCACCGCGATGATGATCGCCACGAACAGCCCGATCCTGAACAGCCAGATCGTCCGCGCGCTCATGCCGCGAGCCTGGTGAGCGTCGGCAGCAGCTCGTGATAGCCGTCGATGATCGCATCGGCGCCGAGTTGCTCGACCGGCTGCATCAGGAAGCCGAAGCTGCAGGCGATCGCCGGCACGCCCGCCGCGTGCGCCGCCTCGATATCGAAGATCGAATCGCCGACGAACGCGGTCCGGCCGCCGCCAGATCGGCGGACCATCTCGTGGATCGGGACCGGCGACGGCTTGGCCTTGCCCGGCCCCATCGTGTCGCCGCCGATCACGCAGGTGAAGCGGTCGAGCAGGCCCAGCTCGACCAGCACCTGCGTCGCCAGCGCCTCCAGCTTGTTGGTCACGACCGCGACCTTCGCACCCCCCGCAGTGAGCGCGTCGAGTGCCTCGAGCGTCCCCGGATACGGCCGGGTCAGCACCGCGATGTTGGCTTCGTAATAGGCCAGCAGCCGCGCATGCAGCAGGTCGAGCGTCGCGGTGTCGCAGCCGCCGGTCGCCGCCATGCCCTGCGCCAGCATGTGGCGTGCGCCACCGCCGATCATCGGCTTGACCTGCTCGACCGTCAGCAGCGGTCGGCCGATCGAGCCGAGCGCGTGGTTCACCGCTGCGGCAAGGTCGCCGCTGGTGTCCAGCAATGTCCCGTCGAGGTCGAACCCGACGATATCGAATGAAAAGTGCGTCATCCGGGCTCGCGTGCCAGCCGCGCTATGGAATTGGCAAGGCTTTCGTGGCAGCGCGGTCGGTATGTCAGACGCAGCCCCCGCCGCCGATCTAGCCGTCGTGATCCTCGCCGCCGGCAAGGGTACGCGGATGAAGTCCGACCTGCACAAGTTGCTCCACCCGATCGCCGGGCGGCCGATGCTGCTGCACCTGATCGCCAGCGCTGCCGAATTGTCGCCGGCGCGGACCGTCGTCGTCACCGGCGCCGGGCGCGAGCAAGTCGAGGCCGCGGTGACGCCGTTCGGGATCGCTACCGCGCTGCAGGCCGAACAGCTCGGCACCGGTCATGCCGTCGCGCAGGCACGGGATGCGCTGGCCGGTTTTTCGGGCGATGTGCTGATCCTGTACGGCGACGTGCCGCTGGTCGGCGCGGCGACGATGCGGCGGATGGTCGACCGGCTGCACGGCGACGACACGCCCGCCGCGGTCGTGCTCGGCTTCCGCCCTGCCGATCCGGGCGCTTACGGCCGGGTGATCGCCGATGCGGCGGGGCGGATCGCGCGGATGGTCGAATACAAGGACGCATCGGCGGAGGAACGCGCGGAAACGCTGTGCAATTCGGGGCTGATGGCGGTGCGGTCCGACGACCTGTTCGCGCTGCTCGACCGCGTCGGCAACGACAATGCCGCGGGCGAATACTACCTGCCCGACATCGTCATGCTCGCCGCCGCCGATGGCCGCGCATCCGCGGTTATCGAGACCGCTGCCGCCGAGGTTGCGGGCGTCAACAGCCGCGGCGAGCTCGCCGGCGTCGAGGCTGCGTGGCAGGCGACCCGCCGCGCCCGCGCGATGGCCGACGGCGCGACGCTGATCGCGCCGGACACCGTCTGGTTCGCGCACGACACCGTGATCGGCCGCGATGTCGTGATCGAGCCCAACGTCGTGTTCGGCCCGGGGACCCGGGTCGGCGACGGCGCGACGATCCACGCCTTCAGCCATATCGAGGGCGCCACCATCGGCGAACGCGCGGAGGTCGGCCCCTACGCCCGGCTGCGCCCGGGTGCGGTGATGGGCGTGGCGTCGAAGGTCGGCAACTTCGTCGAGATGAAGAAAGCGGTGCTCGGCGACGGCGCCAAGGCGAGCCACCTCACCTATCTGGGCGATGCGGAGATCGGCGCCGGCGCGAACATCGGCGCGGGGACGATCACCTGCAACTACGACGGGTATTTCAAGGCGAAGACCATCATCGGTGCGGGCGCGTTCATCGGGTCGAACTCGGCGCTGGTCGCGCCCGTGACGATCGGCGCGGGCGCTATCGTCGCTGCCGGATCGGTGGTGACGCGGGACGTTGCCGCCGACGCGCTGGTCCTGGTCCGTCCGCCACAGACCGAAAAGCCGGGCTGGGCGAAACAATTTCGCGAGCGCATGATCCTTCGCAAGGCTGCGAAGTGACATCCGCTCTTGGGAGTATGATCTGAATGTGCGGAATCGTTGGCATCCTGAGCACCGAAGACGTCGCCGAGCGATTGCTCGACGGGCTGCGGCGGCTCGAATATCGTGGCTATGATTCGGCGGGCATCGCCACCGATCACGACGGCCAGATCGAACGGCGGCGGGCGTCGGGCAAGCTCGTCAACCTTGCGACCGAACTCGCTGCGCATCCGTTGCCCGGCAAGACCGGGATCGCGCACACCCGCTGGGCGACGCATGGCGGTCCGACCACCAACAACGCGCATCCGCATGCGACGGCCGAAGTCGCGGTGGTCCACAACGGCATCATCGAGAACTTCAAGCCGCTGCGCGAGGAACTGATCGCGCGTGGCCGGGTGTTCACCAGCGAGACCGATACCGAGGTCGTCGCGCACCTGATCAGCGAGAAGGTCGAGGCGGGGATGGACCCGGTGTCGGCGGTCCGCGACGTGCTGCCGCGGTTGCACGGTGCGTTCGCGCTCGCGATCCTGTTCCGCCAGCACCCCGACCTGCTGATCGGCGCGCGCCTCGGTTCGCCGCTGGTCGTCGGGCACGGCGACGGCGAGATGTATCTCGGCTCCGACGCATTGGCACTCGCGCCGCTGACGCAGCGGATCGCGTATCTCGACGAGGGCGACTGGGTGGTCCTGACCCGCGACGGCGCGCAGGTCTATGACCGCGACAATGCGCCCGTCGAACGCGCGATCACGATCTCCGGCATCACCGGCGAACTGGTGTCGAAGGGCAACTACCGGCATTACATGCTCAAGGAGATCTACGAGCAGCCGATCGTCGTCGCGCAGACGCTGCGGTCGTATCTGAAGCGGATGGAGGGCGAGGTCTCGCTGCCGATCCCGGAGTTCGACCTGTCGAGCATCAAGCGCGTGACGATCGTCGCGTGCGGGACCAGCTTCTATGCCGGGATGGTCGCCAAATACTGGTTCGAACAGTTCGCGCGCGTTCCCGTCGATCTCGATGTCGCATCCGAGTTCCGCTACCGCGCGCCGGTGATGGAGGATGGCGGGCTCGCGCTGTTCATTTCGCAATCCGGCGAGACCGCGGACACGCTGGCGGCACTGCGCCACGCGAAGGCCGAGGGGCAGAAGATCGCGGTCGTCGTCAACGTGCCGACCAGTTCGATGGCGCGCGAGGCGGACCTGTTGCTGCCGACGCATGCCGGGCCCGAGATCGGCGTCGCGTCGACCAAGGCGTTCACCTGCCAGCTCGCGGTCCTCGCCGCGCTGGCAGCGAACCTGGCCAAAGCGAAGGGTCTGCTGAGCGTCGAGCAGGAGCGCGATATCGTCCGTCACCTGGCCGAGGCGCCCGCCGCGCTCAACGGTGCGCTGGCATATGACGAGGCGATCCAGGCTATGTCGGGGGTGATCGCGGTTGCGCGGGACGTGCTCTACCTTGGCCGCGGGACGGATTACCCGCTGGCGCTGGAAGGTGCGCTGAAACTGAAGGAAATCAGCTACATCCATGCCGAAGGCTATGCGGCTGGCGAGATGAAGCATGGTCCGATCGCGCTGATCGACGAGAACGTGCCGGTGATCGTGATCGCGCCATCGGGGCCGTTGTTCGACAAGACCGTCAGCAACATGCAGGAGGTGCAAGCGCGGGGCGGCAAGGTCGTGCTGATCAGCGACTATGACGGCATCCAGGCGGCGGGTGACGGCTGCGTCGCGACGATCACGATGCCGAAAGTGCATCCGCTGATCGCGCCGCTGGTCTATGCGGTCCCGGTGCAGCTGCTGGCGTACCATGTTGCTGTCGCGAAGGGCACGGACGTGGACCAGCCGCGGAATCTGGCGAAGAGCGTGACGGTCGAATAGCCCCTTTGTTCTCCCGCGAAGGCGGGAGCCCAGGGTTTCGAACGATACCGCCCGGAACCCTGGGCCCCCGCTTTCGCGGGGGAACGGTGCGGTTACTTGTCGCCGCGCAGCAGTTCGGTCGCGGCGAGATGCTCTGCCAGGAACCACACCTGCGGTTCGCCGGTGCGGATGATGTTGCTGACCAGCAGGTCGTTGGTGCCGTCGTCACCCGATTCATCGGCCTGTTCGGCACCCTCGTGCGCCTGGCGCAGGATGATCTCGTGCGCTTCGAGCAGGCGTGCGATCTGCGTCGGGACGTCCTCGCGGCCCTTGGGCGGGCGGGGGATGCGGGTCATCTCGGCGACGTCGGGCGCCATCGCGATGCTGATGCCGCCCAGCGCCATGATCCGCTCGGCGATCATGTCGACGAGCTCGGCCTGCGCCTCGTAATGCGTGTCGAGCAGCAGGTGCAGCTGGTAGAAGGTCGCACCCGACATCTGCCAATGATGCTTCTTGTACATGTCGCGCAGCGTCATGGTGTCGGCGAGGACCTGGTTCAGGATCGCCACGCTCTGCGCGCGGGCATTGTCCTCCAGCGCGATCGGCAGGCTCTTCAGCGTGCCGTAAGGCTGGATCTCGCGATACTCGACCTTGTACTGCGGCTGCGCTTCGGCATCCGCGGGCGTCTTGTCGACCTTGAGCGGCTTCTTGGCCATGGGATATCCTGTCTGATCGAGTGTGGAGGGACCGGCCTAGCGATCGGTCGTGACGGTGTAACGCGATCCCGCCGGTTTTCGATCCGGTTTCGCTGTTCGCGCCTGCAGCGGAAGCGCAGTTTCCCGACCAGGCCTGGGGGCAGGCGAGGGGGGACGGCATGGAGACGCGCGCGCGTGCGGCACTATTGGCAGCAGGGCTGCTGGCCGGATGCACGCATACCAGGCAGCTCGCCGATATCGGGTTCCAGCCGCCGGAGGGGAGCTATCGGCTGATCGTCATGCGGCCCGATGTCTCGGTCGGGCTACTGACGGCGGGCGGCGTGGTCGAGCTGCGAGAGGAGTGGGCCACCGCGGCGCGCGGCAACATCCTGCGCGCGATCGAGGCGCAGCAGGCCGGGCGGGGCGGTACCGTGACGATCGCGGCGACGCGCGACGTCACCGGATCGACGCCGGCGGCGGTCGCCGATCTCGACCGGTTGCACCAGGCGGTCGGGACGGCGATCCGCGTCCACAAATATGCCGGGATGACGTTGCCGACCAAGCGAGACCGCTTCGACTGGACGCTGGGCGACGATGCGGTGCGGTTCGGGCGCGCGACCGGCTATGACTATGCGCTGTTCCTGCATGCCGAGGACAGTTTCGCGAGCTCGGGCCGGGTCGCGGTGCAGGCGCTGGGCGTGCTTGGCTGCGTGGTCGGCTTCTGCGTCCTGCCGCACGGCGGGCGGCAGGCGGCGTTCGCGTCGCTGGTCGACCTGAGGACCGGGCGAATCGTCTGGTTCAATGCGCTCGCGTCCGGCGTCGGCGACATCCGCGATCCCCCCGGCGCGGACCGGATGATCGCCCGCCTGCTCGACCGCATGAAACCGGGCAGGACCGTGAAGACCGCCGCACGATGACGACGCGCCGCGCGTTCGTCGCCGGCGGGCTGTGCGGGTGCGCGATGCACGGCGCCGCGCAGGCCGAGCGGATCCGGCCGGCGGCGATGCAGGCGCTGGTCGCGCCCGGCTATCGCCCGGTTGACGCCGACGAGCGCGGGATGTGGCACAGCGTCGCGCGGCTGGAGGAGGAACTCGCGTCGTCCAACCTGCGATTGGATGCGCCGCAGATGCAGCGCTATGTCGAGGGCGTGATCGTGCGCCTGCTCGGCGAGCGCGCCCGCGAGACGCGGGTCTATATCGTCCACGATCCCGACTTCAACGCGGCGATGTTCCCGAACGGCATGATGATCGTGCAGACCGGGCTGCTGGCGCGGATCCGCGACGAGGCGCAGCTTGCCGCTGTGCTTGGGCATGAGTGCGGGCATTATCTGCGGCGGCATTCGCTGCAACGCTGGCGCGATTATCGGCGGAAAACCGGGATCATGGCGTTCGTCGGCGCGGGCACGCGGATCGTCGCGGGGGTTTCGCTGAGCGTCGGCGTCGATCCGCGCGGCTGGATCGACATCGCCAATTCGATCAACACCGCCTTGGTGTGCTCGATCCGGCAATTCTCGCGCGAGAGCGAGCGGGAGGCGGACGCGTTCGGGGTCAGGCTGATCGAGCAGGCCGGGTACCCGCCCGACGCCGCAGCCGAGGTGTGGCGGCACTATGTCGAGGAACGTCGTGCCAGCGCCCGGGCGCGCGACAAGCGCTACCGGGACAAGGCGCGATCGGCGACCTCGACGCATCCGCCGACCGCGGAGCGGATGCTCGACCTGACGGCCTCCGCGCGGGAACTGGAGGCGGCGTCGGCGCCGCCGCGGCTTTATGATGACGGGCGCGACGCATGGCGTGCCGTCGTCGCGCCGTTGAGGGCCGGCCTGCTCGACGAACAGATCAAGCTGAACGATCCCGGCGCCAGCCTGTATCTGGTCAACGCGCTCGCGCAGGACGGTTGGGATGGAACGCTGCGCTATTG
Organism: Sphingomonas sp. R86521; assembly: GCF_042466235.1. NCBI lineage: Bacteria > Pseudomonadati > Pseudomonadota > Alphaproteobacteria > Sphingomonadales > Sphingomonadaceae > Sphingomonas > Sphingomonas sp. R86521. The sequence continues at coordinate 2,728,102 of NZ_JAXHBY010000001.1, read as the reverse complement.
CGAGGGCGAGGCGTACCGGCTGCGCGACGAGCCCGGCGACGCCGCCCGCGCCGGTTGGGCGTACGCGCAGGCGGTGACGCTCGACGATGCGCCGCCCGAGGCGTGGCGTGCCAATGGCTATGCGCTGCTGAACGCCGGGGACGCCGACCGTGGGCGCCAGTCGCTCGCTCGCTATCTCGCCCGCAAACCCGATGCGACAGACGCGGCGATGGTCCGCTTCGCGCTCGCCCAGTGAGGATCGCCATGCGCTACGTCCCCGCACTCCTGCTGGCGATCACCGCCTGCGCGCCGCACTACACGCTGGTGTCGCCGGCACCCGTCGCGGTCGCCAGACGGAGCATGCATGTCCACCCCGGGATCGCCTGGAACAAGGCGCCGAAGGGGCGATACGACATCGCCTGGGAAGAGAACTGGACCGAGAACGGTGCCACGCTGGACTCGCTCGGGTTCATCGGTGGGCTGCCGGACGGCCAGGCGATCGTGAAGCAGCGCCGCAAGGTCGACCGCAAGGTCCCGGTGTTCCGCGCGACGATGAGCCCGCAGGATCTCGTCGCGATGATCGAGAGCTATTACCGCATTCGCGCGGGCGCCGCGGTGTTCGAGACCCGCGGGGTGGCGCCGGCGCGGTTCCTCGGCGTGCCCGGGTTGCAGTTCGACTTCGCCTATGTCGGCGCGGACGAGGTCAGGCGGCGCGGCCGCGCGGTGCTGGCGGTGGTCGACGGCAAATTCTATTGCCTGTCGCTCGACGGAGCGGCGTTGCATTATTTCGACGCCGCGCTGCCCGAATTCGACGCGATCGCACGGTCCGCCACGCGCAGGTGAGCGACCGAGCTTGACGCCGCCGCCCCACCGACCGATGCGGGCGCCCGGCTCGCCTTGGGCCAGGAGCATGTGCATGACCGAAGCCCCGTTGATCGCTGGAATCGAGCTCGGCGGCACCAAGATCATCTGCATCCTCGCGCGCGGTCCCGACGATATCGAGGAGACGGTCCGCATCCCGACGACGCGCCCTGACGAGACGATGGCGGCGATCGAGGCGGTGCTGGATCGCTGGAGCGGGTTCCTCGCGATCGGGATCGGCAGCTTCGGTCCGGTGTCGATCGACCGGCATTCGCGCGATTATGGCCACATCACCTCGACGCCGAAACCCGGCTGGGCCGGCACCGATATCGCCGGCCGACTGCAGCGGCGCTACGGCGTGCCGGCCGGATTCCACAGCGATGTCGTCGGCGCTGCGCTGGCGGAGGCGCGCTGGGGCGCCGCCAAGGGCCTGGCCGACATCGCCTATGTCACGGTCGGCACCGGCGTCGGCGCGGGGATGATCGCGGGCGGGCGCCCGGTCGATGGACTGACGCACAGCGAGCTCGGGCATATCCGTCCGGTGCGCTTCCCCGGCGACGACTGGATCGGCCATTGCCCGTTCCACGGCGCCTGCGTCGAGGGGCTTGCCGCAGGCCCTGCGATCGCAGCGCGGATCGGCCAGCCCGCGCACGAGGCGCCTGCCGACCATCCGGTGTGGGACTGCGTCGCGCATGCGCTGGGCCAGCTGCTGCATACGCTGGTGCTGACCGGCATCCCGCGGCGGATCGTGATGGGCGGCGGGGTGATGGACGCGTCGCACCTGTTCCCGCGCGTCCGCGCCGCGATGACGCGCAGCCTGAACGGCTACATCGCGCTGCCCGAGGTCGGGCTGACCGACAGCTTCATCGTGCCCCCGTCGCTCGGCGGCAATGCCGGTCCGCTGGGCGCGATCGTGCTCGGCGAACACGCCCTGGCCGATTATCGAGGGACGGCGTTTACGTCGGCGTGATCGGCTGGCGCTAAAGTAGCAGCGCGGGCTGCACCGGTTCGTCGTCCCCGACGATCCCCGACAGCGTCAGGCCCAGCAATCGCACGCCGTCGGGCACCGGTAGTTGCGCCGCCAGCAGTTCCAGCCCGGCCGCCAGGAAGACAGCCTGGTCCGACACCGGTCCCGAGAACGATCGCGCCCGCGTGATGGTGCGGAAATCGGCATGCCGCAGCTTCAGCGTCACGGTCCGCCCCTTCACGTCGTGACGCGCGATCCGGACCCAGGCCGCCTCTGCCACGCGCTCCATCCCGGCGCGCAGGTCGGCAGGGTCGGTCAGGTTGGTGTCGAAGGTCCGCTCCGCGCCGACCGACTTGGCGATACGGTTGACGCGCACCGGCCGGAAATCCTCGCCCCGCGCGGCGCGGTAGAGATACTCGGCATAGCTCCCGAAATGCGCCTGCAGAAAGCTCAGCGGCCGGTCGCGCAGGTCGGCACCCGACAGGATCCCCAGCCGTTCCATCTTCTGCGCGGTCACCGGCCCGACCCCGTGGAACCGCTTGACCGGCAGCGAGGCGACGAACGCCGCGCCCTTGTGCGGCGGGATCACGCAGATGCCGTCGGGCTTGTTCTGGTCGGACGCCAGCTTGGCGATGAACTTGTTGTAGCTGACCCCCGCCGATGCCGTAAGCCCGGTGGTTTCGCGGATTCGCGCGCGGATTTCCTCGGCGATCGCCTTCGCCGATCCCAGCCCGCGGACATCCTCGGTCACGTCCAGATACGCCTCGTCGAGCGACAGCGGTTCGACCAGCGCGGAATAATCGGCGAAGATCGCGCGGATCTGGTCCGACACCGACTTGTAGACCTCGAACCGTGGCTTCACGAAGACGAGGTCGGGGCAACGCCGGATCGCGGTGACCGACGGCATCGCGCTGCGCACCCCGAACACCCGCGCCTCATAGCTCGCCGCCGCGACGACGCCGCGCGCGCGTGACCCGCCGACCGCGACCGGGCGCCCCTTCAGCGCCGGATCGTCGCGCTGTTCGACCGATGCGTAGAAGGCATCCATGTCGACATGGATCACCTTGCGCTGCACGGGCGGGGGGCTAGGAGGGGCGCGATCGGGCATCGTCCGGCATAGATAAGCGCGCGAGCGCCGCCGATACAGGTGGCGCATGCGCGTGCCTGATACAGGTGGCGCCTCAGCGTGCCTTAGACAGGTGGCGCATCCGCGCTGGCGAAGGGACGTCGATGCAGGTCGGAAAAGAATGCTGGCGGATCGAAAGCGCACGGCGGATGGCCGTGATCGTCGATGCCGCGGATTATTTCCGCCACGCGCGCGTCGCGATGCTGGGCGCCAAGCGCCGGATCATGCTGATCGGGTGGGATTTCGACGCGCGGATCGACCTGGAACCCGGCGTCGAGCGGCCCGGCGAGCCGACCACCCTTGGGCAGTTCATCTATTGGCTGGTCGAGCGCGAACCCGACCTAGAAGTGTTCCTGCTGCGCTGGGATACCGGCGCGATCAAGTCGCTGTTCCGCGGCTCGACGATCCTGACGATGCTGAAATGGATGCGGCATCCGCGCATCCACACCAAGCTCGACGGCCATCACCCGACCGGCGCGTCGCATCACCAGAAGATCGTGATCATCGACGACAGCTTCGCGTTCTGCGGTGGCATCGACATGACCGGCGACCGCTGGGATACGCGCGAACACCTGCATGACAATCCGCTGCGGGTTCAGCCGTCGGGCAAGCCGTACAAGCCGTGGCACGACGCGATCAGCGCGGTCGAGGGGCCGATCGCGGTCGCGCTGGGCGAACTGTTCCGCCGCCGCTGGCAGCTTGCGGGCGGCGAGGCGATGGCGGACCCCGCGCCCGGCGACGAATTCTGGCCGGAGGGGCTGCCGGTCGACTTCGAGGGCCAGCAGGTCGCGATCGCGCGGACCGAGCCCGAAATGCCCGACCAGCCCCCGGTCCATGAGAGCGAGGCGCTGTTCCTCGCCCAGATCGCTGGCGCCAGGCGGCATCTGTATATCGAGAGCCAGTATTTCGCCTCGCGCCGGATTGCCGAGGCGGTCGCGCGGCGGCTCGACGAAGCGGACGGCCCCGAGATCGTCATCATCAATCCCGAGACCGCGCAGGGCTGGCTCGAACCGCTGGCGATGGATACCGCGCGCGCCCGGCTGATGGCGGCGCTGATGCACCGCGACGTCCACAAGCGGCTGCGGATGTACCACCCCTATACGTCGGAAGGCGCGGCGATCTATTGCCATGCCAAGATCCTGATCGCGGACGACGACGTGTTCCGGCTTGGTTCGTCGAACATGAACAACCGGTCGCTGCGGCTCGATACCGAATGCGACCTGGCGATCCGCGCGTCCGATCCGGCGACTGCGACCTGCATCGCCAAGGTCCGCGACGGCCTGATCGCCGAGCATCTGGGGGTCGAACGCGACGTGGTGACCGAGAAGATCGCGGAAACCGGCTCGCTGATCGCCACGATCGAGGCGTTGCGCGGGCACGGCAAGACGGTGCGTCCCTACGAGGTCCCCGACCTGACGACGGTGGAAGCCTGGCTTGCCGACAACGAGGTCCTCGATCCCGAAGGACCCGAGGAGATGTTCGAATCGCTCGACAAGCGCGGGCTGTTCCGGCGCTGGCGAACGTCCGGACGCTGACCGCCGCCCGAGGCTAGGTCGACGGCGCGATGGTGTTGGTCAGCAGGGTTTCGATGCGGTCCAGACCACGCTGGGTGAGTTGTGGCTGATCGACGCGGTTGCCGTCGAATTCCACCAGCGCGCACGAGCGCAGCGCGCGGAGCCAGTTCGCCTTTGAGGTGGCCGAGATGCATCGGGTGGCGCACGCGTCGCCATCGTCGAGACCGCGACCCTCCGCTTCGGCGACATAGAGGCCGAGCAGCACCGACCAGGCGCCGTCGTTGAACAGATCGGGACCCAGCGCGGCATTGCGATCGGCGATCAGCCGGGTCTGCCGCTTCGCCGCCGCCCAGAGGTCTGCCGGGGTGGCTTGCGGCTCCTTCAGATCGAGACTGAAGATCGTTCCGATCAGCCGCCCCTGGTCGAGCCCGGTGTGCAGCTTCGAGATTTCGACGGTCGCCCAGACATGGCCGCCCCGCGGCAGGATATAGCGCTTGCGCAACCGCAACGGCTGTCCGCCCACGGGCATCAGGTCGACCCGGTTCACGTTCGCATGCCGATCGTCGGGGTGCGTGATGTCCGAATAGGTCAGGCCGTGCAGTTCGGCCTTCGACCGCTGCAGGAAGTCCGCGACCGCCCCGTCCATCGTGAGCAGCAGACCGGACTCGGCGCCGATCGAGTGACCGATCATCGTCATATCATCGGCCTTGATCGTCCGGCATGGCTATCCCCTTCGTGTCATGGCGAAACGTCGTGATCGCCCGCGCCGTCATAGCGGGACGACTGGATCCATTCGATGCAGTCGGAAAGCTTGGCCGCGAGGACGAAATCGTCGAGACTCTCCGCGAGTTCGCACGCCCGCGTCAACGGTTCGGTCAGTTTCCTCAACTCGGTTGCACGATCCGACTCACACATAGCTACTCGCTCCACTCGACCGGTCATGCCACCTAAACTTGGGTTCATTTCCGATCAATCGTGAGCAACGTTCGACAGTACAGAACGGACGCAACGCCGTGGCTGTTCGAGCCCGAACGGGCGTCCCGTGCATTGCACCACCGACCGCGGTCTGCGACCATCCCTGCGATGGCGGCGCCGCCCCAGCAGCCCGAGAGGAAGAGCCTTATGACGATCATCGTCCACCATCTGAACAATTCGCGGTCGCAGCGCGTGCTGTGGATGCTCGAGGAACTCGGGCTGCCCTATACGATCAAGCGCTATCAGCGCGACGCCAAGACGATGCTCGCGCCGCCCGAACTGAAGCAGGTCCACCCGCTCGGCAAGTCGCCGGTGATCGAGGACACCGACGCCGACGGCCTGGTGGTCGCCGAGACCGGCGCGATCGTCGAATATCTCGTCGACAAGGGCGACGGACGGCTGGGCGCGCCGGCGAAACGCGCGGATGCGCTGCGCTACCGGTTCTGGCTGCATTATGCGGAAGGGTCGCTGATGCCGCCGCTGCTGCTGAAACTGGTGGTCAGCCGCATCCCGGTGTTCGGGAAGGTCGCGCTCAAGCGGATCCAGCCGATGATCGACGTGCATCTCGATTACATCGAATCCGAACTGGCGCAGCGGCCGTGGTTCGCCGGCGACCAGATGACCGCCGCCGACATCATGATGAGCTTCCCGCTCGAAGCCGCGCGCAGCCGCGCTGGGCTGGATCAATCGCGTCCGGCGACGATCGCGTGGCTGGCGAAGGTGCATGCGCGGCCTGCGTACCAGGCGGCGCTGGCGAAGGGTGGGCCGTACGCTTACGCTTGAGGCGGTCCACCCCTCGATCCGTCACCCCAGATTCTACCGTCACCTCAGCGAAGGCTGGGGTCTCCCTGTGGATGCCGCAGCGCCCGCTCCGGAGAGATGCCAGCCTTCGCTGGCATGACGGTCAGGGGAGGGCGCCCAGACTTCAGCCGTGGCCGGTCAGCCCATGGCTCGGCGCATGCGGTGGTTCGATATCGATCGGCTCGGGCGGATCGAGTTCGCCCTCCCAGCGCGCCACCACGCTTGCCGCGACCGCGTTGCCGATCACGTTGGTGGCCGATCGGCCCATGTCGAGGAAATGGTCGACCGCGAGGATCAGCAACAGCCCCGCCTCCGGAATATGGAACAGCGGCAGCGTCGCGGCGATCACCACCAGGCTGGCGCGCGGCACTCCGGCGATCCCCTTCGAGGTCACCATAAGCACCAGCAGCATCGTGATCATCTGCCCCAGCGACAGATGGATGCCATACGCCTGCGCGATGAACAGCGACGCGAACGTCATGTAGATCATCGAGCCGTCGAGGTTGAACGAATAGCCGAGCGGCAGCACGAAGCTGGAGATCTTCGGCGGTACCCCGAACCGGTCGAGCGCTTCCAGCGTCCTGGGATATGCCGCCTCGGACGACGCCGTAGTGAAGGCTAGCAGCAGCGGTGCACGGATATAACCGACCAGCAGGCTCATCCGCCGGCCGATGAACACGAACCCGAGCCCGATCAGCAGCGCCCACAGCAGTCCGAGACCGATGTAGAAGGTCAGCATGAAATAGCCGAGGTCGCCGATCACCCCCGGCCCCCGTTCGGCGAGCGTGCTGGTGACCGCGGCGAACACCGCGAACGGCGCGAACCGCATGACGTAGTTGGTGATCTGCAGCATCACGCTGGCCAGCGCGTCGATCGCGCGGACGAGGGGGGCGGCCTTCTCGCCGACCGCGGTGATCGCGACGCCGACGAACAGCGACATGATGACGATCTGCAGGATCTCGTTCTCGGCCATCGCCTGGATCATCGACGCGGGGACGATGTGCGTCACGAACTTGGCGATGTCGAACGCCGCCTGGTCGACGCCGCTGGATGCGGTGACCGGCGGCAGCGGCAGGTTGAGCCCGACCCCCGGGTGGAACAGGTTGACCAGGATCAGGCCCAGCGTCAGCGACAACAGGCTGGCGCAGAGGAACCAGCCGACCGCGCGCAGGCCGACGCGGCCGAGCGCCCCGGTGTCGCCCATGTGCGCGATGCCGACCACCAGCGTCGAGAACACCAAAGGCGCGATGATCATCTTGATCAGCCGCAGGAAGATCGTCGTGACGATCGAGACATAGCCCGCGATCTCGGTCAGCCGCGCCGCCGAGGCCGCGCTGCCGTCGTCGATCGCGACGTGTAGCCCCCATCCGGTCACCAGCCCCAGCACCAGGCCGATGAGGATATAGAGGGTCAGGCGGTTGGCCAAATTCGATCTCCCGAGAAACGTCGCGCCTAGGGAGGGGATTGCGGCGGCGCGGTCAAGGACCCTATCGTCCCGTCCATGTCCCCACACCCCAATCGCCGCCACATCCTCGCCGCCGCCGCCGCACTGCCGCTGCTGTCGACCACGGCGCTGCTGCGCGCGGCGGAGCCCGACCTGTCGGCGCTGTCGGACATCACCGGCGCGGCCCGCCCGATCGACGCCACCGAGCGCGCCGCGCGGCTGGCGCGCGCGCAAGGGTTGATGAAGGCCGCAGGGATCGGCGCGGTGGTGATCGAGCCGGGATCGTCGATGATCTACTTCACCGGAGTGCGCTGGCACACCAGCGAGCGGCTGACGCTGGCGATCCTGCCGGTCGAGGGGACCCCGTGCATCGTCACGCCGTTCTTCGAGGAGCCGTCGGTGCGCGAAACGCTCGCGGTGCCGGCGGAGGTTCGGGTCTGGCAGGAGGATGAAGACCCGCTCGCGGTCGTCGCGGGGTTCCTGCGCGACCGGCGGTTGGCGGCACGCGCCGTCGCGGTCGAGGAGAATGTGCGGTATTTCGCCGCCGCCGGGCTGACCCGCGTGCTGCCCGACGCGCCGATCGTCTCGGCGAACCCGGTCGTGCGTGGCTGCCGGATGATCAAGACGCCCGCCGAGATCGCGCTGATGCAGGCGGCAACCGACGTCACGCTCGCCGCGTATCGCTGGACGCACGCGCGGGTCGAGGCGGGCATGACCGGTCCCGACATCTCGGCGCTGATGAACGCCGCGACCCGGAAACTTGGGGGTGCGCCCGAATTTGCGTTGGCGCTGATCGGCGAGGCGTCGGCCTATCCGCATGGCAGTCGCGAGATCCACCGCGTCGCCGACGGGCAGGTCGTGCTGATGGACTGCGGCTGTACCGTCCAGGGCTATCAGTCGGACATCTCCCGGACCTGGGTGCATGGTGCGGCGACGGCCGAGCAGCGGAAGACCTGGGACCAGGTCGCGCGAGGCCAGCAGGTCGCGTTCGCCGCCGCGCGGATCGGGGTGGCCGCGGGGAGCGTCGACGATGCGGTGCGGCGCTATTACGAATCGCTCGGGCTGGGGCCGGGCTACAAGCTGCCCGGGCTATCGCACCGCACCGGGCACGGGATCGGCATGGACGGGCACGAGCCGGTCAACTTCGTCCACGGCGAGACGACGCGGCTGGCGGCGGGGATGTGCTTTTCGGACGAACCGGGGATTTATGCGCCGGGCAAGTTCGGGGTGCGGATCGAGGATTGCTTCCACATGACGGCGGCGGGGCCGGCGTGGTTCAGCGTGCCGCCCAAATCTATCGATGCGCCGTTGGGGTAGGGGGGCATCGGCCGCCTCCCAGTACCACCCCGGCGGAGGCCGGGGCCCAATTGGGGACGGTGTGAAACAGCGGACCGCCCTCAGTTACCATTGCCTTCCCAATTGGGCTCCGGCCTCCGCCGGGGTGGTGCCGGAGGTGTGTCACATTCGAACGACAGCTCCCGCCTCCTTGTTCTCCCGCGAAGGCGGGAGCCCAGTCTGGGTCCCCGCCTTCGCGGGGAAACAAGCTTTGGAACGTACACAACCTCGCCCACACCCTCACTTGAGCGAACCGCGCCGCTCGCCTAAGTCCCGCGGATGACCTCGACCAACGACATCCGCCGCGGCTTCCTCGATTTCTTCGCAGGCCAGGGCCACACCATCGTCCCGTCCGCGCCGCTGGTGCCGCAGAACGATCCGACGCTGATGTTCGTCAACGCCGGGATGGTGCCGTTCAAGAACGTCTTCACCGGGCAGGAATCGCGGCCCTATTCGACCGCGGCGTCGAGCCAGAAATGCGTCCGCGCCGGTGGCAAGCACAACGACCTCGACAATGTCGGCTACACCGCGCGGCACCACACCTTCTTCGAGATGCTCGGCAATTTCTCGTTCGGCGATTACTTCAAGGAACAGGCGATCCTCAACGCCTGGACGCTTCTCACGCGCGACTGGGGCCTGTCGCCCGACAAGCTGACCGCGACGGTCTATCACACCGACGACGAGGCGTTCGACCTGTGGAAGAAGATCGCCGGCCTCCCCGATCACCGCATCATCCGCATCCCGACCAAGGACAATTTCTGGACGATGGGCGAGAACGGCCCGTGCGGGCCTTGTTCCGAAATCTTCTACGACCACGGCGACCACATCCCCGGCGGTCCTCCGGGATCGCCGGACGAGGACGGCGATCGCTTCGTCGAGATCTGGAACCTCGTGTTCATGCAGTATGAGCAGGTCAACAACGAGATCGTCGGCAGCCTGCCGAAACCCTCGATCGACACCGGCATGGGGCTCGAGCGCATCGCCGCGGTCATGCAGGGCGTCACCGACAATTACGACACCGACACCTTCAAGGCGCTGATCGCCGCGTCGGGCTCGCTGACGCATACCGCGACCGATGGCGCCAACACCGCCAGCCACCGCGTCATCGCCGATCACCTGCGCACCAGCGGCTTCCTGATCGCCGACGGCGTGCTGCCGGCGAGCGAAGGCCGCGGCTACGTCCTGCGCCGGATCATGCGCCGCGCGATGCGTCATGCGCATATCCTGGGTGCGAAGGAGCCGTTGATGCACCGGCTGGTACCTGCGCTCGTCACGGAGATGGGCGCCGCGTACCCCGAACTCTCCCGTGCGCGCGGCCTGATCGAGGCGACCCTGCAGCAGGAGGAGACGCGGTTCCGCCAGACGCTCGACAAGGGGCTCAAGCTGCTCGACGAGGCGACCGCGGACATGACCGAAGGCACATTGCCCGGCGAGACCGCGTTCAAGCTCTACGACACGTTCGGCTTCCCGTATGATCTAACCGAGGACGCGCTGCGCGAGCGCGGGATCGGCGTGGACCGCGCCGGGTTCGACACCGCGATGGCCGAGCAGAAGCGCGCCGCGCGTGCCGCCTGGAAGGGTTCGGGCGCGAAGGCCTCGGACGACATCTGGTTCGACATCGCCGAGACCAGCGGCAGCACCGAATTCCTCGGCTATGCGTCGGACAGCGGCGAGGGCGAGGTCGTCGCGCTCGTCAAGGACGGCGCGCGCGTCGAGTCCGCGACCGCGGGCGACACCGTGGCGATCGTCGTCAACCAGACGCCGTTCTACGGCGAGAGCGGTGGCCAGGTCGGTGATGCCGGGCAGATCACGAACGACGCCGGGCTGCATGCCGATGTCACCGACACCTCGAAGCAGCTCGGCCGGGTGTTCGTCCATCAGGCGGTGATCGGCTCGGGTGACGTCAAGGTCGGCGATTCGGTCAAGCTGCAGATCGACGTCGCGCGCCGCGCGCAGATCCGCGCCAATCATTCCGCGACGCACCTACTGCACGAGGCGCTGCGGGAACGGCTCGGCAAGCATGTCGCGCAGAAGGGCAGCCTGGTCGCGCCCGATCGCCTCCGCTTCGACTTCTCGCAACCGGTGGGCATGACGCCCGCCGACATCGCGCAGGTCGAGGCCGACGTGAACGCGCAGGTTCGCGGCAACGGCGCGGTCACCACGCTGCTGATGACGCCGGACGCGGCGATCGAGATGGGCGCGATGGCGCTGTTCGGCGAGAAATACGGCGACGAGGTCCGCGTGGTGTCAATGGGATCGACCGCGGACGGCACCTATTCGATCGAGCTGTGCGGCGGAACGCACGTGAACGCGCTCGGCGATATCGGCCTGTTCAAGGTGGTCGGCGAGGGCGCGGTATCGAGCGGTATCCGGCGCGTCGAGGCGCTGACCGGCGAGGCGGCGCGGGCCTATCTTAGCGGGCGCGACGATCGCCTGCGCGAGGCGGCGGCGGTGCTCAAGTCGACCCCCGACGAAGTTCCGGCCCGCGTCGCGGCGTTGATCGAGGATCGCCGGCGGTTGGAGCGTGAGCTGGCCGATGCGAAGAAGGCGCTGGCGCTGGGCGGCGGTGGTGGCGAAACGGCCGGTCCGGAACAGGTCGGCGGCGTCGCGTTCATCGGCCAGGTCCTGAACGACTTCGAAGCCAAGGGCCTGCGCGGCGCGGTCGACGACGCCAAGCAGCGTCTGGGGTCCGGCGTAGCGGTGATGCTCGCCGTCAACGAAGGCCGCGCCTCGGTCGCGGTCGGCGTGACCGCGGATCTGGTCGCCACGCACAACGCTGTCGACTTGCTCAAGGTCGCGGTCGCGGCGCTCGGCGGGCAGGGCGGCGGCGGCCGGCCCGACATGGCGCAGGGCGGTGGGCCGGACGGCGACAAGGCGGCTGATGCGCTGGCGGCGGTGCGGGCGAAGCTGGAGGCCTGACCGCGTCCAATCTCACTGCCCGTTCCCTCGCGGACGCGGGGGCCCAGCTAAGTACCGATACCGATCGTGACTCCTGGGCCCCCGCCTTCGCGGGGGAACAGGAAGTGAGCGCGTAAGACCACCCGCTATAACAGGCTCCAACCCGGCGAAGGCCAGGGACTGACCCCCCTTCCTGCGTCATCCTGACGAAAGTCAGGACCCAGAGTTACGAACGGTGCGCTTGGTACCCTGGGTCCTGACTTTCGTCAGGATGACGGGGAAATGGGTTAGCCGCTCCGCACTTTCGCCAGCGTCGTCCCCGCAGTAATCGCCTCGACATCGGTCTTCAGGTGCAGCATCCGCACCCCGGTCTGCCCCATCGCGCGCGCCAATGCCGGCGCGAAATCCTCGGTCCGCGCGACGGTTTCCGCCCCGCATCCATAGGCCCGCCCCAGCGCCGCGAAATCCGGATTGCCCAGCGTGGTCCCCACCACCCGCCCCGGATACTCGCGCTCCTGGTGCATCCGGATCGTCCCGTAGGCGCCATTGTCCACGACGATCACCAGCATGTCCGCGCCGTGTGCGACCGCGGTCGCCAGTTCCTGTCCGTTCATCAGGAAACAGCCATCGCCCGCCAGCGCGACCACACTGCGCCCCGGATGCCGCAGCGACGCCGCGACCGCCGCGGGCACGCCGTAGCCCATCGCCCCGGCGGTCGGCGCCAGCTGCGTCCCCGGCCCCGCATAGGGCCAGTAGCGATGCCACCACCCCGAATAATTCCCGGCCCCGTTGCAGATGATCGTATCCGCTGGCAGCCGCTCGCGCATCGCCGCGACGCATGGGCCCAGGTCCATCGCCAGCGCGCGCGGTTGCGGTGTCGACCAGGCCTGCCACTCCGCATGCGCCTCGTGCCCCGCGGTGCGCGGCGGCAGGTCGACCGCGAGCAACGCCTCGGCGAACTCCGCCATCCCTGCACAGATCGCGACATCGGCACGGTAGGTGCGCTGCAGTTCATCCGGGTCGGGATGGATATGGATCAGCCGCTGCCCCGGATGATCGGGGGTGACCAGCGCATAGCCATCGGTGGTTGCCTCGCCCAGCCGCGGCCCGACCACCAGCAACAGGTCGGCGGCCTTTACCCGTTCGACGAGCTTCGGATTGGGGCCATAGCCGAGATTACCGGCCCAGACCGGGCAGTCGTTGGGGATCGCATCCTGGCGCCGGAACGCCGCTGCGACGGGGATGCCGTTGCGGTCGGCCCAGGTCGCGAACGCGCCCGAGGCGGCGACGTCCCAGCCGGCGCCACCGACGATCGCGACCGGGCGTTCGGCGGTGGCGAGCAGGTCCGCGAGCAGGTCCATGGTGTCGGCGTCGGCGGCCTGCGCGACCCGCTCGACACGCGGCCGGTCGACCGCGTCGGCGACGTCGAGCAGCATGTCCTCGGGCAGCGCCAGCACCACCGGCCCGGGCCGTCCCGACATCGCGGTCGCATAGGCGCGCGCGACATATTCGGGGATGCGCCGCGCATCGTCGATCCGCGCCGCCCACTTCGCGATCGGCGAAAACATCGCGGTGAAGTCGACCTCCTGGAACGCCTCGCGATCGCGGGTGCCGCGGTCGACATCGCCGATGAACAGGATCATCGGCTGCGAATCCTGCATCGCGACATGGACGCCGATCGATGCGTTGGTCGCGCCGGGCCCGCGGGTGACGAACGCGACGCCCGGTCGCCCGGTCATCGCGCCGTCTGCGCACGCCATGAACGCGACTCCGCCCTCCTGCCGGCAGGTGACGAGATCGATCGCGGGGGTGTCGTGCAGCGCGTCGAGCACGGCGAGGAAACTCTCGCCCGGCACGGTGAAGATCCTGTCGCAGCCTTGCGCGACGAGTTGGTCGACGAGGATACGGCCGCCGGTCCTGGACTGTGTCATCGCCGCATCCTGCCGCCTGCCTTGCGCGAAGTCGAGCGCCGACGATTGCGGTCGCCGGGCCGGCACTCTATGCGCGAGACGAAAGAGGAGGATGCATGGCGCACAAACGCTACGACGATGCGGCGGCGGCTCTGGACGGCGTGCTGTTCGACGGCATGACGATCTGCGCGGGCGGATTCGGACTATGCGGCATCCCCGGACGGCTGATCGACGCGATCGAGGCTTCGGGCGTCCGGAACCTGACGATCGCGAGCAACAATGCCGGCATCGACGGCCAGGGCCTCGGCAAGCTGCTGCGATCGCGCCAGGTCAGGAAGATGATCAGCTCCTATGTCGGCGAAAACAAGGAGTTCGAGCGGCAATATCTGAGCGGCGAGCTCGAGGTCGAGTTCTGTCCGCAGGGCACGCTCGCCGAACGCGTGCGGGCAGGGGGCGCGGGCATCCCCGGATTCTATACCAAGACCGGCGTCGGCACGCAGGTCGCCGACGGCAAGGAAGTGAAGGTCTTCGACGGCCAGGAGTATATCCTGGAGCTCGCGATCCGCGCCGACCTGTCGATCATCAAGGGGTGGAAGGCAGACGGGGCGGGCAATTTGATGTTCCGCAAGACCGCGCGCAACTTCAACCAGCCGATGGCCACCGCGGGGAAAATCTGCGTCGCCGAGGTCGAGGCGATCGTGCCGGTCGGCAGCCTGGATCCCGATGCGATCCACTTGCCCGGCATCTATGTGAACCGGATGATCATGGGCGGGCCGTACGACAAGAAGATCGAGTTCCGCACCGTGCGCGAGCGGGCCGCCGCGTGAGACACCGCGCGACGCTTGCGTTGGTGATGGCGGCACTGCTGGTGCAGGGTTGCGTGGCGGCGGCGATTCCGGTCGTGGCGGGTGGACTCGTGGGTCGGACCAAGCTGCAGGACCGCAACGCCAAACGCGAACTCAAGCGCGACCGGGCCGCGGCGCGGCTGGCCGAAGCGAAGGGCCTGCCGCGGCCGGCCGCGATGGCGGATGCCGGCACCGTTCCCGGATCGATGCAGTATCTCTACGGCTCCGGCGAAGCGGCGGCACTCGACGTGCAGGCCTATACGGCGCTCGGCGATTATCTGGTCGGCCTGCCCGCGGATCGGTCGATCGGGCACGACGTCCCCTCGGTGGTGATCGCGCGGGGATCGCCGCTGGAGGCGCCGCGCTTCGTTCCGTGCGGCGACAAGCCGCTCGCGATCGTGTTCGACATCGATGAAACCGCGATCCTCAATCTCGGTTACGAAGCCGATGCGGCGCGGCGTGGCGAGACCTTCGATGCAGCGCGCTGGGCCGACTGGGAGCGCACCGGCGCCGGTCATGTCGCGGTGGTGCCGGGGCTGCTCGAGGTCATCAAGATGGCGCGGGCCGAGCATATCGCGGTGGTGTTCAACTCCAACCGCAGCGTCGCGCATGCCGCCGAGACCGCGGCGATGCTGGACGGCGTCGGGCTGGGGCCGGTGGTGCACGGCGACACGCTGTGGCTGCAGGGCGATGCCGGTGGCACCGACAGCGGCAAGGACGCGCGGCGCTGGGCGATCGCCGCCAAATATTGCGTCGTCGCGATGTCCGGCGATCAGCTCGGCGATTTCAGCGACCTGTTCAACACGCCGGCGATGACGCCCGCCGTGCGCCGCGCCGCGGTCGGGGGCCGGATGCTGTCGCTGATGTGGGGGCATGGCTGGTTCATGCTGCCCAACCCGATCTATGGCACCGGGCTGAAGGGCGATTTCGACACTGTCTTCCCGCCGTCGACGCACTGGACCCCGACCCCGATACCAGCCGCCAAGGAGAAGTAAATGCCCTGGGATCGCAATCAGATGGCGGCGCGCGCGGCGCAGGAACTCCGCGACGGCTTCTACGTCAACCTCGGCATCGGCATCCCGACGCTGGTCGCCAACTACATCCCGGCGGGGGTCGACGTGACGCTGCAGTCGGAGAACGGCATGCTCGGGATCGGTCCGTTCCCCTATGACGAAGACGTCGATGCCGACCTGATCAATGCCGGCAAGCAGACCATCAGCGCGCTGCCGTCATCGTCCTATTTCAGCTCGGCGGACAGCTTCGCGATGATCCGCGGCGGGCATATCGACCTGACCGTGCTCGGCGCGATGGAGGTCAGCGAAGGCGGCGACATCGCCAACTGGATGATCCCCGGCAAGATGATCAAGGGCATGGGCGGCGCGATGGACCTGGTCGCGGGCGTCAAGAAGATCATCGTGGTGATGGACCACAATGCCAAGGACGGCAGCCCCAAGTTCATCCCGGCCTGCACGCTGCCGCTGACCGGCCGGAACGTCGTCGACATGATCGTCACCGATCTGGCGGTGTTCCAGCGCCCCGATCATGACGCCCCGTTCGAACTGGTCGAAATGGCGCCGGGCGTGACGGCGGACGAGATCGCCGCGAAGACCACCGCGCGCTACACCGCCTGATGGGCTACACCCTCGTCACCGCGAACCGCAATTACTCGAGCTGGTCGCTGCGGCCCTGGGTCTTGATGAAGGCGCTTGGCATCGCCTTCGAGGACCGGATCGAGCCGTTCCTCGCGCCCGTCAATTACGACGCGTTTCGCGCCTTCTCGCCGACCGGGCAGGTGCCGGTGCTGATCGATGGCGCGCGAACCGTGTGGGATTCGCTCGGTATCGTCCTCTACCTCGCCGAGCGTCACGACGGCGTGTGGCCGATCGACGAAGATGCGCGCGGCTGGGCGATCTGCGCGACCGCCGAAATGCATGGCGGGTTCTCCGCGCTCCGCAACGAGCGGACCATGAACGTCGGGGTGCGGGTCGATGCTGCCCCCGGTAGCGACGCGCTCGACCGCGACGTCGCGCGCATCGCCGAACTCTGGGGCGAAGGACTCGACCGGTTCGGCGGCCCTTGGCTCGCGGGCGCCGACTTCACCGCGGTCGATGCGTTCTATGCGCCGGTTGCGTTCCGCGTGCGCACCTATGGCATCGACGTCGGTCCGGCCGGGCTCGCCTGGGTCGAGCGGATCATCGCCCACCCGGCGATGCGCGATTGGGAATCGACCGCTCTCGTCGAGGCTTGGCGCGAGGAGGGTCACGAGGCCGATCTCGCGGCCTGCGGATCGATCACCGCGGATTTCCGCCGCTGATGCGCCGCGTCGCGATTGTTCTGGCGCTGATCGTGATCCTGATCGCAGGCACGGCGTTCACCGCGGGGCCGGGCACGCTCAGCGTCCTCGACGGCGTGATGGGCGGCGGCCGCGGGACGGCGCGCGTCCGCGAAGGCGTCCCGTTCGGCACGCACGGCCAGAAACTAGACGTCTGGCGCCCGTCCGGTGGCGCGAAGACCGGCCTTCCGGTGCTGATCTTCTGGTATGGCGGCGGCTGGGTGCACGGCTCGCGCGGCGCCTATGCGTTCGCGGCGCGCGCCTATGCCAAGGCGGGCTACGTCGTCGTCATGCCCGACTACCGCAAGGTGCCCGACGTGCGGTTCCCCGCGTTCCTGCAGGACGGCGCGGAGGCGGTAAAATGGACCCGCGACCACATCGCAGAGGATGGCGGAGACCCCGACCGGATCGCCGTCGCCGGCCATTCCGCCGGCGCCTACACCGTCGCGATGCTGACCCTCGACGAGCGCTGGCTGAAGGCGGAAGGCGTCGACCCGCACATCATCAAGGCCGCGGTCGGGCTGTGCGGCCCGTACGACTTCTACCCGTTCACGGCGCAGCGCGCGATCGACGCGATGCAGGGCGCGGCGGACCCGGTGATGACCCAGCCGATCCATTTCGCCCGCGCCGATGCGCCGCCGATGCTGCTGATCACCGCGGGCGACGACACGCAGGTGAAGCCGCATAACGCGATCAACCTCACCGCGCGGTTGACGGCGCTGGGCGCGCCGGTCCGGCACATCGACTATCCCGGTCTGAGCCACGAGAACGTCGCGATGGCGCTGTCGAAGCCGTTCCGTGGCAAGGCGCCGGTGCTGGCGGACAGCGTCGCGTTCCTCGATGCCAGTCTGAAGGTGCGATAGATGCGCGTCCTGGTCACCGGATCGTCGGGGTGGCTGGGACGCTATCTGGTCCCGGCGCTGGTCGCGGCCGGTAACGACGTCATCGGGCTGGACGTCGCGGCCGGTCCCCATACCAAAGTGATCGGATCGGTCGCCGACCGCGCGCTGATCGACCGGCTGTTCGCCGAGACGCGGATCGACGCGGTGATCCACGCCGGCGCGCTGCACAAGCCCGACATCGTCCGCTATCCGCGCCAGGCGTTCATCGACGTCAACGTCAGCGGCACGCTCAACCTGCTCGAAGCCGCGGTCGCGCACGGGGCGTCGCGGTTCGTCTTCACCTCGACCACCTCGCTGATGATCAGCCATGCGATCCGCGCCGGCGAAGGCGATGCGGCGGTGTGGATCGACGAGACGATGACGCCGCTGGAGCCGCGCAATATCTACGGCGTCACCAAGCTGGGTGGCGAGCGGCTGTGCCGGCTGATCCATGACGAGACCGGGCTGCCGGTCGTGATCCTGCGTACCAGCCGGTTCTTTCCCGAGGAGGACGACACGCTGCGGACCTTGTCGGGCGAGAACATGAAGGCGAACGAACTGCTTCACCGCCGCCTGACCGTCGAGGATGCGGTGGCGGGCCACCTCGCCGCGCTGGAGAAGACGCCGGAGATCGGCTTCGACACGCTGATCCTGTCCGCCCCGACGCCGTTTTCGCGTGGCGAGGCGGCGGCGTTGAAGACCGATGCGGCGGCGGTGATCGCGGCGCATTATCCGCAGGCGGCCGCGCTGTATGCGGCGCGCGGATGGTCGCTGCCTGCGAGCATCGATCGGATCTATGACGCGGGGCGGGCGGAGCGCGTGTTGGGGTTCCGCTGTGCCACGGATTTCGCGGCGGTGCTGGGTGCGCTCGAATACGGCGAGCCGCTGCCGTTCGCCCATGATGCCGACTATACCTCCCCCCTCGTCATCCCGGACTTGATCCGGGATCCAGGGTAACGGGCGCTGCCGCCTGTAACCCTGGGTCCTGACTTTCGTCAGGATGACGGAAGCGCGCAGCAGGATGACGGACTGGTCGGAAAGGGCGGCGGCACGAGTAAGAAAGTTGCCGGAAAGCTTGGCCCGGCGCGCGGTTTCGGTTAACGGAGCGCCGTCATGGCAACCCGTCCGCAAACGCTGTACGAAAAGATCTGGGCCGCGCATGTCGTCGAGCGACGCGACGATGGCACCTGCCTGATCTATATCGACCGCCACCTCGTCCACGAAGTCACCAGCCCGCAGGCGTTCGACGGCCTGCGCCTTGCCGGTCGCCCGGTGCGCCGCCCCGACCTGACGCTGGCGGTGCCCGATCACAACCTGCCGACGACGCAGCGTGTCGATGCGCAGGGTCGCGAGATCCCGATCGCCGACCCCGAGAGCGCGGCACAGCTCGACGCGCTCCGCCGCAACACGACCGAGTTCGGCATCGACTATATCGACGCCAACGCGGTGCAGCAGGGCATCGTCCATGTCATCGGGCCAGAACTGGGCTTCACGCTGCCCGGCACGACTCTGGTGTGCGGCGACAGCCACACCTCGGCGCACGGTGCGCTCGGTGCACTGGCATTCGGGATCGGCACCAGCGAGGTCGAGCATGTCCTCGCCACCCAGACCCTGCTGCTGTCGCCGTCCAAGACGCTGGAAGTGCGGGTCGACGGCGAACTCGGCTTCGGCGTCAGCGCGAAGGACGTCATCCTCGCGATCGTCGGGCGCCTGGGCGCTGCCGGCGGCACCGGCTATGTGATCGAATTCACCGGCAGCGTGATCCGGAACCTGTCGGTCGAGGGTAGGCTGACGATCGCGAACATGTCTATCGAGGCGGGCGCGCGTGCCGGCTTGGTCGCGCCCGACGACACGACCTTCGCCTATCTCAAGGGCCGGCCGATGGCGCCCTCGGGCAAGGCCTGGGACGATGCGGTCGCCTATTGGCGGACGCTGCCCAGCGACGCTGGCGCGGTCTATGACAAGACCATCGTGATCGACGCCGCAGAGATCGCGCCGGGCCTCACCTGGGGCACCAGCCCCGAGGATTTCGTGTCGATCACCGGCGTCGTGCCCGACCCCCAGAGCTTTGCCGATCCCGCCAAGCGGATCGCGGCGCAGAAGTCGCTCGACTACATGGGTCTGACCGCGGGCACGCCGATGACCGAGGTCAGCGTCCAGCACGTCTTCATCGGCAGCTGCACCAACAGCCGGATCGAGGATCTGCGCGCCGCCGCGAGCATCGCCGACGGCCGCCACGTCGCGGCCGGCGTCCGCGCGCTGGTCGTGCCGGGCTCGGGTCAGGTCAAGCGTCAGGCCGAGGCCGAGGGGCTCGACCGGATCTTCAAGACCGCCGGGTTCGAATGGCGCGAGCCTGGCTGTTCGATGTGCCTGGCGATGAACCCGGACAAGGTGCCGCCGGGCGAGCGCTGCGCATCGACGTCCAATCGTAATTTCGTCGGGCGACAGGGGCCGGGGGCGCGCACGCACCTCGTCTCGCCGGCGATGGCTGCCGCTGCTGCGGTGACCGGGCATTTGAGTGACGTACGAGACTTGATGGGGGAACGGGCGTGAAGAAGGTTCTGGTCTTGCTGGTAGCAGGCGCAATGTTCAGCGGCGTCGCGGCGTATGTCGCATCCGCGCGCCCGCTCACGGAGCATCCGGCGCAGCGATGAAACCGGTCACCTCCGTCAGCGGCACCGCCTATCCCTGGGGCGCGAAGAACGTCGACACCGACGTCATCATCCCCGCGCACTGGCTGAAGACGATCACCCGCACCGGCCTCGGCAAGGGCGCGTTCGAGACGGTGCGCGCGCAGCCGGGCAACATCTTCGACGATCCCGCCTATGCTGGTGCGCCGATCCTGATCGCGGGCGATAATTTCGGCTGCGGGTCGAGCCGCGAGCACGCCGCCTGGGCGCTGGCAGACATGGGTATCGCCGCGGTGATCGCGCCGAGCTTCTCCGACATCTTCTCGGGCAACGCGTTCAAGAACGGCATCGTCACCGTGGTGCTGCCGGAGGACGTGATCGACCGGCTGATCGAGGTGGCGAAGTCCGAGCCGATCACGATCGACCTCGAGACGATGACCGTCACCACGCCGTATCAGGACCGCTTTGCGTTCGAACTCGACGCGTTCCGGCGGCAGTGCCTGATGGAAGGGCTGGACGAGATCGGTCTGACGCTGGCAAGAGATACCCAGATTTCGAAATTCGAGGCCGGGGTGCGCGAGAATCGTCCCTGGACCCTCAAGGAGAGCGGGTATGCGGGCGTTGCTGTCGAAGGTGTCGGGCGGACCTGAAACTCTGGAACTGAGCGAACTGCCGGATCCGGTCGCCGGACCGGGGCAGGTCGTGATCGCGGTCAGGGCCTGCGCGATCAACTATCCCGACGTCCTGATCATCGAGGACAAATACCAGTTCAAGCCGCCACGCCCGTTCGCGCCGGGCGGCGAGATCGCCGGGACGATCGCGGAACTGGGCGAGGGCGTGACCGGCTGGGCGGTGGGCGACCGGGTGATCGCGATGATCGGCAATGGGGGCCTCTCCGAGAAGGTCGTGGCGAGCGTCGGCGCGCTGTACCGTCTTCCCGAAGGGCGCAGCTTTGCCGAGGGCGCGTCGCTGATCCTGACCTATGGCACCACGATCCACGCGTTGCTCGACCGCGGGCATATCACGGCCGGGCAGACCCTGCTCGTGCTCGGCGCGGCGGGTGGAGTCGGGCTTGCCGCGATCGAGCTGGGCAAGGCGTTCGGCGCGACCGTCGTCGCTGCGGTATCGTCGGACGAAAAGGCTGCGGCTGCCAAGCAGGCGGGGGCCGACGTCACGCTGGTCTATGGCCGCGCGCCGTTCGACAAGGACGCGTCGAAGGCGCTGGCCGAGCAGTTCAAGGCGGCGGTCGGCGCGGGCGGTGCGGACATCGTCTATGATCCGGTCGGCGGCGACTATGCCGAACCTGCGCTCCGGTCGATCGCGTGGGGCGGACGGTATCTGGTCGTCGGTTTCCCCGCGGGCATTCCGAAGCTGCCGCTCAACCTGACGCTGCTGAAGAGCTGCGACGTCTGCGGGGTGTTCTGGGGGGCGTTCGCGGCGCGCGATCCGAAGGCGAACGCCGCCCATGTCGCGACGCTGTTCGACCTGTGGGCGCAGGGCAAGATCGCCCCACGCGTCACGGAAGTCTTCCCGTTGGAGCGCGGCGGCGACGCGATCGCCAAAATGGCCGCCCGCGGCGCTATCGGGAAGCTGGTGGTCGAGATTGGCTGATAACTCCGTCATGCTGAACTCGTTTCAGCATCCACCGGGCATCGAGCGATGCGGCTCGTGATCGAAATCTGGTCTGTGCCGCGAGGTGGATGCTGAAACGAGTTCAGCATGACGGTTGGGGCGGCGGCGGTTCGCCCATTGTTGCACGCCTCACTCCCGGCCCCTATCTTGTCCCCGACGACAAACACCGGGGACCCGCGCGCCATGACCAGTATCGAAGACCGCGGACGCGCGAACGAAACGCATTTCGCGCGTGAGGAGGAACTCGCGTTCCGCATCACCGCGCGCCGCAACCGCCTGCTCGGGCAATGGGCGGCGACCGAGATGGCGCTGACCAAGGAAGAGGCCGACGCCTATGCCACCGCGCTGGTCCATGCCGATCTCGAAGGCGGCGGCGACGACGATGTCGTGCGCAAACTCGTCGGCGACCTGACCGCCGCGGGCGTGGACCATGACGAAGCCACCGTCCGCCGTGCACTCGCGCAACAGATGATCGAAGCCCGCCGCCAGCTGCTGGACGCGCAATAATGCCGATGGCCGCAGACGACATCGCCGCGATCATCCGCGATGCGATCCCCGACGCCGATGTCGTCATCACCGATCTCGCCGGCGACGGCGACCATTATGCCGCGCGCGTCACCAGCGCGAGTTTCGCCGGCCTGAGCCGCGTGAAGCAGCACAAGGCGGTCTATGCCGCGCTTGGCGACCGCATGGGCGGCGTGCTGCACGCGTTGCAACTTACCACCGTGATTGCTTGAGGACGAAATGATGACCGATCCGATTACCGACCCCAATACCGACGACGCCGGCGCCCGCATCGATGCGGTCGTGAAGGCCAACCCCGTCGTGCTGTTCATGAAGGGCAGCCCGTTGTTCCCGCAGTGTGGCTTTTCCAGCCGCGCGATCGCGATCCTCAATCATCTGAACGTCGAGTTCGAGAGTGTGGACGTTTTGCAGGACCAGGGCATCAGGCAGGGCATCAAGGCCTATTCGGACTGGCCGACGATCCCGCAGCTTTACGTCGACGGCGAGTTCGTCGGCGGGTCGGATATCATGATGGAAATGTACGAGAGCGGCGAGCTGGCCCAGCTGTTCGCGAAGGAAGGCTGAACCGGGTGCGGGTGGATCGACGCGAGATCGTGAAGCGATCGATCCACCCGGCTTGAAGCGCTGAAACGCTCGGTACGTGGAAGGTAGATGCAGTCCGTGTGCCAATCGGCGCAATGCACGGCTTCCCGCGGAATACGGTGGTTAACGCGCAATATCCGACAGCTTTGCTGTAAAGAACGGCGACACCTACCCCAGCCGTCATCGAAGCGCGTCCGTGACACGCATCCGTCATGCTGACGAACGTCAGGACCCAGAGTTCCGAGCGCCACCCCTGGTGCCCTGGGTCCTGACTTTCGTCAGGATGACGAGAGCTTGAGGGTCGGCGACACCCCCCCCTTGACTACAACCGTAATCGGTACGATTACAGACGTAGTCATCGAGGAGCCGAGTCGTGCCAGAACGCATCAGCGACGCCGAACATACCGTGATGGAGGTGTTGTGGGACGCATCCCCGCTGACCGCGCAGGACGTCGCCGAGCGCGTCGATCCGGCGAAGGGCTGGAGCGCCAACACCGTCAAGACGCTGCTCGGCCGGTTGCTCGCCAAGACCGTGATCGGTCACGAACAGGACGGCCGGCGATATCTGTACCGGCCGCTGGTCGCGCGCGACGATTATGTCAGCGGCGAATCGCGGCGGCTGATCGACCGGTTGTTCGGCGGCAAGCTGACCCCGCTGGTCGCGCACCTCGCCGAGCGCGATGAACTGACCGCGCAGGACATCGCCGAGATCGAGGCGCTGCTCCAGGCGTTGAAGGCATGAGCGCCGCGGTGACGGCCTGGGCGATCGAGGCGCTGGTTGCGTCGACGTTGCTGATGGTCGGTGTCCTGCTCGCCCGCGCGCCGGTGCGACGGCTGTTTGGGCCGCAGGTCGCCTATGCGCTGTGGGCATTGCCCGTACTGCGGCTGGTGCTGCCGCCGATGCCGCAGGGCTGGCAGACCATCGCCACCCCGATCACGCGCGCCGGCGAGACGATCGCGGTGTACGTGATCCAGCCCGCCGCATCCGCGACCATTGCTGCCAGCGCTACGTCGGTGCCGCAATATCCCTCGATCGGCCTGATCATCGGGGCCGCATGGGGGGCAGGGGCGGCGGCGTTCCTGGTCTGGCATTTCGTTCAGCACAACCGGTTCTGCGCGCGGATGCTCGGCACCGCCGAACGGCTCGACGACCTAGACGGCGTGCGCGTCATCGCCAGCGCTGCGGCGCCGGGGCCGCTCGCGTTCGGTATCCTGCGCCGCTACGTCGCCTTTCCGCATGATTTCGACGACCGCTACGACGCCGACGAACGCGCGCTCGCGCTGGCGCACGAGATTGGCCACCACCAGCGCGGCGACCTGCTCGCCAACTGGGCGGCGCTGGTCGTGCTGTCGCTGCACTGGTTCAACCCGGTCGCCTGGCGCGCTTTCCGCAGCTTTCGCGCCGACCAGGAACTGGCGAACGACGCGCGCGTGCTCGCCGGGCGCTCGGCGGTCGACCGCCACATCTATGCCTGCGCGATCGTCAAGGCGGCGCATGGCGGCGCGGTGTCCGCGGCCTGCCACCTCCACACCATCACCGACCTGAAAGGGAGACTCCGGATGCTGACCACCTCGCGTACCTCGCGCCGCCGCGTCCTGGCGGGCACCGCCGCCGTCGCGCTGCTCTCCGTTGCCGGTCTTGGCTTGACGATATCGGGCACGCGCGCCGCCGCGACCGTCACGCACAGGATCGAGACCGCGACCGGCCTGTCGCTGCAGGCCCCCGCCGCGCCGTCGACGCCCGCGCCGTCGTCCCTCGCGTTCGCGGTGCCGCCGACCCCGCCCGTTCCTTCGGCCAGTGGCAACGCCCGCCGCGTGGTTGTCGTCAAGAACGGCAGGACCGCGGTCTATGAAGGCGCGGCCGCCGACCGCTATATCGCGGCGCATCCCGTGCCTGTGCCGCCGGTTCCGCCGCGCCCGCAATTTGGCCCCGGACCGGTTTCCGTGCCCGCAGCGCCCGCGGTTCCGATGCCGCCGGTCCCCGTCGTCTCAGGACAATGCGGCCCCGACGCCGGCCGCAGGAACTTCACGATGACGCGACGCGAAGGCAATGCGACCGTCACGATCATCTGCAACGACCGGATCGAGGCGGCGGCGCGGGCAGGCCAGATGACCGAAGCGGACGGGCTGGCGATCGGGCGGCAGGCGACGACCGCCGCGCTGTCCAGCCTGCAAGCCACGCGGGCATCGATGAGCGCCAACGCGTCGATCCCGGCCGCCGACCGCGCCGAGGCCCTGGCCGATATCGACGCCTCGATCGCGGACCTGCACCGCGAGATCGCGGATATGCGCCGCGATTGAGCAAGGCGCGGCGAGCGGGAGGCGCACTTGCCTTTGCCGGTCGCCGCCGCCATCTGCGCCGCATGGCCGAGCATCCCACCGGAATCCCGATCCAGCTCGAGCCGCTCGTCGTCCGCGTGCTCGCGCCCAACGCGTCGCCCTACACCTATACCGGAACGCAGACGCATATTGTCGGCACCACCGATCTCGCGGTGATCGATCCCGGGCCCGACGATCCCGCGCATCTCGACGCGCTGGCGGCGGTGATCGCCGGCCGCCCGGTCACCGCGATCGTCGTCACGCACCATCACCGCGACCACAGTCCCGCGACCCGGCCGTTGCAGGCGACGACCGGCGCACCGATCGTCGGTGCGGCGCCGTTCGACCTGACCGACACGGGCGCGCGCGCCGATGCGTCGTTCGATCCCGATTACGCGCCCGACCGCGTGCTGGCCGAAGGCGATACGGTAAGCGGAGACGGCTGGACGTTGCAGGCGATCGCAACGCCGGGGCACACCTCGAACCACCTCGCCTTCGCGCTGCCGGAAACGAACGCGCTGTTCTCGGGCGACCACGTCATGGGCTGGTCGACGTCGATCGTATCGCCCCCCGATGGCGACATGGCCGATTACATGGCGAGCCTCGCCAAGCTGATGACGCGCGACGACCGGGTCTATTATCCCGGCCACGGCGAGGCGATCGACCAGCCGCAACGCCTGGTCCGCGGCATGCTCGGTCATCGCAAGCAGCGCGAGGGACAGATCCTCCGGCTGCTTCGCGAGGATGCGCTGGACATCCCGGCGATGGTCGCGCGGATGTATGTCGGGCTCGACGCGCGGCTGCTGCCGGCCGCCGGCCGCTCGGTGCTGGCGCATCTCTATGACCTGCGCAACCGCGGACGCGTTGCCGAAGAGGGGGCGACATGGCGGATCGCGGCGTGACGCGGAAGTCGATCGTCAGCGTCGTGCTGGCGCTGATCGTCATCGCCGCCGCGCTGGCTGCGATCCTGGCGGCGTATCGGACCTATACCGACCGCTACACCGTCACGACCGAGGGACGCGATGGCCCGGCGGTGGCTCGGATCATCGCCACCGCATTCTCGGGCGCGAGCGATCTCAAGGTCAGCACGCTGTCCGGCACCGTCCAGAGCGTCGGATCGGACAAGGGCGTGTTCAGCTGGCTCGACTCGAGCTACGTGATGAAGGCGCCGTTTTCCGCCGGCTATTATGTCGACCTCTCCGCAATGCGCGCGTCCGACTTCCGCTGGGACGAGAAAGCCAAGATGCTAACGGTGCGCGCGCCCGACGTCCGGGTCGGCGACATCAACATCGACGAATCGCGGATCTATATCGAGGATACCAAGGGCGTGTTCGTCACCCGCAACATGATGGGCCGGATGCGGCGCCAGGCCTCGACGGGTGCCGAACGCGTCGCCGCGACCGAAGCGAGCAAGCCCGAACGCCTTGCGGCTGCGCGCCGCAATGCCCGTGCGGCGCTGTCGACGTTCGTCGCCGCACCGCTGCGCGCGGCCGGCCTCGGCAACGTCAAGGTCACTGTGACGTTTGCCGGCGAGGGGCGGTCGACCGAGCGCTGGGACACCTCGCGCTCGCTGCAGGATGTGCTAGGCAACGCCAGCTAACCGGGATTTGCTTGATGGAACAGCCTACCAACCTCATCGGCGTCGACATCCGCGCCGAGATCGAACGCCTCCGCAAGGAGAAGAACGCGGTCATCCTCGCGCATTATTACCAGAAGCCCGAGTTGCAGGACCTCGCCGATTTCGTCGGCGACAGTCTCGACCTGTCGCGCAAGGCGGCGGCGACCGATGCCGACGTCATCGCGTTCTGCGGCGTGCGCTTCATGGCCGAGACCGCGAAGATCCTGTCGCCCGACAAGACCGTGATCCTGCCCGACATGGATGCCGGCTGCAGCCTGGAGGACAGCTGTCCGCCCGAACAGTTCGCGGCGTTCCGCGCCAAGCACCCCGATCACATCGCGCTGACGTACATCAACTGCTCGACCGAGGTGAAGGCGCTCAGCGACATCATCGTGACCAGTTCGTCGGCGGAAACGATCCTGGCGCAGCTGCCCGCGGACCAGAAGATCATCTTCGGTCCCGACCGCAACCTGGGCGGGTATCTGGTCCGGAAGACCGGGCGCGAGATGCTGCTATGGCCCGGCGTCTGCATCGTCCACGAGGCGTTCAGCGAAACCGAGCTGATGAAGCTGAAGGCGCAGCATCCCGGCGCGCCGGTCGTCGCGCATCCCGAATGCCCGGCGATCATCCTCGACCATGCCGATTATATCGGATCGACCCGCGGCATCCTGGACTATGCGATGTCGATGCCCGGCGACACGCTGATCGTCGCGACCGAGCCGCACATCATCCACCAGATGGAAAAGGCGCTCCCGAACAAGCGCTTCATCGGCGCGCCGGGCGCGGACGGCAACTGCAACTGCAACATCTGCCCGTACATGGCGCTGAACACGGTGGAGAAGCTGTACGTCGCTCTGCGTGACCTCGAGCCGCGGATCGAGATCGAGGAGAGTCTGCGGTTGAAGGCGAAGGTCAGCCTGGATGCGATGCTGGCGATGGCGTCGGGTTCGGTCGGCAAGGGCGACCTCGGGCCGCGATAGGTCACCAACGCTCCGTCATCCTGACGAAAGTCAGGACCCAGGGTTACGAGCGGTGTCGCCTGTAACCCTGGATCCCGGAACAAGCCCGGGATGACGAAGGGTAGCTGGGCAGCCGGCGTCGTTACTGACCTCGCCCGGTCTTCCCCTGCAGCTCGTCGATCTTGAGCGACGCATCCGCCTTGGTCAGCGAATCGTCGAATTCCTCATGCGCTTCTTCGCTGAGCGTCTTGAGATAGCTCGCCTGCGCACCGGTCATCTTCTCGTCGCCGGTGGTCCAGTCGTGCGGGTCCTTCTCGGCGTTCGAGAAGGGTTCGGCCTTTGGGTTGGTGTCGGACATTGCGGTGTTCCTTTCGACTCAACCCAACGCCGATGTTCCGTATGTGTTCCAAGGAAAAATGCCGGTATCGCGGGGGCTTGCGGCGAACGATCGTAAATACCAGATGCATCATCGTAGAACGCATCAGACAGTCCCGTTGCCTGCCCTCGGCGCAACGTGCTAAATCCTGTCTCTGGGGTGAACAACGGGTTTTGAACATGGCGATTTCCAACCTTTCGGACACCGCGCAGCGCCGGTGACCGATACCCCAGACGCCGCGCTTCCGGCGGCCCGCGACCCAGCCGCCGCCCCTCCGGCGGCTAGCCACGATTCGGACGCGCACGGCGGCCATCACAACGCCGATGGCATGCTCAAGCTGGCGGTCGGCGCGATCGGCATCGTCTTCGGCGATATCGGCACCAGCCCGCTCTATGCGTTCCGCGAGACGTTCGCCGGGCATCACAAACTCGCGCTCGACCCCGCGCACATCATGGGCGTCATCAGCCTGATGTTCTGGTCGATGATGATCGTCGTCACGGTCAAATACGTCATCATCATCATGCGCGCCGACAACAAGGGCGAGGGTGGCAGCCTGGCGCTGCTCGCGCTGGTCTCGGGCAAGACCAAGACGCGGCGCTGGAGCAAGGGGATCATCCTGCTCGGCGTGTTCGCGACGGCGTTGTTCTACGGCGACAGCATGATCACGCCCGCGGTGTCGGTGCTGTCCGCGGTCGAGGGGCTCGCGGTCGCGGCGCCCAGCTTCGCCGGCCTGGTGCTGCCGATCGCCGTCGCGATCCTGATCTTCCTGTTCTATATCCAGAGCAGCGGTACGGCGCGCGTCGGGCTGTTCTTCGGGCCGATCATGCTGGTCTATTTCTCGGTGATCGCGGTGCTGGGCGGCCTGAGCATCGCGCAGACGCCGGAAGTGCTGTGGGCGTTGTCGCCGCATTACGCGGTGCAGTTCTTCCTGATCGACCCCGAACGCGCGTTCCTGGCGCTCGGCTCGGTGGTCCTCGCTGTCACGGGGGCTGAGGCGCTGTATGCCGACATGGGGCATTTCGGACGCCGGCCGATCGGCATATCCTGGCTGTTCTTCGTGCTGCCGGCGCTGATCCTCAATTACATGGGGCAGGGCGCGCTCCTGTTCCGCGACGGCAGCAGCGCGCTGGTCAGCCCGTTCTACAACCTCGCGCCCGACGCGTTGCAGCTGCCGCTGGTGATCCTGGCGACCGCCGCCGCGGTGATCGCGTCGCAGGCGGTGATCTCGGGCGCGTTCTCTGTCACGCAACAGGCGATCCAGCTCGGCTTCATCCCGCGGCTGCGGATCGAACATACCAGCGCGTCGACCGCGGGGCAGATCTATATCCCGCTGGTCAACTGGGCGCTGATGATCATGGTCATCCTGCTGGTGCTGTTCTTCCGCACCTCGTCGAACCTGACCAGCGCGTACGGCATCGCGGTAACCGGGGCGATGTTCATCGACACCTGCCTGCTGGGCGTGGTGCTGTTCCGCCTGTGGCACTGGCCGGTGTATTTCGCGGTGCCGCTGCTCGCGATATTCTTCCTGGTCGACGGCGCCTATTTCGCGGCGAACCTGACCAAGGTACCCGCGGGCGGCTGGTTCCCGCTGCTGGTCGGCTTCATCATCTTCACTTTCCTGACGACGTGGTCGAAGGGGCGGCAGCTGATGATCGACCGGATGCGCGAGGCGGCGATGCCGATCAAGGTGTTCATCGGATCGGCGTCGGGCTCCGCCTCGCGCGTGCCCGGCACCGCAGTGTTCATGACCTCAACGCCCGACGGCGTTCCGCACGCGCTGCTCCACAACCTCAAGCACAACAAGGTGCTGCACGAGCGCGTCATCCTGCTGACCGTCAAGATCGTCGGCCAGCCCTATTGGCCGGCAGACGATCGCGCGATCCGCGAGGAGCTGGGCGAGGGGTTCCACCGCTTGGTGCTGCGTTACGGCTTCATGGAGGATGCCGACGTGCCCGCCGCGCTGCGCGAGGTCCATAATTGCGGGGCCGACTTCAAGATGATGGACACCAGCTTCTTCCTGTCGCGGCAGACGCTGCTGCCGTCCGACAAGCCCGGCATGATGATCTGGCGCGAGAAGCTGTTCGCGTGGATGCTGCGCAATGCCGAAAGCGCGATGGAGTTCTTCCGCCTGCCGACCAACCGCGTCGTCGAGCTCGGCAGCCAGATCGAGATTTGATGTCTAGCGAATCGGGGCCTGCGCCCATCATCGTCACCGCGCTGTTCGGGCGGCAGGACACCGCGTTCTTCGATACGATGCGGCGCGCGCATTTCCCGCCGGAGCGCAACCAGCTCGATGCGCACCTGACGCTGTTCCACCATTTGCCGCCATCCAGTGTCGACGAACTCAAGCACCGCCTTACCCTGGAGACGCGGGGCATCCCTGCGCCCCAGGCGCGGGTCGGCGGCTTGATGTCGCTAGGTCGCGGGGTCGCCTATCGCATCGAATCGCCCGAACTCGTCGGTATCCGCGCGCGGCTGGCGGATGCGTTCACCGGCATGCTGACGCCGCAGGATGCCGGGGGCTGGCGTCCGCACGTCACGATCCAGAACAAGGTGACGCCCGCGGTGGCGAAGCTTTTGCTCGCCGAACTCAACCGCGATTTCCGCCCGCGCGACGTCGAGATCGCAGGGCTGGGCGCGTGGTGGTATCGCGGCGGGCCATGGGAAGCGCTGTCGCGTCACATGTTCGCTTGACCACCCGGAATCCCATTCCTATAGGCCCCCCTCGCGAGTGAACGCATCGCCTTTGGCGGAGTAGCTCAGTTGGTTAGAGCACGGGAATCATAATCCTGGGGTCGGGGGTTCAAATCCCTCCTCCGCTACCACTCGCGAGTATTTGACGGGCCACAGCCGTCTACAATCCCTTGAAATCCGCGGTTTTCTCCCCTTCTCTGGGGTGCAGCCGGTCCATGGTAGTCCACACGCGTCTACCCCTCGGCATGGCATTTCCCATGGTACCGCGCCGCGGATACCATGGTATCGGGGACGCAGAATGCTGAACGACGCTAAGGTGAAGGCAGCGAAGCCGAAAACCACCGCCTACAGGCTGGGGGACTCGGGACAGCTCTACCTGCAGGTGAGCCCGTCGGGCGGCCGCCACTGGCGCATGAACTACACCTACGGCCGCAGTGCCAAGGATCCGGGCAAGCCGGCTCAGAAGACGCTGAGCTTCGGCTCCTACCCGGCAGTCACCCTTACCGAGGCGCGGAAGCGCCGTGACGAGGCGAAGGCGCAACTGGCTGCCGGCAACGATCCATCGATCGAGAAGAAGACCTCTCACAGCGCGCGGGCCGCGGCGAACGCCAATACCATGCGAACGGTCGCGGAAGCATGGTACGCGAAAAAGAAGTCGACGTGGGTGCCGAAGCACGCCGAGAAGGTCTGGCAGAGCCTCGAGGAGAACGTCCTGCCTGAAATCGGCGACCTGCCGATCACATCGATCAAGGCGCCGACGCTGCTGGCCATCCTCACCGAAGTCGAGTCGCGGGGCGCGATCGAGACGGCTCACCGGCTACGCCAGCGCCTGTCAGCTGTGTTCGTCTATGCGATAGCTGCCGGTATCGCCGAAACCGACCCAGCAGCCAGCCTGGGGAAGGCACTGAGCTCCAAACCGCGGGTAAAGCCGCAACCGTCCATAATCGACGGCCTGCGCGACCAGCCGGCCCGTATCGCAGCGACACGGACAATGCTGGAGAACTGCGAAGCGGAGCGATGCCGTGCAACGACCAAGCTGGCGATGCGTCTGCTGGCGTTGACCGCGGTCCGGCCGGGCGAGCTGGGCGGCGCGCGCTGGGCGGAGTTCGAGGATCTCGACGGGAAGGAGCCGCTGTGGCGCATCCCGGCGGCGCGCATGAAGGGCGACGAGGATCGAAAGGCGGATGCCGATGGCGACCACCTGGTGCCGCTTGCCCCGCAGGCGGTCGCCATCCTGCGCGCGCTAAAGACGCTGACCGGTGACCTCGCCCTCGTTTTCCCGGGGGAGCGACACCTCCACAAGCCGATGTCGGAGAACACGCTGCGCCAGTTGCTGATCCGCGCCGGCTATTACCAGCGTCACGTCCCGCACGGCTTCCGCGCTGCGTTCAGCACGATCATGAACGAACGACTGAAGGCGGAAGGGAAGGGCGACGATCGCGCAGTCGTCGACCTAATGCTGGCGCACGTCCCGAAGGACAAGGTCGAGGGGGCGTACAACCGAGCCGCGTACATGCCTCGCCGGCGGGAGATAGCATGCGAATGGGCTGACCTGCTCCTTGACGGGTTCGTGCCGCCCCTAGAGCTTCTGGGGCAGCCTATGCGGCACGCAGCGACGGGGCCGGGGGGGGGGGGGGGGGCTGAATCGAGGCGGCGGCGGTATCAGGCCTGATCTGCTTGCGATTATGGTTGAATGGCCGACTTTGGCGGAAAACGGACGGACGGCATGTAAGTGAAAGTTGGCGAAGCGGTCGCTGCGCCGCAATCACGAGATACGGGAAACGCATATACGGCAGTTCACCACCGCCGCCATGCATACCTACTCAGGCCAAAGGCTGACAGCGCGATAATATGTGACCAACCCAATTGAACGCCCTTCGTGAGGATGGATCGTTAGGTAGAGAGTGAGTTCCGCCCCCTTTTCTAGCGGCAACGTTCCACCGGCACCGCAAACCATGCCGAAAACCAGTTCGACATCTGATGGGGTGAAAGATCCTTTCAGGTGCTTGATGATATGAACCTTGATCCGAGCATCATTACCATATGGCTGTGGATCGCTGAGAAGCCTTGATCTCACAATATTGGGAAATATTTTAGGAGCGTCGGGATTCCACGTTGCGTTCCGTGTGGTGCCCTGAATTATTGGCTCGCCCGGTCGCGGGGGCGTCGGCAGTCGACTAATAGACGGTTGATAAGTTTCTGCTTGCACAGCAAGCATCAGAGCAATCGCCGTGCTACTCGCGAATAAGTTAAGCATTATCGCATTTCCCCGTCAGGTTTTCACGCTTGGTCAGGATAGGTATCGCGACGGCGCAGCGCGCGAGCGTTGCCGTCAGTGTCACTCACAAATCGAATAGCTTCGCTTCGCGTCGGTATCGCTACCGAACGGGTAGAACAGGGTCACCTCAGGTTGACATCGCGTGCGCTTGTATGTCCGCCCTTAAGCATCAGCGGCCGTTCGGTCGATCTTCAACCGAAATGTCGCATGGTGGTGAAGAGCGGACTCAAGCGCTAAGCAGAAGCTTGACGCGTCTTGACGGCTTTCCAAAGCCGTTGCTGAACTATCCGCAACTCGGGAACGTCGGTGATGACCCATGAAGCAGGGTCGTTCAGCCGAGATACACGACAACCGGTATACGGATTTGTCATCCAGCGCTGACGGTTCCAGACTAGCTTTCCAACATATAAAGCGTTATTCAACACACCACTTCCTCTTTTCTGGTTTCCAAGAATAGTAGTGTGGTGCCAGATGTTGCCTCGAGGTCCCGATACCCCATTATGGTTTAAAAGGTCTGTTATATACCGCCCGGACCGTCCCTCGGCGTAACTACGAAACACCGACCGAATAACTTTGGCCTCATCTTCGTTTATTTGCCGCTCACCGCGCACAATCTCACCTTGTTGATCGATATGGCGAAGCATCCTGTAACCATAAGATATACCTCCTGCCGCCTTTCCGGACGCAATGCTACCCAACATACCTCGTCGCGTTTTGTCAGCTAGATCTTTGAGAAATAGAGCGGACATTGTGCCTTTCAACCCAATGTGGAGCTCATTGATTCGCCCATCGGCAAGCGTATGTATTGTCATGTTCGCGAATGACAATCTCTTGTAAATAGCTGCAATATCCTCTTGGTCGCGAGAGAGCCTGTCCAATGATTCCGTAACTAGAATGTCAAAGCTTCCTGCCTGACATTCGTTTAAGAGCCCCTGTATGCCGGGTCGCATTATGTTAGAGCCGAATAGGCGTAGTCTGAAAAAACCTGGGTGGTTAGCCACCCTTCTTTGTCAATTTTAGCCTGGCAGACTCGCACTTGGTCTTCAATCGACACCGCCCGCTGGCGTTCGGAACTATAGCGAGCGTAAATCACGACGCGCATATTGTAGCCTTTCAAGGCGCACCCGTGTTCGGGTGGCCACGGCAGGCTGATCCCTTCAAGCAAAAATGACAATCAGGGTCAGAAGTCGGTCCAGACGAATGGCTGTTTGTGGGCGTTAGCGGACGTTCGGCCGTCGATATTTGATTAAGCCGCTCGCGCGTCTTCAACCCGCTCCCGCCACGCGCGCACCTCGCTCTCCACCCAGCGGGTTGCGATACCGCCAGGCTTGCAAGGCGTCGGGAACTTCCCTTCCCGCACCAAGCGGTAGACCATAGCCTTGCTGAGGCCGGCAATTTCTAGAACCTGCGACAGCCGCAGGAGGCGGTCACTGATAATATCGGTCATGCGGCGATCCTCGTTGGCACGCCAGGAAACGGCACGACGCGCTCGCCGCCGTCCCCGTCAGGTCCCGGGCGCGCCTGGCCACGCCACTCGCCGCAGCCGCGGCTTTCGTGTGTCACGGGGAACATGGATACCGGGAACGGCCCGTTGCCCTGCACGACACTGGGCGCCCGCCGTTCGCATGTCCCCTCGTCCTGCGCAGCGGAGGGGTCGCGCTGGGCGTTGGCGAGCTTTGGTCCCATACGCCGCCAGTGACGGCACGACGCACAAGAGTTTGCAGCATGGGCGGTCAGCATACTGGCACCAGGCTGTCCCACCGGCCGCAAGCGCTTTCCTGGTGGGTGACCGGGAAGGCACTTGCGACGTAGATGTCGCGCTCGATGTCGTCGTACTCCGACAGCGGTACGCTCAGGCCAGGGAGCATGCGCGCGAGCAGCGTCTCGCTGATGCGCGGGGGATCGAAGCGACAGTCGCCGAACTTTTTCGAGATGTCGCTTTCGGCATAGCGATCCCAGAACCGGCACGATGCGCAGGTCATGCACCCTGCTCCGCGAGGTTCACCCCGCCGATGCGGGCGAGATCCTCAATCGCACCCCAGGCCATGCGAGTGTACATGTCCGATAGACGCAGACCGTCGCTGAAGACCGGGTTCGTGATATTCGAAATGGCCAGATCGGACCAAGCTTCCCCGGTCTGATGTAGAAACGCGACACGTAGCTTAGCGATTACGCCTTCGATCGTCGACGCGCGGCCACTGAGTAGCGCCATATCCGCGGCGTCGATGCGACTGAAATGCGTGGTTTCCTGTGCCGCCGACAGGTCCACTCCGACGGTCGCCTCAAACTCGCACCGCCGGGTCTGGTAGGCGTCGAGTACAGCCGTGTCGGTTTGCAGGAAAGCACCGTGGCGGCCGAACCGGCGAGCGTCGCACGTGATCTGCTGGAGAATCTCATCGGCGCGACAGAGGTGACGGTCACCGTCCTTCGAGAACAGCTTGAGCTTGATGGCGAGTTCCCCGGCCCCCGGGGCAGGGATCAGATACAGGCGCTCTTTAGCTTCATAGGCCGCGGCGCAGAGTTCGTCGTAACGTTCCTCCTCATCAGGATAGTCGACTGTATCCAGTTCAAGCGACGCGGCACTGTCTGAAGAAAAGTCGTAATTCGCCGGCCACTTCTCGCGAACGGGCATGAAACGCGCGTGGGCTGGCGTGATCACATCTGCATGATAGCGATCTGCTTCGGCCTGGGCGTCCACGAACCGATCATATGCGCGCTGCCACTGAATCAGCGGGCCGCGCATGAACGGGTTGTAGCCGTCCATATTGACCACCGCGATGCCGAGGTTGCGTTCAATGGAGTCCTCGCCGCGGGCGAAGCTGAAAGCGCTGGTGATCGCAGTGCCGATCGGCAGCGAGAACGACGATGTCGCGTTCGACAGGGCCCAAGCCCGCTTGCTCAACGCTTCGAACAGGTCAGCAACGGGCGAGAGCGACGATAGGTCGGCGCTCAGTGCCTTGGTCAGTGCTTCCAGCGGAAACCCATTCTCAGAGCCTTCGATCTCAAAGGGGCCGAAGCCTGAGCAGTCGCCGGCTTCGATGCCGGCAAGGAGTGCTCGGAACATCATATCGTGGGCGTTCTCGGCCTGGATCAGCCCCACGGCACGAAGCGCATCTTCGCTCGCCTTGCAGCGCACGGCGCCTTCCTCGTCGCTCTCATAGAACGAGGAGCTATGCGAGGCCGTCTCACCCCACCGCAGGAACGCAGTGTACATCCGCGGCGACAGAAGCTCGCGCGCCGTTTCGATTAGCGAGCAGGTCATGCTCTGGATCAACTCGACGTCTGCTGCCGTGGCGGTCGCCAGTTCGTCAAGCGTCGCATCGCGCGTTGCCGCCGGCAGCTTCGCCATCGTGTCATGGACGGCGGTTGCCGCCTCGCCCGCGATGAAGGCGACCCGGATGTTGGGGCGCGGGGTCAGCGCCGACGTTGACGTGAAATCGAAATGCTTGAGCTGCGTTGCCATGGGCGTTCTCCTGCGAGGGCGCAGGAGTGCGGCAGAGGCTGGCGAACCGAGCGTGCTTTACGGACCTGCGACAGCGTCTTCGGCCTGTGGGCGATCAGCTGCTGAATAGGACACTATGCGATGATAGGGCCCGAGTCCATAGCTTTCTATGCGGCTAGGCTTCTACCTTGCCAGATAACTTTCCCCCAGAAGTCGATCTCCTGCCCCTCAGCTTCGAAGGGCGCAATGACAGGATTGTCCGCGGAAAGGTGATATTTACCACTACGAAGTGACCTGACACGCCTCAAGAGAGCCGCCTCGTTATATTCGAGGAACCATATGCCATCGGGCCTTCCGTCGTGCTCCCGACTGTGTCGATAGCAAACGTCATCGCCTCGAGATAACGTCGGCGACATTTCGTCAGTCGACAATTTACAAAACGAGACGTCGGATGGTCCAAGCCCGTCGGTGATGTCCGCAAACCAATACGAGCTTAAGGTAAGACTTCGGATACCTACCTGCACCCGCTCCCAGGAACGGCCTTCAAAGACGCCCAAATAGGGGACGTCAACAGTTTCACGATCATTGGAGAAACTAGCGACCTTGAGCCCCACGATCGGCGTTGCCCCTTCTAAGCCCTCCAGCCAATCGGGATTCACTTCTAATGCAGCGGCAATCGTGCGGAGTGACCGCGTTGTTTTGCTAGATCCATTTAATAACTGCTGGATAGCCGCCGGACTTACATTTGCACGTCGCGCCAGTTCAGCTTGAGAAACCCCTTTGAGGGCCATACATTCGCGTAATCGGTCAGCCCTCATGATCAATCCATAGTTTTCTATGGCCTACTGCGTGATAGGCTGCTATTGGGCGCTATGGCTAAACGAAACGAATTGGCGGCGCCAGACCCGCATTCCGTGCTGCTCGAAGCGATCAGGCGGGCAGGAAGTCAGGGGAGGTTGGCTTCTATTTGTGGCTGCACCCCACCGAACATATGGCAGTTAGTTCGCCGCCGTCGTCCGCTGCCTGCGCGCTACGTTCTTGCGGTAGAGCAGCATACCGGTCTTTCGCGCCATTGTATTCGGCCCGATATATATCCTGACGAGGTGGCATGACTGAAACCGTCGCCATGGGAGCTACCCCCCCAGCCACACAGGCCGCGACTTACCGCCTCCGGCCACTCGCGTTCCGGATCGACTTCTCGACACACGCTTCTGGGGTAGGCTGGGCGCTGCCGTTCGGCATCAATTTGTGCGATGCGGAAAATAACGCCGAAGCAGACGTTGCGCTCGTTCTTGGCGTTCACGCCGATTCGATACGTGTGACAGTCATCGGCGACGACGCACTTGGCGAGGAGCACTACCGCACGTTCGGGGTCGACGAGATGCCCCGGGCGGATCTTTACGGCATAGAAACGGCTGGTTGGCTGAACCTTCCGCTCCGATTCTACGAAAGCCCGCAGGCGCGCGTCGATGCGTGAAGCGGTCGAGCTACTCTCCGCTTTTGCCGGCAGCGATGTCATCGGCCAGAGAACGAAGCGTCTCCGCCTGCCGAACATGGCCCCACCCGTCGGTAATCTTGCCAACTGCTTGGAGCTCGTCCGCGATAGCGGCGACTGCCGCATCATCGATCGCGCCGCTCTTACGAAGTCCGTTGATGATGGCCGCAATGGCAAGCCGTTGCACAAGGTCCATAGCCTCTCTTCCTCTCGGTGGTCTCGACAACCGAACGATAGCTTCAAGGGGGCGGCCCGCAAGACGTGCCTTGGAAGGGTGTCAGCGCTGACCTCAGTCATTCGAGGCCACCGTAGACCGAACGACCTCCACGATGGTGTCCATCATCTCGTACGCCGGTCCATCGAGGGTGATGCAGTTCAGCTCGTCCAGGTTGTTGAGGAAGTGTCGAATCACGTCGTTCGGTACGTCCGCAAAGCGCATCGCATCGACCATCGCGGCGATCATGTTCGCCAGAGCCGTCAGCGTGATGCGGTTGTCCCGCCGAGCGCGTTTGTCTTTCACCATGCCAGGGCTTTTGCCGCATGAACGCACCGTACATCCACGGACGCCGTCGCACGTTCTCCGCGTCAGCCGCGGTCGATACGCAGAACGCCATCCTCACCGCGATCAAGACCGAGGACGCTGCGACCTGGCTGGATATCGGTCGGGTGCTCGGAAAGTCGGACGATCGCGCAGCCGCCTATGCCAACACCGCGTCGCCGATCGACCTGCCGACGTTCCTGGCTGGCTGCCACGAATGGGGCGGACGGTTCGCGGATCCGCTGCTCGCGCTGGCGGGCGGGCGCTGGGCCGACGCTGGCGCGGTGTGCAGCGGTGACGAAGCCGCAGCGCTGACGATCGCCAACCTGCTGCCGGCGATCATCGCGATCGAGGCGGACAACGTCACCGAGCCGCGCGAGCTGATGCCGCACGAGGTGCTGATCCGGCGTGTGAACGCATTGACCTGCGCCTGGCTTGAGATGATCGCCGCCGAGAAGGTCAGGGGGCAATGAGCCGCTCCACCGATCGCGCCGAGCGTGACGCCGCTTTCCGTCGCGCGGTCGACGAGGCCAAGCAGCGCTACAACATCAGCGACGTCGTCGCGCGGACCCGCAAGGTCACGCGCGCAGGGAAGAACGAGAAGCGGGCGCTCTGTGCGTTTCACAGCGAGCGCACGCCCTCGATGCAGCTCAACGACGCCAAGGGCACCTATCATTGCTTCGGTTGTGGGGCATCGGGTGACCTGGTCAGCTACGTCATGAAGACCGAGGGTATCGGCTTCATGGACGCGCTCCGCTGGTTGGGCGCGGCGAGCCTGCCGGGCGTAGACCCCGCTGACCGGGTGAAGGCTGCAGCCGAGGACGAAGCCGATCGTCAGCGTGCCATCGATCGTGCCCGCCACGTCTGGGATAAGGCGCACGCGGCCCCGGGCACGCCTGCCGAGGTCTATCTGCGCGGACGCGGCATCACCATGCCGATCCCCCACACGATCCGCTTCGCCATGACACCGGCCTGGTACGACGACGACACCGGCGAATGTGGCCCCGACCTGCCGGCGTTGGTCGGCGCGGTCGTGGACGGCAGCGATCAGCTGATCGGTCTGCAGCGCATTTTCCTCAGCGATGGCGGTCGGCAGAAGGCACGGATGGCGAAGCCGAAGCGCAGCCTTGGCCGCGTGAAGGGCGGGGCGCTGCGCATCAACTCGGACGCCGACAGCGTCGAGCACGAGCTGATCCTGACCGAGGGGCCTGAGGACGGTCTGAGCATCGGACAGGAGCTTGGCGCCGAAGTGTGGGTCACGCTCGGCACCGCCATGATGCCGCATATCGACTATCCGCCGCGCATCGTCTCGATCGTCATCGCGGGACAGAACGACGACGCTGGCCGCACGGCCGCTCTCGCTGCGGAGGAGGAGCTGATCGAACGGGGTTTCGCGACTCGCACGATGTGGCCGGCCGAGGGGTTCAAGGACTGGAACGACCAGCTCCGGGGTATTCGGGCATGAGCGGCTCGTTCCAGGAGCAATTCGCCGCGGCCGAGTCCGCCAGCCCGCTCTACAACGTCGAGGCCGAGATCGCCTTTCTGGGCGACTTGCTCGCCAACAACCGCTTGATCGACGAGGTCGCGGACCGCTGCCGGCCAGGTGACTTCTCGGTCCCGCTGTACGGGCGGATCTACGGCAAAGTCCTCGAGCAATCGTCCGCCGGCGGTGCGGTCGACGCGGTCACGCTGGCGCCGCACTTCGCAGAAGACGGCGAATGGCCACGCGCCTACGCGAAGCTTGCGGCTGCCGACCTGAACGCTGGCCCACGAGCTCGTACCAAGGCCTACTTCGAACAGATCACGCTGCTGTCGAGCAGGCGTCGCATGGTCGCCGGCCTGCAGGACGTCATGGCTTCGGCGCGCGACCTGACCGTGACGCGCGAGGAACTGGTCGCGAATGCTGACGAGGCTGTCGCCGAACTCGCCGAGCAGACGGTCACCGCCCAGGCGTCCGTCGGCGATTATGCGCAGATCGTTATCGACAGCTTCGGCAAACCCGTGGTCGGTGTTCGTTGCGGCACGATCGGCTCGCTTGACGATGTCATCGGCGTGCTGCGCCCGTCGAACATGGTCGTGGTCGGTGGGCGCCCGGGTATGGGCAAGACCTCCCTCGTCACGTCATACTCGATCGGCGCGGCCGGCCTTGGTCACGGCGTCCTGATCTTCTCGCTCGAGATGAGCGCGGATGAGCTGACGCGCCGGATGATCGCCGACATGACGTTCACGACGCGGGGCGGGGTGCCATACGAGCATGTCCGCGACGGCACAGTCCGCCCCCATGAGATGAACGCGGTCCTGTCGGCCAAGGCGCGGTTCGACGCGCTGCCGATCGAGATCAACGAGTCGTCGGGCCTGACCCTGGCGAAGCTGATCCGCCAGGCACGCACGCACAAGCGTCGCCTGGCAGCCAAGGGGCAGAAGCTCGAGCTGGTCGTCGTCGATTATCTCCAGCTGATGGCGCACAGCCGCAAGGGCATGTCGCCGTACGAGCATGCGAGCGAGGTCAGCGTCGGGCTCAAGCAGTTCGCCAAGTCCGAGGGACTGGCCGTGATGGCGGTAGCGCAGCTGAGCCGAGACGTTGAGAGGCGTCCGGACAAGCGGCCGATGCCGTCGGACCTGCGCGACAGCGGGCAGATCGAGCAGGACGCCGACGTGATCCTCTTCGTCTACCGCGAGGAGGAATACCTCAAGCGACAGGAACCGGACGACCAGTTCGGGCCGAAATACGAGGCGTGGCGAACCGACATGGAAGCCGTGCGCAACAAGGTCGAGTTCCTCGTTCCCAAGCGCCGCAGCGGTCCGTCAGGCAAGGCCCTGGGCTGGTTCTTCGGGGCAAACTCCGCGGTCCGCGGAAGTGATTTCTACAGTAGCCGGGAAGGTCAATAAATGGCGCGTATACGATCGATCCACCCCGGCCTCTAGACCGACGAGACCTACGTCTCGCTGTCGCCATTCGCGCGGCTCCTGTTCCTCGGTATCTGGAACGAATGCGACGACATGGGCTCGTTCGAATGGTCGCCGGTGAAGCTTAAGATGCGGCTCCTGCCGGCCGACAGCG
The DNA here is from genome assembly GCF_042466235.1 of Sphingomonas sp. R86521. NCBI lineage: Bacteria > Pseudomonadati > Pseudomonadota > Alphaproteobacteria > Sphingomonadales > Sphingomonadaceae > Sphingomonas > Sphingomonas sp. R86521. The sequence continues at coordinate 2,686,085 of NZ_JAXHBY010000001.1, read as the reverse complement.
TCGATGCTGTCGCGTTGCTGGACGAGCTGACCGAAGCACGCTGCATCATGTCCTACGAGGTCGGTGGCAAGCGCTACGGCGCGGTTCGGAATTTCTGCCAGTACCAGCGCCCGAAGAAACCCAACTCGACCTATCCGCAGACGGAAGCAGTTCGGAACTGGGTGAACATCGAGGCCCGTTCAACACGCGACGGTGGGGAACTGGGTACCCCTTCAGACACCTCGGGTGGGGAACTGACACCCCCTTCAACCAAGGCCAGTGGGGAAGCGGCGCCCCCTTCAACTAGGTCGAGTGGGGAACCGGTGGGGAAGCGGTTACCCACCGGTGGGGAAAAGTCCCGCCAGAGGAAGGAGGGAGGAGATAGTTCAGTAGATAAATCTACTGACGCTGTCGCGTCGCCAAGCGATCCGAGGAAAGCTCTGTTCGACGCTGGCGTGGCGCTGCTGGGCGAAGCAGACGTGTCGGCTAAGTCGGCCCGGGCTTTGATTGCCAAATGGTCCAAGGCTCACGGCGAGGAGGCGACGAACGCGGCGCTGCTGAGCGCTGCCGGCCGAGCTGAACCCGTGTCATGGATCGAGGCCCGGTTGCGAACCAAAGTCGCGTCCGAAGACGAGGCGTTCGCAGCCAGCCGGGCAACTGCCGAGCGGTACCGGCGGATGGCCATTCCAGGACCGCCGTCCGACGTCCGCCCGGTTCCGGTGCCCGCATGACCGCGATCGCTCGGGGTCACGCCGGCAGCATCGGCTTACGGCGCGCTGTCAGGCCGCTCGTCGTCACCGCGGATCGAGAGGTCATCCGCCGCCTCGTCGACATCGTTGGCTTCGGTCGCGAGCGAGTCCGGCGCCTCGTCGCTGTCGGCATCCAGGTCTTCGACGCTGGAACCGTCGTGCGCCGCGCCGTCCTCGGTTTCCATGTTGCCCTCGACGTACGGTTCGCCGGTCGTCTCGCGCTCGATGTCGGTGTTCGGGTCGGTAGGCATGGCATGCTCCTGTCGTTGCCCGTTGCTAACGCACTGCTGCTGCGATCGAGCCGACGGTTTACCGCCGTTCGATGGCATCCATCGCACAATGCAGGTCATAACGCGTCGCTCAGCACTTCAGTCGAGCAAGACCTAGAACTTGTGAAGCACTGTATTATTACAGTGACACACCAAAGCTCGGTCGGTACGGACGTTTTGCCGGGATTGCGATCCCTCGCTGCCCGGCATTATCCCCGTCGGGACACCTCCGGTCGCGGTCTGATCGTCGATACCGCGACCGGCTTTTTCCAGCAGCGCGATCGTAACGCGCGCGACGGCCAGCTGATGAGCGGGCTGACCGCAGCGTGCGGCTCTTCAGGTCTCGGGACCACTTCGCGAGGTGTCGAGGTCGATGTCCTCGCCCGGGTTACCCCCGCCAGCGCTGGATCCGCTGCCGTGCACTTCGCCGGTTTTGTTATCGATGTACGCGCGCTTGCCGGCTCCCGGCGGGATGTCTCGGCCGGCGGCGGGCTCGTCAGCGCCGGCTTCGTGCGTATCGCGGTTCTTCAAATGCCGCTCAGCCGCGTGGCCCACGCTGTCGTACTCGTCTCCGGAATAGCCATCGCCCTGGCCAAAGCCGTCCGCGGTTGGGTCGGCATCGCCCGGTTTCACACTGACGTTGTCGGCGGGCTTCGGTGCGTTTTCGTCGGACATGATGATCTCCGTGTTTCGAACGCGATCAACGCGCGACCAACGAAAATGCATCGTCTGGGCAACGTAGCCCGGCACATATTTGAAACAGGCGAGGATTGAGCGGATGAATCGCGGGAACGATAAGGCGGCAGGCGGGGAAGGGTGGTGCATCCTGCGGACTGGGGCCGCACGCACGCTAGCCCTTACTGCATCGCTCGCCGCAGCAGGGCTTACGGCGTGGACGCCGACGCAGATGGTCCGTCGTGCCGGACGAGGGCGCCAGCGCCGGGACGTCGAGGAGCGGCCCGCGCCGATCACGCCGACGTTCGTGTTCGCGGCTGCTGGTGACCTGTACGAACTGATCAGGTTGGCGGCGGACCCGACCAGCGGACACCCCTCATTCTCGATCTTTCGCCACCGTGATCGCTACCCGCTGATCTCGAATCGCAGCTTGGCCCCGCTGCGAGAGGAAGAAAACCGTCACCGGTTACGCGAAATGAAGAAGACCAGGCGCGTCGTCGAGCCAGGAACGTCGATCTGCCTGACCGAGGGCGCCTTCGCCGGCATGACGGGTATCGTTGAGGGTGGGAATGGAAAGCAGGCGGTGGTCAATTTCGGCGGCGGGTTCGTGGTGTCGATTGCCACTTACCTGCTCGTATCTGATGTGGTACAGGACGAGGACAAGCCCGAGTTGGGCGTTGCCGCACAAGCGGCTTAGACGTGCTAGCGTCGGCTGGTCATGGACCGTGCCGCCTACGTCGCCACCAAGCTTCGGTGGTTGTCCTGCGGTATGGTTTGATACGACGAGACAACGGATCGACGATTGTCGTATCCGTTAGGAACGCAGTTTAGGCTGCGCGCGTCATCGGTGCAGCGGTCAGATCGTTTGCAGCGGTCTTTACCGGCGGTGTAGCCTGGGCTGCGTATGCGGCCGACGGTTGGCGGTTTGCGAAGTAGAGAACGATCAAGCTGAACATATTGGCCTCGTGGTAATTGCTGCTGTGCAGCATCAAGGTCCAGATGGTCTCTCGAACGGTTGGGCACAAACGCACCGCGCGCGTTCGCGATTGCACAAACTGCAACCGTCGGTCGGTATCAACGGGCAGTCTGTACGAGGTAGGTCATGACAGCTGCCTTCACGCCAACTGCTGCTGATGTAGTCGAAGCGATCGCCATGCGCTTGCTCCGCACTGCCGAGGACCTACGCTGCCAATCGCGACACCACAGTCGCAGCGATCGGCTGATCGGCGACGTGGAGCAGGCAGCGCAAGACCTGAGAGCATCGGTTCGAGGCAGATAGCGAGTATTCAAACCATGACGCCTAACCCTCGCACCTGGAGCGATTTTCCGGGGTCGCCGATACGACCTGGTCGCCTAATCCCACATCGTGGGACGGGGCCGATGGGTCCTTCCTGGCCTCCCGGGTAATACGGGGGGCAAAGGCGCAGAAGATCGCTAGGCACGAGATGCCCTATAGTTCTTCCTCCCTCTTGCCATTTTCGGCGGTTTTCTGCGGCTTTCGCGAAATGGAGCAGGGAAGTGGCGCAAATCGACCTCGATGAGCCGACCCGGCCGCAGCTCGCCGCGCTCTTCGGCTGCTCCAGCCGGTGGATCGGCGAGCTCCGGTCGAAGGGCGACCTGCCTGCTGACGGGGCCTCGCTGCTCGAGAACATCGAGGCCTGGGCCCAGATGAAATACGGCGTCGATGACGTCGATCCGGATTCGCTCGACAAGGAACAGCAGCAGGCCCGCCTCGCCAAAGAGCAGGCCGACGCGAAGGCGATGGACAATGCCGAGCGCCGCAAGGAGCTGGCGTCGCTTCCCGACATGGTCGCCGCCGGCGCGGGCGTGATCGTCATGATCGTCGCCCAACTGCAGCAGGTCGGTGCCCGGGTTGCCAAGGGTGACACGAAACTCCGCGCACGCGTCGACGCCGAGATCAACAACGTCCTTACCGACTTGAGCATGGCCCGGATCGAAGAGGCGCGCGGCGGGGGCTTTGATGAGGGCGAGCCCGAAGACGAAGGCGGCGCCTGAGCCGTACCGCGCTCCCGGCGCGCACGGTGTAACGCTTGCCGCGGGCTGGCTCGCAGCGTGCCGGCCGCGCGAGCGTCCGCCCCTTTCGAAGTTCATGGCCGAGCACGCGCGATCGGACGACGGCGCGCGCATCCGGCCATTCCCGTTTCAGGCCGATATTGCCGACGCGTTCACCGATCCGGAAACGTCTCAGCTATCGGTCAGGAAGAGCAGCCGCATCGGCTACTCGACGATCCTGCAGTGCTTCGTCGCCTGGCGCATCAAGTTCGACCCCGCGCGAACGCTGATCTACCAGCCGACGATCGACGATGCGGAGAAGTTCAGCCGCGACGATCTCGACCCTGTGCTGCAGTGGCCGGTCGTTCGGTCTGTCGCGACGTTCAAGCCGCGGCACGCCGACAACCAGATCAGGGCCAAGCGCTACAAGGGCGGCTGGATCCAGATCAAGGGCGCGAACAGCCCGAAGGAGTTTCGCCGCGTCACCGCGGACGACGTGTTCCTTGAGGAATGCGACGGTTACCCTTGGGCAACGAAGGAGGAAGGCGACCCTGCCCGCCTCGCGTTCAAGCGCAACCTGACATCGCCGCGGCGCTTCAGCGCTGCCGGTTCGACACCGAAGGTGAAAGGCTTCAGTCGGATCGATGCCCTGTTCGAACAGGGCAGCCAGGAATTCCGTTACGTCCCTTGCCCGCATTGCGGCCTGTCCCAGACGCTGGTGTTCGGCGACGGTACCGGCGCCGGCATCCGCTGGGAACCGAAGGAGCATCCGACCCGCGCTTGGTATCAGTGCGAGAACGGATGCGAGATCGACGAGGCGGAAAAGCCTTGGATGGACGAGAACGGCGAATGGCGCGCCCACAATCCGATCGCGTTTCCACGGCACCGCTCTTTCCATATCTGGGCAGCGTACAGCCAGCACCCCGGGGCCGCGTGGCTGGAGATCGCGCGCGAGTTCATGGAGGTCCGCAAGGATCCGAACCTCTTGCGCACATGGGTGAACCAGGTGCTTGGCGAGGCATGGGCGGAGCGCGGCGAGGCGCCAGAATGGCAGCGCCTGTACGATCGCCGGGAGAAGTCGATGCAGCTCGGCACGCCGTCGGCGAAAGCCGGACTGCTGATCGGCGCGGCAGACGTCCAGCGCGGCGGCGGCGGTCGTATCGATATGGACATCTGGGCCTTCGGGCCCGGCCGGCGCCGTGAGTTCGTCGAGCGCATCGAGGTTTTCGGGTCGATCTCGGACAAGGCGACCTGGAAGAAACTCGACGAGCAGGTGTCGCGCGACTGGATCACTGAAGACGGACGATCGCTCCGCCTCGCGCGGGTCGCGATCGACTCCGGCGACGGTGACAGCACGATGGAGGTCTATAGCTGGGCTCGTCGTCACCCAGGGTTCGCGATGGCGGTCAAGGGTCGCCATTCGATCACAGCGAACCAGCCCATCGGATCGCCCAGCTGGCAGGACGTAACGGTCAACGGGCGAAAGATGAAGCGCGGCGTCCGGCTGTGGAACATCGGCACATCGATGCTCAAGCGGGAACTGTTCGGACTGCTCGAGCTGGAGAAGCCGGTCGACGGCGAGGCCTACCCTGACGGCTACGTCTATCTGCCCGACGGCACGCCAGATGAATGGATCAAGCAGTTGGTCGCCGAAGAGCTCCGGATCATCCGGCTGCGAAACGGCGGATTTCGTAGCGAGTGGCACAAGACGCGAGACCGAAACGAGGCGCTCGACAACGCGGTCTATGCCCGCGCCGTGGCATTCTCGCTCGGCGTTGATCGCTGGACGGACGCGCACTGGGCGAAAGTCCGCGGCGAAAACGTGAAGCCTGTCGATCCTGTGTCGCCGCCGAAGCCGACCGTGCCTGCCTCCCGCTTGGCGAAACCAGCCGGCGCGAAGCCTGCGGCGAAGGCCGCGACGTCCGCTCCTAAGGCTGCGCCGACGCGCAAGCCGAACCCGTTTACGACCAGGAGGCGCTGATGGCGTTCCAGCAGTCCGATCTCGACAAGCTCGACACCGCCATCCTAGGCGGCGTGCGCAAGGTCATCTTCGCCGATGGCCGGAGTACCGAGTTCCATTCGTTGACGGAGATGCGCGCCCTGCGCTCGGACATCAAATCCGAGCTGGCGGCTGCATCGTCGCAGACCCAGCCCCATCGGCGTACGACCGTCGGCAGGATTCGCCGCTAGTGGACCTGATCGAGCGATCCATCGCCGCGATCGCGCCACGCTACGCCGCCAAGCGGGCGCTTGCGCGCGTTCAGTACGAGCAGGTTCGCCGGGTCGCCGGCAGCATGAAGCGGCTGCGCGAGGATAACCCGAACTTCGGCGTGAACACGGGCGACCCCAACGATGCGCGCCCGGCGCGCCTGGTGGATCGCGCAACACTGCTGCGGCTTGCGTATCAGAACCCGTACGGACGCAAGGCAATCCGAGCGCTGCTAAACGGCACGATCGGCTGGGGCATCACCGGCGCGCCCAAGGGGCCGAAGGCGCTGCAAACGCTGTGGACCGACTGGACCAAGGTCAGCGACTATCGCGGGCGGCTGAACTTCTACGGGCAGCAGGCACTCGCTACGCGAACGATGTTCCGCGAGGGCGACAGCTTCATTGTCCGTCGGTACGTGAAGGACGCCAAGGTGATCCCGCTGCGCATCGACGTGCTCGACGGCGGCCTGCTCGACACTTCCAAGGTCGGCGAGAACATCGAGGAGGGAATCGAATACAGCGTTGACGGTGTCGTCACCGGCTACTGGTTCATGCCAGCCCGAGCCGATTATCGGCGCAGCCGCCCGTCGTTCCGCGTCCCCGCCGAAGACGTGATCCACCTCTACGAGCAGGAAGAGGCGGGGCAGAAGCGCGGGCGCTCGGTATTCGAGTCCGTCATAAAGAAGCTCGGCGACATCGACGAGGCGCTCGAGGCCGATCTCGTCCGCCGCAAGATCGAATCCTGCTTCGTCGGCTTCCGGCGGATCAATCCGGACTGGGTCGACGAGCCATTCGGGCAGATCCAGTCGCGCGGCGACGACCTGCCGCCCGCTGAATATTTCGAACCGGGCACGATGACGACGCTGGCCCCCGGTGAGGACGTCCAGTTCGCCGATCCGAAGCCCGCTGGCGGTCTGAACGACGCCCTTAAGGCCAACCTGCTGGCGACTGCTGCGGGTGTCGGCGTGACCTATGAGCATCAGACCGGCGACCTGTCGAACGTCAACTTCTCGTCGTACCGTGCCGGCGCGCTGGAGTTCGATGCAACGAACGAAGAGCGCCAGTTCAATACGATCATCCCCGTGTTCCTAGACCGCGTCTGGGATTGGTTCTGCCAGGCGGCATACGAGTTCGGAAAGACCCGCGCTCCATCCTACGAGATGCGGTGGACGCCGCCCCCGCGGAAATCGATCGATCGTGAGGGCGACGCCAAGGCCGACATCCTCGAGATGCAGGCCGGCCTCGAAAACCGCCGCAGCCTGCTCAACTCGCGCGGCATCGATCACGACACCTTCATGGCCGAAACGAAGGCTGACCTGACCAAGCAGCAGGATCAGGGCCTCTATTACAAGGGCGACCCGTTCACGGCGAACCAAGCCGCCGGCGGTCAAACCGCCCCCGCACAAGGAACCAGCTGATGCCCGATCCTGCCCCCGCGCTGGAAACGCGCGCCGTCAACGCTCCGACGATGCTGCGCGCAGCCGATGTTCGGCCCTCGTCCTACCAGGAAGCCGACAACTCCATCGAAGTCGTCTGGTCGATCGGCGCGGCCGGCCTGCGCTTCGACTGGCTCGACGGCGGCTACTACACCGAAGAGCTTTCGATGGACGCCAGCGCCGTGCGGCTGGGTCGCCTCAACGCAGGGGCATGCCTGCTCGACAGCCACAGCACGTACAGCCTGAGCAGTGTCCTGGGATCAGTCGTTCCCGACAGCGTCCGTATCGAGAACGGCGAAGGTCTGTGCCGCGTCCGGCTCGCGCGCACCCCGGACGTTGCCGACACGGTCGCCAAGATCATCGATGGTCACATCCGCTCGCTGAGCGTGTCCTACAACGTATTCGAGTTTCAGCGCACCGAGCGTGAGGGTGAATATCCTCACATGCTCGCCACGGACTGGGAGCCGGTCGAGCTTTCGTTCGTGACGGTGCCATTCGATGCCGCGGCGCAAGTGCGCCAGCGGAGTGCCGCGCAGGGCGGCGATCACCCCTGCACCATCCGCGGCGCCGCCGCTCCCAATACGGAGAATGAAATGCCCGATCCCGTGATCGCGCCGGCGGCTGATCCCGCGCCGGTCGTCCAGCCCGCCGCCGATCCGGCGCCGGCACCCGTCACCGAAAACCGCGCCGCGCCGACGGTGACCGCCACCGTCATCTATGAGCGTTGCGGCCGCTCGGCCGATCTCGGCGACACCTTCGCGCGTGAACTGATCGTTCGCAACGAAGCCACGCCACTGACCGCGATCGACTTCGAACGCGCGATCTCCGACCGACTGATCGAGTCGCGTGCCCTGCCGGTCATCGACGCCCGCGCCGGCCGCAGCGGTACCGAGAACGACGGCTATCGCCGCGCCATCGAAGCCGCAGTCATCCTCCGCGCCGATCCGAACGCGACGGTGCCCGAAGCCGACGCCACGGCCGCCCGCGAATTCCGCGGCATGACCATGATGGAGATGGCGCGCGATTACTGCATGCGCACCGGCATCGGCGTGTTCGGCGGCAACAAGCTGGAGATCGCGGGCGCAGCCCTTGGCTTGCGCTACGGCGCGCATACCACCAGCGACTTCGCGAACGCCCTGTCGAACGCGGCAGGCAAGCGCGTCCGTGCGGCGTACGAGTCCGCGCCGCAGACCTTCGGCCCCATCGTGTCGCGCGGCACTCTGCCGGACTTCAAGGACACGAACATCATCGGCCTGGGCGATGCCCCGTCGCTGCTGCTGGTCCGCGAGAATGCCGAGTTCACCTACGGCGCGATGTCCGACACCGGCATGAGCTATCGTCTGCAGACCTATGGCCGCATCATCGCCATCACCCGCCAGGCGCTGATCAACGACGACAAGCGTCTGTTCTCGCGCATCCCGACGCAGTTCGGGTTCAAGGCGCGCGACCTCGAGAGCGATCTCGTGTGGGGTCTCGTGATCAGCAACCCGACGATGGGTGACGGCTTCGCGCTGTTCTCGGCGCAGCATGGCAACCTCGGCACCGGTGCCGCGATCACCGTGGCATCGGTCACCGCGGGCCGGACCGCCATGGCACAGCAGAAGTCGGCCGAAGGCGGCTTCATCACCGTTCGCCCGACGTTTCTGGTCGTGGGCCCTGCCAAGCAGACGGAGGCCGAGCAGTTCCTCACCACCGTCACCGCCCAGCAGACGTCCAACGTCAACCCGTTCGCCGGCAAGCTGCAGCTGATCGTCGAGCCGCGCATCACCGACAACAGCTGGTATCTGATCGCCGATCCCAGCTCGATCGACACGATCGAACTATCGCACCTCGAAGGTCAGGAAGGCGTCTTCATCGAGACCCAGGCCGGCTTCGATGTCGACGGCATCAAGACGAAGGCACGTCTCGACGTCGGTGCGGCGACGATCGACTTCCGCGGTTTCTACCGCAACCCCGGCAACTGAGCCGAACCGAAAGGATAGACGATGAAGATCGTGAACCTAATCGGCCCGGCCGTGATCGCCGGTGCCGTGCGCTACCCCGTCGAGGGGCCGCTCACCGTCTCGGACACCGAGGCGGAGCAGCTGAAGGATTCGGGGCGCCTGGACGGCGACCCCGAGGATCTCCCGACCGAAGGCGACGAGCCCGAGGACGACGGGCTGGATGCTCTGAAGGCGGAAGAGCTCAAGTCGCTCGCGACGGACGAGGGCATCAACCTCGGCAGCGCCAACACCAAGCCCGCGATGGTCGCGGCGATCCGCGCGGCGCGCGCGGCCTGAACCCAACCGTCCCGGCTCGGCGATGCTGAGTCCGGACAGGGAGACACAGTATGAAGAACTATGTGCAGAAGGGTGAGAACCTCACCCTCACCGCCCCGCGCGCGCTCCTCAGCGGCGAGGGATTCCTCGTCGGTGCCATTTTCGCGGTGGCTTCGGCAGCCGCGGCGTCGGGCGCCCCGGTTGTCGGTGTGACCGAGGAGGTTTTCGACCTGCCGAAGGCGGCTGGCGCGGTCACCGCGGGCGCCAAGGCATACTGGGATAACACCGCGTTCGTGGTCACGACCAACGCGAGCGGAACGGTGCTGATCGGCGCGTTCACCCAGGCAGCCGCCTCCGCAGATGCGACGGGACGCGTAAAGCTCACCGGCCAGATCGCCGCCTAACCCACCGGGGTTCCCTCCCCTTTTACCCGGTGAAACCTGACGGGCGGCGTGCGCGACACGTCGCCCGTCCCTTATGCGGAGCGATCCTATGAAGACGATTACGCTTCTCGGCCCGACGATCGTGGACGGCAAGGTGAGGCACCTATTCGAAGGTCCGCTGACCGTCTCGAACAAGGAAGCGAGCCGCCTCGTGCTTGCGGGCGTGCTCGCGGGCGAACCTCAGGATGCCGAAGGCGACCATGAAGACGACCGGGAGCCGCAGGGCGACGGACTCGACGCGATGCTCGTCGACGACCTCAAGGCACTGGCGGCCACGGAGGAGGTGGACCTCACCAGCATCACCCTGAAGGCCGATATCATCGCCGCAATCCGCGCTCACCGTTCCGCGGCCAAGGCCTGACGTGTCCGACCCGTTCGCCATGGCCCTCGACGCGCTGTTCATGGCGCCAGGGTCGGCGGCGGCCGTCTACCAGCCGGCCGACGGCGTACCGGTCAAGATCCGCGTGGTCCGCAGCGCGCCGGACCGCGAAACAGGGTTCGGCCAGGGCCGCATCATCAACAACGCAGGCACGCTGTTCGAACTGCGCAGGTCCGAGGTCGTCAATCCGCAGTCGGGTGACTTCGTCGTGATCGACGCCGAGATCGTCGACGGCCAGGTCTCCGGGGGTGAGCCGTTCATGCTGTTCGGCGACCCCGTCCTCGACCTCGAGCGTGTTGGCTGGACCTGCGGCGCGAACCCAGTCTGACATGAAGATCGACATCGAAGTTCCCGACTTCGCCGCCCTCATGTCGGACGTAGAAGGCGGAATAGCGAAGGCCGCGACCGCGGCTATGCGGGAAACTTCGAAACCGACCGTCATGTCCCTTCGCGAACAGGTGACGTCGAACGGTCTCGGTCAGCGCCTCGCGAACACCTGGCGCGACCGCGTCTACCCCGAGAAGCGTGAGAGCATCACGCCCTCCGGATACATCTGGTCGAATGCTCCCGACGTTATCGACAGCTTCGTACGCGGCGCCACGGTCCGACCAGTCGCCGGCGGTAAGTACCTGTGGATTCCAACCAAGAATGTCCCGCGCGCCCGCGGACGCAGCCGAGCCACCTCCACCAAGCGCATGACGCCCGACGAAGTGCAGGCTGAATTCAATCAGGAGTTCGTGATCCTGAGGGGTCGCGCCGGACGCCTGCTGGCGTTCCTCGCACGTGACCGCGGTGTGACGAAACGCGGGGCGCTCCGGAAGGCAGGCAAAGGGCGAATGGCCCACGGCAAGCAGGAGTTGACCCTGATGTTCACGCTCGTTCGCACCGTCCGGCTTCCAAAGCTGCTCGACCTGAAGAAGCCAGCCGATCAGTGGGGCAGCGCTTTCGTTGCCGCTTTCGAGCGGAGGTTCGCCGCGTGATGTCGAAGCGCCTCGCTGTGCTGATCGCCGTGAAGCAACTGATCGAGATCGCACTGCCAGGCGCGAAGGTGCTTGGGCTAGACGGCAAGGAAGCGCCGCCTGCCACGGTGCCAGCTACGGGCATGGTCGTCGTTCGGACTGGCGATCCAGGCGACGCGGAGGTCGACCTCAGCCCGCTCAGCTACAATTACGAGCACCGCATTCCCCTCGAGGTGTCGGCAATCGCCGGCCGCGGCCTTTCCAGCGAGGAAGCGCTCGACGCCATGCTCGTCGCGATTGGGGTAGCCGTTGCCGCAGACCGGCACCTCGGCGGCCTGTGCCAATGGCTCGATATCACGTCGGCGGGAACGGAAGACATCTACGCCGATGGCGGCGGCGCCCCCCCCCGCGGCGCCGACATCATGATCATCGCGTCCTACTCGACGCCTAACCCCCTCGCCTGACAGGAGATCGACTATGGGTCGCGCACGCGGTGCCAATGCTGCGATGAATATCGCATTCGAAACGACGTACGGAACGCCACCTGCCACTGGCTATCGGCGCATGCCGTTCGTCAGTGCAGATATCGGTGCCGAGCGCGGCCTGATCGAAAGCGATCTGTTGGGACAGGGTCGCAACCCCTTCGATCCGTCGCCGGATGTCACGAACAACGACGGCAACGTCGTCGTTGCGGTCGACGAGCTGTTCTTCGGCCATTGGCTGAAGCTGCTGCTCGGCGCGCCCGTTACGATCGCCGGCAATGGACAGTTTCTCCATACGTTCGACAGCGGCGCCGCGGCGCTGCCCTCCTTGTCGGCGGAGCTGGCGTTCCCCGATGTTCCGAGCTTCTCGACCAACTATGGACTGCGCGGATCGACCATGCAGCTTTCCGCACAGCGCAGCGGACTCCTGAACGCCACCATTGGCCTGATCGGGCGCGGCGAGACCGTGGCGGCAGCGACCAGCGCGATCACGACGAACGCTGACATCGCGGACGTCATCCGCTTGGCGCAGATGAGCGGCGACGTGACGATCGATGGCGCACACGGTGGCGTCATCGTCGCCGCGGACATGTCTTTCTCGAACTCGCTCGAGAAGATCGAGGCCATCCGGCCAGACGGCGAAATCGAAGACGCGGATGCCGGTATGCCGATGGCCAGCGGCAGTGTTACGATCGCGTTCGACAACAATGCGCTTCCACTGAAGGCAAGCAGCAACACCCCCGTGTCGCTGGAGATGCGCTGGGCATCAGTGACGGCCAGCCTAACCTTGCAGTTCGGCCGCGTGTTCCTTCCCCGTCGTAAGAAGCAGGTGTCCGGACCGAAGGGCATCCAGGTGAAGTACGATTGGATCGGCTCTGGCGAGGGGCAGCTGCCGCTGTTCCGCGCGCTGCTGCTGAACAAGACGCCGAGCTACGCCTGATGCTTGTCGCGCAGAGACCCCAGCCAGAGCCGTTCTGGCGCCCGGTGATGGGCGCCACGGTGCTCTTCGATCCGATCACCCGGCCGATGTTGCGCCGCGCACGCCGTGCCGCGATCGAGGTGCTCGGCCTCACGGATTCGGGTCCGGATCAAGACGCGTCGCTTGATGAGCAGATGGCGGACCTGGGCGATGCGCTCAGCCATGCCCTGATCATCGCCGGCGCGCGCGACTGGAAGGATGTCGGCCGCGCTGTTCTGGACGAGCATGACGAGCCGGTGCTGGTCGATGGGCTGCCGCAGTTTGACGAGCTGCCGTTCACCGCCGAGAACTTGGCGATCGTGCTTGCTGATCCGCTCGCGTTCGAGGCGTTCGACGCAGCCTATGTGATCCCGTTCGTCCAGGCCGAGCGTGAGCGCGCCGCGCCGGGAAAAGGATCGTCGCCCTCGCCGAATGGCATTTCGACAGCGGAGACGCAGGGGCAGATTATTGCCGCCTCACCTGCTCCGCGGGCGACGGCGACCGATGTTCGGAATGCCCCTACGTCCTCCACGAAGCCGAAACGGAAGCCGAGGAAGCGGTCTGGTCAGTCCTGACCGGATGTGACCGACAGCTGCGCGTCGGTTTAGGCGGCGCGCCGTTCGCGCTCGATTTCGGCGCGGTCATGACGATGGGTCAGGCGCTCGACGTCGATCTTCACTTGCTCGCCGATGTCCTGCCGGCCGTCGAAACCGTGATCGTCAACCGCCTTGCCGAGGAAGGAGAATAGCATGCCCAATCCAGCATCGATCCGCCTCGGCACGTCCGGGAAGGCGCAGGTAAAGGCCGATCTGGTCGAGATCGGCGATACCGGTGCAAAGTCGTTCAAGACGATCGGCGACGCCAGCGAAGCTCAGGCGAAGCGGTGGTCGCGGTCGTATGAGAATGCTGGCCGTGACGTCGAAGCGGCGCTCCAGCGTCAGCAGACCGCAGCCGAGAAGATCGCGGCGATCATGCCCCAGACCGCGGTGCAGATGCGGATCGCAGATACCAACGGTACCGGGTTCGGCCAGTATGAAGGCTCGGCCCGTTCGTCTGCCGCTGTGTTCATCGCTCTGGAGGCCGAGCAGCAGAAGCTCGAGGCTCGAACGCGCGCGTTGGTATCGGCGATCGATCCTGCATTCGCCGCCCAACAGCGGTTCAACCATGAGATCGGCGAAGCGCGCGCGCTCGTCAGCGCCGGCACGCTGTCGCTCGATCAGTATGTCGCGGTACTGCGAAAAGAGCAGGCAGCAGTCGACGCCGTGTCTGGCGGGCACAAGGTATTTTCCAACTCCGCGGGCGCTACCCGCCAAGCGATGCAGGGGCTGAGCTACCAGCTGCAGGACACCTTCACCCAAATTTCCATGGGGACGAACGTGTTGCAGGTGGCGGCTATCCAGGGCGGTCAGGTCGCGGGCCAGTTCTCCAACCTGGAGGGCAAGGCGGGCAACGTCGCCCGATTCATGATCGGCCCGTGGGGGCTTGCAATGACGGCCGCAGCGCTCGTGCTCGGTCCGTTGCTCGGTAAGATCATCAACACGAACAGCGCCATCGACGACGCCATCGAGAGGCTGAAGAAGGACGCCAAGGAGACCGATAACACCCGCATTGCAAAAGAGCGGTTTGCGCGGTCGGCCGACGGCGTTGCTATCTCGATCCGCGAGCAGGCGCGCGCGCTGGATGACGCCGCGAAGGGCGAGCGGTCGGCAGCCGAGCGCGCCAACATTCTCGCGAAAGAGAACCTGAAGCGCGAGATGGCGATCCGTGCGGTTACGGCCGCGCTGCTCGATCAGGCCATCGCGCAGGAGGACGTCGACAAGACACGGTCGATGGCGCCTGGTCAGAGGGGTGAACTCGGCACGCTGGCGCTGACGGAGTCGTCGGGCCGCGTCGCCGGGCTGCAAGCTCAGCTGAAGGCAAACCAAACCGCTATCGATCTGGCCAAGCGCAACCTGATGGGCACGCGGATCGATCTCGCGACTGATGCCGCTGGCCGAGCTGCCGACCCGATGGCGCAGATCAAGAAGCGGTACGATGATCTTGCGGACGCTGCCCGGAGTACGGCCCGCGCGCGGGTCAAGGTCGGCCAGGACGTTGACGCATCGCTGACCCGTGAACTCGCGACGATCGAGCGCAACCGTGCTGCAGCGGTGAAGGTCGAGCAGGACAAGCAGAAAGCTTCGCAGGAAACCTCTCGCCAGTACGGTCGCGAGGTGACGTCCTCACAGGCGTCCGCGATCGCGCGCGCAGCCGGCCTGCAGGTCAACAGCGCCGATCGCAGCACCGCGCGTCAGACCGAACTCTACAATGCATGGATCGCAAAGGGCAGGCCGAAGGAAAACCCGGTCGCGAAGCCCGGCACGAGCGCGCACGAGCGCGGCAACGCGCTCGATATTCAGTTCGAAGCTGGCGTCACCGCGAGGAAGATCCGCGACGCGTTTGCGGCCGAGGGCGTGCGCCTGACGAAGATCTTCGCCGAGAAAGGCCACTGGCATATTGAATGGGCGCGCACCTCCGCGCAGAAAACCGCGGACGTCGACGCGGCAAAGGCGACGCGGGCGGCGGCGGCGGCCAACAAGGAACTCGACAGCAGCCTCGAAGAGATCGTCATGCAGTTCGATCCCGCACGGGCCGCGGGCGAGGAATACGCCGCCACGCTAGCGAAGATCGCGGCGCTTCGCGGCGCCGGCAAGCTGACGGCCGGGCAGGCCGACGACTATGGCTTTGCCGCATTCAAGGAAGCGCAGGCGGCAGCGCAGCAGCGCCAGACGCAGATGGCAAAAACCGTCCTCGGTGATTTCGACGACCCGTTCGAGGCGTCGAACGCCGCCCGCGAAGGCGAAAAGGACGCCTGGAGCCAGGAGTTCGAGCGCCGCCAGCAGGTACAGGAGAACGGAGTGCGTAATGTCTCCAGCCTGTACCGGAACTTGATGAGCGGCGGGACGCGGTCGATCTTCGACAGCTTCAGGCAGCGCGGCCTAGATGCCATCGCGGACCTCGCGGCGAAGTGGACGATCAGCCAGATCGGCAAAATGAGCGAGTCCGGTGGGTTCCTCGGCTCCGTCGCCACCCTTCTGAAGGGAACCGGCGGATCGACGCCCGCGTACGCGAGCGGCACGGAGTACGCGTCGGGCGGCGCATCTATCGTCGGCGAGTTCGGCAAGGAGATCGTCAATCTGCCGCGCGGTTCGCGCGTCACGCCGGCGGCGGAAACCCGGCGCATGCTGGCAGGGAATGACAACCCGCCAGCAATCCACATCGATGCGTCGATCTATGCTCCGGGGGCAGACGGTGCCGCGCTGGCGCGCGTCGAGGCGGCTCAGCAGCAGATGATGGATGAACTGCCGGGCACCGTGCTGGCCATCTACCGCGACGGTAAATCGAGGCGCTATATCTGATGTTGCCACTCGAACAGCCAACCGCCAGCGCGGCCCAGCAGTCTTTCGAACTCCAGCGCGTCGACTTCGTTTCCCCCGAAGCGGGCGGCCGGATCGGCGCGGTCAGCGCCGGCAACCCGCTCTGGGCTGCGACGTGGCAACTCGCCAAGATCGGCGCGCTTCGGTCAGATGAGTGGCGCGCGTTCATGCTTCGCTTGCGCGGCAGCCAGCGCACGTTCCTCGCGCGCGATATCGCCCGGCCGTTTCCGCTCGCTTTCATTGGCGGCTTTGCCGGCATGTCACGCGCCGGCGGCGGTTCCTTCTCCGGTGCAGCTGTTGCCTGGAGCCAGTCGATATCGGCGGATGGCGACGCGGTTCTGACCCTCTCGGGATTGCCTGGGAACATGGCGTTCGCGGTCGGTGACTATGTCGGGTTTCGCTGGGGCGACGGTGACGGACGCCGCGCGCTGACGCGTGTGGTTGTGCGGGCGACCAGTTCGGCCAGCGGCGTAGTGGCGTTGATCGTCGAGCCGCCTGTCCCGACACTCGTAGTTCCTGCCGGTGCGACCGCGCATCTGGATCGACCGGCGTGCGTCATGCGGCTGGTGCCCGGACAGTCCGACATGGGGCCGATCGACCGGCGCCTGGCGGTCACCAGTGCCAAGATCACTGCCGTGCAGGATCTCCGGCCATGAAGAGCTTCTCCGATATGGCGATGGCCGCAATCGAGCGCGGCGACGCCATCGTCTCCGGTGCGACCGAGATCCTGTGCGACCCGCCCGTACGCCTCTGGATGGGCGAAGGCATGCTTCCCCTGGACGGTCACGACTACATCGGCATCGGCGATCGCGCCCTGGCACAGGTCACGTCAGCGGCGGTCGGCGGCGCGGCGCAGGGTGTGACCATGTCGCTTTCCGGGGTCGATCCGGACGTGATCCCGCTCCTCGATGCGGACGATCTGCGCGGCGCTGCCGTTGCGTCACGCCGGCTCATCTTCGACCCGTCCGGGACGCAGATGCTCGACCAGCATGTGTTCGATCGAGGCCGGATCGATGCGGTCAGCACCGACGAGACGATCGGCGAGCAGGCGGCAATCGCGGTCGCTGTCGAAGGCGCCGCGCGCGGGCTTGGTCGGCGCGGCGGCCGGATGCGGACGGACAGCGACCAGCGACTGATCGATCCGACCGACGGCGGCTTTCGCCGTGTCAGCTATGCCGGAGAGAAGACGCTGTACTGGGGTGGCCAGAAGCCCGCGAACAGTGCCGCGGCGCTGCCGGGGTCGATGAGTTCGGCGGCGGGCAGCATGCAAAACGGTCGACAGGAATCGTACTGATCATGCGTGATTACGATGCTCTTCTCGCGTTCGTCGCGGGGCGCACGACGCTGCCGTTCGACTGGAAGCGGAACGACTGCGTGCGCTACGCCGCGGGTGCGGTGCTGGCGCAGACCGGCGTCGATCCGCTGCGCGGCGTGATCCGGTGGGGGACGGCGCGCGGCGCGGTCCGCGTCCTCGATCGGATGGGTGGCATGGAAGCGGCCGTCTCCAGCCGGTTGACCGCGATCGCGCCGGCAATGGCCGCGCGGGGCGATATCGCCGGTGTACCGGACGACGACCTCGGTCTGCGGCTTATGGTCATCGAAGGGGAAACGCTCGTTGGCCCAGGCGACGCCGGCAATCGCCGCCTCAAGCGCTCGGTGATGACGCACGCCTGGCGGGCCTGCTGATGTCGAAGGTCGTCGGCTTCATCACGTCGCCCTTGTCGATCATCGACAAGAAGCTCGGCAAGATCGGTCAGTCGATCGGGTTGATCGGGATTGGGATCACGACCGGCAACCCGGCCTTCATCGCAGCCGGCGTCGGCGGCCTCGTCGACTCCCTGAAGAAAACCGGAAACGGCCAGGCGCGGCAAGCGGCCGAGACGTCACTGCAGATCGGGGAAGGTCCGCGACGTGCAGTATTCGGGGAGACGGCGACTGCCGGGTCACTCGGAGACGCGTTCAACTATGGCGGGAAATACGGCACCGATTGGGAGGTGATCGTGGTGATCCTCGCCGACCATCTTTGCGAAGCGCTGATGGGGTTCTACGTCAACGACGCATACGTCGCTTATGCCGGCGATGGCGACGTCGCTGGCTATAACGGCCAGCTGCGCGTGTCGTGGCGGCCGGGGTCCGCAGATCAGGCCACGGTCGCGGTGCTGACCAGCCAGGGCGGATGGGCGTCGACCGATCGGCTTCGCGGGATCAGCTATGTCGTGTTCGAATACAAGGCTGACGCGGCCGACGCGAAGAAGCCGATCTGGACCAGCGGCCGGCCGGAGTTTCTGTGCGTGCTTCGCGGACTGCGGCTTTACGATCCGCGCAAGGACAGCACGGTCCCTGGCGGATCCGGCCCACACCGCTGGCTCGACCCGAGCACCCGCGAATGGGGCGAAAACGCCGAGCTTTGCCGGTACAACTTCGATCGTGGCATCTACGCGTGCAACCGGATTGATCAGCCGACCCAGCTCCTGATCGGCCGCGGTCTGTCCGCGCTCGAGGCGCCGCCAGAACGCATCTTCTCGGCCGCCAACCTGTGCGACGAACCCGTGGCATTGCAGGGCGGCGGCAGCGAGCCGCGATATCGCGCAAGCGGTGTCATTTCAGCGGACGAGGTGTTCGGCGACGTCGCTGACGTGTTCGCGGCGGCTATGGGCGGCATCGTGATCCAGCCCGAAGGCAGCGTGGCGGTGGAGCCGGGTCACGGCAAGAGCCCCGTCGCCTACATCACCGACGACGATCTCGTATCTGGGACCAAGGTGACCTTCAGCGATTTCCGAAGCGAAGCCGACGAGGACTGGGCGAATACCGTTATCCCGAGTTTCATCGACCCGTCGCAGAAGTGGGCGAGCCGGGCGGCGCCGATCCGGCGCAACAGCGCGGATGTCCTCGCCGATGGTGGGCCGCGTGAAGCGCCGGTCAGTCTGCGGCTCGTGAAGTCGATTACCCAGGCGCAGCGGATCGGCGAAATCCGACGCAGGATCGGCAGGCTGCAGCGGACCGCCAGCCTGACCCTCGGCCCGCGGTTCTGCGAACTGGAGGAAGGCGACTGGATCGTCTGGACGTCGGCTCGACGCACGAAAGCACTGCCGGTACAGTTTCGTATCGAGTCCTATGCGCTCGGCCGGGAATGGCGGAACGCGCTGTCGCTGCGCGAGATCAATGCCACCTGCTTCAGCTGGAAGATCAGCGACGAGATAGCGGACGGAACGACCGCGGAATCGCAGACGCCGCCCGACGGCTACGGCGAGCCGGATCCTGGCTCCTGGACGCTCACGGGCACGACGATAACCAGCGCCGACGGATCGACGCAGCCGGTGCTGATCTTCACCGGCGCGGTCGAAGACATGTATTGCAGCGAAGTCCGGTTCGAATACCGCGAGCACGTCACCGGGCAGGCTGCTGATGCCGCGTGGATCGATCCCGTGTTTGCCGCCCCCGATGTTCGCGAACGGCGCATCCTCGTCGCCGGTGGCAAGGTGTACGACGGGGCGGTGTCCTACAGGTTCCCGGGCAGCATTCCGGGGCCGCGCCTGATCCTGACGCCTGTGACATCCGGAGATCTGTCGCTCCCCGGCGCAGGCGGGGACAACGGCACCAACCTGACCGCGGCGACCGACTTCATCGCCACGCGTCGTGCAGGCACCCGAACGGTCGACGTCGCATGGCGCAACCCGAGGTCGCCCCGCTTCAACTTCGCGCGAGTGCTCGCGAACGGAGAGCAGAAGGGTGGCGACATGCTTGGGGGCCTGGGCGTCTACATGACCTCGGTCATCACCCTGTCAGGGGCCGCCCCCGACTTCGACATCGTCATCCGGTCCTATGACGATGGCGGCGACTTCGTCGACACCGACCCGCAGACCATTACGCCCTAACTGATCGGAAAAGAGAATGACGAACCGTGCATGGTTGCGCGGCGCGGAGTCGCGCGCGTGATCGACCGCAACCTCGACATGCGTATCGCCGGCGGGGATCCGCTTGCGCTCCGCTACCGGCGACAGCTGGCAGACGGCACCACGCGCGAGCTGCTCGGCGAAGTCTACGCCTTCACGATCTACCGCGCGGACGGCAGCACCGCCGATGGTTGGAGCGCTGCCAGCACGATCGAGCGCGATCTTGACGGAGACTATGCCGACATGGCGCTCGCGCCGACGCTGAGCGTCGCGCTTGCCGGCACCGTCGGACTGAAATGGGCCCTCGACGAAGTCCTCCCTGATGGCGGCCGACAGGCTCGCCAGGGCGGCGCCCTCTACGTCTCGCGCAGCCCCACCACCATCGCCGGCACCGCCTCGCCGCTCGCGCGCGCGGACATCGACTGGATCATCGAAAGGGACGACGAACGATGACTACGACCATCGTACAGACGCGCGGCGCCAAGGGGCTGACCGCGGCCGAGCAACTAATGCTCGCAGGCCTGATCGAGGAGCCGACCGTCGCCGCCATGGACGAACGGTATTCCGCACCTGGTGAGGGCGCGGTGGCCGACGTTGTGGCTGCAATCGCTGCTTCGGATGCGAAGATCGCGGAAACCGAAGAGACGCGCGTGCTGACCGACGCTGCGCGCGTTGGCGCAGAGGCCGTCATCGATTCCGGCAATGCGATCGTCGCTGGGGCGCCTGTGATCCTCGCGGCGCGCGATCAGGCTGTCGCGGCTGCGTCGATGTTTGAAGATGTGCGGGTGCAGGCAGGAAACCTTACCGAGCAGGTCGAAACGCTCAATCCCATAGTGGCGGACAGCCGGGATAAGGTGATCGACCTTTACAGGTTGTCTGCGGCGGAGGCGGGTGCTCGCGAAGGCATCTCGCAAGCGGTCGATACGCTCTCCGGCGGGGTCTCGGCTCTGAGCCAGCAGACCGACAACCTCACCGCGCAAGTCGGCACGCTCAATCCCATCGTTGCCGACAGTCGAGACAAGGTGGTCGACCTGTACCGCTTGTCTGCCGCGGAAGCGGGAGCGCGCGAAGGTATCTCGCAAGCGGTGGACTCGCTTTACGGCGGTGTCTCCATTCTCAACCAGCAGGCATCCGATCTCACGATAAACGTCGGCGAACTGAATACTCAGGTGGCAGCCGCCAACGTGGCGATTGCTCGCCTGAACCGTGACGTGCCCGCCAAGCTGCCACCAAGCCACACGATCGGAACGATGATCTTCGGCGGCATCATGTCGTACGTGCAGGACAACACGACGCCCAAGACTTACCGGACGATCTTTGCCCTGCCGGCCGGGGTGAAGCGCGTTCGCCCGATCTATTCTACGGGCCACAACGCGCCGGTTCACATCGGCAAGGCCGCGGTCGCCGCAATCTCCAGTGCGGCAAACTTCGCCGCCAGCGGTGTCACGTGGAAGCCGGCGTTGTTCGACGGCCAGGCTAGCGGCATTATCCCCGCTCGACCGGGCGCCTTCCGGCGCGACTACCTCGCCAACGACTGGGTCGACGTGGCGAGCGTTCAGCGCACCGACGATCTCAACGCGCTGCCGCTTATCGTGGTCAGCGCCTATGTGCCTGACGCCGCGAACATCACGATGCTGGGCACGTCTGCCGGCCCGTTCTATCTGGACTGGGCGAACGACCCTACGCGGCCCCACGTCATGCGATACAGCAACGGCGACTGCGTCACGAACCCGGCCGCGTTCACCAGCACGACCAATCGCAGCACGTCGCCGATCATCGGCATCCAGTACGAGCTGGTGAGCGGCGAAGTGCTGACGATCGCAGCTGCGGGCAACAGCATCACGGAAGGTGCGAACGCGACAGTGTTCGGAAACTCGTGGTTCACGCGGATAGCCCGCCAGATGCAGAGCGACTTCATGGCAGTCGACCGGGTAATGCTCGCGTGGTCAGGGAATGACATGCCGGGCATTCGGAATGAGGTCCTGGACTATTATGCTTTCTGCGAGCGGGCGCGGCTCGTACCGCCAACGATCCTGTTCGCGCCCAACGCTTCACCGAACAGCCTGCCGGCTACATCTGCGGCGCCCGCGGCCCTCACGAAGGCGATGTTCGACAGCCAGTATTTCGACGCTGTCGTGATGGTCCGTGCGGCCAAGGCGGCGGGGACGAAGCCGATCATCTGGACGATCCTCCCGACGAACGCGAACACGAAAATCTACAGCAACGGGACCGACAGCGTGCGCCGCGACTACAATAAGGCGTGGCGTGACATGGGCCCCGCGGGCGTTCTGGTCGCGGACATGGATGCAATCATGTCGGGGCCGCAGGATGCCAACGGACAGGCCACACTGCTGTACGCCTCGCAGGCGCCCGGCGGCGACGGCATCCACCCGAACGACCAGGGCAACGATGTGATGTCGGTGCTGGGTGTCAGCGCCGTACGCCAGATCATGCCTTCGATCGGCTTGGTTGCTGGGGCATTGGTCGCATAAGGTGAGCTGACCAACGCGGCCGCTCTTTCCGCCCCGACAGTCCGGTGACCGCGGGCTCAAAATCAACGCTGCCCCGCGGTGTCGCCGTCATACCCCGGCACGGATAAGGCCGGGTTACCCTTGAAAGGAACGACATGAACAACCTGCTTCGGTGGGCGTGCGCGGCTGCGTACGTCCTGTTGCCCTCGCTTGCCTCCGCGCAATCGGTCGGGAGCTCGGTCATCTTTCCTTCGGGCTGGGCGCCAGGTCAGTCGGTGTGCGTCAAGCAGGTCGACGGGACCTGCGTGCCTGTCAGCGCAGCGAACCCATTGCCGGTTTCGGGCGGCGGGGGTGGCGGGAGCAGCGATGCGACCGCCGTCAACCAGACGGTTACGAACGCGCGCCTTGGCGATACCAGCGCGCCAGCGGCGGGATCGGCTAATCAGCGGCTTGGCCTGATCAATACGACGCTGGGCTCGCCGTTCCAGGCTGGCGGCTCGATCGGCAATACCGCGTTCGGAATTTTGGGCAGCCTTCCCGCGGGAGCCAACGCCATCGGTACGGTCACGGCAGTCGGTAACCTTGCGTCCGGGGCCGCTGACGCCGGCAATCCGGCGAAGGTAGGCGGCGTCTATCGCGCAGCGCAGCCAACGTTTAATGACGGGAACCGAGCGGATTTGCAGGTGGACCAGCGCGGCAATCTTCGCACGACGCTTTTAGCGTCCGACGGCAGCAGCAACCTAGGGACCATCCGCGCTCAAAACTCCGATGCTCAGACGCCCGTCATAGGCGCTTTGACGACGTCATCGGTCGGGTTCTACTTCAACGGCACAACGATAGACCGCGCACGCGGCGACGTGAGTGGTGCTTATGTGGTGACCAAGGGCGGCGCCAATATTGCAACCGGGCAGATTGCCGTCGGCACCGCGGCGACACTGATCGCCGCGGCTCGCACCGGACGCCAGCGCATCGGCATCACGGTTGTCCAGACCGTCCAGTGCGCATTCGGCGCTGCCGGCGTGACGCTCGCGACCGGCTGGCCACTCGCTGCCGTGGCCTACGCCGCTGACAACTGGGACACGTCGTCGGCCCTGTACGGTGTATGCGCGACTGCAGGTACCACCGTCGCTTACCGGGAACTGTTCTGATGTGGCGCGCTATATGGTGCGCTGTCGCGATGGCGTTTTGCGCTCCGGTTCCCGCCCAGGTCCCGACCTATCCGCCGCCCAACACGGCTGCGCTTGCCGAGCAGGCTACGGCGGCGCAGGCCAAGGCAGATGCGGCACAGGCGAAGGCTGACGCAGCGCAGGTCCGTGCCGACGCCGCGATCGCGTCGATTCCGGTGCGTGCTACCACGCTTCCGCCAGCCGAGCGCACGAGCCCAACGTTGGGGTCATCGATGCAGTACCGAGGTGCCGACGATCCCCAACCGCGGATCACGCGCACGGCTTCTTGCACTCTGATGATCACTGCCGGCATTGGATCGTGCGATGCGCTTTGGGACGGCAGCCCGTTCGCCAGCGGCGTCGTGGTCCGCTTGGCAGGGTCGCCGGCCGTCGTCACCACCTCGGTCGGCGCTGCGAATGAACAGCCGATGACGTGCAAGGCCTGTGCGCTGTCGACCACCAGCATCTCATTCCGGTGCTGGCAGGCTCAGTCGTCGGCGCTGACGCTCGGCATTGTGAGCGCCGGGGTGAGCGTGCTGCCGTTCTCCGCGCCCGCGGCGACCGCAACCGTGATGGTCACTGCCCTTCCGTCGAGCTGACGGCTTCTTATTCCTACGCCATCCTGGGAGGCATCAATGATCAATGGGTACGGGCGGGTGGGCTTTGACAATGTGCTCAACGACGCTCGCGTGGAGAGGGTTGGCAAACTCTAGGCCAACGCGATCGACCCGTGCCCACCGCACCGTCGTCAGCATCGGACCAAACGTTGGAATAGTGACTAGCACTGACGTTCCCGGCTGGGCGGTCAACGATGCCATGCATAAGCACCCTTGGGCCGAAATGTCCCTCAGCTCGGCACGACGTTTGCCAAGTGCCGAACTGCCAATCCAGCAAGGTACACCGGCGCGCCGCCGCCGAATGGATCGTCTATCTGTGATGCGGGGGGAGAATACCTCCGCAGTTTTTGTAAATATGCGCCGCATGATGCCCGGTGATACTTTCGCGGCCCGCCGGGATGGGGGCTGCGCTTGCTAACTGCCGCCGAAAGATTCCGATCCTCGATGAATAACATTTAATCGAAGGGCTCCCATTACTATGATCTATGTCAACTTCGTGACTTTAGTCGCGCGGGCAGGTGACGCATGAGCAATACCGACTTTGCGGTCCAAGCGGTCGCGAAAGGGCCGATGACGCTCGCACCACCCAGCTTCAACGGGCACGGCTGGCTTGTCGTCGTGAACCTTGCCGGGTTCACAGCCGGCTTCATCATCGCGACCATGTTGGCGCTCAAGATGTATCGCGACATCTGGCGGAACCGGGCGACGGACAAGCTGCATCATCCGGTGACGGTCTGGCGCGCATTCGGCGGAACCGTAAGCCTCGCCATGGCGGTCCGGTTCGGGCCGGCTGCAATGGTCCTGTGGGGCTGGGATCCCGAACAGGCGACGTCGACCGCTTGGCTGCTAACGTTGCAGCGTATGACCGACCCGATCGCATTCACCCTCGGACTTCTCGCGCTGGCGCTATTCGAGATCTCGGGCAAGAGTATGGCAGCGCACTTGAAGCGCGAGCCGCTGCCTTTGCGGATATGGGCGTCCCGTGACCAATTGAAGCGTCCCGCCTGCATTGCCCTCCTGAGCCTGATCGCCGCGATCGGCGTCGTGAGCACGCGGTGATGTGGCGCTTCATCGCGACCGCGGGGGCGGCGCTTCCGGTGGCAGCGGCCGCCATTGCGAAAGATAAGGCAGCAACGGTGACCGACAGCGTACCATCGATCTGGCATTTCCTCGGCTATCCGTTCGAGGCGGGCAGCATGATCGCGGGTCTGTGCGCCTGCCTGGCGGTGCGCTTCTACGTCAGCCAAGAGGACCGCAAGGATCATCGCTGGAACGTCGATCTGCCGGTGTCGATGCTCACGCTGCTGTTCACCGCTGGCATGATCATCCGCCTACGACCCGAGCCGTTCTGGTCTCTCGTCTACGGCACCGGCCTCGGCTCGGCCGGGGTGCTGATCATCAGCGCGTGCCTCGCCTGGGTGAAGCGCGGGAGCGACCTGTTCCAGCCGCCTGAGAAGCCAACCCCGTAACGGCCCGCCCCACAGGGCTGCGGGGCGGGCCGGGTTGCGGGGAAACCATAGGGGGGAAACCCTCAACCGGCCTAGTTACGTGCAGCCGACGAACTTTGATTGATTTCGGAAGCAAATCTTATGGCGACGGTATCACCGGCGAAATGGCCTCCGCGTCCTGCCCACGGGCTGGCGGCGCGGCGGGCGGCCTTGGCTCAGCAAAGGTAGTGACCCGCCAACAGAGTGCAGCTGTTGGCGGGTCAGTAGCGCAGTTCATCCGGGGGAAATCCTGCACTGCCACCGACAATACGCCGCGGGCGCTTCTAAAGTTTCACAGGAGGTTAACTATGACGACGGCTCTAGAGCCGGCGTGGCTTCGCCATGCTCGGACCCTTATCGGCACGCGCGAAGCAGCGGGTGCGGCCAACAGCCCGACCATCATGGGCTGGGCGAAGAAGCTCGGTATGAAGGTGCTGGGCATGGTCTATAATGCGGACAGCGTGCCGTGGTGTGGCCTGTTCGTTGCGACCTGTCTTGCGCAGGACGGCGTCCCGGCGGCGCCGATCGCGGTCCGCGCGAAGGCCTGGGCCACCTGGGGAGCGAACCTCGCGGCTGCGAAACTAGCGCCCGGCGCCGTGCTGGTGTTCGAGCGGGCAGGGGGCGGGCACGTCGGCTTTTACGTCGGCGAAGATCAAGCCTGCTATCACGTACTCGGCGGCAACCAGGGAGACCGGGTCAGCATCATGCGGCTTGAGAAAAGCCGCTGCGTGGCTCGTCGCTGGCCGCTCGGTCGCGCCGTCGTAGGCAAGCCTTCGTTTATGAAGGCCATTGCTGGCGTACCTTTGTCTCGCGACGAGGCGTAAGGTGGTCGCAGTGCAAGCAACTCTTTTGTAAATAATGATACAAACGATGGTTCGAGCGCTTACTGGATATTTACAGTTTGGGCTTCTAGCTTGCCCGCACCAACAAAAGGGATGACCCCGAAACCAAACTGATATCAAGTGGGTTACGTCGCTCGATGGCGACAAAGAGAAGCTGACGTAGATCAGGGTTTAATCGGGAGGCAGAATGCGTATGCATCGCGATCACTTGGAAACCGAGAACGGGTCCGGGGCAGGTAGTCGAGACGACCTGCGTATGCTCGCTCGTCGAATGGGTAACATGCGACGCTCCATAAGCGAGACGCTACCGGCAGAGCTGTTCCATGACCCGGCGTTAGACATTTTGCTGGCGCTTTATCTCGCCGATACGCCGGTAGCCGAAACCAACGTAAGTTTCTATACAACGGTGAGTGCGTCGGTCGCCGGACGATGGGTGAAAGCTCTAACGGCTTACGGTTTAGTCGATATCGTTGGCGAACGTATTAGCCTCTCCGCCGAGGGGGTAAAGCGGATGGACCAGATGTTGACAGCAGCTACAGGGCTGCAAGCCGAACCTTAACGGTATCAATCGTCTGTGCGATATACGCGGCGAGACAGTGATCCTCGACGGCGTCGATATGAGTTAGCGCTTCATCGAGTGCCTTGAGCGCCGCCTGGTAATGTTCCCTCATGTCGGTCTCCTTCGCCGAACCGTCTTATCATATGTAAGTATTTTTTAGCCTCGTCACGCAGAAGCCTATGAAATGCAATTATTTAGTAACCAGCGTGCAAATAGTGTCCGCCCGCTGCGGCGGGGATAAGGACGCTCGCGATACCCACCAGAT
Source organism: Sphingomonas sp. R86521 (assembly GCF_042466235.1). NCBI lineage: Bacteria > Pseudomonadati > Pseudomonadota > Alphaproteobacteria > Sphingomonadales > Sphingomonadaceae > Sphingomonas > Sphingomonas sp. R86521. Next base: position 2,658,561 of record NZ_JAXHBY010000001.1, on the reverse strand, counting down.
CGCGATCGCTCCGTTGTTGAGCGGAGGGTTCGCCGCAGCACCTATCGTCCAAGCGTTCTATCCAGATGACAAGGGACCGAGGTTCGGGGCGGAGCGCACATTGGAACAACGTCAGCCAGTGTGACGCTCTTGCATCCAGAAATCTCCGGTATACGATCTAGCGAAACGCAGGGAGTCGCTCAGTGAAATTCTTGGTCGCAGCCGCTCTGGTAATGAGTTCCGGGACTGTAGCAGCTCAAACTTCGGATGGCGGAGCAAAGCCCTCCGACAAGCCTGCGAAAGAGAAGAAGACGTGCCGGTCGATGACACCCACGGGGTCGTTTATGTCAACCCGGGTGTGCAACACTGCGAAGGGCTGGCGCGCGTATGAAGGTGTCACCGCCGAAGGGGCGGAGCAGACCCGCAACGTCTATAGGATGCCGACAACCGGTGTGCCGCACTGAGATTAGTTGTAGAGCAAGGTCCTGACCGATATCGAGACGGAGCCGATCGCTCAACCCCGGAGGTTGAGCGCGAGAAGGGGCTTTATCGGGGGTGCTTTGGCGGCATCGTACGATAGTCGCCTTGTCTGTGTGGTAGGGTCATCGCCTACCATTCCCTTATATCATTACTCTCTAAAGAGAGGCAGAGGCGTCCAAAAAGGCCTGGGAAACCGTCATTCCGGCTTCTCATCCGCTATCAAGCCATGCCGTCCAAGCGCCGGCGTTTTGGAGCCAGGTTGGGGGGGGGCTATCCGCGAACTGAGGGTATCGCCTTTCCGGCAGACTCAGCGCGCTCGGCCTAGCATTTCGGTAGTCGAGGACGCGATAGCCAGACGCAGTCGTCTGCGGACGAGCAGTCGTCGTATGGTTCATGGTAAGTACGTCGCGTCGGGGGTAGACCGCTTTGGCCCCCGGCAAGACAATGAAGTCTGCCTGCCGCCGAAATTGAAAGAGACCGCTCGTTGCCCAAAACCGTCAGTCCGCTTGCGGTTATGGTGCGTAAACTCGGCTCTCAGGTGCCGCTGGAGAAAGGTGACCATGACGCACTGCTCGCGTTGTCGCATACGGTAAGGACCTGCGATCCTGCCACGATCCTGGTGCCCGAAGGCGAAAGCCCCGCCGCGTGTGTCGTGCTGCTCTCAGGTTTCGCATTCCGGGAAAAGCGGACCTCGCAGGGCAAGAGGCAGATCGTGTCGGTGTACGTTTCGGGCGACGCCCTCAATTTTGACCGGCTGTTCCTCAATGCCGTGGATGAAGATACCCTAGCCATGACTAGCGTGGACGTCGCAATCATACCGCGCGAGGCACTGCTGGAACTCACGCGATCGCGCCGGGCAGTCGCGGATGCGATGGTTGTCAGTACATTGGTTGAGGGATCGATCGCCCGTGAATGGATGTTCAACATCGGCCGGCGCGACGGATTCTCCCGAGTCGCGCATCTCCTGTGCGAATTTGCCGTACGACTTGACGCGGTAGGGTTGGCGTACGGCAAGACGAAGGGTTTTTATCTGCCGATGAGCCAGGACCAGCTGGCCGATGCGCTCGGGTTATCCCCGGTGCATGTGAACCGTATGCTGAAGTCCCTAGAGGCGGAGGGCTTGATCAAGCGCAAGGAGAGGTGGATCACTTTTCCCAAATGGGATGAGCTTTGCGAAATCACAGATTTTTCCAGCCGCTACTTGCATCTAATGAACAGGCCGTAGCTCACGATTGGTCGAGGCGCGGTGCATCGTCCGTCCCCGAAGCGCCCGACGCAGCTATGAGGACCGACAAGATGCGTCCAAGGTCCGGCTTATGGACACGCGCTAACCGGCCTCGGGGGGGCTTCATGGAAAAAACGACGGTGGAACGAGCTTTCGAGCTCGCGCGCGAAGGGGCGTGCCAAAGCCTAACGGATATCCGCCGCGAACTTTCGAGGGAGAAATTCGCTAACATCGATTCTCACCTCGACGGTCGGTCGTTGAGAACGCAGCTGAAGACCTTGATGAAGGTTGCCGGCCGGTAGGTCGCAACTATTCGGATGCGCGTGGAAGCGGGGTGGCCCGCTGGGCTGCTCCACTCACCGTCGGCGACTCTTCTCGTCCTTCGCGCGGTTTTGCGCCAGCGTCAGCTGGCCTTGCGCCTCAGCGGCGCCATCCAGCAGCCTGTCAGAGGTTTCAGCTGCAGCATCGGGCGTCATTGAACTGATCGCGCCGCCGGGACCGTCGACGTGAACCTCGCCTTCGTCCGCGCTAACTTCCGATGGGGTATCGTGAACGTTCGTCATAGTAGCCTCCATCGCACTAACGCACGGCTGAGGCGCATTGCGATATAGATTGCCATAGATCAGCGCGATTGCTGAATGATAGGTTATGGAGGTCAACGGTGACGTTGGTAGGAGAAACGCTCACCAACTAGGAAGCAATGGTGCCACTGCTCGAAAACGAAGCGGCTCGGTTCAAGTCGGTCGCCTATTTGTTGGCCGAAGCGCTGCGAGTCTCGGATGGGGGACGCTTGCCCGTCGTCGGTGCGAAGATCGCGGACTGCATGGACTGCGTGAAACGCGAGCTTGCGGACGTTATCGAGCAGATGAACCAACGGGACGCAGGCTGAATATCCCAGATAGCGACGGACGCCGGCGCGCCCGCCAATCTCCGGTAATTCCGCCTTCAAACAGCCACTCGGGGTCGAAGGCGGGCTCTTCATCGAATGATGCAGGCCCGCCAGCGGTGCGACGAAGTTTAATTGTGCGCGGAACGCTCGGGACTTCTCGTATTTCGCCGCCCGGAAACTCAACCTTGACCGGCACCCGCATCCCCTCTGAAAACAAGCGCAATCGCAGTAACCAATTGTCCGGTGAAGGGTTCCCCCGCGGACGATCACGGTATGGGCCCGTCAGGCCACTCGAATGTGATCCAGGCTAGATTTGGTTGGAAGGATTGTCTTGGGCCCAATGATCGCAACGATCCGTTGTGTTGATATGGATCAAGATCAAATACTCCGCGCTGCGTATGAGGCAGGTTTGGTCTGTGGCAGATCCATTGAAGGCCTGCCGGCTGAGTGTCCATTCGATCGGCTCGCGGGCCTCGCTGAGCGGATTGCGTGGCTGTCGGGTTTCAGTGTTGGAAAGGCGGTCCGCGTCACGAGGTAAGTGGCGCCTAGCGACACCGTCGGGCCGCTGCACTACTCGCAGGTTGTCGCAGATCAGGACGATCTCTGCTTTGACTCTTGAACAAGGCGCAGCTTAGCTTCCGGGAATTGGCGGGGGCAGCAGATGGCGACGGTTACGGCGACGATGGAGCGCGACGCGCTCAGTTTCTATGTCGACGTCGAGGACGGTGAGTTTGCCGACCTGGAAGTCGTATCCACTGCCGCTATCGCTTGGTCTCAGGCGGTGCGCGCCGCCGCACAGTCGATGTTTCCCGACGACGATATACGGATCACATTAATTGCCGCCGAGCGTGGGTCGTCGAACTGGCTGGCGAAGATCGAACGATCAGCGGCCAACCAGACGCTGGAAAGGGTGAAGCGCGGGTGGAAGGCGCTCCCACTCATCGTCCGAGTCGGGATAGGCCTCGGGGTTGTAATCCCCACGACGGCGGTCCCGACCGTCGAGTACTGGCTCGACAACGAGGGCTTCTCGGCAAGGCAAAAAAAAGAGATGGCTGAGATTGTAGGCCAGGTGGCCGCCAACCCTGCCGTCGAAGCGCCAAAACGGCAAATGTACCGCAGCCTGCAGCGAGACAGGAAGATAACGGGGCTTGGGTCGGGGGTCCCAACGAAACAGGGTTGGAAACCGGAGAAGCTGGTGCCTGCGAATCAGTTCGCTGAGGCCGATGGCTTGTTCGAGCCCCAACTCGACTTGCCTCAGGAGAAGGTGATCACATCGACGCTTGACGTCATTCTAGTGGCGCCCACGCTGGAGAATGCCGAACGCGTCTGGGTCTTCCGACAGGAAGGGATCCCGGGGACGTTCCGTGCGATCATGAAGGACCATCGGTTTCTGGCGGCGCTAGAGCGTCACGGCATCAAGGAGCAGGTGCGCTCACGCATTCCTATGCGCATCCGCATCGAAGTGCGGCAGCGGATGACCGAGGGAGAGTGGAAGGTGGTACGGAAGGGGCGCAGCGTCGTCGAAGTCATCTCGCCGCAGGTGGATCAGTCCTGAGGTTTCCCCGCGACCCATAGGGCAATCAGGCAGGCGAGCAGCGCCGCGCAGCCGACTATAAAGGTTGTGCCAGGGGCCAGCCGCCAGAACGCCAGATAGCTGACAATGGTCGTCAACGTGATCGCCAAGCCGGACAGCCAGCGTCGCCGTGACTCCATCAGCCGGACCTCCTTGTTCGCGTTCACAATCCCTGAATCGCACGGTGCGCCCCGCGAGTAAACCGGCTGCGGCGCCCACCGATACGGCGCCCGCGGCACAGCGTCAGCGCGGCGCCCACAGATCGCGCAGCCCCATAGGCTTTCCGAAATAGGCGGACCGCAGATCGTGATCGCGCTCGCTCAGCGCGCGCGGCACGCCGTCGTGGACGAAGTTCTGCAGATACCCGGGCCACCGGCCGAGCATCTTCGACAGAACTGCCAGGCTGTCGCCACGCGCGCGCCGCCGCCGGCAGCACTTCGCGCGGATCGAACGGACCGTTGCGGGGCTTGGCCGTGCCGATGCGCATCAGATACATAGCCAGTCGGTCTCAGCGTCATCGAGCGCCGCGAACATATCGCTTTCCGCCTCATCTTGCGGCTGAACTCCGATGGCGAATTGCCGACGCTGCCCGGTGGTTTCGGCAGATACAGCAATGTGGTATCCACCCGGCCGGCGGACGAATGGGCGGAATGCGGATCGGTCACGCGGCCGACATGCAAAAATATATTCCATGGTATGATCCATGGTATCGGTTAAATTCCGCTATCCAATATCGTGTTATTTCAATGGTGAAGCGGCGTGTTTGTGGTAGTCTCCTCCGCTACCACTCGCAGGCCCCGACGGGCGCTTTACGATACCGCAGCGACCGATCGGAACGGCAGCCGTCGCCGTGCGACGATCGACCGCCACGCCCATTCGACCGGCGCGATGTCGAAGCGGCGCAGATAGATATTGGCCGCCCACAACAGGGCCAGATCGACCGCGACCGACACCAGCATCATCGGCATCCAGTGCAGTCGGCCGTAGAGCGCCAAGCCGAACGGCGGGAACAGGATCCACAGCATCACGATCGTCTGCAGCACGTACAGCGTCAGCGCGGTGCGTCCCGCCGCCGCGAACGGCCGCAGCAGCCGCGCGCCGATGATCGTGCCGAGCAGCAGGTGGATCAGCCCGAGATGCCCCAGCGTGGTCGCCAGCCGCGCGAACTCCGACGTCGCCCAGTTGATCTGCGGCGCGTCGGTAAATCGCGTCGCTTCGTACGCGCCGAGGACCCGCAACGGCAGCCCGACCGCATAGGCGGCGACCGTGAGGCCCGAATAGAACAACCGCGACCGCGCGCCCTGCAGGATGCCGAGCTTGAACAGCGCGGCGCCGATCAGCATCGTACTCACCGCTTCCCAGATCGCGACGAGTTCGCTGACGCCGAGCCGCTCGACGGATTTTTCCGCCTGGGCGCCGACCCAGTCTAGGGTGCTGCCGGACCGGGCCCGGTTTTCATCGGCAATCACCGCCTCGTTTGCTGCGATGTTGGCGGCGCGGCTGGCGGCCCGTTTGGCGGAGGCGGCCAGTATCGTGGTTTCGGCTGGATCGAGCGCGATGCCCGCGTCGCGCCTGGCGCTTGCCGCCGTGACCTCGGCCTGCATCTGCAACGGTCGATACACGCCGAAAAAGCCTGCGCCGCCAAGCTGGACGGTGGCCGCGATCAACCCGATCGCGATCAACGCGCGTGGCCGCATCAGCCTGAACCCGAAGGCGATCAACGCCGCGACCGCATAGGTGTGGAGGATGTCTCCCGGCCACAGCAGCACGAACATGTGGATGATACCGAACCCCCACAGCACCGCGTTCCGCCAGTAATAGCGCTCGCGGACCAGCGTCTCGTCGACCATCTGCGCGAGGCGGTCGGTGAGGATCACCATCCCGGCGCCGAACAGCATCTCCAACAGCCCGCGCGCGGTGCCGTCGGCGAGGATCGCGCGCGTCCACCATGCGACCCGGTCCGCCACGGTCCATCCCAACTGGCGGATGTCGGGGTTGCTGAACGACTGTCCCATGTCGTTGACGTTCATGAACAGGATACCGAGGATCGCGATCCCGCGGAGGATATCGAGCGATGCGAGGCGGGGGGCGCCGTCGGGTTCGGTCGGAGGGAGCGTCTGCGCGGTGGTCATGGTGGAGCGCGCCTAGGGGGAACCCGGTTGCCGAGGCAAGACGCTCCTCAGGACGCTGGCGATCCGTCGAACCGGTTCCAGGGGTCGTTGACGACCAGGATCGCATCGCTCCGCGCCAGCGCCAGCAACGTCAGTCCGTGTTCGCGGGCGTGATCGATCGCCAGGCTGGTCGGCGCGGAGATGCCGACCAGCATCGGCACGCTCGCGACCAGCGCCTTGTCGACCATCTCGAAACTGATCCGCGACGTGACCAGGATGAACGCGCGGGCGGTGCCCGCGATCGCCAGCCCGCCGACCAGCTTGTCGAGCGCGTTGTGGCGACCGACATCCTCATAGGCGGCGATTACCGCCCCGTCGGCGTCACACGCCGCCGCCGCATGGATCGCGCCGGTCGCGGCGTTCAACGGCTGGTGCGCGCGCAGGCCCGCCAGCGCGGCGAATACTGCATCTCGCTCGACAGAGGGTGCCGGCGGCCGATGCGCGACCGGTCGACGCAGTTGTTCCAGCCCGGAGATCCCGCACAGGCCGCAGCTGGTGTCGCTGGTGCGGTGGCGGACGCGGTCGTGGATGCGGCCCCGGCATCGCTCCGCCAGCGTCGCGCGGACGATCCAGCCGATCTCGCCCTCGAACACATCGATATCCCCGATGTCGGCGGGGGTGTCGGCCAGTCGCTCGGTCAGCAGGAACCCGGTGGCGAATTCGGGCAGGTCGGCGGGGGTCATCATCATCACCGCATAGCCGAGCCCATCGACCTCGATCGCGACCGGCGCCTCGATCGCGATCTGGCGATCCGTGGATCCGAACCCGTCGGGACGAAGGATTCCGACCGACTCGACACGCGATGACGTCATAGCGCCGCCAACTCGGCGGGCGTGTTGACGTTTGGGATCGGACTGTCAGATTCGATCGGCACGGCGCCGATCGACCGCGCCCAGCGTCGCACCGACCGGTCCGGGAACGCATCGATATTCGCGCGTAATGCCGCGCCGACGGCGACAGGCCAATGACCGAGTACAGGCACGTCGGCGCAATAGGACGGGATCTGACGAGCGAGGGCGGCAATCAGCCCCTCCGGGACGCGCGGCATGTCGCAGGCGATCGTGATCACCGACGCGTAGCCAAGCGCGCCGGCGCGATCGAGCGCACCGGCGATACCGCCGAGCGGACCCATGTCGGGGCGGGGCAAATCGGGCATGTCGCCAGCCTCGCCGCCGACGATCATCGTCGTCGCGACGTGCGGTGCCAGCACGGCGCGGGCGTGCTCGACCAGCGCGCGCCCTTCGAACAGCGCGGCCGCCTTGTTCGACCCGAAGCGCGACGATCGACCGCCTGCCAGGACCACCCCCAGGATCATGCCTTCTCCAACCGCACCGGTACCGATTTCGCTGCCAGAACATGGCTTTCGATGGCGTGGTGCGCAATCGGTATGAGGGTGTTGCATTCGGGGTAATAGGCCCCGACGCAGCCGACCGGGATGTCGTATTCGACGACCCGCAGCCCCTCGACGCGGCGCTGCGCATTGTCGCCGGCATCGCCGACTAGGTGCACGATATCGGCATCCGCGACCCCAAGCTTCGCCATGTCGACGCGGTTCATGAAGATGATGTCGCGCGTACCCTTCACCCCGCGGAACCGGTCGTGATAGCCATAGATCGTGGTGTTGAACTGGTCGTTGGACCGCAGCGTCATCAGCCGGAAGCGACCCTCGGTATCGTCGAACCCGGTCGCGCTCAGCACCTCTGGCGTGTTGAATTCAGCCTTGCCGCTTTTCGTCTTCCATTCGCGATGTGCGGCGGCATTGCCCTTCCAGAACCCGCCAGGCGTGAACATCCGATCGTTAAAATTCGCGAACATGTCCGGATAGGTCGCCTCGATTTGATCGCGCACCTTGGCGTAGTCGCCCGCCCAGGCGTCCCAGTCGACCTTGGGGTTGGCGGGCATCATCGCCTTCGCGATTCCGGCCAGAATCGCGGGTTCGGACAACAGCGTGTCGGCGGCCGGGGTCGCCTTGCCCTTCGATCCGTAGATGTGGCTGAACGAATCCTCGATCGACACGCTCTGCGGACCGGTCGCCTGCATGTCGGTCTCGATCCGGCCGAGGCAGGGCAGCAGGTAACAGGTCTTGCCAGGCAACAGGTGCGACCGATTGAGTTTGGTCGCGATATGCACCGTCAGGTCGAGGTCGCGCCAGGCATCCTCGACCGATGCGGTATCGGCGACGGCGCGGACGAAATTGCCGCCCAGACCGACGAACGCCTGCGCCTCGTGCGCCATCACCGCTTCGCAGGATGCCACGGTGTCCCAACCGAGCTCGCGCGGCGGCTCGAAGTCGTACAGCGCCTTGAGCCGGTCGAGCGGCGCGAGCTCCGGCTTCTCGGTGATGCCGACGGTGCGCTGGCCCTGGACGTTCGAATGGCCGCGGACCGGGCCGAAGCCCGCGCCCGGCCGCCCGACATTGCCGCGCAACAGCATGAAGTTGACGACCATGTGGACGTTGTCGATGCCGTGGACGTGCTGGGTCAGGCCCATGCCATAGACGACGATCGTGGCCTTCGATCGCGCATAGACCGCGGCGGCCTCTTCGATCGCCGCGCGCGTCAGGCCACTGTTGAGCTCGATCGCGTCCCAGCTGGTCGCGCGCGCCTTGTCGGCGAAGGTGTCGAACCCGGTGGTGTGCTCGGCGATGAAGGCGTGGTCGATGATCCCGGGTGCGCCGGATTGGCGCGCGATATCATCGGCTTCGATCACGAACTTCGAAATGCCCATCATCACGGCGATGTCGCCGCCGGCCTTGACCTGATGATATTGCGAGGCGATCGGCGTCGACTTGCCGGTCGCCATCTCAAGCGGGTTCTGCGGGTCCTGGAAGCGTTCCAGGCCGCGTTCCTTGAGCGGATTGAACACCACGATCTCGACCCCGCGCTTGGCGCAATCGCGCAGCGGGTGGAGGAAGCGCGGGCTGTTCGACCCCGGGTTCTGCCCGAAGAAGAAGATCGCGTCGCATTTCTCATAGTCGTCGAGCTGGATCGTCCCGACCGGCGAGCCGATCGCGGACTTCAACCCGACCGACGTCGTCTCGTGGCACATGTTCGAGCTGTCGGGCAGGTTCTGGCTGCCATACATCCGCGCCATCAGGCCATACATGTACGAGGTCTCGAGGCTGGCACGGCCCGATGCGTAGAAGATCACCTTCTTGGGGTCGTAGCCCTGCAGCTTGGCACCGATATCGGCAAAAGCTTCGGCCCAGCTTACAGCGACATAGCGGTCGCTGCTCGCATCGTACTTCATCGGATGGGTAAGGCGCCCAGCCTGCTCCATGTCGAAATCCTTCCACTCCCGCAGCGCAGTGACGCTGTGCTCGCCGAAGAACGCGGGGGTGTTGCGATAGCTGGTCAGCTCCCACGCCGTCGCCTTGGCGCCGTTCTCGCAGAACTCGGCGATATGCGGCTTGGCGGGGCGGCCCCAGGCGCAGCTGACGCAGACGAAACCGTCGGGCTTGTTCTGCCGGGTCAGTTCCCGAAGCGTCTCAGGCCCGATCTTCTCGCGCGCGCTGATCTCGACCAGCGATCGCATCGATCCCCAGCCGCCGGCGGGTGCGGTGTATTCCTCGATATCGATGTCGTCGCTCATGGCTCGGTCCTTCGCTTTTGCCATCAAACGAAGCGGCTTGGCTTTCGATGCACGCAGAACCGCATCGCGGCAGTTCAAATCGCACCGCTCATCGCCTAGATAGGCACCGACGCACCAAGGATCTGCCCCATGACGACCCATACCACCCGCATGCTCATTCTCGGCTCCGGCCCCGCCGGGCTGTCCGCCGCGATCTATGGCGCGCGGGCCGGGATGGCGCCGATCGTCGTGCAGGGCATCCAGCCCGGCGGCCAGCTGACCACCACCACCGACGTCGAGAATTACCCCGGCTTCAAGGACGTGATCCAGGGGCCGTGGCTGATGGAACAGATGCAGGCGCAGGCCGAGCATGTCGGCACGCGGATGATGTGGGACACGATCGTCGAGGTCGACCTGACCCGCCGTCCGTTCCGCCTGATCGGCGACAGCGGCGACGTCTATGAAGGCGATACGCTGGTGATCGCGACCGGCGCGCAGGCCAAGTGGCTCGGGATCGACAGCGAAGAGCCGATGAAGGGAAAAGGCGTAAGCGCCTGTGCGACTTGCGACGGGTTCTTCTATCGCGGCAAGAAGGTCGCGGTGATCGGCGGCGGCAACACCGCGGTCGAGGAAGCGTTGTACCTGACCAACCATTCGCCTGACGTCACGCTGATCCACCGCCGCGATTCGCTGCGGGCCGAGAAAATCCTCCAGGAGCGGCTGTTCGCGCACAAGGGCGTGTCGGTGCTTTGGAACAAGGAAGTGCGGGGCTTTATCGATGGCGGTGGCAATGCCGGGCTGGTCGCGCTCGACCTCGAGGATACCGTGACCGGCGAGCATAGCCGGCTCGACGTCGACGGCGGCTTCGTCGCGATCGGGCATCATCCCGCGACCGAGCTGTTCCGCGGCCATATCGACCTCGATTCGGACGGCTATATCGCGGTCGAGACCGGCAGCACGCGGACCAGCGTCGAGGGCGTGTTTGCGTGCGGCGACGTCGCCGACAAGATTTATCGCCAGGCGGTGACCGCGGCGGGGACCGGGTGCATGGCGGCACTGGACGCGGAACGCTTCCTGGCGGCGGCTGAGTTCGCGGAACTGGCCGAAGCCGCCGAATAGCGGGCTCTACGAGTGGTCGAGCACGGACCGGATCGCGGCCTCGAGTAGTGCTCCGTTGGCGGCTCCAGCAAAGCTGTGCGACGCCGTCTCGATGTCGATGGTCGTGCACCTAAGCTCGGTACGTCGGGCTGAGGCGGCGAAGGCAAGCGCTGTTGCGTCGCCGCTGGCCAGGATGACGGTCGCGGCGAGGCCCCACCGGTGTATGTCGCCCACGACACGCGATTCTAGACCGTCCGCCTGCTCGCTCGATTTGGTAAGAAGTTTGCGCAAGCCACGCAGAAGATTGCGAACATCTACGCCACCGCGAAACAGCCGAACCCACTCCTGCGGATCACGCATCCGTACGGCATAGCGTGCGCGAATGGCGGCGGCGGGGGGTAGGGCGTCGGTCTGTTCGGTCACCCACGGGTTGGCGAGGATGACGCCGTCCAGCCCTGCGTCGCGACCGAACAGCGCGAGCGTGCTGGCCGCATCGCAGTTGCCGAACCCGATCATGCGATCGACCCCGGGCGCCATCGCGCGGAACGCAGCGACGGTCGCGGCAAGGTCGGGCTGAGCACTCAGGAAGCCACAATTCTCGCCGCTCGAATCGCCGATGCCCCGCCGATCGTAGCGCAGCACCGGCACGCCGCGGTCCGCCAGTCGCTGGGCGAGCATCGCCATGCCGCGGTGGGCGCCACAGCGGATCTCGTTGCCGCCCGAGACGATCAGCAGCCCGGTGCGCCCGTCGGCGTCGTCCAGCGTCGCGGACAGCATCTCGCCTTCGCACGGGATTGCGATCACGCGCCGCATCAGGCGATCCAGTCTGCGATGTCGTCGGCGATCGCAGCGGCGAGCGCCGGATCGGCGCCGGGCTCAGCAGCACGCCACAGCGGTCGTCCGGCGAATCGTCGGTCGGCAGGGCGGTGATCACCTTCCAGACGGACGACCCGCTGCGCCGCCAGCGGTTCGGCAGCGTCGAGAGCTCTGAGCAAGTCGCGCGAGACGGCGTTGCCCGCGAGTTCGATCGGTGGGCCGGGCTGGTCGATATCTGCCGGATCGAACGCCGCGCCGCCTTCGCGGACACCGGCCAGCCGCGCGCGGACGAGATCGCGCACGAGATCGGCGCCTTGCGGCGGCGACCAGTGATACCGGCCTGCGACATCGGCCTCGACGTCGAGCAGCGCGCCGCCCCGGATCGCGACGCTGTACGTCGGGCGAGACGGTACGGCGGCGGCGAAAGCCATACGCCAATCCTCGAGCCGGGCGTCACAGGTCGCGACCAGACTGTCGTTGGTGCCTGGCAGGTCGGGCAGGATGCTAGCGATGCCGCGGGCCGCTAGCGCGCGCATGATCGCGACCGTGACCGCGCGCATCCGGTTGGCTTCCTCGAACAGCGCAGGTGCTATCAGGACGACCGCGGATTCGGTATCGCCAAATGGCCCCAGGCATAGCTGCGCCTCAGCGCCGCCAGCCCAGGCGTAGCGGTCAGACAAGCGCCTTGTTCGCAGCGAACAGGACCAGCGCGCCGAATGTCTCGAGCATTTCGCCGTCGACCTCGTCATCCTCGATGACGATGCCGAGCCGGTCTTCGAGTTCGGTCAGCACGCCGGCCACGGCCATCGAATCGAGCTCGGGCAACGCGCCGAACAACGGCGTCTCGGACGTGAAGGCGGCGACGCGCGCGTCGCTCAGGCCGAGGATGTCGGCGAGCACCGCGCGGACCGCGGCGTCGACTTGGTTGGTTCCTTCAGGGATCAAGGTACAGGCCCAAACGGTTGCAATCGGGCCTGCGGTATAGTGCGGGGGTGAATTCGGCAACGGCTTGGCGCTATGAGGGCGCGATGATCGCGCTCGACCCAAAACCCTATCCGATCGACCATCTGCCCGCGCGTGGTGCGGCGGATGCCGTGGCGCTGGTCGATCGCACCGGGACGATGACGTTCGCCGATCTGGAGGCGGCGGTCGCGGCGGCGGCGGGATGGCTGGCGGGGCGGGGGCTTGCACCGGGAGACCGGGTGGCGACGTGGCTGCCGAAGACGCGGGTGGCGTGCGTGATGCCGCTAGCGGTGGCGCGGGCTGGGCTGGTGCATGTGCCGGTGAACCCCGCGCTGCGGCGAGCGCAGGTGGCGCATATTTTGGCCGACAGCGGGGCTGTGCTGCTGGTGACGCAGGGTGCGCGGGCGGGGACGCTGGAGGGGGCCGACGTGCCTGCGGGATGCGTTGTAGTGGAGGACCGCGACGTCCCCCTCGTTCCCCGGCGGAGGCCGGGGCCCAGTTGGCAAGGCCTTGATGACGAGGTTGAGCCATCGGTTACATCCGTTCTCCCAACTGGGCCCCGGCCCTCGCCGGGGAACGAGGAGGGGCTAGGTCCATCTTCCGCTGATCCCGATGCGCTCGCCGCGATCCTGTATACCTCGGGCTCCACCGGCCGGCCGAAGGGCGTCATGCTCAGCCATGCGAACCTGTGGCTGGGTGCGATCTCGGTTGCACACTACCTGGAGCTTACCCCGGACGACCGGGTGCTCGGTGTCCTGCCGCTGAGCTTCGACTATGGCCAGAACCAGCTGTTTTCGACCTGGGCGGCGGGAGCTTCGGTGGCGCCGCTCGACTATCTGACCGCGCGTGACGTCGTGAAGGCGGTCGAGCGGACCGGTGCGACGACGCTGGCGGGAGTGCCGCCTCTGTGGGTGCAGCTGCTGGAGGCGGAGTGGCCGCCCGAGACTGCGGCGCGGCTGAAGCGCCTGACGAATTCGGGCGGCGCGCTGACGCCGCGGCTGGTGCGGGGCTTGCGCGAGCGCTTTCCGGCGGCGGTGGTCTACGCGATGTACGGCCTGACCGAGGCGTTTCGTTCGACCTATCTCGATCCCGCGCTGATCGATACGCACCCCGACGCGATGGGGCGCGCGATCCCGTTAGCGGAGGTGACGGTGCGGCGCGCGGACGGGACGCAGGCCGCGGTCGGCGAACCCGGCGAACTCGTCCATGCCGGGCCGCTGGTGGCGCAAGGCTATTGGCGGGACCCGGAGCGGAGTGCGCAGCGGTTTCGGCGCGAACCGGATGGCAGCCTTGCGGTCTGGTCCGGCGACACCGTGATGGAGGGGGCGGACGGCTTGCTGCGGTTCGTCGGGCGCGACGACGAGATGATCAAGAGCGCCGGCAACCGCATCAGTCCGCTCGAGATCGAGGAGGCGGTGCTGGCAGGCGGCGAGGCGCGCGAGGCGGTTGCGGTCGGGATCGCGGACGAGCGGTTGGGGCAGGCGATCGTGGTTGCGGTGGCGGGGGATGCTGCGGACGAGGCTGCGTTGCGTGCTCGGCTTCGGGGGGTGTTGCCGAGTTTCATGCAGCCGGCGCGGTATGACTGGTTCGACGAACTTCCCCGTAATGCGAACGGCAAGCTCGATCGGTCCGCGATCGCTACAACGGCCAGAGCGTGTTCCCCCGCGAAGGCGGGGGCCCAGGCTGGGCCCCCGCCTTCGCGGGGAACAAGGAGGTGAGTCGATGAAGCCGATCGGGCCACTTCCGCCGGAGTTTCTGGATCAGGCGGGCGCGTTGAGCATTGCTGGGCGCTCAGTCGACTCGCTCGTCGCGGAGGCCGGCGACACACCGCTGTTCGTCTATAACATGGCCGCCGTCGCGACCCGCGTCGCGCGCTTCCGTGCCGCGTTTCCAGGCATCGACCTCCATTACGCGATCAAGGCGAACCCGCTTCCCGCGCTGCTCGCCGCGATCGCACCGCTAGTCGACGGCCTCGACGTCGCCTCGTCCGGCGAACTCGCTAAGGCGCTCACGGTAAAGCCCGCGCAGGCGATCAGCTTCGCCGGTCCCGGCAAGCGCGACGACGAACTGACCGCGGCGATCCGCGCCGGCGCCACGCTCAACGTCGAATCGGAGGGCGAAGCGACCCGCGCCTTCGCGATCGGCGACCGCGTCGGCGTCACGCCGCGTCTGGCGGTCCGCGTGAATCCCGACGTCGAACTCCGTGGCAGCGGCATGAAGATGGGCGGGCGGGCGTCCCCGTTCGGAGTCGATGCGGTCCGCGCCGCAGCGCTGGTCCGGCGGATTGTCGCGGCTGGCGCGGACTGGCGTGGGTTCCACATCTATGCGGGCAGCCAGGCGCTCGACGCGCAGGCGATCATCGACACGCAGTCCGCGACGCTCGCACTCGCCGCCCGACTCGCCGAAGAGGCCGGCGTCGCACCGCCACTAATCAATCTCGGCGGCGGCTTCGGCGTCCCGTATTTCGCCGGCGACGTAGCCCTCGACGTCGAGCGGGTCGGCGCGGCGCTGGCCGAATCGCTGGCCCGGCGCGCGCCGATCCTCGCCGACACGCGGTTCGCGATCGAACTCGGCCGCTGGCTGGTCGCAGAGGCCGGGGTCTACCTCACCCGGGTCGTCGACGTGAAGCAGAGCCAGGGCGAGACCTTCGTCATCGTCGACGGCGGTCTCAACCACCAGCTCGCCGCCAGCGGCAATTTCGGCACCGTCGTCCGCCGCAACTATCCGCTGGCGGTCGCCGCGCGGATGGGGGAGGCGCCGACTGCCGAGGTCACTGTGGTCGGACCGCTATGCACGCCGCTCGACCGTCTCGGCGACCGCGTCGCGCTGCCGCCGGTCGAGGTCGGCGACCTGATCGCGATCTTCCTGGCAGGGGCTTACGGGGCGTCGGCCAGCCCGGCGGCGTTCCTCGGCCACCCACCGGCGATCGAACTAGTTGTCGAGCGTTCCTAACGCTATATTCACCTGTTCAACCCATATCGATCCTGAGTTCAGCCGATCCCGGTGTAGACCCGTGGCCGGCATGACGTCAGGAGATATTTGCCCATGCGTGCCGGACCCGTTGCCCGTACCCTGCTGATTACCGGCCTCGCCGCCTCGACGCTGGCGGCCTGTACCAGCACCGGCGGGCGTCCCGAACTGCCGCCCGCGGCCTATGTCGCGAACAAGGAGATGCCCGGCGAGGAATACGTCATCGGGCCGCTCGATCAGCTCAACATCTTCGTCTGGCGCAACCCGGAGCTGTCGTCGAAGGTCCAGGTGCGCCCCGACGGCCGCATCACCACGCCGCTGATCAACGACATGCCCGCGGTCGGCAAGACGCCCGCCGTGCTGGCGGAGGACATGAAGAAGGCGCTGGCCCAGTACATCAAGGACCCGATCGTCTCGGTCATCGTCGAGAATTTCTCGGGCACCTACAGCCAGCAGGTCCGCATCGTCGGCGCCACCGAGAAGCCCGCGTCGATCCCCTACCGCGCCAACATGACGCTGCTCGACGCGATGATCGCGGTCGGCGGGCTCAGCCAGTACGCCGCGGGCAACAAGGCGCGGTTGGTCCGCTACGACCGTGCCACCGGCAAGCAGACCGAATTCGCGCTGCAGATCGGCAATTTGCTCAAGAAGGGCAATTCGTCGGCCAACGTCCGGCTCGAACCCGGCGACGTGATCATCATTCCGGAATCGATGTTCTGATATGAACGGGATCTACGACGAGGCCCGCATCGCGCTGCATGCGATCTGGAACCGCCGCTGGCTTGCGCTCGCGGTGGCGTGGGGCGTTTGCGTACTCGGCTGGCTGGTCGTGTCGCAGATCCCGAGCAAGTATGAATCGAGCGCGCGGGTGTTCGTGCAGATGCAGAACATCCTGCCGACGACGATGGATGCGCCCGCGCAGTCCACGCAGAAGGATGTCGATACCATCCGCCAGACCCTGGTTTCCGCGGTGAACCTCGAAAAGGTCGTGCGCGGGACAGATCTGGCCAACACCGTGTCGAGCGACCGCGACGTCGCCGACCGCGTCGCCGGGCTCGCGCAGAACATCAAGATCGTGTCGCAGCAGGATAACCTGTTCCAGATCACGACGACCGCCTCCAGCCCCAAGCTGGCGCGGACGATCACGCAGAAGCTGATCGATATCTTCGTCGAACAGAATCTGGCGGGCGATCGCACCAGCACCAGCCAGAGCCTTACCTTCCTCGACGCGCAGCTCGAACAGCGCCAGAAGCAGTTGCAGGACGCCGAGGCCAAACGCGCCGATTTCCAGAATCGCTATATGGGATCGCTCCCCGGCACCGGATCGGTCAGCGACCGCATCGGCGCATCGCGCGCGCAGATGTCGCAGGTCGATGGCGACCTTGCCGCCGCGCAATCGGGGCTCGCCGCGGTCCAGGGCCAGATGGCGGGTACGCCAAAGACCGTCGCCGGCGCCGGCGGCACCGCCGGGTCGGCCGGTCCCGCCCGCGCGCGTCTGCAGGCGATCCAGGGCCAGCTCGCCGATGCACGCGCGCGCGGCTACACCGACAGCCACCCCGACGTCGTCGCGCTGAAAAGCCAGCTCGCCGCCGCCACCGCGGCTGCCAGCGGCGAGCCGCTGGCGGGCGGCAGCGGTGGCGCGGGTGCGACGGCCAACCCGCTGTTCGTCTCGCTGCAATCGATGCTCGCCGACAAGCAGGCAGCGGTCGCCGCGCTGCGGATGCGGAAGAGCCAGCTGCAGGGCGATGTCGACCTGCTCAACAGCAAGATCGCCGCCGATCCCGAGGCTGCCGCCGAACAGGGCAGCATCGACCGCGACTATCAGGTGCTGAAGGACCAGTACGCGCAGCTGCTGACCCAGCGCGAACAGATCGCGCTGCGTGGCCAGGCGCAGACCCAGACCGACCGCGTAAAATTCAGCGTGATCGATCCGCCGACCACGCCGCGCACCCCGACCGCGCCGAACCGCATGCTGTTGCTGACCGGCGTCCTGATCGCCGGGCTCGGCGCAGGGGTAGGCGCGGCGTTCGCGATGGGTCAGTTGCGGACCACGTTCGCGACCGGCGCGCGGCTGCAAAAAGCATCGGGGCTGGCCGTGATCGGGTCGATCGGCGAGGTCGTGACGCGGGTCCAGTCCGAACAGCGCCGTCGTAAACTGAAGATGTTCCTGGGCGGCACCGCCGCGCTGGGAGCCGCCTATGTCCTGCTGCTGGGGGTCGAGATCCTCCAGCGCGGGCTGGCGGCGTGACGTGGGCGGCGCGAAGGATATGACCGTGACCAGGAACACCACGCGCGAGCCGTCGCTGCTCGAACGGGCCGCCAAGGTCTATGATTTCGGCGCACATGCCCGCGCGCGCGATCTGCCGGCCGTGGAGCAGGAGGCCGTTCCCGCGGACCCTGCGCTAGCGGACCCGACTCCGGCGAGCCCCGTTTCCGTCAACACCGACCCGACCTTCCTCGCGATTCCCGAGGAACTGCGCGCGCCGGTGGGCGAGGAACTGCCCGACGATTTCCATCTGCCGATCGACCAGGGCGACATCGCGCCGATCGATCGCGGAATGCTCGCGGGCAACGGCATGATCGTACCGGGCGCACCGGTCGGTCCGCTCGCCGAGGAATTCCGCCTCATCAAGCGCCAGCTGCTGATCACCCAGGGTCGTATCGCCGACAGCGACAGCCCCGACGCCGCGCGCACCATCCTGGTCTGCTCGGCCCGGCCGGAGGACGGCAAGACCTTCTGCGCGATCAACCTGGCGCTGTCGCTGGCTGCCGAGCGAGATACCGACGTGCTGCTGGTCGACGCCGATGTCGCCAAGCCCGACATCGTCAACCGGTTGGGGATCGCGGACGCGCCCGGGCTGCTCGACGCGCTCGCCGATTCGCGTATCGACGTCGAGACGCTGGTGATCCGCACCGACGTGTCGCACCTCTCGATCCTGCCCGCCGGCACCAAGACCGCGATGGACACCGAACTGCTCGCCAGCGCGCGCACGCGGACCGTGCTCGCGCGGCTGCTGGCGGCCAATCCGCGCCGTATCATCATCTTCGATTCGCCGCCCGCGCTCGCCGCGTCGCCCGCTGCGGTGCTGGCGATGCTGGTCGGCCAGGTGATGCTCGTGGTCCGCGCCGATCGCACGCCCGAGGGCGAGTTGCGCGACGCGGTCAACCTGCTCGACAGCTGCGAACACATCCAGCTCGTCCTCAACGCCGTTTCGTTCGTACCTGGCGGCGCCCGGTTCGGTAGCTATTACGGCCAGGAGGGATCCAAGTGACCGCCATGTTCCGTGCGACGACCCGGGGGGGTGGCGTCGCGATGATCGCATTGCTCGCGAGCAACCCCGCGATCGCGCAAGATGCACGCCGCGTCACGCTGACGCCCTATGTCGAGGCGAGCCAGATCCTCGACGCCGACCTCAACGGCGGCGATGTCGTGACCTATACCACGCTCGCGGCCGGCCTGGATGGATCGGTGCAGACCCAGCGCGTCTCGGCACAGGCCAGCGTGCGCTACGAGCACCGCTTCGCCTATGACGACCGCATCGGCGACCAGGACGTCCTGTCGGGTCTCGCCCGCGCCAACGTGCAGCTGACGCGTGCGCTGTCGGTCGAGGCCGGCGGCATCGCGACGCGCGCCCGGTCAGACATCCGCGGATCGGCGCCCGGCATCCTGGTCGGCAACGTCGACAACATCGCGCAGGTCTATGCCGGCTATGTCGGCCCCAGCCTGGCGACCAACGCCGGCCCGATCGCGTTCAACGCGGACTATCGCTTCGGATACACCAAGGTCGAGACGCCGACCTTCGCCGATACCGATATCGGCAGCCGGCGGCTCGATTATTACGACGATTCGATCGGCCATACCGCGACCGCCAGCGCCGGCTTCAAGCCCGGCACGCTGCTGCCGGTCGGCCTGACCGCCAGTGCTGGCTACGACCGCGAGACCGCGAGCCAGCTCAAGCAGCGCTACGAAGGCTATTACGGCCGCGGCGACGCGCTGCTGCCGATATCGCCCTATGTCGCGCTGACCGCCGGTGTCGGGTACGAGAAGATCGAGACCAGCCAGAAGGACGCGCTTGTCGACACGGCCGGCGCACCGGTGCTCGACGACAATGGCCGCTTCATCACCGCGCCGGGTTCGCCGCGCCGGATCGCCTATCGCACCGACGGGGTCTATTACGACGCTGGCGTGATCTGGCGCCCGAACCGCCGGACCTCGGTCGAGGGACGGGTCGGCAAGCGCTATGGTTCGCTCAGCTATACCGGCACCGCCACCTACCAGGCGTCGCAGGGCGTCGGCCTGCAGCTCAACGTCTATGACGGCGTCCAGACCTTTGGCCGCCAGCTCCGGACCGGGCTCGCCAACATCCCGACCAGCTTCGTCTCGCCGACTCAGGGGTTCAGCCAGCAGTTCAACGGCTGCGTGTTCGGATCGACCGGCGCTGCGCCCGGCGGTTGCCTCGACGACGTCTTCCAGTCGATCTCGACCGCGAGCTACCGCGCCCGCGGGATCGACGGCGTCGTGATCGCGACCCGTGGGCGCAGCACCTGGGGCGCCGGCATCGGCTATGCCAACCGCAAGCTGTACGCGCCGCGCGTCGCACCCGGGATCGTGGTCTCCGGGCTCGAGGATCAGAGCTATTACGGCCAGCTGTTCTACGCCCGATCGTTGACCGAGGTGTCGGGCATCAACGCCAACGCCTTCGTCAATTACTACGACAGCGGCGTCGGCGGCGGACTTGGGGACGGGCTCAGCGACGGTGGCGTGTGGTCATATGGCGCAACCGGGAGTTACTATCGCAACTTCGGCCGCCTCGGAACGACCGCCTCGGTCGGGTTGTACAGCTTCAAGGTCGGCGATTTCGACAGCGACTGGTCAGCGCAGGCGCTGCTCGGTGCGCGCTATCAGTTCTAGGACAGGCATATGTACGACGAACATTATGGACTGACCGGTCGGCCGTTCCAGCTGACCCCGGACCCGAAATTCTGGTTCGAGACCGCCACCCACCGCAAGGCGATGGCGTATCTCGGCTATGGGCTGGCGCAGGGTGAGGGCTTCATCGTCATCACCGGCGACATCGGCGCGGGCAAGACCACGCTCGTCGGCCATCTGATGGACACGATCGACCACAAGGCCCTGAACGCGATCAAGATCGTCTCAACCGCGATCGAGGCCGAGGACCTGTTGCGGATCGTCGCGACCGACCTTGGCGTGAACCCGGCGGGGCTCGAAAAGGCGGAGTTGCTGACCGCGATCGAACGCGGGCTGCACGCCGTCGCGCGCACCGGGCGTCGCACGCTGCTGATCGTCGACGAGGCGCAGGCATTGCCGGTGTCCGCGCTCGAGGAGTTGCGGATGCTGTCGAACTTCCAGGCGGGGGGCCAGGCGCTGCTGCAGATACTGCTGCTCGGCCAGCCCGATTTCCGCGATCGCCTGCACGGTTCCGACCGCCTCGAACAGCTGCGCCAGCGGATCATCGCGATCCACCATCTCGACCCGATGGAGGAGCACGAGGTTTCCGAATATATCGCGCACCGGCTGGCGGTGGTCGGGTGGACCGGCAACCCCGATTTCCAGGACGATTCGTTCGCCGCGCTGTACCGCGGTTCGGGCGGCGTCCCGCG
Organism: Sphingomonas sp. R86521; assembly: GCF_042466235.1. Lineage (NCBI taxonomy): Bacteria > Pseudomonadati > Pseudomonadota > Alphaproteobacteria > Sphingomonadales > Sphingomonadaceae > Sphingomonas > Sphingomonas sp. R86521. Next base: position 2,637,205 of record NZ_JAXHBY010000001.1, on the reverse strand, counting down.
CCGGCTCAACCTGCTCGCCGGCCGCGTCATGCTGCACGCCTCGATCGAGGACCTGACGCTGATCGACGAAGCCGTCGTCAACGCCGTGATCGGCGACCTCGACGCCGACCTGCCGACACTGGCCCTCACCACGCCCGACGAACCCGAAACGGCACCGGTCGCGTCCACGCCCGAGGCAACCCCGGCCGTTCGCGCAGCCCCGGCCGTCGATACCGAACTCACCGCGCGCGTTGCCGAACTCGAAGCGCGCGTCGAACAGCAGGACGCGGCGCTGCGCCGGGTGCTCACCCTGCTGGTCGACTGGGTCGAGAGCGATTCGGCGAAACCCGATTACGCGCCGATCCGGGGTGTCGCGAACTGGCACGACGCGGCCTGACATGCGCAACGGCATGTCCGTCGACGTCGAGGAATGGTTTCAGGTCGGCGCGTTCGAACGCGTGATCGACAAGGCCGACTGGAACGGCCTCGATTCGCGGGTCGAAGCGAACACCGATGCGACGCTGGCGTTGTTCGCGGAAAGCGGCGTCGTCGGCACCTTCTTCACGCTCGGCTGGGTCGCCGACCGCTACCCGCGGCTCATCCGCCGCATCGTCGATGCAGGGCACGAGATCGCCAGTCACGGCTGGGACCACCAGCGCGTCTTCACGATGGATGCCGAAATCTTCCGCGCCGATCTCGCCCGCGCGCGTGCGACGATCGAGGATGCGGCCGGGCAGAAGGTGACGGGCTACCGCGCGCCGAGCTTTTCGATTGACCAGCGCACGCCCTGGGCGCACCGCGTCCTGGCCGAGGAGGGCTATGCCTATTCGTCGAGCGTCGCGCCGCTGAAACACGATCACTATGGCTGGCGGGAAGCCCCACGCTATGCGTTCAAGCCGCTCGCCGACAGCGCGCTGATCGAACTCCCGGTGACGGTGGCGGAGATCGGCAAGCGCCGCTTGGCGACCGGGGGCGGCTTCTTCCGCCTGTTGCCGTCCGCGCTTACCGACTTCGCGGTCCGCCAGGTCAATCGCGCCGAGCGACCGGCAATATTCTACTTTCACCCCTGGGAGATCGATCCCGCTCAGCCGCGCGTGACGGCGGCACCGATGCGATCGAAGCTGCGCCATTATGCGCGGCTGGCGGCGATGCAGGGCAAGTTGCGCGGGCTGATCGGACGGCACGACTGGGGCCGCGTCGATGCGGTGGTGGCGCGCGAAGCCGCACGACTGCTATGACCGATCCGGTGGCGGCACCGGTTGCCGTGCGGGAAGTGGATTTGCGCGACGCGTCCGAGTGCGCGCGGATCGCCGGCTTCGTCGAAGCGGCCGCGGGTGCGACGCCGTTTCACCTTCCTGATTGGAGCCTGGCCGTGCAGGCCGGCTGTGGCCAGCGTGCCCGCTACCTGATCGCCGAACGCGCCGACGGCTCGATCGCGGGAGTCCTGCCACTCAGCGAAATGCGCTCGCCGCTCTTCGGTCGCGCGCTGGTTTCGACCGGGTTCGGCGTCGATGGCGGCGTGCTGGGCGACGCGGTGGAAGAGCTGTCCGACGCGGCCTGGGCGCTCGCGCAACGGATCGGCTGCCCCTCGGTAGAACTGCGCGGCGGTGCAGCGCCGGATGGTTGGACGAGCGATGCCACCAGTTATCTCGGTTTCGCCCGCGACCTGGCGGCGGATGACGATGCCGAACTGCTCGCCATTCCCCGCAAACAGCGGGCGGAAGTGCGTCGCGCGCTAGGCTTCGATCTCGAGATCGCGACCGGTACTGACCGCGCGATTCAAGCCGAGCATTACCGCGTGTATGCCGAGTCGGTCCGCAATCTGGGTACGCCGGTCTTCCCGGCAAAACTGTTCCGCGCCGTGATGGCATCGATGGACGCCGATATCCTCACCGTCCGCCACGAAGGCCGCGCGGTGGCGAGCGTCCTGAGCTTATATTTTCGCGGCACCGTTTTCCCCTATTGGGGCGGCGGTACCGCAGCGGCGCGGGGGCTGCGCGCCAACGACCGGATGTATTTCGCGCTGATGGCCCACGCCCGCGCCCGCGGCTGCACGCGCTTCGACTTCGGCCGCTCGAAGACCGGGACCGGGGCCGCGGCATTCAAGAAGAACTGGGGGTTCACGCCCGAACCGCGCAGCTATGCGAAGCGTAGCGACGGCCCGGCGCGCGAGGTCAATCCGCTCAACCCGAAATACGCGCTGATGGTGCGGACCTGGAAGAAGCTCCCGCTATGGGCCGCCAACGCCGCCGGTCCGTGGATCTCCAGGGGCCTGGGATGAGCTTGCTCTTCCTCGCCCACCGCGTTCCCTTTCCCCCCGATCGCGGCGACAAGATCCGCAGCTTCCACATCCTGCAGCATCTCGCGGCGCGCACCCGTGTCCATCTCGTGGCATTCGCGGACGACGAAGCCGATCACGACCCGCCGGAATCGTTCACGCGAATGCTGGCGAGCTGCACGATCGTGCCGCGCGACAAATCGCGGCGCCGTGCCGCCGTCGAGGCGCTGGTCGGCGGCAAGCCTGTCTCGCTGACGGCGTTCGCCAATCGTCGCATCGCCGCCGCGGTGGCCGCGGTGCGCGAGCGCCATCCGATCGCGATGACCTTCGTCTTTTCGGGCCAGATGGCACAGTATCTGGGCCCGGACGAACCGGCGATCATGGATTTCGTCGACATGGATTCCGCCAAGTTCGCCAGTTACGCCGAGGACTCGAGCGGACCGATGCGCTGGATGATGCGACGCGAGGCGCGGCTGCTCGGCGCGTTCGAACGCGACGTCGCCGCGCGAGTCTCGGCCAGCCTGTTCGTCAGCGATGCCGAAGCCGCGCTGTTCCGCGCGGGCGGTGCGCAGGGCAGGGTGCTGGCGGTCGAGAACGGCATCGACTCGGCGACCTGCGATCCGGCCGCCGTGTCGCCCGAAGCGATCGCCGGACCGCTGATCCTGTTCACCGGCCAGATGGATTATCGCCCGAATATCGACGCGGTGACCTGGTTCGCGCGCGACATCCTGCCGATCGTTCGCCGCCGGCACCCGGCCCGCTTCGCGATCGTCGGCCGCGCGCCCACCGCGGCGGTGCAGGCGCTGGCGAGCGACGACGTCATCGTCACCGGTGCGGTCGACGACGTGCGCGGCTGGCTAGCCGCGGCGGACGTCTGCGTCGCGCCGCTGAAGCTTGCACGGGGGATTCAGAACAAGGTGCTCGAGGCGATGGCGATGGCGCGGCCGGTGGTCGCCTCCGCCCCGGCCGCTCAGGGCATCGAGCACGCCGGCACGATCCGCGTCGCCGACGATGCGGAAGGCTTCGCCGCCCGGATTTGCGATCTGCTCGACGACCCCGTGGCGGCGGCCGCGCTCGGTACGGCAGCGCGCGCGCAGGTCATTGCACGCTACGGCTGGGACGCCCGCCTCGCCCCGCTCGACGCGCTCCTGCCATGACGACGTGGCAACGCCACAGCCTCGCGCTCGCGCTCGTCGCAACCGCGCTGCTCCTGCTTCTTCCGCAGCGACGTCGCCGATCTCGGCCGGATCTGGTGGAACAGCACGACCTTCGGGCATTGCCTGTTCATCGGCCCGGTGATCGCTTGGCTGGTCTGGCAGCGCCGCGGCGAACTCGCACAACTCAGACCGGTCGGCTGGTGGCCCGGTCTCGCGCTCGTCGCGGTCGGCGGGTTCGGGTGGCTGATGGGGGACGCCGCGTCGGTCGGTTTCGCGCGTCAGCTCGGCCTGGTCGTGATGCTGCAGGGCGCGGTCGTCGCGGTCCTCGGCCCGAACGTCGCCCGCGGGCTGCTCTTCCCGCTCGGCTACGCGCTGTTCCTCGTCCCGTTCGGCGAAGGGCTGGAGCCACCGCTGCAGAGCATCACCGTCGCGATCGTGATGCCGCTGCTCCATCTGGTCGGTGTGCCCGCGGTGGTCGACGGCGTGCTGATCCATGCCGGCCGCTACTGGTTCGAGGTCGCCGAAGCCTGTTCGGGCGCGAAGTTCGTCATCGCGATGGTCGCGTTCGGCGTACTGGTCGCCAATCTGTGTTTCCTGTCGTGGCGACGTCGCGCGGTGTTCCTGATCGTGTCGGTAGTGGTCCCGGTCCTCGCCAACGGAGTCCGCGCGTTCGGGACGATCTGGGCGGCGGACCTGACCTCGGTCGAGGCGGCCACCGGGTTCGATCATATCGTCTATGGCTGGCTTTTCTTCGCGCTCGTGATGGCGGGTGTTCTCGCGATGGGCTGGCGCTGGTTCGACCGCGCGCCCGACGATCCCGCCTTCGACCCCGCGCGGCTGCAGACCATGGCACGCCGTCGCCCCGGCCTCGTTCTAATTTCGGTCATGACGTTCATTATCGCGGCGATCTTCCCGGCGTGGAGCGACTCGATCAGCGGCCGTGCCGCTGTCCTGCCCGCGCATATCGACCTGCCCGACATCCCCGGCTGGCACCGCGCCCCGATCAGCACCCGCGCGCCGTGGACCCCCTATTATCCGAACGCGGATCACATCTTGTTCGGGCGCTATGCCGACGCGTCGGGCGAGAGCGTCGACCTGGCCATCGCGGTCTATGGCCGCCAGCGCGAGGGGGCAAAGCTCGCCGCGTTCGGCACCGGCGTACTGCGCGAGGAGGATCGCTGGGTCCGCGTCGCCGACCTGCCCGACCTGGCAGGCGGATCGATGATGCGGATCACTGCGCCGGGGCCGGTGGAGCGGATCGTCGGGACATGGTACCGAGTTCGGCGATGTCACCACGCACGATCCCATGGCGATGAAGCTCGCGACCCTGAAGGCACGCCTGCTCGGCGGCCCGCAACGCGCGGTCGCCATCCATCTGTCCACCGAAGCGGCGTCGCCCGCACCGATCGCGCGCTTCCTGGCCGCGCTGGGCCCGATCGACCGTCTCGCCGACCAGTCCGCGGGCATTCGCTAGATGTGCGGCATCGCCGGGATCTTCCACCCGGGCACGCCGAAGCCGGTCGACCCGACCCGCGTCCATGCGATGATCGCGGCGCAGGCGCATCGCGGCCCCGACGGCGACGGCATCTGGACCGCGCCCGGTGTCGGCTTCGGGCACCGGCGGTTGTCGATCATCGACCTCGCCGGATCGCCGCAGCCGATGTCCGACGGCGCGCTGACGGTCACCTATAATGGCGAGATCTACAATTTCGCCGAACTGCGCGCCGAACTCGCGGCCAAGGGCGCGGTCTTTCGTACCGCGGGCGATACCGAGGTGTTGCTGCACGGCTGGCGGGCGTGGGGGCCGGGGCTGCTCGACCGGCTGAACGGCATGTTCGCGTTCGCGATCCATGATGCCGGCACGCTGTTCCTCGCGCGCGACCGGCTGGGCGTGAAGCCGCTCCAATATGTCGAACTGGCGGACGGATCGGTCGCCTTCGCCTCCGAACTGAAGGGCCTGCTCGCGCATCCGCTGGTACGCCGCACGCCGGATCTGCGCGCGGTCGAGGATTACCTCGCGCTCGGCTATGTGCCCGACGACGCGTGTATGGTCGCCGGCGTGCGCAAACTCGCCGCCGGGCACTTCCTGCTGATCGAGCGCGGTCGCGGCGTTCCCCAGCCGCGGCGCTACTGGGACGTCGATTTCTCCAACCGCGCGCGCGGGTCGGCCGCGGCGCTGGGCGAGGAGCTGGTCGATCGGATGCGAGCCGGCGTGCGCAGCCGGATGGTCGCCGACGTGCCGCTGGGCGCGTTCCTGTCGGGTGGCGTCGACAGCTCCGCGGTGGTCGCGTTGATGGCGGAGGCAAGCCCCAAGGCGGTCCGCACCTGTACGATCGGTTTCGACGAAGCCGGCCACGACGAGCGCGTCTATGCCAGCGCGGTCGCGCGCCGCTTCGCGACCGATCACCGCGAGCGGGTGGTCGGGTCCGATGACTACGGCCTGATCGACACGCTGGTCGCGAGCTTCGACGAACCCTTTGCCGACGCCTCCGCGCTCGCCACCTATCAGGTCTGCGCGCTCGCCCGCGAGAGCGTCACCGTCGCGCTGTCGGGCGATGGCGCGGACGAGGCGCTGGCCGGATATCGCCGCTACAAGTTCCAGGCCGCCGAAGAGCGCGTCCGCGGACTGCTGCCGGACCATCTGCGGCAGGACGTGTTCGGCACGCTCGGCCGCTGGTATCCCAAGGCCGACTGGGCACCGCGCCCGCTGCGCGCCAAGTCGACGCTGCTCGCCCTCGCGCAGGGAGGCGGCGAGGCCTATGCGCGATCTGTCGGTGTCACCACCCCGGAACTGCGCGGCCAGTTGTTCAGTGAGACCGCGCTCGCGGCGCTTGGCGGCTACCGGGCCGAGGATCGCTATGTCGCGACGATGGCGGGCGCGCCGGCGCGCGACGCGATCGACCGCGCGCAATATGCGGACATCAAGCACTGGCTGCCCGGCGACATCCTGACCAAGGTCGACCGCACCAGCATGGCGGTCGGGCTGGAAGCGCGCGAACCGCTGCTCGACCACCGCCTGATCGAGTTCTGCGCGACGTTGCCCGCGTCGATGCGGCTGCACCGCGGCGAGGGCAAGTGGCTGATGAAGAAGGCGATGGAGCCCTATCTACCGAAGGACATCCTCTACCGGCGGAAGATGGGGTTCGTGACCCCGATCAGCGCGTGGTTCCGTGGCGGTCTGGCCGGCGAGGCGCGTGCGCTGGCGAAGTCGCGGACGCTGGGCGAGACCGGCTGGTTCGACATGGGCGTGCTCGCGCGGATCGCCGAGGAACATCATGCCGGCCGCGCCGAGCATGGCCGGACGCTGTGGCAGTTCGTGATGCTGGAACGATCGATGAAGCGGATGTTCGGGTAGGCGCACGAATATCCTCCCCTGCAAGGGGAGGTGGCAGCGCATCGCGCTGACGGAGGGGTGACCCGCTATCGAGAGGGCGTTACCCCTCCGTCTGGCTGCGCCAGCCACCTCCCCTTGCAGGGGAGGATTGCGTTATTCGATCGGCTCCCCCATCCACCGGTCGAACAATTGTGGCCACAACGATCCCGGCGACCGCAGCGGCAATCGCACCCCGAACCCGTGCCCGCCGCGGCGCAGGATATGCGCCTCGACCGGGATCTCGGCACGCCGCGCGGCGGCGAGCAGGTCCAGGCTGTTGAACACCGGCACGGTGGTGTCGTCCTCGGCATGGACCAGGAACAGCGGCGGATCGCCGCGCTTCAGCTGGCGGTCGATCGCATAGCGGGCCTGCACCGCCGGCGACGGATCGGGCCCGAGCAGGTTGGCGCGCGAGCCGCCATGGCTGCGGCCGGGATCGACGTTCGACACCGCATACATCAGCCCCGCATAGGCCGGGCGCGCCGAATGGCGGTCGGCGGCGTCGACGGTGCGATAGACCTCGATCGCGTGGTTGACGGTTAGCGACCCGGCCAAATGTCCGCCGGCCGAGAACCCCAGCACGCCCAGTTTATCAGCGCGAATGCCGTAATGCCGCGCGTTCGCCCGGATCAGCCGCATCGCGCGCTGCGCATCGGCGAGCGGCACGTCGGCGCGGTCGGCCCAGCCTTCGCCGGGCAGCCGGTAGCTGAGCACGAACACGGTGATCCCCACCGCGTTCAGCGCGCGCGCGACGTCGATGCCCTCGTTGCGCAACGAGGTGAAGCTGTAGCCGCCGCCGGGCATCACCAGCACCGCGCGACCATCTGGGCGGAGCGGGCGGAACACGCCGACCTCGGGACGCGCGACGCCGCGCATCTGGACGTCGCGGTAGCCGCCGGGCTTGCCGGTGATCTGCGGGGCGGGGCGGGGCAGCGGGGTCGGTGCGCCCGGTGGTATACCGGGCCAGAGCGGGAAGCGCTCGGTCGGCGGCCAGATGGGAATGTCCGACGGTGCGCCGGGTTGTGCGAACGCCTGGGGTGCGATGCCGGCGGCGACGGGGAGGGCTAGGAGCGAGCGGCGGGTGGGCGTCATGCCGCGCGTGATACATCAACCGCTGCGCCAGTCACCCCGGCCATGATCGATATAGGTGTCGGCGCACACGACCACCCCGGCGGCGGCCGGGGCCCAATTGGGCGGTCGGTGTAAGGAAGAACGATCCTCCGTTACTACCGTCCCCCATTTGGGCCCCGGCCTCCGCCGTGGTGGGCCGTTTCGGTTAGCGTGGTGAACGCCTACCTAACGGATCAGTCGAAGCTCGCGCCCCACTTGCGGACCGGGCGGTCCTTCCAAAGCCCACGATGATACGCGTCCGACGCCAGCAGCGGCATCACCGAACCGGCTTCGGCGAACACCATCTGCTCGATGCCCGTATTCACCTTGCCCCACGACGCCGCCTCCTGCAGCGTCGAGGACGAGCACGCACCGTCGCGCACATCGGCGACCGTGATCTGCACCGCGTACTTGTGAACCTGGACGTCGTCGTGGCCGAGGATCTCGGCGCAAACCACGGTATCCTGGATGAAGTTCTTCGGCACGCCGCCGCCGATCATCAGCAGCCCCGTGGTGCCCGCCTTGATCTTGATCTCCGTCAGCTCGCGGAAGTCGGCGATCGCGTCGAGGACCATGTACGGCTTGCCCGCCTTCACCGCGTCGACCTGATGCTTGACCAGACCGAAGCCCGCCGAGGAATCGACGAACGCCGGGCAGAAGATCGGCACGTCATGCTCATAGGCGAGCTTGACGAGGCTGTTCTCCTTCTTGCCGTGCTCGACGAGATACTTGCCCATCTCGCGGATGAACTCGCGGCTCGAATAGGCGCGCGGCTCGAGCGTCTCGGCGATCTCGAAGATCGTGTGATCGACGTGCTGGAGCTCTTCCTCGTCGATATAGGTGTCGTAGATACGGTCGATCATCAGCGAGCGCAGCACGTCGTCGTGCGGCACCTCGAGCGCCTGGTAATGCTTGTGGCCGAGGCCCTCGAAGAAATCCATGTCGACGATCGTCGCGCCGGTCGCGACGATGCCGTCGATCATGTTGTTGCGCAGCAATTCGGCATACAGGTCCATGCAACCGCCGGCGCTCGTCGAGCCTGCGATCACGAGGAAGATCGTGCAGTCCTTGTCGGCCAGCATCTGGTTGTAGATGTCGGTCGCACGGCCGAGATCGCGGCTGGTGAACGACATCTTCTTCATCGCATCGACGATCGGCCGCGCGTCGAAGCTGGTGATGTCGATATGCTCGACGGTGGTCGAGAGGAGTTCCGCCTTGCGCTGCGCGTCGATGCGGGTGTCGTTGGTGGCTTCGGTCAATGTCTGTCTCCATTCCCCTCCCGCTTGCGGGAGGGGCTAGGGGTGGGCTCGCGCTAACGGCAAGCGATACCGGCGGGGGAGAGCGCGAGCCCACCCCCGGCCCCTCCCGCAAGCGGGAGGGGAGTTAATGCAACTGCGTTACAGCGTGACGACGTTCGACGCGACCACCTGGTATGCGTCGTCGTACAGCGAGACCATCGGCTCGTCGGTGACGATCACCGTCTGGTCCGATCCGAAGCCGTTGAACGCGGTCCGCATCGCCGAGCCATAGGCGCCGAGCATGCCGATCTCGATGTAATCGCCGGCCTGCATGTCGGCCGGCAGCATGAACGGCCCGGCCATATGGTCCATGTCGTCGCACGTGGGACCATAGAAGCTGAATTCCATGTCCCGCGCGCGGCTGTCCGGTTCGCGGAGCAGCTGCACCGGAAAACGCCAGCCGATATGCGCTGCATCGAACAGCGCGCCGTATGCGCCATCGTTGATGTACAGCTCCGACCCGCGACGCTTTTCGACGCGCACGATCAGCGACGAATATTCCGCACACAGCGCCCGGCCGGGCTCGCACCACAGTTCCGACGAATAGCTGACGGGCAGCGATTCGAACGACCGGTGGATGGTCTCGAAGAACCGCTCCAGCGGCGGTGGCTCCATGCCGGGATAGCTCGACGGGAAGCCGCCGCCGACGTCGATGACGTCGACCGTGACCGCCGCCTCGACGATCGCCGCACGGACGCGCTCCATCGCGTTCGAATAGGCTTCCGGAGTCATCGCCTGCGAACCGACATGGAAGCAGATGCCGAGCGCGTCTGCCGCCTGGCGAGCCGCGAACAGCAGCGCCTTGGCTTCGTGCGGCGCCGCGCCGAACTTCGACGCGAGGCTGAGCTTCGAATGCTCGGACGACACCCGCAACCGGACGCACAGCGTCAGGTCGGATGCTGCGTTGGTCGCACGAACGATCTTCTCGAGCTCTTCCAGGCTGTCGAGAGAGAAGGTGCGGACGCCATGCGTGTAATACGCCTCGCGGATCGCTTCCTCGGCCTTGACCGGGTGCATGAAGCACAGGGTCGCGTCCGGCAACGTGCGCGCAACCAGGCGTACCTCGGTCAACGAGGCGACGTCATAGTGCGTGATGCCGTTGTCCCAGAGGATCTGGAGCAATTCGGGAGACGGGTTCGCCTTCACCGCATACATCGAACGACCCGGGAACTTCTCGACGAAGAACCGGGCCGCACGGGCAGCGGCGTGAGGACGGACCAGAGTTACCGGATTAACCGGTGAAAGGGTGGTCGCTAACCCCAGCGCGTTATGATGCTTGTGCAATTCAAGGGACCTCCAATGTCCTGAGACAAATACGAAAACACTGCCTTGCGGTTGGAAGTCCCATGGGGCAGCGGAAGAGCGATCTAGGGTCGCCGGCCCCCCATGTAAATAGGCTGTGGTCCACAGGAGACGACATGTGACGATTTTGCGACAGCCGACACGAGCGGGCCTGCGGGACGCCGCCGAAAAGATCGCGCGCATCCTGCCGCCGACGCCGCTTTTCGTCCATGAAATCAATGGCATGCCGGTCGCCTTCAAGGCGGAATCGTTGCAGCCGATCGGCGCGTTCAAGATTCGCGGCGCGTGGCATCGGCTGACCGCACTCGACGACGCGACTCGGGCGCGTGGCGTCGTGGCGTTCTCCTCGGGGAATCATGCGCAGGGCGTCGCCTGGGCAGCGCGGCGGCTGGGGATCGCGGCGACGATCGTGATGCCCGCGGATGCGCCTGCAGTGAAGCGGAGCAACACGCTCGCGATGGGTGCGGAGGTCGTCGACTATGATCGCGCGACCGAACGCCGCGAAGTGATCGCCGCGGCGCTGGCGACCGCGCGCGGTGCGACGCTGGTGCCGAGTTTCGACGATCCCTGGGTGATCGAGGGGCAGGGCAGCGCCGGCATCGAGATACTGGCGCAGTGTGCGGCGATGGCACTGCCGGCGCCGACGCGGATCGTGGTGCCGTGCAGCGGCGGCGGACTCGCGGCCGGGTTGGCGCTGGCGGTGCCCGACGCGGAGATGACGATCGTCGAGCCCGAAGGCTGGGACGACATGACCCGCAGCCTGGCAACCGGCGTGATCGAGCCGGTCGGGGAAAATCCGCCGCCGACCGCCTGCGACGCGTTGATGACCCGCGAAGTGTCGCCGCTGACGTTCGACGTGCTGTCGCGGCGTGGCGCGACTGGCGTCGCGGTGAGCGAGTCGGAAACCGCTGCGGCACAGCGCTGGGCGGCGGAGAAACTGCGGCTGGTGATCGAGCCGGGGGGCGCCGTCGCGCTCGCTGCGGTGCTGGCGGGGAAGGTCGCGCTCAGGCCGGGGATGGTGATCATCCTGTCCGGCGGCAATGTCGACCTGGGGGATTATGCTAAGGCGATGGGAGGATGAACCCGACCCTGACCGCGATCGCCGGTGCCGCGCCCGCCATCGCGATGCTTGGCGCGTTCGCCTGCCTGATCGGTGGCGGCGTCATGATCGCGCGGAAGCGCGACCGCCGCAAAGGCATCCTGATGCTGGTGATGGCCGCCGTGCTGATCGGCAACGTAGCGATCTGGACGCTCTAAAACCCTCTCCCTTCGGGGAGAGGGAGGGGCCCGCCGCTCTTGCGGCGGGAGGGTGAGGGGGAGTTAGGGAGAGTATCTCTATCCCCAACTCCCCCTCATCCGGCGCTACCGCGCCACCTTCTCCCCGAGGGGAGAAGGACAAAATCACCGGATCGGCGAGTTCGGATCGAGCCGCATATCCAGATACTTGTCCACGCTACCCATCAGCTGCGGCATCTCGTGCTCGAAGAAGTGGTTCGCCTTGGGGATGGTGTCGTGATGGATCGTGATGTGCTTCTGCGTGCGCAGCTTGTCTACCAGCTTCTGCGTCGCGCCGGGCGTCGCGACCTCGTCGCCTTCGCCCTGGATGATGATCCCGCTCGACGGGCACGGCGCCAGGAAGGTGAAGTCGTACAGGTTGGCCGGCGGCGCGATCGAGATGAAGCCGCGGATTTCCGGGCGACGCATCAGCAGCTGCATGCCGATCCACGCGCCGAAGCTGACGCCGGCGATCCAGGTCGTCTGCGCCTCGGGGTGGAAGCTCTGCACCCAGTCGAGCGCGCTCGCCGCATCGCTCAGCTCGCCGACGCCGTTGTCGAACACGCCCTGGCTCTTGCCGACACCGCGGAAGTTGAAGCGCAGCGTCGCGAACCCGCGGCGCTGGAAGGTCTTGTACAGCTGCTGGACGATCGCGTTGTTCATCGTGCCGCCCGCCGACGGATGCGGATGCAGGATCATCGCAACGGGTGCGCGCGGACGCGGCCCCGGCGCAAAACGACCTTCGAGACGGCCTTCGGGACCGGGAAAAATGACTTCTGGCATGGGGCACTCGCGAACTGGAGGCGCACTCGGGTGGAGTGCCGGACTATGCGCGCTATATAGGCGGCGAGCCCCTTTTCGCAATTGGAACCGGCCCTGGCCCGCAACGCCTCCCGAATCTACCTCGATCATGCCGCGACCACGCCGATGCGCCCGGAGGCGATCGCGGCGGTGAGCGACGGCATGACGCGCTGGGCGAACCCGTCGTCGCCGCATGCCGAGGGCCGTGCGGCACGGGCTGCGCTGGAGGATGCGCGACGGCGGATCGCGGCGGCGCTCGACTGGCCGCATCACGTGATCCTGACCAGTGGTGCCAGCGAGGCGATCGCGCTGGCATTCCGCGGGCGTGGCGACATGGCGATGCTCGCGGTCGAGCATGACGCAGTGCTGCGTGCGGGGCAGGGGGCGTTGATCCCGGTCGGCAGCGACGGTCTCGCAGCGGCGTTGCCGCCTGGTTTCGTCGCGATCCAGTCCGCCAACAGCGAGACCGGCGTGTTGCAGGAGGTCGCGCATGCCGGGCTACGCGACTGTTCGCAGACCGCCGGCAAGCTGCCGCTCCCCGACGCCGACCTGATCGTCGTTTCCGCACACAAGCTCGGCGGGCCACCGGGGATCGGCGCGCTGCTGGTCCGCGACCTCGGCTTGCTCGACCCGACCGGCGGGCAAGAACGCGGCTATCGCGGCGGGACCGAGAATTTGCCGGGCGCGCTCGGCTTCGCCGCCGCACTGGAGGCGCCGCGCGACTGGTTCGACACGATGCCCGCGCTCCGCGCCGAACTGGACGCGGTCGTGGTCGAGCATGGCGGCGAGATCGTTGCGCGCGGCTCGCTCCGGATCCCGACGATCGCGGCTTATCGCATGCCCGGCGTCTCCTCCGCCGCGCAGCTGATCCGCTTCGACATGGCCGGCTTCGCGGTCTCGGCGGGCAGCGCGTGTTCCTCGGGCAGCATGCGGCCGAGCCACGTCCTCGCCGCGATGGGCTATCCGCCCGAAGCCGCCGCGGAAATCGTCCGTGTCAGCTTCGGGTGGACCACCACGGCGGACGACGTCGCACGGTTCGCCGAAGCCTGGACGCGCGTCGCACGCGACGTCAGGCGGGCCGCATGACCTATCTCGATTACCAGGCAACCACCCCGCTCGCGCCCGAGGCACTGGCCGCGATGCTGCCCTGGTTCGAATCGCAGCACGCCAACCCGCACTCCGCCCACGGCGAAGGCCGCCGCGCGAAGGCCGCCGTCGAAATCGCCCGCGACCAGATCGCCGCGCTGCTCCCCCCCGGCCGACTGGCGTTCACCAGCGGCGCTACCGAAGCGCTCAACTGGGCGATCAAGGGGACGCGCGGTCCCATCGTGACGCTCGCCACCGAACACGCCGCGGTGCTCGACACCGTGCAGGCGAGCGGTCGGCCGTTCACGATCCTGCCGGTCGGCGCGGACGGCCTGGTCGATCTGGAGGTCGCGCGCGCCGCGATCGCGCCCGGTACCGGGCTCGTCGCCGCAATGCTGGTCAACAACGAGATCGGCGTGATCCAGCCGATCGCGGCGCTCGCCGACCTCGCGCACGCAGCCGGCGCGCTGATGCTGTGCGACGCGGTGCAAGGCTATGGCCGCGTCGAAATCCCCGCGACGGTCGACCTAATCGCGATCTCCGCGCACAAGATCTACGGGCCCAAGGGCGTCGGCGCGTTGTGGCTCCGCGACGGTGTCGACCTCGCGCCGCTGCTGCACGGCGGGGCGCAGGAAGCGCCGGGTCGTTCGGGTACGCTGTCGCCCGCACTCTGCGCCGGCTTCGGCGTTGCCGCGCGACTGATGGCGGAGCGGCGCGACGCGGACGACGCCCATGTCCTCGCGCTGTTCGAATCCGCTCGCGCTATGCTCCCCGGCTGGCAGGTCAACGGCGCGCTCGACCACCGCTATTTCGGCAACCTCAACATCCGCAGGGACGGCCTGGACGTGAACCGGCTGATGTCCGACCTGCGCGACATCGCGTTTTCCGCGGGGTCCGCCTGCGCCAGCGGGTCGGGGCGCTCCAGCCACGTCCTCCGCGCGATCGGGCTCAGCGAGGTGCAGGCGCGGTCGAGCATTCGGCTCGGCTTCGGCCGCTACACCACCGAGGCGGAACTGGGCGAGGCGATCGCGGCGATCGTCGCCGCGGCGGAAGGGCAATGGTCGTGATCGTCCGGTTCATCGCCCGCGACGGCACGATCAGCACCGTCGAGGCCGAAGACGGTGCGCGGCTGCTCGACGTCGCGCAGGCCGATGGCCAGCCGCTGGAGGGGACCTGCGAAGGCGATCTCGCCTGCGCGACCTGCCATGTCGTTATCGACCCCGCCGATTTCGCTCGCCTGTTGCCGGCGAGCGAGGACGAGGAGGACATGCTCGACCTCGCGCGCGACGCGACCCGGACCAGCCGTCTCGCCTGCCAGATTCGGCTGACTGCGGCGCTCGACGGGCTGACCGTGCGGATGCCGGGATGAGCTTACCCCTATTTCCGTCATCCTGACGAAAGTCAGGACCCAGAGCCACAGGCGCCGTCCCCGGTACCCTGGGTCCTGACTTTCGTCAGGATGACGGAGGGGGGCGCGAGGGCGAGACGGCGCGTCAGGATGGGGAACGAGGACCGCAACGCAAACCTTACATCCACACAACAGCGGGTTCAGGGAACGTCCACGCGCGAGAGCCGATTATCCCTCCATCGCCCCAGAGTACGGGGCCAGCAGAGGAGTATCGATGATGAAGATGATTGCCATGCTCGGCGCCGCAGCCCTCGCGGTCGGCGCAATCGGAGCAGTCCCGGCGGACGCGCAGCGTTACGACGGTTATCGCGGCGGTGGCCACGGCTGGCACGGTGGCGACGGATATCGCGGCCATGACGGGTACCGGGGCGGGTATCGCGGCGGCTACCGGGATCGCGGCTATCGCGGATACCGGGGCGGCTATGGCGGTCCGCGCGGCTATGGACGGCACCGCGTCGTCTGCCGGATCGAGCGCGGCTATTACGGCCCGGTCCGCCGCTGCTTCCGCCGCTGATACGGAACCGTAACGAGCGCGCACTGTTTTGAAATCGGCGCAGGGTTCGCAGGAGCCCGCGCCCAGCAGGAGAAAATCATGAAATTGTTCACCATCGCCGCCGCCGGTCTCGTCGCACTCACCGGGCTCGCGCCGGTCGGCATTGCTGCCAAGGCATCCGCACAGCGGACCGTCGTCCATGAGCGCACCGTCGTTCGCCACAATGGCGGCTATGCTCGCCACCGCGTGACGACCCGCCGGGTCTGCCGCGTCGAACGTCATCACGGCCGTCGCGATCGGGTTTGCCGCACGGTGCGTATCCGCCGCTAAGGCCGTAGCCGCTAATCCGGCTTGAACATACCGCCCGACCCCGCCATAGGCGACGCGGGAGTCGGGCGGACGAGGTCGTCGCCAACTTGGTCAGATCCGGAAGGAAGCAGCCACAACGATTCCGCCGCGGGTCGTCCCGGCTCCCACCGCGAATGTTTGCAAGCAAACATGAGCGCGGCCAGCGGCGCAAAGCGCCGACTGACGATGCGGCTAAGCCGCAGCGCACTTCCTTCTAACTGTTGGCAGCACCCCGAACCCTGGGCCCCCGCGTTCGCGAGGGAACAGAAGGGGGTCACGCCGTGGAGACTTCGACCGCTAGCCCTTCGACAGCGCCCCCCAAACCGCCTATACCACCCGCAATGTCAGATTCCTTCGACCTGGGCGAACCCCCGCAGCCGACCAAAGCGCCGGACGCCGCGTACCGCGTCCTCGCGCGCAAATATCGCCCGCAGACCTTTTCCGAGCTGATCGGGCAGGACGCGATGGTCCAGACGCTCGCCAACGCGATCAAGCGCGACCGGCTCGCGCATGCCTTCCTGATGACCGGCGTCCGCGGCGTCGGGAAAACCTCGACCGCGCGCCTGATCGCCAAGGCGCTCAACTGCATCGGCCCGGACGGGCAGGGCGGTCCGACGATCGATCCGTGCGGCGTCTGCGAACCATGCACCGCGATCGCCGAAGGTCGGTTCATGGACGTCATCGAGATGGACGCCGCCAGCCATACCGGCGTCGACGACGTCCGCGAGATCATCGACGCATCGCGCTATTCTGCGGTCAGTGCACGCTTCAAGATCTACATCATCGACGAAGTCCACATGCTCACGAAGAACGCGTTCAACGCGCTCCTGAAGACGCTGGAGGAGCCGCCGGCGCATGTGAAATTCCTGTTCGCGACGACCGAAGTCAACAAGGTGCCGGTGACGGTGCTGTCGCGCTGCCAGCGCTTCGACCTGCGTCGCATCTCCGCCGAACAACTCGCCGCGCATTTCGCCTGGGTGTCCGAACAGGAAGGCGTGGTTGCCGAACCCGAGGCGCTGATGCTGATCGCCCGCGCCGCGGAAGGCTCTGCGCGCGACGGCCTGTCGATCCTCGACCAGGCGATCGCCCACGGCAGCCTGGACGGCGCCGGCGTCACCGCGGATGCGGTCCGGCAGATGCTCGGCCTGTCCGATCGCGGCGCGGTCCGCGATCTGCTCGGCCTGATCCTCAACGCCGACGCTGCGGCCGCGCTCGCGTCGCTGCGCCGGCAATATGACTACGGCGTCGACCCGGTGTCGGTGCTGCGCTCGCTGCTCGAAACCGTCCACGGCATCACGCTGACCAAGGTCGGCACGCCGCCCGACGCCGCGCAGCCGATGGAGGAACGCGCGGCGCGTGCCGAATGGGCGGCGGCGCTGTCGTTCCCCGCGCTGCACCGGTTGTGGCAGCTGTTCCTGAAGGGCCATGACGAGGTCGCGAAGGCTGCGCTGCCGATCGAGGCGGCGGAAATGGCGCTGCTGCGTGCGATCCACGCTTCGACGCTGCCCGATCCCGGCGAGCTCGCCCGCCAGATCGCCAGCGGCGCGCCGATGCCGACGATCGCGGCGCCCGTCGCGCCCGCACCTCCGCCGGCCCCTGCTGCCGAACCCGTCGCCACCGGCCCGACCTTCCCCGAGACGTTCGAAGCGCTGGTCAACCATCTCGACGACAACGGCTCGATCGCGATCGCGGCACGGTTGCGTCACGGCGCGCGGCTCGTCAGCTACGCCCCGCCCGAAATCGTCCTCAGCGGCAGCCGCCCGATCTCCGCCGATACGCTGAGCGAGTTCACTGGCGTGCTGAAGGCCCTGACCCAGACGGTATGGCGGGTGACCTTGGCCGACGCGCCGGGCGAGCCGACCTTGCGCGAAAAGCAGGAGGCGGCTGACGCGGCGAACAAGCAGCACTATATGGAATCCCCCATGATGACGGCCGCGCGAGAGGCGTTTCCCGACGCGGAACTCGAAACCTGGCCCGGCCAACGGAGCAACGCATGAAGAACATCGACGAAATCCTCGCCATGGCGCAGAACGTCCAGAGCGAACTCGAAAAGGCGCAGGCCAATCTCGACACGATCGAGGTCGAGGGCGCATCGGGCGGCGGCTTGGTCAAGGTCAAGGCGTCCGCCAAGGGTCGGATCATTGGCATATCGATCGACGATTCGCTGATCGTGCCGGCCGAGAAGCAGATGCTCGAGGACCTGCTGACCGCCGCGTTCAACGACGCGCGGGCCAAGGCCGATGCAGTGTCCGGCACCGAGATGTCGAAGATGACCAGCGGCCTGCAGCTGCCGCCGGGGTTCAAGCTGCCGTTCTGAGCTTTCGATCCTAAAGCCCGTTAGTCCCGAGCGGACGAACGGGCTTCAGGACAACGCGCGCCGTATCCGGTACGGGCCGTCCCTTGCCGCAAGAGGCGCGCCCTTCCAGCTCAGGCTGACCAAGCCGTCCGCCACGAGCTCGTCGACAGCCGCGTGAACCGCAGGCATCGCGTCGCGCCAAGCGTCGGAGGCCGATCCTTTGGCGAGCGTCCGCGCCACTTCGCTCGGACATACTGTCGCTTCCGGTGACCGCTTTGCAACGAGCGCCATCACCGCATCCCGCACGATGTCTGGCGACTTCCCCGCTATTTCAGGCACGCATCCAGCCCGTCGTTGCGCACCACGCCGACACGCCGCGACAGCGTATTGCCGTGGCGCCTGACGAACCCGTGCGGATCGATCGCCGCGCGCTTCTTGGGCAGCGGCAGCACCGCGGCGATCCGCCCGGCCTCGGTCGGCGACAGGTGCGACGCGTCGTGATGGAAGTACCGCATCGCCCCCGCGTTCGCGCCATAGGTGCCGATCCCGGTCTCGGCGATGTTCAGATACACCTCCATGATCCGGCGCTTGCCCCACAGCGCCTCGATCAGCACGGTGAAATACGCTTCGAACGCTTTCCGCACATAGCCGCCGCCCTGGAACAGGAACGCATTCTTCGCGGTCTGCTGGCTGATCGTGGATCCGCCGCGGATCCGGCCGCCCTGCGCATTGCGTGCCGCGGCGCCGGCCATCGCGCGGAAATCGAAGCCGTTATGCTTGCAGAATCGCGCATCCTCGCCCGCGATTGCGGCGCGGGGCATGTCCGGGTCCATCTCCGACAGCGACATCCAGTCCTTGGTGACGCCGTGCCCAGCGACGACATCGCCCATCATCGTCCAGGTGAACGGCGGCGGGACGAAGCGATACAGCCCGACCCACGCCACCGTCACGACGACGAACAGCAAACCGGCCTTCAAGGCGATGCGGAGGATGCGAGCGACCATCGCCGCTCCTTATGCGATCGTGCGCCGCTGGCAAATCGCGCGCGCCGCGGCGACGCCGGTCTCGTACGCGCCGTGTGCCGTCGAGAAGTCGAACGGGTGGCACGCTTCCCCCGCGAAGAACAGGCGATCGTCGATGGGCGCGGCGAGCACGGCGCGCTGGCCTGCCTGACCAACTTTGGCATGGCTATAGCTGCCGCCGATATGCGGGACGTGCCGCCAACGCGTCGTTCCGCGGGGCGTCAGTCGGCGGCGCCAGTCGCTTCCCAGCAGGCCGACGAGTTCGTCGATCGCGAACTGCGCGGCATTGCCGTCCTCCAGCGCTTCCGCGCAGTCGCCGCCGAAGAAGCTCTCGATCAGCGGCAACCCGAACGGCGACAGCCGGTGGCTGGCGGTGCACGCGCTGTACGGGTTGCCGACGAGATGCGCGTTGGCGGGCCATTCGGGGCCGTCGACTTCGAGGAACACCTTGTCCGCCAGCCCGAGCGGCAGCGCATCGGCGGCGGCCTGCTTGTCCGCCAACGGGGGATCGAACGTCAGCGCGCCGCTCGCCAGCACGGTGGTCGGTACGCAGACGATGACCCGGTCGGCCTCGATCGTGCCGGCCTGCGTTTCGAGTTTCAGGCTCCGGCCATGATGGTCGATCCGGGTGACGGGGGTCGACAGCCTTACCTGGACGCCGGCGGCGTGGTTCGCGACGACCGTGCCGTAACCCTCGACCACCGCCCAGTTATCCTCGGTCGATGCATTCTCGTACGCCGCCCAGTCGTGCAGCGACACCTGCGCCAGCGGCGCGCCGTTCGCATAGCCGGAGATCGCGTCGATCATCCCTCGCCACCGGTCGTCCGCCGCGACGAAGTCGGACAGCGGCCGGTCCGCGCCGTCCAGCGCCGCAAGGGCACGCGCATTCCACGATGCATAGGCAGCGTGCGCCGCGTACTGATCCGCCGGGGGGAAGCCGAGATCGTGCCACTGAGTCCGCCAGTTCGCCGACGATCGATCGACCGTGAACCCGGCAGTCTCTGCGATGTCGGTCCACGGATTGCGCGCCGCGGAGTGGAGCCAGCCACAGCCGTGATCGACCATGCCCAACCCGTCGAGCGTCACGCTATGCGCGCGACCGCCGAGGCGATCGCTCGCCTCGACCAGCAGCACGTCCTCGCCCGCATCGTGCAGCGCGCGTGCCGCGGCAATCCCGGCTGCACCGCCGCCGATGACGACGGTGCCGACCATATCAGGCTGCGAGCAGGCGCTTTTCGCCAGCGATCCGCATCATCGCCTTTTGCAGCTTCTCGAACGCGCGCACCTCGATCTGGCGGACCCGCTCGCGCGACACGTTATAGACCTGCGACAGTTCCTCGAGCGTCTTGGGATCGTCGGTCAGGCGCCGCTCGGTCAGGATGTGCTGCTCGCGCTCGTTGAGATCGTCCATCGCCGACACCAGCATCGAGTGCCGAACGTCGGCTTCCTGCGCGTCGGCGACGATCTTGTCCTGCAGCGGGGCATCGTCCTGCAGCCAATCCTGCCACTGGCCCTCGCCATCCTCGCGCATCGGCACGTTGAGCGAGGTGTCGCCGCCCATCGCCATGCGACGGTTCATGCTGACGACATCGGTCTCGGCGACGCCCAGGTCGGTGGCGATCTTGGTGACGTGCTCGGGACGCAGGTCGCCATCCTCGAACGCGTCGAGACGGCTCTTCATACGGCGAAGGTTGAAGAACAGCTTCTTCTGCGCCGCCGTCGTCCCCATCTTCACAAGGCTCCAGGAACGCAGGATATATTCCTGGATCGAGGCGCGGATCCACCACATCGCATAGGTCGCGAGACGGAAGCCGCGGTCGGGCTCGAACTTCTTCACGCCCTGCATCAGGCCGATGTTCCCCTCGGAGATCAGCTCGGAGGTCGGCAGGCCATAGCCGCGATAGCCCATCGCGATCTTCGCGACGAGGCGGAGGTGCGACGTCACCAGCTGCGCGGCCGCATCGGTGTCCCCATGTTCCTGGAACCGCTTGGCGAGCATGAACTCCTGCTCGGGCTGCAGGATCGGGAATTTCTTGATCTCGGCGAGGTAGCGGTTGAGGCCCGCCTCGCTGCCGAGCGCGGGAATGGTCGCCGGAACGTTGCTGCGGGCTGCCATGATATGAATTCCCTTTCCTGAAGCGCATGCCGCACTGCGGCAATTCGCTTGGTAGCTATACGTGAAGGTGGCTGAACAGTTCCTGCATATCGGCAGGCATTTCGCTGTCGAACGCCAAAGCGACCCCACTCACGGGATGAATGAACCCGAGGCGTGCAGCGTGCAAGGCCTGCCGTCGGAAATCCAACGTTTCGAGAAGCGACTTTTGAGCGTGTTTTGTTCTACCATAGACCGGGTCGCCGAGCAAGGCATGGCCCAGCGACGCCATGTGCACCCGGACCTGATGCGTGCGTCCCGTCTCCAGTCGGCATTCCACCAGTGCCGCACCGCGCAGCGGGGTCAGCGTCGAGAAATGCGTCACCGCGCGCTTGCCGTTCGCGACGATCGCGATCTTCTTGCGGTTCTGCGGACTGCGCGCGAGCGGCGCGTCGACGGTGCCGGCCGACGGGCGCGGCACGCCGGCGACGATCGCCTTGTAGCGCCGGTCGATACTGTGGTCCGCGAACTGCCGTGCCAGGCCTTCGTGGGCGCGGTCGGACTTGGCGGCGACCATCAGCCCCGAGGTATCCTTGTCAATCCGGTGAACGATACCGGGTCGCGCCACGCCGCCGATCCCCGACAGGTTGCCTGCACAATGATGCAGCAGCGCGTTGACCAGCGTCCCGTCGTAATTGCCCGCTGCCGGATGCACGACCAGCCCCGCCGGCTTGTCGATCACGATCAGTTCGTCGTCCTCGTACGCAACGACGAGGGGAATATCCTGCGCTTCGTTGTGCAGCGGCGTCGGAGCCGGCACCGCCACCGCGAAGATCTCGCCCAGCGTCGCACGCCGCGATGCGTCATTCACCGGCCGCCCATCGCGCGACACCGCGCCGGCCGCGATCAACGCCTGGACCCGCGCCCGCGACATCTCCGGCAGCACATCCGCCAGCGCACGGTCCAGCCGCAGCCCGTCCGTCGCCGCCGTGATCGATGCTTCGATGATGGAAACCCCCCGGTCCATGTCTTAACGATGTGGCGATGAGCGTTTCGATTTCAAGCGGACTATTGGCCACCCTGGTGGCGGCGGCAGGCGCATCGCCCGATGCGGAGATCTGCGGGCTGCTGCTCGGCACGCCCAACCGCATCGAAGCGGCGGAAGCATGTCGCAACGTCGCGGCGAACCCGGCGCGGACCTTCGAGATCGATCCCGCCGCGCTGTTCGCCGCGCATCGAAACGCGCGCCGCGGTGGATTGGCGGTCGTCGGGCATTATCATTCGCACCCCTCCGGCATCCCGGTTCCGTCCCCGCGCGATGCGGCCCAGGCGATGGGAGACGGCGCACTGTGGCTGATCCTGGCCGGCGGCGATGCGCGGGCGTGGCGGTCGGTGGAGATCGGGGCGTTCGTCGAGGAACCGCTCGCCACCTAGTTCCGCGGCATTCGCGGCGGACGACTTGCCTACGCCCAACCGCATCGCCACAAGACGCCGTCACGACGAGAGGATTTCCATGACTGTCAGCCCGGTCGATTTCGCGAGCCTGCTGTGTTCGCGATTGTGCCACGACCTGTTGTCGCCGGTGGGTGCGCTCAACAACGGGCTGGAGCTGCTCGCCGACGAGACCGATCCGGCAATGCGCGAGCGCTGCATGGAACTGCTCGCCGACAGCGCGCGGGTGTCCGCCAGCAAGCTCAAATTCTTCCGGCTCGCGTTCGGGGCCGCGGGCGGGTTCGGTGAGATGGTCGCGACCGACGAGGCGCGGGGCGCGATCGAGGGACTGATCGCGGAGAACAAGCGCATCGAGCTGCACTGGGCGGTCGAGGAAGCGACGATGCCCAAGACCGCGATCAAGGTGCTGATGAACCTGGCGCTGATGGCGAGCGAATCGCTGGTGCGCGGCGGCCGGATGGATATCGGCGGCGAGGATAACGAGGGGCATCTGGAGATCGTCGTGAAGATCGAAGGCGGCCGCATCGTCCTCGATCCGGAGATCCGGCGTACCCTGATCGAGGGCGAAGGCGTCCACGACGTCACGCCCCGTGCTGCGGCGGCGTACATGATCAACACGCTGGTGACCGAGGCGGGGGGAACCGTGCTGGTGTCCGAACCGGACGACGGGGTCATGATCTTCGGCGCGGTATTCAACGCCCGGTAGCGAACTGCGGACCGTGAGGCCGGTTGCAAAGCTAACGCAGTCTTAACCCCGGTCGGTCATGACGGATGCCTGACCACGGGGCCGGCATGGACGATCTGCTACAGGAATTCATTGCCGAGACCCGCGAGACGCTCGAGGCGATCTCGGGGGAGATCGTCGCCTGGGAGGCGCAGCCCGCCGATCGCGAACGGCTCGATTCGATCTTCCGCTTCGTCCATACCGTAAAGGGCAGCTGCGGGTTCCTCGACCTGCCGCGGCTCGGACGGCTCAGCCATGCCGCCGAGGACGTGCTGGCTTCGGTTCGGGACGGCAAGCGGGTGCCGGATACCGCGCTGGTCGATGCCGTGCTCGCGATCGTCGACCGGATCGCGGAACTGGTCGAGGCGATCGACGCCGGCGTCCCGCTGGACGATTCGAGCGAGGACCTGCTGATCGCAGCACTCGCCGA
Organism: Sphingomonas sp. R86521; assembly: GCF_042466235.1. Classification (NCBI taxonomy): domain Bacteria; kingdom Pseudomonadati; phylum Pseudomonadota; class Alphaproteobacteria; order Sphingomonadales; family Sphingomonadaceae; genus Sphingomonas; species Sphingomonas sp. R86521. The sequence continues at coordinate 2,613,281 of NZ_JAXHBY010000001.1, read as the reverse complement.
GGATGCGCGGCCGGCTATGGCCGTGGTGCCGATCATCGCGAATCGGTCGGCAAGCCGGAGCGTTCGACTGAACGTCGACCTGCTCGACCGCATGATGAGCGGCATGTCGGAGATGGTGCTGGCCCGCAACGAGCTGGCACGGCGGTTGCGCGACTCCGCCTCCGACCCGGCGGTCGAAGCGGCGCTGGAACGGCTGTCGCTGACGGTCGCCGACATGCGCGAGACGGTGACGCGGACGCGGATGCAAAAGATCGACGCGCTGTTCTCGGCGCTGCCGCGGATGGTGCGCGATACCGCCGCCGAACTCGGCAAGGCGGTCACGCTGGTCGTCGAGGGCGCCGATGTCGAACTCGACCGCGAGATGATCGAACTGATGCGCGATCCGCTGGCGCACGTCATCCGCAACTCGGTCGACCACGGTATCGAATCCCCCGCCGATCGCGTCGCCGGGGGCAAGCCGCAGACCGGCCGGCTGGTCGTGTCGGCGCGCCAGTCGGGCAACCAGATCCTGATCGAAATCGCCGACGACGGTCGCGGCGTCGACACCGCGCGGCTGATCGCCAAGGCGCGACAGCAGGGCCTCTACGGAGAAGCCGAGCTCGCGGCGATGGACGAGGCTGCGCAGCTGAACCTGATCTTCCACGCCGGGCTGTCGAGCCGCGACACCGTGACCGCGATCTCGGGACGCGGCGTCGGCATGGACGTCGTGCGCGCCAATATCGAACAGATCGGCGGGCGGGTAGTGCTGACCAACCAGCCCGGCAAGGGGCTCAGGATCGTCATCCACGTGCCGCTGACGCTGTCGATCCTGTCGACGATCATCGTCGGCGTCGGCGCGCAGCGGTTCGCGCTCGCCCGCCAGGCGATCGAGGAGATCGTCCGGGTGCGCGGCGACCAGGTGCGGATCGACATGATCGGCGATGCCGCGACCGTCGCGGTGCGTGGGCGGCGGATGCCGCTGGTGTCGCTCGGCGAACTGCTGAAGATCGACGATGCACCGCCGACCAACCTGGTCATCGTCTCGACCCGCGAGGGCAATTACGCGCTTGGCGTCGATACCGTGCTGGATACCGAAGAACTGGTGGTGAAGCCGGCCTCGTCCGCGGTGATGGCGACGCGCATCTATGCGGGCATGACGCTGCCCGACAGCGGCTTGCCGATGCTGTTGCTCGATGGCGGCGGCATCGCCGCGGTGGCGGGGCTGAAATTCGTCGCTGCGCCGGTCGCGGACGATGCGGCCGCCGAGGCCGAGGAGCCCGGCGTGCAGGCGTTGCTGTTCGACGATCTGGACGGCCAGCGTCGCGCCATCGCGCTCGCGGTCATCGACCGGGTCGAACCGGTCTCGACCTCCGCGATTCGCTTCACCGCCGGCGCGATGCGTCTTGCGATCGGGGGCACCACGGTGCCGCTGTACATGCTCGGCGACCTCGCGGGCCGTACCGAAGTTCCGGTGCTGCGCCTGACCGACGGCGACAGCGAGATCGCCTATGCGATCGCGGAGCCGATCGAGATCGTCACCTTGCCCAAGGCGATGGCGCCGGCGCGCGACGCCGGGCCGATCGCGGGTGTCGTCATGATCGCCGGCGAACAGGTCGAACTGGTCGATCCGCACGCGCTGTTCGCAGGCGAGCCGGTGGTGCATGCGACGCAACCGGTGTGCCTGTTGCAGGTCGATGGATCGGGCTGGATGGAGACGTTCCTGAAGCCGGCGCTCGAGGCGTCGGGCTATCGGTGCGTGACCAAGCTCGGTGCCGACGAACAGGCCGTGATTACGCTGGCGATGGACGATGCGGCAGAGCCCGTCAGCCTGGCGCCGGTCGTGACGCTGCGCCGCAACCGGACCGGGCAGGGCGCGGATGACGCCAGTATCTATCGCTACGATCGTCCTGCGCTGATCGAGGCGATGGCGGAGCGTGTCGCCCGCCATGGCGCCGGGGCGGGGGCACGCTGATGGACCTGTTTCTCATCGCGCATATCGCCGGCCGCGGGGTCGCCATCGAATCCGGTCAGGTCGATTCGGTCGTCGATATCGGCGACGTGGTCGCGGTACCGCTCGCCGACCGTGCCGTGCGCGGGCTCGCGGCGCTGCGCAGCCGAGTGGTGACGGTGATCGATACCGGCATCGCGCTGGGGCTGGACCCGACGCCGGCCAGCGCCCGGCGCGCGGTGATCACGCGCATCGACGGCCATCATTACGCCGTGCTGGTCGACTCGCTCGAAGACGTCGCGCCGTTCGAGCGGCTGCCGCTGGCATCGGGCATGGCGCTCGACCGCGGCTGGGCGCGCGCCGGCACCGGCATCGTCGAGCGCGACGGCGAGCCGCTGCTGATCCTCGACCTGACTGCCGTCGTCCCGACCGCCGTACCGGCGTAAAAGCCCATGGGCTTAACGCGACGCTTACGCTTTGGCGGCTAGCAAGGCTCAGGACACTCCCGGAAGGCCATTCATGAAGACCTGTCTTGTCGTCGATGATTCGAAGGTGATCCGCAAGGTCGCGCGCCACATCCTGGAGACGCTCGACTTCACGGTCAGCGAAGCGTGCGACGGGCGTGAGGCGATGCAGGCGTGCATGGTGTCGATGCCCGACGTCATCCTGCTCGACTGGAACATGCCGGTGATGAGCGGGATGGATTTCCTGCGGGCACTGCGCGAGGCCGAGGTTCCACGGCGCGCCAAGGTGGTGTTCTGCACCACCGAGAACGGCATGGCCTATATCCGCGCCGCGATCGAAGCGGGGGCCGACGAATATGTCATGAAGCCGTTCGATCGCGATACGCTGGAAAGCAAACTCCAGATCGTCGGCATGGCCTGATCCGGGGCTGGCCGCGATGACCTACCCGATCTCTGTGCGTGCCGGTACGCGCCCACGTGCCGACGGCGCGCGCGTCCTGATCGTCGACGATTCGGTCGTCGCGCGCGCGGTGATGAGCCGCATGATCGACGCGAGCGACCGTTTCGCGGTTGCCGGCGCGGTCGCCAATGCGGTGGCGGCGCTCGAGTTTCTGGCGCGCGACGACGTCGACTTCATCCTGCTCGATATCGAGATGCCGGGACGCGACGGCCTGACCGCGCTTCCCGACCTGATCGCAGCCGGCAAGGGCGCAAAGGTGCTGATCGTGTCGTCGTCCGCTGCCGATGGCGGGGCGATCACGGTCCAGGCGCTGGCGCTGGGCGCGGCCGAGACGCTGGTGAAGCCGGGCGCGAGCTCCGCGCTGACCGGCCGGTTCGGCGCGGCGCTGATCGAGAAGCTGGAACGGCTGTACGAGCCGGCGGCGATACCGGCGCCGAAACTGGTCCGCCCGGCGGCGACGGTGGCGCCGCTGCCGGTCGAGTCGACTGCTCCCCGGGCATTCGTCGCACCGCGCAGCGGCAGCGGCGACTATGACATCGTCGCGATCGGCGCCTCGACCGGCGGAATCCATGCGATCAGCCAGTTGCTGCGCGTGCTGCCGCCCGGGTTCCGGCTGCCGATCGTCGTGACCCAGCACCTGCCAGCGTCGTTCATGCCCTATTTCGCGGCCCAGCTCGCGGTCCTGACCGGACGGCCGTGCGAGGTCGCGACCGACCGGCTGCGGATCCGCGCCGGGCGGATCGTGGTCGCGCCGGGGGATGCGCATCTGAAATGCGTCAAGCTGGGCGATGGCGGTGCCGCGCTGCGGCTGGTCACCGATCCGTCGGCGACCGGGTGCATGCCCTCGGTCGATCCGATGCTGGTATCGATGGCCGAGGTTTACGGACCGCGGATGCTGGCGATCGTGCTGAGCGGGATGGGGCGTGACGGCACCGATGGCGCGCGCCGGGTCCATGATGCCGGCGGCTGCGTGATCGCGCAGGACCAGGCGAGCTCCGTGGTCTGGGGCATGCCTGGCGCGGTTGCGGCTTCCGGGATTGCCGACGCGGTGATGAATCCCGATGCGATCGGCCGCGTCGTCGCGTCGCGCCTTCGCCCGTGAGCGTGCAGCCCGTGCCATCGCCAAGATTGCCCTCGTCGGCGCCGGTGGCTTCGGCCAGCAGCATCACCGTGCTGACCGCCTTGCTGGAGGCGCGGACCGGTCAGCAGATCGCGGCGTATCGATCGTGGCGGATGGATACGGTGCTGAAGCCGTTGCTGCGCGAACGCAATTTCGAGACGCTGGACCAGCTCGTCACGCACATGCTGGAGGGCAACGACCGGGTGATCGGCGACCGCATCGTCGACGCGCTGCTCAACCAGGAAACCAGCTTCTACCGCGACGCGCAGGTGTTCGAGACCATCGTCGCGGCGATCGAGCAGGCGGAGGCGGAGAAACGCCGCGTACGGATCTGGTGCGCAGGCTGTTCGACCGGGCAGGAACCGCTGTCGCTGGCGATGCTGTTCGCCGAGCGTCACGAGGCGACTGGGATACCGGTACCCGAAATCGTCGCAACCGACGTCTCCGATGCCGCAATTACCCGCGCGCGCGCCGGACGCTATACGCAATTCGAGATCCAGCGCGGTCTGCCAGTGCGACGCATGATGCGCTGGTTCGACAGCAACGGCACCGACTGGCTCGCAAGCCCCGAGCTGGTCAAGCTCGTTACCTATCGACGGGCCAATCTGGTGGCAGGGCCGATCCCGCCCGGTCCGTTCGATATCGTGCTGTGCCGCAACGTCCTGCTCTATCTGTCGGGAGAGACCAAGGCGGCGGTATTCCCGCGGATCGCCGGCGTCCTCGGGCCCGGCGGGCTGCTGGTGATGGGTGCCGGCGAGACCGTGATCGGCCAGACGCGGCTGTTCGAGCCGAGCAAGCGACAGCGCGGATGTTACGAGGTGGTCGGGCGCTAGATCGCCGGCGTGACGCCAGCGAACGACTATTACGTCGGGCGCGCGTTCCCGCTATCGTCCCGGGCGAACGGCTTGAGGGAAAGCGCGCTTGAGGATCATCGATACGCCGTCGCCCAATTTCGATGCGCGGCTGTTGCCGATCACGATGATCGTGCTGCACTATACTGGCATGCAGGACGGCGCATCAGCGATCGCCCGGTTGCGCGACCCGGAGGCGAAGGTCTCGTCGCACTATCTGGTCGATGAGGACGGTACCGTGGTCCGGATGGTCGACGAGGCGGACCGGGCTTGGCACGCCGGACGCTCTCACTGGCGCGAGATCGACGACGTCAATTCGGCGAGTGTCGGCATCGAGATCGTCAATCCCGGCCACGAATTCGGCTATCGCCCGTTCCCCGCCGAGCAGATCGCGGCGGTTCTGCAACTCGTTGCCGAGATCAAGGATCGCCACGAAATTACCCGTGGCAACGTCGTCGGGCATTCCGATGTCGCGCCGGCGCGCAAGCGCGATCCGGGCGAGCTGTTCCCGTGGCATGAACTTGCCCGGCGGCGGTTGGCGCTGCCGCGGCCGACCAGGAACCTGATGGACCCGTGCTGGACCGAGGCCGGCTTTTGCCTGGCGCTCGAGCGGTTCGGCTATGACGTGGCCAATCGGATGGCGGCGATCATGGCGTTCCAGCGCCGTTTCCGCCCCGAGATGGTCGACGGTGAGATCGATGCCGAGTGCCGGATGATCCTGCTCGCGTTGCTGCTTCCCAAACCGATGGGGGACGACTAGGGGTCGCTCCGCCAGAGGGTCGGGCGGCCGCGGGGATGCTGTAAGGGCATCCGCGAGGAAAGTCCGGGCTCCGCGGAACGACGGTGCCGGGTAACGCCCGGCGGGGGCGACCCCAGGGACAGTGCCACAGAGAGCAGACGGCTAAGGCTTCGGCCCAGTCAGAGTGAAAGGGTGCGGTAAGAGCGCACCGCGCGCCTGGTAACAGGGGCGGCACGGCAAACCCCACCGGGAGCAAGGCCGAATAGGGGTGGCACACGGGCTTCGTTCCAGCTCGTCACCCGGGTTGGTTGCTTGAGGCGGCGCGCAAGCGTCGTCCTAGAGGAATGGTCGCCCAACTTCCGATCGAAGGATCGGGAATGGACAGAACCCGGCTTACAGACCCTCTGGCACATTCGCGCAAAGCACTGCAGATCAACCCCCGGGAAATCAGGGGGATATGATGCGGATTCGATCGATCGTGGCGTTGAGCACGGCTTGCATAGTCATTTCCGGTGCCACGGCTCAGACGCCGACGCGGACGGTACAGCAGGATTTCGAGGCGGCGACGTTGCTCGATACCAAGGACGACCGCACGGCATCGCTGGCTGCTTGGCAAAAGCTAGAGACGCGCACCAAGCCCGGATCGAGGACTCGCGGCATCGTTTTGGTCCGCAAAGCGCCGATCCTGTTCTGGTTGGGCCGCGACGACGATGCGCTTGCTGCGGCGCGCGGGGGACTTGCCCTCCTGCAGGCTGCCGACCCGACCCTTGCCGAAGATCGCACGCGCGCATTCCTGGTGATCGGCGAGATCGCGACGCATACCCTCGATTACGCCGGGGCGGTCGCCGCGTTCGAAAGCGCCGAAGCCAGCGCGACGGCGGCGTCCGACAAGCTTGGCGCGATGCTGTCGCTGGTGTCCGCTCAGATATTCGTCGATCCCTCGGCGGCGGCGTCCACGCTGGCGCGTAGCGAGGCTGTGTTCGCGTCAGCCAAGGTCGACGATCAAAGCCGCGCGCTATTCGGGCAACAGCGAACGATCCTGCTGCTCAACACCGGCGATATCAAGGGCGCCCGCGCCAGTGCGTTGCAGACGATCAGGCTGCTCGGCGGGTTGAATACCAACAAGATCACACCGCTGCAGGCGTCTGTCCGTTCGGATACGGCTATCGCGTACCTGCTGTCGGGCGACGCGGAGGAGGCGCGGCGGTACATGGCGTATACGGGCGCGGGCAGGCTCGCCAAGGGATCGTTCGATCCCGCAGCCGAGATGAGTTCGCCGGACTGCGGCGGCGAAGCCGGGCTCAAGCCGCAGGATGTCGCCGTGGTCGACTTTACGATAGCGCCCGACGGAACTGTTTCGCAGGCCACGCCGGTCTATGCCGCCGGGGGCGGTAAGGTAGCGCTGGAATTCGCGCGGGCTGTAAAGGGATGGTCGTGGCCGGCGGATAAGGTCGAGGCGATCCCGCCATTCTTCCGCTACCATGCGCGCGTCGAGATGCGGTGTTCGACGGCGTTCGCACGCCCATCGATCCAGGACGGACTGGACGGCGCACTCGAGCAATGGCTTACCAGCAAGGGAGTCGCGCTGTCGCCGCCATCCCAGGGACCGCAGGCCGCGGCGCTTGGCGCGCAACGTGCCGAACTGGCCGCCGCGATGGCGCAGTCGCCGAACAGCCTGCGGACGCTGGCGGCGATCCACCGGCTCGTGGCCAATCCCACGCTGTCGCGCGAGGACCGCGCGCCGCTCGAGGCGCAGGGGCTGGTCATCGCGACTGCGAACGATGCGCCGGCCGATGTGCGGCTGGCACTCGACCTACCGGCGCGGGTCGATGCCGTTACCGATCGGTGGAAAACCGGGGTCTACGAACGCATCCTGTCCCCGATGACGGCAGAACCGGCCTACGCGAAAGACCCTCAGGCGCGCGCCGCGATCCGATTGCTTCTGGTGGATGGTGTGGGCACCCGGAACGGCAAGTCCGCGAAGAACGACGCGTCGCTCGTCGTGTTGCACCAAGTGGCGGACGACAAGGCGCTGCAAGCCAATGATCCTTTGCGGATTGGCGCGCTCATCCGGATCGCGTCGATCGAGCAGCGCAACGGGCAGGTCGAGGCGGCGCGAGCGGCGTTCGCGTCTACCGGCCTTACGGCGAACCAGTGCGCGATCATGGATGCGCCGCCCAAGATGGTCTCCATGCCAGGCTCCGAAGCGTTCCCGATGGAGGCGCTCCGCTGGGGTTTCGAAGGCTGGACACAGGTCCAGTATGACGTTGGTGCCGATGGAACGGTCATCAACCAGCGTGCGCTGCTGAGCTATCCCCCCTTCATCTTTTCGGAGGCAGGCGCGAAATTCTTCGGCAAGGTGAAATTTGCGAAGACATACCGGCCGGACGGCGGCCTCGGCTGCGGCGCGACGACACAGCGCGTAGGGTTCAAGCTGCCGGGGTAGGCATCGTTCGGGTTCGGAATCTCTGCGTACTGCGTTGTTCTCCCGCGAAGGGGCGAGCCCGGTTTGGTTCCCTGCCTTCGCGGGGAAACAAGCGGGCGTCGCTCGCTTACACCAGCACCTTGTCCGGGCGGCCGACCTCGTCGAGCACGGTCGTCGAATCGATCTCCATCATCGGTTTGATCAGCCCGTCGCGGATGTCGTAGACCCAGCCGTGGAGCAGGACTTCCTGGCCGCGGGCGAACGCGGCCTGGATCGTGGCGGTGCGCGCAAGGCGGACGATCTGGTCCCGGACGTTGACCTCTACCAGGCGGTTGACCTTGGCCTCCTCGCTAGCCTGCGCGTCGATCTCGTCCTGATGCTCGCTCAGCACCTGGCGTGCGGTGGCGAGCCAGTCATGGACCGGCCCTTCCGTGCCGCCGCCGAGCGTCCCCTTGATCCCGCCGCAGCCGTGATGGCCACAGACGATGACGTGCTTCACGCCCAGCACGTCGACAGCATATTGCAGCACCGACATCAGGTTGAGGTCGTCGTCGTTGACGAGGTTGGCGATGTTGCGGTGGATGAACATGCCGCCGGGCTGCGTCATCGTCATCTGTTCGGGGCTGACGCGGCTGTCGGAGCAGCCGATCCAGAGGAATTCGGGCCTCTGCCCGACGGCCTGGCGCGCGAAGAAGTCGGGATTCTCGTCCGTTAGTTCGGCTGCCCAGGCCTTGTTGGCGAGCAGGAGCTGTTTGTAGCGTCTCATGTGTAGGCGACCTCGGTGGAGGGGGCGTTGATCAACTGGGCGCGTTTGCCGGCAACGTCTCCGCGGACGCTGACCGTGATCTCGCGGTAGCCGGCGCCCTTGATGAAGGCGTTGATGATGTCGACGTTGTCGAGATCGACATAGTTGGTCGACGACAGGTCGATCAGCACGGTCGACCCGTCGGGCACGCGATCGAGCGCCTTTTGCAGCTCGTATTTGTGCATGAAGTACAGGTTGCGACGGGCCCGGACCAAGCAGTCGGTGCCGTCGCAGGCGAAGGTGATCGCGGTGCGGAAGTTGCGCGCGATGACGAACACGAAGCCGACGACGATGCCGATCACGATGCCTTCGAGCAGGTCGGTGAACAGGATCGCGACCACCGTGACGACGAACGGGATGAACTGGGTCCAGCCCTGCTTGTAGCGTTCGAGGAAGAGCTTCGGCTTGGTCAGCTTGTAGCCGGTCGCGATCAGCACCGCGGCAAGAGCCGACAGCGGGATCAGGTTGAGCACCGCCGGGATCAGCGCGACGCTGACCAGCAGCCAGAAGCCGTGGAGCATCGTCGACAGCTTGCTCTCGGCCTTGGCGTCGACGTTCGCGGACGAGCGCACGATCACCGAGGTGACGGGCAGGCCGCCGATCAGGCCGGAGATGATGTTGCCACCGCCCTGCGCCATTAGTTCCCAGTTCTTGTCGGTGCGGCGGCGGCGCGGATCGATCTCATCGACCGCCTTTACGCTGAGCAGCGATTCGAGGCTGGCGACGATCGCGAGGGTCAGCGCGGTGGTCCACACCACCGCCATGCCGATGCCGGAGAAGTCGGGCAGCGTGAACAGCGACGGGAAGTCGGCGAGGCTTTGCGTGATCGGCACCTGGACGAGGTGGGTCGGCTGCAGCTGCCAGGCGGGGATGACCGCGCCGAGGATGGCGTTGCCGACGATACCGATCAGAACGACGACGAGCGGGCCGGGGACGAAGCGCAGCGGGCCGTCCTTGGGCCGCGCGCCTTCCCACCAGAACAGGAACACCAGGCTGATGGCAGCGATGATCACCGCGCCGGGGGTCAGGCTTCCGGTCAGGCTGTCCCACACACGCGCGAAAGTGTTGACGCCGTCGGCGGTGGTGAATTCGAAGATCCCCTCGGACTCGGCGTCGTAACCGACCGCGTGCGGGATCTGCTTGAGGATCAGGATCAGGCCGATCGCGGCCAGCATGCCGGTGATAACCGACGACGGCACGAATTCGCTGAGGATGCCGGCGCGGGTGAACGAGAAGGCGAGCTGAAGCACGCCGGCGAGCACGACCGCGAGCAGGAAGATCTGATAGCTCGGCATGCTTTCGATCGCGGCGAGCACGATCACGGTCAGGCCGGCGGCAGGGCCGCTGACCGACAGCGGGGATTTCGAGAACAGCCCGACGGCGATGCCACCGACGATCCCCGAGATGACGCCGGCGAACAACGGTGCGCCCGATGCCAGCGCGACGCCGAGGCACAGCGGCAGCGCGACCAGCGCCACGACGATCGAGGCGGGCAAATCCGCGCGCCAGGTATTGAATTTCGGGATGAGTGTCGGCACCAGGATTCCTGTCACTGAGGTGTCGGCTGGACGGCGCCCGGCAACGGCGTGCGCCATCTAGAATGCCCGCACCGGGCACTGCTCACCCTGGCACATGACAAAAAGTTCATCATTGTTAATCGACGAGGCGTTGCTTCGGTGCGATGAATTGTTGCGGTGCACTGTAATCGGGCGGCGTGGTTGCGTTGTTCGCGGGGAAGCCTATTTCGGACGACTTATGGCACGCCCTACAACACGTTCGTCCGATTGGGGCTTTCCGCGCTGGCGCGGCTATGGCTCGAGCAACGAGGCGGTCACGGTCCGGCTGTGCGATCGACATGGCTGCAACGAACCCGGCAATTGCCCGGCGCCGAAATCGCCGAACAGCCCCGACCGCTGGTATTTCTGCTCTCCGCATGCAGGCGAATACAATCGCGGGTGGAATTATTTCGAGGGCCTGAGCGCCGAGGAAGCCGCCGAGCGCGAGGCCGCGGAAACGCGTACCGCCGACGAATATACCGCGTCGCGTCACAACGCCTGGGCGGGCTCGGGCGACGGCAGCCGGTCGCGAGACGAGATGCGCGCGCTGGAGGTGCTGGAGCTCGAAGTCGACGCGACGTTCGAGGATGTCCGCGCGGCGTGGCGGCGGATGGCGAAGGCGAACCATCCCGACGTGCGGCCCGGCGACAAGGATGCCGCGACGCGCTTCCAGGGCGTGCAGGCGGCGTACGAGGTGTTGCGCTCGGCAGAAGACGCGCGGACCTGGAAACCGGCATGATCCGTCCGGTGCGGGCCGGATGGACCGGCGCCGTGCTGGTGTGCGGCAAATGTTCGAAGAAACTGGACGGCGGGTTCGGCAAGGGCGGACGGCTGTCGCTGGCCAAGGCGTTGCGCAAGGACATGGGGCTGAAGAAGGGTCGCAAGGCGGTGCTCGGCGTGGTCGAGACGAAGTGCCTTGGCGTCTGCCCGAAGAACGCGGTGATGGTGGTGGATGCCGCCCACGCCGATCGCTGGCTGGTGGTCCCGGCGGGGACGGACCTGGCCGAGATCGAAGCGGCGATTCTAGCCTAGCTTGACGTTACGCGGATTGCGTTCCGGTATCCTGTCTGCGCAGGAACACCGAGACGTTTTCAACCGTGCGAAAGGTCACAAAAGTCACGCCCGCGAGCTAGTGTTTACGGGCGCAGGCCGGTCCGTCGGTCGCGCAAGAGTCTAGAGCCGGTCATGAGAAAGACGCAGCGACGCTCGCGCAACATTTCCTACATTGCAATGCCTCAGACGTAGCGCTGCGCGGTCTCGCGGATCAGCGCGATCATGTTGGGGATACCCTGCGTGCGGTTCGAGCTTAGCTGCTTCGCAAGATCGAACGGCGCGAGTTCGGCGGTGATGTCGGTCGCGGCGATCGCTGCGGGCGGCTGGTCCTGCACGGTCTGCAGCACTAGCGCGATGATCCCCTTGGTAATCGCGGCGTTCGAGTCCGCGAGGAAATGCAGCGTGCCGTCGGCAGCGGTGGTCGGGTAGACCCACACCGAGGCCGAACAGCCGCGGACCAGCGTGGCGTCGGTCTTCAGCGCATCGGGCATCGGTTCCAGTTCGCGGCCGAGGTCGATCAGCAGGCGATAGCGGTCGTCGGCTTCGAGGAAGTCGTATTCGTCGTGGATATCGGACAGGCTGGACATGCGCGCGAGGTAGCGGGTCGGGCCGGCACGAACAAGGCTGGGGGACGCGAACGGGGCCGGGTGACGGGGCTCGCCATCCGCGCTAAGGGGCGCGGATGTCCAAACTTCCTGTGGTCGCGATCGTCGGCCGCCCCAATGTCGGCAAGTCGACCCTGTTCAACCGCCTCGTCGGCAAGAAGCTGGCGCTGGTCGACGACCGCCCCGGCGTGACCCGCGACCGTCGCGAGGGCGATGCGTCGCTCGTCGGCCTCGAATTCCGCATCATCGATACCGCTGGGTACGAGGATCACGACGCCCAGACCCTGCCGGGCCGGATGCGCCAGCAGACCGAGGCGGCGGTGGCGTCGGCCGACGTCGCGCTGTTCCTGTTCGACAGCCGGTCGGGGATGATGCCGCTCGACGAGGAGATCGCGCGCTGGCTGCGCGGTGCCGACGTGCCGGTGATCCTGGTCGCCAACAAGGCCGAGGGCAGGGCGGGCGAGCAGGGCATCCTGGAGTCGCTGGCGCTCGGCTTCGGCGATCCGGTCGAGGTTTCGGCGGAGCACGGCGAGGGCATGGGCGACCTGTTCGAGGCGTTGCTGCCGCTACTCGAGGGCAAGGACGAGGTTCCCGAGGAACAGCCCGACAACGAATATGAGGGGCCGCTGAAGCTCGCGATCGTCGGGCGTCCGAACGCGGGCAAGTCGACGCTGGTCAACCGCATCCTCGGCGAGGACCGGATGATCACCGGGCCCGAGGCGGGCATCACGCGCGATTCGATCTCGGTCGATTACGACTGGCAGCCGGCCGGTGGCGAAGCGCGGAAAGTCCGCCTGATCGACACCGCCGGCATGCGCAAGCGCGCCAAGGTGCAGGACAAGCTGGAAAAGATGTCGGTCGAGGACGCGCTGCACGCGGTCGACTTCGCCGAGGTCGTGGTGCTGCTGCTCGATGCGACGCTGGGGCTTGAGGCGCAGGACCTGCGGATCGCCGACAAGGTGCTGCAGGAAGGCCGTGCGCTGGTCATCGCGCTGAACAAATGGGACGTCGCCGAGAATGCCTCGTCGCTGTTCAACGGGGTAAAGCGCGCGCTCGAGGACGGGCTGAGCCAGGTCAAGGGCGTGACCGTGATGACGGTATCGGGCGCCACCGGCAAGGGTATCGACCAGTTGCTGCAGGCGTGTTTCGACACCCGCGACGCGTGGTCGAAGCGGGTCGGTACCGGCGAACTCAACCGCTGGTTCGAGCGCGCGATCGAGGCGACGCCGCCGCCGGCGCCGGGCGGCAAGCGGATCAAGATGCGCTATGTCACGCAGGTCAAGTCGCGGCCGCCAAGCTTCGTGATCTTCGGGACGCGGGTCGACCAGTTGCCGGCAAGCTATGAGCGCTATCTGGTCAATTCGATGCGCAAGGACCTGGGGTTCGGCGCGGTGCCGGTGCGGCTGATGTTCCGTGCGCCGAAGAACCCGTACGACCACGACAAGTAACCGCGATTGCCGGAGTCGATTTCGGCCTCGGTCCGGTTTTTGTTAAAACCGGACACATCGATGGCAACATTGTGTTTACGCAATCTTGCTATCACAGACGCCGGACCTGCGCGTCGTGGGCCGAACGGGAGCAGAGCAGCAGTGGCGTTCGACGGAAGCACTCTCGTGGACTGGCCGACGTTCGCGCGGGCGCGTAGCGAACTGGGCGCGGGCTTCGTCCGCATCCTCGGCTATTTCCGCGAGGACGGGGTCAAGTCGGTCGCGACGATCGAGGCCGCGATGCGTGGCGGCAATGCGGCGGCGATGGTGATCCCGGCGCATACGCTGAAGGGCGAGGCGCGCCAGTTCGGCGCCGAGCCGCTGGCCGATCTGGCCGAGACGATCGAGAATATCGCGCGCGATTGCGTCGAATTGCAGGACACGCCGGAGCTGGCGCTGGAGCATATCGCGCAGTTGCGGAGCGTGTTCGGTGAGACGCTGACGCTGCTGGAGCGCGAAGCGAACCCGCTGGTGGCGCGACGGCCCGCGGCGGGTGGTTTTGGGCGACGGATGGTCTAGTTGGGTCATCCCGGAATCCAGAACTACCAGCGCGGTCGCCCGTAACCCTGGATCCCGGGACAAGCCCGGGATGACGGGAGGTTGTTCAGCCCGGGATGACGGGGGTTATTTCAGATAGGGTGCGGCGCCCGACTGCGGGGCGTCATGCTCCGAGATCGAGTTCAGCTGGATGTAGTTGTGGATCCCCATCCGGGCGATCATCTCGAACTGGCGTTCCAGCGTGTCGACATGCTCTTCCTCGCCGGCCAGGATGCGCGCGAACAGCTCGCGGCTGACGTAATCCTTGACCTCCTCGCAATAGGAGACGGCGTTCTTGAGCTGCTCGACCGCCTCGATCTCGAGCGCGAGATCGGACTTCAGCACTTCCTCGACGGTCTCGCCGATGCGCAGGCGACCCAGAAGCTGGAAGTTCGGCAAGCCATCGAGGAACAGGATGCGCTCCGACAGCATGTCGGCATGCTTCATCTCGTCGATCGATTCCATCCGCTCGAACTGGGCGAGCTTGTAGACGCCCCAATGGTCCAGCATCCGGTAGTGGAGCCAATATTGGTTGACCGCGGTCAGCTCGTTCTTGAGCGCCTCGTTCAGATATTCGATAACCTGGGGATCGCCCTGCATTGCCATGTCTCCGTACCTTTGGCCGTGTCTTAACGGCGCGGGTCGGGCAGCGGCAACTTAAAAATGGCGGATTTGTGCGGGTTTCAGGCCTTGCGAATGCTACGCAGCCGCGCGCTCGTCGGCGATTATCGCGCGGGCGACCGACACGCACTGACCGCATTTGGGCTGGCGGCCGAGCGAACGGAACGCCTGGCAGGGTGTCGTGCAGCCACCGCGCGCGCAGCTGCGGACATCGGATTCTCGTATGGCATTGCAAACGCAGACGACCATGGAAGCTCCCTCGCTATGAAGCGGGGAATAGGGCTAATGCGAACCAGTCGCAAGCCCTTTTGCGCATGGTTCGCAATATTAGCCTTGTTCCGCCTGCGGATTACGCGAGGGCGGCGTCGGCTCCCATCAGTTTCGGGAAGAAGCCCTCGTGCGCTGCACGCAGATCGTCGAGCTTCACCGCGAAATCCGCGTCGGGAAGCTCGAAGATCAGCCGCGTGCCGCCGGTCCGGCCGAGCGGTTCGGCAAGTACGCCGGCGCCGTGCGCCTCGGTCAGGAAGTCGAGCAGCGCGTGGTCGTGGACCGTGACGATGTAGACGCCCTGGTCCTCGGCGAAGAACGCGCGCGGGGCGTCGAACGGCAGCGGGCGGTTGATCATCGCACCGATGTTGCCGGCCAGCGCCATTTCCGCGAGCGTGACCGCGACGCCGCCGTCGGAGACGTCGTGGACCGCGCTGAGCTTGCCGTCGGTGATCGACGCGCGGATGAAGTCGCCGGTGCGGCGCTCGGCCGCCAGATCGACCGGCGGCGGCGGGCCGGCATCGATGCCTTCGCGGCCCTGGCATTCGCGCAGCCACAGCGACTGGCCGAGATGCCCGGTGCGGGTGCCGACGATCATGATCACGTCGCCGGGATCCTTGAAGGCGACCGTCATGTTCTTCTGCCAGTCGGCGAGCAGGCCGATCGCGCCGATCGCCGGCGTCGGCAGAATCGCGCTGCCGCCGCCGGTCGCCTTGGATTCATTGTAGAGGCTGACGTTGCCCGACACGATCGGGAAGTCGAGCGCAATGCACGCCTGGCTCATGCCGTCGAGGCAGCCGACGATCTGGCCCATGATCTCCGGGCGCTGCGGGTTGGCGAAGTTGAGGCAGTTCGTCACTGCAAGCGGAGTCGACCCGACTGCGGTGAGGTTGCGCCACGCCTCTACGACCGCCTGCTTGCCGCCCTCGACCGGGTCGGCGTAGCAATAGCGCGGGGTGCAGTCGGTGGTCATCGCCAGCGCCTTGTCGGTGCCGTGGACGCGGACGACCGCGGCGTCGCCACCCGGACGCTGGACGGTGTCGCCACCGACCATATGGTCGTACTGCTCCCAGATCCAGCGACGGCTGGCGATGTCGGGCGAACCCATCAGCTTGAGCAGGTCGGCGGCGAGATCGGTGCTGGTCGGCACGTTGGTCAGCGGCGCGGGCGCGGGGGTCGGAACGTGCGGGCGGTCGTAGAGCGGGGCGTCGTCCGCGAGCGGGCCGAGCGGGATGTCGCAGACCGTCTGTCCCTCGAACTTCAGGACCATCCGGCCGGTATCGGTGACGTGGCCGATGACCGCAAAATCGAGCGCCCATTTGCGGAAGATCGCTTCGGCCTCGGCTTCGCGGCCGGGCTTCAGAACCATCAGCATGCGCTCCTGGCTTTCGCTGAGCATCATCTCGTACGGCGTCATGCCGGTCTCGCGCTGCGGCACATCGTCCATGATCAGCTCGATCCCGACGCCGCCCTTCGACGCCATCTCGACCGCGGACGAGGTCAGGCCCGCCGCACCCATGTCCTGGATCGCGACGATCATGTCGGTCGCCATCAGTTCGAGGCACGCCTCGATCAGCAGCTTCTCGGTGAACGGGTCGCCGACCTGCACGGTCGGGCGCTTGGCGTCGGAATCCTCGCCGAAGTCCGCGCTCGCCATGGTCGCGCCGTGGATCCCGTCGCGCCCCGTCTTGGACCCGACATAGACGATCGAGTTGCCGAGGCCGGAGGCGGCGGAATAGAAGATTTTGTCCTGGTCCGCGACGCCGACGGTCATTGCGTTGACGAGGATGTTGCCGTCGTACGCGGGGTGGAAATTGACTTCGCCGCCGACCGTGGGGACGCCGACGCAATTGCCGTAGCCGCCGATGCCGTGGACGACGCCGGCGATCAGGTGGCGCATCTTGGGATGGTCGGGCGACCCGAAGCGCAGCGCGTTGAGGTTGGCGATCGGTCGCGCGCCCATCGTGAAGACGTCGCGGAGGATGCCGCCGACCCCGGTCGCCGCGCCCTGATAGGGTTCGATGTACGACGGGTGGTTGTGGCTCTCCATCTTGAAGATCGCCGCCTGACCGTCGCCGATGTCGACCACGCCGGCATTCTCGCCAGGGCCGCAGATGACGCGTTCGCCCTTGGTGGGCAGCTTCATCAGGTGGATCTTGCTCGATTTGTAGCTGCAATGCTCGGACCACATCACCGAGAAGATGCCGAGCTCGACGAGGTTGGGCTCGCGGCCGAGCGCGGCGAGCACGCGCTCGTATTCGTCGGGGGACAAGCCGTGGTCGGCGACGATCTGGGGCGTGATGGCGGTCATGCCCGCGCTTTAGCGGGGCAGGCGCTGCTAGGCCAGCATCTCCGAGTCAACGCCCGGTCACCGGACCGGGCGTTGGCGGGCAGCGTTGGCGGGACGGGCCGGCGTTACTGCTTGCGGCCGATGGTCAGGCCTCGCTCTGCCCAGTCGCTGCTGGTCTTGCACTGTTCGAGGACCAGCCGACTTCCGGTGCTCGGCGAAGCCTGGCGGTCGAGTACGCAATAGCGGTCGCGCTTGGCGTCGTAGCGGACCGCATACCGGGACGCGGGTGCCTTTGCCGGCGCTGCGAGCGCGACATCGGCGGCGGGCGCTGCGGGGACGGTACCGGCGGTGAGGGTGGCGGCGGCGAGCAGGGCGGCGATCGTGATCATGGCATTCTCCTGGGATGGCGCAGGCTTCGGCGCCCACTCCCCAACCAATGCATGAGCCGTGCCAGTGTTCTAACACACCATAACGCAAGGATTTATGGGATTGGCCTGGCTTTCTGCGCGCCAACGCTTGGCGTTGGGCGCCAACCCGTGGGATTTTAGCGGCGTTCGATGGTGGCGAACGTCATCTCGCGGCGGGTCCGGAAGCCGAGGCTTTCGTACAGCGCAATCGCTCCGGTATTGGTGACGTAGCTGGTCAGGAACGGCACTTCGCCCCGTCTGTGTATCCCGGCGACGAGGTGCCGCGTGAGCGCTGCGCCGAAACCCCGGCCGCGATAGTCGGGATGCGTGCAGATCGCGCTGACCTCCACGAAGCCGGGCAGCGACAGACGGGTGCCCGCCATCGCCACCAGCACGCCGTTGCGACGCACGCCGACATAGCCGCCTAGGCGGTGCGTTCCCGCGAAGAAGGGGCCCGGTCGCGTCAGCGTCGCCAGCGCCAGCATGTCGGGGGCATCGGCGTCGGTGAGCGACAGGATGTCGGGCAGGGTCGGACCGGCGGCCGCTTCGGTCGCGATCATCTGTGCCAGTTGATACGCGCCGGTCGCATGGAACGCATCGGGCAGCGGCCAGGCATCGGTCTCGATCATGCCGACGGTCTCGCCGGGCGTGACCAGTTCCGCAAGATCGTCGAAGCTTGCGGCGCTGCGATCCTCGATGGCGACGAACAACCCGATACTCGGGTCAATCCGCCGCGCGCGACCGGTGCCGACCGCCAAGTCGGCGCGACGGGTCGTCAGGGCGGTCCAGACCGCGCGATCGAGGGGGTGCGTCATCTCCGCAGTCTAGCCGCGGCGGCAACGCACGCCGCCCCGCGACTTCCGTTCAACCGTACGGCGGTTGGGTGTAGCCTGCGGGGCTAAGCGTGAAGATCTCGCAGCCGTCTTCGGTGATGCCGATCGAATGTTCGAACTGCGCGGACAGCGAGCGATCGCGGGTCACGGCGGTCCAGCCGTCGTCGAGCAGCTTCACGTCGGGCCGGCCGATGTTGATCATCGGTTCGATCGTGAAGATCATCCCCGGGCGGAGTTCGGGACCGGTGCCGGGCTTGCCGACATGGACGACTTCGGGTGCGTCGTGGAACAGGCGGCCGACGCCGTGACCGCAGAAATCGCGGACCACGCCGTAGCGGTGCTTCTCGGCATGGCGCTGGATCGCGTTGGCGACGTCGCCCATGGTGTTGCCGGGCTTCGCCTGCTCGATGCCGAGCATCAGGCACTCGTACGTGACCTCGACGAGGCGCCGCGCCTTGATCGGGACGTCGCCGACCAGATACATCCGGCTCGAATCGCCATGCCAGCCATCGAGCAGCGGGGTGACGTCGACGTTGACGATATCGCCCGACTTCAGCGTCTTGTCCGACGGGATGCCGTGGCAGACGACGTGATTGATCGAGATGCAGACGCTGTGCGTATAGCCGCGATAGCCGAGCGTGGCCGGCACGCCGCCGCGGGCGGTGATGAAGTCGTAGATCAGCCGGTCGATCTCGGCGGTGGTGACGCCGGGGACCATATGCGGCACGATCATGTCGAGCGTTTCGGCGGCGAGCCGCCCCGCCTCGTGCATGCCGTCGAACGCCGCGCGTCCGTGGAGCTTGATGGCGCCGGTGCGCGCCTCGGGGGCGTCGGAGGTGACGGTCACGTATTCGGTCATCCCGGCGATATAGCGTGGCGCGGCGGATTTTGCGAGACTATGTCCGCGTCATGACCAAGGACGCCATCGCAGACCGCATCTGGACCGCCGCCCTCGTGGTGATCGGCGACGAGATCCTGTCGGGCCGCACGCAGGACAAGAACGTCGCGCAGATCGCCGCGTGGCTCAACGTGCAGGGCATCCGGCTCGCCGAGGTCCGCGTGGTATCGGACAAGACCGAGGCGATCGTCGAGGCGGTCAACACCCTGCGCGCACGCAACGACTATCTGTTCACGACCGGCGGGATCGGGCCGACGCACGACGACATCACCGTGGATGCGATCGCCGAGGCGCTGGGCGTCGCGGTCGAACTGCATCCGCAGGCGGTGGCGGTGCTGGAGCAATATTATGCGACCCGCGGCGGGCTGACCGAGGTGCGGGCGCGGATGGCGCGGGTGCCGGCGGGGGCGGACCTGATCGTCAACAAGGTGTCGGGCGCACCGGGCATCCATGTCGGCAACATCTTCATCATGGCGGGCGTGCCGCATATCACCGCGGGCATGCTCGATGCGCTGACCGGTACGCTGGAGGGTGGCCGCCCGGTGGTGTCGAAGACGATCGGGTGCTGGGTCGCCGAAAGCGAGGTCGCCGACGTGTTGCGTGATGCCGAGAAGGCGCATGAGGGCGTTGCGATCGGGAGCTACCCGTTCTTTCGCGATGGGCGGACCGGGGCGAACTTCGTGGTGCGGAGTCCGGACGAGGCGCTGGTGGATGGGTGTTTGGTGGATTTGACGGCGGCGCTGGAGACGGCTGGGTATGCGGTGGTGGCGGAGGGGATTTAGGCCTTCTTCCGAGCTACCCTTTCGTCAGGATGACGGTGGTGGTTGTTGCGGGGTCACCATCCGGCCCCGTGCCGACAGGCTGCGGAACGTGATCGACCAGCGTGGTGCGTCCATCGGCGCGACGCTGTGTTCCCAGTCGTGGCGCGCTTCGCCGGTCAGGTGATAGGCGGACCGCGGCACCAGCGGCAGCGTCGCGCGGTCGAAGCCGGTCTCGCGGCGCCTGCGCAGCCGCAACGTCGCCGGTGACCCGAGCGAGATGCCGACGACATGCTCGAACTGCGGACGGTCGCGGTGCCAGCCGATGCCGGCGCCGGGATCGTAGCGGATCAGCAGCGCCTGTTCGAGCGCGTCGGGGTCGAGCCCGGCAAACGCCGCAGCCCGCGCGCGGACCGGCAGCAGGACCTCCGGGACCGGTGCGCCGCGAGCCATCGTGCCGCGCTCGAAATCATAGCTCCAGCCGAAGCTGGTGGTCAGCCGCTTGCCGAGCCAGCCCTGGAAGCGGAACGGCGTCGGCTCGGTCGCATCGATCGCCGCGATCAGCGCGGCTTCTTCGGCAACGTCGATGATGTCGGCGCGCGTTGCGACATGCGGTCCGGATGGGGCTTCGAAGAAGTCAGGCTGCATGACCGTCAGGCCGCGGCGCGCGCACCGGCGGCGCTCAGCGCGCGTTCGACATGCGGCAGGATGCGACGGGCGACCTCTGCAATCGCGGCGGCGTTCGGGTGGATGCCGTCGGCCAGCGTCAGTTCGCGCCGTCCGACGACGCCGTCGAGGAAGAACGGATAGAGCGGGACGCCGTGGCGCGCGGCCAGATCGGGATGGATCGCGTTGAACGGCGCCGCGGCGGCACCCAGGAATGGCGGCGCGCGCATGCCCGCCAGCAGCACCGGGATCCCGCTATCGGCGAAGGTGACGAGCATGGCGTCGAGGTTCTGCCGCGTGCGCGCCGGGTCCAGCCCCTGCAGGAAGTCGTTGGCGCCGAGTTCGAGGATCGCGAGGTCGGGACGCTGGCGCAAGGCCGACAACAGTCGCGGCAACCGAGCGCGGCCCGACGTCGTGGTATCGCCCGACACGCCGGCATTCTGTACGACGG
Source organism: Sphingomonas sp. R86521 (assembly GCF_042466235.1). NCBI lineage: Bacteria > Pseudomonadati > Pseudomonadota > Alphaproteobacteria > Sphingomonadales > Sphingomonadaceae > Sphingomonas > Sphingomonas sp. R86521. Next base: position 2,592,061 of record NZ_JAXHBY010000001.1, on the reverse strand, counting down.
CATCGGGCTGCCGCGCCCGCAGCAAGCTCTGCAGCCGCACGGGAAAGGCATCGTCGCGCGCCAGGCCATAGCCCGCGGTGAGGCTGTCCCCGAAGGCGAGGACGAAGGGACGCTGAACGGGCATGAATTCTCCTGGATAGGGGTGAGATATGGGTAAATTCGCCGTCGTTTCCAGTTGGATACTATTCCCCTGTTTTCGGGTCGCGCCGGCCCGCCGTTCAGCCTAGAGCGAGGTGTATCGTGCGAAGAGGCCGATCGAACGCGCTACAGGAGCGACATGCACACCATCATTTCGACGCGGACCATTCTGGCAGGCGGTGTCGCCGCACTGGCGCTGCCGTTCGCGGCGCCGTTCCCGGCGCACGCCGCCCAGACGACGCCCGCAAAGCCTACCGTATCGAAGATCGCGCCGCCGACGCTGGCGCGACCGATGCTGGCGCCCCCCATCCAGACGCAGACCGCGGCGACCCCGCAGGTCGCCGCGCCGATCCTGACCCCGGCCGTCGCGCTGCCGAAGCTGACCGATGCGCAGGCCACTCAGCTCGCGACGCTGCTCGAAGCCGACGTGACGGGGCAGGGGCTGGCCGCGCTGCCGCCGACGCCCGTGACTGGCGCCGATGGCACCCGGCTGATCCGCCAGGCGCTCGACCACGCCCGCGCGGTCCATGCCGGAAGGCTGGAGACGGTCGATTTCCAGGAGGATTGGGGCCTGCGTCCGCCGGCCTATGATCCGTTGCCGGGCTTTGCCGCCGCGGTGCGCGCGGATCGGATCGCGGCGTGGTTCGCATCGCTGCCGCCGCCTTACGCTGGCTATGACGGGCTGAAGGCCGGTCTGGCGCGCTATCGTGCGCTGGCGACATCGGGCGGCTGGGGCACGATCGCGGCCGGGCCGGACATGAACATCGGCACGAGCGGCCCGCGCGTGATCGCGTTGCGCAAGCGCCTCGCAGTCGAGGATCGCGATACCAACGTCAGCGGCGACAGCTACGACGTCGGTCTGGTCGACGCGGTACGGCGCGCGCAGCGTCGCTATGGCCTCAACCCCAGCGGCATCGTTTCCACGCAGACGCTCGCCGCGCTCAACGTGCCCGCCGAGGCGCGAGTCCGCCAGATCATGGCGAACATGGAGCGCTGGCGCTGGTTGCCGCAGGTGATGCCGAGCGACCGCATCCAGGTGAACATCGCCGCGGCGGTGCTGACGCTGTTCGACGGCGACAAGCCGATCCAGTCGATGCGCGCGGTCACCGGGCGACCGGGCGACGAGACGCCGATGCTGTCGTCGACGATCCACAGCATCGTCATCAATCCGCCGTGGAACGTCCCGACCTCGATCGCGACCAAGGAGTTGTGGCCCAAGGAAAAGCGCAATCCGGGCTATCTGAAGCGCGCCGGGTTCAAGGTGATCGACGGCACGCGGCTGCAGCAGCAGGCCGGCGACCAGAGCGCGCTCGGGCGGTTCAAGTTCGACTTCGCCAACCCCTATTCGGTGTATCTGCACGACACGCCGTCGCGCGCGAAGTTCGCCAGCTTCGACCGATTGGCGAGCCATGGCTGCGTGCGGCTGGAAAAGCCGGGCGAACTGGCGGAGACGCTGCTGTCGGGCGACCCCGCCTGGACGGCCGAGACGATCGCGGCGACGATCGAAAAGGGCGACACGGTGCGCGCGAAACTGGTCAAGCCGGTCGCGGTGTACCTGCTCTACTGGACCGCGTTCGCGAGCGGCAACGGGCAGATGAATTTCCGCAACGATCCCTATGACTGGGATGGCAAGCTGGCCGCGAAGATCGAGGCGCGTACGGCGCGCCAGACCCAGATCGCGCAGACTTTGGCAGCACGGTAAGGACACGCCATGAAGACCATTCCCCTTATCGCATCCGGCCTGTTCGCGCTGAGCGTGCTCGCCGGCTGTTCGCGGTCCGAGCCGGACGAGGCGCCGCCGGTCGAGAATTCCGTGACCGAGGAGGCGCCGCCGGTCCGCGAGGAGGCGCCCGCGCCGGCACCGGTCGCGCCGGCGCCGGTCGAACCTGCACCGGTGGAGGCGAGCAACGTCGTCGCGCCGCCGCCGGCCAAGGAGATCGCGCCCGACGAGCAGATGATCGACGATGCCGACGCCACCGGATTGACCGCACGGGCGAATCGGGAAGCGCCGGTGACCGAGGCACCTGTGGCGAACGAGACGGAAGAGAAGTGAAGCGCTTGGTCGGCGGGGCGCTCGTCTGCGCCGCTTTGCTAGCGACGGCACCCGCCGCGCAGGCCGCGGTGGCGGTCCGCCCGGTCTCGGCGATCCTGATCGACGCCGAGGATGGCCGCGTGCTGTATGCGCGCGACGCCACGCTGGTGCGGCGACCGGCCTCGCTGACCAAGATGATGACGCTGTTCCTGGCGTTCGACGCGCTCGACGCGCACACGCTGAAGCTGACCGACCGGGTACCGGTGTCGCGTCATGCCGCCGCCCAGCGGCCATCGCGGCTGGGACTGAAGCCGGGGACGTCGCTGAGCGTGGACGAGGCGATCCGCGCGATCGCGGTCAATTCGTCGAATGACATCGCCGTGGCGCTCGCCGAGAAGCTTGGCGGTACCGAATCGGAGTTCGCCGAGCGAATGACGCGCAAGGCGCGTGCGCTCGGGATGCGAGAGACCGCGTTCCAGAACGTCACCGGGCTGCCAGGGTCGAATACCACCACCGCCAAGGACATGGCGGTGCTGTCGATGGCGCTACTCGACCAGCATCCGCTGCGCTACGCCTATTTCGGCACGCGCAGCTTCCAGTGGAAGACGCGGCGGATGCAGAACCACAACCACCTGCTCGGTAATTTCGTCGGTCTCGACGGGATCAAGACCGGCTATACCGTTGAGGCCGGGTATAACCTGGCGGCGTCGGCGCGGCGCGGCGGGCGGCGGCTGATCGCGGTGGTGCTCGGCGAACGCACCGTCCAGGCCCGCGACTTACGCGTGGCGCAGATGTTGGCGGACGGGTTCGCCGGGCTGGCGATCGGGTCCTAACCGGCGAGATAGCGTTCGAGGTCGTCGCTGCCGCCGATCTGTTCGCCGTCGATGAAGATCAGCGGGGTGGTGGCGATGCCGTGCTCGGCCTTGAACGCATCCACCTCTTCGCGCGAGCGGAGGATCTGATCGTCGACTGCGAAACCTTCGGCCTGCAACAGCTGCTTGGCGCGGACGCCGAACGGGCAGATATGGTCGGGCAGCACCATGCGGTACAGCGTCGCGGTCCGGGCCTCGGTCATCGTCGTGTCCTTTTGAAATCTGCTGCTACAGCGCGGGACCGGGCCGGACGTTCCCGGTGGCCATGACGCGAACTGCACGTTGACGAGGGCGTGACAGCTGTGGCATCGGCTCGCGGAACGGTGCTGCGGCGCCGGTGATGCGGGTGTAGCTCAATGGTAGAGCTTTTGCTTCCCAAGCAAGTGACGAGGGTTCGATTCCCTTCACCCGCTCCATTCACTCATCGATAGAGCGACAGGCCGGTCACCAAGTATGGCGGTTGGCTCCGGTGGTCTCGCAAAAACGACCGAAGCCTCGGGCGGCGTGCTTTCGCGTTGCGGGCGCACGGCGTCGGCGATAGGCGCTCGGCAACGCCGTTGAGGCGCAACAATCATCGGGGACATCATGAAAAGTTACGCAATAGGCGCCTTGGTGGCGGCGATCGGTATCGCCTGTGCGGCGCCGGCGGCGGCGCAGATCGGCGTCGAAGCCAACGGCGCGCGTGCCGATGGCCATTGGGGCGGCGAAATCGGGGTCGGCTATTCGGTCGGGCTAGCCGGTTTCAAGATCACGCCGAGCGCTGGCGCTCTGGTCTACTCCGGCAGCAACGATCGCTACGAGACACAGGACAATGGCGGGTCGTCGCGGTGCCGCGATCTCTCGAACGGCCAATATGCGGACAAGGCGCGGTGCGACAACACCAAGGTCAAGGCCTATGGCCGCGTCGAGGCGACCTATTCGATCCCACTGTTCGCGACGGTCGGTGCGGGCGTTCGCGTCGGGCGCGACACGCGGCCATATGGCATCGTTGCGCTTCCGCTGGCGCCGCTGTTGAAGCTCAAGGGCAATGCAGGGCCGCATTATTTCGCGGCGGGCCTGACGCTAGGCTACTGACGATACGGCGGGGGCGGGGGCGTTGCTCATCGTCCCCGCCGACCGCGTCAGCTGCCCGGGCAGGTCGTCCCGGCACCCGGATCGAGATCGAGGCAGCGGCCATCCAGCCCGTGCACCGGTAGTCCGATGGTCGCCGCCAGCGTGGGGGCGATGTCCACCGTTTCCACCGAGAGCGGCTGTTCGAAGCCGGCCATGCCCTTGCGCCAGAACAGGATCGGGACGCGGCGGTCGTAGTCCCACGGGCTGCCGTGGGTCTCGACATAGCCGACCGCGGGGTTTTCGATCGTCGTGACGCGGGGTTTGAGCAGGATCAGCAGGTCGCCCGAGCGCGCCGGGTCGAACGAGGCGCGGGCGCGTTCGAGTAGCGTCCAGGTCTCGGGCGGGGTGGTCGGCATCGCCTGTGCTGCGATTTGGTTGCGCGGGAAGGCGGCGGCGACCTGCGGCATCGCGGCGTAGCGGCGCGTCGCCTCGGCGAGCACTTTCGCGCGGGTGGCGGCGGGCAGGTCGCGGTCGACATAGATGTCGCCTTCGGCCGAGAGCAGCACGGGTCCCTTGAGCTTGAGGTCGGCAGCGATCGCGGCGGCGACCTGCTTGGTCTGCGCGGTGGGAGCGACATGCTGCTCCATCGGCATCGCGCGCTGCAGCTGGCGTTCGGTCATGTCGTGTGCGCCGTGGTCGGCGGTCAGCACGACCTCGTAATCGACCCCGGTGGCGTCGAGCACGTCGAAGAACCCGCCGAGCGAACGATCGAGCTCGTCCATCTGGATGCACATCTCGGTGCCCTGGGTGCCGAGACTGTGGCCGATATAGTCGGTCGCTGAGGCGCCGACGGCGATGATGTCGGTCTGCGGACCCTGGCCGAGCTTCATGTCCTGGACGAGGCCGGCGGCCATGGCGAACACCGCGGCGTCGCTGGCGGGGGAGGCGCGGAAGCCCTTCAGGTCGCCTGCGGCGCGTTCGAAGCGACCCTGGCCGTAGACCTTGCCCGCGACCGTGATCGGACGATCAAGCGATTTGCACCAGCCCGGCAGCGGTAGCGCGGCCTGAGGTTGCGCGAGCATCGCGGCGACCGCGTCGCGGGTGCGTTGCACCACCGGCGGCACCGCGCGGCCGGTATAGCTGGAATAGGTCTTGCCGTCCCACCACCAGATCTCGTCGACCTTGTGGCCGCCCATCATCACCGCGGCGCGATCCTTGCCCGCGACCGAGACGACGCGGGCGCGCGGGTCGGCGTTCTTCATCATCTCGCCGAGCGTAGGCACCTTCAGATGCTTGTCGGTGACGGTGTACGCTTCATGCGTGCTGCCGGGGACGCTCTCGTCCTCCGCGCAATAGATGATCTTGTCTTCGAGCCCGACGCTCTGGTCGACCCAGTTGTTGGCGACGATGCCGGTATGCGCGGGGCGCATGCCGGTGAGGATCGTCGAGTGGCCCGGGCAGGTCTCGGTCGCGGCGTGCGCCTGGTAACCGCTGGGGAATACCGCGCCGTTCAGCAGTCGCGCGAAGCCGCCGGTGAAATGCTGGCGATATTGCTGGAACAGGTCGGCCGAGAACTGGTCGACCGAGATCGCCACGATCAATTTTGGGGCGGGCTTTGCCGGTGCCGGAGCCGCGGGCGGCGCGGTCTGTGCAGCAAGGGGTGCGGCGGTCGCGAACAGGGCGGCGGCAATAAAAGCTTTCACGGGCGGTCCTTGGTGCATGGCGACGCGACCGCTATGGCTGGCCGTGATGATCGAGACAAGAAATGCCATGCGCGTACTTCGTTGCGCGATGATGACGGTGCTGCTGGCGTTCTGCGCGCCGGCCTTTGCCGAATTGCTCAACGGATCGAGCCAGCATCTGTCGATGCGGCTGGTCGCGGAAAGTGCGCAGCCGAGAGCAGGCGCGCCGCTGACGATCGCGATCGCGACGACGCCCGAACAGGGCTGGCACGGCTATTGGCGAGTGCCGGGCGATGCGGGCTTCCCGGCGACGTTCGACTGGACGCTGCCAAAGGGCGTGACCGCGGGGGAACCCGAATGGCCGGTGCCGACGACGCTGCTGATCGCGGGGTTGATGAACTATGTCTATGAAGCGCCCTATGCGCCGCTGGTGACGCTGCAGGTTCCGGCAGGGCTGGCGGCGGGGACCAAGCTGCCGATCCGCCTCAAGACCTCGTATCTGGTGTGCTCGGCGACGATCTGCGTGCCCGAGGAGCAGGCGCTGTCGCTCGACCTGGTGATCGGCGATGGCGCGGCGACGCAGGCGGATGCGTTTGCGGGCTGGCGGCGAGCGATTCCCAAGCCGCTGGATGCCCAGGCGACCTATGCCGTGAGTGCCGACGGGGTGCGGATCGCGGTGCCGATTCCCGCGAGTGCCGAGGTCAAGGACGCGTTCTTCTTCCCGGTCACGGTCGGCGCGATCGACTATGCCGCGCCGCAGACGGTGACGCGGGTCGGCGACACGCTGACGATCGCGACCAAGGGCAAGCCGGCGGGGCCGATCGAGGGCGTGCTCAGGATCGGCGACGGGCTGGGCCTGTCGGTAAAGGCCACGCCGGGCGTGTTGCCGCAGGCGGCGCCGACGCAGAACGTCTGGATCACCGCGCTGGTGGCGTTTGCCGGCGCAGTGTTGGGCGGGCTTATCCTCAATATCATGCCGTGCGTGTTCCCGATCCTGAGTCTCAAGGCGCTGAGTCTGGCGCGCGGCGGGGCCAGCGAGAAGGACGCGCGGGGCGAGGCGCTGGCCTATACCGCGGGCGTGGTGATCGTGTGCCTCGGACTGGGCGCGGCGATCCTCGGGCTTCGCGCCGGCGGGTCGGCGGTCGGCTGGGCGTTCCAGTTGCAGCATCCCGCGGCGATCGTCGTGCTGCTGCTGTTGAGCGTCGCGATCGCGTTCAACCTGAGTGGGTTGTTCGAGGTGCCGACTCCGCGGTTCGCGGGCGAGAGCGGTGCGAGCGGTGCGTTCGCGACCGGCGCGCTGGCGGCGTTCATCGCGACGCCGTGCACCGGGCCATTCATGGGTGCCGCCCTCGGCGCGGCGCTGGTGCTGCCGTGGCCGGCGGCGCTCGCGGTGTTCGCGGGGCTCGGGATCGGGCTGGCGTTGCCGTTCCTGGCGATCGGGTTCGTGCCGGCGTTGCGGCGGTTCCTGCCTAGGCCGGGCGCATGGATGGAGACGTTCCGCCGCATACTGTCGGTGCCGATGTTCCTGACCGCGATCGCGCTGGGCTGGGTGCTCGGGCGGCAGGCGGGCGTCGAGTCGCTGACGCTGGCATTGGTCGCAGCGCTGGCGATCGGTGTGGTGCTGTGGATCGGTGGCTTGCGGCAGCACAAGGGCAAGGCGTTCGGCTGGGCCGCGCTGGTGGCGCTGGCGCTGATCTTCGTCGGCAGCGCTGCGCTGATCGCGCAGGCGCCGGCGGAGGCCAAGACGGCCGCACCGACGGACGCCGCGTTCACCGAGGCGAAGCTGGCGTCGTTGCGCGCGGAAAAGCGGCCGGTGTTCGTGTATTTCACCGCGGACTGGTGCCTGACGTGCAAGGTCAACGAGAAGGCGGCGATCGAGACTGCGGGCGTGCGCGACGCGTTTGCGAAGCACAACGTCGCGGTGCTGATCGGCGACTGGACCGATGGCGACCCGGTGATGGGGCGGTTCATCCAAGCGCATAACCGCGCCGGCGTGCCACTGTATCTGTATTATGCGCCGGGTGCGGCCGAGCCGACGGTGCTGCCGCAGGTGTTGACGCCGGGTTTGCTGGAGGGGTTGGGGGCTTAGCCTATCCTCCCTCCGTCATCCCAGCGTAGGCTGGGATCTCGTGCGGTGGGGTGTGCGCTCGATTGCGGGAGACCCCAGCCTGCGCTGGGGTGACGGAATTTGTGTGACGTCTTCGCCTAGTAACGGGGGGTTGGAGAACTAGGCTTGTGCACGATCCCTTCGCAGTGCAGCATGGAACCTTAACCACGTTGGGGGCTTTACCGTTTCGATGGGGCAACAAGCGTTCGACGAGATCATGGGTAAGCCGGGCGCGGAAACCGCTCGTTCCGAATTGGCAGCGCTTTGCAAATGGATCGAGGACACCCCTGACGCGGAGCTTCGCCGGCGCCAGGAAGCCGCGGAGACCACGTTTCGGCAGCTCGGAATCACCTTTGCCGTGTACGGCGAGGAAGAGGCCGCCGAAAGGATCATCCCGTTCGACATCGTGCCCCGCGTGTTCCTGCACGACGAATGGACGCGGTTGTCGGAAGGGCTGGTCCAGCGCGTCGAGGCGATCAACGCGTTCCTCCAGGACATCTATGGCGAGCGCCGTATCCTGAAGGAGGGCGTGCTGCCCGAGGATCTGGTGCTGGGCAACGCGCAGTTCCGGCCCGAGATCGCCGGGATGCGACCGCCGCACGGCATCTTCGCGCATATCTGCGGGATCGACCTGGTACGCACCGGGCCCGACGACTTCTTCGTGCTCGAGGACAATGCGCGGACGCCGTCGGGTGTCAGCTACATGCTTGAGAACCGCGAGGCGATGCTGCGGCTGTGTCCCGAGCTGTTCCGCCAGTTCCGCGTGGCTGCGGTCGACAGCTATCCCGACCGTTTGCTGGAGACGATGAAGTCGGTCGCGCCGCACGGTACCGGGTCGAACCCGACCTGCGTTCTGCTGACGCCGGGGCATTACAACTCGGCCTATTACGAGCACAGCTTCCTCGCCGATTCGATGGGGATCGAGCTAGTCGAGGCGGCTGATCTGCTGGTCGACGACGATATCGTATGGATGCGGACGATCGCGGGCCGCGTGAAGGTCGACGTGATCTATCGCCGGATCGACGACGACTATCTCGATCCGCTGGTGTTCCGACCGGACTCGGCGCTGGGCGTGCCGGGACTGATTGCGGCCTATGCGGCGGGCAACGTCGCGATCCTGAATGCGCCGGGCAACGGCATCGCCGACGACAAGGCGATCTACAGCTACATGCCCGATATCGTGAAGTTCTACTCGGGCGGGGAGTGCAAGCTGCCCAACGTCGAGACATGGCGGTGCCGCGAGCCGAGTTCGCTGAAATACGTGCTGGAGCATCTCGACGAGGTGGTGGTGAAGCTGGTGGACGGATCGGGCGGGTACGGGATGCTGGTCGGGCCGACCGCGTCGAAGGCCGAGATCGAGGCGTTCCGCGCCGCGCTGATCGCGGAGCCGCAGCGCTATATCGCGCAGCCGACGCTGGCGCTGTCGACGGTACCGACGATGGCGGATGGTGGCCTGTCGCCGCGGCACGTTGATTTCCGGCCGTTCGTGCTGACCGGATCGAAGGGCGTGCAGGTCGTGCCCGGCGGGCTGACCCGGGTCGCGCTGAAGGAAGGGTCGCTGGTGGTCAATTCGAGCCAGGGTGGCGGGACCAAGGACAGTTTCGTGCTGATGGCCGACCAGACCCAGCGGATGTCGCGCGGCGGCATGACGCAGAGCATGAGCGGCATGACCCAGACGCTCGGGGACCTCGCCTGATGCTCTCTCGCACGGCATCGTCGCTCTATTGGCTGGGGCGGTATTTCGAGCGCGCGGACTTCATCGCGCGGCTGGTCGAGGCAACGGTGCGGCTCGACGTGCTGTCGTCGCAGCCGGCGGGCGAAGCGGCATGGGCGTCGGCACTGGCGGTGACCGAGACCGACACCGCTTTTGCCGAGACCGGCGACGCGCTGGAACAGGCCGAGGTCGTGCGGTTCCTGACGCTGGACGCCGGGCATCCGGGATCGATCGTCCGGTGCCTCGACATGGCGCGCAACAACGCGAAGGCGGTGCGGACCGCGCTGACCCGCGAAGCGTGGACCACGATCAACCGCGCCTGGCTGTTGTTCGAGAACCGCGCCAGCCCGCGCGGCGTGACCGAGACGCTGAACCTGGTCGAAGCGGTGAAGAACGAGACCCGCGGGTTCGAGGGTGCGGTCCACCGGATGCTGCGCAACCAGACGACGTGGTTCATCCGGCTGGGCCAGGCGGTCGAGCGTGCCGACAACACGGCCCGGCTGCTCGACGTCAAATACCATATCCTGCTCCCTGAGGGGCAGCAGGTCGGCGGTGCGATCGACCGCGACCAGTGGACCACGATCCTGCAGATGGTCTCGGCCGTGACGGCGTATCGCTGGCTGTACAACGACGGGTTGCGGCCGGCGGACGTGATCGACCTGCTGATCGCGCGGTCGGAATTGCCGCGCAGCCTGGCTGCGTCGGTCGAGGAGACGGTCGACGTGCTCAACCTGCTCGCCAAACGCACCGGGCACCACGGCGAGGCCGACCGGATGGCGCGGATGCGCGCGGCGCGGCTGGCCAAGACCCGGTCGGGCGAGGTGATCGCATCGGGGCTGCACCAATACCTGCAGGCGTTCATCCAGGAGAACGGCTTGCTGCACGCGGCGATCGGCCGTCAGTTCAAGTTCCTCTGATGCGGCGGACCGGGCGATGAGACTCTCGATCGATCACCGCACGGTCTATCGCTTCGCGGTACCGCAGGCGCGGCTGGTGCAGATGCTGCGGCTGACCCCGGAAAACTCGCACGACCAGACGATCGCGTCGTGGCGGATCGATGTCGACTGCGACGCGCGGCTGCGCACCGGGCGCGACGGCTTCGGCAATGTCGTGACGATGCTGTACGCGGAGGGTCCGGTCGACGGCATTGCGATCACGGTTCACGGCGAGGTGCTGACCAGCCATTCGGACGGCGTGCTGCACGGCGTCCACGAGCCGCTGCCGCCGCCGCTGTTCCTGCGTTCGACCGAGGCGACGCCGGCCGATCCGATGATCGCCGAGTTTGCCGCGGATGCGGCGGTGGGCGCACTGAGCCCGGTCGGCGCGCTGCACCGGGTCAATGCGGCGCTGCATGCACAGTTCAGCTTCGACTGCGGCCGGCCGGTGCCGGGGCGCAACGCGGCGGCAGCATTCCGCGAGGACTGCGCGACGCCGCGCGACATGGCGCAGATGTTCGCGGTGGCGGCGCGGTCGATGGGACGCCCGGCGCGGTATGTCTCGGGCTATTTGCATACCGACCGCGACGGCGAGCATCGGCCGACACCGCATGGCTGGGCCGAGGCGCATGTCGAGGGGCTGGGCTGGGTCGGGTTCGACCCGTGTTCGGGGTTGTCGCCCGAAGAGCATTATGTGCGGGTCGCGATCGGACTGGATGCAGCGAGCGCGGCGCCTATCGCAGGGTCGCGTCTGGGCGATGGCGCCGAGGAACTCGATGTCGACGTCGTGGTCGTCCAGGAGGACTGAGGACTCGATCCTTCCGCTGGCGGGGGAGGATTACGCCGGGACGGTCTGTGGCGCGACGGCCATGTCGGCGTCCTCGAGTAACCGCCATCCGGCGGGACCAAGGACCTCGATCGGGCGATAGCGCGTCTTGTAGGCCATCCGCTGCGACCCCTTCACCCAATAGCCGAGATAGACATAGGGCAGTCCGGCGTCGCGGGCGCGCAGGATGTGGTCGATGATGATGAAGTTGCCGAGCCCGGGCCTCGCGACCTCGTCGTCGGCGGCGAAGAAGCTGTAGATCATCGACAGCCCATCGGCCTGGCGGTCGGTCAGGCAGGCGCCGATCAGCCGGCCGGGAACGCCGTCGACGCTGGGTTCGCGATATTCGACGACCAGCGAATTGACCGGGGAATGCTCGACCATGTCGGCATAGTCGTCCTCGTCCATCCCGGCCATGCCGCCGCCGGGGTGGCGCGCGCCGAGATAGCGGCGCAGCAACTGGAACTGTTCGTCGGTCGCCCATGCCTTGCACGCGGTGACCTGGATGTCGCTGTGCCGTTTCATCAGCTTGCGCTGGGTGGCGTTGGGCGCGAATTCGGGGGTGACGACGCGGACCGAGACGCAGGCGGAGCAACTCGCGCAACTGGGGCGATAGGCGACGCCCTGGCTGCGACGGAACCCGATCCGCCCGAGCGCGTCGTTCAGTTCGATCGCGTGCGGGCCGGTCAGTTCGGTGAAGACCTTCCGTTCCTGGCGGTCCGGCAGATACGGGCAGGGCGACGGGCTCGTGACGAAGAAGCGCGGAAAGCGGAACGGCGCAGTCACGGCTTCGAAATCCCCTCCGGCGCCTTAGTGCGCGTCGCTGCTATATGAGGCGCAGCGCGTTGATGAAAAGGCGCTTTACCACGATTATGGGTTAATGGCCGGACCGATCCGGCCACCGTACCAGGACGGGACGGTCAGGCGAGTTCGACGGTACTCGTCTCGTACCCCGCATCGCGCAACGCCATCACCAGGCGATCGAGATGCGCACGATCGCGCGCCTCGCATTCGATGTCCGTGATCAGGCCCTTTGCCGGCAGCGTCGTGAACACGCGCTGGTGATAGATCTCGATGATGTTGATGCGTTGCTGGTCGAAGATCCGCGCGACGTTGAACAGTGCGCCGGGCTGGTCCTGCAGGCGGATGCGCAGCCGGGCGAGACGGCCCGACCGCGCGAGATCGCGCAACAGCACGTTGGCGAGCAGGCGAGTGTCGATGTTGCCACCGCACAGGATCACGCCGATCGTCCGCCCTGCGAACCGCTCCGGATGCTGGAGCAGGGCCGCCAGTCCGGCAGCGCCGGCGCCCTCGACCACGGTCTTCTCGATCTGGAGCAGCAGGCTGACCGCCATTTCCAGGCTGCGTTCGCTGACCAGGACGATGTCGTCGACCAGTTCGGCGACCATCTTCGCGGTGATGCCGCCGGGTTCCTTGACCGCAATCCCCTCGGCCAGCGTATCGCCGGCGCAGGGCATTTCGGTGCCGTTGATGCGGTTGTACATCGACGGGAACAGCTCGGCCTCGACCCCGACCACCTCGATCGGGTGATCCGCTGCGCGCGCGACCGTCGCCATGCCGGAGATCAGGCCGCCGCCGCCGATCGGGGTGACGAACATGTCGATCGAGGGCACGTCCTCCAGCATCTCGATGGCCGCGGTGCCTTGCCCGGCGATGACGCGCGGATCGTCGAACGGGTGGACGAAAGTGAAGCCGCATTCGCCTTCGAGGATGCGGGCATGTGCATAAGCCGCGTCGAAGGTGTCGCCGTGGAGGACGACGTTGGCGCCGTGGCCCTCGGTCTGCGTGACCTTCACCGTCGGCGTGTTGGTGGGCATCACGATCGTCGCGGGGATCCCGAGGCGGTTGGCGTGATAGGCCAGGCCCTGCGCGTGGTTGCCGGCCGATGCCGCGATGACGCCCTTGGCGCACGCTTCCGGGGATAGCTGCAACAGCGTGTTGAGCGCGCCGCGCTCCTTGTAGGCCGCGGTGAACTGCAGGTTCTCGAACTTCAGATACACCGTCGCGCCGGTCATCTGGCTCAGCGTCCGGCTGATCAGCGTTGGGGTGCGGACGATCGAGTTGCGGATGCGGTCGTGCGCGGTGCGGATATCGTCGATCGATACGGGCATCGATACGGGGCTGGGTGCCGCTACGGCAGCTTGGGTCGTCATGCCGGTTCGCTAGACCATCTGGCGCGAGGGGGGAACACCGCTTATGCGCGGAGCCCATGGCAAAACTGGCATTCATTGGGACTGGCGTGATGGGCGCGCCGATGGCGGGGCATCTCGTCGCGGCGGGACACGCGGTCACCGTCTACAACCGCACGCAGGCGAAGGCGGAGGCCTGGGCGGCCAAGCACGGCGGCAGCATCGCTGCGACTCCGGCGGAGGCGGCCAGGGGTGCCGAGGCGGTGTTCACCTGCGTTGGCAACGACGATGACCTGGCGGCGGTGACGCTGGGGCCGGACGGTGCGTTCGCGGCGATGACGCCGGGGGCGCTGTTCGTCGATCATACCACGGTGTCGGCGAAGATCGCGCGGCGGCTGGCCGAGGAGGGCGCGGCGTTGCTGGTCGTCGACGCGCCGGTATCGGGTGGTCAGGCGGGGGCCGAGAACGGCAAGCTGTCGATCATGTGCGGCGGCACCGAGGACGCGATCGCGAAGGCGACGCCGTTCATGGACGCCTATGCCGCGCGGATCGTCCATGTCGGCGCGGCGGGCGCGGGGCAGATGACCAAGATGTGCAACCAGATCGCGATCGCCGGCGTGCTGCAGGGGGTCGCCGAGTCGCTGCGGTTCGCGCAGGCCAGCGACCTCGATCTGGCGAAGGTGTTCGAGGCGATCTCGGGCGGCGCGGCGCAGAGCTGGCAGATGGTCAATCGCTGGGAATCGATGGGCGAGGACCGGTTCGACTTCGGCTTCGCGGTCGACTGGATGCGCAAGGACCTCGGGCTCGCGCTCGACGAGGCCAAGGTCAACGGCGCGGTGCTGCCGGTCGCGGCGCTGGTCGATCAATTCTATGCCGAGGTCCAGGCGATGGGCGGAAGCCGCCAGGACACGAGCGCGCTGGTGCGGAGGTTGCCGAAGTGAACGAGATCGTCACAGCGCTTCTCCCCTCCCTGGAAGGGAGGGGCCGGGGGTGGGTTGGCCCGTTGGGTAACGGTGCGCCTGCCCCGAGCCGACCCACCCCCAACCCCTCCCTTCCAGGGAGGGGAGTCTTGATCGCGGCGGCCGGGGCGCTGGCTGCGCTGCTCGCCACCCCCGCCTTTGCGGATGGGATCGTCGACAACGTCAACGGCATCACGCTGGCGGACGGCGGGCGGGTGATCCATTTCAAGGCTATCCTGGTCGACAAGGACGGTCGCGTCACGCGGCTGGTGCCGCCGGGCGAGGCGCCGCCGAAGCTCAGCCGCAAGGAGCTGATCAAGAACGCCGGTCGGCCGCTGTACGACTGGCGCGTCGACATGGGCGGCAGGACGCTGCTGCCGGGCTTTATCGACGCGCATGGTCATGTCCTGGAACTCGGGTTCCGCGCGCTCGAACTCGACCTGTCGGGGACCAAGTCGCTCGACGAGGCCAAGGCCAAGATTGCGAACTACATCAAGGCCAACCCGGATCGCAAATGGGTGCTGGGCGGCGGCTGGAACCAGGAGGCGTGGGGACTCGGTCGCTTCCCGACCGCGGCCGAGCTCGATTCGGTGACCGGCGACCATCCGGTCTGGCTTAGCCGTGCCGATGGTCATGCCAGCTGGGGCAACACCGCAGCGATGAAGGAAGCCGGGATCACCGCGAAAACGGTGGCACCGGCGGGCGGACGGATCGAGAAGACCGGCGCGCAGCCTTCGGGCGTGTTCGTCGATTCGGCGCAGCAACTGGTCGCCAAGGTGGTACCGCAGCCGCTGCCCAAGGAGCGTGATGCGGCGTTCCTGACCGCGCAACAGATCCTGCTCGGCTACGGCGTCACCGCGACCGCGGACATGGGCACGACGCTGGACGAGTGGCTGACCTATCGGCGGATGGGCGACATCGGCGCGCTGCGGGTGCGAATCATGAGCTATGGCATGGGCGTCGAGACCGCGAACCGGGTCGGCGGCAAGGGGCCGACGCCGTGGCTGTACGCCGACCGGCTGAAGATGGGCGGCGTCAAGATTTATGCCGACGGCGCGCTGGGGTCGCGCGGGGCGTGGCTGAAGGCGCCCTATTCCGATGCGCCGGGGCAGTCGGGCGCGGGGTTCCTGACCGACGACCAGCTGCAGAATTCGATGAGCCGCGCGGCGATGGACGGCTTCCAGATCGCGGTCCACGCGATCGGCGACCGCGCCAACGAAGAGGTGCTCGACGCCATCCAGGTGCTGTCGGAGACGTACAAGGGCGACCGCCGCTGGCGGGTCGAGCACGCGCAGATCGTCGCACCCGAAGATCTGGTGCGGTTCGGCCGCTACGGCACGATCGCGTCGATGCAGCCGACCCACCAGACCAGCGACCGGACCATGGCGGAAGCGCGGCTGGGGCCGAACCGTCTCGCCGGGGCCTATGCGTGGAACACCATGCTGAAGAACGGCGCGGGCCTGGCGTTCGGATCGGACTTCCCGGTCGAGCGGCCCGATCCGTTCGCCGGCTGGGCGGCGGCGTTCACGCGGCAGGACGCCGACGGACAGCCGTTCGGCGGCTGGCGCCCCGAGGAGCGCGTGACCCGCGAGCAGGCCTGGTGGGCGTTCACCGGTGGCGCCGCCTATGCCGGGTTCGCCGAGAAGCAGTTCGGATCGCTGCAACCTGGGCAGCGCGCGGACTTCATCATCGTCGACCGCGACCCGACGTTGGCTTCGCCGACCGATCTGCGGAAGACCGTGGTGCAGCAGACCTGGGTTGGGGGCGAGAAGGCGTTCGAGCGGAGTTAGCGGGCGGAAGGTCACAAAGGTCACGCCCGGGGGGGGGGTGCGTTGGGGCTGGGTCTGGTGGATTTGAGACAGTCCGCTTTCGGCCACGACGAGAAGAAAGCTGCCCTTACGAGCGCACAATGCTACAATTCACCCGCGCATTAGCGGGGGCAGCCAAACATCAGAAAAGATGGCTGCGAAGAGCATAAATGCCGCAAATAAATAACCAGCTATCAAACAAGCGCGAAAAGCCTTCGGCTGTGCGTCACGTCCAATGTTTCCGAATAACGTGAGAAACCTCCTGCGCTTGGGTGCTGTCGCCGTCTTTAGGAGCATATAGAAAGCAAAGGCCCCAAGCAGCAGTCTGATTGTAATTTGATCCACTCGGCTTCTCCGCTCGCTACCGTGCCCGGTCCCGGCTATTTTAATGGCCGGTATTGGGCATCTACACAAATCCGCCGAACGGCAAGATGTGGGCGATAGCTGCCGGATCATATTTGCAACCTCGGTTCTTGCTACCGTGCTTCGACTTCGCTCAGCACGAACGGAGCGGGGCGGCGGGGCTCACCGCTACGCCGGAGTCGCCGCCGATGTGTCCGTGGCGCGGGTTCTACGCCGAGAAAGACCGTAGCAGGCAATCACATCGTCGGTGTGTAGGACAGTATAAAATGGCCGCAGCGCCTCTCGGTGTCGCAGCGTTCGGTCAAGGATTGCGGATCGGGCATCGGGATTGCCGAGCGTCGCGCATCTGGGCCCCAGCCTTCGCCGGGGTGATGGAAGGGACTGTTGTTCTCCCGCGAAGGCGGGAGCCCAGTCTGGGTCCCCGCCTTCGCGGGGAAACAAGGGGGCCGGACCGACGCCCGAGTGTTTCACGGAACAGGCCGGGGTGATCGCGACCGTCGCTGGCTCGAAGCAACGGCGCTGGTCTTCCCTTCGTCATCCCGGACTTGATCCGGGATCCACAGCCACGAACGGTGCCGCCTGGGTCTCTGGATCCTGACTTTCGTCAGGATGACGGAGGTTGGTAGCAGGCTACTCTTCGCCAGACAGTGCTATGCGATACGGCGGCGATGCCGGTAGAACATCACTGCCGACAGCGCGACCAGACCCGCGACCGAACCGAGCGCGCGAAGGCGGAGCATGTCTTCGGGATCTGCCGCGGCATGCCCGCCGAAACTACCGGCGGCAAAACCGATGGCAAGAAAGAGTCCGGCGACGCGCGCGTGGCTTCGGTGCCTCAGCCATCCGACGACAGCCCATCCCAGCAGTCCGTAGATCAGGACGTTCGCACATACTGTAGCGACGGTGAACATGCCGGCTGTTTCCTCAGATCGGGATGTGAACGCTAACCGGCCAGCATCTTGAGCGCAATCACGTCCCCGCGCTGTAGGACAGCACAAAAAAAAGGCCGCGGCACCCCCCGGTGCCGCGGCCTTTTCTCGCCGATGATTGGGGTCAGGCGACCTGCGCGGTTGCCACTTCGTCGGGTTCGCGCAGGACGTAGCCGCGGCCCCAGACGGTCTCGATGTAATTCTCGCCGTCGCAGGCGAGGCTGAGCTTCTTGCGCAGCTTGCAGATGAAGACGTCGATGATCTTCAGCTCGGGCTCGTCCATCCCGCCGTAGAGGTGGTTGAGGAACATTTCCTTGGTGAGCGTGGTGCCCTTGCGCAGCGAGAGCAGCTCGAGCATCGCATATTCCTTGCCGGTCAGGTGGACGCGGCTGCCGTCGACTTCGACGGTCTTGGCATCCAGGTTGACCGCCAGCTTGCCGGTGCGGATGACCGACTGGCTGTGACCCTTGGAGCGGCGGACGACGGCATGGATGCGCGCGACCAGTTCCTCGCGGTGGAACGGCTTCGTCACATAATCGTCGGCGCCGAAGCCGAACGACCGGACCTTGCTGTCCATTTCGTTGACGCCCGACAGGATCAGCACCGGGGTCGAGACCCGGGCGACGCGCAACCGCTTGAGCACGTCGTACCCGTGCATGTCGGGCAGATTGAGGTCGAGCAGGATGATGTCGTAGTCGTACAGCTTGCCGAGATCGAGGCCTTCTTCGCCCAGGTCGGTGATGTAGACGTTGAAGCCTTCGGCCGAGAGCATCAGCTCGATCGCCTTGGCAGTGGTCGGCTCGTCCTCGATCAGCAGCACCCGCATTGGTCGTCCCCTGTTCGCGACACCGTCCGACACCCTTATGTCCGCGGCTCGACGTCAATCCATTAACCACTGAATGTCTGAAGGCAAAAGGTTAATTTGGATTTAAGCGCGCTGAGTCGTGTCCTGGCAAGGTCGAAATGTGTAAAAAATCGTTGCCATCTGGTGGCGGGGCCGATCGCAGATCAGCTGCCGTCGCGCAGGCGCTGGCTGAGGAATGCGATCAACGCTTCGACGCGGGCCGGGCGAAGCGGGCTCGGCGGGGTCAGCAGATGGAGGCCGATCGGCGGCGGCGCCCAGTCCTTGAGGAGCTCGACCAGCGCGCCCGACGCGAGTTCCTCGGCGATGATGAAGGTCGGCAGCAATGCGATGCCGAGCCCGGCGACGAGGGCAGGGACCAGCGCCTCGCCGCTGTTGGCGGATAACTGGCCCTGCGCGCGGACCGAGACATCGCCTTCGCCGGTGCGGTGGAAGCGCCACGGGCCGGTGACGTTGGTGTAGCCGAACAGCGCGTGCTCGCCGAGCTGCGCCGGATGGGTGGGCGTGCCGCGGCGCGCCAGATAGCTGGGCGCGGCGACGATCGGCGCGGTGATCGAGCAGAGCCGGCGGGCACGCAGCGAACTGTCGGGCAGGGTGGCGATGCGGAGCGCGATGTCGAAGCCCTCGGCGACGATGTCGACGCGGGCGTCGGACAGATGCAGCTCGATCTCGATGCCCGGATGCGCTTCGAGGAATTCGGCGAGCAGCGGCGCGACGTTGCTGACGCCGAAGCTCATCGGCGCGGCGAGCCGGACCCGGCCGGTCGGCGCGCTGGCGGCATCGTTGGCGGATTCTTCGGCGGCGCGGGCCTCGGCGAGGATCCGTGCGGCGTGTTCGGCGAGCGGCTTGCCGGCTTCGGTCAGCGCCAGGCGGCGCGAGGTGCGGTGGAACAGCGACTGGCCGAGATGCGCCTCTAGCCGGGTGATCGCCTTCGAGACGGTCGCCTTGCTGAGGCCGATCGTGTCGGCGGCGGCGCTGAACGATTTATGTTCGACGACGCTGGCGAAGATCGCCCAGGCTTCGAGATCTGGCAGGCGCATCCGTGGTTCTCCTCCCCTCCCTGGAAGGGAGGGGCTGGGGGTGGGTCGCTATCGGGGGAGCGCTGTGCCGGACTCAGGCCGACCCACCCCCTTCCCCTCCCTTCCAGGGAGGGGAGTAGAGGGCGGACGCTAGCGAACGAAACGATCGGTTTCCAGCGTTTCTATTTACGGCGTAATCGCAGCGCTTATCTTGGGGACAACAGATTGGAGACTTTCCATGATCGATACCAAGACCACCGTAGAGCGCCGCTCCTTCGACAGCCTGGGCCATGCCAACCACGGCTGGCTCAACGCGCGGCACCATTTCTCGTTCGCCAGCTATTACGACCCTGCCCGGATGGGCTGGGGCGCGATCCGGGTGTGGAACGACGACGAGATCGCTGCCAACAACGGCTTTCCGGCGCATCCGCACCAGGACATGGAGATCATCACCTATGTCCGCAGCGGCGCGATCACGCACCAGGATTCGCTCGGCAACAAGGGGCGTACCGAGGCTGGCGACGTCCAGGTGATGAGCGCCGGCAGCGGCGTGCGGCATGCGGAATACAACCTCGAGCCCGAGACGACGACGATCTTCCAGATCTGGATCGAGCCGACGCGGAAAGGTGGCAGCCCGAGCTGGGGTGCGAAGCCGTTTCCCAAGGGCGAGCGGTCGGGTGCGTTCGTGACGCTGGCTAGCGGGTTCGAGAACGACGGCGACGCGCTGCCGATCCGGGCGAATGCGCGGGTGCTGGCGGCGACGATCAAGGCCGGCGACAGCGTCACGCACAGCGTCGGCGCGGGGCGTCACGCCTATCTGGTGCCGGCGACCGGCGCGATCGAGATCGACGGCCAGCGCTTCGCGGCGCGCGACGGTGCGGCACTGACGGGCGGCCAGACCGTTACCATCACCGCGATCGAGGACGCCGAGATCGTCCTGGTCGACTCGGAATAAACTCCCCGCGGTTCAACCGTCACCCCAGCGAAGGCTGGAGTCTCCCGGTTCGGGCCGCGGCATTTGCCCACAAAGACCCCAGCCTTCGCTGGGGTGACGATAGATTTCCAGCGATCCACTTTCTTGAAGGAACTGCCCATGACCAAGGTTCTCGTTCTCTATTACTCGTCCTACGGCCATCTCGAGCAGATGGCGGATGCCGTCGCCGAGGGCGCGCGCGCCGGTGGTGCGGAGGTCGATATCCGCCGCGTCGCCGAGACCGCACCGGCTGACGTGGTCGCCGCCGCGCACTTCAAGACCGACACCGCGCACGACGTCATCGAAGGCCCCGACGCGCTCAAGGACTATGATGCGATCATCGTTGGCGCACCGACGCGCTTCGGACGGATGCCCGCGCAGATGGCGCAGTTCTGGGATACCACCGGCGGCCTGTGGTTCACCGGCGCGCTGGTCGGCAAGGTCGGCGGCGCGTTCACCGCGACTGCCAGCCAGCATGGCGGGCAGGAGACGACGTTGTTCTCGATCATCACCAACCTGCTGCATCACGGCATGACGATCGTCGGGCTCGATTACGGGTTCAAGGGTCAGATGGGCGTCGACGAGGTCCGCGGTGGAACGCCGTACGGCGCGACCACGATCGCCAGCGGCGACGGCTCGCGCCAGCCGCACGCCGAGGAACTGGAGGGCGCCCGCTATCAGGGCAAGCGGATCGCCGAGACTGCGGCGAAGCTCAAGCGGTAAGTCGCGTCCCGTCACCCTGAAACGAGTTCAGGGTGACGGGAATTGCTGCCGCCGCTAACTTTAGCGGCGCCGCTTTACGTCGATCACCGGCAACCGCAGGATCAGCTTCGGCGGCGGCGGAACAACGCGCACCACCACCGGGTCGATCACCGGATCCGCCGGATACAGTTTCCGCGCCCGCGCGAACACGAAGCGCGCCTTGGCTGCCCCCGGCGCGGCGGCGGTGACGCCGACCCAGCGCCAGTGCCACGGCTCCCATTTGACGTTCTGCTTGTTGCCGCCGGGAAAGCTCTGCTCGAACCCGAACCGCGGCGCGTTCAGCCGCAGCCATTTCGCTGCTGGCGTAGCTGCCATGCAGGCCTCGGCGTCGGGGCAGCCGTTGCGCGGGCGCACCGCGAAGTCGAGCGCATAGCCAGTGGCATGCTCGCTATACCCCGGCGGCGCGACCGAGATCGCACGGTCGGCGGCGGTGTCGCTGCCACGGCAGAACACCGTGCGCTGGCGAGCGATCGAGCGCTGGCACGACAGCGCCTTAAGCTCGCCCATCACCGCGGGATCGCCGCGCGCTGCCTCGAACAGCCGCAACAGGTCGGGCAGGGCGTCGGCGCGGACGACGCATGGGTTGCCGACCGAATACTCCGACGGCAACGTCACCAGCTCGGTCTCAGGCGCGTCGCCGTAGGGCAGATGCCCGAACGCGCGGCCGTCGGCAGCGATCGCGGCGCTCTGCCCCTCGCAGAGCTGGGCCTGCGCGACGACGGGTGCAAACGCCAGGATAAGTGCCGGGACAAGTGGAAGTGTGCAGCGCAGCATGCTCTGCCTCTGGCATGCGGGCGCCGATACTGGCAAGGGCGGCGGATGCATGGTGAACGCGTACTCTTCCTCGACGGCGAGGCCCTAATCATCGACAAGCCCACTGGGCTGCCGGTCGATCCGCCCCGCGATGGCTCGCTCAGCCTCGAGAATCATCTCGAGAGCCTGAAGTTCGGGTTCCAGCGCTGGCCGAAACCGGTCCACCGGCTCGACCGCGATACCAGCGGCTGCCTGCTGCTGTCGCGCAACCCCAAGGCGCACGCGCGGCTGCAACAGGCGTTCGAGCAGGGGCTGGTGACGAAGCGCTATGTCGCGTTGCTCGAGGGTGTGCCGGCCGAGGAATCGGGGCGGATCGAGATGGTGCTGGGCAAGGTCAGCACCGCCGAAACCGGCTGGCGGATGGTTGAGGACGTCGACGGCAGCCTGAAGGGCAAGGCGTCGCGCACCGCATGGCGCGTGCTGGACGTTCGCGGTGGCCGCGCGCTGGTCGAGTTCCTGCCCGAGACCGGACGGACGCATCAGATCCGCGTCCATGCGGCCACCGGGCTCGGCGCGCCGGTGGTCGGCGACGGCGTCTATGGCACCGCGGACAGACTGGGGATGATGCTCCACGCGCAGAAACTGGCTGTGCCGCGCGCCGGCAAGCCCGACGTGATCGGCGAAGCGCCGATGCCGGAGCGTTTTGCGGCGGCGGGGTTCGGCGAGGATCCGGCTGAAGCGACGACGTCTAAGGCTGGGCCTGATGCTGCGGTCGATCCAGCGGGCGATGCCGGGAGCCATAGCCACGACGGTTCCGCGATCTGACCGTTCTCCCGCGAACGCGGGAGCCCAGGATCAAGCAGCGCTACGGTCGGAACCCCGGGCTCCCGCGTTCGCGGGAGAACGGCAGTCTCCCGACGAGGAATGGGCAACCGACCGCGCGCCTATTCCCAAACCTTCCCGCGCCCCTGCTTGACCGCAGAGCGCTTGACCTTCGAATCCACCCGACGCGTCTGGCTACCCTTGGTCGGCTTGGTCGGCCGGCGCTTCTTAGGCACGATGGTCGCATCGCGGATCAGCGCGACAAGCCGCTCGCGAACCTCCTGCCGGTTGAGTAGCTGCGACCGCGACCCTTCGCTGCGCAACACCAGCACGCCGTCGCGAGTCAGCCGCGAGCCCGCCAGCACGGCCAGCCGGTCCTTGACCATCTCGGGCAGGTTCGGCGATCCGGCGACATCGAAGCGCAGGATGACCGCGCTGTCGGTGGTATTGACGTGCTGCCCGCCAGGCCCGCCGGCACGCGTCGTGGTCTCGCCGATCTCGCTGTCGTCGATCGCGGTCGAGCGGGTGATCGGAATCCAGACCATCGGAAAACCTTAGCAGGGCGGGGCGCCGGGAAAAACTGGCGGCGCGATATTGCAAGCCAGAAACCAAGCCGCTAGGGGCGTTTTCGGACGCGCGGGGCCGTAGCTCAGATGGGAGAGCGCTGCAATCGCACTGCAGAGGTCAGGGGTTCGATTCCCCTCGGCTCCACCACGCGTCCAAGAAATCCTTATATGGCTGCTATGTAGCGGTATTCGGGGCTTTCCTCTTGCTTGCTGTTCCATCCGCTGTGTTACACATTGGAAATGGACGAGTTGGGCAAAGATCAGAATTTGGAACGTCGCGGCGCGGTGTATCGGTGCCGTCTGCGCTGTCCGCAGCACCTCATTCGCGAGAACGTGCCTGTCGAAAAATCGGTCTCGCTCCACACCAAAGAACGGTCCGTTGCCCTTGAACGATTGCCTGCGGCGCGGCTGGCACTGATGGAGTTTTTTCAGCGGGGCGGAGAACGGCCGGGCGCGCCTTCCGGCATTGCGTCGAGCGTGCCAAGAGCGCACCGACCAGACCACCCCGATTTACCATTCCTGACCGCGATCGAGGCCAAGAGTATCGCGACGGACTATTTCCGAACGGCGTTTGCCGAACTGGACCTTGCTAGCGCCGACTTGATCGGTATGTCGCCAGATCGCCTTGAGCAGTGGTTGATCGAACTGGAAGATCGGATCGCCGGCCTCGGACATGGATCGGAGGGAACGGAAGACCCGGCAATAAGTGTCGAGATTTTCTTACTCCGTCGGGAGGGAAGGCGCTCGCCTTACGCCAGCGAGCCTAGTCGCCTCCTTCGCGGCTATGTTCGGCGCGCCTTAGGGCAGCTGTGGCGGATCGAGCTGGACCGGGCTCGCGGGGACTTCCGCGACCGCATCACAGACGCTCTTTTCCGGGCTGCTCGGGATGGCCCGGTAGCTTTGCCGCCCACTGTTGCAATGCCCGCACCCGTTGCACTGTTACGTACCGTTCGCGCGACGTTCGAGCAGAGCGAAATTGACGGGGACGATGCGATCACCCCGAAGACGCGCTTGAAAAAGAAAGCAGCGTTGGCGCTCATCGAGCGCCACTTTGGGCCAAACTGCGATTTAGCTTCTTTGACCGGCAGCCATTGCAGGGCGTTCCGGGATTTGGTTGCACGGCTTCCGCCGAACCTAACCAAGCGATACCAGGATGACGTACTGCTTGGAGCACTAGCTGACGAGAACGAGGCCGCCGGCAGGCCCTGCATGAGTTACGCCACACAGGGTGTATATTTGCGTCTTTTGGCAAACCTGCTGGCCTTCGGGAAAAGCGAAGGCTTGATGCTTACCAACCCCTTCCCTCCCGAACTCAGTCCGCGGGGAAAGAAGGGTGCCCGCGAGAAGGCACGAAACAGTTACTCCGACGACCAACTACGAGCCATTTTTACGTCCCCGTTATATACCAGCGACTTGGATGACGGGCGACAGCACACCCAACGGCTGCCCGGTAACGTTGCTCGACGGAGCCGGTTTTGGCTTCCGCTAATCGCGCTGTTCAGCGGGCTGCGAATGAACGAGATTTTGCAGCTTACAAGATGGCATATTCAGACAGCGACGGATGGCTTACCAGCCTTCATGATAGGCGGAGACATGAGTGTAAAAACGAAAGCGAGCTATCGGGTTGTGCCCGTGCATCGCGAACTGATCCGATGCGGCCTCATCTCCTATGTCGCCAAGCTGGCCGACGACAACGCTCTCTTGTTTGACGATGTGCCGGCCGGTTCAGATGGATATGCAAGTTCAACGTTTTCCAAGCGGTATGCACATTTTTGGAAATCCCTAGGGGCGACAGAGCCCGACCGAAAAGTAGGCTTCCATTCCTTCCGGCATAACTTCCGCGATGCGTTGCGCGTGCCCGGCGCGGACGAAGCGCTCGTGAAAGAGCTTGGTGGATGGTCGCGAGGAAGTAGCGTCAGCAATAGCTATGGAGACGGCGCTCGAGCCGCCGTCTTACGCTCATTACTGGATGCCGTGAGCTATAATGTGGATTTCTCTGCGCTGCACGTATCTTAGGGCACATGGCCAACCTCTTCGATGATGCCATGTACGGTCTCGTTCAGCCGTCGTGAACGAGCGCTTGCTAGGCTGCGGCGAGCAGCCTACGGCCTGCGTGCAACCGGGTGCAAGGAACCGGATGCCACGAGCGTATAAAGGTGATCCAAGGCGGGTTTCCCTACCCAAAGCACATTTTGCTCCACATATTCGCTGCCTATGATACCTTGTTCCGGTCCCCTGCGGACGATGGAGATACATAACCCGTGCACCGCTTCGATACGATATTGCGCGACCCTCGCGGGGCAGCCGACCCTTGGGACCGCGCGCTCGACGAAAGCTCATCTTTCGTGGCCTTTCCGTCATTGGGGTCGCTGGTAGCTGGCTGGGTACTGATTGTTCCCCGTCGTCCTATGCTGAACCTTTCGGGCCTGACATCGGCCGAATGGGACGAGCTGGATCAGTTTCAAGCCAACGTCGCGGAGCGCCTCCTCGCGTTCGGTACAAACCTGTTTTTATTCGAACATGGCAACCGTATACCGGGTGGTGCTCTCGGTTGCGGCGTCGATCAAGCGCATCTTCATCTCGTTCCTTTGCCGTTTGACCTGCTCCAAGCGGCGCTCGATCTGGCGGACGACGACATTGATTGGACGGCGCACAGCGGAGCTTCCAGTTTCCGGACCGCAGTCGCTACTGACGCCGAATACGTTAGCATCATGAACCCGGCATCGGGTGCGGCAATCGTAGGAAACGTTCGGCAGCCAAAGTCACAATGGGTTCGCCGTATCATCGCTCAGCGCCTTGGCTGCGACGAGACATGGAATTATAGGCAGCATCCCAACGTTCCGAACCTCCTTGGGACCGTGGCCGGCTATAAATCTGCGTGAGCGATGAACTTCCACAGCCTGCCGTGGAGCTGACCGACGGGCGGCAACCGGGACACTTTGCGACACGCTATCCTCGGTCTGCATGGTTCCAGATTGCGGTTGAGTTCGTATTTCTTTTAGTCGTTTTAATTGCCGTGTCGGTCAGCTTATTGATCATTGGGAAGGCCGTCGGCGCAAAGCCCGTTAATCCACAGGCTCTCGCGTTCGGCCTTCAATATCCCCGCGACCGCACTTTCCTGATCTGGCTTTCAATCGCGTTGAGCGGTTCGGCGGGCGGCACAGCCTTTGCTCTCAAATGGCTCTATCATTCGGTTGCCAAGTGGACGTGGAACCGTGATCGCATCTTATGGCGCTTCATCGTCCCTGCGCTATCCGGGGTGTTCGCCGTATTTGTAGCGTTTATGGTGTCGGCCGAAATCGTTCCGTTTTTAAACGCAAAGGCATTTGACAGCTTTTATCGCGCACTAGGCGCGGGATTTTTACTCGGGTATTTTTCCGACAACGTTCTTGCCGCTCTTCAAAATCTTGCTGTTAAATGGTTCGGAACCGTCGATGCACGCGTTCGTAGTGCTTCGGATAAGCAAGACTGAGCACTGCTGGATGACTGACGCGCCCTTGTTTATTAACCATGGAGAGGGCCTTCTCGAACTTGCTCGACCTTCACGACATCAGGCCGATGTGCGATCAAAATTGGTTCCGCGCGTCGGCCGAAAGGGTGCGGGACTGAGTGTCCTTCCTGCTCTGTGGACGCCTCCATTTTTCTTCATCGATGTATCGGTATTCGAAAAATGGCGCGCCGCTGCTGACGACGTGCGCGATGAGGTATTGATCGATAGTGCTGAAATCGCTGCGGAGCTCGCACGGCGTTGGGACCCCACCTGGCATAAAGGGCTCGTAGTACGGTCCAGCGCCACGGACGAAACATTGCGAGAGCGTGGCGCTAATACGACATTAGAATTAGCTGCTGATTACGACGCCGCCATGATTGTTCGCGCCATGGCTCAGATTTATTCAGGTTTCTCCGCAGGCGGCGGCACCGGATCGATGGCACTGGTTGTGCAAGCCCGCGTGCCGAACCTTGTTATGGGCCACATATCGAACGAGCAGCGCGTCTCGCGAACAGTAAATCACTGGATGTGGGAGCAAGAGCCGGCCGATACCGGCAATGGTAGGTTCAACTCGCAACGAGAGAAAAATATAGATGTTGAAACCGCGCTTGGAACCGTCGCATCCCGCCAATCTGGGCTAGTTTCCAGCCTTCGGCGGGTTGGCAGGTGGGCGACGCTACTCCGCGCTGGCAGGACGCATCTAGAATGGGGTGCAACGTCGAACCGCCTTTGGCTTTACCAGCTCGACTTTGAGGAGGACCAGCCTGATGAAGGCGTCGATCCTACAGCGTTTCTCAGGGCTGGCGATATTTTCCCACCCGGCCCCCTCCCCGTTGGATCAATCGTAAAGGTTGCGCCGACCGATGGTAGTAGCGGATGGAGCAAGATCGATAAAACGGCGAGTTTTATCAATTGTGTTTCTGGCGTGTATCCTAGTCTTGTATACGTGACCGGGGACCTGCTTACGGCGCAGCCCGAAATTCAGGTGAGGCTCGTCGATGATCTCCGCATCTTCGCGCGTGATCGCATTGTATGCCGCACCGACTGCCGAGATAAGACAATACCGTCGTTAAACCTACCAAGAACCCAAACCGTATCATCGAACGATGCGGTTGATTTCATGTATAGGGTTCTTTCCGAATTCGAGCAACGAGGTGTCGCTCCAAACGACGTATGCTTCGTTCTTCATAAGTTCATTCCTTCGGTAACCGCTGCATGGGCAGTCGCTCGCCCCGGGGGGAGCATCGTTAGAGTAGATAGCCTTTGGGGACTGCCAGATGGCCTCCAATATCTACCGCATGACAGTTATGAATACGACCTAACCTCCAATCGCCAATCTACAGAGAGAACGCACTATAAACACGCATTCCTCCAAGAGACCAAAACTGGAACGTGGGCTGTAGTTCGTATACTAAGAAAATCAACTCGCGGGAGAAGCTTACCGCAAGCCGACCTTGCCGAGGTTGCGCGTATCACCCAGCAAATTGCAAATGATAAGAACGATGACGTACAAATTATGTGGTTTTGTGCCGTGCCGCCTGAAACTGGATTGACCCGAAACATTCCTTGGTTTTCGATGAAGCCACACGCGCAGGTAGCGCGGCAACCTTCTGTATCACCAACATTGCGTCGTTTCATTATAGCGTCGCTTGAAGATTTAAACGACGCGGAGCACATAGAACCTGGTCGCGCTATCTTAATGTTGGAGCCTGACGATCCGGAGTTGTTCAGGAGCCAGATATTTTTAGACAGAATTATTGAGGTTGCCGAACGGCGCAATTTACCCGTGGCACTCACAGGTTCCATTCTTTCCCATGCGTTTTACGTATTAGAAAAAGCAGGTCTGACTGTTGTCGCTCTGGCTGAACCAACCAGAACGAGAACCCGCCAACGGCGCGTCTTCCGCAAACTTGTCCGTGACGATATACCAGCCAAGATCGAGCGTGGTGGTGAGATAGTTACTCTTGCTGAGATTGCCAAAGAAGAGGCCCGCGCGGCGCTCGTCTGCAAACTGTTTGAAGAAGCATTCGAACTTTTGCAGGCCGATACACCGCAGGACGTGACTGCTGAATTGGCTGATCTATTAGAGGTCGTAAGGGCATTAGCTGCTACAACCGGCGTGGAATGGTCTGACGTAAACACCGTATCGGATGCGAAGAGAGAGGCTCGCGGCGGATTTGCGCGAAACCTTGTTTTGCTTGAAACATCAGCGCCGGCATGGGCGGAGGATCAATCGAGCGGAAGTACCCGAACCATACCGCTATCGCGGCTTGGCCAAATCAATCGCTCTGGATCCGGTCTCAGCATTAGCTATCCTTTACTTTTGTCGTCAAAGTCCTCCGTGCCGATCACTCTGAGCAACGGACAGGAGATTACTGTAACGCTCGATGGTAACGGCCTTCAAGTTCGACCTAACGAGCTTGCAAGACCGTCGTCGGGCCAGCTCTACTTTACATTCTAGACGCTGGTAGGCTGAGCGCGGTTGCAGCAAACCCCAGTTACTATCCTACAGAACCTTGCTCCAGTGAGACGCCGCATTCCCGGCTCAATTGTATCACATGGGTCGCATCATTCCCCGTGCGAAGGTTTCTCACAGGGTTCGGGCCCTTGTGAGACGAGCAGCCCTATTCCTTCACGTCAAAGCCGAGGAAGCGCAGAGCTTTAATGGTGCGGCCGTTGATCGGCGGGCGAGCGGTGTCCATCCAGCCGAGAAACTCCATGACACCCGCTTCGCCAAAACCAGCTAAGCGATAGCTCTCGTTGTAGATGCAGTCGTAAGCCCGTTCGAGGGCCGTGCCGGGGCCATGCAGAAGATAGGTTAGGGTCTTCTTGATTGCCGGGAGCGTGTTCTTTGCGCCAAACTCTGCGCGAAGTCCGGGCAGCCCGCCTGCGACGAACCGCAGGCGATCGTAAAACGCATGGACGCTAATCAGGGCGTCGAACAGTTCGTCGTAGGTCAACGCTTCGATCGTCTCCACGGAGGAAAATGCCGCTCGCAGGCGGTTAATGTTGGCCACCTCGCGTTCCGCGTTGAACATGTCACCTGCCGTTGTGTCGGCGACGGCGCTCCATTCACCAAGATAATGAAGGGTGCGCTTCTTTCGCTCCGGCTCATCTGCCAAGGCTGTCGATTTCCAGTCGTCGGCAGGAGCTCTTGCAATCCTCAGCCAGCCAAGGAACCGGCCCAGCTCGATTTCGGGGTCGCCATCTGCAAACTCGGGACGACGCTGCCCGGTCGCGACGAAGACGCGTTCCACCTCACGAAACGCCGGGATCAATTCCTCGTCGTACTTCTGACGCAACGACTGAATGAACGATCGGCGTGCCGATACCAACTCGCTGCCGACTTTGGCATTAGGCGGCGATGCGGCTCCGACGAGGTTCTCAAGGTGCGCTTGAAATGCCTGTTCCTCGATGGGCTTGCCGATCATGCGGAACGCTTGCTCGTAACGGCTGCATACCTCGCTGGTCATAACGCTGGCATATTCCCAATACTGATTGAACATAGCCGGTAAGTCGTCGAAGCCAGCATCGCGGCCGCGTTGCAGGACAACTGAAACTTCCCGGTTCGTCATGAGGCCGGCATTTGTCAGGTTGGCAGACCCGACCAACGCTACATCGTCAACGATGTAAAGCTTGGCGTGGAAGCTGCGATCCGTAAAATAGCGTAACGTCACATTTGGATCGTTCACTGCCTGGCGAATAATTGGCGGCGGCGTAATTGAACAGAGCCGGACCAGCAATTTCACGCGACATCCTCGGTCGGTCAGATAGCGCACCGGCTCATAGGTCGAGAAAAACGGACTGGCCAACCACGCGTCTTTCGCGCCCGCAGCGCTGATCGAAAAAAAGTTCATCGTATACCCGGTCGGCCCAGAATTGCCGTAGGTATCGCGCAAATTAGCCATCGTTTGACCCTGCCCCTATTGCCTCTGCCCAGACGTAGAACGGGTTTTCGGTATCTGCACCACCCCAAAAAATCGCCACCGTGCTTCGGGCAACGCGAGCTGAAAATAAACGCGTGCGCGTGATGAAAGGCCTTTGCACCACCTGTCACTCCTCTAATCTGTCGTAGGATTAGATAGGAATAACAGATGCTTGTCGGATACCGCCGGTCTTCAACGACAGATCAGATTGCAGGCTTCGACGCCCAAGAAGCACAACTTTTTGCAACGGGTTGCACAAAGCTTTTCAGCGAGATGGTTTCATCCGTCGCGGATCGTTCTCAACTCAAAGCGGCGCTTGAGTTTGTGCGAGCCGACGACACGCTTGTCGTCACCCGGCTTGACCGATTAGCGCGCTCGACGGTCGACCTTCTAGAACTCGTCGCAAAGCTGGATGCCAAGGGGGTTGCGCTTCGCATCCTCGATTTCGGTGGAGGCGAGGTCGATACGCAATCGGCAACGGGAAAGATGTTGCTGACTGTTCTCGGCGCGGTGGCGGAGTGTGAAAGGTCGTTGATGTTGGAACGCCAGCGTGCGGGCATCGCCCGCGCCAAAGCGGAAGGCCGCTACCGTGGGCGTGCTCCAACTGCGCGAGCGAAATCGGCTCAAATATGCGAGTTGAAGGGACGTGGTGTCCGACCCGGTTCGATTGCAAAGCAACTAAATATCTCTCGCGCGTCCGTGTACCGAATACTGGCGGACCACGTCGCATGATCGACGTAGGTGAGACGTTTGCGGTCATCGCGGCTTACCTTGAGGAGATGCACGGTGTCGCGGTCGAAGGGCAAAGCCCGATGCTGACGGCGGACGAGGGGTGGGTCTTGCTCGCGTCGCTACGCGATGGGGTGCAGCGTGTTAGCCGAACGATGGCCGACATCGCTCTGACGCTGGGATAGGGATGCGCGCGAACTACAACGGGTTTAGCCCCAAGCAACGAAGGATTGCCGGTCGTGAGATCAACGCAGCCGTCGCTGATGGGCGGATGGCATGGCGCTCGTTCTGCTCGGTTTGCGCAACAGCGATTGGAATGCCCCACCAGTGGCATTTGGAAGATTATAGGGACGTGCTGTCGGCCTATCCGGTGTGTCGGCGCTGCCATCACGCCATCCACGTCAGGTTTGCCCAGACCAACTATTGGCAAAGGCTCCTCAAGGAGGTGCCTGTAGCGAAGTGGGTCCATGACCTGTCCATCGATATTGCTACGCTAACTCGCCCATTTGACGAGACCTATCCGCACGGGTTGCCTTAACCCACCGAACAGCAACGGTTCGCTACGCCGTACCTGCGATTGGAGCAGATGAATGGCGCGCTTCGATCGTCGCAAGCCGCCTATGGGCAGCCTCAATAATCTGTTCTCGTCGGCGGTTTGCGGTCGCATCTTTGCCATCCGGGAGGAACTCCGCGAAATCGCGCTCACGCTTTTCGGCAAAGTAACAGAGAATGACAGCGTGCGTGGCTTGGGATTTGTTGAGGGGCGCGGCATTTTCGTAAAATCGGAGTGCCGCCAACTCGGCGAGATAGCGCATCTCCCATATGTCGCCCTCTGGCCATGAAGGATACGCCTTCCGCCACTGACTGACCTTCCGCTCAATCTTTTCAATCTCTCCTTCCGTGATAATTGCACCGTTGTCAGCCAAGCTATATTCATCGAGCTTGCGCTGATCCGGCGACCACGTCACGCGACGGGCCGGGCATGTTGCATCCCCATCATCACGAACTTCTCCGACATGATGAAGGAATGTGAACTGCGCCGGGATCGCGGCAATTCCGCTGTTTCCGGTTAGATGGGTAATTCCGTTATCCCTTAACCTCAACGGCCCCGTTGCAAGCCCTTCGGCAATATTGCGCAGGTGTTCGAGACACGTTGCCACAGCGTCCGCCTGTCGTCCGAGAACGAAGACGTTGTCAGCGTAAGCCACGAACCTGATGTCACGGTGTTCCGTGAGCAGTAGACCCATGATCTTCTCGCCGACGATGGCCGAGGTTCCGGCACCGGGTGCAAGTCCCACGAAGCCGTTGAGGGAAGGATCATCCAGTGACGACACAGACATGAAATCACTGTCAGGATCACGCCTGACACCCGTGTCCCATACCACGTGTTGAACCACGCTGGCGGGCAATGGGCGGAGTAGTTCGGCCAACTCGGTTGAGTATCGGACGCTGGAGTAAAAGTGAACGACGTCCACCTCTGCCCCATAGACGTATCCATCCTTGATGGCCGCTTCGACGGCCGCTAGGGCCGCCGGCATCCCGCCCCAAATTAGCTTTTGGCATTTGAGAGGGGGATGTAGGTCGCGGATGATATGGGCAACGAGGCCCTGATGCATCCGCCGATGGGGACCGAAGCTCACGACGCGGCGTTCGCGGTGTCTGCCCGGTACCATGAAAATGTTTGTGGCCTCCCGGCATACACCGAACGGGTTCCACTCGCTCGCGAGGCCCCTGACCGTTTCCGGTGTCGCGGCACCCAGTTGCCGCGTCTTCCGCAATGCGTCGTAGGCATAAAGGACGTGTAAGCGGCGGTCTCGCAGAAGCTTGCGGACGCGCGCGTGACGAGCGCTCTCCGGTAGCGCTCTTAGCTTAGCCCGTTCGCGGTCGCGTTGCTGCCGATGGGCTTGAAGCTCTGCCATGAACGCCGGATAGCTTGCTCGGAAAACGTCGTAGCCGGAGGTTGCCTCGGGAGGCGGCACAAGCGGCAGAAGCGGGGAGCGGACGATAGTCACCGCCGCTTACGCTTTGCCGTCGAGGTCAGCAGGGTCGTCCAGAAGCGATCCCGTGCGAACCTTCAAGGCAACCGCAAACTTTTCAACGATCTCAATCGTGGGGTTGCGCCTGCCGCGCTCCACATCGCTGACATAAGTGCGATGGATGTTTGCGGCGTCGCCGAACGCTTCCTGCGAGTAGCCAGCCGCCTCGCGCAACCGTCTCACGTTCGTCCCTAGTCGCTTCCTCACATCCATAGCCCACGATTGGCCCGAACGTCACTCATCCGTCATCAGACGAAGAGTGTAATCGTTCTTCCTCCCAGCCCGTCGCGCAGTTAATGTCACTGATCGGATGCAACGCGGTGTAAGCTGCTGGGAGATTTTAATGGAAGCTACAGGTCCTCGGGCACTGGGTGCCAACGACGGAGAAATAGGTTCGGGGTGGCCGCGATGAGCGACCCATTGTCACGTCGCATGGACTGGCCGGAACGACTTGCAATCGCCGCGCTTTTTGCGGCGGCTGTCGCCCTGTTTGTGTACGGCAGCGTAATCTCGGCCATCGCGTTCACCCTGTGCGGGTTCATGGGTTGGACCCGAATGGTCGACCACGTGCGAGCGCAGGGAAAATCGACACTTTCCGGCACGGGGCGGGGCGTCGTGGCTGCGGTATTGGCTATCGTCGGCGTGTTAGCGATGCCGTCTGGTGCAGCGAACTCGCCAGCAGACCACGCTGCCTCGGAAGGAGGCGACAAGAGGAACGTTGCGAACGATGGCGCGGCGGCCGTCGAGGCAAACCACACCAAAGTCACGCTTGCCAAGGGTCAAGCAATGGAGCGGCGGAACGACGCCAAGATCAAGAGCTTGCTCGCTGACCTAAAAACCTTGCAAAAGCGCGATTATGAGACCCGTCTGACGTTTTGGAACGACATTGTCGCCCTTGCCCCAGCCAATCCAGGATACGCCGACAAGAGGCGGGAACTAGCAGATCAGGTAGCCAGTCTCGACGTACTCCGCGAGCACCCGGAGCAGGGCATGGCGGTTGAGAAGGTTCGCGGGCGGAAAGAAGGCTTCGGCAACGTCCTCGTTGTCGACATCACGCTTCGCAACGACGCGCTTTCAAACCTCAAGGATTTCGAGATTACGTGCGAGAGCAAGGGGCCATCTGGGACCGTCATAGATAGCAATACTCGTATGCTATATGAGGTTGTCGATGCACGACGCACGCGAACGTTTCGCAAGGTCAACATGGGTCTGCTGCATAGTCAGGCTGTCAGCACGCACTGCACGGTTGGACAGGCAGCAATAGCCTAACAGCGACGAACGCGACCTTCGGCTAGGGGTATGCAGGTGTGAATATCGTAGAGAGCTGGGAAGGGTACGAACTCGAAATCCACCATCTCATGGAGGTGATTTTCACAGGTTTTGGTAGGACGAGCACTCCACCAAGTTTGGTACAGCGCCTTCGCTGAATGGCCTTGTATGATACACACTCCCTGTTACACAAGGAGGCGGAACAGCAAGCTAAGTCGTTGAAATGTTGTGGTGCCGGGGTAGATGCGTAGTCTCCCCTCGGCTCCACCAGCGCTCCCCAGCTGTTGAAAAGACAGCAAGGTGCTGGAAAAAATAGGACTTTTACAGGCGTCTAGTACAAGGGTACGAGGACGAAAGCCTAACGTTCCTATCTGCATCGCGTCCCGAATGGGGTCTATTATTTCCGTATGGGGATGATACCGCTAACCGAGTTTAGCGAAAGGACGCCGAGGAGCATTGTGAGCAAGGGCGCGCTTACCATAGGCAATGTGGTTCGATGTCCATGATCAGCCAGTGTTCGCGGTTACCGGGTTCCAGCAGCAGGCGGCGAAGGGAGCAGGATTCACGATGGTGACCTGCGACCCGAACGAGCTAGCCGCGCGAATCCACCCAGAAGCTATGATCATGATCCTGCGGCCGGACGAGCACAAGCCGTTGCTTACTGCAGCTGCAATGACGTGCTGATATTGCAAGGGCTATACGCGCCAGACCGAATGACGATACGAGCGCCGCTATTTCTAATTAGATGGTAAACGGCTAGTCACTTATTGGGACGCGAAACCACACTAAAGACGCCATCTTTCCCGGTGGGCGAAATTGTCTGTTAACTGAACGGCGTCACTATAGTCGGCATATGTCACAAGATTGGGTTTGATGGTGGAGTCGGCTGAGGGTGCAACTTGCACGGGGGCAGCCGTTCCGCGGTGCTTCGCCTGTTTGAGCGTGCGCAGTCCCCTCGATAGCCGCGCGTTCGTAGCGTATGCCATGATCTTAGTGCAGATTGGCGTTTCTGCCGGAGCAGTCGCTCTTGGCCTTTTTAATTATTCTTCCGAAACGCTCAATTCAATAGCAATCGCAATTAGCTTGCTCATTGGCTTAGCAATTGCGCTACGATGGCTGGAAGTGAACGTCGCATCCGATCTAGTCGAGATCATAGCTTTACTATTGGCTCTCATGATCGCCTCGCCATTGTGTACAATCGTATTAGCAAGTGCGAACTTTCCATTGGCGGACCCGCTGCTCAAGCGGTTAGACGATGTTATCTTTTTAGGCGTTGATCGTGATCTGGTCGAAGCGCTGTTACGATCCGATAGGTCGGTTTTATCGATCCTACGTTTCGCCTACGACAGTATCAATTTTCAGCCGTTTCTCTTGGTCCTAACGCTGTGCTTAGGACGTTTTCGGGATCGTGCATGGTGCTTCATAACAGCGTGGGCGATCGCACTGACGATTACCGCGCTCGTTTCGCCGCTGTTTCCAGCCTATGGCACGTCACGAAGCCTTATCAACGCAGTGGAGACCCATATGCGCGTTCGGAGCGGAGACTTACATGTTCTGGGTGCAGATGCCTTACGCGGAATAGTCTATTTTCCCAGCTTTCACGCCGAAGCCGCCGTACTGCTAGGTTGGTTCTTTGCTCCTGTCAGAATTATAGGTCGTCCTATGATATTAATGAATATTCTCATGTTATTTTCAGCGGTTATATGTGGAAATCATTATCTTGTCGACTTGCTCGCAGGATCAGCGGTTGCGGCCCTATCGATTTATCTCAGTGAAAGGATGCTAAGACCAGAACTTATCGGCCAAGCCGGAACATAAGCGGCGCAGCTAAATTTGCGGGTCAAGCCAGGTAGCCTCCGTCTTCCGCGACTTGTCTTGGATTTGTTTGGTATCGACCATAGGCACGTTCCTCAATGTCCGTCGTCCAAGCGGGGGAACGCATTCTCCATTCCCGCTTTAACCCCCTGCGACACCGCCAACGCCACCACGTACCGAACCTGCCGTTGATCGCATCCAGTGCTCCCAACAGAAGGTCGCGCTCCGACGCGACGGCCTTGAGAAGCGCCCGCGGCCGTTCGTTTTCTGGCAGAAGATCGTCAATCAGGATATCGACCTTGGTATAGGGGTGCGCTCGTCATTGGATGGAGCGTCACCATTCGCGATGCGTCGTACTGCGGGCGGTCAGGCTTGTGCTTGTTGGTGTGGAAGAGCGCTTCCATTGGGAACCCGCCCTCGCGCACCGCGTCCGCCAGCATCGCAGCACCGTTCGCGGCATACCAGTCGCAGAGTACGGCACACTTCTCGACTTCGCCGCGCGCCTGCGAAATCGGCTTGCCCATTTCCTGAACGATCATGGACGCGAACGAGTCGGCGCGGCGACGTAGAACCGTGCCCAGTCGCTGTAGTCGCTCACTGCGCGCTGCAACCGGAACGGTACGCCAGTCCTGCCACCCCGCCCACGCGCGTTCGAGTGCGGCGTCGATACCCGCGGCGTCCAGCAGGGCATGGTCGGCGATGGGCTCGCCGGTCGCCGGGTTGATCGATGTGATGCGCGTCATGGATCGAACCTTATGATCTGTCGGACAGCGCGGCCCGCGTGGAGTTCGTCGAATCCGGCGTTGATGTCGTCGAGCGTCAGATAGCCGCTGACCAGCCGGTCGACCGGGAGGCGACCGGCGCGGTAGAGAGCGACGTATCTGGGAATATCGCGGGCGGGAACGCACGTCCCGATATAGCTGCCCTTCAACGTACGCTCCTCGGCGACCAGCGCAACGACGTTGATTGCCAGCGCGGCATCGGCCGGGGTAGGCCGGCCGTGACGGTCGTCCCACCCCGCCGGGTCATCGCCACCGCGCTTTCCAGTGCGCGAACCGACCCGGCCATTTCCAGCACCACGTCGCACCCGCCGTTCGTCAGCGCGCGAACTTGTCCAGCCGCATCCGCGCCGGCCGCTATCGTCGTGGTCGCGCCGAGTGCGCGGGCCAGCGTCAGCTTGTCCTCCAGCATGTCGATCGCGATCACCTGCGATGCCCCTGCCGCGACCGCGCCGAGCACCGCGGCGAGGCCGACGCCGCCCAGGCCGACGACCGCGACCGTCTGGCCGGCCTTGACGTTCGCGGTATTCACGACGGCACCGACGCCGGTGAGGACGGCGTATCCGAACAATGCGGCCTCGTGGAGCGGCAGATCGGAATCCACCTTCACGAGGGACCGGCGAGAGACCACCGCGTGGCTGGCGAACGCCGAGCAGCCGAGATGATGGTGGAAAACGCCCGCATCGTCGCTCAGCCGCCGGTCGCCACTCAGCAGCGTTCCCGCAACGTTGGCCGCGGCACCCGGACCGCACAGCGCCGGGCGGCCTTCGGAACAGGGCAGGCAGTGACCGCAGCTCGGCATGAAGACCATGACGACATGGTCGCCGATGGCGAGGTCGCTCACCCCGTCACCCAGAGCCTGAACCACGCCGGCCGCCTCATGGCTCAGCGCCATCGGCGATGGGCGTGGGCGATCGCCGTTGATGACAGACAGGTCGGAATGACACAGTCCGGCCGCGGCGATGCGGACGAGCACTTCGTCGCGCCCTGGAGGAGCGAGCGACAGTCGCTCGATGCTGAGCGGGCGGCTCTCGGCGTAGGGGAGGGGGGCGCCCGGTTGCCGCAAGACGGCTGCCTTTATCTGCATAGGCATGACGATCCGTACGAGAGGGCTTTACCGCGCAAATCCTGACTGCGCCTGGATACCCACCTCTGTTCGTTCCCGCCACATCGTTCCGACGGTCGGGTTGACGCATGCACGATCCAATGGTCAACGAGCTGTTCGAGACATGGTTGGAGCGGAACCGATGATGGCACGCGACGCATTGCGGCCCCGTGCCGACTATCGCTGGTGGCATTCCATCACCACACGCTGGAGCGACAACGA
The DNA here is from genome assembly GCF_042466235.1 of Sphingomonas sp. R86521. Taxonomy (NCBI): domain Bacteria; kingdom Pseudomonadati; phylum Pseudomonadota; class Alphaproteobacteria; order Sphingomonadales; family Sphingomonadaceae; genus Sphingomonas; species Sphingomonas sp. R86521. The sequence goes on along the minus strand of NZ_JAXHBY010000001.1, from coordinate 2,553,365 downwards.
CGCCTACGGCCACGTCAACAATGCGATCTATTATCACTGGTTCGATACGGCCGTGAACACCTGGCTCATCGAAGCGGGACTACTCGACATCGCCAATGGAGACCCGATTGGTCTGGTCGTCGAAACGCAGTGCCGATACGCACGGTCGATTACCTATCCGGAACCGGTCGAGATGGGCCTCGCGATCTCGCGCCTCGGGTCGTCCAGCGTAACCTACCGGCTGGGTGCGTTCGTGCCGGGCACGGAGGGTGCTGCTGCCGAGGCCTTGTTTACGCATGTGTATGTCGGTCGTGACGACCGCCGACCGACACCGCTGCCCGCCGCATGGCGCAAGCGGATGGAAAGCCTTAGCTGCCCATAGGGTTTGTCGGTTTCGCTTCGCGGTCGCGTGGAACCAGTGGACCTGGCATCAAACCGGTGCGGTGACAGTGAGTACTGACCGAGATCGTAGATCCATCAGACAGCGCGGTCGGTTCGCGGTAGGTGTCTACTGACGGATCGAAGTGCTGCTTTGGCGCGGCGGACGAGTGCGATCGAATCCTTGGTAGCGTGCAGCATGGTACGTGCAAACGCTGGCCGGGCCGACTGCCGCCTGTTTGTAGGCAAATTCTGGGTCGGTCCGTCCACTTGCGCCGTGGAACGGGTGCAAGCGCGGGGCACCTTCGGTCGCTATTATCGTACAGGAGAATATGCCGATCGGCGACGCCGTCCGCTAGCTGACGGCATCAACCGCACGCTTACGGGCGGGGTAGATACCGGCGTCAATGCGAGCTCAAGATGCCCGCGCCGCGGCTCAACACCAGCGTGATCGCGCCCTGCAGGTCATGTTTGCTATAGGGCTTGCGGACGATGATGCTGTCGGCAAGGTCGTCGGTCAGGCCCGCATCGTCGCCGTAGCCGCTGGCAAAGAAGAACGGGATCGCAGCGGCCCGCAACCGCACGGCCAGGTCGACACTCGTCTCGTCGCCCAGGTTGATGTCGAGCATCGCGAAATCGACGGTTTCGGTCGTCATGATCGCGTCGGCATTGTCGAGATGCGACGCGGTCCAGACGTGCGCCGCGCCAAGATCGAGCAACAGGTTCTCCGCCGTCATCGCGACGATCATGTTGTCCTCGAGCAACAGCACCCGCAGGCCGAGTAGCGGCTGTGCCTTGGCACCCGCCGCGGCCAGCGCCTGTGCGCGGACCTCAGGTTCGCGGCTCTCGCCCGGTGGGGCGCGTCCGGCCAGATGTCGTGCGGGAATGAAGAAATCGGCTTCGAACCCGGCGGGCGGAAAACGCACTTCCGCGGTGCCTCCCAGGTCGTAGGGGACGGTGCGTTCGATGATGACGCTGCCGAAACCCGCGCGCGTCGGCGGTGAAACCTGCGGCCCGTCGCTCTCGCGCCACGTCATGTACAGCCCTTCGCCGTTACGATGATCGAGCACGACGTCGACGACGCCGCCATCCGACAACGCACCGTATTTCATGCTGTTCGTCACGAGTTCGTGGACCACTAGGGCCATCGAGGAATAGGCGTCGGGCCGCAATAGGATCGCCGGCCCCGCGATGCGGAAACGCTCGCGATTGCCCGGCATGAACGCGGCGATCTCTGCTTCGAAGAGGTTGGCGAGCAGCGCCGGCGACCAGTTCTGCACCGTGACCTGATCATGCGCACGCGCCAGCGCCTGGACCCGGCCGCCCAGCGCCTCGACATAGGTGGCCGTGGCGATGCCCGGCGCGTTGGTTTGGACGATCAGCCCCCGGATCAACGTCAGGATATTGCGCACGCGGTGGTTGAGTTCCGCGATCAGCACCTCCTGATGGGCCGAAGCGCGATGGCGTTCCTCGTCGGTCTCCTCCGACAGTCGCAGCAGGATCTCGATCAGCGCAGTCCGCATCGTTTCGGCGACGCGGCGTTCGCGCGTCGTGAAGGGCGTCGATGTATCGCGGATGGTCTGTTCGAACGCGGCGAAGCTTTTCCGCGGGCTGATCCGCACGCCGTCGGTGTCTTCGGTGACGGGCTTGTCGGGATCGCCGCCCCATTGCACCGTGGAGACCCGCTCACGTCGGAACAGCATGACGTAATCACGCGGTGTCCGCGAGATCGGGATCGCCATCAGCCCGGCGGTGCGGTCTGTCACGTCGTCGCCCCGCGGCGCGATCGTGACGAGCCTGTCGGTGTCGAAGATGCGGCTGGCAGGCGCGGTATCGAGGATGCCTGCGATCTCCAGCAACCGCGTCCGGTCGGGCGTCTCGCCGGCCACGGCCAGTTCGCCGCGCAGATAGACGGCGATGCCGTCGCAGGGGATCATGTCCTCGATCGTATCCCGCAGCCAGGACGGGTCGGCCAGCAGCGCAGGGTTGGACGCGACCGTCAGGATCACGCGATCGGCGAGACCGCGCGCGCGCTCGTCGTCGGCGACCGCGGCGGTGCGCAACCGGCTTTCCAGCGTGAGCGAGAACATCGCGCCGAACAGTTCGGCGGCGCTGCGCATCACGAAGCTCGGGACCCGCGCCGTTTCATGGTGGCACGCGATCAGGCCCCAGAGCCGGCCGTCGACGATGATCGAGATCGACAGCGACGCGCCGACCCCCATGTTGCGCAGATATTCGATATGCACCGGCGACACGGCCCGCGTGATGGCCAGCGACAGATCGAGGGGGCGCACCGCGATCGTCTGCGGCAGGATCGGGACGATGACGGCATCGACGTCGGCGATGATGCGGAACGGATTGCGCAGATACAGCGCGCGCGCCTGGACTGGAATGTCGGACGCGGGATAATGCAGCCCCAGCAACGGATTGACCGGCGACCGCGCGGACTCCGCGACGACCTCGCCGACGCCGTCGTCGTGGAAGCGATAGATCATCGCGCGGTCGAAACCGGTGATCGCGCGGACCTGTCGCGCCGCGTCGCGCAGGAAGGCCTGCATCGTCGCCTGAGATTGCAGCCGCGTCATCATCGATCGCACGAGCGTCGCCGCCTCGGCAGGCTCGTCGGCGCCGCTGGGTTCGCCTTCGATGATCAGCACTTCGCCGGAATAATGCAGCGCCAGATCGAACAGCCGGTGACCCACCGTCATGCGGACGCCGAACAGGCGCTCGGTGCCGCTGTTCGGGGAGAGGCCGGCGAGACGGTTGCGGACATCGTGCAGCGCAGTCTGCGCCATGACCCGGTCCGCCTTCATCCCGATGGCATCCGCGGCCTCGGTTCCCAGGAATGCATGGAGGTTCGCCGACGCCCGAACGATCGTCCAGTCATTCGCCAATGCAAGCAGAAACCCGAACGGCTGGACATGATCCAGGAACGCGATCGGTTCGCGCGCGCACTGGTCAAGATCGCCTAGGGCAACATCGTGGTTCATGAGTCTTACCTTCACCCGCGCGACGGAACCGTCCATCGGCAATGGGCATCGGCCGAGTGAAAGTAGTGGGTACACGTACTGACCATGCAAGCGTAGGACCGCGGGAGCGCATACGCCATCGGCCATTTCGCAAAATCGGTACCGGGCGTTTCGATCGCCGGCAGCAGCCTCGAACCTAAGCGATAATCATGTCCACCGTCCTCACAGCCCGGCAGGCGTTGCGCGTCGGCACCAGTGTTCACCACGCCCGGATCGACGTGCTGTTCTCCAGCTTCGACCTGACGAACCGCGATAAGTACGAGCGCTTCCTGACCATCCAGGTCTCCGCCTATCTCCCGATCGAGTCCGCGCTCGACCGCTCCGGCGCGGCAGCGGTGGTACCCGACTGGCCGAACCGGCGTCGATCGCATCTGCTTGCCGCAGATCTTGCCGCGCTTGGCCTGTCCGTCCCCGAAACCGCGGAGGCGGCGGCTTTCGATGGCGTCGCAGCGATCCTCGGCGGGATTTATGTGCTGGAAGGATCACGCCTGGGTGGCGCGCTTCTGAAACGGTCCGTGTCGCCCGATCTCCCCGCTGCGTTCCTGGCAGCGACGAACCCGGGTGGATGGCGATCCTTCGTGTCCCTGCTCGATCGAACGTTGCTGACGCCTGAGCAGATCGCAGTTGCCACCGCAGCGGCCACGCGCGTTTTCCGATTGTTCGAAGATGCCGCCAAACTGCATTGCCAGACCAAATGCACAGATCGTTAGAGCACGGGTGAGAAGTGCGGATGCCTCGCCTGCGCAAGTCCACCGGCCTGTTCCGCTACTTCAATTTCTTCCCGAGGCAATCCGGCTGGGTATGTTGATGTACGTGCGATTCCCCCAATGATCGCGCAACGTTGAGGACCTCCTGTTCGATCGCGGGATCGACATCTGGCATGAGACGGCACGTAAATAATGGAACAGAACTGGTTCGATCTTCGCCCGCTACATGCACCGCTAGCGGATAGGCCAGATGCGCGGCTTTCGGCACTAACGGTCGCAAAAGGGGGGCTTCAAAACTGGTTGCAACAATCATACTGCGCGCTAAGCATACCCCAATGTACTCCGCGTCGGAAAACCGCGCCGCCTTCGTGTTCGCGCTTACGCGGTCGTGCGATCTGCCACACATAGCAGTCGTCAGGGTACATTCCCGATCGTATCTTCCGCTCTGGGGTGAGCTGCCGTGACTGTAGACCGGGCGCCAAGCGCAAGCGTGTTGTTAATTACTCTTGATTCGTGTCGGTTCGACACGTTCGAACGCGCGGCCGTGCCTGCCATGCGGGCAGTTGGACCTCTGCACCGCGCAACCGCCCCTAGCCATTTTACGTTTGGCTCGCATGCCGCGATGTTCATGGGATTCACGCCGAGCGCGACGCTCAAGCCGGTGCCACTGCTCAATCCAAAGTTCGCCAAGCTGTTCAAGCTGATGGGCCCGGCGTTTGGTGGGCGTGGCGGAGAAGGTTACGTCCTCGACGGCGCTGACATCGTCGACGGGTTCGGGAACGCAGGGTTCGCGACCTATGGCACAGGCGCAGTAAAGTGGTTTGATTCAGCTGTCGCGTCGTCGCGTAAGCTAACGTCAAACTTCGGTGAGTTTATGTACGCAGGCGATTACTGGTCGAGCAAGCGTCAGGTTGCTTGGACCATGGAACGTGTGCGCCGACACGTCGACGAACCGGTCTTCGCGTTCCTCAACGTAGGCGAGACACACACGCCGTATTGGCACGAGGGTGCCCCTTGGTCGCGGGATGATAACCCTTGCATACCCTTTCAACAGGTGGATCGCTCCCAGGACTGCGCCGATCGTCAGGCGGCGTGTCTTGCGTATCTGGATGATGTTCTAGCCCCCCTGCTGCGTATGTTCGCCGACTCGACGATCTTGGTCTGCGGTGACCATGGCGACTGCTGGGGCGAAGACGGCGTCTGGGAGCATGGCATTCCGCACCCGGCCGCGCTAACAGTGCCAATGCTGATGCGATTACGAGGTCGAGCTGTTGGTGTCGGAGGCGTGCTCGAATGAAGCTCGTAATGACACTGCTGGTACGCAACGCCGAAGACATCTTGGCCGCTAACATCGATTTCCATCGGCGCCAAGGCGTCGATTTCTTTGTTGTGACAAACAATCGATCGGAAGATGCCACAGTAGCTATTGTTGAGGATTATGTCCGCGCGGGCATTGCCGAGCTGCTTCATGAAGACAGCGACGATTACTCGCAGGCACGTTGGGTGACGCGAATGGCACGCCGCGCCGCCAGCGTTCACGGCGCCGACTGGGTCGTCAACAATGACGACGACGAGTTTTGGTATAGCCCCGACGGAACGCTCCGTGAGATGCTCGAGGCCGTGCCCTTCGATCAAGACGGGGTAATTGTAGACCGTTTCAATCATCCGCCACTTTGGAATCAGGACAACGGCGGTTTTGCCGAGACCATGGTGTATCGCGAGGTGAGATCGCTGAATGCGCTGGGAACGCCTTTGCCGCCCAAACTCTGTCATCGCGGCTTCACCGACATCATTGTTGGCCAAGGCAATCATGCGGCATCTCGGAACGACGCTGCGTTACGGACGGATGCAGCGGCGAACCTTATGATTTCGCACTTTCCAGTGCGTGGTTTTCCGGCGTTGGAACGCAAGATCGCGCTGGGCGGGGCGGCCTATGCACGCAATACTGAACTGCATCCCAGCGTCGGGGGGACCTGGCGTTGGCTCCACGGCCTGTACCAAGCGGGCGATCTTCGCGCTTGGTACGATGCACAACGCCTTACGCCGGAGGCGATTTCGACCGGTCTGGCGGAGGGAAGCCTAGTGCGCGATGATATTGTTCCGCGCGTATTGGGCGTTGGGGCCGTCAACCATGCATGAACGCGGCATAGTCACACTGTGCGACAGTAACTATTACCCGGGCTTGCTCAGCTTACACGCGTCGGTTCAGGCGAGCCTGCCGATCCCGGTGCTGTGTTATGACATCGGCCTCTCTTCTGTGCAGCGTGAAGAGGCCGCAAAGATCCATAATCTCGAAATTCTGGCGCTTCCCGACGATCCGCTGATCGAGGCTCTAAGAATCGGGACGTCTGATTGTACCCCGCTGAAGAAGCCGAACAAGAGAATTTGGCCCCTCTGGATCTGCCCGCTGCTCATTCGTGCGGCGCCCGCGATCGAGCTTTTCTGGCTCGATTGCGACCTAGTGGTGTTACGCGATCTGGATATATTGTTCGGCTTTCTGGATGATGGACCAGTGCTGACGCCTGAGAACAAGGCGCCGCATGCCACCCCAAATTCGCCTCGACTTTATGAGTTGATGCCCATCGCGCGATCGTTTGATCCGGTATTGCCGACACTTAATGCCGGCGTATCGGGATGGCGGCGCGGACGCGACGACGCGGCACTCGCTGCTTACATTGCGCCCATTGCGCGCGCCGCACACGACGATGAACTACGCGGCGCGATTGCGTGGCACGACCAAGGCGCGTTAATCTGGGCGGTGCAGAGCCTTGGTATTGAAGACCGCGTTCTGTCCGATTGGCGTTTCAACCTGTGCGTGGATCATGTCTTGGATCGGCTTGACGGTGTCATTTGGGACGTGGATATCGCCGAGCGGTTACGGCCGCTCTTGCCAGATGTCGCGGTTTTACACTGGAATGGCCTAAAGGCGCCCTGGCTGGACTAACGATGCCCATTGATCGCACGCGCTCCGTCCTGTTCATTCATATCCCAAAGACTGCCGGTACGAGCATCGAGCAGGCGCTCGGCATATGGGGCGATTGGCGTATAGAAGATCGCATCAAACTGTTCGGGAAAATTTCTTCGCATGATTTGCTCGCCGCTGGCTTCGGTTCACATTTCTTACAACATCTAACATTATCCGAAGTGCGGACGCATTTCGAGCAACGATCAAGCCTATTTACCTTCAGTATCGTGCGCAACCCTTGGGACCGGTTGCTGTCGCTTTACCACCGCATCGATCCCCATCTTGCCAGCTATGCACTTGAGGGCGGCGTTGACCTTGCCAGCCTGAGCTTCGATTGCTTCGTGCCGGAGGTACTACGACTTAAACACGCACATACCTCCTCGCAGACTGCATATCTCAGGGTAGATGGGACGATAGCGATCGACTTCATTGGGCGATATGAAACGTTGGCTGCCGATATCGAGCAGATTGGTCGCAAGCTTGGTACGCGTCTGGATCTGCCGTTGGTCAACCTTGGCCGGCGCCGGGAGCACGGCGACTATAGGGCATTCTACTCTGCCGAGACCTGCTCGCATGTGGCGCGTTTCTACGAGGAAGACTGTGATGCGTTCGGTTATCGGTTTTGACTTAACGTAAACGCGTGCCGAAGCCGAGACGCTGGCGCGCGGTGGTTGGGGACTCTATGCGATTCGAACAAGAGCATTTCGTTTTTGATACTTTAGGCGATCAGGCCGGCTGCCGCGTTGAAGCGCCGATTGCGTGAAGGTCGCTAGTTGATGAGAGCCGTATCTTAATTCGTGATCTTGGTGCGACCCATTGGTTGAGGGGATTCTGTCAGACCGAATTCTACGCCTGATAAAAGGGGGCATGTGAGCGGTCATATCCTTCAACCTCATAGACCCCTAGCCTAATATCCACTTTAATTATTCATTTTGTGTGATCCGCCTGGCGACGAAGATGTACGATTGCTTTCCTTTGGCATTGCACAACGCCGAGGACTTGCTGTGCATTAGTGGAACCGCCATCTACCATGAGGTTGCGCGGATGCATGAACAGGTTCCATGCAGCTTCACCAAACAGGTCGGGTGCTAGAATTTCGCATTGTCCACAACGGAATCTCAGTACGGCAGCCGCTACGGCCGCAGCTTGCAAATTTCCTGCAATCTGACCTCCGACGCCAACCCGTGCCAGTCTGCACGGCTGCGCCTTGAGGCCGCAAGTCACGTGTCGTCGAGCGTGTACCGGTCATAAATACGGACAGGAACGTTAATAAGTTTCGCTGACGGGGGGCGTCCTCTTCGTGCTCGGCTTGCATCGAGATCAGGATAGAGCGCGGCTCTGCAGAGCTTCGCAGACGTACCAGAGCGCGCTTTGTAAGCTGGAAGGACGGCGTTGGTTGAGTTCGGCGCGAGCGCGCGCAAGAGCCGCGATACGGGCTGTCGCATCGACCAGTGCCGGCAGCGCGTGCCGCGTTCTTTGGCAATCCAGTCGAAACCGATACCGTCGTGGACGGAGTATCGGTCGGAGGACGATAAGCACGGTCTAACACATGGTGCATCATCGCCGCTTCGACGCCGATGCACATGCTTTGGCGGACGCTAGGGACGCTGTATCGAGAGGCACTGAAAATCGCGTCGGGCGGATCGAAGATCTGAGCGCGGCCGGCGTACCGCGTGTTCGACGTCCGGGATGGCCGCACGATCGTTCTGAACAGGGTCGCCGCTCGGTCCAGATCGCGCCGCCGCCAGCGGGGGTGAGTAGCGACTTCCGTCAGGCGGCCATGCGCGGCTGGAACAGCTTGCCGCCCTCGACGACGTAGACGACCCCCAGTACGGCGAGGCCGATGCAGAGATAGCCGATCGCCAGCGGGGCGGTGGTGCCGTTGTACGACTGGCCGATCGCGGTGCCGACCGCGACCGCGCCGACGCTGGTGATGAAGCCCTGGATCGACGATGCTGCGCCGGCGATATGGCCGACCGGCTCCATCGCCATCGCGCCGAAATTCGATCCGCACAGCCCGATGCAGGTCATGCTGAGCGCCTGGAACGCGATATAGGTCGGCAGCGATTCGACGCCCGCGACGATCACGAGCAGATGCCCGACCGACAGCGCGATCAGCGCGAGGACGGCGGATTGCGAGATCAGCCGCGTGCCCAGCCGCTCGACCAGGCGGCTGTTGGCGAAGGACGCGCACCCCATCGAGAACGCGCAGAGTGCGAACAACAGCGTGAAGTGCTTGCCGGCACCGAACTCGTCGACGAACACTTGTTGCGCCAGCGAGACGAACGCGATGATGCCGCCGAAGGTCAGCGACGCCGCGACCGCATAGCCCGCGGAATAGCGGTTGGTCAGCGTCAGCCGATAGCCGTTGGCGAGCGACGCCAGCGACAACGGCACCCGCCGTTCGACCGGCAGCGTCTCGGGAAGCCGGGTCAGGACATAGCCCAGCACCAGCGCCGCGAACGCACCGAGCGCGTAGAAGATGAAGCGCCACGGCCCGAACAGCAACAGGCCCTGGCCCAGCGTCGGCGCCAGGATGGGCACGAGGAAGAAGATCATCTGCGCCACCGACAGCGTCCGTGCCATCTGCCGCCCCGAGAAACAGTCGCGCACGATCGCGACCGCGAGCACGCGGGTCGATGCCGACATCATCCCCTGCAACACGCGCGCGCCGAGCAACGCGCCGAAGGTCGCCGAACTGGCCGCGAAGATGCTCGCCGCGACGAACCCGATCAGCGACACGATCAGCACCGGCTTGCGCCCGAACCGGTCGGCGAGCGGGCCATAGACCAGCTGTCCGCTGCCGAACCCGAGCATGTACGCGGTGATCACCCATTGCCGGTGATTGGCGGCGACCACCGACAGGTCGCGGCCGATGTCCGCCAGCGCCGGCAGCATCAGGTCGACGCCCAGCGCATTCACCGCAATCAGGGCGGCGACGAACGCGATGAATTCGTTGCGGTGCAGCGCGGGCGGGGGGGCGGCTGAAGGGGTAGGCTCGGTCATGCGCATCGCCTAGCCGGACATGCCGCGAAGCGCCACGGTTGCGACCGCGCTGACTGCGGGTCGTCTTCGCCGATGCTGTCATATGCCGTTAACGTCACCCGCATACCGGGCGGCTATGGTTACTCGACACTCAAGACTCTGGCGTGCGCTCGGGCGCAGATTCTGGCCGCAAAGCATGACGGCGCGGCTGATGGCGCCGGTCGCGGTGATGTTCGTGCTGGTCGGGCTGATGGCGCTGATCGGGCTCGGCACGCGCGCGCGGATCCAGCGATCGCATGCCGCGGTGCAGGCCAGCCAGCGCATCGGCACCGACCTGACCGAACTCCGCTCGCTCAGCCGGTCGCTGCAACGCGACGCGCTGAACCTGCTGATCGAGCCGGACCGTGCCGAGCTTGCCGTGATCCATGCCAAGTTCGTCGGACGTCATGTGCAGATGCGGGCGATGCTGCGCCGGATCGCGGTCGACCCGCTGTTCGTCGCGGAGCCGCGCGCGGATCGATATCTGCGCGCGCAACGCGTGGTGCTCGGCAGCCTCTACACGGTCGCGCGCACCGTGCAGACCGGCGGTCGCCGCGCCGCGCTCCAGTCGTTCCGCACCGCGGTGCGGCCCAACGAACGCATCGCGTCGCAGCTGGCCGACCGGTTGATCGAGGATCAGGGCGCGCGCGTGGCCGCGTTGCAGCGCCGCGCCACCGCGCTCGAGGATCAGGACATGCTGATCATCAGCATCACCGGGGTGCTGCTGTTCGCCTGCGCGGCGATGGCGACCGTGATCATCGTCCGCCGATCGGTGATCGCGCCGCTCGCCGAGATCGAAGCGGCGCTGACCCGGATCGCAGACGGCGCGACCGATGGCGGCACGCCCTACACCGATCGCCCGGACGAGATCGGTCGGATGGCGCGCGCGATCGAGGTGTTCCGCGCCGCAGTGCTGGCGCGCGAGCGGCTCGAGCGCGAGACCGCCGAGCGGCGGACCGCCGATGTGCAACGCGCGCTGGACCATGAGCAGGGGCGGCGGGCTGCGCGTGATGCGGAGGCGGTGCGCGGTGCCGCGCTCGACAGCTCGGTCGGTGCGCTGGAGGAGGAGGTCGCGCAGGTGATCGCCGGGCTGCGGAGCGCGGCGGGGCAGCTGTCGGTGACGTCGGGCCGGTTGCGCGGGCATTCGACCGCCGCCACCGGGCAGCTTGGCGACGTCCGCGTCGCGGTGACGCGCGCCGCCGACGGCGCCACCGACATTGCCGCCGCCGCCGACCAGTTCATGACCGCGCTCAACACCGCGAGCGAAACCACGCGGCGGTCGGCGAAGTCGAGCGCGGATGCCGGCGAGCAGGCCGCGGTGCTGGTCGCGCAGATGGAACAGGTCCGCCACGATGCCAGCAACGTCGCGCAGGTCGTCGACCTGATCCGCGGGATCGCACGCCAGACCGACCTGCTGGCGTTGAACGCGACCATCGAAGCCGCGCGCGCCGGCGAGATCGGCAACGGCTTCGCGGTGGTCGCAGGCGAAGTGAAGGCACTCGCCCGCCAGACCGAGCGCGCGACGCTGGAGATCACCTCGCGGGTCGAACGCATGCAGGGCGCCGCGCAGGACGCAGGTGCCAGCCTGGAACGGATCGGCGCGATGATCGGCGCGATGATCGCGGGGTCCGACGGGGTTGCGCTCAGCATCGGCGAACAGGCGATCAGCGGCAGGATCATCAACCGCAACATAGCCGGCGCCGCCGCCGATCTCGACATCATCAACGGGCGGATCGCCGATGTCGCGGTCGCCGCGAGTGGGGTCGACGCGCTGGCGGGCAAGCTCGGCGGCGATGCCGAACTGGTCGAGGCGAGCGCGACCGCGATCGACGTCGCGCTGCGCCAGTTCTTTGCGCGCCTGCGTGCCGCCGAAGGCGCGCGTCCGGTGTTCGCGCCGCCACAGCTGTTCGTGGTGCGGTAATCGTTGCGGCGCGCGCGAGAGTCCGCCACGGCTCCGCGGATGATCGCGCCCATGCCCCTTCTCGCTGTCCGCGCGCTCGGCAAGTCGGTGCCGGGGCCGCGCGAACTGTTCCGCGACCTCGATCTCGACGTCCGCGCGGGCGAACTGGTCGCGATCATCGGTGAATCCGGGGTCGGCAAGTCGACCCTGCTCAACATCCTCGCCGGGCTCGACGATGCCGATACCGGCAGCGTCGCGATCGACGGCGTCGTGCTGGGCGACCTCGACGAGGCGGCGCGGACCCGGGTGCGGCGCGAACGCATCGGCTTCGTGTTCCAGGCCTTCCACATCCTGCCCTATCTGACGCTGCGCCAGAACGTCGCGCTGCCGCTCGCGCTGATCTCGCCCGACCAGGCCGCGGCGGGGGTGCGGGCGGACGCGATGCTCGACGCGGTGGGGCTCGACGGGCGCGGCGACGGCTATGCGCGCGACCTGTCGGGCGGCGAACTGCAGCGCGTCGCGATCGCCCGTGCGCTGGTCCACCGCCCGGCGCTGATCCTGGCGGACGAACCGACCGGCAATCTCGATCCCGACACCGCCGCGCGCGTACTCGCGCTGTTCGCCGAGGCGGTGCGCGGCAATGGTGCGGCCGGCGTGATGGTGACGCATTCGGACGCCAGCGCGGCGATCGCCGACCGCGTGCTGACGCTCGGCCGTAACGGGCTGGTGGAGCGGCGTGTCGTTTGAGCCGGGCCTGTGGTCGGGGCGGCTCGCGCTCGGCTGGCTGATCGGCGGCGAGTGGCGGTTTCATCCGGCGCGCTTCCTGACCACCGCGGTGGCGATCGCGGTCGGCGTCGCGCTGGGGTTCGCGGTGCATCTGGTCAACGGATCGGCGCTGGCGTCGTTCGACGGCGCGCTGCGCGGCGTCAACGGTGCCGCCGAGCTGTCGGTTCGCGCGACCAGTCCACTCGGGTTCGACGAACGGCTGTACCCTCGGGTTGCGCGTACCGCCGGGGTCGGTGACGCGAGCCCAGTCGTTCGTCTCGACGCTCGGATCGGCAAGACGCGGCTGACGCTGCTCGGCGTCGACGTGATCCGCGCCGCGGCGGTGACGCCGTCGCTGATCGGCATACGCCCGCGCGGGCCCGACACCGGCAACGACGCCGCGTTCGACGAGCGCGCGCTGTTCCTTTCGCGCGCGGCGTTGACACAACTCGGCGCCAAGGTCGGGGCGGAGATGGTGGTGGTTGCGAACGGCCGGTCGGTGCCGCTACGCGTTGCGGGCACGCTGCCAGCGACCGACGATGTGGTGGCGGTGGGGGTTATCGACATCGCCGCGGCGCAGTGGCGGTTCGGTCGGCTTGGCCGGATCGACCGCATCGACCTCGCGCTGTCGGATCGCGACGCCGCGCAGGCGTCGCTCGCCGCGCTGCTGCCCGCCACCGCGATGCTCGCCAACGCCGAGACGCAGAACGCGCAGGGCGATGCGTTGTCGCGGGCGTACCGCGTCAACCTCGACATGCTGGCGCTGGTCGCGCTGCTGACTGGTGGCTTCCTGGTGTATTCGGCGCAGTCGCTGTCGGTGGTGCGCCGCCAGCGCGCGTTCGCGTTGCTCCGGACGCTCGGCATGCCGCGCGGCGGGGTGATCGCGGCGGTGGTGGTGGAAGGGTTCGTGATCGGCCTGGTCGGCGCATCGGCAGGGCTGGCGGCGGGCTACGGCCTCGCCTGGGCAGCTCTGCACTGGTTCGGCGGCGATCTTGGCGCGGGCTATTTCGGCGGCGGCGCGGCGCACGTCGTGTTCCAGCCGATCGCGGCGCTGGGGTTCTTCCTGCTCGGCCTGCTCGCGGCGATCCTCGGCAGCGCCCTCCCCGCGCGGCTGGCGGCCCGCGCCGCCCCCGCCGCGGCACTGAAGAATGCCGGCGACGTGCTCGATCCGCGCAGGCCGGTGGCATGGTGGCCGGCGGTCGTGCTGCTGCTGGCGGGCGGCGCGGCGGCGCTGTTGCCGGCGGTCGCTGGCCTGCCGCTGTTCGGCTTCGCCGGGATGGCGCTGATGCTGGCGGGCGGCGTGGCGGGCGTCCCGTGGTTTGCGCGCGCACTGCTGGCGCCGCTCGCCCAGCGGACGATGCGCAGCGTGCCGGGGCAACTCGCGATCCGCCACCTGCACGGCGCGCCGGGCGAGGCGGCGACGGCCTTGTGCGGGATCGTCGCCTCGACCGCGCTGATGATCGCGATGGCGACGATGGTGACCAGCTTTCGCGGTGCGGTCGACGACTGGCTGGGCCAGGTGCTGCGCGCCGACCTGTATTTGCGCACCACCGCCGGCGCGAGTTTCGACCCGGCGACGCGCGCGCGGCTCGCGGCCATACCGGGAGTGGCGAACGTCGCCTTCAGCCGCCAGCTGCCGCTGACGATCGCTGCGGATCGGCCGCCGATCAGCCTGATCGCACGCCCCGAACGTGGCGGTCGCGATCCGTTGCTGGTGCTGATCGATCGCGGACCGCCACTGCCCGCCGCCGCGCTGCCGGTCTGGGTCTCCGAACCTGCGCAACGCCTGTATGGCTGGGATCCGGGCGAGACCGTGACGCTGCCGATCGCCGGGCGCACGCGGTTCGTCGTGGCAGGCGTGTGGCGCGACTATGGGCGACAGGCCGGCGCGGTGCTGATCGACGAGGGTGATTACCAGCGTCTGACCGGCGACACCGGACGTGACGAGGTTTCGGTGATGGTCGCGCCCGGCGCCGATGCCGCAAAGGTCGGGCGCGCGATGACGACCGTGCTGCCGGCCGGCTTGCGCGATCAGGTCGAGGTCAGCCAGCCCGCGACGCTGCGCCGGTTCGCGCTGACGCTGTTCGATCGCAGTTTCGCGGTCACCTATCTGCTGGAGGCGGTCGCGATCCTGGTCGGGCTCGCGGGCGTCGCCGCGACGATGTCGGCGCAGACCATCGCCCGCGAACGCGAGTTCGGGATGCTGCGCCACCTCGGCCTGACGCGCGGCCAGCTGACCGCGATGCTCGGCGTCGAGGGTGCGATCGTCGGGCTGACCGGGGCACTGGCGGGGATCGGACTGGGGCTGGGTCTGTCGCAGGTGCTGATCCACGTCATCAACCCGCAGTCGTTCAACTGGACGATGAGCACGCGGATCCCGGTCGGCACGCTGGTCGGCGTCGCGGCGGCGCTGACGGGTGCGGCGGCGGTGACGGCGATCCTGGCGGGGCGCCGCGCCACCGCGAAGAGCGCGGTGCAATCGGTGCGGGAGGATTGGTGATGCGCGCGGTGATAGCCCTGGTCGCGGCGGTCGGCGTCGCCGCGTCCGCGCCCTATCCGGTGGTGCGGCCCGGCATCGTGCTGCGCTTTCCCGCCGACCACGGCGCACACCCGGCGTTCCGCACCGAATGGTGGTACGTCACCGGATGGCTGCGCACCGACGCGGGCAAGGACCTGGGGTTCCAGGTCACGTTCTTCCGCACCCGCCCGCCGGTCGATCCGCGCAACCCGAGCCGCTTCGCTGCAAGCCAGGTGCTGTTCGCGCATGCCGCGCTGTCCGATCCGGCGACCGGCAAGCTGTTGCACGGCGAGCGCGCGGCGCGCGCGGGGTTCGGGCTCGCGCAGGCACGCACCGGCGATGCCGATGTCGCGATCCGCGACTGGCGGCTGCGGCGGTCGGCGGACGGGCACTGGAAGACGCAGTTGGCCGCCGACGGCTTTGCCCTGGCGCTCGATTTCCAGCCGACCCAGCCGCCGTTGCCGCAAGGGCAGGGGGGCTATAGCCGCAAGGGACCGCGCCCCGAACAGGCGAGCTATTATTACTCGATCCCGCATCTGCGCGTGACCGGTCGAGTGAAGCGCGGCGACCGGACGGTGGCGGTGACCGGCGAGGCCTGGCTCGACCGCGAATGGTCGTCGGATTACCTCGCGCCCGCCGCGCAAGGCTGGGACTGGACCGGGCTCAATTTCGACGACGGCTCGGCGGTGATGGCGTTTCGGATCCGGCGGAAGGGCGGCGGGACGGTATGGACCGGCGGATCGCTGCGCCGACCGGACGGCCGGATCACGGCGTTCGGCCCGAACGACGTCGCGTTTCGACCGCTCGCGGCCTGGCGCAGCCGGGCGACCGGCGCGGTCTATCCGGTGTCGCAGATGCTGAGCGTCCGCGCCGATGGTCGCATCCGCCACTGGCAGCTGGCGCCGATGTTCGCCGCGCAGGAACTGGACGCTCGGCGCAGCGGGCTACCGGTCTATTGGGAGGGCGCGGTGCGTACCCAGGGCGGGCGCGGCTATCTGGAACTCACCGGCTACGACCAGCCGCTGAAGATGTAGCCTCAGGCCAGATACCCGATCGCGAGCGTCAGCACGCCGAGACCGATCGACAGCGGCAGCCGCAGCGACAGCCACCAGTCCGGGCACAGCCCCGCCGCGCGCATCCGGTAATCGACGAACAGCGACCCCAGCAGCGACAGCCCGAGCAGCGCCATCGACGGTCCCGGCCACGCATCGCCGGTCGCCCAGGGCACTGCCGACACCAGCGCGATCAGCGACGGCGCCACCGCGGCGAACCACACCCAGCGCGGCGCCGGAGCCCGCGCCTGCGCCGCCAGACCCCACCACATCCCGCCAAGGAAGCTGAGGATCAGCGCGGCATAGGCATAGGACAGCGCCAGCGCAGTGAACCGCCCGCCGACGTCGCCCGCCGCCACCGCGATGAGCGCGAGGACCTGCGGCAACAGCCCGGCATAGCCGAGCCAGCGCGGCAACGGCGGCGGTGACGGATTGCCGAGTGGCGTCATGCGGTCAGAGGCGGGGTCTGCTGGTGCTGGACGACCTGCCAGTCGTCATGCGCACGGCGGCGATAGGTCGAGGTGCAGTGCGCCGCGTAATGCTCGTCGTCGCGGGCGACCGCGATATGATAGGCGACCACGATCAACCCCTCCTCGGGCCGTGCGATGCGCTGGGCGCTGAACGTCACCGACGTCCAGCGCGGCGTGTTCGCAACGGTGGCGACCGCCTCGTCGCCGCCCAGCACGTACGGCGGGACCGGCAGCACCATCAGGCACTCGGCGTCGATCAGCGCGCGGTAATGCTCGGCGTCGCCGGTCCACAGGCTTTCCTCGAATTCCCAAACGCGATTGTCGTCCATGATGTCTCTCCCGATGTCAGGATGCTCAAGACTTCGCAGCAGGCTAACGTTCCGCCGGATGCGGGGTCGCGGCGATTTTCCGCGCCCGTTGCGGCCATCCGGCGTCGCCCTACGTTAGGGTGGTGATGCTCTTCCAGAACCTACGCCCATGCTGACCGTCTGGCACGATGGCGGCTGTCCGCTGTGCCGCCGCGAAATCGCGTTTCTGCGGCGACTCGATCGCGGCCATCGGATCGAATTCGTCGACGTATCAGGCGACGGGCCGGTGTCGTGCCCGCTAGATCGTACCGCGATGCTCGCCCGCTTCCATGCGCGCGAGGACGGTCGCCTGCTGTCGGGTGCGGCGGCGTTTGCCGCGATGTGGCGCGCGATCCCTGTGCTGCGACCGATCGGGCTGGCGGCGCGCAACCCGCTGGTCCGGTCGCTGCTGGAGCGCGGCTATGGCGCGTTCCTGCGGCTGCGCCCGTCGCTGCAACGCATCGCGACGCGGCTGGAACGCGCATGATGAGGCCGAAACCCGATCCCGCGGCGCCGGGGCAGGAAAGCGTCTGGTCGTTCCCGCGCCCGGCGATCGCCGAGCTCAGCCCGGCTCACATCGTGATCGAGCATGCCGACGTGATCGTAGCCGATACGCGTGCGAGCGTACGCACGCTCGAGACCAGCCACCCGCCAAGCTATTACATCCCGCGCGACGACATCCGCGACGGCGTCCTGCGCCGCGCCGAGGGCAGCTCGTTCTGCGAATGGAAGGGCGCCGCGGTCTATTGGGACGTCGTGATCGGCGACATCGTCCTGCCGCGGGTAGGCTGGAGCTATCCGACGCCGACCGCACCGTTCGCGATGCTGCGGGATCATGTCGCCTTTTACGCGGAGCCGTTCGACCGGTGCAGCGTCGACGGCGAGACGGTCGTGCCGCAACCCGGCGGTTTCTATGGCGGCTGGATCACCAGCGCCTTCGCCGGACCGTTCAAGGGTATTCCGGGCAGCCGGCTATGGTAGATTTCAGGACCGAGACATGACCGACGACACGCGCGAGCGCGCAGTACCCAGCGGCCGGCTGTCGCGGCTCGGCGTGTTCGGCAAACTTGCGGGCGGGGTCGCGGGTGGCGTCATCGCCGAGGGTGCGCGGCGGCTGGCCGACGGACAGCGGCCGAAGATGGGCGAACTGTTGCTGACGCCTGCCAATATCGGCCGGGTCGCGGATCAGCTGTCGCATCTGCGTGGCGCCGCGATGAAGCTTGGGCAGATGATCTCGCTCGATGCCGGCGAATTCCTGCCGCCCGAACTGACGCAGATCCTCGCCAAGTTGCGCGACCGTGCGCACCACATGCCGCCGGCGCAGTTGCAACAGGTGCTGGCGCGCGACTGGGGCAAGGACTGGCGCCGCCGGTTCGCGCGGTTCGACGCCCATCCGCTGGCCGCCGCATCGATCGGCCAGGTCCACCGCGCGCGGACGCATGACGGCCGCGACCTGGCGATCAAGGTCCAGTATCCCGGCGTGCGCGAGAGCATCGACGCCGACGTCGACAACGTCGCGACGTTGCTGCGGGTGTCCGGCGCGCTGCCCAGGACGATCGACATCGCGCCGCTGCTCGCCGAGGCGAAACGGCAGTTGCACGAGGAAGCCGATTATCGCCGCGAGGGCGAGCAGCTGGCGCGGTTCGGTGCGCTGCTGGCGGACAGTCCGGACTATGTCGTCCCCGCGCTCGACCGCGAATTCTCCGCCGACGACGTGCTGGCGATGACCTTCGTCGAGGGCGTCCCGATCGAGACGCTCGAGGGCGCCGAGCAGGACGTCCGCGACACCGCGATCCGCAAGCTGGTCGCGCTGGTGCTGCGCGAGCTGTTCGAGTTCCGGCTGATGCAGACCGATCCGAATTTCGCCAATTATCGCTACCAGCCTGCGACCGGAAAACTGGTGCTGCTCGATTTCGGTGCGGCGCGCGACATCCAGGCCGAGACGGTCGAGGGGTATCGCGGGCTGTTGCTCGCCGGGCTTGCAGGCGACCGCGACGCGGTGCGCGAGGCGGCGGTCGCGGCGGGATTCCTGGGCGAGGCGGCGGTGACGCGGCACCGCGTGCTGGTCGACCGGATGACCGACGTGGTGCTGGGCGAACTCAACCGGTCCGGCCCGTTCGACTTCGGCGACCGCGCGTTCGTCGCGGTGCTGCGCGAACAGGGCGCGGCGATGGCGAGCGACCGCGACACCTGGCACGTCCCGCCGATCGACACGCTGTTCGTCCAGCGCAAGATCAGCGGCACCGCGTTGCTCGCCACCCGGCTGAAGGCACGGCTGGATGCGCGCGAGATGATCGGCGCGGCTTTGGCGGGTCGCTGAACCACCGTCTTGCCCGATCCGCGCGGCGCGGTTAGCCGTAGCGACAAAGGGGCAGGATCATGACCGGACTGACGAAACGTGGGTTTATCGGCGCGCTGATGGCGAGCGTCGCGGTGCCGGTACTTGGGCAGGGCGTAACGGCGGGCTCCGACGACTCTCGGCTGCTGAAATTCCTGGACGCGGCGTTCGATGCGCAGGTCGCGCTGAGCCCGGAGACGCAGACCAATCTGGGGCTCAAGACCGACAACGATCGGCTCGACGACTATACCGACGCCGCCGCGCAGCGCCGCCAGGCGCTGGAGGAGTCGCAGCTCGCCGAGATGAAGCGCAGCTTCGCGCCCGACCGGCTCGGCGTCGGTGCGCGGCTGAGCTATCGGCTGTTCGAGGATCAGGTCATCACCGACCGCCGCCAGTTCGCATTTCGCGACTACAGCTTTCCGGTGTCGACCAACGGCAGCCCGGCGGGGGACATCCCGGTCTTCCTGATCAACGAACACCGCGTCGACACCATCGCCGATGCGCGCGCCTATGTCGCCCGCCTGCGCGATTCGTTGCGGGTGATGCGCGAGATCGGGGCGAAGATGCGCGCGCAGGCGGCAAAGGGCATCGTGCCCCCCAAGATGGTGTTCGTCCCCGCGCGCAACGACGCCCGGCAGGTCGTCACCGGGGCACCGTTCGACACCGGCGCCGACAGCAGCCTGCTCGCCGACTTCAAGGCCAAGCTCGCCAAGCTGACCGCGCCCGAGGCCGTCAAGACGCAGCTGCTCGCCGACGTGATCGCCGCGCTGAAGGGTCCGTTCCGCGAAGGGTTCGACGTGCTGTTCGCGGCGCTTGACGCGATCGAGCCGCTGGCCAAGGGCAATGACGGCGCGTGGAGCCTGCCGAACGGCGCCGCCTATTACCAGTCGCGGCTGGCCTATTACACGACGACGGACCTGACCGCGGAACAGATCCATCAGCTCGGGCTCGACCGGGTCAAGGCGATCCATGCCGAGATGCAGGCGGTGATGACGCGGATCGGGTTCAAGGGCAGCCTTCAGGACCTGTTCGCCAGCCTGCGCACCGACCCGCGGTTCAAATATCCGAACACCGATGCCGGGCGTCAGCAGTATCTGAGCGACGCCCGCGCCGCGATCGCACAGACCATGGCAGCCGCACCCCGGTTCTTCCGCCGCCTGCCCAAGGCGCCGCTGGAGGTTCGCGCGGTCGAGGCGTGGCGGCAGGACACTGCGGCGGTGGCGTTCTACAACCAGCCCGCGCCCGACGGCTCGCGCCCCGGCATCTTCTACGTCAACCTCGCCGACATGAGGCAGGTTCAGAAGCCGCAGGTCGAGGGCATCGCGCATCACGAGGGCGCGCCAGGGCATCATTTCCAGATCGCCCGAGCGCAGGAACTGACCGACGTGCCGAAGTTCCGGCGGTTCGGCTATTACGGAGCGTATACCGAGGGCTGGGGCCTGTATTCGGAGCGCCTCGCCAAGGAGATGGGGGCGTATGCCGATCCCTATTCGGAGCTCGGGATGCTGTCGCTGCAGGTCTGGCGCGCGTGCCGGCTGGTGCTCGACACCGGCATGCATGCCAAGCGCTGGAGCCGCGACCAGGCGATCGCATACTTCACCGCGAACGCCCCGCTGTCGCAGCGCGACGTCACCAAGGAGGTCGATCGCTACATCAACAATCCGGGGCAGGCGACCAGTTATATGGTCGGGCAGTTGCGGATCGCTGGGTTGCGGAAGAAGGCGGAAGCGGCGTTGGGGGCTAAGTTCGACCTGCCCGACTTCCATGAGGTGGTGCTGGGTTCAGGCGCGCTGCCGCTGGGGGTGTTGGAGGAACAGGTCGATGCTTGGATCGCGGGCGTGAAGCGGGGGTAATCAGCGGGGTTTGGTAGTCTTCAACTAAGCCACCCCCCCGGCCGAGGCCGGGGCCCAGTTGGGAAGGCGGCGGTAACGGCGGATTGTCGTCCACCATTTTCGTCCCCCAACTGGGCCCCGGCCTGCGCCGGGGTGGGGCAGAAGCGTTACTTCGCCGCCACATCCTCGGCGTCGAACTCTGCAAACGCCTCGCGCACAGCCGTCGCCGCGGCATCGTCCGCCACCTCAACCGAGACCCGCACCTGGCCGTTCAGCGCCGCATCGTCGCGCTGCTCCGGGCTGGGTCCACCCGCTTCGTTGTCCGATCCGGCGACATCCTCACCCGCCGTATTTTCATCGCCCGCTGCGGCGACGGAGATCTTCGCGCGGTCGAGGCCGTGTTCCTGAACCAACCGCTCGACGGTCATCTCGGCTTCGCGCCGCGTGTCGAACTTCGCGGTCAATGTCGTCGCCATGGTGCTCTCCCAATGAAAAAGGAGGCCGGCGGTGTCGCCGGCCTCCTCGCATAACGTCGGGATCGCGTGTCGGTGCCGCGTTACTTCACCAACGCGGCCGACTGGTCGAGCGGCACCACCGGCAGCAGCACCGCGCTCGACTGCGCGCCGCCGCGGACGATCGTCACCGTTGCCGCCTTGTAGTCCGACTTCTTCGCCAGGAAGATGTTCGGCACGAAGGTCTGCGGGTTGCGATCGTAGAGCGGGAACTGGCTCGACTGGACCTGCACCATGATCTTGTGGCCCGGCTGGAACACATGGTTCACCGTCGGCAGGCGGAACTTGTACTCCTGCACCTTGCCCGCGGGGATCGCAGTCGGCTTGGAAAAGCTGTTGCGATAGCGGCCGCGGAAGATGTCCATGCTGATCGGCAGCTCGTATCCGCCCATCTTCGGATCGGTCGCGTTCTCGGCGGGATAGACGTCGATCACCTTGACGACGAAATCGCCATCGGTGCCGGTCGTCTTGGCGAAGATGTCCGCCATCGGCGTGCCCGACACGCGCACCGGCGCGGTCAGCGCCTCGGTGGTGTAGGTCATCACGTCGGGACGACCATCGACGCCGCGCTGGTCGCTGACCAGCCAGTCACCCCAGCGGCCGTCGCCGAAGTTCACCGGCCGCGGCAGATGCGGCACCGGCTTGGACGGGTCGGAGACATAGCTGTCGCCACCCGCGGTCGCGGCACCGAAGCCGAGCGCACCGCCGGCCTGCAGATAGATCGGCTTGAGCGGCGCCGCGCACCCGGTCGCGCACGCCAGCGGCCAGGTCGCGAACTTGTCCCAGTGGTTCTCGCCGGTGTTGTAGATCGTCGCGGCGGGCAGCGTGACCGCCGGACCATCCTTCAGATACTGGTTGAACAGGGGCAGCACCATGTCCTCGCGGAACTGCTCCGCGGTATCGCCATTCCATTCCAGCGGACCCAGGCTGCGACCCTCGCGGTTGACCTGGCTGTGCCGCCACGGCCCCATCACGAGGTGGTTGTTGCCGAGCTTGCCCTTGGCCTTCAGCGCTTCCCAGCTGTTGATCGCGCCGTACATGTCCTCCTGGTCCCACAGCCCCTGTTCCCAGATCGTGGGCACGTTCGACGGGTTCGCCGCGATCAGCTTGTCGAGCGCCTGGCCCTGCCAGAACTCGTCATAGGCCGGGTGCGCCACCATCCGCTGCCAATAGGGCAGCTGGTCGTATCCCGACTTCTTCGCCCAGTCGCCGGCCGAGCCGACGTCGCGGAAATTCTCGTAATCGTCGTATCCGCCGGTCGGGGGTGCCTTGCCTGGGCCCTTGTAGCCGGTCTGGCTGCCGAGCCACGCGATGTTGGCGAGGCGGAACGCGCCGTAATGGAACCAGTCGTCGCCCATCCAGCCGTCGATCATCGGGCTCTCGGGGGCCGCGACCTTCAGCGCCGGGTGCGGGGCGAGCAGCGCCATGACGACGGTGAAGCCTTCGTACGACGATCCGATCATGCCGACGCGACCGTTCGATTCGGGCAGGTTCGCCTTGTTCACCAGCCAGTCGATGGTGTCGTAGGCGTCGGTGACGTGATCGACCTTGGTCGGATTGAGCGGACCGATGACGGGACGCGTGACGACATAGTCGCCCTCCGAGCCGTATTTGCCGCGGATGTCCTGATAGACGCGGATATAGCCCGCCTTGACGAACATCTCGTCGGCGAGCGGCAGCGTCGCAAGGATGCTCGGGCTGTCGGCGCGGTTGGCGCGGCCCTTCGCGTTGTACGGCGTCCGGGTCAGCACGATCGGCGCGTTGGTGACGCCCTTCGGATAGACGATCACGGTGTACAGCTTGGTCCCGTCGCGCATCGGGATCATCACCTCGCGCTTCACATAGTCCTGCGCGGCGGTCGGCGGCACGAACTTGGCGGGGATGTCGCCACCGACGGGGGCGGTCACTGTTTGAGCAGGCGCGGTTGCGGCGAACGCGATCGAGGCGAGAAGGGCGAATTTCAGGTTCATTGGAATGGGCTCCGAAGACGATGCGGCGAAGCTAGGCGCAATCGGGGGGCGGGGGCAATCGCGATCCGGCGGCGACCGCTCAGATCGTTCGCGGCGTCCGCTTCGCCTTCCGGATACGCGGTTCAACGACCATGTCCGCGGCGGCCTTGATCTCCCTGCGAAGCTCGTCGCGCTTCTCGTGGATCGATGCGATCACCGGGCCCATCGCAACGCCCAGGTCGACCAGCACCGCCTCGGACAATTGCAGCGAGCTTTCCAGCGTCTCGGGAACCGCATCGGTGACGCCGGCACGGTAGAGTTCGGCGGCATGCGCGGTGTCGCGGGCGCGCGCGATGATCGGCAGGTCGGGCGCCAGCGCGCGAACCTGGCGCGCCAGACGCACCGTGAGCACAGGGTCGTCCATCGTCAGGATCAGCGCCTTGGCGGTGTGCAGTTTCAGCCGGTCGACCAGCTCGGCGCGCGCGACGTCGCCGAACAGCACCGGGTGGCCCTGGCGCCGGGCAGCGGCGACCGCGTCGATATCGGCCTCGACCGCGACATAGCGCTGGCCGTGGACCGCGAGCATCTCCGCGACCATCCGGCCGACCCGGCCGAAGCCGATGACGACGGTGCCGGGGCCATCGGCGTCGATCGCGATGTCGCCCGGGTCGGCGGCCGAGCGGCTTTCGATCCGACGCGAGACGGTGCTGCCGAGCTTGGCGAGCAACGGCGTGATGGTCAGGCCGATCGCGGTCACGGTCTGCCAGAACGACGCGGTGGAGGGCAGGATCAGTTGCGCCTGCGCCGCCGTCGCCAGCACGATCAGCGTGGTCTCGGACGGGCTGCCCATCAGCAACCCGGTTTCGGCCGCGACCCCGCGCCGCGACTGGGCGACGCGCAGGAACAGGAAGGTGACGACCGCCTTGACCGCGACCACGCCGACCACCGCGGCGAGCAGCGCCGGCCAGTTCTGCGCGATCAGCCGGAGGTCGAGGCTCATGCCCACGGTGATCAGGAACACCCCGAGCGCGAGCCCCTTGAACGGCGCGGTGATGACCTCGACCTCGCTGTGATATTCGGTCTCGGCGATCAGCAGCCCGGCCAGCAGCGCACCGACGATCGGCGACAGCCCGGCGGCGGTGGTCGCGACGCTGGCGACGATGACGACGAGCAGCGACGCGGCGAGGAACAGCTCCGGGCTCTTGGTCCGCGCCGCCTGCCCGAACAGCCGGGGCAGCACGATGCGGCCGCCGCAATACATCGCGACCACGGTCAGCCCGCCGCGCAGCGCGACGCCGGCGATGTTGGTCCATCCGTCACCGGTCGCGGTCGGGGCCAGCGCGCCGAGCACGAAGATGATCGGGACCAGCGCCAGATCCTCGAACAGCAGCATCGCGAACGCGCCGCGCCCGACGACGCCGGTGGTGCCGACCAGCGGCAGGACCAGCGCGGTCGACGACAGCGCGAGCGCGAAGCCGAGCCCCAGCGCGCCGGGCCAGCTCTGCCCGATGAAATGGATCGCGACGCCGATGATCAGCGCCGAGCCGATCAGTTCGGCCGCGCCGGTGCCGAACACCAGGCGCTTCATCGACCATAATCGACGGAACGAGAGTTCGAGACCGATGGAGAACAGCAGCAGGATGATCCCGAACTCGGCGAACGGTTCGATCGATTCCGGGCTGGATATGGTCAGGTAGTAGAGCCACGGCATGCGGTCGACCAGCGCGCCGAGCCCGGCGGGGCCGACCAGCAGGCCGACCAGGATGAAGCCGATCACCGGGCTGATCCGGAACCGCGCGAACGCCGGGATGACGAGGCCCGCTGCCCCGAGGATGACGAGCGCGTCGCTGAAACCGTGATTGTCGAGCCTGAGTGCCATGGCGGCTACCCTAGGGGAGGCATGTCGGGATTGTCACCCGTGCCGTCGTATCGCGCCCGATATGACTTTTGCGAGGGGTTGGTGTGGGTCGCAACGCATGCCGCCCACCGTCCGTCATCCTGACGAAAGTCAGGACCCAGAGCCAAGAGCGCAGTCCTGTGTAACCCTGGGTCCTGACTTTCGTCAGGATGACGGGAGGTAAGGAGGCCCCGCTCCCGTTTCGGGGGAGCGGGGCAGTCCGATCAGGCCCAGTTGGCCATTTCGGTTTCGAGGTTGGCACGGACCTGTTCGAAGAACTGCTCGGTGGTCATCCACGGCTGGTTCGGGCCGATCAGGATCGCGAGATCCTTGGTCATGTGGCCGTCCTCGACGGTCTTCACGCAGACCCGCTCGAGCGTCTCGGCGAACTTGGTGACGTCCGGAGTATCGTCGAACTTGCCGCGATACTTGAGGCCACCGGTCCATGCGAAGATCGACGCGATCGGGTTGGTCGAAGTCGCCTTGCCCTGCTCGTGCATGCGGAAGTGGCGCGTCACGGTGCCGTGCGCGGCTTCGGCCTCGACGACGCTGCCGTCCGGAGTCAGCAGGATCGAGGTCATCAGGCCAAGCGAGCCGAAGCCCTGTGCGACCTGGTCCGACTGGACGTCGCCGTCATAGTTCTTGCACGCCCAGACGAACTCGCCGTTCCACTTCAACGCCGATGCGACCATGTCGTCGATCAGGCGATGCTCGTAGACGATGTTCGCGTCCTTGAACTTGTCCTTGAACTCGGCCTCGAACACCTCGGCGAAGATGTCCTTGAAGCGGCCGTCATAGGCCTTGAGGATGGTGTTCTTGGTCGACAGGTAGACCGGCCATTTCAGGTTGAGGCCGTAGTGCATCGATGCGCGCGCGAAATCGCGGATCGAATCGTCGAGGTTGTACATCGCCATC
Organism: Sphingomonas sp. R86521; assembly: GCF_042466235.1. NCBI lineage: Bacteria > Pseudomonadati > Pseudomonadota > Alphaproteobacteria > Sphingomonadales > Sphingomonadaceae > Sphingomonas > Sphingomonas sp. R86521. The sequence continues at coordinate 2,526,788 of NZ_JAXHBY010000001.1, read as the reverse complement.
GCGACGCCGGGGCCCTCGAACTGGAACACTTCGCGGTCGATGACCTGGCCGTCGTCGCCCTCGAACACCAGGCGCAGCTTGCCGGGGCCGGGGATCAGATAGTCGGTCGCGCGGTACTGGTCGCCGAACGCGTGGCGGCCGACGACGATCGGGTGGGTCCAGCCCGGGATCAGGCGGGGGACGTTCTTGATCACGATCGGCTCGCGGAAGATCGTCCCGCCGAGGATGTTGCGGATCGTGCCGTTGGGCGAACGCCACATCTTCTTCAGGCCGAATTCGGCGACGCGTGCCTCGTCCGGCGTGATCGTCGCGCACTTCACCGCGACGCCGTATTTCTGCGTCGCCTTGGCGCTGTCGATCGTGACCTGGTCGTCGGTGGCGTCGCGATGCTCGATGCCGAGATCGTAATAATCGAGTTCGATGTCGAGATACGGCTTGATCAGGCGCTCACGGATCCATTCCCAGATGATCCGCGTCATCTCGTCGCCGTCGATCTCCACGACGGGCGTCTTTACCTTGATCTTGGCCATTACCAGTTCCTTTGGGGGAGGGGGTTTGCGCCGCGTCTAGGGGAGGGGGCGGCGGGGATCAACCGGGGGCGGGCTCCATCCCCCTACTTCCGTCATCCTGACGAAAGTCAGGACCCAGAGCCCAGAACGCCGCATCCCGTAACCCTGGGTCCTGACTTTCGTCAGGATGACGGGGAATGTTGCGTTGCGTAAACGACGCTCCAGCGTTGTGTCGTACGAAAACCACGGATAGACCGAAGACATGCCATCGCTAGACACGCCGCCCGTCCTGACCCCCACGGTCAAATGGCGATTTCCCGCAGTCCATCCGGAAGGCTATAAATACGTCGCGATCGCGACCGGAATCACGCTGTTGCTGACGATCGTCAGCAACGTGCTGTTCTGGCCGATGGTCGGCGTCGTGATCTGGGTCGCGACCTTCTTTCGCGATCCGGTGCGGACCACGCCGCAGGGCCAGGGTCTGATCGTCGCGCCGGCCGATGGCCTGATCACGATGATCCAGCGCATGCCGGTCCCGCGCGAGCTGGCGGGCGTCAACGGGCTGGGCGACGCGCCGCTGATGCGGGTGTCGATCTTCATGTCGGTGTTCGACGTCCACATCAATCGCACGCCGATCGCCGGCACGATCAAGCAGGTCGTCTATATCTCGGGCAAGTTCGTCAACGCCGACCTCGACAAGGCGTCGGAAGAAAATGAGCGCCAGCATTTCGTCGTCGAAGGCCGCGACGGCCAGCGGGTCGGCTTCACCCAGATCGCAGGCCTCGTCGCGCGCCGCATCCTGGGCTTCGTAAAGGCCGGCGACATGGTCGCGGCCGGCCAGCGGATCGGGCTGATCCGTTTCGGTAGCCGTGTCGATGTCTTTCTTCCCGAGAACGTCGTGCCGCAGGTTGCGCTCGGCCAGCGCAGCATCGCTGGCGAGACTGTCCTCGGCCGCGTCGCTGGCGTGCCGGTTACGGGCGTCGCGCAGTGATGCCACCACGACGGTTGCCACGGCCGCCGCGCGGACTGCCGTTGCGGGCGGTCGCGCCCAATGCGGTCACCGCGCTGGCGCTGTGTTCGGGTCTGACCGGCGTGCGGTTCGCGATCGCCGGCGAATGGCAGAGCGCAGTGGCGATGATCATGGTCGCCGGCGTGCTCGACGGGGTCGACGGCCGGATCGCGCGGATGCTGCACGGCGAGAGCCGGTTCGGTGCGGAGCTCGATTCGCTGTCCGATGCGATCTCATTCGGGGTCGCGCCCGCGCTGATTCTCTATCTATGGTCGCTGTCGGCGCTGCCGCGGGTCGGATGGATCTGCTCGCTGATCTTCGCGGTGTTCTGTGCGCTGCGCCTCGCGCGCTTCAACGCCAAGATCGACGAGACCGACCAGCCGCATAAGTCCGCCGGCTTCCTCACCGGCGTTCCCGCGCCGGTGGGGGCGGGGCTGGCGTTGATGCCGATGTTCTTCTGGTTCTGGACCGACGATGCGCGGTTCGCATCGCCCTGGTTCGTCGCGCCCTGGGTCGCGTTCATTGCGATGCTGATGGTGTCTAGCGTCGCAACCTTCACCTGGGGGTCGCTCAAGCTGCGGCGGAACATCCGGTTCGAGGCGCTGGCGGGGTTCGTCCTGCTCGGCGCCGCGCTGGTCAGTGCACCCTGGCACACGCTCAGCGCGATTTGCGTCATCTATCTCGCGCTGATGCCGTTCAGCGTCGCGAGCTATACCAAGGTCAGGCGGCTGCGCGCCATTTCCGCGACGACACCAATGTCTGCGACGACGCCCAGCGCCTGACGGTGATCCGGCGGTCGGCGACCATCACGGTCCCGACCGTCGTGAATGCGGGTTCGACATGACCCGTCGCGAGGCGGACGATGCGCTGCCACTGCGGCGCGATCGACGTTGCGATCACGGCTACCGAAAGGGCCAGCGCGCCCGCGAAAATCAAAATGCTCAGAACAACCATCTCGTCGCCTCCCGGGAAGTCGCGAACGTTTCCCAACATCCGCTAATGTTTTGTTAGGAATTTCGTTCCGTTCGTCGCATTTTTACCGAGCCAAATCGGATGAATAACGCGGCGAGTCGGTCTTCCGTCCCTGTCTGAACCCTGTATGTTCTCATTGCGTTCCATCCGTCAACCCCTTGCGTTTCGCGGAGGCGTCGGCTAGGGGCCCGCGCTCTACAAACCCGCATGGGAAGCATCATAGCCCGGTGCGCGACGGCCACGGTTACCGTAGCCAAGCGTCATCCGCTTCCCAGAGGCACAACCGGAAGGATATATCCCTATGGCGGCTCCAGTCGTCTCCATGCAGCAGCTCATCGAAACGGGCGCGCATTTCGGCCACCAGACTCATCGGTGGAACCCCAAGATGAAGCCTTACATCTTCGGTGATCGCAACGGCGTCCACATCCTCGATCTTTCGCAGACCGTGCCGCTGTTCGCGCGCGCTCTCGAGTTCGTCTCGTCGGCTGTTGCCGGCGGCGGCAAGGTCCTGTTCGTCGGCACCAAGCGCCAGGCGCAGGAGCCCGTCGCGGACGCAGCGCGTCGTTCGGGCCAGCACTTCGTCAACCATCGCTGGTTGGGCGGCATGCTCACCAACTGGAAGACCATCTCGGGTTCGATCAAGCGTCTCAAGACGCTCGAGGAAATGCTGTCGGGCGACACCGTCGGCCTGACCAAGAAGGAAGTCCTTCAGCTTACCCGTGAAAAGGACAAGCTCGAGCTTTCGCTGGGCGGCATCCGCGACATGGGCGGCGTTCCCGACGTGATGTTCGTGATCGACGCGAACAAGGAAGAGCTGGCGATCAAGGAGGCCAACACGCTGGGTATTCCCGTCGTCGCGATCCTCGATTCGAACGTGTCGCCGGACGGCATCGCCTTCCCGGTTCCCGCGAACGACGACGCAGCCCGCGCCATCCGCCTGTACTGCGAGGCGATCGCGATCGCAGCGACGCGCGGCGGCCAGGAGCAGCAGCGCCGCACCGGTGCCGACATCGGCGCGATGATCGAGCCGCCGAAGGAAGAGGCTGTTGCAGAGCCGGTCGTGGAAGCTTCGGCCGACACGACGGAAGTTGCCGCGAACGCCGACATCGCGGCTGAGTTCGCAGCCGAGGGCGAGCGCCAGATCGACGCATAAGCGTCGTCGCCGAAACGTCATGCGGGCGGGGTAGGGCGAAACCCTGCCTCGCCCGCACTCATATTCAGATCAGAAGGATGACAGACATGGCCGATATTACGGCAGCGATGGTCAAGGACCTCCGCGAAACGAGCGGCGCGGGCATGATGGATTGCAAGAAGGCGCTGAACGAGACCAACGGCGACATGGAAGCCGCGGTCGACTGGCTGCGCACCAAGGGTCTCGCGGCCGCCGCAAAGAAGTCCAGCCGCACCGCGGCCGAGGGCCTGGTCGGCGTTGCGGTGTCGGGTACCAAGGGTGCCGCCGTCGAGGTCAACTCCGAGACCGACTTCGTCGCGAAGAACGACCAGTTCCAGCAGTTCGTCCGTGACGTCACCCAGATCGCGCTCGCGACCGGCGGCGACGTCGACGCGCTGAAGACGCAGGCGATGCCATCGGGCAAGACCGTCGAGGAGGTCCTGACCAACAACGTCGCGACGATCGGCGAGAACCAGTCGCTGCGCCGTTCGAAGACGCTCGAAGTGACCAAGGGCGCGGTCGTTCCCTATGTCCACAACGCAGCGGCACCGGGCCTCGGCAAGATCGGCGTGCTCGTCGCGCTCGAATCGGATGCGGCGGACGACGTGCTCCAGGCACTCGGCAAGCAGATCGCGATGCACATCGCGGCGGCTTTCCCGAAGGCACTGAACGAGAGCGACCTCGACGAAGCCGAGATCGAGCGCGAGCGCGCGATCGCGACCGAGAAGGCAGCGGATTCGGGCAAGCCTGCCGACATCATCGCAAAGATGGTCGAGGGCGGCATCGCCAAGTACCGCAAGGAGCATGCGCTGGTCAGCCAGCTGTTCGTGATGGACGGCAAGACCAAGATCTCCGACGTCGTCGCCAAGGCCGGCAAGGATGCCGGCGCCGAGATCAAGCTGGTGGACTATGTCCGCTTCCAGCTCGGCGAGGGCATCGAGAAGGAAGCATCGGACTTCGCCGCCGAAGTCGCTGCCGCTTCGGGCGTGCCGCAGGCACCCCAGGCGTAACCTGACGTCTCCCTCGCCCCTCCGGGGAGAGGGAGGGGGCCCGCGGCTACCTGGCCGTGGGAAGGGTGAGGGGAGTGGTGAGGTCTCGAACCTCGCGCCCCTCATCCGGCCCTGCCGGGCCACCTTCTCCCCAGCGGGGAGAAGGATCAGGGCTTCGCTCAAATACTGCGTCGTCATCCCCGCGCAGGCGGGGATCCATAAACTCCGGGCGCAGTGATAGATCGCGCGATCAGCCAGTATGGGTTCCCGCCTCCGCGGGAATGACGGCAGCTTTTCCAGAGTGCTCGCCCCGAACGCGATTTCCGTCTCATCTCCGTCGAGATTCGGTGCAGCCGCCTCGCACCCGCTTCACATCGGCGGCCCCTCCGCCTAAGGTCCGCGCCGCCCCGCCAATCACAATTCGAGATTTATGACGCCTCCGCGATACAAGCGTATTCTGCTGAAACTGTCGGGCGAGGTCCTGATGGGGACGTCCGGCCTGTCGATCGACACCGAAGTCACCGCGCGCGTTGCCGGCGAAATCGCAGACGTCAAAGCCAAGGGTTACGAGATCTGCATCGTTGTCGGCGGCGGCAACATCTTCCGCGGCATGGCGGGCGCCGCGCGCGGCATGGACCGGGCGACCGGCGACTATATGGGCATGCTCGCGACCGTGATGAACGCGCTCGCGGTGCAGAACGCGCTTGAGCAGATCGGCATCGACACCCGCGTCCAGTCGGCGATCCCCATGGCCAGCGTCTGCGAACCCTTCATCCGCCGCCGTGCCGAGCGTCACCTGGAAAAGGGTCGCGTCGTGATCTTTGCGGCCGGTGTCGGTAGCCCCTATTTCACCACCGATTCCGGTGCTGCGCTACGCGCCGCCGAGATGAAGTGCGACGCGCTGTTCAAGGGCACCAGCGTCGACGGCGTGTACAGCGCGGATCCCAAGAAGGATCCGACCGCGACCCGCTACGAGACGATCTCGTACAGCACCGTGCTGTCCGAGGATCTGAAGGTCATGGACGCGAGCGCGATCGCCTTGTGCCGCGACAACAATATCCCGATCGTCGTCTTCAACATCCGCGAGCCCGGCAATCTTGCCGCGGTGCTGGCGGGTGAGGGTGTGTCGACGATCGTCCAGAACGAGCAGGAGCTTTAAGATGGCAGCCTATGACAAGACCGACCTCGAACGCCGCATGGCGGGTGCCGTCGAAGCGCTGAAGGGCGATCTCGGCGGCCTGCGTACCGGCCGTGCGTCGACCGCGTTGCTCGATCCGGTGATGGTGACGGTGTACGGATCGTCGATGCCGCTGAACCAGGTCGCGACCGTGTCGGCGCCCGAACCGCGGATGCTGTCGGTGCAGGTCTGGGACAAGTCGAACGTCGGCCCGACCGACAAGGCGATCCGTTCGGCCGGTCTCGGGCTCAACCCGATCGTCGACGGCCAGACGCTGCGCCTGCCGATCCCGGATCTGACTGAGGAGCGCCGCAAGGAGCTCGCCAAGCTTGCCGGCCAGTATGCCGAAAAGGCGCGCATCGCGGTCCGTAACGTCCGCCGTGACGGCATGGACAGCCTGAAGACCGACGAGAAGAAGGGCGTGTTCAGCGAGGACGAGCGCAAGCGCCACGAGACCGAGGTGCAGAAGCTGACCGACGCGACGATCGCCGATCTCGATGCGACCGCGACGGCCAAGGAAAAGGAAATCATGGGGAAGTGACGGGCAAACAGCGACCGCTGTTTAGCGCATGCCGGGGGCATGCGCGGCCCGGCACTCCTTGTGACGTCGTGCGATGAGCAGCGTGCCCATCCTTTCCGCGGTCCCGGTAACCGCGCTGGTGCCGCGCCACGTCGCGATCATCATGGACGGCAATGGCCGCTGGGCGAAGAAGCGGTTCCTGCCGCGCTTCGCCGGGCACCGTGCCGGCGTCGAGGCGGTACGCAAAGTCACCCGCGCCGCGCGTGCGATGGGGATCGAGGCGCTGACGCTCTATGCATTCTCGTCGGAGAATTGGCGCCGCCCGGCCGAGGAGGTCAGCGACCTGATGGGGCTGTTGCGGCATTTCATCCGCAGCGACCTCGACGAACTGGTCCGCGAGAACGTCCGCCTTCGCGTGATCGGCGACTATCGCAGCTTTTCCCCCGATCTGGTCGCGATGGTCGACGACGCGATCGCGAGCACCGCCGGCAATACCGGACCGATCCTGGCGATCGCGCTGAATTATGGCGCGCAGGCCGAGCTGGTCGTCGCCGCGCAACGCCTGGCAGCGCGCGCCGCGCGCGGTGAACTCGATCCGTCCGCGATCGATTCCGACGCGATCGAAGCTGAGCTCGACACCCGCGACCTGCCGCCGCTCGACCTGATGATCCGTACCTCGGGCGAACAGCGGCTGTCGAACTTCCTGCTGTGGCAGGCCGCGTATGCCGAACTGCTGTTCGTCGACACGCTGTGGCCCGATTTCGACGGCGCCGCGCTGGCCGATGCGGTGGCCGCGTTCGGGCTTCGCCAGCGTCGCTATGGTGGCCTTTGACGACTCCTGACGAAAAGCTGCGGACGCCGTCGAACCTGCAGCTTCGGGTGTTCGCGAGCATCGCGATGATCGGCGTCGCGACCGTGGCGCTGGTGCTCGGCGGTATCGTGTTCTGGATACTCGCGATCGTCGTCGCGCTGTTCATGATGGCCGAATGGTCGTCGCTCCACGGCGCCGATGCGCGGACCAAGCGGCTGGCGCAGCTCAGCCTGTCGGTGCCGCTGGCGCTGATGGCGCCGGCATCGCTGCTGCTGGTGGTCCATGACTTCTTCACGCTGGGGCTGCTGGCGGGTGCGGCGTTCTTCGTCGTGATCGTGACGCGCAAGCCGCAGTTGGCGCTCGGCGTGCTGTATTGCGGGCTGCCGGTGTTCGCGCTGATGATCATCCGCCGCCAGCATGAAGGCATCGTCTTCACGCTGTGGGCGCTCTCGCTGGTCTGGGCCTGCGACATTGGCGCGTACTTCACCGGGCGGACGCTCGGCGGACCCAAGCTTGCGCCCGTGATCAGCCCGAACAAGACCTGGTCGGGGCTGATCGGCGGCGTGGTGCTGGCCAGCCTGGTCGCGACGCTGCTGCATTTCCAATACGGCCTGCCGCTGCGGCTGACCCTGGCGACGCCGGTGCTCGCGGTGCTGGCGCAGGCCGGCGATCTCTACGAGAGCTGGCTGAAGCGCCGTGCGGGGGTCAAGGACAGCGGCAACATCCTGCCCGGGCATGGCGGCATCCTCGACCGCCTCGACGGGCTGGTGCCGGTCGCACCGGTGGCCGCGTTCCTCGTTCTGCTGCCGCACCTATACCGATGAAGACGGTCACGATTCTGGGGGCGACCGGATCGGTCGGGACGTCGACGCTCGACCTGATCGAGCGCGAGCCCGACCGCTTCCGCGTCGTTGCGCTGACCGCCAATTGCGACGTCGGCCGGCTCGCGGCGGCGGCGATCCGTACCAAGGCCGAGTTCGCCGTCGTAGCCGACGAAGCTTGCCTGCCCGCGCTGCGCGACGCGTTGGCAGGCAGCGGCGTACGGGCAGGGGGCGGGCCCGCCGCGATCCGTGAGGCGGCGATGTCCGGTGCCGAATGGACGATGGGCGCGATCGTCGGATGCGCCGGGCTGGAACCGGTGATGGCGGCGATCGAGGGCGGTCGCACCGTCGTCATCGCCAACAAGGAGCCGCTGGTCTCTGCCGGCGAAGTGATCCTGGCCGCCGCGGCGCGGACCGGTGCGACGCTGCTCCCGGCGGACTCCGAGCACAACGCGATCTTCCAGTGCCTCGACCCGACCCGGCTGGAGCGCGTCCGGCGAATCATCCTGACCTGCAGCGGTGGGCCGTTTCGCGACTGGTCGCTGGAGCGAATGCGGACGGTGACGCCCGAACAGGCGGTGGCGCACCCGAACTGGTCGATGGGCGCGAAGATCTCGGTCGATTCGGCGACCTGCATGAACAAGGGACTCGAACTGATCGAGGCGGCGCGGTTGTTCCCGATCCCGCACGACCGGATCGAGATCGTGATTCACCCGCAATCGGTTATCCACAGCCTGGTCGATCATGTCGACGGCTCGGTCCTCGCGCAGCTGGGCCCGCCCGACATGCGGACGCCGATCGCGCATACGCTGGCCTGGCCCGACCGAATGGCGACGCCGATGGCACCGCTCGACCTCGTCGCGATCGGCCGGCTCGATTTCGAGGCGCCCGACCCGGTGCGCTTTCCGGCGTTGCGGCTGGCACGCGAGGCGCTCGACGCCGACGGCGCACGGCCCGCGATCCTCAACGCCGCGAATGAAGTCGCGGTCGAGGCGTTCCTACAGCGGCGGATCGGCTTCCTCGAAATTGCCGCAATCGTCGAGCATATCGTGACGTGCTACGACCCGGCCGCGCCGGACAGCGTCGACGCCGTGTTGGGCATCGACGCCGAGGCGCGAATCCTGGCGGGCGAGCGCGTGAAGGATCTGGCTTGATCGAAACTCCCGGCATCCTGATGACCATATTGTCCTTCGCGCTCGTGATCGGGCCGCTCGTGTTCGTCCACGAGCTGGGGCATTATCTCGCCGGTCGGATCTTCGGGGTTAAGGCCGACGCCTTCTCGATCGGTTTCGGCCGTGAGATCGCCGGCTTCACCGACCGCCGCGGCACCCGCTGGAAGTTCGGCTGGCTGCCGCTCGGTGGCTACGTCAAGTTCGCCGGCGACATGAACCCGGCCAGCCAGCCGTCCGCCGACTGGCTCGCGCTGCCCGCCGCGGAGCGCCAGCAGACCTTTCAGGCCAAGACCGTCTGGCAGCGCGCGATCATCGTCGCCGCCGGGCCGTTCGTGAATTTCGTCGTCGCGATCCTCATTCTTGCCGGTTTCGCGATGGCATATGGCGATATCCGCATGCCCCCGGTCGTCGGCGGCACCGCCCCGGCCAGCCCGGCAGCGCAGATCGGCCTGCAAATCGGCGACCGCGTCACCGCGCTCGGTGGCCGGTCGGTCGAGACGTTCGACGACATGGTCCGCTATGTCCGCATCCATGCCGGCGAGACGGTCCGCGTCGACGCGATCCGCGGAGGCCAGTCCTTCACGCGCGACGCGCTGATCGCCACCGACGTGCAGCGCGACCGCTTCGGCAACGAATATCGCGTTGGTCGGCTCGGGATCATCGGCGGCACGCCGATCGTCGTCCCGGTTACCGTGCTTGAGGCGCCAGGAGTCGCGGTGCGGCGTACCGGCCAGATCGTTTCGATGATGGTCGAGACGCTGGGGCAGGTCATCACCGGTCGCCGCTCGGTCAAGGAACTCGGCGGACCGCTGAGCATCGCGAAGGTCTCGGGCGAACAGATGGCGCTGGGCCTCGACGCCTATGTCTTCCTGATCGCGCTGGTTTCGATCAATCTCGGGTTCATCAATCTTTTGCCAGTGCCGATGCTCGATGGCGGGCACCTGTTCTTCTACGCGATCGAGGCCGTGCGTCGCCGGCCGGTCGAGCCGCAGGTCCAGGAATGGGCGTTTCGCGGGGGTTTGGCAGCCATCCTGGCGCTCATGCTGCTCGTCACATTCAACGATTTGGGCAATTTCGGCCTCTGGAAGAATTTGGCCGGCTTGATCGGGTGACGCCGTTAGGGCAGGGCGTGCGCGGTGTGAGCCGCGTACTTGGCACATTTTCGGGGTATATGGTGACAGTGACTTCAGTTTCCCCATTCGGCGGCCGTGCCGTCGCTATGCTGCTCACGGGCACCATGCTCGCCGGTCTTGCCGTGCCTGCGGAGGCTCAGCGTGGCCAACGCGGCGGCGGCGGTGGCCGTCCGCGCGGCGAAGGTCGGCCGAGCGCCGGCCCTGCACAGGCGATTCCCGCAGCCACGCCGCAGGGGCCTGGGGTCGTCGTTACCGATCCAAACGCGTTGACGATCAAAACGTTGCGTGTCGAAGGATCGCAGCGCATCGAACCCGAGACGGTGCTGAGCTACACGCGCCTCCGCGTCGGCATCAAATACACCGCGGAGACGCTCGACCAGGCGCTGAAGGACCTGCAGGCCAGCGACCTGTTCGCGGATTATTCGATCTCGGGCGTCGCCGACGGCAACATCGTGCTGCGCATCCGCGAGAACCCGATCATCAACCGCGTGATCCTCGAGGGTAACAAGGCGCTGAAAAGCGACAAGATCACCAAGGAGATCAAGCTCGCACCGCGGCAGATCTTCACGCGCACCGCGGTCCGCCAGGATATCGGCCGGATCATCGAGCTGTATCGCCGCCAGGGCCGCTTCGCCGCGGTGGTCGATCCGAAGATGGTCAATCTCGACCAGAATCGCGTCGACGTGGTGTTCGAGATCAGCGAAGGGCCGAAATCGAAGGTCCGCCAGATCAACATCATCGGCAACGAGGTGTTCTCCGACGACAAGATCCGCGGCCAGATGGCGACCAAGCAAGCGCGCTTCTTCCGCCTGCTGTCGTCCGCCACGACCTATGACCAGGATCGCCTGAGCTACGACCAGCAGAAGCTGCGCCAGTTCTACCTGACCGAGGGCTATGCCGATTTCCGCGTGACGTCGGCAGTGGCCGAGCTGACGCCGGACAAGAAGGACTTCATCATCACGTACGTGGTGGAGGAGGGCAAGCGCTACAAGTTCGGCGACGTCACCGTCGACAGCCAGATCCGCGACTTCGACAACAACAAGCTGGCGGCCTCGTTGCCGCTCAAGAAGGGCGACTGGTACAACGCCAAGCTCGTCGAGGATTCGGTCGACAACCTCAGCCAGACCGCCGGTTTGTTCGGCTATGCGTTCACCGAGGTGAACCCGGAGTTCCAGAAGGACGCCGATACCCTGACGATGGGTATCAACTTCAACATCGCCGAAGCGAAGCGCACCTACGTCGAGCGCGTCGAGATCAACGGCAACACCCAGACCCAGGACAAGGTCGTCCGCCGCGAGATCCGTCTCGCCGAGGGCGACGCGTTCAACAGCTTCCAGGTCAAGCGCTCGCAGGATCGCATCAACTCGCTGGGCTATTTCCAGGACAAGATGGAGATCAAGCAGAACCCCGGTTCCGCGCCCGACCGCGTCATCCTCGAAACCAACCTCGAAGAGAAGTCGACCGGCGAACTGCAGCTGTCTGCCGGCTATTCGAGCCTCGAACGCTTCATCATCCAGGCGAACATCACCCAGCGCAATTTCCGCGGCAAGGGCCAGGAACTGCGCGCCGGCGTCAACTATTCGAGCTACTCGAAGTCGATCGAGCTGGGCTTCACCGAGCCGTATCTGTTCGACAAGAACATCGCGCTCGGCGGCGACCTGTTCCGCCGCGACTACAACTCGTTCAACTATGTCGGCAACGATCGCCAGACCAACTATTCGCAGGTCTCGACCGGCTTCCAGCTGCGCGCCGGTGTGCCGCTGACCGAATACTGGTCGCTGTCGGGCCGCTATGGTCTGTCGTATGACGAGGTCAGCCTCGACAGCCAGTATCTGAACGCCGACGGGTCGTGCAACCTAGAGGTCGCGGGACGCTATCTCTGCGAGGCGATCGGCAACCGCTGGACGTCGTCGGTCGGGTATTCGATCAGCCGCGATACGCTCAACAGCCGCCTGCGCCCGACCGCCGGGTCGCGTTTCTCGTTCAGCCAGGATTTCGCCGGGCTCGGCGGCGACGTGAAGTACATCCGCACCCGCCTCGAAGGGTCGAAGTACAAGAACCTCGGCAGCGGGTTCATCGGTTCGATCGTCGCCGAGGGTGGGTACATCCACTCGCTCGAAAGCGCGCGTGCCGATGGCGGTGACCGGGTCCGCATCACCGACCGCTTCTATCTCGGCGAACCGCAGTTCCGCGGCTTCGACATCCGCGGCGTCGGTCCTCGCGTGCTGCGCGCGGCGTACATTACCGCGGCGGACGGTACCCAGTCGGTGCAGACCGACCGCGACCAGATCCAGGACGACGCGCTCGGCGGCCGTGCCTATTACCTGGCACGGGCGGAAATCGAGATCCCATTGGGCTCGGGCGCGCGTGAACTCGGGCTGCGGCCATCGATCTACGCACAGGTCGGCAGCCTGTTCGGCGTGACCAAGCCGGCGCCGACGTTCACCTATCAGCAGGCGGTGAACGCCGCTGGCGTCGCGCAGTTCAACGCGGATGGCTCGCCGACCTATCTGCCGAACCAGTATAAGGACAGCGCGGGCAACCTGCTGTTCACCGTGCCGACCGGCGCGGTCGGCGAGGGGACCACGACCACGTGTCCGGTCGGGACGATCGACGCGACGACCAAGGCCTGTGTCGGTACGGTCGCCAATGCGAAGTTCATCAACCCGAACATTTACCAGGAGCAGTTCCTGGGCAATTCCGCCAAGCCGCGCCTGTCGGTCGGTATTGGCGTGAACTGGAATTCGCCGTTCGGTCCGCTGCGGATCGATCTGGCCAAAGCCTTCCTCACCCAGAAGGGTGACGATCCCAAACTCATTACTTTCAACGTAGGGACACAGTTCTGATGACGACGTTCAAGACGCTTCTCCTCGCCGCCGCGCTCGTTGCCCCGGCGACCCTCGCAGCATCCGCTGCCGATGCGCAGACCACCAGCGTCGGTGTGGTCGATCCGCAGGGCGCGATCGCCGGCTCCAAGGCCTGGTCGACTGCCCGCACGCAGATCGAGGCTACGTACAAGACCCAGCTCGATCAGGCTGATGCCCGCCGCCGCGCGATCGCGACCGAGCTGCAGCCGCTGGTGACCGCGTTCCAGACCGCACAGCGTGCGCCGAACCCGAACGCTGCGGCGCTGCAGACGCAGGCTCAGGCGATCCAGGCGCGTGAGAACGCCGCCAACCAGGAACTCGCTCGTTTGACGCAGCCGGCGCAGCGCGCACAGCAGTACGTGATCGAGCAGATCCAGGCGAAGCTCGGCGACGCGGTGACCAACGTCACCAAGGCGAAGAACATCGGCATGGTCGTCCGTCCTGACGCGGTGCTGTTCGCACAGCCGGTCGCCGACATCACGCCCGCGATCACGACCGAGCTCGACCGCCTGGTTCCGACCGTCAGCACCGCGGTTCCTGCCAACTGGCAGCCGAACCAGCAGGGTCAGGCCCAGGGCGCAGCCCCTGCCGCGGCCGCTCCTGCAGCAACGCGCACCGGCCGGCCTGCTCAGGGCCGGTGAGCGACGCCGCCAATACCGCGTCGGGCACCGCCCTCGGCCCGCTCGATATCGGGCGGGTGATGGCGGCACTGCCGCATCGATACCCGATGCTGCTGGTCGATCGTGTCGAGGAGCTGATCCTCGACACGTCGATCACCGCGATCAAGGCGGTGACGATCAACGAGCAGTTCTTCCAGGGGCATTTCCCTGGACGGCCGATCATGCCCGGCGTGCTGATCGTCGAGGCGATGGCGCAGGCGGCGGGAATTCTCGCGGTCGAATCGCTGGGTCTCGCTGGGTCCGGCAAGCTGGTCTATTTCATGGCGATCGACGGTGCGAAGTTCCGCAAGCCGGTCGAACCCGGCGTGCTCCTGACGCTCGAAGTGTCGTTCGTCCAGAAGCGCAGTTCGGTCTGCAAGTTCGCCGGCCGCGCGCTGGTCGATGGCCAGCTGGCGGCGGAGGCGAACTTCACCGCGATGATCGCCGACCCGCCAAAGGCGTGAACCTTGCAAGGCAG